>JAXMBQ010000036.1:0-67687 GCA_046349815.1 Pirellulales bacterium | reverse complement strand
GACAACGCGGGTCGCTGGAGAAGTCGGAAGTCGTCCGTGTGCGCCTAGTGTCCCCTGACTTCTCCGCTGCCGCAGTGCTCTATTTCGCTTCCAGCCTGGAGTACTTCAACGCGGCTTCCGATTCCTTCTTTCGCAGTTCCAACAGAGCGATTATTGCTTTCTTCACTTCCACTGCCGCTTTCGCACTCCTGCTGTCCGATTTGGCTATCGACACGGACGCTTTTACAGAATCGCGTTTCGCATCCTGCAGCTCCTTCTCTTTTTTCGAAACAACCTGCTTTTCAAAAAGCGATTTCGTATTCTCCGCACTGATCTCTTCTGCAGCAAGATTCGCAGTAGCCTGCTCCACTCTATGTTCAGCAGCCTGCAGCTTGGCTTCAAGAAGTTCCAGCTCGGCCTTCCCGACGACAATTTCCTGGGCTCTGGTGAGCACAGCCAATTCCGCCATCTCTCGCTTCGCTTCGATTGACTGGCTCGACGGTCCAGACTGACCAGCACTCAATGCAGAGGGCGTTGCTTCCCATAACGCCACGACACAGACAATTGAAACTACAGCCAGGGAAATGGGCAACCAACCGCGAGACGATGGATAGAGCATGATAGATTCCTATGAAACGTAGCCCTGTGAGTACGGCGTCGGCAACGCGTAGCAACGCCGATCCAATTCGACCCGGCCTCATAATAACCGCTGTGAGAGTGGTTCAATGAGTCGGGATCGAGAATCTCCCGAAGCTCAGCAACTCCCCCATAGTCAGATTCAGAACGCATGCCGCACGTTTGAGACCATCGCCCTCAAGTAGCTCGAACGAGTGCCGACTAAGATGGAGAAGCCTGCAGTGTCGGGCTTCAGGTACCAGACTTCAGCCTTCAGCATTTGTATTTCCTGAAGCCTGATACCTGACTCCTGAAGTCTATTCGAGCGGGCCGAGAAGGAATCGAATCCACAATCGCGAAGGTTTAAGCCTCGCCGCTGTACCAGTTCGCGTACCACGTCTTTGTCGCCTTTCGCTCCTAGCTTGTGAATTTATGGGAAGCGATTGCGAGAAGATATGGAAGGCGCTAAAACGGTGGGATGAGCAAAAAATCATCACCGATCGTCGACCAAGCCCGTGTTCAGCGTCCGCATCGCTCTCAAGTCGAGATGCAGTTCTTCGCGCTTGATGAGCTGCTGCCTAGCGACCATCAAGCCCGAATTGTTTGGGCCTATGTGAAATCGCTGGATCTCGAACGGTTTTACGCGAAGATTCAAGTGTCAGCCACACAGGCAGGACGCCCTGCGATTGCCCCGGAGATACTGCTGACTCTATGGCTGTTTGCGACTATAGAAGGAGTAGCCAGTGCCCGTGAGATCGAACGTCGAGCAGAACGAGACATTGCGTATCGATGGATCTGCGGCAATGTCACGGTGAACTATCACACGATCAGCGATTTTCGGAGTAACCATGCAGAGGAACTGGAAGCTCTGCTGGTTGATTCTCTGGCGGCGCTGGTCAATCAGCAGTTGATACCGCTTGAGACGATCGCGCAGGACGGAATGAGAGTTCGAGCATGCGCCGGAAGGAGTTCGTTTCGAAGGAAGCCGACGCTTGAAGCACTTCAATCGCAAGCGAAGGTTCATCTGGAAGAGCTGAATAAGCGGCGTGAATCGGAAGAAGAGCGACGAGAGTCGGATAAGCGGCGAGAGGCGGCTCAGTTGCGAGCAGCTCAAGAGCGTGAGGCTCGTATCGCCGAAGCGCTCAGGCAGCAAGAAGAGTTGAGTAAGCAACGGGAAAAGCGAGTGAAAGGGTTGGGTGCGGAAACACGCGTCAGCACGACAGATCCAGATGCTCGAAACATGAAGATGGCCAACGGAGGCTACAGTCCCGCGATGAACGTACAGTTCGCGACTGACGGAGATACCAGAATCATTGTCGGAGTAATAGTGACGAATGAAGGGAACGACGCGAGCTCATTGGTACCGATGCGAGACAAACTGATCGGAAACTATGGAAAGAAGCCGGAGCACATCTTGGTCGACTCGGCATATGCGATGAAGGAAGGTGTTACGATTGTCGAGCGTAACGGCAGCAAGGTAGTGGCAGGCTTTCCACGAGTAGAGCAGTTACTGAAGAACGGAAAGAACCCACATACGAAACAAAAGGGAGACACGTCGGAGTATGCCGAGTTTCGACGGCGGATGGCAGAATCGAAGTATAAAGAGATGTACAAACGGAGACCGTCGATCGCCGAATTCCCGAACGCAGTCTGCCGCAATCGAGGACTGCAAAGATTTCTAGTCCGCGGTCTGCAGAAGACGAAAGCTGTGGCACTGATTCATGCTCTGGCGTTCAATCTGACCCGGTTACTGAACCAAGGCATGTGTTCATTAGCTCGATAACTTGGAGAAGAGTTACCGCGGATGATTTGATGATTAAGAGCATCCACCCGGCCGAACGGATGATCTAAATCGGAACGGCAGCCTCAAAGGACCAATCCAGATCCGAGAATTAAAAAACGTCACGGGACATTCGTCCTGCAGGCGAATCACGATAAGTTCATAAGCTATCCGCCAAAGCAACGCGACTTTCACGGAGTGAAAGGCGACATTCAGTGGAGAGGGGAGGACTCGAACCCACAAACACCGGGGTTTGAGCTCAGCCGCCATGTCGGTTTGCGCATCGCACCAGTCACAGAAAGTAGCTCGCCAAGGAATCAAACCTTGCCTTAACGGTTTCGGAGACCGTCGTGCGAATCCACAGGTTCATTGGGTGTTGGCGGCCATGACTTCAGAGTTCTGGTGTTAACGCGAGGCGCCCAAGGACAGCCCATTCGGAACACGGGTCGGACATCCGAGTGAAGCTGTGATTCACCTGGCAACGAAGCCGAAACGCGTTTTCCTCTCGGCGGCATCATGCCGCTCCGAACCCCATTTGCTTACGAACAGACGGGCAAGCATGGTTTTCATAAGTGAGGGGTTCAGCCCCGGTTGCTAACTCGCTAACCTGGCAGTCGAAGCGAACGGGAGTCGCATCGAGTAACTCGAGTGCCGGAAACCGTTCACGCAAGAGCTCAGGGCGCTGATAATCAAGCTTTGGCTTTGTCAATAACCAAAGCAATACGCGGCGTCATAGGAACGGTAATCGCTGAAAGGTTAGTGGAGAGAGCGGATTGGTTCTCCCAAAATAAAAAACGCCCCGGCAGCCGAGGCTGAAGGGGCGTTCGATTAAAGCAGGTTCACGACTTTGTCGGCTAGACCTTTCTCGCCCAGCACGATGTTCATTTTTCCTGCCGAAGCAATCTTCTCGAGCACTTCGAGTTCACGAAGTCGCATCAAGGTTGGGTTGTCAGCTAAGAGCTTTGCCGTGTTGGCTTGGCTTCGCATCGCTGCGGTTTCCTCGCGGCGCGCAATCAAGTTCGCTTCGGCCGCCTTCTTGGCTTCCGTGACTCGGTTCATCAAATCCTTCATATCGCCCGGTAGGATCACATCCTTGATGCCAACCGAACGAACTTCTAAACCTAGAGCCGTAGCCTGCTCTCGGACTTGCTGTTCAAGTTCTAGAGCGACTTCGTCCTTTCCAGTTAGAAAGCTATCGAGTTCTCGACCACCGATCACGGCTCGCAAAGCCAACTGCACTTCACGGTACAGCGACTGACGCACGTCACAGGCCGCCGAAACAGCTCGACGCGCATCCTTGATCACATAGGTTACAAGCGCATTCATACGCAATGTTACCTTGTCGAGTGTCATGATCTCCTGACCGCAAACGTCGAATTGCGATTCACGCAGATCTAACTCGACCACGCGGGCATCCGCAGCTTCCTTCCAGAATGCGTACAAACCAGGATCGAGCTGTTCGACAAATCGACCGTCAATGAACAGAACACCCACGCAGTCGCGTTCGACTTTGCAGACGTCCAGCCAACGCGTCGCTTCGCCGGCACGTACGATTGCTTTGAGATCATCGTGCTCAAACTTGACTTTTCGCGCGTCGATCACTTCGACTCGAACTTCACGAGCGCCAATCCAGTAGGCATGTAGACCTGGGCCGAGGACGCGAGCGAATCGGCCATCGATCCAGACAATCGCCCGCTGGTAGTCTTTCAAATCGACAACTTCTGCTCTCCCCTGAATCGCTCCCGACTTCACGATCATATCCAGTTGATCATCGACCAACCAAGGATCACGAGTGGATACGACTCGAACTCGGATCTTGTTCCATGGGTCTACGAGCCAATGCTTACCAGCATGCAGCAATCCTTTGAACTCGCCATCGCGAAACTTGAGGCCGACCTCATAGCTACGGATCATAGTTTTCTTAACGAACATGGGAATCGCCTCCTGTCGCGATACGAGTGACCTACTTGTGTTTCAGATGTAACCTAGTGACGCCTTAAGGCAACAGATTGTTCGCTGATCACAGTGTGACATCGCGGAGAAGAACCTTGACTATTGAACCATGTGATTCCGTTCGAGCTTTGGGGGAACGGTTGCTTTCGCGTCCGTATCCCGTCCTCTCTCTTGAATCGCACCTGTCAACAGCTTTCCGTTCATCTGCAAAGCTTGCCAGTCTGTTGCCTGATTGGACCAGGAGCGTTCGATTCAGAGTTCGTCCGCTCTTTAGAGCGTCGGAATTCCTATCGGGTTGCTCGGTTCAACCAGGCTGATCAATTCAAACAACTGTTGCCCGCGAGCCACTTGGTGAACGCTTTCGCGCCCGGGTTGGTTTTCAGCCAACTTGTTGCGTCAGACGGGAGTCGAACCCGTGACCGTCAGTTTTTTAGACTGATGCTCTACCCACTGAGCTACTTCAGTCGATGTCGTTTCTAGAACCCGTCTCCGGAACACGATGAGCTAACAGCCTTTGAGCAGAGTCCACCGCGCCGTCGGAACCGCATCAACCAAACGCTTGCTTAAAAGCAGGAACGCAGCGATTCGAACACTGTCCATCGGCTTTGGAAACCGAGTCCGCTCCCAGGCGAACATTCCTGTAGAATAAGGAGTAAGTAATAAGTGGTAAGTAGGGAAATCATGCGTGATCGTCGAAAACTGCGGGGGCTTCAGTTAGCCGCTGATCGAGCCTTGTCGGTTTATCGCAAGTCGGTTGTGATTCCTATGTAGGAATTCTTTAGATTTACATCACGAATCCGACGTGCTGCATTTTCCGTGGCATCCAACGATGCTGAACGCCGCGGAAAAAGCAGTGACATTGACTTGTTAAGATCCCTCGACTTGGAAATTGGTTCACGGCAAGAGTATCCATATGCTGGCCTCTCCGGGAATCAACTTGGGTGATCCATCGGGATATTTGTGCCAAAACAACAACATGGGTTTCATCGGGAATGAATCATGAAAAGATGGATGAAGATCTTCCGCGGCGATACACATTGTTTCGACTGCATTCAGATTACCATCGGCGAGGGACGCGTCTGCTGGCGGTAAATCGGTATAGTGAGCGCGTCCTGGAGTCGCAGCGGGCCGTCCGAGCTAATGAGCGTCAGGTGACCACTGGGCCTAAACCCGTTTTGGCCACGGAAACCGGCTTCCTCTCGCATCCAAATCTTTCTCATCGCAGTTGGACGCAAGCCAATGATTAAGCGATTTACCCTTGGTATTTGTATACTCCTGCTTGCAGGCATGATCGCACTGGGACAGGACATAGTCGTTGCCGATTTCGAGTCCAGCACGTACGGCGACTGGAAGATCCTTGAAGGGACGGCATTTGGACTCGGCCCCACGGATGCTCACAAGCTGCAAGTGACCGGCCATCAGGGAAGTCGTCTCGTCAATTCATTCGGTACGGGCGATTCGGCAACCGGCATGATTGCTTCGCCACCGATTGAGATCAACCGGCGGTTCCTATCGTTCTTGATCGGCGGTGGACAACACGAAGGGCAAACCGGTCTGGAGTTAATTGTCGATGGAAAGGTATTCCGATCTGCAACGGGAATGAATTCCGCTCAGCTTCGCCGGGAGTCGTGGGACGTTACATCAATTGCGAGGCGAAAAGATGGAGTTGAGCACGCGGTCGCTAACGAGTGAAACTATGTCGCTGGACTTCCGCGGACAGCAACTTGAATTCCTATCAGAAATCCGACCGGATTCGGGCTCGGAGTTCGGCGTTCGCGTGCTCAAGGGGAACGAAGAGCAGACGTTTATCTGATACGATCCAAGTCCAAAACCATGTTCGCGGATCGTACCAAATCGGGAAATTTGAATTTCCATCCTGCGTTTGCCGGGAAGCACACTGGACCGCTCGATTTGAACGCTCGAGGCAATGTTGAATTGCAGATCCTCGTCGATACTTCTTCTGTTGAAGTCTTTGGCAACCGCGGTGAGACCGTGATCACCGACTTGGTGTTTCCCGGTCGCAGCAGTAACGGAGTTGAACTATTTGCCGAAGGCGGCACTTGCCGAATAGAGTCCTGCAAAGTTTATAGACTAGGATCCGTTTGGCTCCAGCAGTCGCTGACCTACCGCCCCTGATGGTCGGATTGAATTGTGATCACGTCGCTGATAAGTGCTAAGCACGAATATTCCCGATGCGGAGTGCGTGTTGCGGACGGATCAGTAGGGCGGTTTTGTATAGTTGGGTTCGCGTTATGAAGCCCCCTCATCCCCGGCCCTTCTCCCCTTCAGGGGCAAAGGGAGGATGATGACTGGCTGATTCGCTCTGGTGTAGAACTACTGACTTCGTGCCCTCCGTCACTCTGTGTTTTACTTCTTCTTTCTGAATCGTTGCGTGCAGTTGAAAACCATTGGAAACACGGAGCATCGGAGAACACGGAGTTTTGGTTTCATCTTGAGTCGCGTGGCGATTTTCAATGGTCGAGATTGCGCAATGGAGCCCCGGCATAGCATGCCCGCCTCACATTCTAGGGCGAAGGGAGGATGATGACATGCGTGGTAGATCGCTAGAATCTTTCAGAAGGATTCACTTCGTCACTTGAATTCGAGCCGATTCATGTCTCACGCATCCGAGCGAAACCTGCTCTTCGGAATACTTGCTCTTCAACTCAACTTCGTCTCGCTTGCGACCAACTCCTCGACGCAATGGCTTCGTGGGTGTTCGACAAATCGAAGAGCCTCGGCGAACAGTTCATCGAGCGCGAAATCATGGACGCCGACCAGTGCCGGCTGCTTGAAGCACTCGTCGTTAAGCATGTCGAAAAACACGGCGGCGAATTGGAGCAAAGCCTCGCACAACTCAGTTCCGTCGACCCGCACGCTACTCAGTCGTTGGCTGAGATCGATGACGCCGATCTGAATGCAACGGTTCGGCACATCGGCTCTCGTTCGCTCGCATCCGATACCACCATCCCATTTCGTTCCGGCGATTCGGAATCGCGCCGCGATACGGACTCATCAACGCGTTATAAAGTCATACGCCCTCATGCGAAGGGAGGGCTCGGCGAAGTCTTCCTCGCAGAAGACAAGGAACTGTCCCGCGAAGTCGCACTCAAGGAGATCCAGCTTCCCTACGCTGATGACAATGAAAACCGCGAGCGCTTCCTGCGCGAAGCGGAGATCACCGGCAACCTTGAACATCCCGGCATCGTCCCGGTCTACGGGCTCGGCAAATACGATAACGGACGTCCCTTTTACGCGATGCGATTCATTCGCGGAGAGAGTCTCAAGGAAGCCATCGAGGCGTACCATTCGCGATTCACAACGTCGACCTCGGACGGTGAGGCCGGTCTTGAACTTCGAAAGCTACTGAGGCGCTTTGTCGACGTCTGCAATGCGATCGCCTATGCACACAGTCGAGGTGTGCTTCATCGTGACTTGAAACCCGGCAACATCGTTCTCGGCAAATACGGGGAGACGCTCGTCGTCGACTGGGGACTCGCGAAAGCAAAGGGGACCCAAGAAGCGGTCGATACAACCCAGGGATCGCTTTCGCTGTCATCCGACAGCGGGGCGACCCCGACAATGGTCGGATCTGCTATCGGCACTCCAGCTTTCATGAGCCCCGAACAAGCTGCCGGCAAGATCGATGAGCTCGATGGAGCGACCGATGTCTACGGACTAGGCGCAACACTCTTTTTTCTTCTTACAGGATGCACACCCGTCGAAGGCAAGACCCGGCTCGAAGTCCTAAAAAATGCAGAAGCCGGGAACGTTCGCAAGCCGCGCGACTTGCGCAGCGACGTTCCCAAAGCACTTGAAGCCGTTTGTCTCAAAGCGATGGCAAAATCGCCTTCAGACCGATACGAATCCGCTGCAGCGCTGGGCAATGACATGGAACGATGGTTGGCCGACGAGCCGGTCAGGGCGTGGCCGGAGCCGATCCGAGAAAAGTTGACTCGCTGGGTGAGAAAGCGGCAAGCCTATGTCGTGTCGGTTGCTTCAACCTTATTGATACTGACCATCTCTTTTTTCGTGGTCGGTCTCGTGCTGGCACGATCGCTGAAACAAGAACGATCTGCAAGATTGCTCGATCGCCGCCGACTGTACGACGCGGACATGACCTTGGCTCAGCGGGACTGGGAGATAGGCAGAATATCCAGCTATTGGAAACGGCTCGACAAATACAATGGCGGAACTACGAGCGAGAATACCCCGAACGGCCTGCGCAGCTTTGAATGGAACTATCTCTCAAACAAGCAACCGCTTGCCATACTGAACATTTCGGGACATCGCGACCTTACCAACAAGCCCGCGATAAGTTCGCGAGGAGAGGTCGCAACGATTGACGCTTTCGGAAACGTCCAAGTCTTCGACATGCGAGTTGGAAAGCGACTCCGACTCATTTATCCGGAACGAAACGACGCCGATTTCGGACATCGATTCATTACGTACACGCCAGACGGGAATCGATTGATTGTGATGTCTGTGGGGGGAGGCATCAGCGTACTCGACAGCCAGAGCGGTGAACAAGCATTCCGGATAGATACCTCTCAAGTCGGCATCAACCATGTGACGCGAGTATTGCACAACCCGATTCGACGAACCCTTTTGACAATCGACCCATTGGGCGGCACCTATGAGTGGAGTGTCGATACGGGGGTCAAGCTGGCTAAGAAGATGGATCGTCGCTTCGGTGAACCGGCGAGTTTCAGTCCCAATGGAAAGTTACTTGCATTTATCGACGCGCAACGGGTACAGGTACGGAACGCTGAATCGTTTGACCACATCGCGACACTGGAGCCAAGCGATGAGGCAAGCCAGCCGAATGGGGCTCAACGTGTCGAGTTCAGCAGTGACGGAGCGTTGATCGCGGTTTCTTACATCGACCGCTCGATTCGGATTTGGAGAGTAGAGGATCATAGTCTTGTGGCGACACTGCGCGGTCATCGTGATGAAGTATGGTTGCTGCAATTTGATCCTTCGTGCAAGAAGCTGGCATCGTTGAGCTGGGAAAACATTCGCATCTGGGACGTGTCGACCGGAAACCAACTTGCGTCTATAAGGCTACACACCGGAGTCGTGAACCATGCGACTTTCGGGTCGCAATGGGGCGAAGTATTCACCCATGTCGACAACACCCTTCGAAAATCGAATTTCCTAGACTGCGGTGAAACGCTCACAGCGATCTATGATCCAACGCCTCCCAAATTCGATCTCACCGCAGTGGCACCCGATGCAATGGTGTTTGCGCGCGGTGAAGTCGATTCCGGAATAAGCCTCGTGGATATCCGCTCGGGCAATGTTACTCGCAGTTTGTATGACGGCTCCGGGGAAACGGTCCGCCGCTTGGCCACTAGCTCTGACGCGTCTCTATTCGCATCGTACCACGGACACTCCATCGACATCATCGATGGTCAATCCGGAAAGGTTGCTACGACAATCCAGGGGCTGGTTGAAGAGGTGACTTGTTTAGCATTCGATTCCACGTCGACGCATCTCGCAGTAGGCTGCGCTGACGGTTCTTGCAGAGTCTGGGACATCACAAGCGGGAAAGCGATCTACAGCTCATCCGCGACGGGCGACCGTATCTCGGCTGTACATTTTAAGGACACAAGCCACATCGGTTTCTTGTACGGCGCCACGCTCTCTGTCTTTGATTTGCGTGAAAAGCGAAGCATGTGCGAATGGACCGATCGTAGGACCCGGGGAAATCTCACTGATTTTGCTTTTTCTTCAGATGGTCGCCATGTCGCGACGTCATGCATTGACGACACCATTAAGGTATGGAACCTGACCGACCAGAGTACTTTGCTCAGTTTCGAAGCTGAAACTCAAGGCGTTGTATGTTTGACGTACTCGCGCGACGGCAAGCGAATTGCTTCCGGCGGAACGACCGGACAGATCAAGCTGTGGGATGTCGAAACGGGTCAGGAAGTGTTGGAGCTGCATGAACATACACGCGAGGTTTTCTCATTGGTCTTTGACCAATCCGGAGACACCTTGATTTCCGCTTCGCGAGACGGAACGGTTAAGTGTTTTTTCGGTCCGAGCTCCCGATTGGCACACTGAGCAATGGAGGTCACGGAGTTTTGGTTTCGACTTGAGGCGCTTGGCAATTTTGTGTGATCGAGATTGCGCTAAGAAGCCCCCTCATCCCCGGCCCTTCTCCCCTTCAGGGGCGAAGGGAGGATGATGACTGGCTAATCACCCCTGGTGTAGGACTACAGACTTCGTGCCCTCCGTCACTCTGTGTTTTGCTTCTTCCTTCTGAGCCGTGAAGTCCGTTACTCAATCGGCACCTTGGCTACGTCGCAATCGGGGAGGAGGGCTCGGAGCTCGCGCATTCCTTTTTCGGTAACGGGCGTATGGTACAGCCAAACTGTTTTCAACTTCTTGCATTTCGCTAACTTCATCAAACCCACGTCGGAGACACGCGTATCTTGGAGAATAATCTTCGTCAGATTCTCCAAATGGGACACATGCTCAAGGCCTGCATCGGTGATCTGCGACTCTCGCAAATTCAGCTCTTTGAGGCTCTTAATCTTGGCGAGATGCGCTATTCCCTCATCTGTGATGGTGGCTCCCCAAAAACTAATTTGTTCCAACTTTTGACAAGTGATCAGCTCGGCCAGGCCCGCATCCGTAAAAGGGCAGTGATCCAACGTGGCGACTTTCAATTCTTTTAGCTTGCCGATACTCTTCAGGCTTTCGTCCGTCACGGTTGCACCGAAAAGGTGTAACGACTCAATCTTCTCCAAGGGCTCGATGTAGCTCGCGCGCGGTTCGTGATACCGCCGCTGCTTCCCATAGAGATGCGGCGCAGATTCTTCAGTCCTGAGAGATGCTTGATCCCGGCATCCGTCACTTTCGTGTTCTGCAGACTTATCGATTGCAGAGAAGTCAGATCCTTGAGCTCGCTGAGTCCGGCATCGGAAACCGCCGTGAAGCACACGTCAAGGTTTTCGAGTTCTTTGAAGTTGGCAATTTGCTTGAGTCCTTCATCGGTCACGCTGGAGAAACCGATGTTCAAGTTGCGAAGATGGGGAAAAGCTGCAAGGCGCTGCATGTCCGCGTCATTTACCGTTGTTCTGCCGATGTGGTACAGATCGACGCCCACTACGGGCGAGCCGGGTTGCCGCGCGTCGACCTGCAGACGACCGTTTTGCCGAACCCAGTTGAGGGCTTCCTGGTAATCGCCTGCATGGGAATGCCGAATGAACATCGAACCGAGAATGATCATTACGACTAAGGAAACAATCGCTCGCATGGTATATCCACCCAGCTAAAGCCCATGAATCGGCCATCAGGACATTCGCCGCTTTCGCGTCAACCAATAGGGTACCGCGTTCGTCGTGGGAATTGTATGCTCCTGTACGAAACCGCGAATAACAATCGACGGAGCATTTACCCGACTACACATTAGGAGATGGTTTCAGGAAGAACTCGTTTGTCGGATAACGCTGCTGTCGAACTTTCTGGAACCGGTCCATGCATTTCATCTTGGCGACGATGGGAACCGATGGGGATGTCATTCCGCATATCGGGCTCGGTGCTGCGCTTCGCAGACGGGGACACCGAGTCACTCTGGCCGCGCCCGAAACATATCGATCACGTGCGCACGCTCTCGAAATTGAGTTTTGTTCATTGGCAACGCCGGCCGATGTTGAACGCATGTTGGCTGATCCTGATCTTTGGCATCCACTGCGCAGCGGCCTGATGATGGCTCGATGGGGCGGCCCCATGATCCCGCGTCAGTATGAAGACCTGGTTCGGCTTGCCGATCAACCAGACAGCTTGATAGTAGCTAACCCCGGGGTGTTGGCAGCCCGACTCGTTCAAGAGAAGCTTGGGGTTCCGATGATATCCCTACTGCTTCAACCCGGACTAATACCGAGCTGCGTCCGACCGCCCGAGATGCCTGCCGGGTTGACGATACCCGCATGGCTTCCTCAACCACTTCGTCGTCTCTACTGGCTGGCAATCGATGCGGCAGGCACGATGCTTGTTGCCCGTTGGCTGAATCCATTTCGCAAGCGTCTAGGCTTGCCGCCCATTCGTCGGCTATTTCGTTGGTGGCTATCCGCTGAGTTAGTAATCGGTCTCTTTCCGGAGTGGTATGCGCAGCCTCAACGCGATTGGCCGTTGCAAATTCGCCTCGCCGGGTTCGGTCGTTACGACGGGACTTCCGGTGTGTTGTCTGAAGATGTTCGCACATTCTGTGAGGCCGGAAAGCGGCCGATCGTTTTTACACTCGGCACCGGGATGATGCATGCGGCAAGCTTCTTCCGTACGGCAGTCGCGGCCTGTGAGAACATCGGAGCGCGCGGACTTCTCCTGACGAAATATCCGGAGGTCATTCCGACCCAACTTCCGTCGCAGATACGCCACTGCACGTTCGCTCCGTTTCGACAACTATTGCCGCTATGTGGCGCGGTAGTTCATCATGGCGGAGTCGGTACTACCGCTGCCGCTTTGGAGTCGGGTTGTCCGCAGCTTGTAATGCCGCTTGCGTGGGATCAACCTGATAACGCAGCACGTATCGAGAGGCTGGGTGCGGGTCTCGTTCTCGGCAAGCGACGTCTCGACATCGAACATATGAGCCGCGCTCTGGCTCAGTTGATGACTGCGGAAGTGCACGACAAGTGCCGGTCGATCGCTCATAAAGCAGGCCAAGTCGACGGTTTGGAACTGGCAGCCGAATGGGTGCTCGGACACACAAATAGTAAGTCGTTTTTCTGATTCTCTGTCGCAAATCGCTCGTGAGCCTGCTCTTTATTTCGGTGGCTGCAAATCAGTGTAGCGATTTCGAATAGTGGACGAGCGAATGGTGAAGTCGACGGAAACGCTGGTCAAAGACTCTCAACGCGGCGACTCGGCTGCGTTTACTGATTTGATTTTGCGTTACGAGCGAGCAGCATGGCTGACCGCTTGGAAGGTACTGCGCGACCATCACCTTGCATCCGATGCGGTGCAAAATGCGTTCATCGCTGCGTACAAATATCTGCCGCAGTTGAGAGCTCCGTCGACGTTCGGATCGTGGTTGATGCGCATCGTTCATCGCGAAGCCATTCGTCTCTCGAAACAAAGGGATCGTGCAGTATCGCTCGATCCCATTCCGGAACTCGAAGAGAATCGACGCCTTAGCACAGACGATGAAACACTTTTCCTGGCAATTTGCGAGCTGCCCGAGCACGAGCAATTGGTTGTCGTGCTTCGCTACTTCAACGGTTTGCCGTTGGCTGATATAGCGAGAGACTCCGGCCGCCCCATCGGTACGGTGACCAAGCAGCTCTCGCGGGCTATTCAGAGACTTCGAACAATTTTGGAGGCGAAGGTACTATGAAGACCGAAGACATTGAGTCGCAACTTGACGAACTGGGAAACCGATGGCCGGTCCCTTCTGTAGCAGATACTGTTCAGCGTCGCCTGAACGTCATTGATCAACCCGGGAATCGAACGGCTTCGCGTCGGATGCTGCGTTGGTCCGGCTTAGGTGCGGTCGCGGCAGCGGCTGTGGCGCTGATTGCAATCGTGACTTCGATGATTTCAGCACCTTCGAGCCTGTATGCTCAAGTGAAAGAATCGATCCGCAAGTCGCTTTCGGTACACCTGCAGATTACATCCGTCGATTCGTCGGGAACTCGTACGATCGGTACGCTGTGGTATTCTCGCGAGTTGGGCGTGCGCGGTGAGATGGGCGATGAAGTTTTCATCGATAATGGCAAGCAACAGTGGAACTGGCACGCCGTCGACAACGCACCGGCTGTAGTCTCGCGTCGTGCTAGCCGCGATGGAATTGCTCTGGTTGCGGATGCATTGTCCTTGCCTCGACGGTCTGAAAAGCCCATTCGAGCATCTAAATTCGATCGCGAAATTCAAGGCAAGAATTGCGCGGCTTATGAAGTGCCTATTCCGAAATCCAATGGACCGGATTCTCAGACCGTTGTGCCGGCCACGCGCGTCCTCGTTTGGCAGAACGACGAGGGTCAGATTTTGCTTATTCGCTCGGAGCAATTCGACGGCAATCAAGGCGATTGGAAAACCACGCGCGAGCTGAGTATTACGTACGATATCGAAGTACCCCGCGACAAGTTCTCACCGCAATTTCCAGCTTCCACCCTCATCGTCGACGAAGATCGAGTTTGGGCCGATCGATTTCCAGTTGAAAAGTCTTTGGCAACCTCAGAAAGCGGCGGGCTACTGTTCGCAGTGCATGAACTGAGTCGTTGCGAAAACGGATCGTACTATGTCATCAGCTCTGTGCGCGCAACAGCGGAGCACTTGAAGAAGTATCCACCCAAGCAGAGGAAACTCAATCTTCAAACGACGGTCTTGGATGTGGCTGAACAATTTTGTTCGGCAACGACGCAACAGGATTGTCACTTGGCCCCTCTCGCCAGTAGTGAGATTGATGGAGTTCATTACCTGTGGTGGCTGGCAACGGATAGAAACTACTTCGTGGTCGAAGCCGATAAGCGAGTACTGCAGGCCGTGGGCAAGAAGATGGAGAGCGAGCTCGGGCGTGTTCAAGTTCCCTTGATGGCGAACTATCGCGGAGAACTTATGGGATCGTCCATGATCAGCACCCATGCGACAGTCGAGCTCGCGAAAGGCTCTGCGGTCTTGACCTTGCATGATGTTGCCGAGCGAGTTCGACGGGACGCATCCCTTTCGCACGATGGACTGCTCGTCCATACCTTCGAGAATGCCACCGGACGCTATGTTCCTGCGAGCTCAATTACGGCGGACCAGTTGGTACGATCATGGGAAGCGGAATTGGACTGGCTGAAGGCCAATGACCAACTTGGCGAAATCAGTATCCACGGCAATGGTACGACTCCGCCGAATTGATCCAACGATCCTATTGCGGAATTCTTTGCGACTAATTGACGGAAAGTCGTCGATTTCAAATCGCGTCGAACGACCACAATGGGAAACGAGCCGATTTCACCGACAACTCTTCAACTGGAGAATCGCAAATAGCCACTTCAAATTCTATAGAACATGATGAAACCGAAATCCGCCGCATGATTGCTGCGTGGTCCAGTGCTCTGGAATCCAAAGACCTCGACGCACTCACCGCCGACTACTTGCCGGAAACCGTCCTTTTCGACGGTATCCCTCCTTACAAGACTATCGGTAAGGATGCCATTCGAGCCATTTGGGCCAACTGCTTGCCTTACTTCCCGGAGCAGTTCAAGTCGGAACATCGAGACATCACGATTCAAGTATCGGGCGATATCGCGCTGGTGTACTGCGTCCACCATATCGTTCCGACTCCGGCCGATGACCCCAGCGGACAGACTTGGATGCGAGTCAGCATCGGCTATCGTCGCGTGGCCGGCGAATGGAAAGTCGTGCACGAACACTTCTCGCTACCATTCAACCCGATGAACAACCAAGTCTGGTTCATCACGAATCCCGACGTGGCCGACATGCCGGATTATGGTCAGCTTCCGACCTGAAACGTAATGGAGCCTGGAATGGTACTCCCCACAAAAGAGCAGCGAGTTCGTATCCTAGTTCATCACGCCTGGGATCTGCGTGACGCGGGGCAAGACGATGCGTCCATCATCGAGCAGATCATTCGAGAAGGTGTACCACCGGAGATCGCTCATGCCGTCCCCGGATTGATCGACGATGGAATGCAAAGACAAGTTCACGATTCGTCAGCACGCGACAAAATCCTGGCAGATGTCAGAGCAGCGGTCGGCGAGGAAGATTTTGACGCTCTGCGCGAAGCAATGCTTGTCGGAGTAGATGACGAACGAACTCTCCACAAGATGTCGCAAGTGCTTGAGGAGTTGTTAGTTTCTGATTCGCATGAGCAAGGAACGGTAGCTGCCTACGGACTTTCCTTTTTGGTCGGCCTGGGGGATTGGCCACTCCTTCAAGCCCTGTCGCACAGCGACGAAAACGTCCGTTATCGAGCTGCCTTCGCCCTGGGAAAAATGGGAAAGGCCGCTGCTAACGCTTTGGAACCCCTAAAGATCGCGATGCACGACGAAGACGACTACGTCAAAATGGCCGCTGAAGAATCTGTCGCCGCCATTGAACGAGCCATGAAGCCCTGGTGGAAGTTCTGGTGATCCGAGAGCTCGACGGAACCGGCAAATCCGTTCCATCAGTTTCGGGTTGCTCAGCTCTGCCTGTCGTGCCCGATTTGACCTTTATGGTTGTAAATCGGCCGAGCGTGAACAGTGTCCAGTTTAACCGCGTGATTACCCGGCAGTCTCTCTGAACCATACTGCACTGGTCGAACGAAGTGAACCGGCAGGTGTACTGGTCACGGCGAATGCCCAGCCTGTGTCGCAAGCTTAATCGATCAGCAAGTCTCGTCCCTGGTACCGATTCTTATTCGACCCAGGAGCCGACGGTGTAGAGTGGTCGGTAGTCGGATTCTCCTTCCAATTTCATGAGAACCTTGTCTGCATAGAGTCGCACGTAAAGTTTCCTTTTGTTGTCGAAAAGCTCTACGTACTCCGCCTGGCGATCATGTTCGAGGAAATTGATGACAGCGCCGTCGCTGACTTTTTCAACCCATTCCGTAGCAGACGTGCGGATGAATTCGTTGGTCGAATTCTTCCAGCGCACGCGGCTCGGGTCAGCAATTTCTCGGCGTCGTGCCCCCAACTTCGTTTCCCATTCGCGGGCGGCTTCCGCGTCGAATTGACTCACCCACTTTAAATGAAACTCAGTGATCAACGGATCAGGCTCGGAAGCGGTCATAGCGCGCGTCAATGCCAAGAGGTGATAGTGACGATCGCGCTCTTCGTTCCAAGCTTTGACTTGTTCCAACCAAGTCTTCTGACCGGCGAGGCGTTGTGCCAGTTCATTTCTTTGCTCGGAGGTCAGAGAAACGGCCTCCATGTTGGAGTCGAATCGTACTCCGGTCGCCCATTCAAGGTGATCGATGAGTTCCGGAGGTGTAGGTGGTTGAACAGCATTCCAGATCTGTGCCATGAAGTCAGAAGAACTCGTCAGAATTCGATCGCCACTGGAGCTGAATTTAGAAACCAATACAGCCCCCTTGAGTCTCATGGGATTTCCGATCGGCGTTCCAGTATCAGCATTCCATAGTCTTGCAGTTCCTTCTGTGTCGGCTGTTAAGACAGTGTCTCCCTGAGGGTTAAAGCAAACTTGTTTCACCTCGCGCTCATGCGATAAGGGTTCACAAACCAATTGACCGGTCTGGGCATTCCACAATCGTCCCCTGTTGTCACGGCTACCGGTCACTAGTCGATCGCCGGAAGGGCTGAACGCTACCGATAACACCGCCTCCTCATGAGGCAGAACACTTAATGCTTTGCGAGATTGGGCGTCCCAAAGAATTGCCGTGGCATCGTCACTTCCAGTCAAGAAACGATCTCCTTTCGGACTATATGCTACGGAAACAACTTTACTCTTATGACCTTTCAGTCGTTCAATACTCTGTGTGCGTAAATCCCATAGCCAAGCTTCCGTCCCGAGCCCGCCCACCAAAACACAATCACCCTTTGGACTGAGTGTTGCACATTCAATCCTAGACCTGGGTGGGCCCCGATTCTCAGCACCAGAATTCAGATCCGCTAATCGCACCGACTCTCCATTTATTGTTACAACACAGTTGTCTCCCAAAGCGCCGCCTGTCCCTTGATGGAGCCTTTCAGCCGGCAGTAGTCCATCGCCCCAAGGGGAGCTTGTATCGGAGTTCCAGATTGACAATATATGCTCGCTTCCAGTCAGTATTCGTTCTCCTTTGGGGTCAATGGATACAATCGTCACGACACCAGAGTGTTTCAACGGACTACCTATAGCCTGGCCTGTCCCGGCGTCCCGAAGTCGGGCGGCAAAATCCGCCCCGCCCGTTACCACCCGATCCCCTTGCGGACTGAAGTCCGCACTGACCATCTCTACCGAGTTACGCATGGTAAAACCGAGAGGATCTTCAATACTCAGGTCATGAATATGTGCTGTATCGTCGTACCCGCAGACGAGAACTCGATTACCCTGCGGGCTGAATGCCAATGCGCGGACGGGTGTCCGGCCAAGCGGTTCCCCCAAATACTCACCAGTGCGAACGTCCCACGCTTGCGTGATTCGGTCCGCTCTCACAACGAATAGACGGTCTCCCCGAGGACTAAAAACCACACCTTTGACTGAAACAGCGACATCCATGTTTTTACCCAACTGAACTTGCGTTTCAGCGTCCCACAATTGAGCCCATCCATCTTGACTACCCGTCGCGATTCGATCGCCCCTCGAGTTAAAGGCAACGCTGACGCATGGATTTTTGTAAACGAACCGTTTGTCCTTTCTCCCACCGAAAAGTTTTCCTATGAGAGAACCGTTGTCTGCATCCCACAATCTCGCATACCCGTCGTCGCAAGCTGTCACGAATTTCTTTCCACTCGGATCGTATGCTACATCCCATACGGATTGAGACTCCGTTTCACAGATAATCTCACCGCTCGCCGCTTCCAAAACGCGAGCTGAAGTGTACATACCGCAGGCTACAAGACGAGAGCCATCTGGGCTGAACGCCATCGAAGTGACGCGTTCACTTTCTTTGAGTGTCACGTCCAATTGAGTTCCCGACTGAACATCCCACAGAGTTAGACCACCCATTGCAAGGATGGCCACGCGATCCGCACTCGGGCTGAATTCCAATCCCGTTATTGCACTCTCGACCAAGAACGGCTTTCCCACGATAGCCCCTGTTCGAGCATCCCAAAGCTGTGCACTACCCTTTGCATCACCGGTGACTACTAGGTTGCCGTTCGGGCAAAATGCAACGGCGGTTACGTTGGCTTCGTGACAAAGGGGAAGTCCCACGTAGCAACCGCCGCCCAAATAGCGGTCACCGATCACTCGTTCGTAACCAGACGGTGTTTGTGCGCCTCCCTCTTTCGACAACACCAAAGCGCGCTGGAATTCGATCAAACTATTTTTCGTATGTCCTCCCGCGTATTCAGTAACACCTTGCGAGAACGAGTGTTTCATCAGCGCGGTGCGAAGCTTTACATAGTTCGCTTCGGCAGTTTGCCTCGCCTCGCTTTCTTTAACGGCGAGGTTTCCCTTCTCGATTGCTAGGCTCCCTTTCTCTTCCGCCAATTGAAGGTTCTGCAAAGCGGTTTCCCGTTGGTAGTAGTAGGCGCCGATTGCTGTACACGCGATGACGAACATTGTCATTGCGCCTGCGAATACCCACTGACGATTACGACGGCTCCACCGATTGGCTCGCGACCACACGTTTTCCGGAACGGCTTCAACAGCTTCGTCGCCGAGGTATCTTTCAATCTCGGCCGCAAGTTGTTTAGCGGTGGAATATCGCTGAGCAATTTGGCGGGAGAGCGCTTTCAGACAAATGGCCTCCAGCGCCTTCGGAATATCGGGCGCCAGGACGCGGGGAGTCGTAATGTTCCCGTTTCGAACATTCTCCATGACCTCCCCGATGTTCTGCCCCTTGACCGGAGGCTGTCCGGTTAGGATGCAATAGAGTGTTGCACCTAGTGAATAGACATCCGAAGCTGGACAGAGCAAATCAAGCCTACCCTCGGCTTGCTCCGGCGGCATATACGCCGGAGTACCGATCATCGATCCTTGCATGGTTGCAGATGAAGATTCCCCTTGGGTCAACCGCGGTTCGACATATATCGACGTATTATCGACAGGTGCTGGGGAGGCGACATCTTCGGTCACTTTAGCCAGGCCCCAATCGACAACCAACGTCTCACCGTATCGACCGAGCATAATGTTGCCCGGCTTGAGGTCGCGATGCAGTACACCGCGAGAATGGGCATAGTCGATCGCTTCGCACACGTCGATGAAGCGTTGCAGCAGTCGACGGAGTTGCAAGTTCCTGCGGCTCGATTTCTCTGATTTGTTCTTCCCGACGGCGAGCGCTGCGGGAACTTGATCCTTGCCTGATTCCGCCGAAGGATTGTCGTTGTAGAATTCACGAATAGCGTCGTGCAAACTCTGGCCGCGGATGAATCGCATCGCATAAAAAGGGCGTCCGTCGGCGTAGGTTCCGAGCGAGTACACCGGAACGATTCCCGGATGTTCCAACTTTCCGGTAATCTCCGCTTCGCGCATGAAACGAGCTCGACTATCGGCATCGTCCTTGCCGATCTGAATTTCCTTCAGTGCAACTTCTCTCAATAGCTCAGTGTCATGAGCCACAAATACTTCACCCAAAGCTCCGCGCGCATAGGGGCGTAAAACACGGAAGCGAGTGCCGTTCGCTCGGCTTTCCGCCCAATCGGTCGTGTGGTTCAGCAGCGCATCGTCGGAGCGATTAGCCACTGTCAAGTTTCGTAGCGATTGTTGCACATCATTATCATCGAGGACTTCCAGTGAGCGTCGTATCTCTCTGACTGAGCTGATGGAGGCCAAGCTCTTTTCTACGTCGTTCTCATGACGTCGCAGGTGCGCGGCGATCAAAGGTTCGAGAACCGCTCGATCTGCCGGCTGCAGAGCACCTTGACGAATAAGATGCTCAGCAAGCGACACCTGCTTCTCATTGATCCAGGCTCGCATGCCCGCAACCAATTGAGCCTCTTCAATAAAATCCATCTGCAAAGCTAAGACACCGAAGAGAAGGTTTCTATCCGCAGTGGATCCGCTCATCTTCGAAATTTCCAAGCATGAAATCAGTTGCTAGATACAGGGAATCCGTTGCGAATTGACTCGATCCATTATCCACATCATGTGCAAAATCTGACTAATCGAATCTTGGAGTTCGCCGGTCCGGCAGTTATATCACACCTCGAGCGCCGGGTCGAAAACGTGGAAGGTGTTCTCACCCGCTGCGACGTGGCGAGCAAACGGACGATCTGATGTGAGAATAGAGTAGTCGTGCGAGCCTGCGTAGTTGCGATTATCCCAGCATCGAGGTCTATAAGTTCACAAATCAATCCGAACTTCTTTTGCGAACGATGCGCACGATGGCCGATTCGGTAATCGACCCCACCACAATCCCGGCCATGTAACAAACGAGATCGGTCCACAAAAAGCTGAAACCGAGTACCAAGCCCCCTAGAGTTGTTTGTCGGATGGAATCGATCCACGGCGCATGGTATAGCTGGCTGACTTCGACAGCGATTGCGATCACGAGTGAAACGGCGGCTCGAACCAGAATCGAACGACTCGCAAATACCGCGCTGATCAGCAGAAACAGCATGAGCGCCCACAACGTGTCACCGGAAAACTCAGCGAGAAAACTGGGAAGCAGTTCACGAAACTTTCGAGACGCCAGGCCCAGAGCCATGACGATCACAGCACAAGCCAAGTAAATTAACGAACTCGCTTGCAGCACTTGTTTCCGGTCCTCATCATGTCCGACCAAGATTCGACAAACTCCAAATCGCCGCCTTCGCTTCCCAGAAACGTCAAAGTAATGGGAATGGCGAGTTTACTCAACGACATCGCTAGTGAAGCGATCTATCCTTTGCTGCCGACGTTTTTGTTGAGCCTGGGTGGAAGCAAAACTCTCCTCGGATTTTTGGAGGGGCTTGCCGACACGACCTCTAGCTTACTGAAGCTCTGGGCGGGTCATGCGTCGGATCAATCCGGAAAGCGGAAGTCGTTCATCGTCTTCGGTTACACGCTGACCAGCTTGAGTCGACCACTGATGGCACTCTCCACAGCCTCTTACCACGTTCTATTCATTCGGCTCTTCGATCGAATCGGGAAAGGCCTACGTTCTGCGCCGCGCGACGCGCTCATCGCTGAATCGACCGATCCTTCTCATCACGGCCGTGCGTTCGGTTTTCACCGAGCTATGGACCATTTGGGAGCGGCAATCGGACCGGCGCTTGCCGCTCTATTCCTATGGTTCATGCCGGGGCAGATTCGCATCTTGATGCTGCTCACGATTATCCCCGGGATCATGGTGGTCCTATTGCAATCCTTCCTGCTCAAAGATTCAAAGCAACAAAATAGCGATGTCGAAAAGGAACGTCCGCTCAAATCAGAGACCTTTTCTGAGAAGAGCCGATTCCATTGGCCTACGGGCTCGTTTCGAAACTTTCTGCTCGCCCTCATGCTATTCACATTCGCGAATTCAACCGACGTATTTCTCTTGGTGCGAGCAGAGGAAATCGGTGTACCTGTTCTTTGGTTGCCGCTGTTATGGGGTTGCTTCCATGTTCTCAAAAGCTTTGGGAATTATCGGCTCGGTTCCATAGCGGACCGGCGCAGTCCCAAGCGGCTCATCGTCGCCGGCTGGCTGCTTTACGCGCTCGTCTACTTGGGCTTCGGCTTCGTAAATGCGGGATGGCAGGTCTGGGTCTTGTTCGGACTCTACGCAGTCTTCTATTCCTTGACGGAGCCTGCCGAGAAAAACTCGTGGCCAAGTTCGCGAAGTCCGGCAGTGCAGGTGCGGCGTTCGGTTGGTTTCACACCATCCTGGCTCTCGTTAACCTGCCGGCAAGTTTACTCTTCGGTTGGTTGTATCAGACACAAGGTGCTCAAACGGCATTCGTGTCCGGCGCCATAGTAGCCACGGCCGCATCACTGATTCTCAGTCGAGTGAAGACGGAGATCGCCGCTGACTGAACCGAAAAGATAGAACAACGCCGGAGTCACCAGTTGGTCAAGAAGCGTTGAAGCCAACATACCTCCGAAGAGGACGACGGACAGCGGATAGAGTATCTCCTTGCCTGGTTCACCGTAACCGAAGAGCAAGGGGATGAGCCCGATAAAGCTGGTCATGGCCGTCATCATAACAGGTGCCAGTCGCTCCAAACTGCCACGAATGATCATCTCCTTTCCAAAGGGCATCCCTTCGACCTTCATCAGATGTTGATAGTGAGAGATCATCATGATCCCGTTTCTGCTCACGATCCCGATCAGGGTGATGAACCCGACCCAGTGAGCCAATGAGAGATGAGTCGACTGAATCCAAACAGCCGGCCATTCGTACCAAGCGGCACCGGTCAGCGATTCCCAACTGGGTCGATTCACGATGAGCAGCGCCGCCACGGCACCCAGCGCCGCCAGCGGAACGTTGGCAATCACTTGCAGCGCAGCTCGTTGCGTGCCTACGGCTTTAATGAGCAGTAGATAGACGCCGATCAAACTCAGAACTGCCAATCCCCAGAGTCGTAGAGTGGCTTCGCGCTGCGCTTCAAACTGACCGCTGTAATCCAAGTAGTATTCGCCGGGTAGCGCGCGCAACGAAACTTCGACAGGCGCGAGCGAGGCCTTGATATCGCGGACGACGTTTGCCAAATCACGACCTTGTACGTTGCAGAACACAGCTACTCGTCGCTGCACGTTCTCTCGATTGAGAACATTCGGTCCCGTGGTGTCGAGCACTTCGGCCACTTGTGACAAAGCCACCTTGGCTCCGGATGGTGTTTCCAGAATCGTCTCTTGAATCACCGTCGGATCTTGCCGCGACGCTTCGTCGTACCATACAACCAAACTGAACAGCTTGTCTTCTTCAATGATTTGCGAGACCGTACGCCCTTTAAACGCGGTCTCCAGTAGTTCGGACACATCGCCCGGAGTGAGTCCATAACGCGCGGCTTCTTCGCGTTTTACTCGCAACTGAACTTGCGAGATTTCGATCTGCGGCTCAATCTGCAAATCGACAACGCCCGGGATCGACTGCATGCGAGATTGAATGTCATAGGCGACAGTGCGCAATTCGCGGAGATCCGGCCCGAACACTTTAACAGCGATCTGAGCTCGGATGCCCGACATCATGTGATCTAAACGATGTGAAATCGGTTGGCCGATATTCACGGCAGCACCGGGTATGCTCGAGATTCGATCGCGAATATCTTCCAGCACCGCGACTTGAGGTCGTCCCCTGGTCTCGAAGCTCCACAGATGAGCGATCGGAATAGATCGTAGTCCAAGGTAGAACCAACCTTGCTTCTCGATTTTGTGTTCTGCGAATCGAACTTCAAACTCTGTGTTGTTAACCCCTTCAGCATGTTCATCCAATTCCGCTCGACCAGTTCGCCGCGCGACCGAAATCACTTCCGGGACCTCCAGCAGGATCGCCTCCACACGCCCGGCCAGCCGTCGACTTTCCTCCAACGAAGTACCCGGCTCCAACCGCAAGTTGATCGTGGCCGTCCCTTCGTTAAACGGCGGCAGAAACTCGCCTCCCATCCACGGTAGCGTCAAACAGGTCGCGGTCACCATGACGGTGACCGCACCCAAGACCGCTCGCGGACGATTGAGAGTCCAAATCAGAACGCGACGGTCCACTTGCTTTAGCCACATCATGAGCCGCGGTTCACGTTTCTCGGCTAGGAACAAGGCCTTGGGAAGAAGGAAACTCGCCAACACGGGAGTGAACGTTAGTGATACGAGTAGCGAACACAAGAGCGCAGTAATGTATGCCAAGCCGAGCGGAGCAAACAGACGACCTTCTAAGCCCGCCATCATGAACAGCGGGACAACCACCAACACAACGATGAGCGTGGCGTAGACGATCGAATTCCGAATCTCGCTCGATGCGGAAAAGATGACTTCGATGGAGGTCTTGCGATCTGTATCGGGGAGTTGCCGATTCTCGCGCAGCCTACGATAGATATTCTCAATATCGACAATTGAATCATCGACGAGATCACCGATCGCCACGGCGATACCGCCCAAGGTCATCGTGTTGATCGTGATCCCGCAGAGATAAAACACGATCACGGTCAGCATGATTGACAGCGGCATGGAAGTCAGCGAACTGAGGCTCGTTCGAAAGTTGCCCATCAGCAGAAAGAGAATAACAACCACCCAAATCGCACCATCGCGAACCGCTTCGCTGACGTTGGAGACAGCCGCTTGTATAAAGTGACTCTGCCGGAAGATTTCTTGTTCGATCTTGATATCTCCGGGCAGTTCATGTCCGAGCGACTCAATCACTTTCCCAATACGCTCATCAAGTAAAACGGTGTCGGCACCAGGCTGCTTCTGCACCGTGAGCATCACAGCCGGACCGCCGCGCTGCTCGCGTCCTCGAAAGCGATTGCCGCCGCCGGCCCCCGGCTCTGATGTCACTGAGTTCGAATCGACTGCCGACTTCGACTGTTCGTATTCCGCCGGCTGATTCAACGCGAGATTGACATCCGGTTCCACTTTGACAACGGCCGACGCATCTCCTCTCTTGATCGGACCACCGAAGCGAACATCCGCCACATCGCGGATGCGAATCGGCAATTGCTCGCGCCAAACGATCGGTGTCGCTGCAATTTCATCCAGCGTTAAGGACTGTCCCTGTATTCGAAGCAATGATTCCTTCTCGCCGCGCTCCATGACGCCGCCGCCGGCCAACACGTTGGCTTTGGCAGCCGCCTCCGTCAGTTGACTGAGTGTGACATTGCGTGCCGCCAAGCGAGAAGGCGATGTGATGACTTGATATTGCCGCAACGTGCCGCCCATGACGGAGACTTGAGACACACCTTCAACGGCCAACAATCGATTGCGAACGGCAAACTCGCCGAGCGTTCGCAACTCCATCGCTTTGGCATCGGCTTCTTCAGGTGTTGCCGCGATTGAATCACTGCGAAGTGCCAGAAGCATGATCTCACCCATGATCGATGAGATCGGAGCCAACGTCGGATTGGTTCCGCTGGGTAACTTGGCGCGTGCAAGCTGGAGTTTTTCATTGACGATCTGTCGATCGAGGAATATGTCAGTACCCCAATCAAACTCAACCCACACAATCGAGAGACCGATGGCTGAGGAAGAACGGACTCGCTTCACGCCCGCGGAACCGCTCAGCAGCAGTTCGATCGGCCGCGTTACCAGCACCTCGACCTCTTCCGGTGCCAGACCGGGAGATTCGGTCATGATAGTTACAGTCGGTCGATTCAAGTCCGGGAAGACATCGACGGGCATGGCTCGAAGCATCCACGCGCCGACGATTATCGTAATCAGCGATAGGATGGCAATCAGTGCGGTTCTGCAGTGAAAAGCGAATGATACCGTCAAGCACAGGAGCTACCTCAACGATGCATAAGCGGTTTGAAGCTCGCGTGCGCCGCCGGTGATCACTTCCTCGCCGACGCTGACTCCGCTTCGAATCTCGGTCCAAGTCCCATCGCTTCTTCCAGTCGTCACGCGTCTCCGATCTACGTAACCGTCTGCTCGCTGGACAAACACGAATGAGTGCAAACCGTCGCGCAAGACCGATTCATTCGGAACAGCGAGTGACGTCGCACGATCATTCCCCTCGAGAATCCCGCTATCCAGTATTACAGTCAGTTGCATCTGATCGCGCAGTAAGAAGGACTCGGGCAATGAATTCGGCTCCAACCAGATACGCTGCGTGCGCGTCGTGGGGCTCACGATCGGTCCGATGCGAGTGACGGTCGCGGCGAATTGTATCGTCGGGTTTGACAATACACGGACATTCCCCGACATACCGCTAACAATGTTCGACGACTCCTTGCCGAGCACCTGAGCTTCCACCCAAACCTTTTGAACCTGCTGAACTTCGGCGAGTGATTGATTGGCAGTAACCGTCTCTCCCAATGTTCCGTTCCATCGTATTAGGAATCCGTCGATCGCCGAACGTACCGGAAGATAGCTGCGTATCTGCCGCCGCGCGACAATGTTTTCCACCTCGTCTTCGGTGAGCCCGAGCGACAAGAGCTGCCGCTTGAGCGTAGTGGTTTTCAGTTCAAGCTGATCAGCTCGATTCAGCAATTCGAGCAGCAAGCGTCGTGAAAACGCGTCTCGGCCCGATTGCTCGAGTCGATCCGCCCGTTTCCGATTCAGTGCCGCGTCGAGCGATGCGCGCAGAAGATCCAGTTGCAGAGTCTGAAAATCAGGCGAGGAGATTTCAAAGAGAATGTCACCCGCGTGAACGCTCTTGCCCGGAGCCAGCTCATGCGACTCAATGGTGCCGGCAAGTTGTGAAGAAGCGGACCATCGTGCTTCCGTCGGTAATGTGGCTGTTGCAGGAAGACTCAGCGCGGAAGCGATTCGGCGCTCGGAAGCCATTGCAGTACGAATACCGAGCTTTGATCTCTCGTCGCTGCTCAACTTCAGCACACCGAGAAAGAACAGACTCGATAACTCGTGACCTCCCTGAACAACTACTCGGTCGCCCGGATAAACGTCCCCTTGAACGATCTCTACATAACGATCGGTAGTTCCACTCCGTTCAGAGGTGCGGCTTCCGATCCGCACATTGCGTTTTTTGAATTCGGAGCCGGCTTTTGTCGAAGCCTCTTCCACGAAGACATAGTTTTGAAGTCCGTCACTGTAGATCGACTGCTCCGGTACGGACATTCGATTCGGCTCATTGGTCAACCGAATCACCGCGGATCCGACCATACCCGGCATGACGTTAGTCTTTGAAACGGTGGCCCAAGCCCAACAGACTTGTCCCTGCGGATCCAGTGCCATGTCGATGCGATTGATCTCACTCTCAAATGAAACATCCGTATCGAGCATCCTAACCGCGATCGATTGTCCGACGGATAGCTTGGGAACATCCTTTTCGAGCACTTGAACCTTCAACCATACATCGTCCAAGTTCACGATCTCGAAGAGATGCTCAAACGCTTCGACGAACTTGCCTTCTGAAAGATCGGAGTGCACGATCTTGCCGGCGATGGGACTGCGTATCAGGTGCGGAAACTCTGTCTGCGATGTGTCATCGAATCGAGCGGCATCCAGACCGAGCGTAGCGGCTCGAATCTTTGCGATCTCCAGATCATTCTCGCTTTGCTGATACGCATTCTCGATTTCATCCAGTCGTTGAAGCGGAACCGCGCCTTCTACGGCAGCGGGTTTCATCGATTCCAACAGTTTGCGATTCAGTGCCAAATCGTTCTTGGCTTGCAGGTAACTCAGCCGCACGTTCTCCAATTCGCGGCTTGTCAGCTCGGCGACCACTTGCCCCTTTGATACCGTATCACCAGGCCGTACCAGCAACCTGGTGATGCGGCCGGAGATTTGGGCGGAACCGACCGCTTTCGCTTGCCAGGGTGCGACTGTTTCGGTGTAGGTGACGAGTGTGGAGTCAACATCGCCGACCTGTAATTCAGCCGATCGAAGCCCGATCGCGGCTCTGGCTTGAGCCGACAAGGTCACGTGCCCATGTTGCGTGTCGACCTGTACACCTTTCGTCGGCAGCGGCTGATGTCCCTCATGCGCGAAGCTTCGGTTTGCCGTGGATGCCAACACGAATAGCGCAAGTGTGAAACGAAGGAGATTCCGCAAGTCGACGAAGATGTGCGGCGCAGCAAACCTATGTTCGCAGCAACGCACGTGACGATCGATCGGTCGCATGGGAAAACAAATCTGACGCATCTCGCTCTCAACCGTTGAGACTCGATGTTGGTGCATGGCTGTAAATCATTCGAAGCCGATTACAGACAGAAACGACATAACATCAACCTGCCGCGTGAGCTACTTTTTGATAAAGCTGTCGGGTTCCGGCAGCGGGTCAGTCGATGTCTTGGCCTTCGTTAGAAATTCATCCAAACATGGAGGACAACAGAACTGATACGTCTTTCCGCCGATGACCCAAGAGAACTTAGGATTGGCTTTCGTTCCCGAAATGGGACAGACTATGTCGCCCGGTTCCGGATTCATGTTATGGTCCGACTTGATCCCTTTGAACTTCTGCGACGCGACAACTTTTCCGTTGGCTTCGATGTCGGCCGTCGTGTAGTGTCCGCCTGGGGTGAGGTAGAGCTCTTGCTCGGCAGCACTGGAAACCTTTTCCGGCATGCCCCCTGATTCACTGTGCGATTGTTGCAAAGTTCGAAAGCCCAGTCGAAAGCGTTCGCCTTCGATTCGAATATTGGGAATGGTGACGTCAAGACTGCGACCGACGAGTGCGGCAGGCAGCTTGCCGACGAACATCGACGTGCGCCCGGCCGAGTCTCCGTCTTGCGGCTGCGGTTCAAAGATCAGTTCTTGAGCGTCGTTATCGCCATCCGCTTTGACGAAGCCTTTGAGCGCCTGAGCCTCGACGTCGATGACTCGCGTCTCGTCTTTGCCGAGCGTGAAAAGACGAACGAGTCCGTCGGCAGCCACGACCGCTTCGACATGGTAACTATCGCGCCCGAGCGATACGATGATTCCTCCGTGCCCACCGTCTTTATGTCCGTGCTCGCCGTCTGTATCCGATCCCGCAGCATTCGATGATGCTGCCGGAGCAACCGCCGTCGCAGATTTATCTTTAGCCCTCGGATCGACGCCGGCCGGGCGCCCGCTTGTTTCCTGCGGATGCATTTCGCATCCGACGGAAAGAGCAATCCAGGTCACCGCGGATAGTACAAATGCTACGCAAAGCAATCGATTGTTTTTCATGGTTAGTCCTCGTACGCCAACGTCCATTCAGCGACATCACCGTCCATTTCAGTGAGTTCGTTGGCGCCTATGCTTTTGAATATGGAGAACGGATGATCCGAAAGCTGGATCTTCAGAACTGTCGAGCTGACACCGATGAAGTCTCGTGCGCTCGAATCAGTTTCTCCAAACACAGGCCAAAGACTGCCACTCGGCTCGATTGAGTCGAACGGCGCACGGATGAGCACCAGACCACGATAGAGAGTGAGCCGGCAATTGGGGCGGAACGCTTCGAAGAGGCGACCAACCGGTCGATTTGACTTGCTGACGAAGCTCATCATTGCTCGAACCGGCAACCTGCGAGACCTTCGAGCATGAGCAATCAGTTCCGGTCGATTTCCATTCGCCGTGAGCGGGCGAACGGGTCAGTCGATCTGAACCGGTAGCGGTCTGATGTTTCCGAAGCGCTGCGCATTTCGAACAGGCAGGTCGCTCTCCATCCGTCGACGCCGCTGCGGCCGGTTCTGCATTGCTCCAAGCCGCAGCCAACGATCGAGTCAAGCAGCAGCACGAAACTCCGCTCAGCACTTGGCTGCAGACAATTGTCAGCAGCAAAAACCATTGAGCAGAAGTACGGAACATGATCGATCTCGATGACTAGAAGTCTCTGAAAGCAACACCTATTGGATGCCTGCCGAAAGCCGTTCCTTCACGAAGTATACAAGAATTGCCCCAATTTTTCCGCGGCAGTCATGGCTGTTCTAGCGGAAGTTCCTGGTCGGCTGCAGTATCCGGACGAGATCGCATATCGGTCCAAAAGACTGCAGGACTTATCAGGGACGCGCGGGGGAGGTCGAACGGGACTTGAGAGAAAACGGAAAGAATTTTCGCGAAAGTTCGTTATCTCTCGCCCGCATGCGTGTAGTTCCAGTTGTGAGCGCTCCCCTGCACCACCCAAGTTGAGACGTCGTGCCGTCTCTTGGTGGTGAGCGGAGGAGGGGCGTTTCTATCCATGGAAGCCTATCTCTTTGTGCCCCGAGGCACTCGCAGCGGACAAGTTTAATGAGCAAGAATCGTCGGAAGAAGAGCCTGCGTCAGTGGTTCAAGTCAGTTCGTGCCCGTAGTTCGAAAAACACTCAACAAAAACGTCGAGCTCTCTTCGAATCATTTGAAGAGCGACGGCTGCTCGCTGCCGAACCGTTCAACTATCCATCCGGCATCATTGACACACTGGCGCTTCTTGGCCCCAACGAAATCTTTATTCGCCAGGAAGCGGGCAAGCTGGTCGTCGTGCGCGGCGATTCGACGACAGAGATACCGGCTGATGCGACCAGCGTAAAGATCGACGCGGGCGCGGGACGGGATGTCATCCGCTTGGAAGGCAATCTCGATTTCCATGGTGTTGATCTCACCATTCTCAGCGAAGAGATCTACGTCCTCCCCGGCACATCGATCTCTGCTCGCGACGTCACCTTCAAAGCTCAAGGGCTCGAACAAGGCATCTCCGTCGGCTCGAATCTGCCGATCGACGTGACGGATGTGCTCGAAGGCGCTCGCAAGATCGGTATCAGCTCATCGACGATCGTCGGTCGCGACATCACGCTGGAAGCCAGCCGTATCGCTTCGCTTGTCAGCTCAGTACGTCCATTCGGTGTCGGTAACAAGAACTCGGAGATCGTACTGGACGGAGCTACCGTGCGTGGTGAGAACATCACGATCGGCTCAATCGCCAAAGATGAGAACATCTTGAACGATATTCCCGACGTGGCTCAAAACTGGGCAGTCGCTCCGGCGCTGGGGACCATCGGCGAGTACCTGCCGTCTGTTCCATTCACCGTCATGGTGCGCGGCAGCACAGCGAAAGTCCAAGTAAACAACTCCAGCTTGGAAGCAGCCGTCAACAGCTTGCGCGACGATGATACGGGTGATGTGAAGATCACGGCCGAAGCGGCCTCCGACTCGACGACGTCCGCGACCGGCGCGCGCGAAGCAGAGAACATCAAAAAGCGCGGCGCCAACAAAGTGCTCCAAGAGGTCAATCGCATTTCGGCAGGCTATAGCCAAGCTGATAGTTCTGCGATCGCTGAGCTATTGGGGGCAAGTCAGATCATCGCACGCGGCAACTTCGAATTGCGTTCGGACGCTTCGACGATCGCCAACGTGACGACCGAAACCGAACTGAACGCGGAATATGGCAAGGTCAAGAAGAAGAAAAACAATCCTCAGAAGACGCCCAAGGCCCCGACTGATCCGAATGCCGTGGGAGCATCGATTGCCGTAACGAACTCCAATACTACTTCGCTTGCTAAGGTCGGCAGCGGTGTCGTTATAACTGCGACCGGCAATGCAGACATCCATGCTGTCGGTGACGCGAGCAATAGTGCTGCGGCGGGTGTTTCGATCTATGTCGATGGCCGCGGCGGGTTGGGGGTGGCTCTCAACTTCGATAAGTCGAATGTACTGGCGTCAGTCGACGGTCATGTCAACGCAGGCGGCAGCAAGACGACTCAAGACCTCGTCCTCAGCAACATTAACAGCGCTGACAATACGATTGAACTGCGCGACCATGGATTCAAGACGGGCGATGAACTGATCTACTTGCCGGTCGATCCGACTGACACCAAGCAACCTCCGACAGAACTGAAGCCGGTCGGCGGTTTGGTCTCGGGTGAGAAACTACGCGTTATCGTATTGGACGAAAACCACATTCAACTGACGCGCGAAAGCGGATTGAATATCGACGCGTCGATCACCGATCCCAGTGCTGTCCACGGTTTCCGACTTCGCGATTCGGCCGTATTCAACCCGGCTGCGTCGGTCGATCTGAATACGAACCGGCTGACCGTTCCCAAAGTCGGAATCGTTGAGGGGTCAGAAGTCAGCTACTCGATGGCCACGAGCGGAGCAAGCGGACTCGCCACGAAGGAACTGGTACCGATCGGCGGACTTCTCGATGGACAGAACTATTACGCCGTCAATGTGGTGAACAACGGTAATGGTACGACCAGTTTCCAATTGGCCACGCTCGATGAACCGACACTTCCGATTGATTTGAGCCAAGGGGCGGTCGGCGATTCGCACATGATCATCTTCGATCGTTCGCCGATGCAGTTCACCCCGAAGGAAGCGGTAAACGACACAGACAACACCATCGTGCTGCCCAGTCATAATTTGAAGACAGGCGATGCGATCGTTTACAACACGGACGATTCCAAGTCCACGAAGAAAGAGATCACGCGCAGCGCTTTCCTTGGTTCAACGACTGCAGTGAGTCTGGACGCGACCGGCGACTCCGTATTCGGCGGTCCGATCGTGGATACCGATGCCGATGTCATCCACTTGGATGACGGTTATCAATTCTATACGGGTCAACGAGTTCAATATACGGCGGGCGGCAATCCGATCGGCGGCCTAGCGGATGGACAGTTCTATTACGCTGTACGAGTCGACGACGGTTCGCTCGGCTTGGCATTGACCAAGAGCGCAGCAGATCAAGGCATTCTGATCGACCTCACGGCCGGTGGAACGCATGCCAATCACAGTCTGCGGCCGGAGATCCAGGACGGCAACGAGCTAGTCGTACCGCAACACGGTTTTCAGACCGGTCAAGCGATTACTTACGCCGCCGCAGGTGCGCCTTCGTTTGGGTTGACGGACGGCGCGACCTACTATGCGATCGTAACCAGTCCGGATCGCGTTCAGTTGGCCGCTTCACGAACCAACGCCAGTGCAGGGATCGCTATCCCGCTGAATACGAGCCTTCAGCACAACTCGTTCGAGGGCTTTAGTACCAAGGTTGTAGTTTCGCCGTTGGATTTAAATCGTACGGCGACACTGGATACGGCTACCGACATCCTGACCATTCCGGACCACGGGCTCGGACAGGGTGCCACAGTTGTTTATCGCGATAATGGTGTTCAGGCATTGGGCGGACTGGCGGCTAATGCCAAGTATCGAGTGAACGTGCTAGACAAGGATCGCATTCAGATCCTGCCGCTCGATTCCAGCACGCCGATCAATCTCGATATTCCATCAGGAAATGTCGTTGGAACACACATGTTCGAAGTGGTTGTCGGCGATGTCGACGCTGCTGAAGACGTTATCTTTCTGGGTGATCACGGCCTCAGCACAGGCGATCTCGTTCGCTACGATGCGCGCGGCAACACCGTCATCGGCTCTTCGTCTTCGGGATTTATGAAGAGCGGTGAAACTTACGAAGTCGTACGGCTCAACGGGGACGAAATCCAGTTGGCTACGCTGGATGGAGTTGTCATCGATCTTCGAGCAACCGACAGTCGAGTGCAAGCGTTGACGGTACTGATTCCGCGAATCGACAGCTCGATGGAAGTAGCCATTGACAAAGCCGATTTGTCGCTGAACCAACTAACCATCACGAACCACGGACTGCAGACGGGAGATCAAGTTCGCTATCGCAGCAAAGGTGACCAGGCCATCGGCGGCTTGATAGACGGTGCAACCTATTCGGTAAGTCGTATTGATGCCGATCGTATTCAACTGCGCACGCAGTCGGGTTCCATTATTGATCTGGCAGGCGGAGCATCTGCAGGTGCATTGCACTCGCTTGAGAAGATTGTCTACAGCGACGGAACTACTTTTGAATTTACACCGACCCTGGCCGACACCTCGACCGTTGTGTCGGTGATCTTCGATCCCGCAGCACTCCCGGTTGTCGATCTGGTCCATTCACGTCTGCGCATGACGTCCCATACTTTTGAGAATGGGGAACAAGTAACGTACCTTACCGGCGGAGGTACGGCCATCGGAGGATTGAGTGACGGTCAGACCTACCAAGTCATCGTCATTGACGCCGATACGATTCAACTTGCTGCGGTCGGTTCGAACCTGCCGATTACGTTCACCGGTCGCGGTAGCGGCAGCAATCAAGGTCTGGAAAGAAAAGCAAACGTTACCGTCCGCGATCAAGCCATTCGAGGCTTGCAGAACGGCGAACTGGTTTATGCGATCGTGCTTGATGCGAATACGATTCGGCTTTCCGGCACTCGCCAGGGTGCATTGGCCAGTCAACCGATCGATCTAGACAAGTCTGTCGCATCCGGCAGCGTTCACACATTGAAGACTGACGTCGCTTCGGGAATCGGTGTGAGGGCTGAATTGTCGGCGCTCGATTGGTCCGTTGTAGAAACAGGGCTTGGCGGCCCATCCATTATGTTCGCGGACCTGCTGTCACCCACGACAGCTGCAGGGATGTATGACAAGGGCAATCGAAAGATGCTCAAATTGGTCGCCACTAATAAGCTGCTCGACAAACTACGAGGCACCGGAGCCAAAACCAATGACACGTTCAGCGTGGCAGGCAGCATCAGCATCAATACGATGGACCATCAGGTCCATGCCGTAGTCGGTTCCAATGCCGTACTCAAGTCCGGTCAAGATGCAGAGGTCATCGCGACCATCGATCAATCGGTCAAGTCACTAGCGCAGGCGAAAGTTTCCTCGGACAACGGCGGCGAATCGAAGCCGACTAAAAACGTTTCGAATGCCAAAAAACCGAATCGCAAAGCGGATAAGCAGTTCGCCGGCGGTGTTGGAATAGCAGTCGGTGATGTGAACAATGAGGCGCAAGCGATCATCGATTCGGGAGCGATAGTCGATGCGAAGAGCGATGTACGCGTGAACTCGGAAGTGAGTTACCCGCTGCTCATTACTCCACTTGAGTTACTGCCGCTGGTGCGACTGGAGAACAGTGGTTTGCCCAACCTCCAAGGAGATGACTTCCTCGGCGAGATCTCGCAAACGATTTCCGGCAACTTGGGCTTAACAGACATCGTCAATGTGTGGGTGATGACGTCCGTGGGAGGCGGTGGCACAGCAGATGGAGTCGGCGGTGCGAAGTTCACCACGACCGGTTCGCTGGCCATGATGAACTACGATAACGGTTCGCATGCGATCATTCGCAATGGAGCTCAGATCAATCAAGATCCGGTCTACTGGACGGACGGTCAGTCGGTCTATGTCGATGCCGAAACGATGATGGAGTTGGTCAACGTCGCGGGTTCTGTGGCTCTCAATCTAAACATCGACGGAATTCGCAACGCTGCCACTGCAACGAAGGATCGAGTCGGCAAAGCGTTCACAATTCTCGGGAACAAAGCCGGCACTCTCGGAGTCGGCGGCTCGGCACTTATTCAACTCTACGATAACGACACTCAAGCTACGATAGAAAACGGTGCGAGAGTTCGTAACGGAGTATCCGGTGCACTCGAAGTGAAAGCGACAGAAGATGTCACGACCTTCGATTTCGTACAAGCCGGAGGCGAATCGGGCAAAGCCGGTATCAGCGGCAGTGTTTCGATTCTCGATCATCAATCCGACACCTTGGCTCGCGTTCAAGGCGCTACGACCATCGTCGGTGAAGATGTCGACGTTTCTGCCGACAGTAACGTATCGCACATTGCACTCACGGGCGCCGTTCAACTGGGTAAGTCGTTCGGTGTGGGTGTCACGGTCGGAGTACAAGATCTCAATCGACGTACACTGGCGATCATCGGCGATCAATCGGTGCGTTTCAACAAGTCCGCCGTTAGTGAATCGAACGGACAAATCGAACTGCCCGGTCATGGATTGAAAACAGGCGATCGTGTCGTCTATCGTCCGGCCGAGGGTGGAGAAGCGTTGAGCGGACTGGATCGCGGCAAGACCTACTACGTGATCGTCTATGACGCTGATCACATCGGTTTGTCTCTCACCAACGGCGGGGCGCCGATCAGCCTGACTCGGGGTGGAGATCAGCACCTGTTCGATGTCGTCACGGGTAAGGAGCTGCTGGTCAACAACACGCAAGTTTCAGCCGCGCTGCAGTCTTTCGCATCGACAGGCCACGGTCTGCAAACAGGTGATGTAATTGTTTACGAACTGATGGGCGGCACGGCGCTCGCAGGATTGCTCTCGGGAGCAGCTTACTATGTGATTCGCGTCGACGGCGATCAATTCAAGTTGGCGACATCGCGAGAGAACGCACTGGCAGGTGTAGCGGCCGGTGCAATTACGGCGGGTAACCTGACCGGCACAAGTTCTTATCGCTTCACGCGTGCGCTGTCGCTGTCAGCCGCTTCGGTGAACACGCAAGCTAAGACGTCTGGTGCCATTTGGACATTTGGAGTGGCCGGCGCGGCGGTCGACAATGCAGAGAGTACCACCGGCACGCCACCACCCCCTGTGGTTCCTCCGTTGAATCCTCCGCCGACAACGCCGCGCGAGACAGGCATTGCCATTGCGGGGAATGCGACCGTCAATACCATTCAGTTGATCACTCAGGCTTATGTGAACAGCGCAGGTCGCGTACAGCTGGCGCCGTCGGGATCAATCTCTGTTTCGGCAGCTGATTCGAGCGGTATCCTGGCGGTATCCGGCGCCGTTGCGCTGGCCCGACAAACAGCGGGACCGACTTCACAGGGTGCCACCGCTATCGGCTTGGCCGGAGCAATCAGTCGCAACGATGCGGACTTCACAACGGAAGCGTTTGTCGCGCGACTCGATGAACTGGATCGCGGTGATGTTTCGGTTTCTTCGGAACGGACCGGCGGTGTTTTGGCTCTGTCGGCAGGGATGGTAGGGACGCAGTCATCCTCTTTGGCAAAGACCAAGAGCACGAAGGGAGCCGCTCTCGGTGGCTCGGTTTCTTACAACACGATCGACTCGGCCACACGAGCGACGATCGATGATGCCAAGCTGACTCGCAGCGGTTCGGTTGATGTCAAGGCTTTCGATAAAGCGGATCTGCATGCGATCGGCGGTGGACTAGGAATCTCGATTGCTGGACAGCTTGGAGTCGGTGCCGGAGTCGGTGTCAATGAAATCTCGACGGCCACACAGTCAAGCATTATTCATTCGACCATCCAAGCCAATGACGACGTGAAGTTGCAGACGACCAACTTGCCGCGCACTCATGGTGTCGGTATGTCAGCAGGTTCTGGACAGTTCGGCGTTGCCGGCACGATCGGTGTGAACACAGTCGACTTCCAAACGGAGAGCCGCATCGTCGGCAGCCGTATCGATACGACAGGCGATATCTCTGTAACGACGATCGATCGGTCCGAGATTCGGAGCGATGCAGGCGCTGTTAGTTTGGGACTGAAGCGAGCCGAAGCGGGCGCGCCGCCAAGCAGCACTGTCTCAGGGGCACTGGGTGTCGCTCTGGCAGTCAACTACGTCGGAACAACATCCGGCTCGAACGTAGGCTCTTATGTCAGCGGCTCGCAACTAACGGCTGAAGGTGAACTATCGATCACGACCGTGTCGCAACCGCGCATCGAAGCACTCACGCTGGCCGGCGCGGTGGCTGCAGCTCAGAATCCCGGCAATCAACCGACTGGCGCTCTCGCCGGTGCGGCCGCAGGATCGTACAACTCGATTAAAACTTACGTTGAATCTTCGATCACGGACAGCACCGTGCAAGCCGGCAACGTCTATGTAACGGCGGTCGATCAATCGAGCATTCTGGCTGATGCAGGCGGTGTCGGAATCGCAGCGGCGCTCGGCGAAGGCAACACGGCAGCGCTCGGTATCGGTGCCGGTATCGCGATCAATGAAATCGGCGGCGCGACCCGAGCATTCATTCAATCTTCCACGATATACGCATCCGGCAACGTAGTTGTCAGGGCCACGGTTGCGCCGCCTGCTGATGCGAAGTCGATTGATGCTTTGGCACTGGCCGGTGGTGCATCGGTCGGAGTCAGCCCGGCATCTGGTCAAGCCGGAGCGTTTGCGGGTGCGGCCGCGATTACGATCAACCAGATCGATCGCAATGTGTTTGCGACGATTGAACACAGCCATGTGACGACGACCTCGACGGGCCCGAATACCAATAGCGGTAATGTCATCGTTGCGGCTTATGATCAATCCACGATCAATGCCGACGCGGGCGGCGTGGCTATTGCTGCCGCCGCATCAGCTTCGGGCAATTCCGGTGCCGCCTCGATCGGTGCTTCGGTTTCGCTGAATCGTATCGGTAACGGATCAACGACGGGCGCTGTTGTGGCACAAGTCGACGACTCAACCATCATCGCGGCTGGGTCTGTGCAAGTCACAGCCGAAGAACAAGCGGTTATCGATTCGCTGGCCATCATCGGAGCGATTTCCGTTGGACTTGCCTCGTCCGGTTCCGGTGTCACAGCGGCAGGTGCTGGTGCCGGTACGAAGAACTCGATTCGTCGTCGTATCGCCGCGCTGATCACCGGTGACTCACATGTCGATGCTCACGACTCCATCACGGTGAGCGGCCAAGATGAACCACTCGTTCGAGCCTATTCGGTCGGTCTATCTGTATCGGCAGCCGTTGCTCCTACGGGAACAAGTGCTGCATTGGCGATCGGTGCTTCCGTAACGTTGAATGACATCGCGAACAGCATCGTTGCTAATGTGGATGGTTCTACGCTGACAAGCGGCGGTAACATCTCGGTCACTGCCGTGTCGAGTCAGAAGGATCTCTTCACGCTGACGCAGTCTGGTCCGCTAGGTTTGACGGTCGCTGACTTGGATGATCTGGCCACTCAAGCGTCCGATGACTCGACGACGAACTCCGTCAATGAATACGATCAGGACAAAGCTGCTGATGTGCAGTTGCGGCTTCGATTAGCTCTGCAATTCGGATCGCACGGTATCAACTTGTCGGGACGAGCCGAGGTAGCTCAACTAGCTGTCGGCAACGGTTGGTTGGTAGCTGATCCGGTCAGTGGCAAGACTTACACGATTCTGCGGTCGTCCAGTGGCGATATCTCGGTACAACAGAACAACATCTCCGCTGTCGCTGCAGCCGCCTCGGTTTCGGTGGCTGTAGGACAGAACGGAATTGCACTGAGCGGCGGAGGAGCCGGCGCATCGAACGTCATACTCACGACGACTGAGGCTACTGTATACGACAGCAGCGTGACGACGACCGCAGGTAACTTGAATGTGCAAGCCATCAACAGTTCTGGCATCGCATCGACCGTTGTCGCGGCTGCGATCGGTGTAGGCGCAAGCACGGGAACAGCCGGAGTTGCAGCAGCGATCGGGGCGGCTTACGCAGAGAACTTCATTGGCTTTGATCGCGACGGAAATCGTCTTGCCGCTGTGTCGCTGGCTGAAGTGTCCGGTGGTGAAAGCCATATCAACGGTGATCTGAATATCAACGCGGCGACGCTGCAAAAGATTGGTTCGGTGGTCTTCGCCGGTTCGGTCGCTGTGGCTGCGTCAGCTGGTTCCGCCGGTGTTGGTGCGGCCGGTGCGGGGGCGAATGCGACCAATAAGATCGCGGCCGATGCTAACGCCCATCTTGCCGATAGCGCTCACGTGGAGGCTCATGGCTTAACGGTCTCGTCGCAAGATAACTCCGTGATAGGCGCGCTGGCTGGTGCAATCAGCATCGCGGTCGGTGTCGCCGGCGGTGGTGTGGGAGTCGGAGTGAGTGTCGGAGTCGAATTGGCTCGCAACACTATCGATACGCAGGTCTATTCGCTCATCGATTCGGTGGATGATCTGAACGCAAGCACCGTATCGGTGACGGCTGATACCACAGCCAAGATCGATGTCGTGTCGTTCGCTGCATCGGTTGCAGTGGGAGCTGCTTCGTCCGTGGGCGTCGGTGTCGCCGGCGCGGGCGCTGAAGCCACGAACTCAGTGCTCGGTGCGACCCGAGCTGAAATCGTTGGCAGCACGGTTCACTCGAGTGGCGATGTGAATGTGAACGCGACCAACCATGCTGAGATCGATGCGAAGGTATTGGCGATCGCTGCCGGAGTCGGCGCAGCGGGAACGGTCGGGATTGCCGCATCGGTCGGTGCCGCCGTGGCTCGTAACTTGATCGGTTGGATTCCGGATGGTTCGGGATCGATTCCTGCAACTTACAGCAGCAGTTCCAAAGTAAACGGATTGAAGCGCGATCAAACGGTGAAAATTGCAAGCGGTCCACGAGCCGGCGAAGTCTATCGCTTCTTGGGCGACGATTTGACCGGTCGCATCGATCTCACACGCATGAACTACAACGATTCGTCGATCTGGCTGCCGATCAGCTTGACGGAGAACGCGGCGCTCGTTTGGGCCGGTATCACCGATAGCTCGATAACGACAAATGGCGACTTGGAAGTTACAGCCGACGCGGATCAGTCGATTTCGTCGCTGGTACTCGGCGGAAGCATCGCTGTCGGTGCGGCTGGACAAGCAGGTGTCAGCGGAGCCATCGGCGGCTCGTACTCATCGAACCAGATCAGCACTTCCGTTCGCGCGTTCATCGACGGCGACGGCACCGGTATTAGCTCACATGACATCTCCGTTATCGTGACCGACAGCTCCACGATCGATGCAGACGCCATCGGTATTGCTGTTTCCGGAGGATTCGCTGGGACAGCGGGTGTGGCATTGTCGGTGGGATTCGCAGCAGCCGAAAACACGGTCGCGAATAAGCTGAGTGCAACGATCAGCGATGCAGCTCATATCACTGCGACCGGTGATGTGCTCGTCGACGCCGAAGTGCTCGGTGGCAACCAACCTGGCGTAAACACGATCACTGCCACCGCCGTGGCCGCTTCGCTTGGAGTCGGCATCGCGGGTGTCGCCGGCGTCGGCGTTTCTGGAGCAGGAGCCGGAGCCAAGAACATAATCTTGAGCGAAGCGGATGCGATCATTCGGAATAGTACGCTGACGGTTTCTGGTGATGTCGATGTACTTGCATCCAGCAATGCCGGTATCGATGCAAACATTGCCAGTGCAGCGGTAGGCGGCGGTGGCGGTGGTATCGCCGGTGTGGGAAATGCGATCGGTGTAGCTGTCGCTGAGAATCGCATCGGACTCGATACACGCGGAGTTCAATACAGCTCAGGGATCCGAGCCAAGATCATCGACTCCACGATCGATGCTGATGGAAAGATCACCGTCGATGCGTTGGCCCAGCAGAGCATTCATGCGGGCGTGGGAGCCGGCTCGATGGCCATCGCCGGTTCCGCGATCGCCGGCGTTGCAGTCGCGGGAGCCGGTGTTCAGACAAGCAATACGATTCGCCAAGACGTCATCGCGTCCATCGACGGTGCTCAGCAATCGATCACAGGATCGAGTGTCCGGGTCAAAGCATTGGACAAATCGCTCATCGATTCGGAAGCGGGGGCTGCAGCGATCACTGTTTCAGCCGCGCTCGCCGGTGCTTCGCTGTCGATCGCTGCTTCGACTTCGCAGAACCAAATCGACAATACCGTCAGTGCTTCGATTGAGCACTTGGAATCGCTCAAGACAACGGCAGGTGGCGTCGAAGTGTTTGCCGATGAACAAAGCAAGATCAGATGCGCACACATTCCTTGCCGCTGCAGCCGACAGCGTCAGCTGAGCCGTATCGGTTGGTGTGACGAGTGCAACCAATAAGATCACCACTGAGACGAAGGCCTTCATCGAAAGCGTGAATAGCTCGACGAGTCCTACGTGGCTCTCGATTCAGCCGAGGCCGTCTTCGTGGCTGCAAACGACACGTTCATTCTGGATGCCAAGATCGAGGCAGTGGCTCAACGGGCGGAGTCGGCAGCATCGCCGTCGGCGTGAGCTTGACGGAGAATTGAAGCCCTTGACTTCATGGTCGGCCTCGATCACCAACTGTCGCTACGCGTCGCAGCCGGCGGCGTGTCGATCACGTCCAATACGAACCCGACCATCGATACTCAAGCCACCGCCGTTGCAGTTGCAGCATCGTTGCCGCTGATTACGGCTGCGGGTGTCGGCGTTCGCACGAATACCGAGATCGGAGTGAGCACGCTCGCCAGCCTGACGTCGACGAACATCGTCGCCCCAGGTCAAGACATCATCGTGCATGCCGGGTTGCTGATCTCAAGCCCGGCAGATCCATCCGGCGACGGCTGCAGCCGCGGAACGGGATTGTCGATCAGCAAAGTCGTTTCCACAAGATCGGCGGGTTGACTCGGCTCAACATCGGCGGTCAAAGTCGAATCGATGCGCGCTTGGTGGACGTGATGCAATGGATGTTAACAACGCCGAACCCGATGCCAACATATCGGCGGGAGGCTTGTTGACGGTCAGCGCTGCGAACTGGAACAGCAGCGGATTTATCCGGACCGGAGATGTCGCGTGAACGAACAGCAACGACCTCGCCAAACAGCGGATCGCCGAACGCCGCCGCCGTGAAATCAATTCCAGCAAAAACGGAGATCTCTCTACCGGAGGCGCTACCGTATCCGTTCTTTGCTGGACTGGCACGACACTCCCGGTCGGCACGGATAGCCGCCAACCTGCGCCCGCAGTGCTCACAAATTTGCCGCGTGGTGCCATATTGATGTGGCGACGCGATAACCCGTCTGGCGTCAACATTGATCAGTGTCGGGCGCGGGCCTGCTGACCGTCAGCGTAAACAATCCTGGAAGCGCTACGAAGAGGTCACGCGCGTTGTACACCTCGGCAGCATTACCGCAGGTCTGGCGCCGCTGCGCGAATACGGGCTCGACGATCAAACCGATCCGCGCCGAAGCCTGCCGTGAGTTTGTGCAGGCTATATTGATGGCGATCGTCCGTGAAAGCCATCACAAAGCCGACCGTGAACGTGAATGCCGCAGGCGATCCGGGATCGTCGGCAATGTCGTTGCCGTAACCTCGAACGCGATGGATCGTCTGATCGACCGATCTGCATCCGGCGCCGCGTCGATCTCGATGTCAATACCGAGGTCGTCTATCAAGAGGCGATCCGTCGACGGCAACAAGGTATCGCTCAATGTCGGTGGCGCTAACGATCTCGGCTCAACACGGTCAGGCACCGGGTGAGCTACCTGGACGGCACGTTCAATGCGGCAGCAGCAGCGCGGTGAACCTGACCGACAATACGATCTCGCTCACCGGCAACCATGGACTTCGCAGCGGTTATCGTCTGAGTACCCAGCCTACCATGAACAGGACTATGGCCTGCGCGACGACGCCTGAGTCAGGCGGTTTCGCGATCGACGACAGCTCGCTTCTGGCAGTGCTCAGGCTCCTTCCTACTTCATCAGCAACAGCCAACACCGCGGAGGACTTTGCCGAGGGGCATGCGGAATTCCGTGGAAAGGCGACTTAGTCCCCATCAACCGTGAACCGGGGCAGCTACGATCATTTGGCGGTTGGTCGTGGGTGCGATTCCATTGCCGGTGTTCGATGTCTACGATCAAGTTGATCGATCCGAACGCGGTGCCTGCGGCTGCGAAGAGCTTTAATGGAAGCGGCATTGCAAACAATCGAGTGACGCTGGCAAACCACGGCTTTACGAACGGACAGGCGGTTACCTATCGAGCAGCGAGCGCACTCAAGTTCCGTAACGCGGCGGTGGATGTCGTTGGTAACGCGGCGACGGATCCGAATCATCGTTATGACTCGGCTGACAATAACAACATCTACTTGCCAGCTCACGGCCTCAACACCGGCGATCAAATCGTTTACACGGCCACGTCGGGTGAGCCGGTCCTAGGCCTAGTCAGTGGTCAGCGTTACTTCGTAATTCGCGTCAATGCGGATGAGATCAAGTTGGCGGCAACGCTGCGGGAAGCAACTGGTGACGCAGCCGATCAAATTTCCGTGACGCCGATTCCGATCGCTGCGAACAGCGCACAATCGCAAGTCGATCTGTCGATTCGACGCGTCGTCGATTTGCCGATCGGCGGTCTCGAGGATGGGGTCACGTACTACATCGCCAATGCCAATGCGACCTCGTTCCAACTGGCTCGCGATTCGGCCGGTACGAACTTGGTCAGCCTCTCAGGCGTCGATGCGGCTTCGCAAGTTGTACTTACCGGCAACAGTACGCTCGGCACGGAAGGTGTCTCGCTGACAGCACCAGGATCAGGCTTGCAACGCTTGACACTAGATCTAACTTCGCTGGGCAGCGGAACGGCTGAGTTCTTCGGAGTCGGAAGTGCGCTCGCACTCACGGGAGCTCCGACGGGTGACAACGTAGCGACGGCATCGGCCACAGGGTCGGGCGGTGGTTTGGTGCGAGTCAGCGGCGCTGATACGACGGCCAAATCGGAACCAAACGTATCGATCACGATCGGCAACAACGGCAGTAGCGGAGCTGTCTTCAATGCAGCCACGATCGTCGTCAAGTCCGATGCGATTGCGAATGCGGCTGCCTCAGCAGCAGGCAGCGGCGGCGGCCTCGTCTCTGTCGGCTCGACGAAAGCCACTGTCCTATCGAATAGCGTGGGGACTGTGTCGATCAACAATGCACGGTTCTTTGCAAGCGACAGCATCAGTGTGACTGCCGGTTCGACCATCAACAGCAGTATTCTGTCGCGATCGGAAGGAGGCGGCTTTGTTGATGTAGGCGATGCGGACTCCAACTTACTGAACTGAATTACGGCACTGCCGAAGTCGATCTCGGTTCGAACGTGCTGTTGCAAGCCGATGGTGACGTGACGGTGCTGTCGACCAGCAAGGTTAACAGTTCCGCCAACGCGTCGGTCGATTCTCGCGGCTTTGGAACGGGTGCGACGGCCAATATCCCAATCAAGATTGGAAAACCTACGAACTTGGCTAAGACGCTCACGAATGTCGGTTCGGGGGTGTCGCTGGTCGGGCGTAACGTATCGGTCGATGCTCTTGTGGATGGCATGACCGTTAAGTCGTACGCCGATGCTCAAGCGGACGCGTTTGGAACGAGCACCGAAGCTACAGCTGAAACACTTGTCAACAATCAAGTCAACGTGGTCCTCGCCGGTTCGTCGGCATTGGCGGCTAAGCAAACGGTCAATGTACGAGCTCGAACGACAGGTGTGTCGCTGATCAGCAAAACCAACTCCGATGCGGATGCGGCCTTCGGCTCAGCCGATGCTACTTCGACCGTGAACTACGTGAGTCAAGCTAATGTGCTGGCTCAAGATGGTTCGACGATCACCGCCGGCAGTTTGAATGTCGATGCATCGCAAGGCATCGTCGACTATCAGCGTTTGGCTCGAGCCGACTTCGCGGGTATCGGTAGCCAAGATGCCAATCGCAAGGGGCTGCTCCTGGCAAATCGCGGTATTACCTTCGACGCGGATGTTTCGCTGCTTTCCACGGCTGCCGGTACGCCGAAGTTATTGGTCGCAGCAGACGGCAAGATCATGACGGCCGACTCAATCACGGTGAACGGTGGTAAGCGAGCCGGCGATATCTTGGCTGCCGGTTCGGTGGTCTCGGTGGATCCGATTATCAACGGCAACAATCTCAGCGGCCAAGCCAACTTGACCGTAAACTCGCTGTCGCCAAACGGTCGTATCGATGCCGATGCGGTGTTCATTCCGCAAGGGACAATCGCCGGGTCAACCGGTTCATTCAACGGACCGACCGCGTTCTCAAAGATCGAGATCGAGAACCAATTCAATGGGCCCCTGGTCATCAACGACATTTCTTCGGTCAGCTATACGGCCAATCCCGATGTGCGCGTGAACGGTCAGAACGTATCGCTGCAGTTCGACATCGGCACGGCCGTTCCTGCCCTGACGGATATCGTCATTCAGCAAACGGGGTCGACTCAAGACGTGCGCATTGCAGGCCTCGTTGATAACCCGCTCGGAACGACGACGATTTCGAGTACACGGGGCAACATAGTTGACATCGGTGCCGGATTGCTGCGAGCCGGTCAGATCAAAGTCGATGCGCAAACCGGTTCTATCGGAACGGATGCGAACCCGCTCAACATTGAGCTCGTTCGCAGCAATGTGGGACAAGGGGCGGTTCTGTTTAACGCAGGTACCGATATCGATGTCCAGTTGGATGGACGGTTGCGTGATACCAATCTCGATGCCGTGTTTGCCGGTCGAAGCATCACTGCGGGCGGCGATGTTGACATCATGCTCAGCACTGTGCGCAAGCAAGTCGATCCGCTAGGCACAGCGCAAGTCGGTGTCGACGTCGGCGTGAACGGTGCTTCGCTGGTGACTTACGGCACACGATACTCGTCGGCTCAAGCGACCAGTAACATTGCTCGCGATCCGCGAGTTTATCCAGATCCAGCCAAAGACACATTTGTCGACGCGACCTTCCGCTTCGATCAAATCACGGCGAACAACATCACTGTTATCTCGACCAATCGTGCGGCCAACCAGCCTCGCAACTCGATCATCGCAGGTACCGACGTGCGCTATGATTCATCGCTCAACGATCGAGACGGCGACATTCGTGTGCTCACGGGCGGCAGCATCACATTGACGGAAAAAGGGGAGTTGCCCATCGATGAAATTGCGTCGAGCGCGGGCAATGTAACTCTAACTGCGGTTGGTTTCGGAGCCGACATCTTCGACGTGGCAGCAAACAATCCCGCTGTGGCTTACCTGCGAGGAAACCACATTTCGCTGACGGCCGGCGGTGCGATCGGCACTCCGACCGACGTGCTTGAAATCGATTCTGCCGTTCAAGCCGCTGGTTCGCTGACGGCGTCTGCAGTTGGGTTCTTGGGTATTCGAGAAGTGGTTGGTGACATGAACTTAGTTACCGTCGTCTCGAATCTCAGCGACGTACTGCTCGATGCTCAAGCCGGTTCGATTTTGGAATCAGGGGACGATGCACAGGCCGATATCCAAGGACGTAATCTGCAGTTGAGCAGTTCGATCGGATCGATTGGTTCGCTGCTAAACCCAATCGAAATCTTCGGAGCCGGTACCAGCCAATCTGAGAACGAGTTCCAAATCACGGCGGCACAACCGACCGCAGGGCGACTCATCGCCACGGCAGCGGGCGATATCTCGTTGTTCGAAGTCAATGCGGATATCGATATTCTCAAAGTGGTTTCAACCAATGGAAACGTGTCGCTGGCGGTACGCGATACGGTGCTGACCGCCGGCTTCTTTGACGGTCCGAACTCGGAAGATATTCAGCTTCGCAATGTGTCCGGCACAGATCTGACCGGCGTCAGCATTGTTCAACCTTCGATTTTCGCGCTGGGCAGCGTGACGCTGAGCGCCGGTGATCGGATGCGAATCGAAGAGGGCGCGAAGATCACGGCCGGTTCGACGATCAGCATGAACGTCGATGCGAGCAGCGACAATCCCGATCCCGGTGTTGGTGCCACGATTTCGATCGCAGGCAGCGTCAAGGGAAGCAGCATCAACATCGCGGGTGGTGCTGACATCGACTTTATCGAGATCCTCGGTAGCGACATCGATTCGAACAACGTGCGAGTTTACGGCGAGTCGCCGACATTGCCTGCGGACGCGACGTTTGGCGATGATCGCATTTTCATTCAAGCAGTGAAGTTCGGCAGCAACTTCATCGTCGATGGAGGAAGAGGTGCTGATCAGTACTTTGTTTCGAGCACAGCCTCGATCGCTCGTCTGACACAAAACGGCGCATACGATGATACGACAGGCGTTCTGGCTCGACTAAATGGTTCGCTGGAGACAGTAGCCGGCTCGTTGACGATTGCGACGGGAGCATCGGGCAACGGTGGAACTCGCGATGCGATCTACCTGTCGTCTGGCGCTGCTTCGTCAGGCTTGGTCGGCAAACTGGCCGACGATACCGTCACCGGATTGGGCATGGCCGGCAGTGTAAAGTTCTCTTCGACGGAGGGTGCTTCGATTTGGTTGGGGCTCTCCTCTTTCAACGACACGCTTCAAGTCGCAAGCCTCACCGCACCGTTCGCGGCGCTCATTTATGCCGGTGCAGGCAACGATACTCTTAACGCTTACAACAACGTCAACAGTTTGAGCGGCTTGAGCGGCGTGGTTGTGTTTGAAGGTGATGCGGGGAACGACACTCTCAATGTTCGTGGGAATGGAACATCTCAATCACCGGGATTGTTGACGGCGATCTCCGTCAGCGGTTTGGAGATGGGCAATAACAGTCTTTACAGCCTGCAAACCGAACTTGGTTATCCGCTCGATCCGAGCAGCGCGACCAATGGTACTGCGCCCGCCGCGATTTACTTCGGCTCACGTTCGGGATTCGAAGAGGATTATCGCAGCACAGTGGAGTCGGTGAACATTCAACTAGGCAGCGGTGATGACCTGCTGCAAGTTGATTCAGCGTCGAGTTATGGAACTCGCAGCGTGCTCGGTGGCGATGGCAACGATCGAATCGTGTTTGGTTCCTCACCGAACGGTCTATTCCCGAACTCGGCCGATCGAGTCGACACTATAAACGGTTTCGTGTCGGTTGATCTGCAGGCCGGTACCGCTGACCAAATTGTGATCAACGACTCAGGTGATGCGGATGCCAACGTCGGTCACTTGTCCGGTACGACGGTTTCGGGCCTTGGGATGTCTTCGACCGTCAATGCAATCGGAGCAGAGAATGTATCGGTGCTATTGGGGGCACAAGGCGACACGTTCTACATCAACGCGACTGATGCGGGGCGGACCTACACAGTTAACCTCGGCGGCGGCTTTGATACCGCTTATGTCGGGACTCGATCCGGCCTGGAGAACCAAGGTTCGCTGGACTTGATGCAAGGCCCACTCACGATTCTGGGAGAAGGACCTGAGTCGGGCGATCAACTGTTCGTCAACGATCAAGACAGTACTATCTCTCGCGGCTACACGATCAGCAATGAAGTAACCGGCGTGCTGAATGTGATCGCGGGAGATGACTTGCCGCTCGATACAACGACCGTTCAGCGTGAAGGCATCGCTGCGATTCGTTACCAGCGAGTGGAAACGGTGGCGCTCAATACGGGATCGGCTGCTGATTCGATCCATATCTACGCGACGCACCGCGAGGTTGATCCGCTGGGCGGCAAGTCTGCTACGTTTACGGTCAATGCTGGCGCCGGCGATGATACCATCTCGCTTGGTCAGCCGACGGCCAACGGATTTACGCTAGATCCATTCCGCATCCAGACGGGAGCTCTAACAAAAGCAATCTACCGGGCGGCGTCCCTGTCTTCGTGAACGGACAAGCGGGTAAAGACCGAGTTCTGTATCTGGATACCGCCTCGAGCGACAAGACTTTGGCGACCTTATCGAGCCAATCGTTTACCGAGATCTTCCCATCAGCGGCTGATCCGTCGATCGCCGATGCGGATCGAGTCGCGCTCTTTACGCGACTACTCGGTATCGATCCGCTCGGTACAAGTGACTTCTTGCCCGTAATCGGTCATGCCGGATCCGACTTAGCCATCAACATTCGCGAACTGAACACCGAACAAGCAAGATTGTCGTTCGGTGCAGGTGACGATGCATTCTTACTCGGATCGGGAACCTATAATCGCGACATCACGGTCGATGGTGGTGCGGGCAACGATAACGTCACTCTGGATAACGGGGCTCGCTTGGATGTCTACCAATTTACGTTCAACGGCGAGTCCGGCGACGACTTGCTGCTGGCCGACTATTCAAAGACATCGCTGATCAGTGTCGGTGGTCTGAACAAGACTCTATTGGCCGTTTCGGCCGGAGTCGTTTCCAATCAATTCTTGGGATTGGACCATGGTCAGATCTATGTCGAGACGTCTGAACAACAACGAGTGGCAGTTCCGTCTCGTCGATCCGAGCGGTGCAGCACTCACGATCTCGAACGCAACTAACACGGGTCGAACGAATGGGTGGCAAGCCATCCCTGCGTCACAGTATTTGATAGTCAGCGCGGTGTTGTGCTGACGTTCGGCGGCGATAGCTCAGCGTATCAAACGGGCTCGTTCGCAAATGGCACCGCGGCTACGTTGCTGGTCGGTGTACCAAGCAACATGCTCAACGTTCTGTTCAACGGCGGATCGCAAACTACTACGGGCGGCGATACGTTGCGACTAGCCGGCGACGGTCAAACTGCCGGCGCGGTGTTCAGCCCGAGCAGCAGTCAGCCGGGCACCGGCAACTTGACGATCGCGAATATGCAGTTTGCATTCACGGGCGTCGAGCCGGTGATTGTGCACGGATTGCCGAACTTGGCAGTTCGCACAGCCGATGCGGATCAAGCCAACCTCGAAGTCGGCAGCACCTCGGTGAGTAACATGGAGCTATCAAGCGTCACGTTACACACGCTGGTTATCGACGGTGTGGTGAGCTGGACTCAAGAGGCCAAGCTCTCGATCGATCCGGTTGCACCGACGAAGCAATTCGGTCAAGCCACCGCGCAAGACGGAAACTTTTTGGTTGTTGGTTCGAAGGTCAAAGACAGAGCCGCCGGTCGAGTAACTCTTTATGAATGGACCGGATCGAGCTGGATCGAACGAGCCGTTCTCAATCCGAACGACGTCAAGCAAGCAGGTGGTGCCGATTTCGGTGCTGCAGTAGCGATCTCCGGCAACACGTTGGTCGTCGGTGCTCCCGGTGACAATGATCGTGGTCTGAATGCGGGTGCGGTTTACGTTTTTGAGCGCACTGCAGATGGCTGGATTCAAAAAGCCAAGGTCACCGGCGTGTTGACTGGTTCGAACTCTCGATTCGGCACGTCCGTGGGTGTCTCGGGCGATAACATTGTCGGCGGCCAGCCTGGATCCGGGACCGGTTCCGATGGTAATGAGTTGGCTTACTTCTTCAGTCGTTCGGGATCGTTCTGGTTCGAATGCAATCGCTTTGAGTTCCAGGGAGACTTCGGACGATCGGTGTCTATCTCGGGCAATCGAGCCGTTGTCGGTCGGCCTGATTACGCGCCTGCGGGAGCCTCCGCACGCGGCTTAGTTTCATACTTCGAGTTTGACGGACAGAACTGGCAGTGGCGACAGGACTTCAGTCCGGCAGATCCGCAGAACTTTGAACGCTTCGGCGATTCGGTTTCGATTTCGAACAACCAATTCGTTGTCGGCGCACCGGGCTGGGACGATATGTCTGTACCTAACGATCCGAATCTCACGCCGCCTGATTCCGCTAAGTGGGATCACGGTCGAGCGATTGTGTTCAATCGCGAATCCGGCGCTTGGGTTCTCGAGGCTAGACTCTCGGCCAAAGGTGGTTTGCCGGACAGCGAAGCAGCATTGGAAGGGAATGAGTTCGATCACTTCGGCGCGTCGGTGGCCACGAACGGCAGCTATGTTGTGGTCGGAGCACCGGATGCGGACAGCGGTCCATCACTCAATAGCGGTGCGGCTTATGTGTACTACCGTCAACCCAGTGCCGGTTCCGGCAACGGTGCGACATGGACTCGTTCGAGCGGAGCCAACGGGCCAGGCAAGTTGACGGCGCTGAAGCCTGCCGGAGCAGATGCAGGCAGCGGCGCGCCGCTGGCTGATGCATTCGGTACATCTGTCTCCATCTCGGACAGCCGAATCGTGGTGGGCATACCAGGATTTAACGAGACCGATTCGCTGAATAATATCCTTCAAGCTGACGTCGGTTCGATCAATACTTTTACGACGGATAATGTCCTGCCTGCGGTTACGAATGAATCGCTACGAGCCGAAGTGATCAGCGGTGGGGCGAATACCAAGTTCGGCAAGCTGACGGCGTATGAGCCGACGACGCGCACACTGTTCGTGGCAGCGCCGAATGAAGGGCGTGTTTATCTTTATGCAAACGAAGGTCTTTCATGGAGACCGACGGGATTTCTGCGTCCGATTGATAACAACGGGGAGTTCGGTGTATCGCTCGCGGTCAACGGAACTCGAGCCGTTATCGGATCGCCCGGAAGCGGCCGGGTTTACATCTACAGCTACAATTCAGCAACTCAGACGTGGCTCCAATCGGCCTTCTTGAGCGGTAGCGGCGATTTTGGTCGCGATGTCGACATTCGAGACAATCAACTTGTGGTCGGCGCACCGACGTTCAACTTCGGCTACAACACGCTCAACAACGACAACACTAACTTTATGAATTTGTCGACTCCGGGCGCCGCGTTCGTTTACGCGTTGAATGGCTCGGTTTGGAGTCCAAGTCGCGTTCTGGTCCCAGACGATTTCAATCTGCCGTTAAGCGATCTTCAGACTTACTCGGTTCCAATAACCGCTTCGTCGAATAACTTTACGCTCAATGCTGCCAGCGTGATCTTGTTCAAGGATTCGAATTACAGGAATTCGAGTCTTGTCTTCAATTCGACAGGAGGATTTGTAAGTACCGGCTCGCTCGATGACAAAGATTCGTCGATTCTAGTGGGGCCCTATACCCGAGTTATTTTGCGAGATACGGGTACAGGTTGCTGTGATGATAAAGAAGGTGACGAGACGTACGAAAACAACTCCGCTTCCGTATTGGCAATCAAACAAGTTAGTAACAACGACGATCACGAAGAGATTTGGGTCCAATCGATTGGGCCTACGGTTCAGTACTTTTCGAGAACAGTCGGAGTGCCCAACCAAGGCGGAAAAACAAGTTACGGCGGAGTCAGCAACGGTCGTTGGGGGACGCAGGTGACATTCCTTGACAGCGATACGATCGCCCTCGGAGCACCGGGCCAAAACAACGTCTCGGTCTACGAATTGAGTCAAGGGAATAACAGTGGGTTCTCGCAAACCAATGCCTTCGGCTTCACGCCGCTTCGAGTCAACGCTCGTGCGAATGTGAGCGGCATTGGTAGCTCAGTAGTCGATGCCGGAGGAAGCGTCTTCGCAGCTCGCACGCCTTCCGGTATCCAGTTCTACAACTCATTCGGTCAAGGAATTACGACGGCACCGACGGGCGGCTTGAATACGAGCGACACCAGCGCTCTTGCAGTGCGAGGAAACGTGACTGCGGTCGGCGATCCGCGCAACTCGAATAATCGCGGTATCGCCAACGTCTTTAACTCGTCGCGTCCCAACTCCGGTGCACCGTCTTTGCAGCTCACGCCCTACAGTGTTTCGGGATCAAGTATGGTCACGGACAACACTGCGAATCGCGGCTTCGGCAGCGGCGTATCGATTGTTTCGGAAAACTTCTACGTCGTTGGAACCGATCCTGCAATACGAGCCTCGATGCAAGACTGTACAACTTCCGCATGCGTGGTCCGGCTTGGTCCATTGGCAGCAGCATAACTCCGGCTGCACCGCCTAAAGCCAACCTCGGCTCTGCGGTCGCCCTACGTGATGCGACGGCGGCTGTCGGCGCTATCGACTATGACAATCGCGGAGCGATTTTCATCTTCCGATCCGAAGCTGCGACCAGCGATCAAAAGCCGATCGCAACGTTGCAACCCAACGATGCCGCGAAGGGTGATCACTTCGGTGCGTCGGTCGCCATGTATGGCGGAGATGATAGTTTGTCGTTGCTCGGTGGTGCGCCGCTGACGGACGCCGGTCGCGGTGCGGTATACGTTTACACCGGGCTGGCCGAAAGCTGGACACTCGAAGCCAAGCTGTCGGGTGATACTGTCGGTGAACGATTCGGAACGGCCGTAGCCATCAGCGGCGACACAGCCGTCATCGGTGCTCCTGGTAGTAGTTCGTTCTATGTCTTCGTACGCAACGGCATTACGTGGACTCGTCAGTTCAAGACGACCATCGGTTCGACCAGTGATCTATACGGATCGTCCGTAGCCATCGATGGCGATCATTTGTTGGTCGGGGCGCCCGGTAATGATCGCGTCGACATTTGGCAGCGTAGCGGAACGACATGGGCGCGAGTCGCACAAGTTTCCGGTACGCCAGGTAGCGGATTCGGCTCAACAGTAAGCCTCAGCGGCGACAACTTGGTCATCGGAGCGCCGGCAGAAAACCTTTCGGGCAAGTCGCAAGCAGGAACGGCCTATGTTTATCAGAACCAGGCCGGTCAGTATTTGCGAACGGGTACGCTGAACCTCGGTGTGGATGCATCGGCCGAGGATCGCTTCGGTACTTCAGTCGCTATCGAAGACAAGCGAATCATCGTCGGTGCGCCGGGCCGCGATCATCGTTACGCTCAAGGTGATGTCCGCGTGAACTCGGGTGAAACGTTTGCTTTCTCGCTGCGTAACGATCAATGGGTTCTTGAAACCAATGTTGATCCGCTCTTCGGATCCGATGCTCAAGCAGGAGACCAAATGGGCTATGCCGTCGCGATTAGTGGCGATATGGCGATCGTCGGAGCACCGCAACTGAGCGGTCGACCGAATTCAACGGATACGGACGGAGCCGGCTATGCTTATCTCCGCAGTGTCGGATCGCCCACAGTCGTGATCTATCCGAAAGAGCAAGCCGTACTCCTGGCCGGTGCTCAAGCCAACACGATCTCGGGAACAGTCGGCGGTGTAGCCACCTCCATGCTGACCTTCTTCGATGTGAATGATGTATCGGTATCCACAGGTTTCAAGGATGACACGGTCACCATCGGCGAAGACGGATTCACCGCTTACGGTTTGGAAAACTTCTATGCCTCGCTCGACGGCGGTGAAGACACGCTGGTCGTGCTGAGCGACGATTTCGATCCGACTGAGAAGGGGAACTTAATTCTGACGGGCGACACAGGAGGCGCTCCCAGCGGTTCGACTTTGCCGAGCAACACGTCGAATCCGTATCGATCCAGCAGTGGTGTGTTGCAGATTGACGGCGGTAGCGGCAACAACTTCCTCGATGCCTCAAATGATACCGACTGGACGTTGACTCAAAATAAGTTGACTTCGCGGCCGGGGGATAGTGCCGACATCGAGAACTTCCGCCGCACTCGTCTCACCGGCGGTTCAAGCCCGAATGTGATCCAAGTCAAGGGCTACGACGGCTCGGTCGAAGTCGACGGCAATGGCGGTCCTGATGAAGTGACCGTGGTCGACACACAAAGCGCGGTGATCCGCGACTCGGGCACCGGCTCCAATGTTTTGACCGTAGTCGGCACAGACGGAAACGATCGGATTCAAATCACCGATAGCCGTATTGTCGTCAATGGCCTGGTCTACGACTTGACCGGTGTGAACTCAGTGCGCGTCGCCGGTGGCGCAGGCGATGATGATTTTGAGATCAACACTTTGTCGACCAAGACCACGATCGTGGTCGATGGTCAGGATGGTAGCGATACCTACTTGGCTAACATCGGCACGAACACTGCCGGATCGCTTATTCGCGTGATCGATTCCGGATCAAATCCGAGCGAACAGGATCGCTTGCGATTGGATGTCGGTACCACGTTCAGTTCAGCAGGTGATCTGCGTCGAGCCACGAATCGAGACGGTGTGCTGCTTTACGATGGGTCATTGGAATCCGTAGCCATTAGCGGTGTGGCGGTCGATGTAGGGGCGCCGGATCAGGTCATTCCAATCTCGCAAGTGGTCCGCAACTACAACGGCATCGACACTTACACCGTGTCAAGCGAAGCGCCTCAAGTCGTCACTGTCACCATACGACCGGGTGCCTTCGGTACATCCGCACTCGTACTCGACTTCGGAGCACCGGGATCGTCGATCGTTACGGTCACAAACAATCGGACTCAGGTACAAGACAAATTCCTGGTAACGGTACATAGCCTGGCACCCACACTGACGATCAGCAGCATCACCGGTGATCGGCTCGAAGGGAGCCCGATCACTGTCACCGCAGCAGCCCAAAGTGCCATCGGTGGCTTGAGCTATGTTTTCACGGTGCAAAAGAACGGTGCAGACTATGCGGTTTCGGGAGCTCAGACCGGCTCGAGCTACACTTTCACACCGAACGACAACGGCGTGTATGTGATTCAAGTAAGCGTCGTCGATCAACTCGGCAACGCTTCGGCGATCAACGCGTCGATCACGGTAGGTAATGTTGCTCCGCAGATCAGCGTTCAAGACGTGTCTGCGATCATCGAAGGAGGCACTGCAGTACTCCGAGGCACGTACTCGGATGCGGGAACTCTCGACACCCATCGCTTGCTCGTAAACTGGGGCGACAATTCGTTTGAAACCGTGCCAGTATCAGGTGGCACCTTCACGCTGAACCATATCTATCTCGATGACAACTTGAGCGATCGTTACACAATCACGGTCACGTTGGTAGACAACGATCAAGATTCCGTTTCGACTCTAAAGACCGTTGTCGTGACCAATGACGATCCGGTACTCACACTCCTGCCGACCGCGGGCATTGATGAGAATCAAGAAGCGACTCTTCAGTTCTTAATATCGGACGCGGGCGTGCTCGATACTCACACCGTCGATATCGATTGGGGTGATGGAACCTTTGAGCGCGGGCTGCCGGTAAACTTGTCATTCAGCGCCAATCACCGTTACCTGGACAATAACGGCAACGATGTCTATCCGATCCGAGTTACGCTCCGAGACGATGACGGGGGCGTTGTTCAAGACATCGGTACGGTGCTCGTCAGCAATGTTAATCCGGAGAACACAGCCAACTCTGTGGCTGCGATTCTCGAGAACGGTATCGCTCGACTCACCGGCACTTACTCCGACGTTGGACCGCTCGATACGCATCGCGTCACAATCGATTGGGGTGACGGGACGATTCAGGAGAACCTGCCGGTTAGCGGCGGAACTTACGACTTCAGCCATCGTTATCTCGATGACAACGATATCGACAGCTATGAGATCACTGTCATCGTCATCGACAAAGACGGCGGCGAGAATCAGCAGATCACGACTGTAACCGTGACAAACGTTGATCCGACCGTTATGCTCGCTGCCATCTCGGCTATCAACGAAAACGGTATCGCGACTTTGTCGGGAACGATCGTCGATCCGGGCACTTTGGATACATTCACGGTTGAAGTGAACTGGGGAGATCCGCTCAGTCCTGACAATGTGCAACTATTCAGCTTGCCGGCCTCGGGCAGTGGAACTCAATCGTTCGTTTGGACGCATCGCTACCTCGATGACAATCCATCCAACAGCAGCAGCGACACTTATCGCGTTTCTGTGCGAGTGCTTGATAAAGACGGTGGCATCGGCTCGGCAACGCAAACCGTGCTGGTCAACAATGTGGCTCCGCTGCTTTCCGGTTTGTCCGCCACAACGATTTCCGAAAATGGAGTGACGACACTCACGGGCGTGATCAACGATCCGAGTATCCTCGACTCGTTCACGATCGATGTGAACTGGGGCGACGTACTCTCGCCGAACAATGTTGAGACCTACACGTTCCCGGCGGGTACAACGTCCTTCACGCTGACTCATCGTTATCTCGATGACAATCCAACGGCGACTGGCAGTGATGTCTACACGATTCGGCTCAAGGTGACAGACGACGACACGGGGACAACTTCGACACAGGCGACTGTCACGGTCAACAACGTGGCTCCGGTCCTTTCGAACTTGTCGGCTACGACCATTTCGGAGAACGGCGTGACGACGCTCACGGGTGTCATCAATGATCCGAGCATCCTCGATAGCTTTACAGTCGATGTGAGCTGGGGAGACTCTCTATCACCGAACAACGTCGAGACCTACACGTTCCCGGCCGGCACAACCAGCTTCACGTTGACTCACCGCTATCTCGATGACAATCCAACGGAAACTGGCAGCGACGTCTACACGATTCGGCTCAAGGTGACCGACGACGACACCGGTACGACTTCGTCTCAAACGACGGTCACGGTGAACAATGTGGCGCCGGTGATTACAGACCTGAAGAATGTTACGGCGGGCGACTACATTCGCATCAACCAACCGGTGATTCTGACCGGCCTATTGACCGACGTCGGATTGCTCGATACTCATCGCATCACAATGAATTGGGGCGATGGCTCCTCATCCGTCGGCAATCTCACTTCGTCCAACGGCAGCGGTTCGTTTAACAACAGCCACATCTACCGCAACGCGGGGATTTATACGGTTACTTCCACGCTTGTGGATGATGACGGCGGAGTGGATGTCGAGACGACCACTGTTGCCATTTCCGGCGTCAGCTTGGTTAATGGCACATTGATTGTCGTGGGAACTCCGGCGGATGATACGATCGATGTAACTGTCGGCAGCAGTACAGGGGTCGTCCGCCTGTCGTTCGGTTCGAACGGGGCACAAGTTTTCTCTAGTGTGCAACGCGTTTCGATCTATGGAATCGGTGGTAACGACAAGATCAGTGCATGGCCGACGAGCGTCCCGACGGTCATCGATGCCGGTGACGGTGATGACGAAGTCGTCGCATGGTGGGGACCAGCGACGATTCTCGGTGGTCAAGGCAATGATCGACTGACCGCAGGCGGCACATCAGCCACGATCTCCGGCGGCGACGGGGATGACATCATCACCGGCTCGGATGCGGCTGACGTATTGGACGGCGGTGCCGGTAACGATCAGATCTTCGGTCAAGGCGGCGACGATCGACTGATCGGTTCAGCCGGAAACGATACGCTCGATGGCGGTTCCGGTAACGACAACGTGGATGGTGGCGACGGCGATGACGCGCTGAGCAACCCGTCGGGTGGTCTTGATGTGATGCTCGGCGGTGCCGGTAACGATACACTTGCCGGTTCGTATAGCAATGAAACGCTTGACGGCGGCTCGGGTGATGACCGCATCTATGGTGCTGGGGGTACCGATACGGTTCGTGCATCCACAGGCAACGATCAAGCCTTCGTCGATATGAATGTCGACAGCTTTGCGATCGCAGCCCCGTTCAATCTGGCTGGTACAAGCCTTACTGGTTCACTTACTGCGACAATCAACTGGGGTGATGGAAGTTCAGTCACTGCAGGCGTCGTCACAGTCAACGGCTCGATGGCCGCAGTTACCGGCACTCGTGTATTCCCGGCAGGTGGTCAGTACACGGTCACAGTAACACTGCGAGACAGCCAAGGACGCAGCTTGACACAAAGCTACATCGCTTCGGTTGTCGGTGCAGGCGTCGTGGGTAACTCGCTGCAAGTGATCGGCACGTTCTTCAGCGAATCGATCACCGTCAGCTCGGCGGGCACCAACAGTTGGTATGTTCAAGTCGGCAGCAATCCGGCTCAGATCGTCACTAGCACTTCTATTCAGAACATCGTGATCAACGCTTTCGATGGCGATGACACGGTCAATGCTTCGGTGCCGAGCAGCTTGACGAACTTCCCGCTGACGATCGATGCTGGTGACGGCAACGATCGTGTAACGACGAACAACGGTGTGCAAAATCTACTCGGTGGAAACGGAGATGATTCGCTCATCGCTAACGGCGGCCGAGGTACGATCGATGGCGGAGCAGGGAACGACTACATCGATCTAAATACCGCTGTGGCTGGTTCGATCGCCTTGGGTGGTGACGGCAATGATACCATTCGCGGTTCTTCTGTTGCCGACACCATCGACGGCGGTGCCGGGGATGACGAGATCTACGGCGATGGCGGCACCGATACGATTCGCGGCGGCGATGGCAATGACAAGCTCTACGCTAACGGCGGCAGTTCCGTCACGGTCGACGGCGGCACCGGAGATGATTTGATCTATGGTACGTCGGTCGCTGACGTGCTCGACGGCGGTGACGGAAACGACCAGATCTTCGGCCTCGGCGGCGACGATCGCTTGTTAGGCTCAGCAGGCAACGACTCTCTAGACGGCGGGTCCGGAAATGACAACGTCGACGGCGGTGACGGCGATGATACGCTGAACAATCCGTCCGGCGGCCTCGATCTCATGCTCGGCGGAGCCGGTAACGATACGTTGCTTGGTTCATCCGGCAACGAAACGCTCGACGGCGGATCGGGTGATGACCGCATCTTGCGCGCAGGGGGGACGGATACGGTTCGCGCATCGCTTGGTAATGATCAAGCCTTTGTCGATGTGAACGTCGACAGCTTTGCTATGGCGCCGCTTTCAACTTGGCAGGCAGCACGTTGACCAGTTCACTGACCGCGTCGATCAACTGGGGTGACGGTGCCGCTGTCACTTCAGGCACCGTCGCCGTCAATGGATCAACAGCCACAGTATCCGGTGCCCGCATGTTCACGGCAGGCGGCCGGTACACGGTCACGGTGACTTTGCGAGACAGCCAGGGCCGCAGTTTGACGCAGAACTACGTTGCGTCGGTTGTCGGTGCGGGCATCGTCGGTAACTCCATGCAAGTGATCGGTACCTTCCTGTGTGAAACCATTTACGTCAGTTCAGCAGGGACGAACAGTTGGTATGTACAAGTCGGCAGCAACCCGGCTCAGGTCATCACCAGCACGGCGATTCAAAACATCGTGGTCAATGCCTTCGACGGCGATGACACGATCAATGCATCAGTACCGAGCAACTTGACCACGTTCCCATTGACGGTCGACGCGGGTGACGGCAACGATCGCGTGACGACGAATTACGGAGTGCAAACCCTTCTCGGAGGAAGCGGTGACGATTGCCTCACCGCCAACGGCGGCCGTGCGACGATCGATGGCGGCGAGGGAAATGACGTCATCGATCTCAATACGACAGTGGCCGGATCGGTTGCTTCGGGAGGTGACGGTAACGATTTCATCCGTGGTTCGGCTGTCGCTGATACGATCGATGGCGGAGCGGGCGAGGATGAAATCTACGGTGATGGTGGATCTGATACGATTCGAGGCGCGGGTGGTAACGACAAGCTGGTTGCCAACGGCAGCAGTTCCGTCACGATAGACGGTGGCAGTGGAGATGATTTGATCTACGGTTCGTCGGTCGCTGATGTGCTCGACGGTGGTGACGGCGACGATCAACTCTTCGGCCAAGGTGGTGACGACCGACTATTGGGTTCGGCCGGCAACGATGTGCTCGACGGCGGTGTCGGAAACGATACTCTCGACGGCGGTGATGGCGATGACTACCTCAACAATCCTTCGGGCGGCACGGATGTTATGCTCGGCGGAGCCGGCAACGATTCGCTCACTGGTTCTTACAGCAATGAAGCGCTCGACGGTGGAGCCGGCGATGACCGCGTCTATGGTGCCGGTGGTACCGACACCGTTCGTGCATCCACAGGCAACGATCAATCCTTCGTCGATGTAAATGTCGATAGCTTCGCAGTTGCGGCAGCCTTCAATCTGGCCGGCACAAGCCTTACTGGTTTGCTCACCGCGGCGATCAACTGGGGCGATGGCAGCGCTGTCACTACAGGTGTTGTCGCGGTCAACGGCTCGACGGCCACAGTTACCGGTTCCCGCGTATTCCCAGCAGGCGGCCAGTACACGGTCACGGTAACACTGCGAGACAGCCAAGGACGCAGCCTGACTCAAAGCTACGTCGCCTCGATTGTCGGTGCCGGCATCGTGGGTAACTCGCTGCAAGTAGTCGGAACCTTCTTAAGCGAGTCGATCTACGTCAGCTCGGCAGGTACAAACAGTTGGTACGTTCAAGTAGGTTGCAACCCGGCTCAGATCATCACCAGTGCTGCGATTCAAAACGTCGTCGTTAATGCCTTCGACGGCGATGACACGATCAATGCATCAGTGCCAAGCAACTTGACCACCTTCCCGTTGTCCGTAGATGCCGGTGACGGCAACGACCGTGTAACGACGAACAACGGTGTGCAAACAATTCTGGGCGGCGCGGGCGACGACTGCTTAACAGCGAACGGAGGCCGAGCCGTTATCGACGGCGGTGCGGGCAATGATGACATCGACCTCAACACATCCAGTGCTGCATCTGTTGCTCTAGGTGGTGATGGAAACGATACCATCCGCGGATCGGCGGTGGCTGACAGTCTCGACGGCGGCGCAGGCGATGATGAGATCTGCGGTGATGGCGGATCGGATACGATTCGCGGCGGCGCAGAGCAATGACACGCTATATGCCAACGGCAACAGCTCGGTCAGTATCGATGGCGGCAGCGGCGATGATTGGATTTTACGGCTCGTCGTCCGCGGACGTGCTGGAGGGCGGCGACGGCAACGATCAACTCTTCGGTCTCGGCGGCGATGATCGTTTGCTGGGTTCCCGCCGGTAACGACACGCTCGACGGTGGTGCAGGCAACGATGAATACCGACGCGGCAGCGAAGGGAACGATTCATGATCGATACTTGCGGCGGAAACGATGTGCTGCGCGGTGGGCAGGCGACGACGCTTGACGGCGGAGACGGAAACGACATCGTCTTGGGTGGTACAGACAGCGATTTGATACTCGGCAGCAGTGGTCGTGACGTTTTGATCGGCAAGGTGCTGACGAAATGCAGTACCGGCGGATCGGATTTGATGATCGGAGGGTCGACCGCTTAGCAAGCGAGAACGATATCGCGCTTGCGTGCTGTGCTCGATGAATGGAGCAGCTCCAGCAGCTTTGCTGACCGCATCAGCGACATCCGCGGTACCGGCAAGGCGACGCGCAGGAGCAGCAACACATTCTTCAACGGAACAACCATTTTGGATGATGCGATGGCCGATGCACTCACCGGTGGAAGCGATTCGGACTGGTTCTGGATCAATTCACAGAACGATGTGGTGACCGATTCCAGTTCCAATGATCAAACGAACTAAGCGGAAGAGTTACTTGCGAGTACTGCCGAGAATCTGAATCAGTTCGCGTAGTTCGCTGTCGACTTCGTTCGTGTCGCGCACGGTATCTGCCACTTCTTCGCGAAGTATTTCACCATAGCGACGACGTAAGCGATACAAAGTCATGGTAACCGCCGCGGTGCTTAACCCGAGTTGATGTCCGATTTCAGCATGCGAAAGAGCTTGAGGGCTTTCGACAAGATGGGGTTCCAGCAATTGAAAGAGCTGTTCTTTGTCCGACTGCACGCACTCTTGCGCCAATCGAGCTCGAACGCGGCGCAACAACGCGAGGGCCCAAGCTCGTTCATAGATAGCCTCCGGCGTCTCCGTATCGGCAGGTTCCAGACTACGAAAATCTTCCAAATCGGAAGTGCTCAGTGAGAAAACCGAATGACGCCCGCCGCGTTTGGCTGTGTCCTCCGACCTCCGCTGATTAGCCATGTAGTTTTTGAATGAGACGAGCAGAAAGGAACGGAACCGCCCTTTGTTGGGATCGACCGTAGTCAAAAACTGGTTCGTGAGAATATGAGCGAAAAAACCTTGCGTATGATCCATCGCGTCATCATGACTGTTCCCGTTTCTCCGCGAGAAAAGATACAACGGCTGCCAGTATGCTTGAAACAGTTCAGCCAGAGCCTGCCGACTCCCGGACTCGCCGCCGACTGGTTTCGCGGTTCCGAGGACGCTCCAACGCGTTGTGGGAAAGCGACCCTCAGATGCGGAGCTTGTCGATCTGCGCCACATGAATGCCCCTAACAATGATTTCCGACCGAAAGATTCCGTCATTTCTCTATCCAACCTGTTCGTATGGGACCTCTCTGCCTGGGACTATCATGTTGCTAGTTCTAATCGGTCACTCATCAAGTCGCATGTAGAGCGCCGGAAAAAACGATATCCCCGGAACAATCTGCTCGACTGACCGTGAATCCGGCCGGGCGATAGGAAATTCATGAATGCCCTTCTCTGTGCGGTAGTGCGGAGACGGATTACTTGATGAACAGATGTGCGATGCCGGTGAACGCCCGGTCACTTGAACAACTTACCCCGAGACTCGATCCGGCGCGATGACTATGACCGCAGGCAACATCCACAAAGCAGCAGACGCACCTCGCTGTCCGACTTGTCATCAATGCTTGACGGTTGAACAAGGCGGGCTCTGCTTTCCATGCTCGCTGGAACTGATGCGACTCGGATTGCAAGAACAGCCCGATGGATCGACTCCTACGAGCCACGATCATCCGTTCCCAACCGTCGAATCCAAGTTGGCGAGTGAAGGAGTCATCTCCAAGTTCGATGACTATGAGCTCGTTCACGAGCTGGCCCGAGGCGGAATGGGTGTAGTTTATCTCGCGAAGCAGATCAGTCTGCAACGCCATGTTGCCATCAAGCTGATACTGGCAGGTCAATTGGCATCGGCTGAAGCCGTGCATCGCTTTCGTCGCGAAGCCGAAGCGGCAGCTCGACTGCAGCACCCGGGCATTGTGCAGATCTTTGATATCGGCGAATACGCCGCGCAGCATTACTTTTCGATGGAGTACATCGATGGAGCGAGTCTAGCGCAATGCATGAGCGATTTCAGTCTGCGCAATCCTTGCAGCCGGTCGGAGCGAGTAGACCGCGAGCAAACCATCGCCGAGCTGATGATGAAAGTCGCTCAAGCACTCGACTATGCGCATCAGCGCGGTGTGTTGCACCGCGACGTCAAGCCGTCCAACATCTTGCTGGACGAGCAAGGGCAACCGCACTTAACCGACTTCGGTCTAGCCAAGCTGGCCGATAGCGAACAAACCGGTTTTACAACGGTTAACGCTGTGATGGGTACTCCCGGTTACCTGGCGCCGGAACAAGTCGAAGGCAACCTGGATCGCATCACCATAACAACCGATGTGTACGGCATCGGAGCCACGTTGTTTGAACTCCTGACCGGTCAGCCGCCGTTCATCGGAACGTCGGCCATGGAGACGATGTGGAAAGCAGCTAAGGAAGAAGTCCGAGCGCCGCGCAGTCTGAATCCGGCGATTTCTCAAGATCTAGAGACGATTGCGCTGCGTTGTTTGCAGAAGAAGCCGGACGATCGCTATCCCTCCGCTGCGATGGTTGCGGAGGAACTCCAGCGATTCTTGCGACACGAACCGATTCAAGCGCGTCGCGTTTCGCATCTCGAGTACGCGCTGCGGTTGGCTAGACGTCATCCGCGCAGTACTGCGTTGCTGATCGCTTTGATATTCACTTTGCTTTTCGGCACAGGCATATCCGTATGGCAATGGAATCGTGCCGAGCGATCGAATCGAGCATTGACCGAGAGTGTCGAGAATCTCGAATGGAACGCCATCGATGCGATGGTGACTCAAGGCGAATCATCGCGAGCACTCGCAACGGTCGCGTATCTCATCAGGCAAGATCCGAACAACTGGAAGGCCTCGATGTTCGCTATGTCGATGCTGGAACAGAATCGCTTTCCGTTACCGGCTGCTCCCACCATTCGTCATCCGAGCAATATGGATTTGAATGCAGCTCGGCTCAGCCGCGACGGCGACTTAATCGTGACGGCCTCAATGGACGGTACGGCGCGACTATGGCACACGTCGGACGCAACTGCCGCAGGCGAAGCGTTGCAACATGATGGTCCCGTGACATGGGCCGAGTTTCATCCGTCAGAGAGGACAGTCGCAACGTGCTCAAAAGACGGTACAGTTCAGTTCTGGGACGTGGAAACGAGCCGAGCCGTCTGTCCTCCATTCGAGTTGAATGAACCGGTTCACAAGATCGAATACAGTTCCGACGGACGGCTGCTGCTGGCGCGTTCGGATCATAAGCTCGTGGTGCTGGACGGAAGCACAGGTCAAGTCAAGAATGCCCCGATCGTCTATGAGGGTACGATCGTCGCCGCACGTTGGATCGGAGTTGAAACGAAATTCTTCTGCGCAGTTCAGAGGGGCGCGAACTCGGAAGTCACAGTGACGGATGCTTCGGATGGTACGGCCGTGGCAACTGTGCAACCCGGCGACCTGCGCCATGCGGACTTGAGCGACAACATGCAGCATCTGGCAGTTGTTAACTCAGATGGCAGTGCGTGGGTTGCAGATTTTCCGGACTTAGTCGAACGGCATATGGTAACTGGAAGTGCGATGGATCTACAAACCGTCCGCTTCGATCCGACGGGAGAACTGTTCTGCACCGTAAGCCACAACCTATGGTCGCGCGTCTGGAGTTCCAAGACTGCGCTGCCGGTTTCCGATCGATTGCCTCATTACTACATGATCGACGGAGCAGCATTTACTGCAGGTGGTAAACAGTTGCTGACTTGGGGTCAGGACTCGCTGGTGAATTACTGGGACATCGAGCACGGAGGCAGAGCATGTGAACCGCTGCGTCATCCCAATCGGGTAGTGCATGCCGAGCATGGGGCGGTCCGATCGCAAGAAGTTGTCCTGGCCACTCTCTCGCACCGAAATCCCTTCACAGCGATTCAGCAAACCGGTTCAGCGCAACTGTGGAACGTTGGTCCGAGACGATCCATGAACATCGCACCGTTGGGTTTCGATCCGCGGACATTCGATGCAACGCGGTTCAGCCCGAACGGCAAGTACATCATTGTCGGGAAGACCAGTCAGGAAGTCTGGTTGCATGATGCGTTGACGGGCCAAGTCGTTTGCGGACCGTTTCCCGTTACGGGAAGTCCATGGGGCATTCAGTTTTCGCCGGACAACAAAAAGCTGATCGTAACCACGGCAAGCGGCAAGATCAGTTGCTTCTCGCTTCCCGATGGTCGATCTACGGGCGAGCCGATTAGTGTGCCGCAGTGTATTCAATCGACAGAAGCAAGCGCTGATCGGCGACTCTTCGCAACCGCATCCACCGATGGTGTTGTGCGCCTATGGGACTCGCAATCGTTGGAGCAACTGCATGAATTGAACCACGGTTCAGGACTCAACTCGATCGCGTTCTCGCCCGACGCTAATCGTTTGGCCAGCGCCGGCGAAGACCAACTCGTTTGCGTTTGGGATACGAGCTCAGGCGAGTTAGTTCACAAACTGGTCGGCCATACGAACGAAGTGATGAAAGTAGCGTACAGTCCGGATGGCCGAACCATTGTCACTTCGTCACACGATTTTTCGGCGGGACTATGGGATGCGAGAACCGGTCGCCTGCTACATCGCCTTTTGCACCAAGGAGAAGTGCTGGACGCCGACTTCAGTTTCGACAGTCGATTGGTGGCCACCGGTTCGCGCGACCGGACAGCGGTCATCTGGGATGTGCAATCGGGAAAACCGACGGTTAACGGACTGTTGCATACACAAGGTGTTCGCAACGTAATGTTCCACCCTGAACGACTGGAGTTGCTGACTTGTTCCTTCGATGGATTGCGTCTGTGGGACGCCGAGTCAGGCAATCCGTTGACCGTGACCATACCTCAACGATTGATGGCGGGAACAGGTTTTCAAGCAAGCAGTACGCGCGGATCATACTCTCCGGATGGGACCGCCGTTGTCAGAGGGACCGATGCTTACGAAGCACTGTTGTGGCGATACTCCAAGCCGACGCAAGCCGCTCCGGGTTGGTTCACCGACCTCTTAGAATCGGTCGCCGGCAGACGTATCGACGCCAATAGCCGTCGCCCTGAAAACATTCCATCGGAGAATTTTCTCGAAATCAAACGCAGCATCCTGGCGTCGAATGAAACCGACTACTACACGCTATGGGCTAAGCGCTGGCTGAAGTAATTCAAGGTGGTTCAGTGAGTCACCTCTGCGCCAGGAGAGGACCTTAGCGTATGGGGAGGAAAAAGTGGATTCAGGAATGGTTGAAGGTTGGATGTGGTTGAGGATACCGAGAGAAGATGGCTCGATGTTTCACTCGTTTCCTTAGTGACTGCTTTCGGCGTGCACCTTGATTACTGCTTGGAATGCAGGTTTGGGCGCGTTGGTTCCGTCGAACAATAACGGCTTGCCTTGTGCTCGCCATGAGACTGCGTCGTTAACGCCCCAAAAGGTCACTTG
>JAXMBQ010000035.1:0-68621 GCA_046349815.1 Pirellulales bacterium | reverse complement strand
CTCTCTGATCCGGCCGATCCGACCGGAGCAGGAGGTGTTTGGAACGGTGGATTACCGACGACCGGATTCGTACTGACCACCGGTAATAACAACGCGAGTATCGGGCCCGAACTGCTTAACTATCCCACCGAGTGTGTCGCAGGCAGTCGACTGCAACTGACGCGTGGAAACCGTCTGCTGTACGGTGCGCCGGGGCATACGATGTATAACCACATGCGACCTCCGAATGATCGCGGCATCGACTGTCGCGGCGGGTTGCCTCACAGTCAACGCAATTTGTATTGGTGGAGCCGTTTGACGCACAACGTGGCTTCGCACAGTAAACATCCCGGCGGTGTGCTCACACTCTTTTGCGATGGGCATACTCAATTCATCGCACAGTCCATCGACGGACCGGCTTGGCAGGCGCTCGGAACGCGAGCCGGCAGCGAAGTCCCGACACTCGAGTAATCGCGCGGGCGACGAATTCTGTCGTTACAGTCGCGCCAGTCGATACGATCGACGGACGACTGCGGTGAAGCGCACGAGATTGCACACTGCGGCACACAACCAAGACCTAGAGTTGGGGGAATTGCGTTTTCTTCCCATCCTGGTCTGCTATGCCCAAGTTTGCTCAAAAGTCGTTGTCGAATCGTCTGATGTTGCCGCTGGCCGCATTGGGCTATCTCGTCGGCATCTGGGGTGCCGTGACGACGGGCACGCAGAGCATGATGATCTTCTCCGGGCTGTTCGTAGCAACGGTCGTGTGGCGTTTCGGCCTGCGGCAGGGTTTGCTTTCGATGATCGCCTGCCATTTGATCGCTTGGGGCGTGTTAAGAAAACTGTATCCGAGCGAATCGGAAGCCGTGCAGTTCTTGACCATGCTGCCTGTACTGACTCATGAGATCCTGTTGGTGACTGTGGTTCTGGCGCTTCGCCGAACGCTGCGTCACCAAGATGAACTGCAGGACAATCTCAACAAGAACTTGTGGTTGCTCGAGCGCGGCTTGCGGTTAGCGAAAGCTGTCAGCTTTGAATGGAACCCGGTGACCAACCAACTCACGCATACCGGGACAAAGTCGGGTGCCGATGGTTCTAATCAATCCACCGGTCGCGGTGCGGATTACTTTTCCAAACTTCAGTCGCAATACCACGAACGATTTGAATCGCTCATCCGCGATCTGACTCCGGAGAATCCTGAGTTCAGCGTCACGTATTGTGTAGCCGGCCCCGACAACGAACCGGTCTGCTTGGAAGAAACGGCTCGCGGTACCTTTGATGCCGCCGGCAAACTGATTCGACTCGACGGCGTCTCGGTGGAAGTGACCCATCGCGAATTGTTGCAAGAGGAACTGCGCAACAAAGCCGAACTACTGGCTGCTGCAAATGCAGCGCTCGAAGAAGCACAAGCGGTCGGCCGCGTCGGCAACTGGACCATGGACGCCGATACGGGAACGGTCCAGTGGTCGAAGCAGATGTATCAACTCTATGACCGCGACGAACGGCTCGGTCCGCCGAACTATTCCGAGTACTTGTCGCTGTATCATCAAAAAGACGCAGACTCGTTCAAGCGAGGTATCGAAGCCGCGCTCAGCGAGGGTACTCCGTTCTCTTGGCTGCTGGAACTGGCCGACGACGAAGGTCACTCGCGATTTCTGCAGATCGAAGGTCGCGCTCGCCGCGATCAAGACGACGAAATTATCGGCTTGCTCGGTACCAGCATGGACATCACCGAGATGGTCAAGCGCAGCACCGAATTGCAACGGGCTCGATTGGCCGCTGAACAAGCCAGTCGTGCCAAGAGCGAATTCTTGGCGAATATGAGCCATGAGATTCGTACTCCGCTCACCGCTGTGCTCGGCTACGCTCAAATCCTGCATGATTATCCGGATGATCTGACTCAGACGCAGCGACAGGACCATCTGAAGACGATCATTCGCAACGGTGCTCATCTCCTGTCGATCATCAACGACATCCTCGACGTCAGCAAGATCGAAGCCGACAAGATGACTCTCGATCTTGCTGCGGTTGCGCCGGCCGAGGTCGTGCGCGAAGTTGCAGAACTGATGATGATTCCGGCTCGAGATAAAGGCTTGAACCTGAAAATAGAGGGGCTGGAGCAACTCCCTTCGCAGATGATCTCCGACCAGACGCGGCTCAAGCAGATTCTTATGAACTTGGTGAACAATGCGATCAAGTTCACACTCAACGGCGGCGTCGTCGTTCGCGCATGCTTCAATCGCACTGCCTCTCTGCCTCTGTGTTTTGAAGTCATCGACTCGGGCATAGGCATGTCGACCGAACAAGTCCAGCGCCTGTTCGGTTTGTTTGAACAAGCCGATTCGTCGACATCGCGTCGTTTCGGCGGCAGCGGACTCGGATTGCATATCAGTAAGCGCTTGGCCGAATTGATGGGAGGTGACATCACCGTGTCGAGCACGCTCGGGGAAGGTTCGATGTTCCGTGTCAGCCTCCCTTGCCGCGAAGTGGTAACCCGTGAAGCGTCCGCCGGAACAAAGGCACTCGAACCGAAGACGGAAGTTCGAACGGTTCAGACAACTAAGGCGCTCGACGGACTGCAGATCCTCTTGGCCGAAGACGGCCCCGACAACCAAAAGTTGATCTCCTTCTATCTACGGAAAGAAGGAGCACAAGTAGATATCGTTGACAACGGCAAGCGACTGGTGGAATCGATGTCAGTCGACGGAACGGTTGACGGTCCGCTGCGCAGCGATGCACCATGGCAAGTGATTGTCACGGACATGCAAATGCCGGAGATGGACGGATTCGAAGCGGTGCGCATCCTGCGCAGCAAAGGGTGCTCATTGCCCATCATCGCCCTGACCGCTTTCACGTTGCAGGACGAACGGGACAAATGCTTCGAAGCCGGCTGCGACGAGCATTTGATGAAACCTATTGATCGTCAAAAACTAATCTCTGCCGTGTCCGCCTGGGATCAAGCAGAATGCAGGGCGTAGGGAAGAGGGAAGAGGGAAGAGGCTAGTGGCTAGTGGCTAGGCGTTCAACGTGTCGATGACTTAGCTCTTGCGTGGAACAAACTCGGTCCCGAAGAAACGACTTGTAACGATGTAGGGTACGGGAAGGGCGGGACACCGCCGGCTGACGTTGTGCCATCCCTCCGGGATTGGGATACCGATTGCATTGCATGGTGTCTGACCCCGCGGGCCGAAAACCGGTGCTACGTCAGTCAGCCCAGGCCGAGGTTCAATCGAAAACGAATCTTCGATCAAAATCGACTTCGTGCTTTTCCAAAAGGCTTAGATACTCTTCTTCAAAGGTTTTCTCACGGTGATGTTCCATCTGATTTGAGATGTAATGATGGATTCGATCTTTCACCGAAGCGCTGACGGTGAATGCCCCGTAGCCTTCCTGCCAGCCGAACTTTTGGATAAGTCCACTCGTTCCATTGATATGTTTGCTCGCGTTCGACTTAAGTTGTCTGATAAAGTCGGCGACCGCGATTCGAGCGGGAATTCGTACTAAGAGATGAACATGATCATAGTACCCGCCGACATTGATTGCGAAACAATCAAGCTCCGCGGCAATACCTGCCATATATGCAAATGTGCTGTCTCGCATGCCATCGGAAAGCCAGCGACACCTGTTCTTTGTGCTGAAGGTGATGTGATAGAGCAGTTGTTGATGCGTGGTCATGGTTCTAATCCTATTTGGGCGAGAATGGATCAGTGGATGAAGCTAGCGCGGATCCGTAACCTCGTCAATCAGACGAACGATAGGTCCGAACGAGAACGGCCCGAATTGTCCGCGGATCAACATTGATTCAATGCATCACGAGAAGGCCGGAATCGTCAAACAACCAGTCCCGAAGGGACGGCACAACGTCAGCCGGCGGCGTGAGCCGCCGGAGAACACGGACGCAACGAGTAACGAGTCCCGGAGGGACGACACAGACGCGAGACAACGCAATTTGAACGATGTGTCGACCCTCCGGGTCTTCGGATCTCGCGTCATGCAAACACCGGCGGTTTACGCCTCCGGCTGACGCTGTGCCATCCCTTCGGGATTAGGATACCTCGCTGTGCCATCCCGTATGAATTGGGACCACCTCGTTGTGACATCCCTTCGCGATGGACGATGCTCAGATCAATTCGTGGATCGGTTGGACATTGTCGTCTACTAGATAATGGGGCCGGCCGGTGTAGTCGATGACGGTGGTGGCCGCGGCCTCTAGACCCATGTTGTGGTAGAGGGTCGCGAAGACTTCCGGGAATGTGACGGGGCGCTTTACGGCTTCACCGCCCATGCGATCGGTGGCTCCGATGACTTGTCCGGTGCGCATGCCGCCGCCGGCTAATACTGCGCACGATACGTTCGGCCAATGATCGCGGCCGCCGTCTTTGTTGATGCGCGGTGTGCGTCCGAACTCGCCCCAAGCAATGACAGTGGTGTCTTTGAGCATGCCGCGCGCGTCGAGGTCTTCGATCAAGGCACTGAAGGCTTGATCAAAGTCGGGGAAGTTCTCTTTGGCGATCTTGAAGTTGCTGCCGTGCCAATCCCAGAACGAATAGCTGAGCGTCACGACGCGCACGCCGGCTTCGACCAAGCGACGAGCCAGCAGGAACTGTTCGTTGAGTCGCGGAGCCGCATCGCCTTGTTCTTTATCGGTCCCTTTGCCGTAGCGCTCACGTACCTTCGGGTCTTCTTTCGATAAGTCGAGGGCATCCAGCATGCGACCAGATGTGAGAATGTCGAAGGCTCGCTCCTGAAACGAATCGAGCCCTTCCATGGTTCCGGAACTGTCAACGTTGCGACGGAAGCGATCAACGCTTGCCAGCAGCGTCTTACGATCCGCCAGGCGATCGGAGCTGATGCCGTTGAGCACCATGTCATCCTTGATCGAACCGAGAGGCATGAACGGTGTGTGTCCAAATCCGAGAAAGCTCGGCTTGCCGAAGTTGTACGGCGTGTGACGCATCTTCGGTGATAGGTTCACGTACGATGCCAGTGTCGGATCGGTTCCGCCTTGCAACTTAGAAATCACCGAACCGAATTCGGGCCATCCGCCCGGAGGATTGCGTTCGTTCAGTCGTCCGGTCATGCACTGAAACGACTCGTGACGATCCTTGGCACCAACCATGGAACGGATGTAAACCAGTTTGTCGCTGATCTTCGCCATGCGCGGCAGGTGTTCGCAGATTTGAATGCCCGGCACATTCGTCGCGATCGGGTTGAACTCGCCGCGAATCTCAACCGGCGCATCGGTCTTCAGGTCGTACATGTCTTGATGCGGCGGGCCGCCGGGGAGGTAGACCATGATCACCGACTTGTTCGATGATTTGATGCCGCGAGCCGATTCGGCCCGCGAGCAGATACGACATAGTCAGTCCGCCCAGCCCCAGAGCACCGATGTAGGAAGGAGCGGCGAGCAAGTCCGTCACCAGCGTTGCGATCCGGTACCGGGTATCGTCAGCATCGGCGGGGTCTCCATAAAACCCAGGATGCACGTAAGGTGGGAGCGAGCGTCGTCGCGAGGCGGGCTGCTTTATGTCGGCGAAGTGTTCAGTCGAACGGAACCCCGCTGCGACTGTTTGCCACTTATTCTACTCGACAATAGAGTGCTGAGGCCATAAACCACCAGCAACATCTTCAGCGGCAAGAGGGGGGCTGCGTACCGGACGTAGTAGTTGACTAAACAATACGGGGTCAGAACCAGGGCGATGATCAGGATCGCAGTGAACGCCGGCCCGCAGATATCGGTAGGTAATCGTCCTTGAACCGCAGCCATGCAGATCAAGATGACGCCGACCAGCGGCATAACGTAGACCGCTCGCGACATCCACAGCAGAACCGGTTGAGTCCATTCGCGCGGGATGAACGGTTCGTACACGGCGATCGCTGCAAGGAATCGCCTCGCGACGCGTTTAGCGAACTCGCCCGGACGATTGCGAATGTCCTCTTTGACCTGCTCTGCTCGCTCTTCAATGAATTGCATCTCGCCCGATTCGACGTAGGCTCGACGCTCCCCCTCGACATTCTCCCACGGATGCTTCGACGCCATCACAGCGTCCCAAATGCCGTTGTCGTCCACGCATTGTGATTGCCACAATTCATACATGCCGTTCGACTTGATCGGCATCCACTTTCCCATCACGACTCGATTGCGAATCATCCAGGGTGTAACGACTACGATCGAAACAGCAGCGGCGATCAAAAGAGGTTTCCAAGTCGATCGACTCGAAGCTTGCTCGCTGCTTTTGGCGGACACGCCGCGAGGGAATAATCGAATGCAAGTGAACACAGCCCAGGCGGCTCCGATCACCGGTCCGCACAATGCCGCAAAGCCGCCGAAGAGCCCCCATAACCACGGGCCGCGACGGCTGTGGATCTTCTCTGGTAACCGAGTTCCAAACCACCACAGCGCGGTGATGATCAGCATCACTAACCAGACATCGTGTGTCGTCTGAAACAGTTCGCGGAAATTGGATGCGTAGCCGACGAGCAAGACGAAGTAGCCGAGCGATGCACGTCCCAGCCGTCTGCTCTCCGACACAACGATCATGCCGACAGCGGCCAGCGTGATGCACTGCAGCACCAGTACGGTGATGATCACGTAGTTATTGCCTTGGCCGAAGATCGAGTAGAGGCAAGCCAAGAAATAGGGAAGTACCGGCGGCATCCAAGCAGTCGGGCCGGTGCCTGCCCTGAACGGATCGCTGAAGCCGCGGCCCTCCGCGATGGCTTTGGCAATCGAGTTGTATTCGGCTCCGAGATGATCGCGACGATCCGATGAAAACCATGGTCCCGCTTCGACGACCCCCGAGTAATGATGCGCGATGTGAGCCCCCGCGAAGATCATGGTGAGCACCACGGCAATGTCGATCCATTGCAAATGCAGACGTCCGAGTGACCCCGTGCGGTCATCAACAGGCGGTTGATCGATCGAATGCTCCATCACGCGATACTGCCTCACAGTTTTACGGCTCTTCTAATCGGCTACCTCCGCTCCCACTCCTATTCCTGTTCTTACTCGTATCCCGACTCGTACTCTTTCTACTTCATACTCGTACTCAGCGAAGCGGTTCTCGTACTCGTACTCGAATCCGAAGAATTTCGAGAACGAGAACGAGAACGAGAACGAGTACGAAGGAAGAAGAAAGAATGGATCGATGTTGTTTGAGGGCGAGGTGCTAGGTTCCTCGGCGGTTGCCGTACCACTGTATATGTTGTCGAGGACAGTAATGAAAGCCATGTTCGGAGCAGAACGGTTGCAGCCAGTTCGCCTTCTCTTCCAGCGTTGCCCAGTCGGTGCCTTCGGGCATGAGCCATACTTTCTCATGTGATGCTGACCCGAGGCGGTGGAGATAGTCGAGGACTTCCGCTGTATCGGAGGGGGAGCCGACGACGAATTTGAGCTGGTAGTCGAAGCGGCTGATCCACTCGCGGACCAGATCCAGCCGCTCTCGTCGCTCGTGGTGCGTGCGGTGCCAAGCCGGATGAGAGTCTACGTCGGGGGCTGAGCTGCTGAGCTTGGGGCTGATCGACAGCAGATCGCACACAAACGGTGTGTCGACGGTACCGGCGGTTTCGATCGTGATTACGCGACCGGCTTGTCGAAGATACTGTGTCAACTCCGTTAGGGCAGGGAAAATCAGCGGTTCACCGCCGGTGATGACAACGTCCGCTTCGGGGAACTCGAGTACTTTGGACAGGAGTTCGTCGAGCGATATCTGAGGGCCTTCCGGCGTCCAGCTCGCGAACGGCGTGTCGCAGAAATGGCAGCGTAGGTTACAGCCGCTCAGCCGCACGAACACGCTGGGACGACCGGTCAACGGCCCTCCTTGCCGACTGGCATATATCTCAGCGACGCGGAGTCGGGCTGCCCCCTTTTCGATTTTCTCGTCTACTCTCATACTGCCCGAGACCGTTCGCGGTCGAGGCGGGGTCGGGACGACCGATGCAACATCGAACGGCAAGCACCCGCGATTTGGTTTAACATTCAGCTTTTGACAATAGCGCCGCTTCCGGCGGCAGAGGATGGTTTCGGACCGTGACCACACCGTTCCAAGATACCCTAGAGACGTTCGATAACTCTTATCCGGGTCGAGAATACGAGATCGAAATCACTTGCCCGGAGTTCACGTCGGTCTGTCCGAAGACAGGCCAGCCGGACTTCGGCGTGCTGGTATTTCGATATGTTCCGGATAAGCTGTGCGTCGAGCTGAAGAGCCTTAAATTGTATCTGCAGCGTTTTCGCAACGAAGGCATTTTCTACGAGAACGTCACCAATCGCATTTTGGACGACTTCGTCCAAGTCGTCCAGCCGCGTCGCGTGACCCTGGTCAGCGATTGGGGCGCGCGCGGCGGTATCACCACCACGGTGACGGTCAGCTACGAGTCGGAACGATAAGCGATTCTTTTTTCAGTCAATGAATTCATCGTCGCCGAGACACATTTGAACTTGAGGACATCATGAGCGAACGACCCAGCGTTATTCTCAGCGGTTTCGGCGACGAAGCGGCCATCGACAAATTAGCGGTTCAGCAGTTCGCCGCTTTTGCTGCTCTCGGTTTGAACTACTACTCGATCCGCTTTATCGACGTCGGCGAAGGGATCAAGAATGTGATGCAGCTCTCCGCCGCTGAGCTGAAGCAAGTCCGCAAGATGCAGGCTGACTACGGTCTGAACGTCGCGACCATCGGATCACCGATCGGCAAAGTCAAACTGCTCGATGTCGAAGACGGCACCAAAAATCGCTTCGTTCCGTTCAAGCAATACTTGAGCAAGGAAGTGAAGCACGCGTGCCACGTGGCCAACGAACTGGGCACGAAGCTCGTCCGCGGCTTTTCGTTCTACCATCCGGTCGGCACCAAACCGGAAGATCACTTGCCGCAGGTGGTCGATCAACTGGGCAAGATCGCTGATGAGTGCGACAAGGCCGGCCTGACCTTCGGGCTCGAAGTAGAAGCCAACCTGGTCGGGCAAACCGGCAAGTTGCTCGCTGAGGTGCATCGCAAGGTGAAGAGCCCGGCACTCGTGTTGATCTTCGACGGAGCCAACCTCGTCTGTCAAGGAATGACGCCGGATGAGGTCTATGCCGAATACTTGGCGATGAAGCCAGGCTTGGGTTGGGTTCATATCAAAGACTATCGCCATCCGACCGCGACCGGTCGCCTCGAGCATGTCGATGAAGCTTCGCTGAAGAACTTCGTACCAGCCGATATCGGCGATACGGGTCACGAAGCGATCTTGCGTGACCTTGCGAGCGAACTGCCGAAGATCGATAAGAAGATGCGCAAACGCGGTGCCCCGGGCGTGATCTTTGATCTCGAACCGCACGTAAAAGGAGGCGGCCAATTCGGCGGCTTCTCAGGACCCGACGGCTTCGGAGTCGCCATGCGAGGGCTATGTCGAACGCTCGACTATGTCGGCATCGACTACAAGATTCGCGACTTTGAAATGATTAAAGAGGCTAGAGGCTAGAGGCGTTTCTCGTACTCGTACTCGTTCTCGTACTCGTACTCGTACTCGAAATTCTTCCCGTTCGAGTACGAGTACCGCTTCGCTGAGTACGAGTACGAAGGGGAAGGCCGAGTACGAAGGAAGAAAACGAGTTAGGATCTTTTTCCAAAACAATCACCGACCCGAAGTCGAAAGCACCCCAAAAACGTTTCCGCCACTAGCCACTAGCCACTAGCCACTAGCCACTAGCCACTAGCCACTAGCCACTAGCCACTAGCTCCTCCCCTCCCAAGGCCCGATTCTATGTGCGGTATCACCGGTGCGATGTGGTTCGACGAATCGAGTGCGGTGTCGAGTCTGACGCTGGACGGGATGACCGATTCGATCGCACATCGCGGACCGGATGATCGGGGCATATATCGCAGCGAACTGATTCGCGATCCGGGCGGCTTGGTGCCCGGCATCGGACTGGGGTTTCGGCGCTTGGCGATCATCGACTTAGCCGGCGGGCATCAACCGATGTCCAATGAAGACGAATCGATCTGGATGGTCTTCAACGGCGAGATCTATAACTATCGCGAACTGCGTCATCGATTGGAGGGCTCGGGGCACAAGTTCCGTACGGACAGCGATACGGAAACCATCGTTCACTTGTATGAGGATGAAGGGCTCGGCTGCTTCGAACTGCTCAACGGCATGTTTGCCATTGCGATTTGGGACAGTCGTCGGCGCGAGATGATTTTGGCTCGTGATCGGCTCGGCAAAAAGCCGCTCTATTACCAGCTCGCCGACGATCAACTGCTATTCGGCAGCGAACTGAAAACGATGGCAGCATCGCCTTCGTTTCGCAAAGAGTTATCGCCGGGAGCGATCGATGAGTTCTTGACATTTCAATACATTCCGCATCCGGCCACGATCTACAAGCACAGTCGTAAACTGCCGCCGGGTCACTTGGCAGTGATCAAGGATGCCAAGCTGCGGATTCAGAAGTACTGGAACGTCGATCTCTCGCATGAGATCGAGATCAGCGAGCGCGAAGCGGCTGCGAAAGTCGACGAGCTGCTGACCGATGCGGTGCGACTGCGATTGCGCAGCGATGTGCCGCTCGGTGCCTTTCTCTCCGGTGGTATAGATTCGTCGCTGATCACGATGCTCTCACAATCGCAGCTCGATTCACCGCTGCATACGTTCAGCATCGGATTCAGCGTCGCTGACTTTGACGAGACGGCTTACGCGCGGCAAGTGGCCGCGTGGGTCAAGACCGATCACCATGAATTCAAAGTCACTCCCGATGCCGTGTCGATACTCGATCAACTGACATGGCACTACGACGAACCGTTCGGGGACAGTTCGGCTATTCCGACCTGGCATCTTTCGGAGATGACTCGCAAGCATGTCACGGTGGCGCTCAGCGGTGACGGCGGCGATGAACTGTTTGCAGGCTATGAACGCTACAAGGCGCTGCAACTCAGCAGGCAACTGGAAAAAGTGTTGCCTCTCGGCAGCATGCTCGGCGGCAAGTTCGTTCAAAGCTTGCCTCATTCCAATCGCCAACGATCCTTCATTCGACGTCTACAGCGCTTCGGTGCCGCGCTCAACGAACCGGTCGTGCGCCGTTACATGAATTGGTTGCAGATCTTTCCGGAGCGCATGCGAGCCGATCTGTACACGGATGACTTTGTGGCATCGCTGCCGGAGAGCGATCCGTTCGAGTTCATCGAAGGAGCGTGGCGAGAAAGTCGGCAGCGCGATCTTATTCAAGCGTCGCTCACCGACTTAACGACTTATCTTCCGTGCGACTTGATGACCAAAGTGGACATCGCCTCGATGGCTCACGGGCTCGAATGCCGTCAGCCGTTCCTCGATTATCGACTGGTCGAGTTCGCTGCTTCGCTGCCGGCCAAGTGGAAGATGCGTTGGGGCAAGGGCAAGCGCTTGCTGAGAACGGCATTTGATCGCAGGCTGCCCAGACAAATCTGGGAACGCAAGAAGATGGGCTTCGGCGTGCCGCTCGGAGTCTGGTTTCGTAACGAGTTGAAAGAACTGACGCAAACTCGATTGCTGGGCGACGATGCCCGATGCAGTTCTTACTTCCGTCGCGAGACGTTGGCACGCTTAATCGATGAGCATGTATCCGGTCGCATCAATCATAGCTATCGGCTGTGGAATCTCTTGATGCTCGAGTCCTGGCTGCGCCGTTGGGTTTGATCTTGACTTAATCTTTCCGAAATGGGAGAGAAAGGTCAGGAAGATGTGCAGGGGGAAAAACAAGGATGGTGACCGACCATGCCGTACGGGCTCTATCTGTCGGCCTCAGGAGCCAATGCGCAAAGTCAGCGGCTTGAGGTCCTCAGCCACAACTTAGCGAACATCAATACCCCGGGCTTCAAACCTCATTTGGCTGTCATGCACGTCGACCAGCGGAAGCAGTCGAAGAAGGCATGATCAATGCCGGCCAGGGAGGTGTCGACGACGTCGGCGGCGGTGTGCTCGTCCAATCTTCGATGACTCAGTTCACTCAAGGTCCGATACGCTCGACCGGCAATCGTACCGACTTTGCCATCAATGATGAGCAGAGTTTCTTTGTCGTGCAGCGCGGCGACAAGCAACTGCTCACGCGAGTCGGCAATTTTCTTTCGACGGAGGCGGTCGTTTGGTGACTCCGGTCGGCGAGCCCGTGCTGTCGACCAACGGTTCGCCAGTGATGATCAATCCGCAATTGCCTTACGAAGTCATGGACGACGGCACGATCGTACAAGCCGGGAATCGTCAGATGCTGGCTCTGGCACGCCCGCGTGAAGCAGGCGATCTATCGCGAGTGGGAGATAACCTGTATCAGTCATTGAGTGAAACGACGCAGGTGCCTCCTACGGAGCGACAAGTGCGCAGCGGGCACTTGGAACAATCAGCAGTACAGCCGACCGGCGCGATGATGGAGTTGATCGAAGCTTCACGCGTCTACGAAGCCAATGTGCGCATGATTCAAACACAAGATCAAACCATCGGGTCGTTGATCGGACGAATCCTCAGCGAATAACGCGGAACTCCTATCCGTTGCAGAGCAAGCGCTGCAATCCAACGGCGAATTCACGAAGCATAGCGAGACTCAACGATGAGCGTTCAAACACTCTACACCGCAGCCACCGGCATGGACGCCATGCAGACCAAGATGGATGTGGTGGCGAACAATTTGGCTAACATCAACACCACCGCGTTCAAACGGGATCGCGCGAACTTCGAGGATTTGCTTTATCGCAATGAGATCATTCCGGGCATGCAGGATGCCGGCGGTATCGCCACGCCGACCGGGTCGCAAGTCGGGCTCGGCGTGCGCATGCAGAGCACGCAAAAAGACTATCGCCAGGGAAGCTTTCAAGAGACCGGTCGCGAATTGGATATCGCCATTGAAGGTCGCGGTTTCCTACGTGTGATCGATCCGCAAACTCAACAGACTCTTTACACCCGCTCCGGCAATCTCGATATCAATGCTGACGGTGCGCTGGTTATCGGTTCCGCGCAGACCGGTCGCTTGCTCGATCCCGGCGTTCAGATTCCTCAAGATGCGACTGCGATCACGATCAGTGCCAACGGCCAGGTCATGGTGCGACAAGTCAGTAGTCCCGGTTTGCAACAGGTCGGTCAGTTGCAGTTGGCTCAGTTTATCAACCCGGACGGTCTACTCAAGGTCGGCGAGAACCTCTACGCGCCGACGGATGCCAGCAACGCGGAGCAAGTCGGCGACCCCGGCACGAACGGACTTGGGTCTGTTCGTCAGGGGGCGCTGGAAGCCTCGAACGTCGAGCCGGTACAAGAGTTGATCGACTTGATTACCACGCAGCGCGGTTTCGAATTGAACTCACAAGCTGTTCAAGCGGGCGACCAAATGCTGCAGTTGATGTCGAACATCCGAAGGTAATTGCATGCAGGCAACGCAAACGGTTCAATCCTTTTTTCAGCGACTCGTCGACGCAATGCGCTTTGCTGCGCTGCCTGCGTGGACTTGCTGTCTCGTTTTCGCATTGTGTTGTCCGTCGAACGCAAGTGCCGCTCCCGCGGAAGAGGTCACGCTCCGATTCCGACGCGATCCTCGCTGCGATTCGCAAGTTGTCAGACTCGGTGACTTGGTCGAAGTCGTCTCCGGCGGCAGTGTGTTCAGCAGTGATGTGCTCGAGTTTCCACTCTCTCCGGCTCCTCGCAAAGGTGTCACACAAACTTGGACGTCAGCCGATGTCATCAAGCATCTTGAACTCCGCGGCTTGACAACGCGACCGATCCGCTGGTCAGGAGCGGAGAGCACGACGTTGATGTATGTCGAACGGGTGCAAGCGGCCAAAGACTCGACGCCGATGGCTCCTGCCTTCGTGCAGCAGCGAACATTGTTGCAAGCGGAGAAGAATGCGGCTTACGCGATCAAAGAATATCTCTGGCTGAAAACCGGAGAGCGAACGCCTTGGACGATCAAAGTCACCGTTCCTCCCGAGCATGCTGCGGCGCTTTATGTGCGAAGCAACATCAAGGAAGTCGGCGGCGGAGAGGAACCTTGGTACGGCGAGCAAGAATTCATCGTCGGTTACAAACATCAAAACAACGAAGGTCGCGTGAAGCTGAAGGTCGAAGTGGAACTGCCGACTCTGGTCGTCGCGGCCGCTCGTCCGCTGCGTCGTGATGAGTTGATAGACGAATCGATGCTGACATACATGCCGCTCGATGAAAAAGCAGCGGCTCAAACAGATCAATACTTCGCAGGTATCGAACAGCTCATCGGTAAGCAGGTCCGCAAGAGCTTCAGTGCGGGACAGCCGATCACTCGGCTCGGCGTCGGAGCACCGACTGTGATCAGCACCGGAGAACTGATTGAAATCGAATCTATCGCAGGCGGCGTTGCCGTCCGCACTGCCGGTAAGGCGCTCGGTTCGGGTGCGGAGGGAGACGCGATCATGGTGGAAACGATGATGGATCGCAAATCAAAATTAATGGCCACTGTGATCGGGCCTCGGCAAGTTCGTGTGCTGGCTCAATCGGTCATCGCTGATGACGCTCGCAGCAACAATCGGTCGAGCGCTTCCAAGACGGCAGGATCATTGCCGACCCCGGGATTGCCCGGGCTTCGGGGAACTGAAAATAAAACGGCGCAGCGAGCCGGCGGCGGAGTGATTCGCTGAGCGGAATAACAACTGCATCTGATTGGAAAAGGAATTCCGATATGAAACGAAAACAGATGTTATCGGTGGGCCGATGTCTGGGGATGATATTGGCTGCGGCACTGCCGATCAGTGTCGCATCGGCGCAGAACAGCAGTTTGTTTCAACGGCCGATGCCTGAGATGTTGCCGCCGGTGAGTGCAGCTTCGGGTTCGATGAACAGCTTCAGCGGATCGGCACAAGACATTCCCGGTGTCGTCATTCAAACGAACGGGGCACCGAATCAGTTTGCCGGAACGAGTTGGACATATCAGCCGCCGCCGTCGAACCGAGTGCTGCACTTGCACGACGTCGTCAGCATTCGAGTCGACGAGATGGCTCGTATGACGGCAGAAGGTCGAGCTAACCAGCGCAAGAACGGTTCGTATGATGCGATCCTCAAGAACTGGATCGAGCTCGAAGGATTGAAAGCGATGCGCAAAGCACCGCAATCATCCGGCGATCCGGAAGTGACCGGGCAGTTGAATCAGATCTATCGAGCCAACTCAGACGTGCAGACTCGCGAGTCGCTCGTATTCAACATCGCCGCCGAGATCGCAGACATTCGGCCCAACGGAAACATCGTATTGGAAGCGCACAAGACGATCAGCATCAACGATAACCGCTGGGAAATATCGCTGTCCGGTTTGTGCCAAGCCAAGGACATCACGCCGGATAATGTCCTCCTCAGCAAGGATATTCTCGATCTCAAGATCGACAAGAACGAGCAAGGGCAATCCCGCGACGGTTATCGCCGCGGTTGGTTTACCGAGTGGTTCAGCCGTCTACAGCCATTCTAATCGAACCTTGTCTTCGGTCCGTGTTCAATCGGAACGGTCCATCAGCACAGAGTAAGACGATGCAGTTCTTAAACGTACGAACAAGTCGATCGCAGGGAGTGAAGTGCATCACGGCGCTGGTCGCTTGCTGCATGATTGCGTGCGCGATCGGATCGGCATCAGCGCAGGAGACATTGAAGCTCCGCGACATCTGTCGCTTGAAAGGTCAGGAAGAAAACACGCTGCAAGGGCTCGGCTTAGTCGTCGGTCTTAAAGGGACCGGCGATGATGCATCGAAACCGACGGCTCGCGCGCTCGCTCGCATGGTGCAACTCATGGGGGGCCAAATCGGTAACGATGCCCAAGGGCAAGTCAGTTTGGCAGAGATCGAAGAGTCGAAAAATGTAGCCTTGGTGTTTGTGACCGTGGAAGTTCCGCCTGCGGGAGCTCAGCAAGGTGACAAGCTCGATTGCAACATCAGCGCCATCGGCGCCAAGAGCCTCGAAGGCGGCACGCTGATGTTGACTCCTCTGCTCGGTCCGAGACCGGATCGTCCGGTCGTCTATGCACTGGCTCAAGGACAGATCCTGATCCCTGACACACGCGTCCCGACCAGTGCTCGGATCACGCAGGGTTGCAAGATGGAAGCGACGATTCGCAACGAGTTCGTCGCGAACAACAAGATCACCTTGATCCTCGATCGAGACATGAGCAGTTTCAACACGGCTCAGAACATCGAAGACACCATCAACGATCTCAACAGCACCATGAACGGCGGCGTCGGGAACAAGATGTCGAATCAAGAGTCGGCCCAATTGGCTCAGGCTCAGGATGCGACTCACATTGAAGTGACGATCCCGCAGTACTATCGCGATCAACCGGTCAAGTTCGTATCGCTGATCATGGACATGGAGTTCGATGTCAGCAACGTGCGCAATCGCAAGTGTGTGGTCATCAACGAACGCGATCAGTCGATTGCAGTCGGCGACGATGTCTTGATTGCTCCGGTGGCGATTTCGCATAAGAACTTGTCGATCGAAGCGCGCGGCGGACTAGGGGGCTTTGTGGGGCTGGACGTCGCATCGGGGAATCAGCTTCGTCCCAAGCTGAAGAATCTTGTCGATGCGCTGAAGTCACTCAATGTGCCGACCAGTGATCAGATCACGATCATCAAGACGCTGAAGCGCAAGGGCGACCTCTACGGCGAACTCATCCTCGAATAACCAAGCGGACATGTGTCATGGAAATCGGCAAGCCCTCACTCACATCGATCAAACCCGCCGACTTCGCCGGCATCGCCCGCGGACTCAATCAACAGTCGGGCTCCGATTCCGCCGCTCAGTCGTTGCTCAACGCACATGCAAGCGATGAACTCGATCTGAGTCATGAAGCTCAGCAAGTTGCTGCTTCGCAGACTGAGTCTGCCGATGACGGGACTGCACCGCGTGATGCGATCTCCAAGAAGAAAGGGGAAGGCGAGTCGCTGAAAGATGTGTTTCAAGACTTCGTCGGCCGTACGTTCTTCTCCGAACTGATTAAGTCGCTGCGCAGCACTCAGCAGGGATCGGCCTATATGAACGGCGGTCGAGCCGAAGAGATTTTTCAAGGGCAGCTCGATCAAGTGCTGACCGATCATCTCAGCGACGCATCTGCTGCGTCTATTTCCGATCCGATGTTAGAGCAGGTCCAACGCGGCCGCGGAATGTAACGCCAAGTTACTTCAAGCCAGAGTCGCTTTTCGCGCAAAGTCGCCTTTCGCGCACAGTCGCCTTTCGCTCCCGCGAAAGGGCGTCTTCCGCAATAGCTCGCAACATATTCGAGTATCGGCCGAGTACGGCTTCGGTGGAAGAGTGTTTGAGGGTGCATGCGGCGTAGGTGTGGTTGAGTCGTTCGCGTCCTTTCGTCGGAGCGAAAGGCGACTTTGCGCGAAAGGGCGTCTTTGAGCGAAAGGCGACTTTCTAGTTGGCTTCCAGCACTTCGCGGATCTTGGCTAGGAGCTCGGGGGATTTGGCTTCCTTCTCATTGCCCATCGCGAGCATCGCGAAGTTGTCGGCTAGGACTTCTTCCGGATGAATGATGTAGCCGGTGTTACGACCGATCTGCTCCATGAAACCTTCGGCTTGATTTGGTGACACCAGTTCGGGGTTGCCGTCTACCAAATGCGGTACGGCTTTGGTTGAACCTTCCTCTCGATCAATGACCATCAGCTTAAAGACCAAGTAATTGAAGAACTCACCGCCGCGTTTCGGATCGTACTGTTCCGATTCGCTGTAGAGAATCGGCACTGCCCAAACAGGTCGGCCGTCTACTTTCACTCGAATGCAGTGATCGTTGCAGGGCGCATCCGGATTGGTCAATCTTCGTTTTTGCAAGTCTTCCGGCAACTTGATTTCGTCACATTTCTCGAAGCCGATGGTCTTGTACAGCTTCTCACGCAGTTCGGGGCTGTGACGCGAGATGACATGAAACAGTTCATGGCAAAGCAAGCGATCTAGCCCTTCATCGCGACCGCCTGCGATTTTCGGCGGCAGCACAATCGCATTGGCACGCGTGTAAGCGGCGTTGCCTTCTTCTTTACCGGTGGTGCGTATCAACAAGATCTTTTCCGGCATCGGCAACTTCCACTTGCTGATCCGTTCGGCGACTCGTTTACACGCTGCCGTTAAACGATCTTGCTGCGCTGCGTCCCATTCCGAGATCTGATCACCGATAAACGCGAAGTACTTTTCTTCGCTGACCGGCTGGTCTGTCTTCAGTCGAGCTGACCGATCAAAAGGGCTTTGCCGCTGCGTAAAGTCATCGTCGCGACACAATAACCTTTTTGCCTCATCGATTCCTGCGGGCACGATTGTCGTTCGCGGTCCGAGGGAGACTTGAGCGGAGAGGCTTGCGATCGGCAGGCAGAGGATGAATGCAAATGATATGAGATGACGCATGGATGATCTCGCTGGAGCCTGATTGTCGGCGATGAATAAATTACTTCGCTGGTGCAGCGTTCAGCTTCGCGGCGACTGATTCGGCTTGAGCCATGACTCGCAGGATGTTGCCGCTCATGATCTTGTGGATGTCCGTTTCGCTGTAACCGCGATCGAGCAGGACTTGCGTGAGAACGGGATAGGTCGAGACGTCTTCGAGTTGTTTCGGCACCATGGAAATACCGTCGTAATCGCTGCCGATACCGACGTGGTCGATGCCTGCGACTTTGACGATGTGATCGATATGATCGGCCACGTCATGCACGGAACCTTGCGTAATCGGGTTCTGAGCATCGAGCCGTTTGACGGCCGCCTTGTAAGCTTCTGTGTCATCTTTGAATTGCTTTTTGAGTTCGCGATACTGCGGCTGCAGCTTGGCGAATCGAGCGGCCGATTCGGGGACGACGAAGGCGGGGAAGAAGTTGACCATCACCACGCCGCCGTCGGCCGGTAGCTGTTTCAGAATCGCATCGGGCACATTGCGCGGATGATCTGCGACGGCACGAGCGGACGAGTGCGAGAAAATGACCGGCGCTTCACTGGTGTCGAGAGCGGCCTGCATGGTCTCGGGCGATACGTGCGAGATGTCGACGAGCATGCCGAGCCGATTCATTTCGCGGACGATTTCTCTGCCGAACTCAGTCAGTCCGTGTGCTTTGGCTTCACCGGTGCAGGAGTCGGCCCAGTCGAGAGAATCACTGTGGGTGAGTGTCATGTAACCGGCCCCCATCTGATGCAGGCGGCGCAGCTTCTCGATACTGTTCTCAATCGCATGACCTCCTTCGACGCCGATCAAGCTGGCGATCTTACCGGCTTGTCGAGCTTTCTGAATGTCTTGCGTGGTGCGCGCGATTGCAAAGGTCTCGGGATACTTGGCAACCATCGCATGCACAATCTCGATCTGCTCGATCGTCATCTGATGCGCTGTACCGTTGTAAGCGGTGTCCGACGGAACATAGACCGACCAGAACTGAGCACCGACGCCTCCTTGTTTCAGTCTGGCGATGTCGGTGTGCTGTTGCGGTTGAGGCTTCGCGATATCCAGCTTTTCAAAGCTCTTCGACGCGTTGGTGCGCACTTCCCAGGGCAGGTCATTGTGGCCGTCGAACACGTAACCGCGCTGATGAATTTGAAGTGCTTTGTCCGAGACCGTGACTTGTCCTCGGTTCGTAGTTCCCGATGACTGCGCGAAGCCGACTGCGGTCAATAGGCAAACGGATACGAAGGAGGCGGCCCAGGATAATGTCAAGCGGCGATGCATGAGTGAACTCGCGAGCAAGAAGAATGCGTTCGAACGGTCGGCTTTCAGAAAAGCCGTTCCACTGATTCGCCTTGTGAGCGTTGGAGTTGAGTGAGGCCCATGATAACTGAAATCGCGGCTCATTCATCTCAATCTCCGGCGAGTCTGCCCGGACAACCTTTTCGAAGGTGCTTGGAGAACCTCATCAACGACGATGACTGTTCGGCGCCGGCGACGCAACGGGCGAGCACGATTGCGAGAGCTGTCGGTTGTTGTGGTTCCGTTGCAAACATGACCATAATGGCGAAACTCGCATCCTGAGGGGGTGCGGTAAGTGACCGTAACAATCGCAGCCGGGAAAGCGGTTCGCGGCAGGGAGTCGGATTCGGATGTTGGACGAAGCGCCCAAGCAAAAACTGGCACCACCGGTTTCGATGATCTGGTTTTTCGTTTTGATCACTTGCTTTGCGATTCTGCTGGTGGTCATCCAAGTTGCCGATCAGGGCGGGGCCGCGCTGAAAGCGTTTCTTGCTTTGGGAGCGTGGGTCGTACTGCTGATGATCATTTATGCCGGTCACTTTCTCTTGGCATTCGTCTTCGGATGGTTGGAGCGTTTGGTGGAACCGCCGGCTTCCGTATCGCAGAGTCCGTTCGCTGAGGATGCTTTGCCGCAGCAGTTCGTTCAGCCTTTGCGCGCGGATGACAAATGAAGAGCATGTCCCTACTTGCCCGAGTCAACATGAGTCTTGCATCTCGTCTCGTTCGTGCGCTGCATGCCGCGCTGACAACCATCGTGGTGTGGGCCGTGTTGAGTACGTCACTTGTGTCATCGCAGGCAAGTGGAGCTTATCAACCGCCCAGCGAAACACCGGCGGGACCGACTGATCCGGCGCAGCCGCCCGAAGTTGTGCCCAAGAGCGAATCGCCTTCGACTGAATCAACTGTACCTGCTCAACCGCAAGACCCCGCCGAGCCGAAGGCTCAGACTGAGCTTCAAGATCCCACCGAGCCCAACGACCCCTCCCAGCCGAACGCGAATGGCGACACCAACCAAGCGGTTGCGCTGCCTGCGACGGCCGCGTCTCCTGCTCCGATGGGAACTAAGGCGGCATATGGTCAGCCTCAAACTGTCGCCATGCCTTTTTCAGCCACTCCTGCACCCGTGCGTCCGGCCGGAGTCGATCAAGGTCGATTGAGAACCAGCCGAGACTTCGATGAAGAGTTGAAGATCGTCTACGAGCGAGTCGGAACGAGCGCGCTTGTGGGAGGCGAGCTGCTGGTCAGCGTGTCCACGACAGGTAAGCCGAGCCGACGTGATCGACATTTGAAGATCACGTATCACGAGTCGAATGCCGGCGGTGAGGGCTCGAAATCCATGTCGGTTTCCAAAGAGCTGCTGTTACCCGAGGGTGCGGTTTCAGTAACGGATCGAATTCCCTATACGACCAATACAGCCAACGAGTATTTCTGCGGTTGGGATGTATCGGTGTTTGAAGATGGTCGCGATATCGAGTTGGAAAAGTCGCAGGCAGGTGCCTCGATTATCGATTACGGCGGCGGACAAATTTATCACAGCGGTAAGGTGGAACACCACGCGGCGATGCTGGTGTTGACTTCCGGTAAGATCTCCACCGATTTGATTCTTCGGGATATTACTCGAGATTGGGACGGAGCCAACGGCGCCGCACGCGTCTTTGATACGGCGAACTCATTGGCGTTGGCTAGTTTCTCGATCAAAGCATCCTCCAATCGAGTTTACACGGAAGTTCCTTTGCAGCTTGCGCCGTCCGATTGGCTGTATTACGCAGGGTTCAATGCAGTTGTTCTCGACGCACAGCATCTGGATGAGTGGAAGGCAGAACCGTCTGATCAAAGCCGAGCGCTCCTCCGATACGTGATGTCCGGCGGAAATGTAATCTTCATCGGCCCAAATATGGATGCTGTTCAGAATCGAATTGACGAATGGTTGAAACGCGAGCCTTGGCAATCGTCTTCTTTGATTCGTGAAAAGACCGAGGCGGAGCAGCAGTGGATGTCCGGAGCCATGGGGTGGAAGTACGACCGGATGTCGAGGTATATGCTCGGTACCGTATCCATTGTCGGCGACTTTCCGGAACAGCGAGCGAGACAACGATCTGCGTTCGCCGCCTCGGTCGCCGCAGCCAACGAGAATGGGATCAATTCCTCTCAGGTGACTTACAACGGGATGAATGCACCTGTTCAATCTCAACTTGTCGCTCCCTACCAGATGATGTTTCTGACGACGAAGACGTTACCCGAGCGAATAGTCACTTCAGCGGATGCGAACTGGCATTGGCGCAATTTGATTCCGACGGTGGGCAAACCGCCGCTGTGGGTGTTCTGCGGACTGGTCTTGTTGTTCGGTTGCATTCTCGGTCCCGGGTTATTGATCGTCACAGGTGTGGCACGCCGACGAAGCTTGTTGATCTTTTTTGTGCCGGCGGTTTCTTTGTTAGCAACGTTCGTGATTGTCGCCTTCTCGATCTTGCATGAGGGATTCGGGACGACGATGCGCATCCAATCTCTGGTGATCGTCGACGATGATCATGATGAAGCGATTGCTTGGTCCCGGCAAACATATTTTTCCGGTTTGCCGCCTCGGGCCGGTTTGAAGTTTGAGCCCGGTACGTACGTGCGACCGGTTGAGTATGACAACGAGCCCAATTACCGCATGGAAGCGCCTCGCAGCGCCAGGCAACTCAACAAGGAACTGACTCCGGATGCGATCTATCTGCGGAACTGGTTGCAAGCTCGCCAGCAACAACAGTTGATGGTCGGGCATCGCATGACGGAGTCTGCTCCGATCACAATGGAAAAGAATGATGCGGGCGAAATCGTTGTGCACAACAAATCGGCGCATCCGATTTTGAGCTTATTGCTGACCGATCGCGCGCGTCAGTTCTACGCAGTCAACCGAGTCGAGCCCGGGAGCTCCGCCCAGGCGATGCCGCTCGAGGCCGGGACCGTGGGAAGTCGTATGGCGGTTCAGCGTCGTCAGTTTCATCCGACGATGCCCGAAGATCTGGTCTACTCGTACAGTACATCTTACCGTTGGCGCAGCATCAATACCGTCGACAACAATCAAGAGATGCTCGAATCCGCCTGGCTTACCTTCTTCGGCGATGAGGCGAGTTTTCCGGCCGGTTATTACGCAGCGATTACCGAAGGGCATCACGGTATACAGATTCCGCTTTCGGGCGATGTGACGGAGAGCAAGCAGATGGTTATCGGGAGGGTGCGATGGTGAGTTCCGATCAACCTCTTGTTCAACTCAGACGGCTGTTTCGCTCTTTCGGCAAGACACAAGCGGTCAACGACGTGTCGTTTGAAGTCGAAAGGGGGCATGTCTTCGGCTATATCGGTCCTAACGGTGCGGGTAAGACGACGAGCATGCGCATCTTGGCGACGCTTGACTTACCCGACTACGGCGATGCTCTTGTCGACGGATTCTCCGTCATCAACGATCCTGATCAAGTGCGCAAGCGACTGGGGTTCATGCCGGACGGATTCGGCGCTTACCACAGTATGAACTGCATCGAGTACCTCGACTTCTTCGCTCGATCTTACGGACTGGTCGGGCGAGAACGCACACGAGCTCTGCGGCATACGCTTTCTTTCACCGGGCTGGATAAGATCGCGGAGAAACCGATTCGCGGTTTATCGAAAGGAATGCGGCAGCGATTGTGTCTGGGACGAGCGATGATCCACGATCCGCTCGTGTTGATCTTGGATGAGCCTGCCAACGGGCTCGATCCGCGCGCTCGTATCGAGCTGCGCGTCATGATTCGCGAATTGGCAGCCGCCGGAAAGAGCTTGCTGGTCTCGTCGCACATTCTGACTGAGTTGGGTGAGATGTGCGATTCGATCGGTATCATCGAGCGAGGGCGACTGTTGGCCACGGGCACGGTCGCCGAGATCCAAGCTCAGCTTGCTCCGCATGTCGATATTCTCATTGAAGTCGTCGATCGTTCAGAACAACTCGTCGGCTACTTACAACAAGTTCCCGACGTGCACGATGTGCGTGTGATCGATCGCTTGGTGCGATTGCAGTTTCGAGGTGATCCGCGGAACCAAGCCGCTTTGCTCCGCAGTGTCGTGACGGAAGGGTTTGAGGTTCTCCAATACCGAACCGAATCGCGATCGCTGGAAGATGTGTTCTTGCAAATCACAACAGGAGCCGTGCAATGAGCCAAGTCAGTTTGCGCGGCGGTCGCGTCCAAGAAAACGATGAAAGCGCGGTGCACCGCATCAGCCAAGATCCGGTCCGCGATTGGGAAAAATGGTGGGTGGCAGGCGGCGAGCTGATGAACCCGATTCTCGTTAAAGAGGTTCGGCAAAGTCTGAAGAGCCGTCAGTTCGAAATCAGTTTCGGCCTGACGTTGCTCGCTTGTATCGGCTGGACTTTTCTCTTCGTGTTTACTCGCGTTCCGATGATCTACTACGTGCCGAGCGGCGCTCAGTTGTTGGCCGGCTATCTAATGATCTTGGCTGTGCCGCTGTTTGTCGTCATCCCGTTCACGGCGTTTCGATCTCTCGCCTCGGAAATTGAAGAGAACACGTATGAGCTGCTCAGTATCTCCGCTCTGTCGGCCAAGCAGATCATCCAGGGCAAGATGGCGACATCGGTCCTACAGATCATACTTTATCTCTCTGCGCTGACACCCTGCATCATGTTGACCTATCTGATGCGCGGCGTCGCGTTGCAGACACTGTTGCTGCTTGTTGGAATGAGTGCCGCAGTGTCCGTGTTGTTGGTGTCGGGAGGATTGCTCGTCGGTGCAGTGGGAAGAACCAAAGTAGGCCAGGGAGGATTGTCCGTCCTGTGGCTGATCTGTCTGGTGATCGTCTTCTTCGGCACCATGGGCATGTTCATGGACAACAGCTTTGCGAACGAGTTCGGTACGGTGCCGCCGGCTTATATGCTGATCAGTTCCTTTGCGGCATTGACGATCGGAGCAGCGCTGCTTGCCTTGCTGATGCAAACGGCCGCTTCGGTGATCGAGTTTCCGAGCGAGAATCGATCGACACCCATTCGTCGACGCATTTTGATTTTGCTGACTGCCTGTCTGTTTTGGATATTGGTGCTGTTCTTCGCCGTTCCCGAGCAGAACGCTCCCTGGGAATTAGCGTTCATCTTTATGTCGGGAATGTTTGTTGTCTTCCTCTTAATCGGTACGTTCATGTGCGGCGAGCGAGGGCTGATTGCGCCTCGTGCACAACGGTCGCTCCCCGCGACGTTTGTCGGTCGTTTGTTTCTCACATGGTTGGGACCCGGCGGCGGAGTCGGATACATGTTCATCGTCACGACGTACGTGTCGGTCGTGATGTTGTTTTTTTCACTCTGGCTGATTATCGGAGCGCCTCCGTCGCGCTGGACGGCTGTGCCTGCGATGATCACGCTCGCCATGTACTTGGCGCTGTATCTGGGACTACTGAGGCTGATTATGCTGGCCGTCGGCCGTCATATTCAAGTCCCAATGGTCGCCGCGGTGGCGTTCATGGTGGTCTTGCAGATCGTCCTGCAGTTAGGTCCGTATGTGTTGGTCTCTTACAGCGTCGACTTCAACACGTTCGCTTACGGACCGCATCAGATGTTCAATGTTCCCTGGACGATTGAACGGCTGTTGGAGAGTGATTGGTCGGCTGTTAAGGCGAGTCTTATCTTGCTTGCACTAGCGTCGATGCTCATTTTCGGTTTGAATCTTATGCTATCGGCCCGGGATGTGATGTTGCTGCGCATTGAAGCGCCGGAGCGTGTGAAGCGCGAAACCGTCACACCGGCCGTTTCGCAGCCGACCCCGGATCCTTTCGCAGATTAACTCATCCCTTCGCAAGCTATCCCAGTCTGCCATTGGGTTAGCCTAGTTTGCCATTTTCGGAGTGATACATGACGTTTCCGATTTCGCCGGATGATCGGCCGGATCCGGCCGACCAGCACGCGGTAAGGGCGCGAGTACCGGATCATGTGGCTCGAGGTGTCTTCAGTACCGGTGTGATCGTGATGACGGCACCGACGGAATTCGTCCTGGATTTCATTCAAAACTTGGGGCGTCCGCACCAGATTGTGGCACGCGTGATCATGCCGCATCCGGTCATGCCTCAGTTTGTCGACGCACTGTTGAAAAATATCGAATTGTATCGAGGTCGCTACGGCGAGCTTCCGCAGCCGAACCTATCGGGGATCACGATCACTAGCACCTCGGGACCGCTCACCGGTTCACCTCCGCCGCCTCAATCGAAGACGCCGAATGGTCCCGGGGGCGCAACGCAGCCCGGTGCTGATGTTGGAGCAGGAGGTATGGGAGGGGCAGCCGGCGGACCTGTTCCGGGAGCCGGACCGAGTCCTGGACCTGCAGCCGGCTCAGGATTTGCCTCGGGTCAAGTCGGCAATCCGGCCGCAGAATCAGACCAAGCCGGTAATGGCCCCAAAGCGGCGGGAGGAGGATTCCTACCAGCCGAGCAAGTTCCGCCTCAGAATGTACGACGAGCATCGGCGCAAGAGATCTATGACGATCTGAAATTGCGCGACGAACTGCTCAGCGGCACCTATGCCAATGCGGTCATGATCGGACACGGCCCCCATGAGTTCAGTTTCGACTTCATCACGAATTTCTATCCTCATTCGGCGGTCAGCGCGCGCGTCTTCTTGGCAGCCGGCCAGATCGCTCGCTTGGCCGATTCGCTTCGAGGTGCTTGGGAACAGATACGCAATCGATTTCAACCTCCACAGGACCCGTTCGGTAGACCGATGCAGCCGGGTCCGGATGATCCGAGTTCCGGTTTCTAACCTTCCGAGTCGGATTCATGGTTGTCATTGAAACGAAACAGTTGACGAAGTCGTACGGCGAAGGCGAGGCCAAGGTCGATGCGCTCCGCGGCGTATCGATTCAGATTCGCACCGGCGAGTTCGTCGCGATCATGGGGCCGTCCGGATCAGGCAAGAGTACGCTGCTGACGTTGCTCGGCGGAGTGGAAACGCCTTCGACGGGCCAGGTTCTGATCGAAGGAGTCGACATCGCAGCGCTGGGTGACGATGACCGCACCAAGTTAAGACGCCGGCGAATCGGATTCATCTTTCAGAACTTCAATCTGCTTCCGAACTTGTCGGCCGAAGAGAACGTCGGGCTCCCTCTGGAACTCGACGGCGTTCCGCACAAGCAAGCTGCAGCTCGCGCACGTGAGATGCTGGAGCAAGTCGAGCTTGCGCATCGCGGCGATCATCGACCGGCGCAGTTGTCAGGCGGTGAGCAGCAGCGCGTGGCGATCGCTCGCGCGCTGGCGATCCGCCCTGCCCTATTGTTGGCCGACGAGCCGACAGGGAACTTGGATACGCGACAAGCCGCTCGAACTATTCAGTTTCTTGAAGAGCTCGTTCGCGTTCACGGACAGACGATCGTGATGGTGACACATGATCGAACGATCGCTTCGTCGGCTACTCGATTGATTTCGATTCGAGACGGAGAAGTCGAGAGCGATGAAGCGGTGACACCCAAATCAGCAGGTGTTCTTTCCGTCAGCCGAGAGTCCTGATCATGTCTCTGGGCAGAGTCAGTATCCGCGAACTCAGATCTCGCCCGCTGCGGGCGCTGCTGACATTCCTCAGTATCGTCATCGGTGTAGCCGCGGTTGTGAGTGTATTTCTCACAACCGGCACGACACGGTCTGCCCAGCGACAGATGTTGCAAGCTGTATCCGGCAAAGCGGATCTCGAGATAGTCGCCAATAGTCCCAAAGGATTTACTGCTGATGCCGTGAAGACAGTGCGCGAGATGAGCAGCGTGCGTTTGGCTGCTCCTTCGCTGAATCGATTCGGCGTGATCTACGCGGGGGACAAGAGTGCGCGAGCCCGCATCCTCGGCGTTGACCCGGCAGTGGATCGTGAAGTGCGAGACTATGAAGTCGTCGAAGGCCGCGCTTTCGAGACGTATTCAGAAGTCATGATGGATCGCAGTTTTGCCAAGTCGTTGCATGTTAAGGCCGGCGACAAAGTTCGCATCCAGGCTAACAGCGGGATGGCGGATGTGACGGTGGTGGGACTAGTCGAACCGCGCGGAGGTTCAGGCGTTGCTGTCGGTGCGTCGATATACAGTGCTTATGCAGATGCCGTCAAATGGTTCCGCGCAGGTCGCAACGTCGATCAGATTCAGATCGTCGCCAAGGACTCGGACAAGATCAAAGAACTGCGTGAAGACCTGCAGAGTCTGCTGCCTGAAGGAGTGACCGTGCAGGCTCCGGCAACGCACAGTCAGATGGCCGACGAGTTGATGTTCTCGACGCAGAACGGCTTGCACATGTCGATTGCTTTCGCCCTCTTGATATCGCTGTTCATCATCTACAACACATTTGAGATGTCGGTCGGAGAGCGTCGTAAGCAACTCGGCATCATGCGTGCGATCGGCACAACGCGCGGGCAGGTGCGGCGCATGATTCTTCGTGAGTCATTGCTGATGAGCGTGGCGGCCTCCGGACTGGGATGTGCAATCGGGATCTACGGAGCCGGTTGGTTACTCAATGCCACACAGCAACTGTTACAAGTAGAGACTCCCGCGATCGAAGTGACCGCGCTGCCGTTGGTCGTCGGCGTAGCCTTTGGGATCTTGATCTCGCTGCTCGGCGCCTATCTGCCGGCGCGACGTGCTGCTGATGTGCAACCGCTGGAAGCAATCCGCGGTATGAATACGGCTCAAAACGAACGACTGCGACGAGTCACGACTCCTCTGTTCTTTTTATCGATGGTACTCGGCACGGGTTTTCTCGGCAGCAGCATCATGGGAAGCGCTTTCCTGGGTGCTGATGTCGTTGGAATCATTTGGTTTCTGCTCGGCGGAGTGTTCTTGATTCCGGTCGTGCTGCCCACCGTATCGGAATGGTTGATGGCTTTGATGCGCCCCGCCTTGGGTGCCTCGGCAATGTTGGCCCAGCGTCAGTTGACTCGACATTTGGGACGCAGCACGCTCACAATCGGCGTGTTGTTCATCGCCGTTGCCTTCAGTATCGGCATGGCAGGTAATGTGCTCGATAATGTGAACAACATCAAACGCTGGGTGGCGCGTGCGATGGAAGGAGACTTTTTCGTCCGCGCCTCGAAACCCGATATCGCCACCGGCGCAGCCGCCGATCTGCCTGACGATGTGATGGATCGCTTGGCCGCCATTCAAGGCATTGAAAGTCTATCGGCGATCAGCATTGAAACGGTGCGCAGCGGAGAGCATTCCGTGATGCTCATCGCTCGCGATTTCAGTCGTCCCAACAGCACCATGTTCGAACTCGACTCCGCTTCCGAGCAGGAGACTGTGGACAAGTTGCGTGCCGGGCAAGTGATCATCGGCAGTGTGCTTGCACAGCGGACAGGTCTAAAAGCGGGCGATCATATCCCGGTGGCTGCGGCTCAAGGCATCCTCGACTTCGAAATCGCAGCCGTGGTCAACGATTATCTCGGCGGCGGTCTCAGCCTCTATATGGATATCGAGACGGCCAGGACGAAGCTCTCTGTTGTCGGAGTCGATGCCGTGGTGATTCTCACTGAGAAACAGCAGATGCGCACAGTCGAATCCGCTCTGCGCAGCTACTGCGACGAGAACGGATTGATACTCCATTCCAATGCCGATGTGGTCGAAATCGTCAACGGAATGGTCAACGGGGTGATCGCGTGTTTGTGGACTTTGTTGGCCTTGGGGTGTTCCATTGCAGCCATGGGACTGGTGAACACCCTGACGATGAACATCCTTGAGCAAACGCGTGAGATCGGCATGCTGCGGACTGTTGCCATGACGCGCGCTCAAACGCGGAGCATGATCTTTGCTCAGGCGTTGATGATGGGACTGCTCGGCATTGTTCCCGGTGCAATCGTGGGAGTCTTTGTGTCCTACACGATCGGACTTTCATCGGAAGCCGTGTTGGGACACAAGATCATGTTCCAGTGGCATCCGCTGCTTACAATCGGAGCCGCCTGCATGGGGATGTTGATCGTGTTGGTCGCGTCGCTCATTCCCGCCGAGCGCGCGGCGTCGCTGAAGCTTTCCGCCGCGCTGCAGTATGAATAGCTCGGCTGCTTGCTAAGCTTCGATGTGCAAGCTACGTCTGCGTCGTTCGTCGCGACGAATGTCGTCGATCATGTTCGAAACGGTGGCGACTTGATCGATGCCGTCGAGTTTGAGAAGCGGATGGCTCTTGTCGCTGCTGGTCAATTGAATCTGACCGACGCCCAGCATGCGTTGCACGATGCCCTGAGTGAATGCCACGTCGTCGATATCCAGGACTTCGATGCGGTTGGTTTTCCGGACGATGATTCCTTCTTGATGAATGAAACGTTGCGTCGTCAACTCGTAATGCACGGACAAGCGGCGAACGAGATAGACGCCGAGCGCCCACACCCATAACAGGACGATCACGCCGCCGCCGATGGGCCAGGCCAGTGCTGCGGCCGGCGCGGTAAAGACCAGCGCGACGATTCCGACGACGGTGATGACCGCACACAGCAGCCAAGTGCCGTACATGGCTTTGGCGGAGTAACCACCCTGCCACAAGCTCCGTTCGGCAGAAGCCGGAGGAACTGTCGCCAAACGATCGGCGGCTGCATCCTGAAATCTCTTCTTGGCGTCATCCGTCGGTGCGGTACCGGGATCGGTGGTCATTGTCGCAGTCTCCAGTTTGAAAAAGTATCCGACGGAACCTGCGTTTGCTGTCGGCCGATTCGTCGTTTGCGCGGGATATGTTATGCAAAGTAAGTTCGCCGAGGATCTTCCTCGATTGGATTCGCCGTCAAACTAATGTCGCCTCGGGGCTCCTTTTGTTCGGAGCAGGATGTCAAACGGCACCGAGGTAAACGACACCGAGGTAAACAACGCAGAGGTTAACGACTCAGAATTAACGATTCAGAGTATAGCGAACTGATTCGAGCGTCGGGGTAAGGGATGGGCTGAGAAGCTCTGCGATCTAGGCGCCCGGTGCAGCGCAATCTGCACCGGGCGTCCTTTAGCGGTCTTTGCAGGGAACGGGCTGTCGTACAGAATGAACATTCCCTGAGAGGAACTGATATGCACTGCCCACATTGTGGTGCCGACAACGATCGTGTTTTGGATTCGCGAGCTTGCGAGGACGGCCGCGCCATTCGGCGTCGCCGTTACTGCAATCAATGCCGAGAACGCTTTACGACTTATGAGCGAGTGGAGAACCTCACGCTGCAAGTGGTGAAGAAAGACGGCGTGCGCGAACCGTTTCAGCGCGAGAAGATCGAGCGCGGCGTCGAGCGTGCTTGCTGGAAGCGACCGGTCAGTATCGAACTGGTTCGCAAGTTGGCGGCTGAGGTCGAAGCCGAGGTGCAAAGTGATTTTGAAACGGAAGTGCCGAGTCGACATATCGGTAGACTGGTGATGGAGCGATTGGTAGGTCTGGATCAAGTTGCCTACGTGCGATTTGCGAGTGTCTACCGGGAATTCAAAGATGTGGCGGATTTTGTGGCTGAATTGCAGCCGATCCTGAAAACCGTCGGACGCGACGAAGAGTCCGAGCCGCCCGCCAAGACGGACTCATAAGAAAATTCATCCAATCCTTGGTTCGGAGTCGCATCTCGCCCTCTTTCTAAGCGGCCGATGCGCCCGATCTGTTCGGAAAGCCATAAAGCATGTTCAAGAACTTGACCGGTTTCGCTCAGATGTTGAAAACCGCCGGCTCGATAGGCCCTCGCATCAAAGAGATGAAAGAGCGTTTGGGGCGCGAGACGGCGACCGGTTCAGCGGCTGCCGGTGCGGTACATGTCGAATTGACCGGATTGGGTGAAGTCTTGCGAGTAAAGATCGCCCCGGACTTGATGTCACCGGATAATCATGAAAAGTTGGAGGAGCTGGTTCCGGTGGCGATGAACGAGGCGCTGGCGAAAGTCCGTAAGATGCATGTCGAAATGCTGCGCGAAGCCACCGGCGGTATGGATCTGCCGGGCTTAGATGAAGCCTTCGCCGGACTGTAGCACGCGCCCATGATGGAGTTTTCACAATCGGTCGGTGACTTGATCGAGCAGTTGGGGCGGTTGCCGGGCATCGGTCGTAAGACGGCTGAACGGTTGGCTTATCATCTACTGCGCGTTCATCGGTCTGAAGCTCTCGCACTTGCCGATGCGATTCGAGCTGTGCGAGAGAACGTCCGTTATTGCTCGGTCTGTTACAACCTGTCCGAAGGCCCGTTGTGTACGGTCTGCAGCGATACTCGCCGCGAACAAAATCGCTTGTGCGTAGTCGAGCAGCCGCGTGATCTGATCGCACTTGAGCAAGCCGCCGCATATCGCGGTTTGTATCACGTCCTCCTAGGTCGTATCTCACCGCTGGATGCTGTCGGTCCGGATCAATTGACGATTGATGCGCTGGTCGATCGAGTGCGACGAGGCAACTTCGTCGAGATCATCATGGCCACCAATCCGACCGTCGAAGGAGACGGCACCGCCCTCTACATCTCCAACCAACTGTCCGAGTTCCCCGTCCAGATTACGCGACTGGCTCGCGGTGTCACCAGTGGCAGCATGCTCGAATACGTCAACAAAGAAATACTAGCCGACGCGCTCGAAGGCCGCCGCAAACTTTAGTCAAGCGTGATCATCAGATCCCAGCGTGGATCATCAGTTATCCGGTTTCGCCAAATTGAATGCGAAGAGCTATGACTCGCTCGATCGTGTTGGGTGTTGGACCTGGTCGAAGTTCCGTAGTGACGAGTCGGAGTTAGGTCGTTCGGCTCAAGCCTGGCCGTCGAGCTTCGCATTTGAAATATGAGATTTCAGATTTCAAATTTTAGATTGCATAAGCTCGGAGCGAGCCACTAGCCACTAACCTCTCTGTACGACTCTCCCTGCAAATTTCGTGCCTTTCTGACTTGCCAGCCGCTTCCGGCCGGTAAGAATGGTATAGTTGACTCTGAAGTCCAAAGGCGGCGGCGATCGGCGGCAGTGAGCTGCGGGTGTCGCTCCGGAACTTCGCACTAGCCAGAACCCTGGAAAAAATCTGAGGATAACCGATATGCGTCTGTCGTTCGGAATGGAAGCCAAGCAACTGCAAACGCAGAAGCTGGCTCCGAAAATGATCCAGTCGATGGAGATTCTGCAGATGCCGGTCATGGCTCTGCAGGAGCGCATCGAACAGGAAATGAACGAAAATCCGATGCTGGAAGCGTTGGACGCCGACCCGAATCTGCCCGAAGAAGTCGAAGACGAAGAGGCCAAGGATCCCAACCAGCCGACCGAGGACGAGCGCGAATTGGTCGTCCAGGACAACCAATCCAACACCGAGGACTTCGAGCGGCTGGCGAATATGGACTCGGACATGCCGGATTCGTTCGACGATTTCCGTCGCTCGAGCAACCGTGTGCAGGAGGCTCAGGATCGTCAGCACGACTTGATGGCCAACGCGCTCGAAAGGCCTGAGTCACTAAACGATTACCTCGACCATCAACTGGCCGAGCTCGAGATCGATACAGATGTGGAAGCGCTGGCTCAGCGCATCGTTTCGACGCTCGATGCCCGCAACGGTGGTTACTTTAAGACCAGTCTGCGCGATTTGTTGCCGGGCGATCACGGTCCCGATGACATGAAGAAAGCCGAAGAGGCGCTGGCCATCGTCCAGTCGCTCGATCCGCCGGGCATCGCTGCTCGCGACCTGCGCGAGTGCCTGCTCAATCAATTGCAGCCCGAAATGCTGATGTACGAAGAGCTGAAGATTCTCATCCAGGACCATCTCGAAGACTTAGCCGAAAACCGATTGCCTTTGATTCAGAAGAAGACGGGCCTTTCGATCGAGACCATTCAAACGGCTCGCGAAGAGTTTCATCACTTGAATCCGAAGCCCGGCGCCGCCTTCCTGGAAGCTTATGTGCCGATTGTTACTCCCGATGTCGTTATCGATGTCGATTCCGAAACGGGTAACTATGTAGTGCGGCTGGAAGACGATCGTTTGCCGCCCCTGAGGATCAGTGAGTACTACCGACGTCGTTTGGCCGATCCGACTGCGACCAGCGAAGAGAAAGACTTCATTCGTCGCAAGATCGAAGCAGCGAACTGGTTGATCGAAGCTATACAGCAGCGTCGCTCGACCGTCCTCAAAGTGTCGCAGGAGATCGTCGATTATCAAAAGAGATTCCTCGATGATGGTCCTGAGTTCATCGAGCCTCTGAAGATGCAGCAGATCGCAGACGCGGTCGGGGTACACGTGACGACGATCAGCAGAGCTGTGGACGACAAGTGGATTCAAACGCCGCGCGGGATCTTCCCGCTCAAGCGTTTCTTCGTGGGCGGAACGCGCAGCGAAGACGGTGAAGATGTGGCTTGGGACACGATTCGTATCAAGCTCAACGAACTCATCGAGAAAGAAGACAAGCAGGAGCCCTACAGCGATGATGACTTGGTGCGCGAATTGGCCAAGCTTGGTTTAACCGTGGCTCGCCGCACCATCACCAAGTATCGCAAGAAGATGGCCATACCGAGCAGCCGACAGCGCAAGGATTGGTCGAAGGTTAATCAGAAGTAAAGCACACGATGGCCGACCCTGTTTCGAAATCAACCACGCCGTGCGGTGTTGCTCCTGCGGATGGAAGCATCGCCAGTCCCGCGGCCGAGCATCGCGAAGCCGCGCCGCAGGATTTGAAGATCGGCATCGTCACGATCAGCGATACGCGAACGCTTGAGACCGATAAGAGCGGCACGCTGCTCGTCGAGCGTTTTACTGCGGCCGGGTACTCGCCCGCTTATCGTTCTATAGTGCGCGACGAGATCACGGAGATCCGGGCTGCAGTTTCGCAAGCGTTGCTGATGGGGCTGGACGCACTCATCCTCACAGGCGGGACCGGCATCGCCCCTCGCGACCGGACGCCGGAAGCTGTGGTGCCGATGTTTGATGTGGAACTACCCGGCTTTGGTGAATTGTTCCGCATGCTCAGCTATGAAGAGATCGGACCTGCCTCGATGCTCAGTCGTGCCGTCGCCGGACGTGTTGAGCGGATGCTCGTCTTTTGTCTTCCCGGTTCAACGAACGCGGTGCGCTTGGCTGCTGACAAACTGCTTGTTACAGAACTGGCTCATCTCGTTCATCATTCGAGAGGCTGAGTCGCATGCTGCAAACTTGGCTGCGCAAGTTCGGCTATGCCTTTCGAGGCGTAGCCTTCGGCATTCGCGGTCAAAGCAGCTTTGCCGTCCATCTTCCCGTCGCGATCGCGGTCATCGCATTGGCCGCGTTTTTGAACTGTGCAATGTGGGAGTGGTGCATTCTGCTGCTGTGCATCGGCTTGGTGATCGCTGCAGAGCTGATGAACAGCTCGATCGAAGAACTCGCACGCGGGCTGTGCCGTGAGCATAACGAGCATGTCGGTCGAGCACTCGATACTGCAGCCGGCGCGGTTCTCATCGCAGCGGTCTTTTCCGCAGTCGTCGGATGTTTGATTCTCGGTGCGCGAACCTGGGCACTGTTTGTAGTGGTCGGTTGAGCGCTCTGTTGGTTGAGGCCGATGGATTGAGCCGCATTCATGTGTCGCTTACCAGCGATTCACTTTGCGCAGGAACCAGGCGCCGATCAACAGCAGAGCGAAGTTGCCGAGCCAAACACTGTAGGGAGGTAAGTTGCCGTCCTTGGCTTGTTCGGCCCCGAGCATGAAGAGCGGATAGTAGATCAGCAAGATGGGTAGAAAGCAGATGCCGAAGCTAGTCCAGTAATCAGCCGTTCGCCACCAGATGGCCAGTGGTACACCCATCCACACGAAGAAGAAGCAACTGAATCCATTGGCCCATCGCCGCCAAGGTTCGGTGCGCAGTTTATTCAGTCGTTCTGTGCCGAGCGTGAGTTGTGAAGACAGTTCCGCCATCTTAGCGCTTCCCAGCCAATCGTAGCGTCCGGCGGATAGTCCCATCAGTGTGTGTGCACTGATCAGTTCTTCCAACTGCCGAAGCTTTTCCGTCTGATGGTTGGTCTCTTCAGCAATCTGTCTGAGCGCGATCGACGACGGCCTGGCCGTCCCCGGACCGGAAGGGGTGTTGTTGAGCGGAATCTCTCGCGAGTTCAATCCAGGCAAATGGCCGATAAACGAGTCGCCTTGATCGACTTCGCTATCGACCAAGAGAATCTTCAACGTTTCGTTTTCCGGATTGAATCGGAGTTGTGCGCTCTGGGCGCAGATGGTCAGCGGCTTTCCGCTGCTGCTGTGAAACGTGATCGTCGGGTGGATGAGATCCTTGCCTTCGACCGCTTGGACGTGAATGGAAAAGTTCCGATCGCTGTACGAACCTTCCATCTTGAGGTGTCGGTAAACGACTTCCTCAGATTGTTGCATGATGACTTGGTTGATCCCGGCCAATCCCCACGAGGCGGCCAGGTCGTTCAGCCAGACGGCGACGGGGCTAAATAGGAAACCGAGGATTAGAGTCGGCGCGATGACTCGTATCGGAGGTACGCCTGCTGCTTTGACCGCCACGATTTCATTGTCAGCGGCGATCCGGCCGTAGACGCTTGCCACAGCAAATAGCAGGGTGGCCGGCAAAGCGAACTGCAGTCCCATCGGGAGAATGTAGGGAATCAGTTCAAAGATCACTTGCGGCCCGATACCGGTCGTGATCAGTCTTTGCACGATGCCGCCCAGCATGATGATGCTCGTGAATGCCACGAGCGAGACGGCGAAAATCTTGCCGATCTCCCAGAGCAGATATCGTGTAAAGCGGCGCATCATAATGCGCGGGACTTTAGCAACTTGGGCTATCCGGGGCTACTGCAAAATTTTGCCATCACATTGATTTCGACTGCGAGCCTCGGGCCGCTTCGGCTGCGATGGAAGAAACGGGTTCGGCGTGTAGAATGGTCGTTCTCGCAGCTCGCCCCTCCGCGGGGCTGCCGAAGCTCTCGATGTGCCGTACGAATTGCAGTTCCCTTCCGTGTTGTTGAACCGCTTTTATCCGCTTGAAACCCACTGAGTCTGCCTGACAGATGACTGATTCTCAACCGCTCAAGAAACTCTATATCGAAACGGTCGGCTGCCAGATGAATGTGCTGGACAGCGAGATGGTGGTGGCCAGCTTGAGGCGGCAGGGCTATGAACTGACCACGTCGCTGGAATCAGCCGACACGTTGCTGTTCAATACATGCAGTGTTCGTGAGCATGCCGAAGAGAAGACGTACAGCCACTTAGCGAACCTCAAGCGATTGAAGCTGGCGCATCCCGAAAAGATCATCGGCGTTATGGGATGCATGGCGCAAAAAGATCAGAAGTTGGTCTTCGAACGCGCGCCGTATGTCGACTTGGTAGTCGGCCCCGGGCAGTTGCAACGCATTCCCGAGTTGATAGATAAAGTCGCTGCCGGTGAAGGTCAGCAGATGGCAGTCAGTCTCGGTCGCCGCGACGGAGCTCAAGAGGAGATTCGTCGCAGTCATGAAACGTTCGATCCGCTGCGCGACCCGACGATGCGCCCGACTCCGTTCCAAGCCTACCTGCGTATTCAGATCGGTTGCGACAAGTTCTGCACTTATTGCATCGTGCCGATGACGCGGGGGCCTGAACAAGGTCGACCTCCGACTCAGATCGTCGCCGAAGCGGAAGAGTTGGCTCGACAAGGTTGCAAAGAGATCATCCTGCTGGGGCAAACCGTCAACAGCTATCGCTATCGTGAAGACGATCGCTCCACGCGACTGTCCGATTTATTGAAGATGATTCACGACATCGACGGTATCGAGCGTATCAAGTTTGTCACGAGTTACCCGAAAGATATGACAACTGATTTGCTCGAGACCATCCGCGATTGGCCCAAGTGCTCGCCTTATCTTCACGTCCCGGCTCAGAGCGGATCGGATGCGGTGCTGAAGCGGATGAAGCGAGGCTACACGGTGGCGGACTATCGAGACATGATGGAACGCGTCCGAACGATTCTGCCGCATGCTGCAGTTTCGAGCGATTTCATCGTCGGCTTCTGCGGCGAGACGGATGAAGATTTTCAGCAGACTGTCGATCTCGTCCGCGAGTATCGCTTTAAGAACAGCTTTATCTTCCAGTACTCCGTACGCCCCGGAACCAAAGGTGCCGAACTGTATGAAGATGATGTGCCTGCCGAGGTGAAGCAGCAGCGCAATAACGATTTGCTGCAGATTCAAAACGAGATTTGCCAAGAAGACAATCTGCGGTTCCTCGGCCAGTCGGTTGAAGTCTTGGTCGAAGGTCCGAGCAAACTGGCGGTGCGTCGCAATGAGACCGGCGAGCTTTGTCAGATGACAGGTCGTACTCCTTGCGATCGTATCGTGGTTTGGGACGGGCATCAGCGACAAGCCGGTCAGTTGTTGCCGATCATGATTCACGATGCCAGCGCACACACGTTGTTCGGCGCCGTCAAGACACAGGAAGTCGGTCCGGAGCTGATCGGATTGTCAATGGGCGTATGAGTAAAACCGAACCGTGGTCGGCCAAGATTGATCGCGTCATCGAGTGGCTCAAGTGGCCCTCGGCGATCGTATCGGTGTTGAGCCTGCCTCTGTTCATGTGGGCGCTCCTTAATCTCTTAGTCCACATTCTTCGGCAACCGCTCGGTGTTGTGCCGCTCGTGCTGGGGGTCGTCGGCTTCTTCATGCTCTGGCGACGTTGGTTGGAAGGGACAAAGATCGGAGCCTGGCTGATCACGGCTGAACATGAGCTGACGCATGCACTCTTTGCTTGGATCACCATGCATCACGTCGTTCGTCTGCGAGCGACGCTGGGCCGCGGCGGCGAAGTCCGTTTCACAGGCAAGGGGAATTGGTTGATCACGATCTCCCCTTACTTCTTTCCGACCGCAGCGCTGTTGTTGTTGTGTCTCGCCTATCTGATGCCGATTCCATTCTTGCCTTGGCGAGGTTTTTTTCTGGGCTTGGCGCTCGGTTTTCATGTCCTCAGTACCTATCGCGAAACGCATCGCGGACAGACGGATTTGCAACGCACCGGAGAGCGATTCTGTTGGATGTTCTTGCCGTCTGCGAACATGGCCGTGCTAGGCTTGATCGTGGCATGGGCTCATGGCGGTACGGACAACGTTGAAGTTTGGTGGAACCATGTAACCGAACCGGTCACATCCGTTTCCTCATCGATCTTCGGCAGTGAAGAACCAGTCAGCGACGAACACGCTGACGAAACAGAGAGTTCGTCGAAGAGCGAGAAAGAGGCAAAGTCGAAAGACTCTGCGAAGTCGAACGGTAAGAGTTCGGGCAATGCCGACAAAGCATCCAGGCAGGACTAACAGAGCGGAAATGGTCCAGCAACCCGAACTGATTACCGACCCGATGCGCGCCGCCGAGATTCTGAGAAGCGGCGGGCTTATCGCATTTCCGACTGAGACCGTCTACGGGTTAGGTGTCGATGCTTCGAATGAACAAGCAGTGAAGCGACTGTTCGCGGCCAAAGGGCGACCCGGCAACAATCCGTTGATTGTGCATGTGGCTGATCGGGATCAAGTTCAACTCGCGGCTGCCGACGTGTCTGATGAAGCCGATAAGTTGTTAGCTCGATTCGCACCGGGCCCGATCACCGTTGTTTTACCGAAGCTGTCGACGATTTCAAAGCTTGTGACTGCCGGACTCGATACGGTCGGAGTCCGTATCCCGGCGCATGAGGCTGCGCGAGATATGTTAGCGGCCGCCGCACGACCGATCGCGGCTCCATCGGCTAACAAGTCGGGGCGACCGAGCTGCACGACGACTGAGTCGGTGCTCGAAGACTTCGGTAATGAGATTGATGGAATTCTGATCGGAGCTGCCTCAGACATCGGGCTCGAGTCGACTGAAGTAGACTGCACTCGTCGACCGCCCAAGCTGCTTCGCACCGGCGGCATTTCCCTTTCGCAACTGCGATCCGTCGTGCCCGATCTACTCGGGCCGACGCAATCGCTCGAGCCCGGCGAGAACTCGCCGGGTCGACTGCATCCCCATTATCAACCGCAGGCCGGCGTCATCGTTGTGGACGATATGGTGAATCTCGCATCGAATGCATCCGCAGCGGTTCTTTGTTTGACGACTCCGTGGCTCGCAGAACGATTCGGTTGGGTACGAGTCTTTCGTGATTCTCGTGACTACGCTCAGCACTTTTATGAGAGCTTGAGAGAAGTAGACCGTCGCGGACTCGCAACGGTCTATTGTGAAAACGTCATGCACGGTGAATTGCACGAAGCGCTGCGCGATCGGCTCGCGCGAGCCGCTGAGCCGCGTGCGAATCGATGAGGGCGAGTGTGCCGTCGCCGGCTACTTGCGAAGATTCATTCGACAATCGGATTCAGCCGGGTGCGGTGTACCGATTTGGTCGACGGGATGAGTGAACAGATAGCGCCAAACGTCTTCGTGGATAAACTTACCGGCTTTATCTTTGACCGCGGCTCCGCCGGGGACCACCGAGCTATGAGCGCGGTTGGCATCCGCTTTAACATCCGCAGCGGTCGTCAGGCGGCGCGTGTTTTCAAAGGGCGGTTTGGCATGATCGACATCGACGATCGGTCCATATTCATTCAGACCGAGCAGCAACCAAGATCGACAGTAGTGGTCTCCGGACCAACCCGAATCGAGTACATGGCTGAAACCGAAGTATCGTTCCGCCGGAGTGGCGCTAGGTAGTCCTTGCCAAGTTTCATATTGGTCACGAGGTCCGCAGAACATGACGACGCGATCGACTTTTTGATGTTTGGCGAATCGAGCTGCAGTCGTGGAACCGTGTGAACTTCCCGCCATGATGACTCGTTCCCAGCGGATCGATTGCTTGTCATCCGTAAGGAACTGTTCCCATTTTCCTTGCGGGTTGTCTTTGGCAAGTCTTTGCACGAATCGAAGGGCTCGGGTCATCATGCCGTCCGGCTTGGGGATGTTGACTTGGTCGCTGAAGTCTTCCCCGGTTGCTGCTTCCAAGCGAATCTTGCCGAGAAACTTGTCATCCGCGGGTGCCGGTTCCTTGCCGAATTTCGAAAACCAACCGTTCGCGTAGTGCACTCGAATCGCATGCAGTCCGTAGGCGTTGACTCGTTCGAACAGCGCAGGGCTATGTCCCATCAGCCAAATGACCAGCTTGCCTTGCGGAGCGACGCGAGTATCGACCGACGCATGCTGAACATCCTGGGGCTTTCCGTCTTTCTCGAAAAGAAATTCGATCTCCGGATGCGGCTTAGCCTGCGGATCGAGCTCGGAGGCTCGCATGGTGAATTCGTAACGCTGTGGTTTGGGATCGTTGAACGAGACTGCCTGCGCGAGCAGGTCTCGGTGTGTTGCAATCAGACCGGTGACACATATCGAGTAGCAGAGAATGCGCAGCGAGTGCATAGAAAAGTCGTCCGATAGGCGGGAGTGGGATCCGAGTAAGTCCAGCTATTGTAGATCAACTGAGTGCAGATCAACTCAGTACAGATCAACTCAGTGTAGATCAATTGTCCTCAATTGATCCCGGTGCGGTTCGAGTTACCAACACGTCAAACGGTAACGGTCGAGACAGATCAGAAGACTGCGAGGCTTTGCCTCAGTGAAAAACGTTTGGTTGAGGTCATATTGAATTCGCACCGTGTGAGGTGTTGGTACTTCGAGCGGTGTTGGGATCAATTTGGGAAAATTGATCTACAGCGGCGGCTCGAATTACCAACACGTTGAACGGTAACGATCGAGACAATCGCCTCGCCACCAAAGCATCTCAAATTCAATGTTCATTTCCCGTAGGAGATGCATTTAAGAGCCGGGGGTTCGAGCCGCGCTCGAACCCCCGGCTATTTGCGTGCAACCCCTTCGGCGTAGGATTCGATAGTCGACTCATCAACTACAACGAACTCGTCCAGCTCAGCGAATGGAAACATAGCGATGGTGTTTTGCCTCGCCACGAGGTTTATTACGCCTTGCGCGTCTCGACTGCTTTGCGGCGCTTCGGATACAGAGTTGTACACAGTTCACAAACCGTACCGTCGCAACCGCGAGCTGTGCAGTGTTCGCGTCCGTAGTAGATAATCTGCAAGTGCAATGTGTTCCAAGCTTCTTCGGGGAATAACCGCTTCAGATCCTTTTCGGTTTGCTCGACCGATTTGCCGTCGGTCAGTCCCCAGCGCTGAGCCAAGCGATGGATGTGCGTGTCGACCGGGAAAGCCGGCACACCGAAAGCTTGAGCCATCACAACGCTCGCTGTTTTGTGCCCCACTCCAGGCAGCTTTTCGAGCTGTTCCATGTCGGCCGGGACTTGACCGTCGTGATGATCGACCAACATCTGCGACATGGCTCGCAAGGCTTTGGCTTTGCGCGGTGCGAGGCCCAGCGGTCGGATGATCGCGAGGATCTCATCTTCAGATCTCGCTGCCATTTTTTGCGGCGTATCCGCCAGTGCGAAGAGCGCCGGAGTTACGCGGTTCACCATCTTGTCGGTGCACTGAGCGCTCAGTAGCACTGCCGTCAACAAAGTAAACGAGTCGCTGTGATCTAAGGGAATCGGCGGTTGCGGATACAGCTCATTGAGCCGAGCCAGAATTGCAGCAGCGCGTTCTTTGATGTTCATGGGAGGCTAGAGGCTAGAGGCTAGAGGCTAGAGGCTAGAAGCTAGTGGCTAGTGGCTAGTGGCTAGTGGCTAGTGGCTAGTGGGTAGTGGGTAGTGGGTAGGGATTGGAAATTAAAAGATTTGAGATTTGAGATTCGTTTCAACCATCGCTCTCGCTCTCGCTCTCGCTCTCGCTCTCGCTCTCGTGCTCGTGCTCGTGCTCGTGCTCGTGCTCGTGCTCGTGCTCGTGCTCGTGCTCGTGCTCGTGCTCGTACTCGTACTCGTACTCGTACTCGAATCCGAATCCGAATCCGAATCCGAACTCACATTGACCGTTCCACTGACTGCCGTTTTCTTGTGGTTCGTCTTTACTCGTGATCATCCAAAGCTAGTTGAGCGAGTAGTTTGGGGAGCACTGCGGCTACAGCACCTTTTGCCAACACATGTGCAAAGCCGGCTTGTTCGGCAGCGGCGAAGAGTTCGGTATTCACGTGCGGCCCGAACGCGATGCGCACGGCATCGGGGTAGGAGTCGTTCAGTTCGTCGCTGATCAATCGGATTGACTCGACGGTATGCGGAGTGAGGTCGACGATGGCGGCTGCGACGGGGGCGTCTGCGACTCGGTCAATCGAGGCTGCGACGGAGCCGGCTGCCAAGTATCGAGCTCCGGCCGACTCAACTGCTTGTTTGACGACCGGCGCGAAGAAGATGTCTTTGCTGAGAAACAGGACAGTCGGTTGAGCCATGGCGGATTGGATTCTCCTGGAGGGAACGGCTAGTGATTGTGGTCGGGGGCGCGAGTTTCCGACGAGCGACGTCTGTCGTCTCATTGAAATGGCGTCCGATAAAGTAGACCGCATTGGGCCGGAGGCTGTAAACGGCCGAGTGGACTGCGACAATTGTGAAGGCTTTGCAACAATTTTTTGGGTCAATTGTCGCCCCGCCACCCTCACGCTAAACTGCTGATTCGGAATGATACCCTGCCGAAGAATCACCTCGTCAGCCGGAATTTCGCCCCGGTTGACCTCTTTTTATCTGTCGCGGAGTCAACGTTTTCATGAGCACCGCTGCTGCCTCGCCGGATTCCAAGTCTCTCACTGCCAAGCTGATTGTGGAGGGTCAGGAGCTGGATTTGCCGACTGTGGTGGGGACGGAAAACGAGAAAGCGGTCGACATTTCGCAGCTTCGTAAAGCGACCGGCTATATCACGCTGGACGAAGGGTATGTGAATACCGGCAGCACCACCAGCGCGATCACTTTCCTCGACGGTGAAGAAGGCATCCTGCGATATCGTGGATATCCGATCGAAGAGATTGCGGCGCACTGCGATTTCGTTGAGACATCCTACCTGCTGATCTACGGCAAACTGCCGACGCAGAAAGAGCTTGAGGATTTCCGCGAATCGATTCGCAAACACACCATGATCCACGAGGATATGCGGTCGTTCTACAACGGCTTTCCTCGTGATGCTCACCCGATGGCGATTCTGTCGAGCGTCGTGGGAGCCATGTCGACCTTCTATCAAGATTCGCTGAACGTCCACGATCCGCGTCAGGTTGAGATCTCCATTCATCGCCTGTTGGCTAAGCTCCCTACGATCGCGGCGTACAGCTACAAGAAATCGTTCGGGCAACCGCTTATCTATCCAAAGAATAATCTCAACTACTGCGAGAACTTCCTGCGGATGATGTTCGCTGTTCCGACAGAGAACTACGAACCCGATCCGGACTTTGTCGATGCACTCAACCTACTGCTCATCGTTCATGCTGATCACGAGCAGAACTGCAGCACCTCAACGGTTCGCATGGTCGGATCGTCCAACGCCAACTTGTTCGCTTCGATATCGGCCGGCATCTGCGCGCTGTGGGGACCGCTGCACGGCGGAGCCAATGAAGCGTGCGTCAACATGCTCAAGCAAATCGCCGACGACGGCGGAAATGTGAAGAAGTATGTCGACATGGCGAAGGACAAGAAGGGGAACTTCCGCTTGATGGGCTTCGGGCACCGCGTCTACAAGAACTACGACCCGCGCGCCACGATCATCAAGAAAGCCTGCGACAAACTGCTCAATCGATTGCAGCTCGATGACCCGCTGTTCGACGTGGCAAAAGAGTTGGAAGAGACCGCGCTCAAAGATCCATACTTCGTCGAGCGAAAACTTTATCCGAACGTGGATTTCTATTCCGGAGTGATCTATCGCGCGATGGGCATTCCGGTCCAAATGTTCACAGTATTGTTTGCTATCGGTCGTTTGCCGGGTTGGATCGCGCACTGGGTCGAGATGCACGAATCGCCCGCCAAGATCGGTCGGCCTCGTCAAATCTATACCGGTTCACCGCTTCGCAAGTTGGTTCCGATGAGCGAGCGCGAGTAGGCGTGCTGCGATGAGCGACGCGTTTCGCGGCGGAAACAGTCGACTGCTGGCCAAGCAACTCGATCAGCTCGCTTGGCCCGTCGTCGTGCTTGACCAGCGCAGCGAAATTGTCTTTGTCAACGCGGCCGTCTGCGATGCTGTCGGCGCAGATGCTGTGAAGCTCGTCGGGCTCAGTTGCTCGGCGGCGCTTCCCGAAGATGGCGCAGAGTTTCCGGCATTCACGATGATGCTCGCTCCGCCCGCTGCAGTTCATTTCGGCAAAGCGGTTCTGCGTCGCGTTCCTTGGCCTCCCCTTTCACCGGCCGCCGTCGAAACATCGCAGCTCTTTCTTCCGATTATCGATGAAGACCCCTCGCAAGGTCTGGTGCTGGTGCTCCTCGGTGATCCCGCAAACCTGCGTCGCCGCTTAGAGGAGTTGCCGGGTCAATCATCAAAGAATTCGTCGACGGCACCGGATGAGCTGTTGATTCGACTTCGAAATCAATGGCAACAGCTCGACGGTCTTTCCCCTTTGGTGGGTTCATCGGCACAGGCGACCTTGGCGATGCAACGAGCTCAAATGGCTCTACTGGCTCATGTCGGTGTGTGGATTCACGGCCCGCGAGGTTGTGGTAAGGCCGAAGTAGCCAGAGCGATTGCAGTGGGGCGAGCCAAGCACTTGAACTTGCCGGTGTCGGTGGAACAAATTCAGTGCATTGATTGTTCGATGGTCGATATCCTGAGTGCTGCGGCAGCGCTCGAAATGTTGACGGCTCGCATGCGCCCCGGTGCTCCAGCGGCTGCGCATCACTTGATCCTCGAAAACCTGGATCAGGCAGATGGTGAACTGCTGTCGCTGCTGGATGCATGGATCGCAAAGAATCGCGGCGTCGCCTGTGTGATCGCAACCAGTTTGAGTTCGCCTCGCGATTGGAGCGATACTCGCGAAGAAGTACTCCGAGCGACGAGTATTTCGATCGCCCACAAGCGATTGATCGGCGCGTTATCGGTGATTGAAATCGAACTCGCGCCGCTCGAATCGCGGCGCGAAGATATCGGACCGTTGTTTCAGAATGCGCTCGCAGCGGCAGCTCAGAGAGCCGGTCGCCGATTGCCGACGATTTCTTCTGCGGCGGCCGAATCGCTCGCGGCCTATCCTTGGCCTGAGAATTTAACGGAGATTCAAGCCGCTGCGGTTGATACGTTGAACAGTGCGGTACTCACGGCTGCGATCCAGCCGCAGCACTTGCCGCTCGCGGTGCGAACATTCGGCAGCTCTTTAGCCGGCGGCAGCAGTGTTGCCGTCGAGCCGATTCAGCTCGACGAAGTCCTGTTGCAATTGGAGCGAGTGCTCATCGACCGAGCCCTCAAGCTGTCTCCACGTAATCGAGCTCGAGCCGCCCGTCTGCTCGGCATCAGTCGGCCGAGATTGCTGCGGAGAATCAGTCAGCTTGGGCTGGCTGCGGCCGAACCGGAAGTCGCCGGCGAAAAGGATGGCGACGAGGAAGAGTAACGATCTGCCTCCCGAGCATGGGCCTGACGGAGATTGAGCCGCTGCGGCGGTACGACCCTTAATGGCGGCGAGACTGGGAAAAACGGAAAACGGCTGGGTTATTTCCTGCGTTTCCTCGTCCCAGAACGGCTTGATCGATTTGGGGGTGTTGTGGTAGCCTTACGCACTTCAAAATCCGGGCCGACGGAAAAACTGCGTCGCGTCCGTGCAAGAAACTGAACGTAACGATTCTGAATCGATCAACGAACAGCAGAGTTTTTGGGAGGATTGGCTCGTGGGTGTGAAGAAGACGGGTAAGGGCAGACGCAAGATCGGCCGCAAAAAGCGACGGATGCGAGCACGTATTCGGCATCGCAAGAAGTAACGCCGCTTTCTAGCCGCTCGAGCCGAACCCGGATTCTGCGCTTCCGCAACGATCCGATCGACTAAGCCGGTAGAAAACTCAGCTAGACTGAAAAACCAACGGAAGGGCGCGTGGCATGGACGAACATGCTCAACGCGTCCTTTCTCTTTTATTGTCGCTATTGCACAGAGGGGCAGCAGATGGAATCGCCGTCGACAAAGTCGGAGGCTCGGCTGGGGCTGGTCCTGTTCGCCGTCTATTTCGTTTTCTATCTCGCCTTCGTGCTTACCAGTGCGTTTAACGGCCAAGCACTCGAGCTGCTTCTCCCGGGCGGCCTGAATCTCGCGATCGTCTGGGGATTCGGATTAATCGTGCTCGCGCTTCTGTTGGCTGCCGTCTACGGTTGGTTGAAGAAGAGTCCCTTGGCCTGAGATCGTTTCGGTCGGCGACCCTGCCTTACCGCCGCCGCTCGCTTGTTTCCTCCCCCGCCTCGATCGACCCATTGCGTTCTAGCTCCTCTCGAACGATCGCAATCTCTCACTACTCATCACGAGATGCTGCGCCATGATTTATGAAATGTCCTTGCCTGCGATCAGCGTGTTCATGATCTTTGTGGCAGTGACTCTCGGTCTCAGTTTCTATCTGGGAAGTCGAGCCAAATCGTCTGCCGGATATTTTGCGGCACATGGTGAGATTCCTTGGTTCGTCAACGGCGTGGCCTTTGCCGGTGACTATCTATCGGCTGCTTCGTTTCTCGGTATCTGCGGTATGATCGCAACGTCGGGATACGACGGATTTTTGTACTCAATCGGCTTCTTAGCCGGATGGGTAGTGGCTCTGTTTGTCATTGCCGAACCGATGAAGCGCCTCGGCCGCTTTACATTCGCCGACGCCTTGGATGCCAAGTTCGGCTCGCGCGGCATTCGGCTGGCCGCCGGGATTAGTACCTTGGCGGTCAGCGTTTTCTACTTGATACCGCAGATGGTCGGTGCCGGTTCTTTAGTGCAGCCGCTGCTTGCGCTTCCGCACTGGGCGGGTGTGGTTCTTGTCGGTACGGTCGTCATCTTGATCGTCGCCACCGCCGGCATGGTATCGACGACTTGGGTCCAGTTCCTCAAAGGTGCGCTGCTTGTTTTCTTCAGCGGTGTGTTGACCGTTTTGTTGTTGATGCGCGGTTTCAATGCGGCCGAAGGTGGCAAAGACGGCTACCAGTTCATGAAGATCGGACCGCTATCGAAAGCTTCGTTGACCGGACCTTCGCTCAAAGTGGGTGATAATCTTTACACGACCGAAGTGCCCGCAGATGGCTGGGAAAAGACCGACTTTGTGCGCTTGATGATCGAAGGGGAAACGAAGATCTTCAGCGTGCATGCCATTAAGGATTCAGTCGAAGGGATCTCCGATCCGGTCGAGCTACGTGAGGCTCAATCGGTGACCACTTCGTCGTTGGGAAAGAAGTTGGTCAATGGCAAGCCGAAGGGGACCAAGAAAGGCGAACCGGAACTGCATCCGGTAGGATTCATCGAGCGCTTGCCTGAAGGTGAGGTATCGACCGGCCCCATCGGTCCTCTCGACTTCTTTCGCACTCTTAGTAGCAGCCAAGTAACGCTGTGGGGAACAAGCAAACCGATCTCGCATGCCGACGGCGGCAAAACCGTGGTTTACTTTCAAAAGCCGACATCGGGAGCTCAAGTGCTACGGCCCGGTGATCCGCCGATGTTCAAAGGGACCGGCAAAGCGACTTGGTACGATCGCTTGAACTTCGTATCGTTGATGGCTGCGCTGTTCTGCGGTACAGCTTCACTGCCTCACATTCTTATCCGCTATTACACCGTTCGTGATGCAGCCGCGGCTCGGAACAGTACGATTGTCGGTATCGCCACCATTGGGCTCTTTTATGTGCTGACTCTGTACTTGGGGCTCGGCGCGATGACCAGCGGCGCGATGGATCCATCGGACAGCAACATGGCGGCGCCGTTGCTTGCCAAGAGTCTCAGCGATTGGTTGTTTGCAATCATCTCCGCGATCGCCTTCACGACGGTGCTCGGTACTGTCAGTGGTTTGATTCTGGCGGCCAGCGGTGCGGTGACTCATGACTTGATGGTCAATTTCATCGGGCTGAAGCTGACAGAGCATCAGCAGATTCGCATCGCCAAGCTGACGAGTGTTCTTGTCGGCATCATTGCGATCGGGCTCGGCATTTGGTGGCAGAAGTTGAACGTCAGCTTCTTGGTGGGTTGGGCGTTTAGTGTCGCGGCCAGCGCAAACTTGCCTGCTCTGGTGATGTTGTTGTTTTGGAAGCGTACATCGCGCAACGGTGTTATTGCGAGTGTCGTGGTGGGTATGTCGAGTTCGTTGGCTTGGATACTTCTTTCCAGCGACACGTTCCAAAATGTCTACAACGTCTCGCCTGATTCAGCCCCCATGCCGTTCAGTCAACCCGGCATCGTAACGATTCCGCTCTCGTTCATCACGCTTGTCGTGGTTTCGCTCATGAGCCCTTCGAGCTCGGATGCGAAACGCGAGCCGGCTCACTAGGTCATGCTTGGCTGCGGTGCTTCAGTGCATTAGATTGACACGGTTGTGATGGATGCCAAGCAAAGGACACTATGAAGCCCAAACAAGACAGCATCGAAATTGAATCCGTTCGACTGAAGCTCGGTTCGCCGATGACGAACAGTTCGGAGTGGATCGGTCAGCGTGAGATACTGAATCAATTGCTTGCCTGTTGGTTGGTGGTTGATGAAGTCGATCAACCGCTGACGCCTCGCTTGGTCGGCGTTCCCGGTATCGGTAAGACCGCGCTGGCGATGTCGGCGGCTCAAATCCGTGGTCAGGAACTGTATGTCTTTCAGTGCACGGCCGATACGCGTCCGGAAGATTTGCTGGTGACACCGGTCCTCAGCAATGAAGGAAAGATCGCGTATCACGCGTCGCCCTTGGTCACTGCCATGATTCGCGGCGGCGTGTGTGTGCTCGACGAAGGAAACCGCATGAACGAAAAGTCGTGGGCCAGTTTGGCTCCGCTGTTCGATCAGCGTCGTTATGTCGAATCGATCGTGGCAGGTATCGTCATTCATGCGCATCGCGACTTCCGTTGTGCGGTCACGATGAATCAAGACGACTCGACCTATGAGATTCCCGACTACATTCTCAGCCGCTTGCAGCCGACTCTGCCGCTCGGTTTTCCGTCGCGGCAAGATGAACTGGCCATTCTTCAGTACCATCTCCCGTTCGCCGAACCCGAGATGCTCGCGCTGACTGTCGAGTTCCTCCAGCGATCGCATGAACTGAAGCTCGATTTTTCCGCGCGCGACGGACTCAATCTCCTGCGTTATGCGCTGAAGCGATTGGCCCAGGATCGCGAGCACCCGATCAGCAAGGACCAAGCTTGGCGAGAAGCCCTCGAACGCTGCTTGGGCGAAGACGCGTTGAACCTTGACGAGTTGGCTGAGCGCAAGCAGCGGCAATTGGGAGGCAGTGCATTGCCTTTGGGGCTCGGGGATTTCTTCTTTGATCCCGACGATCCGCTCCATCCTGACGCTGATATGGAAGACGATGACGATTTCTGATCGATCGGGCAAGCGTCTGTCCGAAGCGCGGCCCGTGTGGTAAATTTCGCCGCGTATCGGACGGTCGGAATGCAGCAATCTGTCGGAATTTCGTAATCCGCATTCGACTGAATCCACAACCTCGAACAATTCGTATCCGGAGAAGTACACATGACGAACGGGCCTCTGAATCGCAAACTGCGGATGGGACTTGTCGGCGGTGGGCAAGGCTCTTTCATCGGCCGCGTACACTCGATCGCCGCCTGTTTGGACAATCGCGCCGTCGTGGCTGCGGGTGCTTTGTCGAGCAATCCGGAACGATCGAAGGCATCGGCTTCTGACTACGACATTCCGACGGAACGAGCCTACGGTTCGTATCAGGAGATGTTGCAGAAGGAAAGCCAACTGCCGGTCGGCGAACGCATCGATTTCGTCAGCGTTACGACGCCGAATCATACGCACTATGAAATCGCTAAAGCCGCGGTCGAAGCGGGCTTCAACGTAGTGTGCGACAAACCGATGACCTTCGACCTCAAGCAGGCTCAAGAACTGCAGGCTGTCGTCGAAAAGTCGAATGTCGTCTTTGCCTTGACTCACAACTACACCGGCTATCCGTTGATTCGCCAAGCTCGCGAAATGATTCTCAGCGGCGAACTCGGGGAGATCCAAGCCGTGCGTTCGTCGTACATTCAAGGTTGGTTGCGTACTCGATTGGAAGAATCCGATCAGAAGCAAGCTGCCTGGCGTACCGATCCGGCTCGCAGCGGCGCAGCCGGTTGTTTCGGCGACATTGCCACTCACGCTTATAACTTAGCGAGATACACCACCGGCTTGCTGCCGTCGGAAATCTCCTGCCACTTGAAGACATTCGAGAGCGGTCGCAAGCTGGATGACTACGGCACCGCCATCGTGCGATTTGAAAACGGCGGATTGGGTACCGTGACTGCTTCGCAGATCAGTCACGGTCGCGAGAACGATCTGTCGATCGAAATCGATGGAACGAAGGGTGCGATTCAGTGGCGACAAGAAGAGCCGAACGTGCTCGTGTTCCGTCGCAACGGTCATCCTCATCAACTCTACACTCGCGATCCGAATGCTCCGTACATGAACGGACCCGGACGCGGTGCCTGTCGCTTGCCGAGCGGTCATCCGGAAGCATTCTTCGAAGCATTCGCCAATATCTACGGTTCGGCCTTCGATGCGATGGTCAGCCGAGCTCAAGGTGAAACGCTGGAAAAACGAAACACGGTTTATCCGAATGTCTTCGACGGCGTAGAAGGCATGCTGTTCATAGAACAGTGCGTGGCCAGCAGCAGCCAGAACGGCGCTTGGCTGCCGATGAAACCGGCTTCGGCTCGACGATAGTCCGATTCGTTTGCTCTCTGAAAACTCTCTGCATCACTTCACGGCGACCTGTTCCAGTAGCAAGTCGCTGTACCTTTCAATGCTCGCCGGCATGTGAATCATCCTGCCGAGACAAATCATGATTCCAAGAAACTCCAAATTTCGAATGTGTTTGATACTCATCGGAGCGATCAGTCTCATTCCCGGAATCGTTTCTGCTCAGAACTCAAAGCAACGTGATCGGCGCGACGAGCAGAAAGAGAACGAACGCGTTAAGAATGCAGAGAAAGAGCTACGCGATGCCAAACAGGGCATGTCTTCAGCGCTGAAAGAGTATCGCGAAGCCGCTCAGAAAGTCGATCAGTTGCGACGAAAACGCGATACGTCCGAACAAGAATGGAAGCGAAAACGAGAGGCGGTTGAAGAAGGACTTTTGGAATCGAGCGGCATACCGGCTGTGCTGCGAGAGATGCGAGATACTCGCGCTCTGCTTGATGCGGCATCCAAGCCGATCCAAGAAGCGTTCATGGCGAGCGAGAAATGGAAGACCGCGGATGCCGCGGCTCAAGAGGCTAAGAAGAAGCGGGCCGAACTGATCGAAGGGAACGATTCTTCCCGCGGCGACGATGATACGTCAGCGATTACTGAAGCCTTGGACAAACTGGAGGCCGTCATCGAAGAGCCTCAGAAGTTGTTATCGGCAGAGCTGGATAAGGATCCGAAAGTGCATGGCCTGTCGGAAAAGCTGTCTGCTCTACAAAAACAAAACGAGACTCTAAGGAAGAAGCTCGGGCCGTCCCCTGCTGATAAAGATCCCGACGTGAAGCGGGCGGCTCAATCGCTGGACGAAGCCGAGAAGAAACTCGCTGCGGCTGTGAAGGAGCAGGTCAACACTCGTTCGCAATTGCAAAAGAAGCAGACCGCAGTCAACTCCGCTTCACAGCAGCTAAGCAAAGCACAAGCGGCCGATCGCAATGATGCCAACAAGCCGAAGCGTAAGAAGTGATCGTCGGCGAGCCCTTCGGCTCGCCGAACTCAACCCATTCACTTTATTGCTTACGCATTACAGCTTGCTGATCGCCGCGAACGTATCTTTGAGCGATGCGTATAGGTTGCGATAGATTTCGAACGAGCGGTCATACGTTTTCACGGCGGCTCGCTGCGGTGCGGTTTTGCCGGTGACTTCGATCACGGACTTGGTGGCTTCTTCGATGTTCTTGAACTGGCCGTCACCGACCGCGGCCAATAGTGCCACGCCGAAAGCAGGGCCTTGCTCCGCGTTCATCGTGCAAGCAGGTTGATTCATCACGTCGGCCAAGATTTGTCGCCACAACGGACTCTTGGCGCCGCCCCCTGAGACTCGCATCTCTTTAACGGGGACGCCCAGTTCTTTGATGATCTCGAGGCTTTCGCGCAGGCTCATCGCCACCCCTTCCATGACCGCGCGAGCCATGTGGCTGCGCTGGTGAGCGTTCGTCAATCCGATGAACGAGCCGCGTGCGTTCGGATCAGCATGCGGGGTTCGTTCGCCTGCTAGATAGGGGAGGAAGAAGAGTCCTTCGCTGCCGGCGGGAACCTGAGCCGCTTCGGCATTGATGATTTGGTATGGATCGACACCGCGTCGTGCAGCGAGTTCCTTGAGTACGTTGTCCATCAGCCATTGCAGCGAACCTGCGGCCGAAAGTGTCACACCCATCATGTGCCACTTGCCGTGAACAGCATGACAGAAAGTGTGCAGTCGACCGGCCGCATCATATTCCGGTGTATCGGAGTGAATGAACATCACGCCGCTCGTTCCCAAGGATGCGGTCAGGACCCCTTTCTTGACGATGCCATTACCCACAGCACCTGCAGCGCAGTCCCCTGCCCCGGCCACGACTTTGCATGCCGGCGTCAGGCCGAGTTGCAGGGCGACTTCGGGAAGGAGCGAACCGGTCACCTGCTCCGATTCGTATACTTGAGCAAACAATTCCGGACCGAGGTCCAGTTTCCCCATCAGCTCGGTCGACCATTTTCGTTCCACCACGTTCAGCAGCAACATACCGCTGGCGTCGCTGACATCGGTTGCCAATTCGCCGGTCAGTCGTCGACGCACTTCGTCCTTGGGCAGCAGTACATGTGTCAGACGATCAAAGTTCTTCGGTTCATGATTGCGCAACCAAAGGATCTTGGGGGCCGTGAAGCCGGTCAGAGCCGGATTGGCAACCATGCGAATCAATTCCGCGCGACCGCCCGCTCGCGCAGTGATCTCGTCGCACTCCGCCGCAGTGCGCTGATCGTTCCACAGCAAGGCAGGCCGAATGACTTTGCCTTTCTTGTCGAGGAACACCGATCCGTGCATTTGACCCGAAAGACCGATCGCCTTGACGTCGGCCGGTTTTACGCGACCCTGCTTCACGTCCGCTCGCACCGTCTTGACGACTGCGTTCCACCACAGGTCAGGGTCTTGCTGTGTCCACATCGGCTTGGGCGAATCGACTTCGTAAGCCGAAGAGGATTCAGCCAAGATGTTTCCATCGGCATCGATCAACAGACTCTTGGTTCCCGATGTTCCGATGTCGATCCCGATGTAACAACCCATGACAATCCCCTTCTCCGACAAGCAACTTAAAATGGCAGCCATATACTGCCGACGAAGCCGCCGCCTCGCAAGCGGTCACCATAGGAAAAATCGCGTGCTAGATTCAACTTCAACGAAAACTGCCTCCCGTTCCATGCAAGTTCAGCAGAAGATCGACCGAGCTCCGGTAACCTTTCGGCGCTGCATTCTCCTTTTTTCGGCGCTGTTTGCACTCTGTTTGCTCGGATGTGATAAGCAGTCGTCCGATCGTCCCAAGTCGGCTGATTCAGGGTCGCCGCCCGCAAAAGGGCCAAGCGTTCCGCTGCGCGTGGCGTGGATCGGAACAGAAGAAGATGCCAAGTTGCTGCGGCGACAATGGGCTGCACAGTCGGAACTGGAGCTTGATTTCAAAGGTTTCACCGAGTCGCAGTTGTCGGCGGAGTCGAATGTTCCGTGCGATCTAATCGTCGTGCCGGCTCGTTCGCTCGGCGAGTGCATCGAACGCAAGTGGATTGAACCGCTGCCGTTGAGCGTTGATAAAGCGGTTCACGGTTCGACTCGTGGAAGCGATGCGAACGAAGGTACGAGCGACGAGAATCACGTGACTACGACTGCCATGCGAGAACAAATCCAGTTCGGCAAACAGCGCTGGGGCGTTTCGCTCGGATGCTCGCTGCCGGTCTTGCTTAGCAACGGTTCCTTTCCCGCACCGCCGGTCGGTGCCGGTGCCGAGGAGAATTGGGCTTGGTGGCAAGCCGCTTTAGAGCAAGCAGAAAAAGGGCATCGTCCTCAGGGCACATCAACGTCACCGGTACAGTCGGTGACCGAAACGCAATTGACCGCCCGCTTTTTGGCGATCGCTGCGGGACTCACCGACCGAGACGCACGCTACGGTTTGCTGCTTCATTCCGAATCGCTGCAGCCGAAGTTGACTGAGCTGCATTTCATTCGTGCTGCCACAATCCTCCGTCGATTGCATAAGCTCAATCCGTCGGCCGGCGCCGTCGATGGATCATGGCGACACAGTTGGCAAGCTGTGGCAGAAGGAAAGATCGCGCTGGCCGTAGGTGTGCCTCAGCCGGAGCTTGATGCGACTCAGCCGGTGACAACGGTGCAGAGTTCGCTGCTGCCGGAAGTGGCTCTCACCGCTTCGTCGCGTTCGACTTGGAATAGCGGTGAGAGTTTGATCGTCTGCTTAAGTTCATCTTGCCGTCAGTCAGGCAAAGCAGAAGAGTTCATGAAGTGGTTATCGCAGACCGACACGCGAGCTTCATTGGCTCAGGGCAATACGCATGTGGATGCAGGCAGGCGGACCTTTGCTCCCGGGAGTTCCGCCGATCAAGCTCTTCGCAATCAAGAGAAAGCGGCTGGAAAGCCATTCGTTCCTTGCGAACCGCGCGCGATCGGTGCGCCTGAATATCGTGCGGCGCTTGAACAACAACTGAAGCGCATCGTAACCGAGGATGCTGATGTCGAAGCAGCACTTAAGTCGGCCGCGGAGGAGTGGAACGCCATAACGACGAAGCTGGGGAAGTCTGCGGTGAAGCGGAGCTATCAGTTGAGCCTCGGACTCTGACGCTGCTCGTTGAAAAAATGCAACCGGAACGGCGCAAGCCGCCCGGTTCCTCACGATCGATAGTGCCCTACCGGATGGCTCGCGCCGTTCCGTTTGAATTAAGACAGCAAGCGCCGAGCTGTCGGGTGACGCATGGTTGTGGGTGAAGAACCATACGGCTCGCGTCGTTCCGCTTGAATTGCGATCGATTAAATGGCGACTGACTTCCATTATCGCGTCTCGTCGACTCATTCGTCACAATCCGCAAAATCGCATCGCAGGCTGCCGGGGGATGGGGAAGTCTCCATGTCCGGATTGACCGAGTGTTGTTCATGACCAACGCTTGTGCGTCAAAACACAAGTTGCTCGGGCCGCAGACTCGGCGCGTTCTTGTGAGCGATCGATATCTCCCAGCGGAAAATACGGCGCATGCACAATAGGTTCAATTTCGACGTGACACCGGAACTGGAGCAGGCTGTGAAACCCACAGCCGAGCTGCGTCTGCGTGCATCGGTCCGAGAATTGGACGCTCGCGTAGATCGTTTGTTCGCATGGCTTATGGCATGTCAAGCGATCGGCGGAGTGGCCGTCGCGTTGTTCATCAGCCCCGCCGTCTGGAGCGGGGTGCCTGCTCCGTTTGAATCGCCTCTGCTAACGGCAGTATTTGTCGGTGGTCTTTTAACCGCGGTCGCCTGTTGCTTGAGCTTCTGTTTTCCAGGTCGATCTGCGAACCGGTTCTTCATGGCCGCGGCCCAAGGTTGCTTCACTGCTCTCTTTGTTCAGCTCACCGATGGACGTGATACAAGTACCTATCACCTGTTCGGATCGTTGGCGTTTCTCGCGTTGTACCGTGACTGGCGCGTGCTGGGACTGGCGAGCGTCGCCGCTCTGGCCGAGCAATTTGTGCGTGGTCAGATCTTTTCGAATGCGCTTACGGAAGTAAATCCGCAAACTCTGACTCGCTTAGTTGAAACCGGCGTGTGGATACTATTCCAAAACGTCGTGCTGATGGTCGCTATCGATTACGTACTGAAAGCACTCCGTACGGAAGCGGAACAGTGGGCGATGCTTTCCGCCGCTCAGGATTTGGTTCAAGCGGAGGTCGACAGACAGACCGCGGACCTGACGGTCAGCAAATCGGAAATGATGAAGACTGCCGAGCGACTGCAGTTCATGATCGATGCCTCTTACGATGCATTCGTAGAGTTCGACGGCGACCTACACGTCACATTGTGGAGCAAGCGCGCGAAAGAGTTGCTGGGCTGGCCCGATGATGAAATCGTCGGCTTTCCGTTCTTTCGTGTTATCGGCGCACAGGACCTGCACAAAGGTCTGCGAATGCGACTGGATCGACTGTCGCAAGGGGGAAAGCAGGAACCGTTCCTCATCGAGACGGTCGTCTACACGGCCGACGGCCGTCGCATCACTGTCGAAGCTTTCGGCTCGTTCGCCATGCGCAACGACGGGATGCACATTAATGTATTCCTTCGAGATCTTACCCAACGACTGGCTCGTACCGAGAAAGAGTTGCAGGCTCAAAAGCTCGAATCGCTCGGGCACTTGGCCACCGGTATCGCGCACGAAATCAATTCGCCGACGCAATTCGTCAGCGACAATCTTGCCTTCCTCGAAGACTCGTTCAAAGTGCTCGACAGCTTGATTGCTCAGGTCGATGCGACGGTAGCGGGTTGCGAGACCGGAGGCATTACAACCGAAGCTCTGGGCGCTCTGCGACGCGAGTTGAATGATCGACGCCTGCAACATGCTCAGCATGAGATTCCGAAAGCCATCCAACAGACTCGCGACGGTATCGATCGCATCGGTTCGATTACGCGAGCCATGAAGGAATTCTCGCAACCGCAGAATCAAGAGATGGCCACGGTCGATTTGTCACGGTTGATCGAAAACGTGTTGGTCGTGTGTCGCAATGAGTGGCGATACGTGGCCGACATCACGACTCATTTTGATCCCGAAGTGACCACTGTCTATTGCATGCCCGGGTGTTTAAGCCAAGTCGTTCTGAACTTGGTCGTCAACGCAGCGCATGCGATCGCCGACGTTCTTTCCGACTATCCCGACAATCGCGGACTGATTGAAGTGCATACGCGCCGCGTCGGTGACGGTGTCGAGATCGACGTCAAAGACAACGGTCCCGGTATTCCCCCGAGCATTCGAGAACGCATCTTTGATCCGTTCTTCACGACCAAAGCGGTCGGGCGCGGCACGGGACAAGGCTTGGCCACGGCTCAGTCGATCGTGAGCAAGCACAACGGAACATTAACTCTGTCCACCGAAGTAGGCGTGGGTACGACATTCAGCATCCGCATTCCCATATCGTCGAAGACACATGAACAGATCGAACTCTTCTAATCGCCGTAAGTGCGTCTTGTTCGTCGACGATGAACGTCATCTGCTCTGCGGTTTGGAGCGATTGCTGTTCGATTACGAAGAGTCTCTCGATTTACGTTTTGCTGCAAGCGGACGGGAAGCACTGACGATTCTCGAGAGCGAACGAGTGGATGTCATTTTCTCCGACATGCGCATGCCTCAGATGGACGGCTCGCAGTTGTTGCAGAATGTTCAACGTCAATATCCGAGCACGATTCGTCTCATGCTCTCGGGACAAGCTGCGCTGAACACGATTATTCGCACACTGGGACACGCTCACCAATTCTTGGCCAAGCCGTGCAGTGCTGCTCAGTTGAAGGGCTCATTGGAAAATTGCTTGGAACTATCCGATGTATTGGAGCGTTCGCAAGCGGCGGCCTATGCAGCCGGGTTGACCAGTTTGCCGATCGCGCCGCGCACCATTGCGGCGGTCGAAGTGGAACTCGATTCGCCGGAGCCTGTCGTAACTCGCATTGCAGAAGCGGCGTCGCAAGATATCGGGATGAGCGGTAAGTTGCTGCAGATCGGTGCCGCGTCGCTGTACCATGGAATCGACCCGGCCGCCTCAACCGCTGAGATCATTACGACTCTCGGGCTGGATCGCTTTCGGCCGTTAGTACGAGATGTTTGCCCGTTCCTGCGTGAATCCGATGGCTATCCGTTGGATGAAGTGGAAACGGAAGAGATTCTTCATGCCTGCCGTTGGGTCGGACGGTTGTCGGGACTGATTACCGAACTGATTCTGCCGGGTGATTATCATGCCAAGCACATGGCCATTTCAGCAGGCGGATTGCATCGGACCGGTGATTTGCTCATCCGCTCCTGGATGCATGCCGTAACAGCTCGCGCGGATGACGGTGGATCATGCTTTGGTTCTTCTGCAGCAGTTGCCGAGAGTGAGTTGAGCGAAGCCGAGTTGGCAGGCTGTCTGCTGAAACTGTGGGGGCTGCCAGTGCAAGTGATCGAAGCCGTGGAGAACTATCGAGTTCCGTGCCGGGCGCAGATTTCCGGCTTTGCTCCGGTCACCGCAGTGCATTTAGCGCATGCGATCTACGACCAACTTTTCGGCCGTTCCGGCGCACCCGCCGCAATCGATTCCGACTATCTCGAACTCGTCGGCATCGGTTCCCGCGTTCAGGAACTGTTAGACGCCTGCAGTCACATGATCGAAGCCGAATCAGCGATCGTTTAGTCGTTCGCGAATCCCCGAGATCAGCTTGGCTGCGTTTTCTGAATAGATCTTCCGCAGCACTCCCTCGGGTAGATCAACGCCGTAGATTCTCCACAGTCCTTGCGGCGGAGGTTCTTTCTCGGAATACGGAAAGTTCTCATCTCGCGTTTCGAAAAATCGCCAGTAACTCGCATAGCGTTTCTCCGGCCACGGGCCATCGGTTCCGAACAACACACGGTCTTGATACCGAATGAGAAACTCTCTGGCTGTGTAAGGTTGACGTCCCAGTTCACTGATGCGCGATGCAATCTCCACAACCACGTTGGGATAGTCATCGAGCATCGCGGCTGTCTGCTTCAAATCCTCGCCGTCGTTACCGAGATGAGCTGCGATGAAGCGCGTTCGGGGATGAGCTGCGAAGAGTCGGTTTCGAGCCGCATGGAGTTCCGCTCGCGAAGGAAATCGATCAGACGGAAAATGCCATTCGGGATGTCGTGAGAGTTCTTCGTACCGTTCATTTTCCGGTGTGATTGGTTCGAAGAAAGCGCTTGGATCTGCCGTGTGCATGATCACCGGCAAGCCGAGTCTGCCGCACGCGTCCCAAATCGGAGCGAACCGCGGGTCATCGATCTTGATAAGCGAACCGTCGGGATTGCGAGTCTCCAGACCGAACGTCTTGAAGACTTTGACGCCGCAGATTCCTTTTCGTACGGCATCTTCCAGTTGAGTTACTGTGCGATGAGCGAAGTCCTCTCGATGGCAAGCCCACGTCGCGTAGTCATCGGCCTTGCCTTCCCCTTGCCAATCGATATTCGCAAAGATGGCAAACCGCGTTTTGTACTTGGTCCACAAGTAACGAATGTGTTCGTCGAGTTTCTCTCCCAAACCGCCGTCGAGGCTGATGGACACCGCGATCCGGTTGCGGTCCATCAGTTGAACGAATGCGTCGAGGGCATGCGGGTCATGTTTGAGTCGAATGCGAAAGTGGGAATGAACGTCGACGACGTCGAACTTGGCAGATCGTAGATCGCTTGCCGGGACGACCAAGCGAGGCTGCGGACGAAACTGCGACAACGGCAAATCGTTTACCGGAACGGCGGACTGAGCCTGCGGATTTGAAGGCGATGCGGCTTGCTGTGTCGGCGGCTGGGCGGAGGCCGATTGAGCAACTGACACAGCGGACCAGAGGCCGAGACAAAACACCCATACAGCGGCTGGTTTCCACCAATCTCGTATTCGCAAACTTGGCTCGCTTCCTAAAATGTCGTTGTTTTAAGGATGACTATGGCCGGCGAATCGCCGTTGCCGGAGTTTCAGTCACGATTGTTTTACAGTCGGCGTTCGCCCGAGACTCGTACGAACCCTACAATAGGACAGGTCTGCCGAGCCTTGATCGCTGCCGCCGGCGGCGATCTTTGGCCTGCTTCCTTGGTACCGACATCCGTCAGCGCAGCGGTACTGCCCGCGACAAAACCTGCCCATCCACTTCAGCAATCATTGGTCCGCATGTCCTCCGATTTTACACAGCAACAGACGTTGGGAGAGTTGCGTCAGGCGGAGAGGCTGAGTCTGCAGGCGACTATACCTCCGGCTGAAGTGCCCGGAGTGAGGATCGAAAAGCTGATCGGTCAGGGGGCTTTCGGACAAGTTTGGATGGGACGCGACCTCAATACGGGTCGTGAAGTCGCGATCAAATTCTATTTGCATCGCGGCGGAGTGAACTGGTCCTTGCTTGGCCGTGAAGTCAAACACTTGGTCAACATGTCGACCGGTCGCTTCATCGTGCAAGTGTTGACCGTCGGCTGGGAAGCCGAGCCTCCTTACTACGTGATGGAATATCTAGAGAACGGGTCGCTCGAAGATCTGATTCGCAAACGAGGTCGGCTTGGTATCAACGAGTCGGTGGCCTTGTTCCGCGAGATTGCCGAGGGGCTCAATTATGCGCACGGCAAGGGTGTCCTGCACTGCGATTTGAAGCCTGCCAATATTCTGCTCGATCATGACTGGCGACCCCGATTGGCCGACTTCGGACAAAGCCGCATGTCGCACGAGCAATCGCCGTCGCTCGGGACGCTGTTCTACATGGCACCCGAGCAAGCCGACTTGGCTGCATCGGCCGATGCGCGGTGGGACGTCTACGCACTCGGCGCCATTCTCTACACAATGCTTGTCGGTACCCCGCCGTATCGCGTTCCCGAAGTCGTCGAGACGCTCGACTCGGCCGAGTCGCTACCCGCGCGGCTCGAGCGGTATCGCCACGCGATTCATAACACACCGTTTCCGAAGCAGCACCAAAAGCGATCGGGTATCGATAAGAATTTGGTCAGCATCGTAGACAGATGCTTGGCAAAGCGGCCTGAGCAGCGATTCGCCAACGTGCAACAAGTTCTGGAGGCGATCGCGCGCCGCGACAGCTCGCGTTTCCGCAAGCCGCTCTATCTGCTCGGTATTGTCGGCCCGCTGATGCTGCTGGTGCTGATGCTGCTCTTCTTCCTGCGCGGTATCTCGATCGCCAAAAGAGAATCGCTGGAACGAGTCGAACAATGGGCGGAGCGGAGCAATCAGTTTGCGGCGAAGTTTGCGGCGAGAACATTGGAAAGCGAGATATCGTCGCTGTTCCAATTAGTGACCGACGAAGCGGATCGGAGTCGCATACTGGAAAACACCTTAGCCGTTGTCGGAGAGCACAAAGCGTTTCTGGATCACTTGGCGCAGAATAAGGAGACGCCGTCGGAGACGACAACGTTTCTGGAGTCCGAGTCTCGCAAGCGTCTGGAAGTCAATCTTAAGGATCGTCTGACGGAGATCGCGCGGCGCATGCCTGATCGCGACAAGGCAGCCATCTTCAGCAGCCTGTTTCTGCTCGATGCACAAGGAAACAACTTGGCCATCGCGTTCGTCGACGATAACGAGCAACGAGATCAGAGTCCGGCCGGACATAACTTCGCGTATCGCAGTTACTTCACCGGTCTTCGCGAAGATCTGGCTCGCGGCGCACCTCGCGTCGGACCGACATCGCATACTCACTTCTCTGCCAGTTTTCGCAGTACGAGCACCGGCAAGTGGAAGGTCGGTATCAGTTGCCCGATCTGGACCGCCAGTGAAGAAGAGACCGATACGACGGACAAGCCGAAGGCTGAACGCAAGCCGGTGGGAGTGCTTGTCCTGACGATCAACTTGGGAGATTTTCAGTTGCTCGCCGGTGAGAACGAAGGCGAGGACAGTAATCGTCTGGCGGTACTGGTCGACGGGCGCGAGGGGAGTCAGCAAGGGACGCTGTTGCAACATCCGTTGCTTACCAGTCTCACGACGCAGGCCCCTCCGACCAGTGACGAGTATCTTCTTCCGCCGATCGATGCCGAGCAGTTGGCCGGCCTGCGGCGAGGCGGACTTCGAAACTATCACGATCCTGCAGCAGAGCATCCGGCCGGCGCATCGTTCCAGGGAGAATGGATCGCTGCCATTCAGCAAGTCTCGCTACCGGTACTCGATCAATCTCATGGCGATACCGGAACGGATCTATGGGTGCTGGTGCAAGAGCGAGCCAGCCGAGCTCAGGACCCCGTGCACCAGCTCGGCAACCGCTTGCAACGCGAAAGCATGATCGCACTTTCGACTGTGGTGCTGGTCATCTGTGTGCTCTGGTACTTCGTCTTTCGATTGAATGAAGTCCGCGAGTTTTCGCCGTCTGGGGTAAACCCGTCCAATGCGTTAAACTACTCGGTCTTGAAATCGACAGTCGACCACGATTAGATTCGGTGAGCATCCGGCATCACTTATGTTGATGCAGGTCTATCGCTCGACTTGAACGTCACAACTGGGAAGGAAATCGAGTGGATAACATTGAGGAAGTGTTGCTCAGCAAGCTGGCTGAGAAATTCGGCGGCTCGCCGCAACTCAATGATTCCTTGGCATTGATCGGTGTCGATTCGGTCGGGATGGCTGAGTTGACCTTTGAGATCGAAAAGATGTTTTCGATTCACGTCGACGATGCGGTCTTGGATGTCGAAACCGTTCAAGAGCTGGCCGAGTACATTCGAGCTCGGCGATCGTAAAGAACCGAGCGGCATGGGCCGGTTGATTAAATTCAAGCGGAACGGCGCAAGCCGTCCGGTTCTTCAAGATCGACGGTGCTTCACCGGACGGCTCGCGCCGTTCCGCTAGAGTTAAATCAGCAAGTCCTTACGTGAGCGTGGACTGAATGATCATGCGCCTTCGGTGCGCGGTGTGTTTGAGGCCGCCGGACTATCGCCCTTCTATTGCCTGGGCAATTCGAGAATTCTCGCCGTCCATTCGGCTGCTGTTCCGCGCTTCATGGTCGCGCTCCCTGTGCGTTCGAGCTGGTCGAGTTCTTGAAGTAGCGTTGAAGCGCCGCGCGGTGCCGATGTCTCTACTAAGTGCTTGAAGACTCGTGCCGCACACGCAGCGTCGGCCTTTTCGGTCGGGCGAAACTGTTGCTTGTCATCGACATGCATCCAACCCGCAGCCGTGACTCGCAGGATTTCGTCGGCGAGCGGTTGAGCTGCCGGTAAGTCAGCGATGGCCGGGTCGCTCGGGAACGGTGATGGAATATGCGCGGCTCGTGCCGCCAACGAAGCAAGCTCACCGCGCGTGAGCGGCTCGTCTTTGCGGAACGCTGTTCGGCTATTCGCAGGCATAATCCCTCGAAAGGCAACGCTGAGGAGCCCGCTGTTCTGTTGAATGCCCCGCAAGTCGGACGGCACCGACTGAACAGAATCTCGCATCCCTTCACCGATCGGGTCGATATCAAGTTCGATGTCGATAACCGTATTGGTCCAAGCATGTCGATAAAAACCGCCGTAACAATTTGTCGTAGGGCGTTTGCGAAACGTGAAGCGGTAACCGTGTGAGTGATCGGGATAGAGTTTCTGGCAGATGCCGATTTGTTCTTTGCGAGAGTTCTCGGCCAACCCGTTGATCATGGCAAACGGCACGGCTCCGCCGGCTGCGATGTCGTTGAGTTGAAAGTTGCCGTGGTACTCAGGTTTTTCCGGCGACATCCATTCCTTCTCTTTCGGCACATCGACTTTGCCGCTCGCCGGATCGAAGATGTCTCCGTCGGAAAGCAATGTCAGCGTCACACCATGGATACGATAACCGAGCGGACCGTCTTCTGATTTGGAACCGGTTGTTTTGATCACGGTCACGTGGCCGGCTCCCGCGACTTCGACTCGTCCATCATCGCGAGCGATGAGCGCGGTGTTCTCGTCGATACCGAATCCGAAGTTCAATCGGCGATCAGCAACCGCACGCGTCAAGCGACCGAGTCGCCCGCGAAACTGATGGAAGTGTTGATCAATGATTCCGGTCTTGAAGAATCCGAAGCCTGATCGAATCAACAGCCCACGCGAGCGTTCATCGGTCTTGATGCCGAAGTCGAGCGTGTCCATTCCTTCATCGATCATCGGATCCGGTAGTCCTGAGACAGCCAGCATCACAGCGCTTTGACAACTTGCTCCGGCGCTTGTGCCACCGACGACTCCGCCTCGTGCGAGCAACACTCGGATCTCGGCCAGCAACGGAGTATCGCCGCCGTCTTCCTTGGTCAGCGCTCGCACCAAACGACGTTGATCGCCGCCGGAGATGAAGACTCCGGAAGCGGCTTGCACCTTAGCCAAAATCGTCGGATCAACAGTCGACTGCGCCGCGTTCTTTTCCGTGACATCGAGAACCTCTGCGCGATCTCGCGTGATGCCATAGAGCGTGAGGTCATCGCACAGCGCGATCGAGTCCTTTACGGAGAGACTTGCCGTGGGAAGAACGACGAAGCGAGCTTTTTCCGGACCGCCCGCAAACTGAATCATACGCGTATAGACCGCACTGTTTTCGGCTCGCAGCCCTCCGCCGACAATCACCAAATGGCCGGCGTTTTCTGCTCCGCTGCTAATCAACGCCGAGACTCCCAACCAGACCCAAAGGGTGAACAATGAAACACGCAAAGGCATAATCCCGATTCCCATTCGGTCGAAATCTTTTTTGCTTGCAGACAATTCGTCCTCGGCCTTCAAGCCGATCTGCTCGCCGCGGAATGAAACGAGAGTTATATCATGCTCAGGACCGATGCGGCTTGCTACCGGCGGCCGGCGATGATGACGATCCGCCGACTAGGAAAGGCTTGGTTTTGTGCTACAAACATGAGCCGCAAATGCGTGCAGTCTCCAACCTCACTCTCGATTCTTCGGAGCCCCACTACAATGAAAGTCGATGTCGTCGCCCACATTCATGCGCAGCCCGGTAAGGAAGCAGAGTTGCGGAGCGTACTCGAAAGCTTCGTGGCTCCGACGCGGGCTGAAGACGGCTGCCTGCGATACGATTTGTTCGTCGATCTCGATCATCCGACCAAGTTCACGTTCATCGAAGAGTGGGCGAGTCGTGAAGCTCTCGTCAAGCACGGACAGTCGGCTCACATCCAAGCCGGCCGCGCACGCTTTCCCGAGTTATTGGCCGAGCCCGGTTGGGTTCAAGTGGTAACACAGATCGCTTAAGCCATTGAAGTGCAAACAGCGTTCAGCTCCACACTATGGGTTGAAAGAAGGTTCCGCGTCGATCGCAGTGAACCGAGGTACGTATGAACAATCGGTATGCATTTGCGGTCGGATCGCTTTGTCTGGCGATGTTGTGTTGCGAATGGTTCCTCACATCTCTTGCAACGGGACAATCCCCTTCAGTTGGTCCTGTACGAACGGACTCAGAACCGTCGCTCGGTTTTCAAAAACGGCATGGCGACGAGATCATGGTCTGCGGGCAGCTCTATCGCATCGGCGCACCGGTGAAGTTGTGGACGGACGTCGGTGGCTTCGACGCTTATCGAACCGACCGTCGCTTTTCCGATTTCGCCGAGCGGAAGTGGAAGTCGACCGTCGAGGCGATGAAAGCCGGGCAAGTTCAGTTCACCGGCGAGACTCCCGAGACGTCACCGGATCGCTATGGGGTGCGGTATGAAAGCCGCGCCGCCGAAGTTTTCACTCCCGAGCAACTTGCGAGAGTTCGCGGAGGAGGTTGGGATCTCGATCTGCTGCGAGAGAAGATCGATCAGTTCGTATTGCACTTCGATGTGTGCGGTACCAGCGCTCAATGCTTTTACATCTTGCATGATCGTCGGGGATTGAGTGTCCACTTTATGCTCGACGTCGACGGTACGATCTATCAGACATTGGATTTGAAAGAACGGGCTTGGCATGCGACGAAGAGCAATGATCGCAGCATCGGAATCGAAATCGCCAACATAGGCACTCACTCGGTCGGCAGCCGCACCGATACGTTTGGTCCTTGGTATCGTCGAAACGATTCGGGACAGACGTTTCTTACCTTTCCACCCTATGTTCGAGGGCGAGAAAAGTTTGAAGGCCTCGAGCTGCGGCCTCGTCGCAACGATCCCGTCCGCGGTTCGATCCGGGGCAAAGAGTACGAGCAGTATGACTACACGAAGCAGCAGTATGACTCGCTGACCAAGCTATCGGCGGCTCTGTGCGATATCTTCCCAAAGTTGAAGCCTGATGCGCCGCGATCACCTGACGGCAAGATTTTGCTGCACACTCTGTCCGAAGAACAATGGGCATCGTTCAGCGGCATACTGGGCCACTATCATGTGCAAGAGAACAAGACCGATCCCGGCCCGGCCATGGATTGGGACTATCTGCTAGAAGGAACGCGTCAACAACTGCAATCGATCCGCGCTGCCCATCCCACACGCTAACCGCAACGGCACTCACGGTAACCGCGCTGAGCGTAACGGCGAAGCCGTACGGCCCGTGCAGCGTTGTGATTCTCGCGAAGAACAAGCTTCGGCCGAACACAGGCGCGGGACTGGGGTCGATCGGCAATGGGGCGCGTAGCCGGAGGGCTGCGTCCTTCCGCTCAGCGATTCATCACATGACCGTATCGGTGCTAACCGCAACGGCACTCACGGTAACCGCGCTGAGCGTAACGGCGAAGCCGTACGGCCCGTGCAGCGTTGTGATTCTCGCATAGAACAAGCTTCGGCCGAACAAAGACGCGGGACAGGGGTCGTTCGGCAATGGGGCGCGTAGCCGGAGGGCTGCGCCCTTCCGCTCAGCTATGGCAGCCCGCGGGAGCGGCGCTGCTTTTTGCCTGCATTGACTGCAAAAAAAACTGATATTGGTTGCGGCACCCCAAGTGTGGTAATCTCTTCCCCCGACCCAAACTGCGCACCGATGCGCAACGAATTTGAATGACTAGGCTAAGGGAGGAGCCGTCAATGCAACTGCTCAGCATGGAAGTAGAACGTCGCGGTGCAGGCGACAAGATTCAGGTAGCAGGGCTATCCGCCGGACTAAATGCCGTGTGCGGCCATCCGGGGAGCGGCAAGACATCGCTTCTGCGTTGGCTGCGAAGCGTGGTGGCTCCGACCGTCGCTCATGACGTGGCCGATTACGCTACGGCGGGTCGAGCCGTATTGCGAGACCATGACCAAGAGTGGTCCATTTCGCGCGCCGATTTTCGCGGGCCGGTGACCAACCGCTTGGCCAATCTTGCGGTCAACGCATGGAACACAGCGGCTGATACGCATCCCAAAGACTTTCTCAATGCGACGGAGCGAGCCGCTTTCGAACGCATGTCGGCCGTGGTTTCCGATGCGGCCGCCATCGATCGTTTGTGGGACACCGCTCGTGCGCTCAATCTCGACAATGGTCTCGATACCGTTTCCGAAGATCGATCACGATTAGTGCATCGCGAGCGAGAGCTCACTCAGGAATTGCTCGGTTTTGACGGACTGGCTTCTACCCGCGAAGGCCTGACCGCTCGACGCCGCACTCTAGAAGCCGAACTTGATCGTGCCCGACGCGACTACCGTTTCTATCGTCCCGGTGCGGGTGATCATGACGAACGTCGTCGGCTTGAGCAACGACTGGCCAATTATCAGACTGAATCTCAAACTGTGCGAGACGAGATCAACGAGTTGGAAGCGGCCATCACTCGGCTGCGCAACGAGATCGTCGCGCTTGAGACTCAAGGACAGCTCGTCCAAGCGAGTACGCCGAAGTCTTATCGTCAGCGTCTGGCAGATCTCGATGCTCAGTTGTCTCGTTGGCGCGTGACGCTGAACGAACTACGATCGCATCGCGAGCGGCTCGAAACAACTGCGACCGACGCGCATCTCGATCGTCAACTCGGTGATCAGCTCTCGCCGATCTCGCATGCCGATCCTCGTATCGCGCTGCGTTCGTTGGAAGCACAGATCCTCGACGCTCGTCGTAACTTCGATTCGGTCATGGATGGCTTTGATCGTCGTCGTGCCGACCTGGCGGACGGGCATCATGATATGCCTTCCATTCTCAAGTCGATGCAGAAGGAACTGCACGAGATCTGTCAGCAACTTTCACGGCATGAATCGATGACCGCCGGTCGTGAACTGCGCGAACAGACACAACAACTCTCTCGCTGCGAAGCCGAACTGCGTCGTTCCATTGAACGTTTGATCGAAGTGCGCGGTGAGCTGTTGCGAGAGATCGCTACGGCGTATCAAATGTCAGTCGATCAAGTGGCGATTGCATACGATGCGTCCTGCCGTTGCTCCGATCATCCGAAGCTGGATGATTGGCTGCTCACGCAGCGATTGGACATGGCCGGTCAAGTTCCGTACTTTGACGGTCCGCAGTATCAATCCATGGTCGACGAATTGTCGCGACTGGAACAGCGGCACAAGCAAGCCCAGGCCCAGCTCGAAGAGATCCAGCGTCACTATCGCGAGATCGATGCCAAGCTGCGTCGCATGGGCGTCACGCCTG
>JAXMBQ010000034.1:0-69667 GCA_046349815.1 Pirellulales bacterium | reverse complement strand
CTAGGCCGACGACCATGCCGACCTTCAATAAAGTTCCTGAGGTGAACTCGCGACTGCCTGCTTCCACGCCCGGCGCGAAGCGCAGCACACCTCCTGCGACAAGCAGCGCCAGGCTGCATCCCAGCAGCAGAGCACTTTGCAGTCGGTCACTCATCGGCTGCGGTGCTTCATTCATCAGATGCGCCCCAGACCATGTAGCCAATCTCGCAACTCGCCGACCGGCAATGTTTCCCACTTCAGCGGCGTCGCAAGCACCGTCGGCAAGCCAGTCGCCGGGTAGCCGAATTTCTGCAGTTGCTTCAAGAATTCTCGATAGCTCTTTTCAGCTCCGATGAACAAAAAGTGAGGCGTCTCCAGCGGCGAGTTCTCCTTCTGGACGCGGATGCCTTCCAGCGGAGCGGCGATCATCACTACACCGGTCACGTCATCCTTGGCGGCTCGAGCAGCGATCAATGCCAAGCGCGATCCGGCACCGATCCCTGCAACGGCAGTGCGAGCACTATCGATCGAATGCTTTTCGTCTATTTGATGAATCACCCGCCCGACCAACTCGATCTCTTCGCTCGACCAACGCTTCTGATCTGAGGATTGGATACACGCCACAATCCAACCGTCGCGTAGTATCCCGTCAAACGTCTCTTTGATCGCCTTGCGATTCGGTTCGCCGGGCTCAGGAACGATGACGAGTAAACCCATCGGCTTGTCTGTCGTGCTATCTCCCTCGGCCTTGGCAGGCGCGATCGGTGTCCACGCAGTAACCTTGTTCGGGAAGTCTCCGAGAGCCAATTCGCTTTCTTCGATGGTCAGCGATTTGCTTTGCGCTGATGCTGCTGCGGCCGGTTCGATTTCATCACTCCAAATCGTCGGCGTGATGTCGATCTTCGATTCTTGTCCATCATGCTTGATCACCAAGTGCAGCGGTTCGTCGAGTTCCGCCACAGCCACTTGCTCGCGCAAGTCCTTCGGCGTTCGCATCGGGGTTCCATTGCAGTCGACAATGTGTCGACCTATTTGCAACTTGGCAGTTTCCGCAGGCGAGTCGGCTCGCACTGCCGTGATCTTCAAGCCCGCATCGCCGTCGGCTTCGCATTCAAGCCCCAAATAGCGAGAGCGATACGTCGGCACCTCAGCTGCCAAGACCGCATTCAATTCAATCCGTTTCCCCTTGCGATCGACGGAAAAGCGAAACTCGCTGCCCGCATCGGCAGGGCCGAGGGCATGTCGCAGGTGAGCCAGCAACGTGACCGGTTGTCCTGCGGCTTCGACAATCATGTCGCCCGCCTTCAATCCCGCTTTCGCAGCCGGTGAACCCGGCGCGGCTCCGGCGACTTTTACAGGACCCGCCAATTCATTCTGATCGCTGACGACGACTCCCAGTTTGCCGCTGCGAATATCTTTCCCTTCCTGCATGGCGGGAAGACGAGCAAGGATGTCTTCGAGCGGAACCGCGAATCCGATTCCCGAATCGTAGAGCTGCGAAGAGTCCCCTTCGAGAATCGCTCCCGGCGATATCGGAGCCAGGATGCCGATGACTCGCCCCTCTAAATCGATCAACGGTCCGCCATAGTTGACGGGTGATACTTTCGCATCTGTCTGCACCGCTTTGTTGTTGGCTCGTCCCAAGGCGCTGATGATGCCGACCGATTGCGAGACAGCCGATTTGTCGAATGTCTTGCCGAGTGCCACGGTCCACTGTCCGACATTGATCGATTTTATCGGCGCCGGTACTGCAGGAGGCAGCGAGGTACTCTCTTCCAGCTTCAGCAGTGCGAGCTCGCGACTGTGATCGCGAGCCACGATCTTGGCCGGCACTCGCTTGCCGTCCGTCAGCGTGACGAGTATCGATGCGGGCTGCTGCCGGAAACTGTAGAGCGTCGAGATGATCCAACCACCGTCCGCGACCACCGTCCCTGTGGTGGGGCCGTCCGAAATCAACTCTTGTCCGACTCGTTCCAACCCGCCGAACGTTTCAATTTGCACGACACTCGGGGAGGCTTTTTCTGCTGCCGCTCGAAACGCAGCTTGTTCCGCAGCCAGCAGTGCCTCGTTGTCGCTGAGCTTTTCCTGAGCCCAGGTATGTCGGCTCGATAGCAGAGCAACCGAGACGACGGCGATTCCGATGATTGCGGAACTGGTGCGAAACGCAATGAACGGCAGATGTCGAATCACGAAACTTCCTTTGTCTGAAAAACGATCGGGCAGACAAGCCGATAGCTGCGAGGCTTGCCGTCCGAGCGATTCATTATGACTGGAAGAACCGCGACTCGCACGGGGACTGCGGGTATTGATCCAGGCAATCTGCTGACCGGTGGATCTAACTTTGTTGCGGTCCGGATGCGAGGATTTCATCGGTTGCTGATCCGCTCGGCGCATTGCGTCGGCAAGTCGGTGTGAACACAATCATCGGTACGTGATCCCCTCTCCCCTACCCCGCCTTACCTTTTCGTCGATGGAGCTCCCAACCCATGTTGCGATCCTTTTCATCTCTCGCAAGTTCATTCCGACTGCCGGCGATCGCAACTGCGATGTTGTTTGCGACATTCAGCTCCGCAGTCGCACAAGAAACGGCCAAGACTCAACCCCTGCGCGTGCTGATCGTCACCGGCGGCTGCTGTCACGACTACGAATTCCAAACAAAGTCGCTGCAGTTGGCGGCTAAGGATCGCGGCGAAGCTATTCAGTGGGACGTGAAAAATGATGGCGGCACCGGTACCAAGGCGAAGATCAAATTGTACGACAATCCCGACTGGGCCAAGGACTATGACGTCGTCGTGCACAACGAATGCTTCGCCGATACGACCGACACCGACTATATCCGTTCGATCACCAAGGCTCATCACAGCGGTGTGCCGGCCGTCGTGATTCACTGTGCGATGCATACCTATCGCGCTGCCGAGATCGATGACTGGCGTGAGTTCCTCGGCGTGACCAGTCGCAGACATGATCATCAAAGCCGATATCCGGTGACGGTCAAGGAAGCCGAACATTCGATCATGAAGGGCTTTCCGAAAGACTATGTGAGCCAGAAGGATGAGCTGTACATCATCGAAAAGGTTTGGCCGAACACCAAAGTCTTGGCGGTATCGAAGAGCGAGAAAGACGGCTCGGAGCACGCTGTTTTCTGGACGAATCAATACGGCAAAGCTCGCATCTTCGGCACCACCTTCGGTCACTCCAGCGAAACATTCGCCGACAAAACGTTCACCGACACGGTGCTGAAGGGAATACTGTGGGCGGCGGGAAGATAGTAGGAAGGAAGAGACTAGAGACTAGAGACTAGAGACTAGAGACTAGAGACTAGAGACTAGAGACTAGAGACTAGAGACTAGAGACTAGTGGCTAGTGGCTAGTGGCTGGAAGAGATTGGGTGATTTGAGAATTTGAGATTTGAAATCTCCAACGCGGATTGGAGAATTGAACCATTCAAAATGGTGGATTGGAGAATCGTGGGTTTGAAGTCTTGAAGTCTTGAAGTCTTGAAGTCTTGAAGTCTTGAAGTCTTCATGTTTTCAGGATTTCAGATTGCCAACTCTTCCAATCTTAAATTTTAAATCCTCAAATCTTAAATCCCCATTTTTCAATTTCTCCGTAATCCAACCTCACTCCATACCGCTCACCCCATTCAACGCACTCCCTCCCTCGCCATGCTTCATTTCATTCGCCATCTTGATCGTCGCCGATTTGTCCATCTGTGCTCGGCTCTGAGCCTCTCAGCGCTGGTCCATCGCCCGTGCTCTGCTTGGGTGCAGAGGAAGCCAGTCTTTGAGAGCGATCCGTTTACACTGGGCGTGGCTTCGGGCGAGCCCTCTGCGGATGGTTTCGTTCTTTGGACTCGACTAGCTCCCAAGCCGCTCGACGGCGGCGGCTTGGGGCCGGAACCGATCGAAGTGAGCTATGAGATCGCCGAAGACGAATCGATGCGGCGCATCGTGCAACACGGTTCTGTGGTAGCGGTTGCCGACTTGGCTCACTCCGTGCACGTCGAAGTGGAAGGGCTCAAGGCGAATCGACAATACTGGTATCGCTTCCAAGCCGGCGATGCGGTGAGCCCGATCGGTCGCACTCGCACCGCCCCTACGCCTGAAGAAAAGCCGAGCTCGTTTCGATTCGCATTCGCTTCGTGTCAGCACTACGAGCATGGCTACTACACGGCGTATCAGCACATGCTGAACGATGATCTCGATTTGATCGTGCACTTAGGGGACTATATTTACGAAGGAGCCGCAGTCAAAGACAAAGTACGGGCTCACATCGGTCCGGAAGCGACCACACTCCCGCTCTATCGCAATCGCTATGCGCTGTATCGAACGGATCACCATCTGGCCGAGGCTCATCGGCTTCATCCCTGGCTGGTTACTTGGGACGATCACGAGTTCGACAATAACTGTGCCGGGGATATCTCCGAGGAGGCGCATGTCAAAGTCGAAGACTATCTCGTGCGTCGCGCTGCAGCGTATCAAGCTTACTACGAACATATGCCGCTGCGAAAGAAGCAACTTCCCACCGGCCCGCACATGCAACTCTATCGCACGGTGAAGTTCGGATCGCTGGCCGAGTTTCAAGTGCTCGACACTCGCCAGTATCGCAGCGATCAGCCCAATGGTGACGGAAACAAGCCGCTGACCGGCGATGTGCATTCGCCGCATGCAACCGTGCTCGGTAAAGATCAAGAGCAATGGTTGTTCGATTCACTGTCTCGGTCGACTTCAACTTGGAACATCTTGGCTCAGCAGATCATGATGGCTCGCGTCGACCGTGTGCCGGGCGAAAACGATGCGTTCAGCATGGATCAGTGGGCCGGTTACGATGTGCCGCGCACACGCTTGTTGCAATCGTTATCAGATCGCAAGGTAGCGAATCCCGTGGTGCTCACCGGTGACATACACAGCAACTGGGTAAACGATCTCAAAGTCAATTTCGACGATGAAAAAGGTCCTGTCGTTGCCACCGAGTTCGTCGGGACATCGATCTCGTCCGGCGGTGACGGTGTCGAAAAGAGCAAAGACACCGACGGCATCCTCGCAGAGAATCCTTTCGTTCGCTTCCAGAACAATGAACGGGGTTACGTGCGCTGCACGTTGAACGACCGAGAATGGAAGTCCGATTACTGCGTGATCCCGAAAATTACCATCCCCGGCGGCGAACGCGTCGTACGAGCCGGCTTCGTCGTCGAAGCCGGAAAAGCAGGCGCTCAACGAGCTTAGCGTTCTCGTGTGAAGGTGCTCCAGCTTCACTCGTCTATAAAACTTTCGAGACTATGGGGTTAGCCGATTCTAGAACTGCGGTGGATAAAATTCAGTTGCAACAGGAAATCAAACGCTGACGGCGTTTCACTGAAGTAGCCGGGGGGGCGAGCGCTCGTACCCCGGATTCATCGGCGAAGACAGCCTGCGGCGAGAGACGGGCTGCGCTTCGCTGAACCATCGCGTCAAACGAGCCGCGACTAGATTGATTTCGACTTTGGCAACTGGTTATCGCGGCTCGGTCAAGTTTGGCAGCTATGGCCAAATCGACTCGCCGCGAGATAGCGCAAACAAATGCCGGGGGTACGAGCTGCGCTCGAACCCCGGCTACTGTATGCATCCCCTACGGGGAACTGAAGGATCATAACGACGAGGCTTCGACCTTGCAGAAGGATGAGTCTTAGACAGCACGCACCACCGACTGTGTCAGCGATTCCAATTTGGTTAAGGTCAATTTTGAAAATTGACCTGCATCGTTTCTCGAGCCTTACTCCAGCGTCAGCAATTGGAACTTCAAGTAGGCCAGCTCCGGCATGGCTAATGGCGTCGGGTGGTCAAGCGGCAGGCTGCGCTCGATGATCAAGCGACCGGTGCGTCGAGCTCGACCGATGCCGGCTAGATTGAGTTCGCGAAATCGCGACGCGCTGATATGGCTGGAACATGACGCCAGCGCGAGTAGACCGCCCGGAGCGGTGACTCGAGCCGATGCGTGAGCCAGTCTCTGGTAGGCTTCCTCTGCTTGAGTCCGCGCGCGTTCGCTGGGTGCGAACGAAGGTGGATCGCAGATCACGATGTCCCAGGTTCGCTTTGCACTGACGGCTTGTTCCAGAAACTCGAAACAATCGCAGACTGTCCCTTGATGTTTCTCGGTAGGCAAACCGTTTAACTGCCAATGTCGATCGGCGGCGGCAACCGCTTGCGGTGCAAGGTCTACAGAGCAAACCTGCACGGCTCCTCCCATGCCTGCTGCAATCGAGAACCCGCCGCTGAAGCTGAACAGATTCAGCACCCTTTTCTCGTTAGATAACGATCGAACGATTGCTCGATTATCTCGTTGGTCCAAGAAGAATCCGGTCTTCTGCCCATGGATGACATCCGCTTCGAACCTCATTCCGTTTTCCAGGAACGGAACGACCTCAGTGGTTAGTGTACCCTTGATGCATGTCCCGAATTGGCCGCGAACGCGCGGGCGATGGACAATCGTTCGGCAATCGGTCAGACGTGTGATCAATTCGATCAGGGTATCGATCTGATAAAACGATTGAGGAGCTCCCCCGTCCAGTTTGATGACGGCGACTTGGGAGTAGACATCGATCACCAAGCCCGGCAATCCGTCTCCTTCGCCGTTGATCAAGCGATAGCCGGTCGTTGTTTCATCGAAAGCGGCACGTCGCAGGTTTCTCGCGTTCGTGAAACGCTCTTCCAACCAGGCGCGGTCGAGCGACCAAGGGGGCGATGTGCGGCAGATGCGAACCGGAATCGGATGTTCGGGATCGTACATGCCGCAAGCGATGCGATCGCCTTTACGGTCCTCGATGATCACCGTACTTCCGGATGCGGCTCTCGGCAGGTCGCAGGCATCGCTATAGATCCAGACATGACCGCGTTTGATATCGCGAGTCAGATCTTTGCGCAAATGCACGACGATCGTTCGATCACCGGTCGGTTTGTCGGCGGCTGTGCGCTTCACGGAAGAAATCGATCATGCCCGAAGAAGGACGAAGGAAGCATCGGAGGCTTTTTCAATCGCAAACCCAGTACGGATTCGCTTCAGCCTCAGACTTCAGACGTTCCACTATAAACGGAAGGGCTCGCGATGCGAGAGCTGATTCAAGCGGCGGCAGCGCGTCGTCGAGCTTCAATGGAACCGAGCACTTCGGCGCAGGCGTCGAGCACTTCTTCCACGGTGATCGCTTCCATCGCTTCGGCACGACCCTTGCGTTGCGGTTTGTTCAATCGCGGCATCACGATGCTCTGAACAACTCGGTGAATGCTGCCGTACGGACCGCACTCATCGCCCCAAGTCGGCCCGAACAAGCCGACGCAGGGCGTTCCCACAGCGGCGCAGAGATGAGCCGGTCCGGTATCGCTGCTTATCATCAATTCGGCTCGACGCAGCAGTTCGGCCAGCTCCGGCAGACTCGTCGATGGACCGAGCACAGCAGATCCTTGAGCGGCTGAGACGACTTCTTCTGCAACAGCCAGCTCTTTGTCGCCGGCCCACATGACGATCGATTTCATGCGGTGTCGACGAAGCAGTCCGCGGGCTGTCTCCGCGAATCTCGCGGCCGGCCAAAGCTTAGTCGACCAACCGGCTCCGACGTTCATCGCCGCCCAACTCGGTCCCAGCGACAGAGCGGCCAACGTTTTGTCCATGCGTTCAGCCTCAGTCGCATAGATCGGCATTTGAAACTCGCCTGTACCGGCAGCGGGTTCTTGCCAAGGGGCTAATAGTTCTCGATAGGTATCGACCATGTGACGATGCGTGCGTGTCACTCGGTCTGTGGAAAACCAAGGAGCCAGTTCGCGACCGTGCGACCGGTCGAAGCCGATACGGACTCGTGCACCGGAGAGCCAACCCAGCATGGAACTCTTAGTCAGGCCCTGCGGATCGAGAGCTAGATCGATCTTGCAAGCTTTTAGTTGACTGCGGATATCCGACCACTTCTTCGGGTGCTTCAGCCACTTCTTCGTGATGCGGATGACGCGGTCGACCGCGCTATGGCGTTCGAGTAGTGCCGAAGCACCGCAGTCGACAATCCACGTAATCTTGCATTCGGGCCACAGTCGCTTCACATCGACGGCCAGAGGTATCGTCGTGATACAGTCGCCGATCGCGCTCAGCCGAGTGATCAATACGTTTTCGGGTTGAAATGAGTGCCGGTCCATGGCATTTCCATCTTGTGGTCAAGGTCGCCGCCTGCGACTCCTCGGCGGATAGGTTCGGCAATCGGGGAACTTACCCCATTTCCCCGGTCGATGCCAAGGGCGATTCCGCCGGAGGATGGTTGAGTTAATCCAAGCGGTACGGCGCGAGCCGTCCGGGAGGGCACTATCAATCGTGAAGAACCGGACGGCTCGCGCCGTACCGCTTGGAATTAAATCAAGGAGTCTTCATGCGTCGGGTTGCGATCGATTCAACGCTGGCCCGAGGGCGTGTGCGAGTTGCTAAGCCCCCGATAAGCCGGCAAGCTCCGTGGCCCGCTTCACTCGCGAAATGGCGATCATGAAAGCGGCCGTGCGCAGTGAAACTGAGGCTCGAGCTGACTCCTGCCAGACTTGTTCAAAGGCATCGCTGAGAGTGCGGTCGAGTTCTTGTCGAACGCGATCCAAACTCCATGAATAGTGTTGACGGTTCTGCACCCATTCAAAGTAGCTGACCGTCACCCCGCCCGCGTTAGCCAAAATGTCGGGGAGAATGATGACTCCACGGTCGGTCAACATTTGATCTGCATCCGGGAAGATCGGTCCGTTGGCCCCTTCGATGATCAACTTGGCTTTAATCTTGTCCGCGTTGTCGCGCGTGATCACACCGCCGAGCGCGGCCGGGATCAACAGATCGACGTCCAACGTCAGGAGCTCATCGGCCGACAATAATTCGGCATCTTTGTAGCCGGTCAACGCACCTTTATTCGCGAGCGTGTAACGCAACATGTCGGGGATGTTGAGTCCCTTCGGATTGTAGTAACAGCCGCTTACGTCGCTGACGGCAACGATCGGAAACGCCGCTTCGTTGAGGAACTTGGCGGCATGTGAGCCGACGTTGCCGAATCCTTGAATGGCAGTGCGGGTGTTCTCCGGTTTCATGCCGAGCCTGCGGAGAAACTTAACGGCCAGAATTCCAACTCCGCGGCCGGTCGCTTCCTCACGACCTTTGGCTCCGTATTCCTCGACCGGCTTGCCGGTAATCACTGCAGGATTAAAACCGTGATACTTCTCCCACTGATTACGAATCCAAGCCATGACTTCATGCGTTGTTCCCATGTCCGGTGCAGGAATATCGGTATCGGGTCCGATGATGTCATGGATCTCATCGACAAAGCCGCGAGTAAGCCGTTCCAGTTCTTTACGTGACAGCTTCTTCGGATCGACGCCGATGCCCCCTTTGGCTCCGCCGTAAGGAATGTTGACGACGGCTGTTTTCCAAGTCATCAAACTTGCCAACGATCGGACTTCATCGAGATCGACAGCCGGATGATAACGCAAGCCGCCTTTCATCGGACCGCGAGCGTTGTCGTGTTGCACTCGATAACCGAGGAAAGTCTCAATGCGACCGTCGTCCATTTCGCAGACGACTTGCACCGTGACTTCGCGCTTGGGGGTCTTCAGCAGCACTCGCATCCACTCGGGCAATTCGAGTTTGTCGGCGGCTGTTTCGAAGTAATTATCAGTGGCTTGAGTCGCTTGCATGGCGTCAAACTCCGGATGATGGGGCTCTACTGAACTCTAGCTGCAGGCCAAGGAGCAGGATTCGTTCCTAGGTCGATGCCGGCCCAAGCACCGCCGACTGGATCGGTTGTAATCATGCTCTTTCCGATTGTAACGAGTTTGCTGACAACGTAGCCCCACCCGTGTTTTCATCATCTCCCTAAATGAATCGAGAGACTGAATGCAACTTGGTAAACAGAAGCTTCGCATTCAATGGACGGAGTCCCTTTTACACGCACCTGAGATCATCATGCAGGCACACAGATGATCCGAGGACTCGGCCTGCCATCGCTTCGCCGCTGAGCAATGCGTTTTCAAGCCGTGGGCCGAGGCACCAATCGCCGCATGCTCCCCAACCAATCGCATCATCCCAGAGACAGTTCACTTGGAGCGGCCTGCTTGGAAATGCGTATCGCCAGCGATGAGCTTGAAAACTGCAGACGTTCGGCAGTGAGCCGACGTTCGGTAAAGAGGCCGTGAAGGCTTTCAGCAGTTCTGCGGCAGCGTCTTCGGGCGAATGCTCCAGGTGTGCGACAGACCAAGCTGCGGTGCTATGTACGACCCACGTCTCTTGTTGCGAGTTGCGTCCCGGTTTCGAACTGTACGTGCCATCCAACCAATCGGTCATCGTTGATGAACGCACCATCGAAGTCGACCGGCACTCGATCATCTTGAAATGGAGCATCCGAGCGCCCAAACGGATGTCGCCCGCGATAAATCGCTCGACCAATTCGGTTCGCTTCCGCTTTGAAATATGTCCTGAAGCTGCGCTGCGGGCAATTCCAGATCACTGTATCAAACGGCCCTAAGGATCGACCTCGGTCTGTTATCAAGCGAGTTGCCGGCTCGCCGCTGTTGGACGAAGTGCATCGCTCGGCACGTGCGATCTTCGTTTCACTCTGCACGTTCAACTCGCGAGCCAAGTGTCTCGCCACGGCATTCATCGAAGAGTTCCATGGCGACACTCTTCCGACTTGTCACTTACGACCTGACCGTCTTTCAGTTCCACGATGCGACCGAGCCACCGCGCGACGACGCCGTCTTGCAACCAGCTTTCGATCCACTTGGCATGGCGTGGATCGCGCATCGTGAAATACTGAGCCCCATGATCGAACTGAACCTGTTCATTATCGCGGTGCAGCTTCCAATCGCCGACAGGCTGATCGACCTCCCACGCTTCCCGATTTATCAGGCGCTGGCGCTTTCTGCCAGCCATGCATTGCCAACGTTCGGGCACTCGCCGATCCTGCAGGTCAGCACCGACGACGGCTACTTGTGGGCGCTCCGTCAGCAAAGTCGCCATCGATGCGACGTCGATATTCTTCTAATCGAAATCGTTTTCCGGTGTTCGCTGATGGGGCGAGGCCGGACTGTGCCGATATTTGTTGCTCCGGCTCAAACGGGCGATCGAATTGGCCCAAGCACCAGAGGATGCCGCCGTAGGAAGCCGGATCGCGACCGTCGAGCGTAGCGATGATTCAGATCGATGATACGTTCGAGCGCTCAGCGGTGACTTGGTCCAATCGAGCAGCGCTTTGCCCCACGTCATCCGCAAGTTGTTATGCAGTTCACCATGCTTGATCAAACTCCGCTGACAAGCATCCCAGAACTCGTTCCCCGTGCGCGCGAGCGCCGTCGTCTCCCACGAGTAGACCGCCTCGCGAGGATCGTTCGCGTGGGCGTTCAGTGTCGCACGAGCCCAACCAGGAATTGCATCGAGTGAATCCACATCGGGACGATAGTGACAGAACGTGTAAGCGAGCTCTCTCCAGATGAGCAGCTCGTCGAGAAACTTTTCAGCGCCCAACGCATGCGCCTCGCGCGCCAGTCGCATGGGCGACATCATGCCGTAATGCAAATAAGCCGACATGCGACTAGTTCCGTCAATCTCAGCCGAGTTGCGGCGATCGGCATATCGCTTCAATCCGTTCTTTTGAAAAACGGCCCAGCGCTCCATCCCGGCCGATGAACCGCCGCGCGTGTGGTGAACGGGTCCGACGGTATGATCGATTTCGCATTGTGCAACCAACTCGGATAGGTCGATCGATGCGAGATCGAATTCCGCTTCGATTGGTCCGGTGAATCGTTTCGGTTGCGAGTCGGTTCTCGGCCAAGGTCTCGGGATTCGATCCAAGTATTGACCGATCGTCGCTTGGCGATATTCAAAGGCTCGATCGAACGCTCGACCGATCCGTCGTGAAGGGAGGACACAAGCCGTATCCACCAAGATGATCGGCGTCGTAGTGCATTCCGCCAATCGATTGGTCCAAAGCATGGTTGGCTCGAGCGGAAAATCCTCCGTCACCAGGACTGCCGCAGTCGCGGTTCGCTCCTTCAATCGCGGGTCGCTTCGGGAGTGGCGCTGCAACGAGAACTCGTAACTGATGTCTAGCTGCCGATACTGCTGTTGTAAATCTCTCGCCCCTTCGAGCATGAACGTATGGTGGCGGTCCGATGCAAAGCGGTAGTGCGGCGAAAGTCCCTGATACACGAGCAATGGCAAGTCGAGCTTTTGGGCTGTGAGGCGAGCGACATCCAGCGCCGGATTCTCGTCCGTGCGCAGTGCATGGTGAGTCCAGTACAGTACGAAGTTGCCTCGGTGGATGGTCGGCTTGTCACGCAAGAGGTGACTACGCTCGGCGAGATGCGGCGGAAGAAACGCGAGGTCCATGGGGTGGTCTGCGAGCGCTAAGGGTTATACGTCGACCGGTAAACGACCGGAAGTAGATGATAGCGCCGCGGAAAGGCGTGCCGGAGTACGCTGTCGAAGCGTTTCGAGTAAGATGGAAACTCGCGTCCGGTTCGAAAAAGATGCGACCGCCTGTGGAAAAAATCTGCTTGTGAGCGGAGCGGCGCGAGCCGCCCGGTTCTTCAAGGTGGATAGTGCTTCATCGGACGGCTTGCGCCGTACCGCTTTGATTAAATCAGAGCGCCAGTGAATGAGGGCTTAACGTCCCTTGCTCGCAAGCTTGATATTCGCCGTTTGTGACACCCTTTTCAGTAGCCAGCATGAGTCTAACGAGCGTGGAATTATGGCAGCGCGTGGCTGCTGCCGGGTTAGCTTCACCGATGCAGTGCCGCAGTTGGGCGGCCGATGTAGCTGCGTCGCTGTCCGCGGCTGAGAACAGCGACGGAGCTCGCGTGTTGGCTCAGTTGGTCACTCAAGGAATTCTCACTCAGTACCAAGCGGATGTGCTGCTCAGCGGTTCGGGTGTGCCGTTGATCCGCAAAGGCTGGCGCGTGCTGCAGCAAGTGGCCGACCCAGTATGGAAAAACTGGATTGAAGCCTCCAAACCGGCTCAACAACAAACCGCCTGGCTGCGTTGGCTGACCGTCGAAGATCTGCAAAGCGACGCGCTGCGCGAGGCGAGCCCGAGTCTGCCTAATGCACTTCGACATTCTCAAGTCGATGCGCCGGGGCTGCAACGAGTGTTCGCTCCGGAGATGGTTGACGGGACCTTGCAACTCTCCGTCCTGCCGCTCGACGCGCCCAGCTTGGCAGCGACATTCGATGGACGTCCGATACCTTATGAAACAGTCATCGCCATCATCAAGCAAGTGGCTCAAGGTCTTGCCTCGCTGCACGCTGCCGGGCTGACTCACGGTCGCGTGACACCGGATCGCATCAGTTTGCATCCTCGCGGTTCAGCCGTATTGATGCGAGATCCGCTCTGTTCCAATTCGCTCGGCATGAACGGCGCCGTGAGCGGATCGCTTGAAGCGTTGTTTCCCCCGGGTTTGCAGGCTGCTCATTTCCTGGCACCGGAGTTTTTGGCTCCGGCTCAACCTGCCACTCAGTCGACCGACTGTTATGCGCTCGGTTGCATTTGGTGGCTGTTGCTTACGGGCAAGCCGCACGTAACCGGCAACAACATGTCGAAGATCATGGCGGCTCACGCTGAAGGCCGCCTTGATCCATCGCTGATCCGATCGCAGCCTGCTCCGCTCAATCGCGTTCTGCAGCACTTACTGGCCAAAAACATCTCCGCCCGTTTTGCCGATGCGTCTCAGTTGCTCGAATCGCTGAGCGAAGCAGAACGAGTAACCGCGGCCGGACCCGTGAAGAAGGCCGCGAAGCCCAAAGCAACAGTTGCTGCACCGGTCGAAGCCAAACCGGCACCTGCTCAACTCGCTTCACCTGAGAAATCCGAATCCAAAGCAACTGCGCCCGCTAAGCAGACTGAACCAAAACCGATCGAAAAGCCCACAACGGAAAAACTCGCTACTGAAAATACAGTCGTCGAGCCGGCTGCGGCAGTGGCCAAGAACGTTGCGGCTAAGGCTGCTCAACCCAGGGCAACCGAGTCACAGCCGGTCAAGTCGGAAGCGATAAAGCCTGAGCCGGTTAAACCCGTGCCGACAAAGTCTGAACCGGTCAAGTTGGATTCAGTCAAGCCGGAATCCGTCGACGCCAAGCCTGCAGCTAAACCGACGCCTGCTGCCGCAGCGGCAGCCACTGGCAAGGCTGCACCACCGAGTGGTGATGTTCCCGTTAAGGCTGCACCGACCACCGCGAAACCGGTGAAGAATATCGAGTCGGTTCCTGCAGCAGTTGCTTCTGTAGAGTCGACAACGAAGAGGACGGCTCCGGTGCAGAGCGTTGTCAAACCACAACCTGGTGTTACGCAAGCCTCAGCGCAACCGCAGCGAGGAATAACGCCGAGCGTATCGACTGCGGGTCCGGTTCCGGCATCGATGGAACAGGATGTTGCAGGTGCCGTATCTCAAACGGCATCGACAGGGACTTCGTCGACATCTTCATCTCAACCCTCGACACTCAAAACAGGTTCGAAGCCTGCGGCTAAGAAGTCCGGCAAACCGGGAGCTGCCGGGGCGAAACGCGGCGGAGTGAAACGCAAGCAACAGAGCAACAAGTTCATGTTGCCGTTGATCGGCGGCGGCGGGGTACTGGCGCTGCTGATGTTAGTATTGGTACTCAGCGGCGCTCTGAACTTTACGGTCGGAGATCGGCCTGAGAAAAAGCCGACTACGGGCCTCGATTCATTGCCTCCGGTTACGTCGACTCCAACTGAAACGGTTGTCAGGGAGCGCGATCCGAGGTCTGAGTTTTTTGAGTTGGTGTCGGCTGATAAGAAGGAAGTGTTGTGGGCACCACCGAATTCACCAGTCTCCGTTCCAATCGATATGTTGCCGCCGGGCGGCCAACTCTTCCTCTCCGTGCGCCCTGCTGATTGGATGTCAGGCACGACGACCAAGCAATTGCTCGCTCGCTTCGATAAAGAGCTCGCTCCCTTTTGGCAGTGGCTCCAAAAGCACACGGGTTCGGCACCTGAAGGGTTAGCACAAGTCACCATTGCGGGCTATCCAGGCAAAGAAGGTGTGCCGCGTTGGGCGATAAGAGTCAAGCTATCCGCAGCCAAACCTCTTTCCGAACTCAAAGCGGCATGGGGTAACGCCACGGAATCGAAACTGGGTGATAAGTCGCTCCTGACGACGGAAGATGATCGTGCCTATTGGATTGCCGCGCAGCCGTTAACCGATGTCCAATCAGTGACTGAGTTCAGTGTGGGTTCGGTATCTCTGATGAAAGAAGTCGCCGAGCTGGATGGTGTCGCCGGTCCGCTCGTTAACCAAGTTGAGCAACTTTGGCGCTGGTCGGATGCCGAAGCGGATCTGTGCTTAATCACGGCACCCAACTTCCTTTACTCCGAGGGACGCGAGCTGCTCAATCAATCTCCGCCCCGATTCGCGACGGCGGTGCAGAGCATTCTCAATCGCGAGCTGCGCGGCGCGATGTTGACCACGACTCTTGATCCTCAGTGGTATTACGAAGTGCGATTGGTCGGAGCCAGCGATCGCGATGCTCCTACAATCGGACAAAAACTATCCGAGCGCATTCTGGGCGCTGCCGATGACGTGGATAAGTGGTTCGTCGAAGAGACACCGCATCCCTACTGGAGAGCTCTCGCAAACAAGTATCCGTTCATGTTACGAGCTCTCGCTTCAAACTCGCGCTCAGGCGTCGAAGGGGGCCAAGCCATTCTCAACGGTTATCTGCCGAGCCCTGCCGCGACGAACTTGGTGGTTGCAAGCTGGGTAGGAAGTCAAGAAGCGGCCACCATCGCGGCCGTGACCGCAGGCCCCGCCACGACGACGCCGGCGGCTAAGCCTCTCACCGGTGAAGACATACTCGATCGCAAGATCAAAGTGATCATCGATCAGCAAGGTATCGAAGTTGTGTTGCAATTGATCGGCGAACAAGCCATGGAAGGTCTGCCGGCGGGCTCCGCGAAAGTTCGCTTCGAACTCGACGGACCGGCCTTCCAGCGCGGTGGTATCACTCGCAACCAACAGATTCGCGACTTCAAGATCGATAACCTACCAGTTCGAGCAGCGTTGACCGAGTTGGCTAAGCGCGGAAATCCCGAACCGGGTATCACGGACCTGACATCCGATGGTCAGAAGCTGCTCTGGTTGCTGATGGATGATCCATCGGGCAACGGCGAGAAGATCCTATCGCTGACTAGTCGCGATGCTGCGACGGAAAAGAAGCTCAAGCTCCCGCCCGAGTTTGCCCCGAAGCAATAAAGGCAGTTTTTTATTGCAAGCGGAACGGCGCGAGCCGTCCGGTGAAGCACTATCGATCTTGAGGAACCGGATGGCCTGCGCGTTCCGCTTCAATGTGCAAACGGCTCCCATTCGAAAATCGCTGCGACGATTCTCGAACAAACTCACAGGCCTTTCGGAAATCGGCTCGGCGCTTAGCGTCGCTTTTGTTGGAAGATCTCGCGCAGCAAGTCGGTGCGCGATCCTCTGAGGCGTGCGAACTCGATCGTCCAGCGATTGAGTTCATCTTGGCTCGGTTGGCGCCCGATCACTTGTTGGAATACGTTGGTGAGCCAAAGCGTATCGTTGTTGCCGAGCATATCGTAGTATTGCTGACTGCTCATGAGCTGAATCGGAATCGCGTCGGCATCCATCGAGATGGGGCTGGCCATCAGAGCGGCGATTTCCAACTGCGACGGATCGCGACCCAAATACATGCGATAGTATCTCTGGGCTTGAGCAATCACAGCATCGTAGCTCTGATAACCGGCGGTCGTAACAGGCGAGGATCCACCGTATCCGATCGGTCCGGTATAAGCCGTGTTGGGCGAGACCGCGGCGAGTACGATCTGCACGTCGGTTTGCTGACCTCCTGCGGTCAACACTCGAACAGGCTGCAAGGTATCGTAGATCAATCGTCCTCCCGACATGACTCGAGCTCGAACTTGATAAACGTCGCTTGCCGCGATGTAGTTCGGATCATAGGGGATCTCGAATGCAATCACCGCTTGGTTATTCACCAACAGTGTCACATCACCGTTGCGAACCGTGTAGAACGGACGAGTGACGTTTTCGATTTGAACGGTCATCACCGCGTCGCTCGGGAGAGCGATACGATCGCGAAGCACGACTTGGCCGCGCAGCGAAGTCGATGCTCCGTCGAGTTGCACGCGGATGGACGCAAGTCGACCGGTGCGACTGTCTTGAACGAGTAGTGTCACACTCCCTGTCACGTCGGCTTTGGCTTTAATGGCCATGCCGAGGTCAATCGGTTGTCGGTCCACGTATCCGACTTGCTGCCCGCCGACAGCGACGATCATATCGCCGACTTCGATGTTGGCGCGAGCTGCAGCGGAACCGGGCGAGACTTGCTTGATGTAAGCTCCGGTTTCCGTGTTGTCGACCTGTACGCCCAATCGCCAATCCTGCTGTTGGTTGTAACCCCAATTCAGCCAGTTGGAATTCTGCAAAGATGAACCGCCCAGCATCGAAGGTTGCTGCAACAATCCTTGCGCGCGGCTCGGTTCGATCGCAGTACCGATGAGAAGTCCCGATGCAATCAACGCCATGCAGAACCTTGAGAAGCCGAGAAGCATGATGATTCGTCCGTGCGTGACAGGCTGATGAATGTGACAAGAAGAGTGGATGAACTCGATCGACTTGCGATCAGTGCATCGGGTCGTGATGAAGACGGGCCAGTCCGTCGCGCAGCACATGCAATTCAGCCGGATAGAAACCGGCGCGAATTGCAGCCACCTGACCGCTTTGGCAAAGGGCGAAGTGGACCAGTTCTTGAGCCGCTTTAGCCGCGGGATCGTTTTGAGCCAGATCGACGACGAGTGTCAAGTTGCGAGTAAGAGGATAACGACCGCTGAGCACGGCCGCGTCATCGCTGTTGATAATCGTTCCTCCGGCCACAAGCGGCAGAACTTTTACCGAAACACCGCTTGCGCGCAGTCCGCAAATCGTGATGGCATCGTGATCTTTCGTCAGGGCCCCGAGCGCATCTGCGTTGGACGCATGCGAACCGCTTGCCGTGCGCATCTGCAAACCGCCGAAGACGAAGTCACGCAGAAATTGCTGCGTACCGCTCGACTCCGATCGAGCCACTAAATGGATCGGTCGTTCACCGGCCGGACCGGTCACTCCCAGTAACTTCCACTTCAGATCTTCCTCTTTGCCTTGCGTCGTGAAGATCAATCGCAGTTGTTCGCCCGAGATGTACTTAGCCGGATTCGACTCATGCACATAGACGCCGAGAGCTTCTCGTCCGACGACGAAGGCAGCAGGTTCTTTGATCGTGTCCGACTTCAGCTTGGCCAGCTCTTCAGCCGTGACAGGTCGCGAAAGCATGACCAGCGCAGAAGGATTCTTTCGCAGTTGATCAAAGGCATCGCCCGAGCCGGCGGCGGACACTTCCACTTTCACATCTTTGTGGAACAGTTTGAAACCATCAGCCCACATGTGAGCCATGGCGTCCATTGCGGTCGAGCCGTAGATCTTGACCGTTGCATCGAGATCTTCATCCGGTTTATACGGATCGATCAATCGCAGCATGGCCATGAGGTCGACTGCAGTCAGCGACGCAGTGGCGGCCGGCGGCGTTGACTGCGAAGAAGAGCTGGCCAGCGTCGCGCCTGTTTTCGACGGCGTGGCGCCGGTCGGCGGAACAGGATCGGCGGGAGAAGATTGGCTCCAGGCTGTCGAGCCGATGCAGAGCACCAGCGACAGGCAAACGAACGAGCCGAATCGAATCATGTGCACACTCCTTTAGGGCAGTCGTCAAACACGGTGATGCCGGTCCCCGGCATCCATACGCGGCCTTTCAGCGGCTGCGGCCGTATTGTACGAAGATCAATGCCCCAAGGCGATTCGAGTTTTTCGACTTTTCCTCCTCAGCTCTCCCTACTTACCGGTGCGAGCCATTGCGACCATACGCTCGAGATGTTCATACAGGCGGTTGAAGTCCGCGCGGAATCGTTCTTTGTTCGCGTCCGAGGAGAACAGCAGAATGCGAACCGGCGAAGATTCGATCAAGCCGTGTTGCACACTCCCTGGCACGAGCCGACCTTCCGTCAAATAAATCATCGGGTCATACCCTGCCAGCACCGGACAGTAGTCATCCGGGTTGGCCAAGAAGACCTGGACAGCTTGTTCTGAGCTGAGCAAGTAGACTTGCCCGCGATGGCGAACGGCGAACTTCGGGTTCCCTTCGATCCACTGCGTTTGGGTGAACAGAGCCACCGGGCAATAGCCGTCGAGTGCCGGTTCGAATTCGACGTCGCCGGCGGTTGCGGTTTGCTGGGAAGCGCCGTGAATCAGCGATCCGCGAGCGTCGGATTGCGATTGCGAAGTCAACGCGAAGTGCGGGTTTTCGACAACGTTCGTGGCCGACTTGACCACCGGGGCTGCATTCGTTGCAGGCGTAGTTCTGCCGGTTGAGTTCTTATTGGCATACTGATTTTCAATCACCGTCGGCGATGCCTTCGACAAAGCAACGCTCGGATCGAATGCGCCGCGTGAAGGTTCTGTCGCAGAGGGCTGAGCTGGGGCGGTGGGGAGATTCGGCGCAGTCGGCATTCCTAGTGAGCCTGCCATGGCACTCGGTCCGCCTGAATGCGAAAGCGATCCGGCATAGCGATTCACCGGCGCGACGGACTTCGCGGGTTGAGCCGCCGGGATATTGGGGCTTGAACCTGCAAAGCCGGTTGCGGATTGCGATGGATGTACGACGGCAACTTGTTCGCCGCCTGGGAGGGGACCACGCTGAACCATCGGGTGATCACCGACATGCGAGGCAGACTGCGAGTTGGCAATCGGATCAGCCAGCGACGTCGTGGTCGCAGCGCTTAGGTTGGGAGTTGCTCCCGGAGTACCGACGGTACTGTTCGCACCGTACTGAGTGTTTTGGGTGTAAGGGGATGGAGCTGATTGCGAGCCATCGCGACCCGGAGCGGAATCCTGCATCGAAGCGGAAGTCAGGCGGCCGTAGGGTTGTTGTGATCCTGGTAGTGATGAGCCTGTAGGCGCATAGGTTCCGTTGGGTGCTTGAGGGCCCGACGGCTGTGAACTGACTGCAGGTGTCCCGCGTGAACCTTGGGCGGCCAACATCACCGAACGATCGCGATTCATCACGGCTACGTTTTGCAGGTTCTGCAAGTATTCAGCCGGCTTTTGACTGCACACACCTTGAGACAGAGTCTTGCCGTCCGGTGCTAAAAACACATCCGTCGGCCAACTGTGCACGTTGTAGTCGGCCGCCGTTTTGCGATCTTGGGTCGCATTGATGATCACCGGCACGAAGTAAGTTTGAACGGCTTGCGCCACTTCCGGTTTGGAAAAGACGTTCTGTTCGAGCGTTTTACAGGGCAAGCAATGATCACCGTAAAAGTGAATCAACACCGGGACGCCGTATTGCTGCGAGAGGCGACGGGCCGCCAGAAGGTCGGTTTGCCAGCGAATTTCCCCTTCGGCTCGCACGTAATCGGAAGTCATCAGAACCGCGACCGCCAAGCAGATTAAGGTTGAAATGCGTTGCATGAGAGCCTGTCTTCCGTGAGGTAGGCGGTCGGTTCGGAAAGGGTCCGCTCGCCTGGTGCGGATCCGTTGCATTCGGAGATTCCGCCGTGACGCGGTCCCCTTTAACAAGGAGCATCGTCACATTGAGAACTTCCGCTATCTCCAACTCAATCGTCCCTTTATGAGTTCCACTTGAGCAGATTTTGACGGTTAGGTTGAGAAAACTGGGGGAATTTAACCGCCTTGTGGAATGAATCTCGCTTGACAGGATATCAATGGCAGATAATATTCCAGCAAATCCAGACTATTAGGAGTCTTCGGTTAGGAACTCAGTCCGGCGATCCAACTGGCAGTTCGAATCGTCAGCGGTATGAAACATGCCGTGACGCCAACGCAGGTCATCTTGCCTCATGCGTTGTGAGCGGTCCAAGTCACAGCCGGCCATCTCTCGTCACAGTTCACGTACTTTGTTTCTACGTCGACTTTTCGAGATTTTCCCCGTCCCTTGCGACGACTGAAGGCTTTGTCCTCCGTATTCCGTCGGCTCAGCCAACCCGAGGTTGATTAGCCTACCCGGATTGAACCTCCTGCCTCATTTTACTTTTGAGGTCGGCGTTCAGCAGGTTTTCGTGAGTTGCAAGCATGCTCCGAAGACGACCCTGGAATTAGCCTGAAAGCGGCTAGTCTCCGGTTCATCGACTGAGCAGCAGCTCATTTGGTTTTTCAGATTGCTTCGTTGCTCGAACCGGACGGTTCGCTCGCAGCGCTCGCGATTGCAAGTTTCCGGCCGCCGTCATCGGCAGCCAATTCCGGCTAGTCGTCGAACTTTCAAGGTCTCGCATTCAGGATTGAATTGCGGTCCGCGAAGTGACCCATTGCCGAAAGTTTCGTTCTTTAGTCCTTCGTTCTCCACTGATCAGTGTGTGCGGACAGGATGGCGTTTCGCCCGACCATCAAGCGGCGACACCGAACCGACACACCCGACCTTTCTCCTGCAATTGTTGGATTCGCAGTTCATGCCGAAAAAAAAGAGGTTCCGCCCCCGTTCTTCTTCCTCATCTTCCTACGCCGGCGGCGGTTCGGGCGGTAACGGCGGAGGCGGTGGTGGCGGAGGCGGAGGCGGCGGTCGACCACGCAGACCATTCCGTCGTCGTCGACCAGGCGGTCTCGGTGCAGGTCCTGCCGGAGCCGGTGGACCGATGCCCGAAGGTGCCGAGATGGATGCAGTCGGCGCCGAGGGGGCTGCTGCACCAGATATTCCGCTGGAAGAATTCGTCGGCATCCTCGAAATGCATCCGAACGGCTACGGTTTTCTTCGCAGTGCCTCGAACAATTATTCCCGCGAACGCACGGACCCGTTTGTGCCGGGAACAATGATCGAAAAATTCGGCCTCCGCCAAGGCGTGTGTGTCAAAGCCCTGATGCAACAAGCTCGCAGACAACAAGGTCCTCGAGTTCGCGAAATCATCGATGTCGACGGCCTGCCTCCTGAGGAATACGTCAATATCAAGAACTTTGATACGGATAAGCTCACCCCGATCAACCCGGAAAAATGGTTGCATCTGGAAGTCGGTCCGCAACCGCTCACAAACCGCATCATCGATTTGCTGGCTCCCCTGGGCAAAGGACAGCGAGCCCTCATCGTCGCTCCACCGCGCAGCGGTAAGACGATCATGTTGCAGCACATCAGCCGCGGTATCGCGACCAATCATCCCGACGTCCATTTGATCGTCCTCTTGATCGATGAACGTCCGGAAGAAGTCACCGACATGCGTCGGAACGTGACCAACGGCGAAGTCATTGCGAGCAGCCTCGACCAAGACGTCGACAGCCATGTTCGCCTCAGTCAGTTGGTGATCGATCGTTGCAAGCGACTGGCCGAAAGCGGCAAAGACGTGTTCCTGCTGATGGACTCGATCACACGCTTGGCCCGCGCATTCAATAAGTGGGTCGGCAACAACGGTCCCACCATGACCGGCGGTGTGAACATCAAGGCGATGGATATTCCGAAGAAATTGTTTGCTTCGGCCCGTGCCTTCGCAGAAGGTGGTTCACTGACGATTGTCGGTACTGCCCTCGTCGATACCGGCAGCCGCATGGACGATTTGATCTTCCAAGAATTTAAGGGAACAGGGAATATGGAACTGGTGCTCGATCGCCGCCTCGCGGATCGCCGCGTTTGGCCGGCTATCGACATCACCCAATCCGGAACTCGTCGTGAAGAGCTGCTGCATGACGCGGAAACGCTCAACGCAGTGACGATGCTGCGACGCACACTCAACACGATGCATCCGGTCGAGGCGATGGAGCAATTGACCAAACAGTTGGCTCGCTTCCCCTCGAACAAAGAGTTCATCCGCTTGATCGCCAACGCACGTTTGGACTGATCAAGGATCCACAGATACAGATCGGGCGGTCGTAACGGATCGGCCGCCTGATCCTTGGACTGCGAATGGTTTCGCAGCCGCGCGATCGGTCGCTTGAAGGAGCAGCGATGTGCCATGAAGGCCTTCACTTCCACAGGACGCGATGCTGTTGTTAACGGTCGTGCACTCGTCGCTTTAGCGGTCGCGTTCTTCTTTCTGCCGTTCCTCGTCATCGGTATCAATGCAGCTCGTCGCCAGATCCTCGGCAGCGTATGCAAGATCGATCCTTCGTCCTCTGTCGGTAGCATGTCTTCGCGGAAGCCGTTCGATCGTTCTCGCACGATCATTTTGTCATGGGACGGCTGCCGCGAGTCTGATCCGCGACTGAAACTTCTTGCGGCCAAACTGCTTCGTGAGAGTGCCGTTCCCTCCGATGCTGCACTTTCCCCGTCGTCGATGGATGGAACAACAGAGGCAGCAAAACATTCAGCAATTCCACCTTCGCTCGTCGATCTGCCGGCAAACGCACTTCGCGAACTATCTCCCAGCGGCGGCGTTGCATTTCGGTTTCATGACGAAGAAACCGACGACGATTTGGATTCCGTGCAGCCCGCCGGCTACGCATCGTTGCCCACCCTGTCTCGCCTCGATACATCTGAGTTCCTCGGCGCACCGCTGTTTCAATCCGTTCGCATCGGCCCCCGATCTTCCAAATCCGATCTGCTCAGCCTCGAGGTCGAACTAACCGACTTCGCACTCAGTCATCCGGATCTCGTATTGGCGAGAGGAGGATTTAGCGGTAGTCGCGGACGCTTGTCGGTGATCGCTGAGGATTGTGGTTTAGGAACTCTTTCCCCTCGCCGCTTCTTGGATTCTCCGCAGGCTGATCAGGAAGCAATGCATGCCGCGGTCGATCGATTGCGAATCGTCGGCGAACCGTTCGATCGATACGGAGTGTACGAAGCTGTAGTCGATGCTTCGGCCTCTCGATTGGTTTGGGCTCTGTGTATTGCTTACCTAGTGAGCGCCGCACTGCTGGGTTCCATGCGTTTGGCCATGATACTGAACGTGGCGGCTTGCATGGCGGCTATGATGCCGGTGGCCATCGCCGGTTGGGCCGGGAAAGGATACGAACCGTCGCTGCTTCTCTTGCCTTGTATCGGGTACGGACTCGCATTGTGCGCGGGATTCACGTTCATCAACGCATACCGTCGCAATATCGATGAAGGCGTGGTGTACAAGCCTTATCTCACCACACTTCGCCAAGTCGCGTTGCCGTCGATGATCTTCGTTCTCTCCGCCAATTCGCTTTGGTTAATGCAGAACATGTCGATCGACGCGCGACTGGCGCAGTTTGGCCGATTAGGCTCGCTCATGACATTAACCGCGATGGTGGGCACCACCGCTTTGACGCTGTGCGGCTTGATGGTTTTCGGTACGAACGATCGACGTCGACGTTCCGTCGGTCTTCAGCGAGGAACACAACCCGGATTGATCGGATTCATCAGTCAAATGATTGTCGACACTCGCTGGATCATTCTGCCCAGCGCTGTTGCGTTCATGATTGCATGCGGTCTTAGCGGACAATCGGCACTTCCCATATCCGGTCGCTCCAGTCTTCTGACACAGAATCATGTAGTACCGATCGATCTCGAATGGATGGACCAGCAAGGCCTCGTCACAACGCTGGCAGATCGATTGAGCTGGTTCACACCCTTTCGACATGTTGTCCTCGCACCTACTGTTGTGGTGGGTTTGGTTTGCGGCGCGTTCCTGGTATTTGCAATCCTGCCGAATTTCGCAGCGCTTAGGCGAACGTTGAAACTTATCTGTTGGTACGGTTCAGCTCTCGTTCCGGCGACGCTCACTGCTTCGCTGTTGATTAGTTTGGTCGGTTGGGCAGGACACGCGTTAGATCCCGGTGTCGGTGTCGTGATGGCGACCGCATCGGTTTTAAGCTGTGTATGCGCGTTACATCTACTGAGAAGAATACAAGTCGAACTCAAGACCGAGCCGTCCGGCCGATCCGCTGTTATCGCAGCCGTCGCGAGATTATTCCCCCCTGCCCTACAACTGTTCTGTGCGCTCACCGCTTCCTTGGCGATGTTTGCATTCAGTCCGTCGCAGCCGCTGCAGAGTATCGGACTCTGGATTGCACCGGCTGCTTGCGCTTGCATCGTTACGACGTTTGCAGTGTTACCTGCTCTGGCCGCAACTCCATTCCATCGACTTGCATTGACAACAGATGCGCAGGATCGAACGACTCGAACAGTAATCTATCGTGCCGACAACGAACGACAGTCGTATCGTGAACGAACCGACTCCGTCAAAGAACATTTTCAAACAGCAGAAGATCGAAGCGATTCGTATCGACGAACCGATGCGGCGCACACCCATCTTCCGCAGCGCCGCGGGCCGTATATCGGGAAAGAGCGGCGAGCCTCTCAAGATGCTCGCGACGAGTGATCCGACCTACCACTGAACCGCGGCTTTACCGCCGGGTATAAAGGCCAGGAACTGTCGCTCGCTGAGCACACGAATCGGACTGGGCTCTTTTTGTGAAGTCGGTTCGCTTGCTGTGTTTACTTCTTCGCCAGTCGATGTGTTGTCGATTCGTGACTTTTTAGCTTGAGCCACCGCCAACGCCGCATCAGCCAAAAGCGTACCTCCGCAAGCGATGACGTAGTCCGTGTCGGGCTGAATCGATTCAACGCATGTCGCCCCCAAGCGTTCAGCCAGGTTGCGAGTCGATTCAGGGCTCATTCCTCGCAGCGATCCGAGGAACAAGATGCGCTTTCCCTTCAGTGGTTGATTGCCTCCTGAGGATTCCACCAGCACTTGCGAGTTCAAACTGCCGCGCGGTACGGATGCGGGGCGAATCGCATAGTCGCTGCGTCCTTCATGAACACTCAGTTGTCGACGACTGCTTGATGCTGTCGCTCTACCGCCTATCGATCGCGGTCCGGCGATGCGACCGAGTGCATAGCGCCCACGTGTCAGTCGCAGTTTTTGTTCGAGCTGCGAAAAATCGACCGCGGTGACGGTACGTGCGGCCTCTATTGCGATCTGTGCACAACACCGCGCGTCTTCCAGCGCATCATGATGTCGAAAGGTGATTCCAAGCCATGCGCCGAGCGGCGCCAATCCGTAACGAGGTTGATGCGGCCATGTTTGTTTGGCGATGGCTCGCGTGCAGGAGAAATCGAGCGGTGGACAGGCGATGTCGAAGGCAGCCAGCGACGCAGTCAACACCCCGATATCGAAACGTGCGTTGTGCGCAACGACGATCTCATCGGCAAGTAGCGGTGAAAGCTGCTGCCACAGGATGCTCATCGTATCGGCGCGGCTTACATGATCCGGCTTGATACCGTGAATCGCGATGTTGCGAGGAGAGAAGTACAGGCGCGGCGGACGAATAAGCCAACAGTGTTCATCGACGATCTCTCCACCGCGCACTTTCACCAGCGCCAGTTGGCAAGCGCTGTCGGCGCGACTGTTCGCGGTCTCGAAGTCGATGGCAGTAAAGTCCATTTACGCTGGTCGTCCCAACATACGATCAAGTGAGTCCGACGTTTGATAGATCAACGCTTCCGGGTAGTGTTGATAGGGATGGAAGTATTCGAATGTCACATAGCCTTCATATCCGACCGCTTCGAATGCGTCCATCACCGCCGGCCAATCGGTAGTGCCGTCGAGCAGCGGACGGAATGTTTCAAGCGAGTAATCGGTCCCCTTCTTGGTGAACTCTTTGAAGTGTACGTTCTTCGTGCGCTTGCCGAGAATCGGTATCCAATGTTCAGCGAATTGGAACATCGAGATATTGCCCGTATCGAAATGAACACGTACCGAATCGCTGCCGAACCCGTCGACGAAATCGTTCATCTCCATCGGCGTCATCAAGAATCCGTTGAAGAAGATGTTCTCCATGTTGAGGGTTACTCGCGTCTTTTCAACGCCTTTGATCAGCGACCCCACTGCTTCTCGGGCCCGTTTGAGGCAGACATCGTTCGGAACCGGTTCGTGATCGTCACGCCATGGAATGTGGACGGCACCCGGCACCACCAGCAAGTTCTCGACACCCATATGTTGTGCCGCTTCAGCCATCTTGGCGGCCAATTCGATCCCGCGCGAGCGTTTGGACGCATCGTTACTGGATAGCGGATAGGGCCAAAACAAAAAGGAGCAGAGTCCGCTGATTTCGATACCGATGTCATCGGCCGCGTTGCGAACCGCGGCCAACTCTTTCGGTCCTGCTTTGGGGGACAGGTCGTTATCCAAGTCGTAGTTGAGCTCAATCCCGTCAAAGCCCGCTTCCTTCGCCAGTCGCATACATTCGATGAGCGACATGCGCTCCGGATACGGGAATGCCCATAGATTGATGCTCTTACGCATGCGATAGCGCTTGGGGCTACGACTGCGGGTATCGGGGGCGACGGTCTTGCTTCGATCTTGAGCTGTCGCCTGCGAGGGTGATGCAGCCCATAGAGCTCCGGCTGTGGCGATCACCGTTGATGCGGCCAGCAAGTCGCGACGGTTGATTGGGCGGTTTTGAGCAAAGGGGAGATTGTGCGTCATCGTTGCACCTTTGTGGCCAATGGAGGAGTTGCCAGTGGTGGGAAAGATCGGTGAAGATCCGTTACGGATCACAGTCTCGCCGCGTTTTCCATGCTCGGACACGGCTGTCACTTGTTTCAGCACAGGAAGCGAGCACCCATGCCTAGTCTCTCGGCATTCGACGACTAGCGAGTCGTTATGCGCAAGTCCCCTATTCTACAAGGTCGTGGCCTGCTTGCCCGTGACATCCCGTAAGGGTGTCTATGTGTCCGCAAAGCTTATTTTTGCAATATTAATGGCGAATGGAACGCTCTTTGCCTGAGGGGGTGATATCTCGCGAGATAACCCCTCGCGAACGTTGAATCGAGAGGAGCAGAGAATGTCCAGTTGTCCGATGAGTGTTGCATCCCGTACTGATACGACCCGCGCATGGAAGCAAGTGGTCGAACGATGCCAAGCTGTTTCAGTGCGATGGCTTGCCAACCCGTGGTTCCTGGCCGTGTGTAAAACGGTCATCGGTCTTGTAGCTGCAATCGATACGTACCTGACGATCAAGTACGCCGAGTCCTTGGATATCTATGAGCAGAATCCGATCGGCCGCTGGCTGATGGGACTCGACGGTGGTCCCATCTGTGAGACGCAGCAGATCGCCGCCTTCATCACGGCTAAATTCTTGGGGACGATTTTGGTGCTGGTGATCCTGCAGTCACTAGCGACGTGGCGAGCTCGACTCGGCGGCGCCGTAGCGCTGCCGGTCGCACTCTTCCAACTTGGTCTTGCCTATCATCTGTTCTTCACGGAGGCATTGAAGTGAACGCATAAAGATGAAACCTGGTGCTACGCGTTGACGGCGGACTGCTGCAGAGCTTCCGTAATGGCGCGGCACAGAATCGGCAGATTGCTGGGCGTAATCCCTGCGACGTTGATACGTCCGGTACCGACCATGTAGATTGCCTTTTGTGACTTCAGCCAATCGACATGCATCGGCGACAGACCGCTGTAGGAGAACATTCCTTTTTGACTGAGCAGGAATGAAAAGTCGGTATCGCAACCGGCTTCTCGCATGCCTTCGACGAACTTGCTGCGCATGCCGTGAATGCGACTGCGCATCGCCGTCAGTTCTTGCAGCCATTCCGCCTTAAGAGCCGCATCGCTCAGGATCGTCGACACAACGGCTGCACCGTGGCGCGGCGGATTCGAATAGTTGACGCGGACAGCTTGTTTCAATTGACTGAGCAGACGTTCAGCGGTGTCGCGATCACGAGTGACACCGAGGGCCGCGCCGACACGTTCGCTATACAATCCGAAGTTCTTGGAGAACGAACTGCAGACGAAGAACTCTTCGTGTTGCTCGGCGATCTTTTCGAGTCCGATACGGTCCTCTTCCGGTCCGTCACCGAAGCCTTGATACGCGAAGTCAAGAATCGGAAGTACACCGCGCTGGGCCAATAGCTCGGCGATCTCCGACCATTGTGCAGGCGTCGGGTCGATGCCCGTAGGATTGTGGCAACAAGCGTGCAGTACAACCGCATCACCCGGACGCGCGTCGCGCTCCAGTGCATCCATGAATCCGCTGATGTCCAGGGATGTCTTATCGGCAGATAAATAGGGATGCACTTTCGTTTCGAGCCCGGCTCGTTGAAAGATCCCTAGATGGTTCGGCCAAGTCGGATTGCTGAACCACACTCGCATGCTCGGGTATGATTGTGCGAGGAAGTCGGCCACGACGCGCAGAGCGCCGGTTCCACCGGGGGACTGCACCGAAGCGACTCGCTCTGCAGCCACTGCGCTTCCCACCGCCATTTCCGTCGCCAGGCGAGTGAAGTCTTTAAGGCCGTCGATCCCCAGATAGCCTTTGGTGGTCTCCGATGTCAGTAGCCTGGCCTCGGCCTTTTTCACGCTGTCCAGAACCGCCGTGCGACCGTTTTCGTCTTGATAGACACCGATCGAGAGATTGATCTTTCCGGGCCGCGTGTCCTTCTGAAAGGCTTCTCCGAGACCGAGAATGGGATCGGGAGGGGCGGCGGAAATCGATTCGAACATCGCGGGAATCTTCCTCTTCAAAGTTCTGTCGGTTGGGCTGCAAAGCCCCCCATTGTCATCGAGTTTCCCACATCCGGCAACTCTAACCGACAGCTTGGGCCGAAAGCGGAAGGGCGCGCGGATTGTTGAATTAATCGCGGCTGATTAAGTCAACAACACAGTCAGGACCGGGTTATCAGGCCTGGAGGGCCGGCACATCGTCAGCCGGCGGCATAAGCCGCCGGATTCAACGAACACCGCGGATGCGAAGCCCCGGAGGGGCGAAACATTCAAGACAATGCGGAATCAAACCTGTGTTTCGACCCTTCGGGTCTTTCTGATTCAATGGTGGATGCATGGTCCGGCGGTTGACACCGCCCGCTGACGCTGTATCGGCCTTTCAGGCCTAAAAACGGGGCTGGTGGATTAAATCAACACGCCCCGAGCCGTCCGGTAAAGCACCATCGATCTTGAAGAACCGGACAGCTTGCGCTGTTCCGCTGGACTTAGATCAACATGCGGATTTATGGCCGGCTTACTTCGACTGTTGTGCCGGTTCGCTTAATCGAAAGTCCTGCCGCTTTGCCGAGTTTCGTAAGCATGTCATCGACCGGCGCTTGTTCGACTTTCAAGGTGACCAGCTTGGACTTGTCATCGGAAGTCACATTGTCGGCCCACTTCAATTCGAACTTCAAGTTCTGAGCGAGGTATTTCATCGCCGCTTCGATCGTCTGATCCTTCAGCTCAAAAGTGAATTGCAGTTTTTCTAATGCTGCGACGGCACTGTTCCCGCTGCGCGAGTTGTTCTGAGCATTGGTCCCCGGCATCGTGCTTGTCCTGGGCGGACGGTTGTTGGACCCGGGACGATTTCCTCCGGGCCGAGTCGCCGGTCCTCCGCCGTCGCGGATCGCCAGCAGACGAAGATGAAACTCCGTATCGCCGCCCGCTTCAATCGATCGGTCCGTTATGCTGACCGGTGATACCTTGCTGTTGAGCTTGGAGATCTCGTTCGGGTCGCCTCTACCCAGGGAATAAACTCCTTTCCACCAGCGACTGACGTTCGTTATGTCTAGCGGCCGAGTGCTCAGCTTACCGGTCTCATCGGCTGTCACGGCTTCATTGAAACCGCCGTAAAGCAATGTAAGTTGTGTGGCGAACGTACAAGGGGGAAGAGATCCTGCGTCCATCAAATCATGCGGCATCGCATGCGGAAGTTTCAATTGCCAAGCTTTGGACATGATGCCTGCGAACTCGTTCGGCGTCGTCAACATGGGCCACTCGAGCGGTTGGAGCTTCGCGGCTTTGCCTTCTCCGGAGTTGCGAGTGAGCTGATCATGCAAGCGCACCGCGGCCGCTTGCATTGCAGCTACTTTGCCGCGCGGTGCGATAACGACAATGTTCTCAATGATGCCCGCCTCGGCATTCGTCATAGCAGCCATGCGATTCAGGCATTCTTGCAGTGGTGCTTGTTCGGATAGTTCCAGCGGTGAATCGGCATCGACGCGACGATCGATCCAAAATACGAACTGGTACTCGCGACCATAACGGCTCAGCACACTGCGCATCGATGTGTTGCTGCAGACTAAATTGGTCGGAGTCTGAAGTCGGTCTGCCGCAGCTCGCGAGGCAGGAAGCAGGAGCAGATTGTTTCTTTCCGCGATAAGCGTGTCGTCTGCCCAAATGTCCTCCGCAAAGAACAGGACGCACAACGACCATACGATGAATTGTGTATGAATTCGCATGGAGATTTTCTCTTCGCGCTCTGCTTTAAAACGGGAAGGATCGGAGGACTGTGATGAGTGGACTGCGCAGTTTGTAACGAATGTATCAGCCGAACATTCGATTTCGTTGCAGTCCATTTCGATGCCGGCCAGCAACCGACATGCTAAGCCTCTGCGGAAACATTGTCGCTCACCAGACCCTGATTATACTGGACCCGTAGTGTGATCGCGAAGTCGAGGAATGGTTCGCGTCCGGGTTACGTTGATGTGCCTCTCGGAAGGTCTTGATCCCAAGTGGAAGAGCGAGCCGCCCCGATAGCTTGGCTGGTAAAGTGCTACCAGCGATATTTGAAAGATGCCGACACAGCGCGGTTTATCCAGGCGGTTGCGTCGCGTTATAGCGTGGCGACTCTGGAGCGTGTGCTGCTGATCGGTGATGTCTTTCGGCGTCGCGCTGCCGCACTCGCTCTTGGATTCATCGGCGATTACTCCAGCAACGATGCGCTCGGACCGCTCTTGAGCGATCGGGATCGCAAACTTCGCTTAGTCGCAGAAGATGCTCTGCGTTCCATTTGGTCTCGAGACGGGTCTCCCGACCAACGGCATCAGCTCGATCGCATCATGCGCCTGAATGAGTGCGGCGAATACGAAGAGGTCGTTAAGTTGGCGACGGAGTTGATCGAAGCCAACACGAGTTTTTCAGAAGCGTACCATCAACGCTCGTTGGCCTACTTTCATCTCGATGAAGTCAGCGCCGCCATCGAAGATTGCCGCCGCGTTCTGCAATTGAATCGTTACCACTACGCTGCCATGATCGGCCTGGGGCATTGCCATCTCGAGCTCGGTGACTTGCTCGAATCACTGCACTGGTTCCGTACGGCACTAGAAGTCTATCCCGATCTCGAACCGGTGCGAGTGCAAGTTCGCCGCTTGGAAATTGCCATCCAAGAGATGTAAGATTTTTTGCGACTCGATTCGCTGTCGTTCGCAACGCGATCAAGAAGAATGTCGAAGGGAAGGGTCTGAGAATCGGCGAGCCTTCGATCGCATCCTCTGCTCACTCGTTGCGTTCCGGAGCGAGCCTATTCGGCGCGAATAGATGTTCGACCGCTTCCGTGACCCAACCGCTATGCCAGTCATGTTTGCGTCTCGGTAGGTCATCGTAGACGTGCGGGATCTTAAGTTGATTTAGCAGCTCGTGCGCCGCGCGATGCTCGGCCTCGAAGTTCCCCATGCCCGTGAGGATCAGTCGAGGCTCAGTCCCGAGCTTCTCTCTATGGCTCTTCAGCAAATCGGTGACGCGGTATTGTTCAAAGTTCGCCTGCGTTCCGAAGATCGGTCCGTTTCCGTATAGACCGATTTGCTGCATCATCATCGGTGCGTCCCACGCCGCCACGCGTTCAAACATGTCGGGCCGTCGCAGCAACATACTCCACGCGCCCCAGCCCGACTTACTGAAGCCCAGCAGCAGACGTCCGGCTCGATCATTTCGCACCGGAGCGTTCTTCTCTACGAATGGAATGACATCCTCTAAGAAATAGGATTCCTGTTGCAGAGTCTTGTCGGACGGATGATCGGCATACCACGGGAGATGAAAGAACGAGGGAGCGACGAACGCGGCGTGAAATCGATTGTGAAGATCGTTCCGGGCTATCTCAGCCAGTCCGTCACCGTATCGATTTTCCATCGCAGCTTCGACAGGGAGAACATAGACCGTGCGCAAACGTTCCGACGGCTCGATCGCTTGGGGAAGCAATATGCGGATCGTCGTCTCGCCGGCTTGCCGGGGAGAACTCAGGCGAAAGGTTTTCCATGGTTCGCCTTCCGCTTGTTGGAGCGCGGTCCGATCTTGGCCCGGTGCCGATCCAAATAAAAGGAGACTCCAACTCAAGCAGGCGATGATGTTCATGCGGTGGCAAGGAAGCATGAATAGCGCTCCGGACTAGGAAGTCGTCGTGTATCTGATGAACGATCTGCGGACGGCGAACCGAGGCATAAGCTGTGTAAACTGTTTGCAATCCGAGATTGTAGTCTTTACGATCACGCACGCTCTCCCTCCCTCCCTCGTTCATCCTGCCTGTCCGTACAAGGATCGCACTATGACTTTCTCCAGTCTTCGGCGAATCGTCGGTCTTTCACTGTTCGCTTTAGCTATGTCATGTTCGTGGTCGAACCTCTCCATGGCTGAAACGCGATTGCTTGTCGGTGCAGCTCAGACCGACATTACGCCGCCGACCGGCTTTCCGATGGCCGGCTATTATCACGAGCGTCTTGCGGAAGGGACGATCGATCCGCTGCTGGCCAAGGCATTGGTGTTTGACCAAGGGGATGTGCGCACGGCCATGGTCGTCTGCGACTTGATAGGCATCTCGCGAGACCTGTGTTTGGAAGTGAGACGGCGAGCCTCCAAGGCCACGGGCATTCCGGAACAGTTCATCGCCGTTTCCGGCACTCATTCACACACAGCTCCCGATTACACACGTCGACTGGTGCAGACACTGGAGAACAGTCGAGCCGGTAAGACATCAGAAGGTCAGTCGGAAGTCGACGCGTATCCGGAAAAACTGATCCAGGGCATCGCTGATGCCGTGATCGAAGCCAATCGCTGTCGAGCTCCTGTGACATTGGCGATCGGAACCGGCGAGCAATCGCCGCAGGTGTCTTTCAATCGACGCTTCATCGTGCGCGACGGCTCGACGCAGACTTGGCGTAACTTCTCGGATAAGAACGTGGTGCGATCCGCCGGTCCGATTGATCCGGAACTGTCGGTCGCGACGTTCGTAGATGAGGCAGGCAAGGCGCAGGCTGTTCTTTCCAACTTTGCTCTTCATCTGGATACAGTCGGCGGCATGCGCTGGAGCGCCGACTATCCTGGCTTCATCGCCGCAGGTGTTCGCAAGAATCATGGTTCCGATGTGGTGTCGATCTTCGGAACCGGATGCTGCGGTGACATCAATCATGTCGATCCACGTTCTACCGAGCGCAACAAGACCGACTTCATCGGTAACTCCATCGCTGCGAGTCTGGAAAGTGTATTGAGTCATATGCAGCCGGTCGAAGAGACGCGACTCGCCGCGCATTCCACTGTTGTGAATCTTCCGTTGCAAGAAGTTTCCGCAGAAGATATTTCGCGATCCGTGCAATTGATGGAACTGATTCGCAACGGTGGAAAGGTCGAGTTTCTCGATCATGTACGAGCTTACAAACAATTGATCACAGCTCAGTTTCGATCCGAGGCCAACCTCGACATGGCCAAGCGCGAGCTCGGTTGGGGACGTTCACTGGCATGGGCCGGCATCGGAGATTCATTACCGGTGGATGTTCAGACGATTACGATCGGCAGCGACTTGGCGATCGTCTTTCTGCCGGGCGAAATTTTCACCGAGCTTGGGCTCGCCATCAAACAAGCCTCTCCCTTCAATCAGACAGTGGTCATCGAGCTTAGCAATGCCGTGGAAACGATTTATGTCCCGACACGATCTGCCTGTGTCGGCGGCAGCTATGAAGTCACCAACTCAACCGTCAAACCCGGTGCCGGTGAACTGCTGGTCGAAGCCGCTCTCGGCCTGCTGAAAGAAAGCGCCAACGCAGGCAAGAAATAGCTCAACAGGTTGTAGATCAACGTTCCAAGTTGATCCTTTCGACTATGCGCACTCGTAACGTCAAGCGCCGCACGATAAATACGCGCGCGATGTTCTTGGTGAGAATGGATTCGTTGCGTTGAATGCGGTTGTGCTGCCAGCTCGTGGGGGTCAATTTGGAAAATCGACCTACGACGAATGTCAAACGCCGCGCGATGGTTACTCGTGCGGCGTTCTTGATGAGAATGAATCGGTTGCGTTGAGCGCTGTTGCACTGCTGGCTCGTGCGGGTCGATTTTGAAAATTGACCTACAATGGGCTTTGCACGTCGGCTACTTCTTTTCTTTCTTGGTCTTCAGTGCTTCACCGATGAACTCGCTCAGCTTTTCACCGCGCAGTTGGCGAGCCGTGGCGAGAATCTCACCGCTGTCGCCGTCGACGAGCAGAACAAACGGAATTGCGCTTACGTCGTATTGCTTGCCGAGCGTTGTTTCCCAGCCCTTGCCTTCGTAGATCTGAGCCCAAGGGAGTTCACGATCCTTCAAGAAGCCTTCGACCTTCTCTTTCATCTCGGGTTGGTCAAAGCTGACGCCGAGAATCTCGAATCCGTCTTCATGCCAATCCGCATAGGCTTTCTTCATGTTCGGAATCTCGCCGATGCACGGTCCGCACCACGTGGCCCAGAAATCGAGCATCACCAGTTTACCGGCGAACGATTTCGGGAATTCGACTTTGTCGCCGGTCAGTGTTTCGGCAGCGAACTCAAGGGCCGGTTTGCCGATGCGCAGATCGGGAGGCATCGGCATCTGCGGCAGTTTCTCTTCCGAATCTTTTAGTACGAGCTTTTCTTCGGCGATGTCGAGGATCACCGTCGAACCGGTGAAGTTGAACGGCTTGCCCAACGTCACGGTTTCATAGTTCATGCTGATCTGTCCGTTACCGTCGCGGTCGAGCGGCAGGCGCATTCCCTGCTTGGGCGCACCGGCTGTGAACGTGCTGAACTTTTGGCCATCGAGCTCGAACTCATATTCGAATCCGAAGTCTTCAAAATACATCAGCGTGTTCTTCAGCGGAGCTCGCGACGGATCCTTGGGGTCAAAGCGATAGACGCCGATCGATGCCAGTTTCTCCGGCCCCAGCTCCAATTGAGCCTTGCCGCTGTACATGGTGAATTCACCTTGCTTGCGAGAGGCCCATTCCGTGGCGGGATCGTTGGTGAAGTCGCCGTCGGCATTGGTATCGACCCAGAACTTCGAATCACCTTCTTCAGGCTGGTCGATGATGAACGCGAACTTCTTGTCGCCTACTCCGATCTCACCGTAGCTCGGGTTGGTCAATTCTGCAGGTGGCTTCTTAGCCACTTCCGGCTTCGCGTTCATTTCAGCGCGGATAGGACGATAGCCGCCCATCTTTTCCGTCAGACCGCTCGCCATGAATTTCTGTGTCACGTCGGCAGCTTGAAGGGCACATGCGCTGCCGCCTAACACGATCGCCGCTGCAGTTCCGCTGCGAATGATTTTCAGTAGTTTCGACAACTTCGAGATCCTCATACTCAACAATCAAAAAAAACGACACGAACTCTCGCAGAGATGTGGGGTGTTCAATGTACTTCAAGATCGCACCGAACTACAACTCGATGTTGATGCAACAAAGGAGTTTAAAAGCCGTGGTTCTTCAGCCAGCTCGCTGCATGATCCGGCCACGTCGAAATTCGAGAACCCGTGATATCACGAAGGCCGTACCCATGACCTCCATTGCCGTACACATGCAGTTCCGCAGGGATTTTGAGTTTCTTGAGTCCCGCGTAGAACAATACGGTGCCGAGCGACGAAGAACGATCATCGTCCGTGTGGACAAGGAACGCCGGAGGGGAGTCCGCGGGAATCTTCAGTTCTTCGATCAGTTGCCCTGCTTTCTCGTCATAAAGATTCCATGGATAGATCAGTAGCGCGAAGTCGGGACGCATCGACACTTGATCGACTTCATCGACCGCCTCATAGCTGCGTTTATCTCTCTCACACAGCAATCGTGCTGCGACTTGTCCCCCGGCCGAGAAACCGAGGATACCGATTCGATCCGGCTTGAGATGCAGCGTCGCTGCCTGTGATCGGACCAGAGATACAGCTCGCTGCGCATCCTGCAACGGACGAGCCCAACCGTTGTCTGAAGCGGATGCCTTGGTTCGATAGCTCAAAACAAAAGCCGTAATGCCGAGTTCGTTCAGCCAAGCAGCGGCTTCGGTTCCTTCTTTATCCGTAACGACTTTTGAAAAGCCTCCGCCGGGAAGAATGACCACTCCGGTTCCAGTCGGATGCGCGGGTATATGAACTGAAAGAGTCGGTGACGTGATGTTGATGATGCGAGTCGAAGGGGGATTCTCGCCGGCCACCGCCGGTGCCTTTTCACCGACGAGTCGAGAAGTCTCGCCCGGCGCATTTCTCGGCCATACATTCAGCAGTTCTTGCCCTTGCAGTAACTCACCTGCACACTGCATGGCGATCAAGGTGAAGATCGTCACCAGGACTCGTCTCACGATGAATACTCTCCGACAAAGGCTCTGAGCTTCGACAAAACACCGCCCCAGATTCACGTCACTCACGCGTCAACGCCTCATCATAAGCCGCCCCTCAATCCCGTGCATGCTGCCCCATTGTGTTTCAGTCATTTGCGTACCCATTCCCGTACATGACCGAAGGACCGGAATAGGAAACACGTGGAGGATTACGGTGCGTGTAGTTCCTTAAGCGAGGATATCTCGAACAACGTGCGCGGGTTCTACACCGGTCAAGCGGAAGTCGAGTCCGAGGTAGCGATAGGTCAATTGTTCGTGATCGATACCGAGCAAATGGAGAATGGTGGCATGCAGGTCTCGCACATGCACCGGATCGGATGCGACGTTGAAGCTGAAGTCGTCCGTGGCACCGAAGGTTAGACCGCTTTTGACTCCGCCGCCGGCCATCCACATCGTGAAGCATCGAGGATGATGATCACGGCCCGCTTCCGGGCTGTTCCATTCCCCTTGTCCGACCACACTCCGCCCGAACTCGCCGCCCCAAATGACAAGTGTGTCGCGCAACATGTCTCGCTGTTTCAAATCTTGAATCAGCGCGGATGTCGCTTGATCGGTATCGCGGCAACGAGCCGTGCACCAACTGGGCAACCGGCTGTGATGATCCCAGTCAGGATGAAATAGTTGAATGAACCTCACGCCGCGTTCGGCCAAGCGTCGGGCCAAAATGCAATTAGCAGCGTAGCTTCCCGGACGACGCGAATCGGGTCCGTACATTTCAAATGTGTGTTCGGTTTCATCGCTCATGTCGATCAGCTCCGGGACGCTGGTCTGCATGCGATAAGCCATCTCGTACTGCTTGATCCTGGTTTCGATCTCCGGATCGGATGTCTCTTCAAAGTGCTTGCGGTTCCAAGCCGATAAGTTATCGAGCATGCCGCGTCGCAGTTCGCGCGGCAACCCGTCCGGGTCGCGCAGATAAAGTACCGGATCGGCCGCGCTGCGCAGCTTGACGCCTTGGAATCGCGAGGGGAGAAAGCCGCTGCCCCAGTAATGGTCATACAGCGGTTGATCGCTCGGTCGCTGCATCTTCGAGATCATCACCAGATAGTCGGGCAGATCGCGATTTTCGCTGCCGAGTCCGTAACTGACCCACGCTCCCAAGCTTGGTCTGCCGGGCAATTGATGACCGGTTAGGAACTGTGTCATCGCCGGTGCATGATTGATTTGATCCGTGTGCATCGACTTGATGATACAAATCTCATCGACCACTTTCTTCAAATGCGGCAGCCACTCACCGACCGTTGCACCGCTCTGTCCGCAACGTTCGTATTTCACTCGCGGCGGCATGACGAGTTGCTTTTGGTTTGAGGTCATCGTCGTCACGCGTTGACCTTGTCGCACCGACTCCGGCAGTTCCTTGCCTGCCCATTCTTGAAGTCCCGGTTTGTCGTCAAAAAGTTCCAACTGAGACGGACCGCCTGACTGCGTCAGAAAGATGACTCGCTTGGCCTTCGGTGTAAAGTGCGGCAAGCCTGCGAGGCCGATCGGCTGCGGCTGATCGCCTGCCGAAGCTTCACGACTAAGCAGCGATGCGAGTGCAGCCGCGCCCAACGACACTCCGGCTCCTCGACCCAAGAAGTATCGTCGCGTTTGCGAGAGTTCGCGATCGTTTGAATCGATCGATGTGCTTCGTCGTGGTTTCATTGGACGTTCACTCACGATTGATTGCCTCATCGAGATTGAGCAACAGTTGAGCGGCCACGGCGGCGGCTGCGATCTCGGCTTGCATCGGCGCTGCGTCGGACTTCACTTCAGCGTCGTGTTTTTTCGACAGAGCCGATCCATGATCTGTATCTCCAAGACTGATACTCGCCAGCTTGTCCGCATCTTTTGAAACAGCCGAGAAGTGATTATTCGCTTGCTCAAACTCTTTCATCAGCAGACGGCGTTCGTCCACATCGAGCTCACGCGAAAGCACTGCAAAGGCCATCGCTGCGAGGATCGCCTCGGATGACTGGTCGGATCGCTCAGTACGTTCAGCCAGTGCCCAAGCGGCTCGCAACTGATTCTGATCGTTCATCAGCGTCAAAGCTTGCAGCGGCGTATTGGTTCTCGATACGCGGACCTCGCAGACTCGACGCTGGGCCGCATCGAAGAGAAACGTCGGAGCGATGGAGCGTCGCTGGAAGGTGTACAACGTCCGACGATACTGAGCCGGCCCTTCGCTGGGATCGTAGCGAAAGCGACCCATGAATAATTCTTCCCATACGCCGTCCGGTTGGAAGGGCTTGATCGGCGGTCCGCCCAAAGCGGGATTCATCAAACCGGAAACACGCAACGCCGCATCTCGCAACATCCAACTCGGTCGACGATAACGCGAGGCGCGTGCGAGCAAGCGATTATCGGGATCACGACTCAGTAACTCATGCGTAGTACGAGAAGTTCGGCGATACGTCTCACTCATCACCATCTGCTTGATCGTACGTTTGATATTCCATCCGTGTTCTATAAAATCCACGGCCAACCAATCCAGCAATTCGGGATGTGTCGGCCGTTCACCTTGCAAGCCGAAGTCATCGACCGTTCGCACCAGCCCCGTACCGAACATCATCTGCCACAAGTGATTGACCGTGACGCGAGCTGTCAACGGATTGCGGCGATCGGTAAGCCACCGAGCCAGATCGAGCCGGCTGCGAATCGTTGCACTCGAGGTTGGTTCCGCCGTGCCGGCAGATGATTGTTCATCGGGCGAGCTCAGTGCAGGTGGAAAGGCTCGCAGTACGACGTCGCCCTTCTTATCCCAAACGCCGCGCAGTAAGACATGAGTGGTGCGCGGTTCGCTCCGTTCGGCCAGTACCATCACGTCGATTTTCTTAGTCGCATCCTTGGTTTCTTTGGCTTGTCGCTCTGCTCTTTCCAGAGAACGTCGCTCGGTTTGATAGGCTTCGTGATCGGCTAAGAACTGTTCAAAGAGATCTTTGCGAAGGGCCTCTTCGACCTTGTCGAATTCCGGAAGACCGGCGCTCAGCAATCGTTCCATCGGCATCGGGCCGGTTGTCAGCACTGCCGGGCCGGCCTGATCGGTCAGAGAGATACGAAAGCGTCCTATATTCGCGTCGCCTAGTGTCGAACGTTGACGCAACTCGATCAGCAACTCTTCATCCGCATCCGGCACCAGCGGCTCGGCCAAGGCAAGTACTGCCGAATGCATCTGATTGGCATCATGTCCTTTTGTAGTCCAACCGTTGCGAGGATCGTCGTCGAGGATGCCCTTTACGTCGCCGTAGGCGCGAGCTTCTTTCTGCGAGCCTGCAACATCGGCGACCGCACCGGCCAGGGCGATGTCACGGACTTGCGAGTTGCCCGCGCGACGGACTTGTATCTTCACGTCGGTGAGGATGAACTCGCCGCTCGCGCCTCGCGATAGTCCGCCTCCTGTATGGTCTGTATGCGGTAGGACATCGATGCGAACACCCGTGATGCGTTTGAGATCGGATCGGCCTGAGACTCGATAATCATCCTGAAACAGGTTCGGTCCGCCGGCGACGATTTCGTGTTCCTGCGTCTCGCTCAGCTCGGTTCCTTCGGCCGTCGATAACGAGCTGATGTTCAGTGATCGCCATGCAACAAAGCCCGGTTTGATGCGATTGATTTCGGCAGCATACCAATCGCGGAACGGCTCTTCGGCTTGTTTGCGAGCCGCGAGCTCGAGCGGCTTTCTGGCTTCGACCACCTGTTGAGCTTCTTCCGCGGATCGAGCAGCGAGTGAAGACTGATAAGCCAAATACGGCTTCGCATTTCGGCCTGCTTTGCCGTCTTCATCGATCGAGTCGAAGAAGGCGGCCAGCGAGTAATAGTCGTGTTGCGAGACGGGATCGTATTTATGGGAATGGCATTGGCAGCAGCCGAGAGTCAAACCCAACCATACCGTACCGGTTGTGTTCACGCGATCGATGACATAATCGATTCGTGATTCCTCGGGATCGCGGCCCCCTTCACCGTTGGTCATGTGATTGCGATGAAAGCAGGTGACCAACTTTTGCTCGTCGGTCGCGTCGGGCAGTAGGTCGCCGGCGAATTGCTCGAGCGTAAAGCGATCGAACGGCATGTCGGCATTGAAGGCGGATACAACCCAATCCCGCCATGGCCAGTTCGTGCGCGTATCGTCTCCTTGAAAGCCGTCGGTGTCTGCATATCTGGCTGCATCCAGCCACCACATCGCCATGCGTTCGCCGTAGTGAGGCGAATTCAACAAACGATCGACTGCAGCTTCGTACGCTTTCAAGAATCCGGCTTGTTCAACTGCAGTGTTGAACTCATGTACTTCGCCTGCAGTCGGAGGCAGCCCGGTCAAATCAAAGGACAAGCGGCGCAGTAGTGTATATGGAGCGGCCTGTTCTAATGGATCGATACCCTCGGCCTTCAAACGCTCGAGCACAAACGCGTCGATCGGATGCGGCGCGAGCTCGGGGACAGCGGCTTGAGTCGGTTCTTCAAACGACCAGTGACGACCCCATGGTGCTTCCGCGGCGATCCAGCGGCGCAGCGTATCGATCTGTTCCGCCGTCAATCGTTTTTTGTGTGACTCGGGGGGCGGCATTAGCGCATCCGCATCATCCGTCCGAACACGTTTGAGTAACTCGCTGTCATCGGGTGTCTGCAGGTTGAGGCTCTTTAGTGCGCCTTCGCGAGTGTCGAGCCGCAGTTCACCTTGTCGCTTGCCGGGATCGGGGCCGTGGCATGCAAAGCAGTTTTCCGAGAGGATCGGCAAGACATCGCGACCGAATTTCAGCTCACGATCGGCGCCTTGTCCGAAGCCCGAATGAGAAAGTAGACACGCATAGATCAGCGCGGCAAAGAGCCGAGCTCCGTTGAACGAGGCTCGGCAGTGTGCGAGATGAGTTCGCATGAAGGAATTCAGCGCGGAGGGGGAATGGAGGGACTGCAACGGGTTGCGGCAGGACCTCCATCTTAACCGTTGGGCAGACTGCCCGCGCTGACTTATTCAAGATCGGTTCGAGACATTCGAACCCAGCCGGCTGACTACTCGAGGATCATGTCGTCGACGGTCTGTCCCGACGGAATCATCGGCAACACGTGCTCTTGATACGGCACGTTGACATCCAGTACGAACGGACCCGGATAGTTGATCATCTCTTCGAGCGCCCCGCGCAAGTCTGCCTTGCGACTGACCGTCGCTGCTCCGCAACCGTAGCCCTTGGCGATCGATACGAAATCGGGATAACGCTTCTTGACGATGGCGTGCTTCGATGTGTCGCCTATACCGCTCGCCTCTTCGTGATCGATCGGACCGAGGTAGGTGTGAGCGCGATTGCTGCCCATGAAGCGGTCTTCCCATTGCACCACCATACCCAAGTGTTGGTTGTTCAGCAGCAGGACCTTCACCGGCAGTTTTTCGCAGTACAGCGTCGCCAGCTCTTGGATATTCATCTGGAAACTGCCGTCTCCGTCGATGTCGACCACCAAAGCCCCGGGATGAGCCGCTTGCACACCCATGGCGGACGGCAGGCCGAAGCCCATCGTGCCCAGTCCGGAAGAGCTGAGCCAATGACGCGGTTGACGGAAGCTGTAGAACTGAGCCGCCCACATTTGATGCTGGCCGACACCGACCGTGATGTACGTATCGCGATCAGCCGTGAGATTCGACAATTCGCGAATTGCATGCTGCTGCAGAATACCGTCGAACGATTCGTCGTAGTGGAACGGATACTTGCTCTTCAGTGACTTGCAGTGCTTGACCCAATCGCTGATGTCGGTCGGCGCTTCAACGATCTTGTTCAGCTCTTGCAGTACGAACTTCACATCGCTGCAAACCGGGATGTGAGCCACTTTGTTCTTGTTCAGTTCCGATGCATCGATATCGACGTGAATAATCTTGGCATTGGCAGCGAACGCCGCCAGCTTGCCTGTGACGCGGTCATCGAAGCGTACTCCCAGCGCAATCAGCAGATCGCAATCGCGAACAGCATAGTTGGCGTAAGCTGAGCCGTGCATGCCGAGCATGTCCAGCGACAGGTCACCGTCATTCGGATACAGTCCCAGACCCATGACAGTCATGGTGATTGGGATACCGGTCAGCTCGATGAGTTGACGGAGTTCGGCAGCTGCCTCGGCAGCGATCACACCGCCCCCGGCGTAAAGGATCGGACGTCGCGAGTGCTTGATGGCGGCCGCGATTTGGCGGATCTGTTCGGGTCGAGCCGTCGGAGTCTTGCTGCGATAACCGGGGAGATTCATTGCCACGTCGTCTTCGACTTCGCACTGATCGAGCTGCACGTTCTTCGGCATATCGATCAAGACCGGGCCGGGACGTCCGGTGGTAGCGATGTGGAACGCTTCTTTCATCACGCGTGCGAGGTCATCGACTTCGGTAACCAGATAGTGATGCTTGGTGATACCGCGGCAAACTTCGACGATCGGCGTTTCCTGGAATGCGTCGGTTCCGATGACTGCGGTCGGAACTTGCCCGGTGATCGCGATCAGCGGGATCGAATCGAGCTTGGCATCGGCGATGGCTGTCACGAGGTTCGTGGCGCCTGGACCGCTGGTGGCCATGACGACCCCCGGCTTGCCGGTGCTTCGTGCGTAGCCTTGAGCTGCAAAGGCTCCGCCTTGTTCATGTCGAGGCAGAATGGTTCGCAGGTTCTTGCCGTATTTGGTGAGCGACTGATGCATGGGCATCGAGCACCCACCCGGGTAAGCGAAGATCACTTCCACGCCGTGATCCACCAAGGATTTGACCAGGATGTCGGCGCCGGTCATTACTTGTGTACCACGTTTCGCATCAACGGAAGCCATTTTCGACAAACTCCAAAAGTAGGGTGTGCTTTTGACGGGGAAGTTCTTCAGAATACGGCCAAAGCCCAGTTTGTTCAACAGTTAACGATTCCCGAGCCGGAGAAACCCGCCCATGTGGAAAGAGTGGATAGCGATTGCACTGGGTGGAATGGTCGGAACGCTGCTCCGGCACGGGCTGAATTGCACTTTTAAATCGCTCCATCCGCAGGCTGTTCCGCTCTCGACTTGGATCGTCAATGTCGTCGGCTGCCTAGCCATCGGCTTTACATTCAAGTGGGCCGCCGATCGGGATCTGTCGGGCCATTGGGGGGAATTAGCCGTCCGCGTCGGATTGCTCGGAGGCTTGACCACTTTCAGCTCGTTCGGGTTCGAGGTAATCCGATTTTGGCAGTCCGGTAAGCCTGGACTTGGAATCGCCGTGATTGCAGCTCACGTCATCATCGGCCTAGCCGCCGTCGCCCTCGGCATAACTCTAGCCGGCAAGACCGCGTGAGTTGCCGACAGTTGTAGATCTACATTGAAATGGATCTACATGGTCACGCGGTGATCTTCATCCCACCACTGATTCGAAAAACTGCAGCTCTTGCGCAATCCCTTCTGCGAGCGTGGCGGTCTTCAGGTGTTCGGGTAGTACGCCCCAGGCGTAGGTCTCCACTTCATAGTGACCTGTGAACCACGGTCGACCTGCGGCTTGTTCGTTCATCAAACTATTAATCGGTGCAACTGCAATACGAATGTCGGATTGTGTAGCGCGAAGCGCACCGAATCTGTCGACGAAGATCGGTACATGGAAATGCACACGCCATTGGTCGCGAGTCATTCGCTGCGGTTCGTTCTTCCACGAGGCGAGTGCAATCGACAAGTCATCGACTATCTCGGTTGCCTGTTCTTGGTTCAAGTCGTCGGTTGCTTTCATGCATCGTGTCGTCTGATGTAAGTAACGGGGCTCGTTGAAGCGGCTGAGCTGAGCCAGCGATTCGTCTTGGTTTGGAAGGTCGTCTGCGGGATCGGAAGACCAAGCTGCAGAGACCGCTGCTGAGACTTGAACTTTGCCCAGCCTTATACCGGCCGAAGCGTAGCGACTAAGCGCGGTCTCTTGAGGCTCGAACATCACTGCGCTGTGGCAGATGTCGTGACAGACTGTGAGATGACGACGTGCTGTTTCTTCATCCGCGATGCGATTGTCGGATCGGAAGAGATAGCGAGTGAAAAAGTGTTCCAGATCGTCGGCCGTGTCGAGCACGCAGCCCGGCTCGGGTTCGACAGCCAACACGATCTCGACACCGGTTTGCAATGCCGTTTGCTTTAAGTGTGCAGCGGCGCGCAGCAAGTGATCCGCGGCAGCGCGATAGTCTTTGGTTTGCCAGTCTTGGTGAGGCCAACCGAGCGGGAGGGTTGAAATGGAACCGCATCCTCCTTCAGGCAACAGCGCGGCCAGGATGTCGATCAACTTCAATGTGTAATTCAATCGCGATTCGGATCGCCAATCCGGTTCATACACGGCGTGCTTGACGATCTCTTGATGAAAATCACCTTGAGGAAACCCATTGAATGTGTATGGCTTAAGTCCTCGCTCGGACAGCCAGTCCCGAAACCTTGCGGCATGATCGCCCTCGGATAAGACTCGTGCAGCAGGTTCTGCCAACCATAATCCGACCGGCAGCGAACGACCCGCGGTCGTTAAATCACGGACTCGGCAGGCAATCTCTTCCAAGTTGTGTTTCGCTGCTGCGAAATCGACGCCTGCATGCACATTGGTGCAATAGCCGAAAGGGTAGGACTGGTCGCTTGTCAAAATGGTTTCCATATCGCGTTGGAGAGCTTCATACGCCAATGAATATCGGGCGACGGGATTTAAGTTCCCCAAGCCGGAAAAGGACTGGGCATAATGCATCGTCGGCAGGTTGAATCCGACCGGAGACGTAATTCTAATGAACCCTGAGGCTGTTTGACCCCGAACGGTCCTTGATCAATTGCGATATCGCCCGGCCGGCCCCATCTTTCCGCGATCGATCTCCTCCCTCCGACCGCCCCACGAGCCTCGAGAAACATCGTCTCCCCTCATTGCCGACTAGAGCAAAGGTTGGTTCTGTGCCTCATTCTTTCGGATGTCGTACCGTTTATTCCCGCATCATTTCATCGCTTCATTCATGGCTGGTCTTAGCCTGCGTCCTCTCAGTCGGCCCTACGGCGGCAGCCCAGGACGTAACGAATCGCAAGTATTCGCAGGAAGACAAATTTCGACAACTGGAAGAGGCTTGGCCCACACCCGGCGCGACACGTACGGCGACTGGTGAGCCTGGGCCTGAGTATTGGCAGCAGCGAGCCGACTACGTCATCGATGTTAAGCTCGATGATAAAGAGCGCAGCATTACCGGTCGCGAGGAAGTGACGTATCACAACAACTCGCCATTGACGCTTCGTTACTTGTGGCTGCAACTCGACGCCAACATCTTCACTCCCGACTCGGATGCGAGCCTCACCAATTCTTATGCCATCGGTCCGCAACTTTCGCTCGACGGCTTGCACGGTATCTTGGCCCGTCAAATATTCGACGGCGGCGTAAAGATCACCGAGCTGAAAGATGCCCAAGGCAAATCGCTGCCGTACACGGTCGTCAAGACAATGATGCGAGTGGATCTCCCGGAACCGCTCGCTCCTGATCAAACCTATCGATTCAGCTTGGCGTGGCATTACAAGATCAACGACAGCAAGCTCTTGCCGGGTCGAACGGGATATGAGTATTTCGAGAAAGATGACAACTGCATCTATGAAATCGCGCAGTGGCACCCTCGCATGGTTGCTTTTTGCGATGCGGTCGGTTGGCAGCACAAGCAGTTTCTCGGACAAGGCGAATTCACTCTGGAGCTCGGTGACTACCTCGTACGCATCACGGCACCCGAAGATCACATAGTGGCCGCGACCGGTGTTCTACAGAATGCGGGCGAAGTCTTAACAGCCGATCAGCAGTCGCGACTCAAGGAGGCTCGCACCGCCAAGAAGCCCGTGTTCATTGTGACTCCGAATGAAGCTGCCGAGAATCAAAAGGAGAAGACCGACGCGAACAAGACATGGGTCTTCCACGCGCAGAATGTTCGTGACTTTGCTTTCGCCAGCAGTCGTAAATTCATTTGGGATGCGCAAGGGCACGACGTCGAAGGCAACTCCGTCATGGCTATGTCGTTCTATCCAAATGAAGCCGAACCGCTGTGGAGTCGCTTTTCGACGCACTCGATCATTCATACTCTGAACGTATACAGCCGATATACCTTCGCTTATCCCTATCCTACGGCGATCAGCGTCAACGGGCCGGTCTTCGGTATGGAATATCCGATGATCTGTTTCAACGGACCTCGCCCTGAGGAAGACGGAACCTATTCTTCGAGAACTAAGTATGCGTTGATCTCCGTCGTCATTCACGAAGTCGGACACAATTACTTTCCGATGATCGTCAACAGCGACGAGCGACAATGGACTTGGATGGACGAGGGACTGAATACTTTTCTGCAGTACTTGGCAGAGCAGGAATGGCAAAAAGATTATCCGTCTCAGCGCGGCGAACCCGAGGACATTACTCGCTACATGCTCAGCACCGATCAAGTGCCGATCATGACGAACAGCGAATCGTTGTTGCAGTTCGGTAACAATGCGTATGCAAAGCCGGCAACCGCGCTGAACATTCTGAGAGAAACGATTCTGGGGCGAGAACTGTTCGACTTTGCCTTTAAGGAATACGCACGTCGATGGAAGTTCAAGCGACCGATGCCGGCCGACTTCTTCCGCACGATGGAAGACGCATCCGGCATCGATTTGGATTGGTTCTGGCGCGGTTGGTTTTATTCGACCGATCATTGCGACATCGGAATCGAATCGGTGCGATGGTTGGTGCCCGACGGCGGTGATCCAGATGCCGAGTTCGAGCGCAAGCAGCAGACTGAGAAGTCGACCCCGCCGACGATGTCGGACAAGCGAAACGATCCTTTGCCTAAGCGAGTCGAAGCGTTTCCCGAACTGAAGGATTTTTATAACAGCTTCGATCCATCCAAGCCGACTCCGGAGCTGCGCGAGGCCTACGAACGTTTCTTAAAGGAACTGAAGCCTGCCGAGCGCGAATTGCTCAATGCCAAGCACAACTTTTATGTTGTCAAATTCAAGAACCTCGGCGGCTTGGTCATGCCCGTGATCGTACAACTCAATTACAAAGACGGCACACATCAGATCATACGGATTCCGGCGGAGATCTGGCGAAACGATGCAACCTCGTGCACGAAAGGCTTCGTTTCCGAGAAAGAGCTTGTATCGATCGAACTAGACCCGCATCGCGAAACCGCAGATGCCGATCGAGACAACAATCACTTCCCGCCGAAGCTCGAGCCCAGCCGTTTCCGCTTATACAAGGGCCGACGTCAGCGCGAAGGCAATCCGATGCGAGCGGAACAAGAACGACAGGAGCGTGAACTGCGACGCAAGGAAGAGCAAGCCAAGCGCGAAAAAGAAGAGCAAGCCAAACGTGAGGCGGCTGAAAAGAAAAAAGCCGAGGAGAACGCGAAGCCTGCAGAATCGGCTGATAAAGAGCAGACGCAGTCAGATAAGGACAAGTCGCCTGCCGTGCGAAAGGAAATCGAGGAATGATCCGACTCGGTTTCCTTTCGATCTGCGTTCTATTATTCCACTCAGCCATTCTACCGTCGCTGACTGCTCACCCGTTCCATACATCGACGGCGGAAATGGAATGGAACAGCCAGTCACGACGACTGGAAGTAGCGGTGCGGGTGTATGCAGTAGATGTCGAACGCGTTCTAAAACTACGAGAATCTCGTATTTCTCAAGCGGATAAACTCGAATTCGTCGGTCGCTCTGAACAGCTCGGGCCGCAAGAACGCTCGGACGTAAAAAATCTTGAACACCCCGCGAATGACTCGGAGCGTGTGCCGAACGACTTAAAGCTGAATGAAAAGTTGCTATGCGGTTATATCCGAGAGAACATTTTTGTAGACGTGATAGAAAGTGATGCAGAGCAAGAAGGGAAAGGAGCCGGCCTCGAAAGTGTTCTAAAGGCCGGAGGGAATTCCAGTTTTAGAATTAAAGATGGGGAAAAACCGGGATTTCATTGGTTGGGATGGGAAGCGGAAGAGAATTGGATCTGGTGTTATTTTGAGCTCGAATATCCGTCCCAAGCGCTGAAAGCCTCTGCAGAACGTAAACCGATTCGCCTGCACAACACATTGTTGTTCGATCTTAATGCAACGCAGATTAATACGTGCACGCTGCGCGACGGCCGATCCAAAACCGCATTGAAATTCGATTTGAATAACTCTCAGCAACGCATTCCTGAACTAAGTGTTTCCCAATAGGCGACTATTGAATTCCCTTAGAGCTTGTAAGTAAATAATGGCGAAATATTGCATTCAAATGCCCGGATGATCGTTGACATTAACACTGAAAAGTGGAAGCTGTCATCAAATACTTTGTCCGAAGGCGCCTCGCCCGGCCTTCTAGTTTTCTAAGACCGCTATACGAGGGAGAGGACCATATGGCCCGCAAGGCTAAAGGTAACGGTGTTTCCAAGTCTCAGTTGATTCGTGATGCTCGCTCAGCAAAGCCTGATGCCGGCCCATCAGAAATCGCTGCCATCATTAAGTCGGAACATGGCGTGGAAGTTTCGCCGGCGATGGTGAGCACAGTTCTGTCGCAAGATAAGTCTCGTGGCGGCAAGCCTGCCGGCAAGCGCGGACGCCCGAAGAAGGGTGCTGCTGCTACGAAGAGCGCCGGCCGACCGGCTGCTAAGAAGCCCCAAGCCGATCTGTCGTTGGATGCTCTGGTTAAGATCAAGAAGATGGCCGAAGAAGTCGGCGGTATCGAGCAAGCCAAGGCTGCTCTCGACGCGCTGGCCAAGATCCTCGGCTAGTTCAGCGAATCGTTGAATCCGAACAAATGAAAACGGAGCGGAAATACACCGCTCCGTTTTTGTTTCTAGATTGTCGATAGCTTCGCAACCCAAAGCGTGAGGACTTCTTGATCACATGCAAGCGGAACGGCGCAAGCCGTCCGGTTCTTCACGATCAACAGTGCGTTACCGGACGGCTTGCCCGTTCCGCTTTCATGAGATAATCAAGCTTGCTCGCGCCGTTCCGCTTTTATCTAGTCGGCAAGACGGCTTACGCTGTACGTTTTTGCGTGTCGGGCCGACCACTAAGCAGCTTCTGCCCCGGAGCTATACTCGTCGAGCAGGTCGATGGCTCCTTCGAGGCTGCCGGCGGCTCGGATCAGAGCTCGCATGGCCGGTAGCCGGCTGTCGTCGAATTCGACGCCCGCGACTTCTTCGAGTACTTCTGCCAGTTCGTCATCCGACATCTGCAGAACGACATCTACGGAGATTTCATCCATGGCGAATCCTTTCGTGCAGTACTGCGGCCGACCGGTGACCGGGCAATCGTGTCGGAAGCTGCCGTAGTAAGGGGAGTGCGATCTCGCTGCGCGGTGCGGAGCCCTTCTCCGGCCGCGAAGCGGTAAGGTGGAGAATCGGAAGATCGCTTCGCTCGGTTTACCTATGCCGCTCGAATGCCGACTTTGCGGACTTGCACCCCTGATGAACTGCAATTGCCGGCAATTCACTTCGGAAAATAGGGGGACTCGGGAGGTTGTGCCGAGCAGGAGTAGTGCGCTAACGGCTTGCAAGGAATCTTGCCGATTGCACCCAACACAGGTTCTTGTCGGCTAGTTGTTCTGCGAAGGCAGCTTTGAGCATGCTGGAAAAAGTTCGATCCGCGATTACGGCTCAACTCGTCCAATTCGGCGCTGCCGATACCGAGAACCTGCGCGAAACGATTCTCATTCGACAGGGACTATACTGCGGTCGCAAGTTCGAATGCGACGGCTTTCATGTCGTGTGGTTCGTTGAAGAGAACCAAATCAAATTCTACGGAGCCGGCGGCGCTTTGTTGCTCAATACGACCGCCCAGCGCTGCCTTGAGCACTTCGCAGAACCGAGCTCGGATGAACGCACCGCGGAACCGATCCGCCGAGCCGCTTAACCGACAGCGGATGAACGCGTCGCATCGACGCCCGCCGTGCTTGAAAGCCCGGAGCACTACGGGCCTTTGGATTTCATTCCAGCGGAACGGCGCAAGCCGTCCGGTTCTTCCAGACTGATCTCACTCCACCGGACGGCTCCGGACTGTTAATTTATCTGGCTTCGATCGATCCATGTCCCGATCACAACCCGAAGCGTAAGTTTTGAAGTTGCGCTTTTCGAGAAATCCTGAACCAAGGCGTTCGCATTTCCTGAATACTCGTACTCAGCCGCAGGCGGTACTCGTAATCGTACTCGATCATGACGCATCGAGTACGAGTACCATTTCATTGAGTACGAGTACGAGAAACCATCCAAAAGCGCAACTTCTAAAAGCGTAAGCGAGGAACCCGCATCTCTCGCTTACGCTTCGGGCTTCGATTAAATTGAAAAGCCCCTTAAGCCGTCCGATGAAACACCATCGATCGTGAAGAACCGGACAGCTCGCGCCGTTCTGCTTTCATTTGCTACTCAGCGCGTAAATTTGCGGCGAAAGTCTCTGAACTCTTGCGGCCATGGAGCCACATACTGCAGTCGCTCGCCTGTGATCGGATGGTCAAACGCCAGCGACTCTGCATGCAGTGCAATGCGTGGATAGTTCCATGCTCGGTGCGCTGCTTGCTCCGTTCGGTAACGAGTTTCACCGATCAGTGGGTGACCGGCTTCGGCGAAGTGAACTCGGATCTGGTTGCGACGACCGGTTTCCAGTCGAACGCTGACCAGCGTCACATCGTTGAATCGCTCGCGCACTTCGTAATGTGTGATCGCCAGTTCGCCTTTCTCGGGATCATCCGTTGAGTAACGATTGAGCGCATCGTCGGTGGCTAAGTACGATCGAAAGGTTCCGCGATCTTGGCGAATCGAGCCTGCTGTGAAGGCCGTGTACTTCCGCTCCGGCTTGCGATCGGCGAATTGATTGCGAAGCATCTCGGCGATGTCGGGGCTCTTGGCAAACACGAGCAAACCGGAGACGCCCCGATCGAGACGATGGACACAGCAAGCGATCTTGCCGGGTTGTTCGCGTTCCAGCCAGCGATTGATGCCCCCCAGCAAAGTATTTCGTTCACGCTTGGGGGTCGGCACAGTGAGAAGACCCGCCGGTTTGACGACCAGCATCAAATACTGGTCGTCATAAGCGATCTCAAACGGTTCGCGAACGCTCGCTTTGCGTTTCGGCGGAGCGGTCGGCTGTGGAGCATATTCGACTTCTAAGAGATCGCCCGGTTCGAGCGTGTAGTGAGGTTGTCGCACCGTCCGTCCGTTGACCGTCGCCATGCCGTCATGGATCAGTTCCAGAGCCGTGTTCTTGTGAACTTTCAGTAGGCTTTGAATCAGAGCCGTCAGGTTTCGGGCGGGCAGCGGAATTCGCGGATGGACGGTGAGGTTTTTCTTCATTCACTACTTGTCGATTTACTTCAGTTCGCCCTACTGGTCGCCCTACTGGCCGAGCAGTCTCTTGATTTCGGTTTCGAGGGCCTTCGCATTGGCTTCGCCTGATCCGACTTTGATCATGCGAATGACCCCATCTTGATCAATCAAGACTGCTTGCGGAATGCCTGTCACACCGAATTGCTCGTTATAGGTCGACTTCTCCGGTGTCACGATAAAGCCGTGGCCCAGTTCATGGTGAGCTCGGAATTTTTCGAGCATCGCCAGTTCTTGTTCTGTCGTCGTGTCAGGTTTCCTGGAAGCTTTTTGAGCCTTGTCGTCCCATGCGTAATCGTATTCACGTGTGACACCGACGATCACCAGACCCTTGTCGGAGAGCTCTTTGTGCCATTCCTTCAAGTGCGGGAAAGTGGCGATACAAGGTCCGCACCATACGGCCCAGAAGTCGACCAGAACGACTTTGCCTTTGAGGTCGGCCAGGGTAGTTGCTTTCATACCGACAAAGTTTTGCGCGTCGAACTCGGGCGCTTTTTGTCCGATGAGTTCACCATGCTTCAGCTTGGCCTCAAGGCTGCGCATCGCTTGCTTCAAGCCGTTCTCGAGTTGAGTTTTCTGCTTGTCTTCGAGATTCTCTTTGAACTCGTCCGCACGCTTGGTGAGCGTATCGAGCAGTGAACGCGCGGCTTTGGCGTCTGCTTCTGCCAGTCGAGAGGCTTTGGCGAGTACGAGCTGTTGATAAGCCATGAACTGGTTGTAGCCCGCGCTCGGCTTGCTGAGTTGTGCCTCGACGGCTTCGCCGACAGCTTTCTCACGAGCGGCTACGGCATCGGCGAATTCTTCCGCGAATGAGTTGCTGTAGAAGGCAAGTTGGCTGACCAACTGGGTTAGACGATTCGGCTCGTTTTCCACTTTCGCGAGTAAGTCGTCGAATTCTTTATCCAGGTCGGTCTTGGCTTCCGCCAATCGGCCCGCAGTGATGAGAGCACGCGTACGAAGCGTCGTAAGACTAGACACCATCGGCGATGATTCGGCTCCGACTTCGATCATACGGCTCTTGGTCGTGTCGATGAGTTTCAGCGCATCTTCCGCTTTGCCCTGCTGCATCAAGACTTGGGCATAGTTGACTGCGACGTTGACAAACATGTTGCGAGCCGCAACGTCTTTTTCGATTTTCTTGTTCAGCGTGTCACCGAGCTTGATGAGGCGCTCTGCCCCTTCCGGCTTGCCGGTGCGTGCAAGTAGTCCGGCCACCGTCACTTCGTAGCTCATGAGCTGCATATTGTCCGGATCGGCAGCGCGAGCTTCATCGATCTGCTTGAGCGCTTCATCCTGCTTCCCCGACTGAATCAACTGCATAAACTTCTGTGGCGTGATCGTCGGTTTCTTATCGGGTTCTTCTGCGCCTGCCGGTGGATCTTGCATGGCCCAAGCCGAAGTCGGATTCAGAACCACAGCGGAAGTGCCCGCCATGGTGCTCAGAATCGCGAGGCTCCAGTAAGCGAAGCTGCGTCGTAATTGCTCCTGCCCGGCGGCGGAGAGATTCGAGATTGCGCGTTTCATGTTCTGCCACTCATAACCGTTATGGAATCGAACGTTGATTAAGAACCCGCGTTGGGTACTTCTGGATGATGTCGCAAGATGTTAAGCCCATCAATCTATCGCAGCGGGGGCCCGATACAACGCAGAGCCAATAAAAAATGGGACGAACCGCGGGGTTCGTCCCATCGAGTTTTTGGGTTTTTGTGCGACAAGCGGCCTCAGGTCGGGCCTGCTCGAAGCAGACGGAATCGATTACTTCGATTCAGCCGGCGGAGCTGCGTCAGCGGGCTTGTCGGCCGGAGGGGTCGCATCGGCAGGTTTGTCAGCCGGAGGAGTTGCGTCAGCAGGCTTGGTTTCGGCCGCAGGGGTGGTTGCGGGAGTAGCCGCTGGAGTGGCCGGCTTTTCCGGAGCCTGGCTGCAACCGACTAAGGCGAAACTGCTGAGTGCGCAGATGCAGAGCAACTTTTTCATAACGCTTCTATCCTTCAATTCGTTCGGGTCCGGCGGATCGGCCGCCGCTTCGTGTGATCTCTCGGCTCCGCGAGCCGAGTTTGGTTCTAAAGGGTGATGAGCCGGGTGGCCCGCGTTTTATTCCCGCCGTTGTAAATAAATTTTCCGGACCGGCATTTGTGCCATGTTCTGCATGGCAAGTGATTCTCAACGGCAGGCTCTCTATTGCCGATTCGTGTTGCGCTGAACAATCTTGGCTTCGTTGACGCTCCTGATGCACACGTTTATCTTGACGCCGTCCGTCGCTTTTCCCGACGCGGATATCCCACGACTAAAAGAATCCGGAGATCTCAGAATCCGGCAGGCTCATGGATCGCTCATTCGACGCAACCGGTCCGAGCGCTACGAACGAGCGCACTCGTTTGAAATCTCTCAACAGTCCGAGACCTCAACCTGGATCGTCGCTGCTCCACTCGCTTGACGAAATCGAACCACTTGGATCGCATCCAGGCTCAAGCGATGCGAATCTAAAGTGTTCCCGCACGATCGCTTGCCGCACCCTCTTTCTTCGCGGAAGCGAATGCAGGTTTCGTTGTTCCATGTGCGACCTGTGGCGGTTCACTCACGAGTCAGCGACTCGGCCCGGCGCGATCGCGGCGCAGGTCGAAAGCGGATTGAAAACGCCGCCGGTCCCCCAACGACTGAAACTCTACAATGCCTCGAACTTCTTCGATCCGTTCAATGTGCCTCACGATGACTATCCGGCAATCGCTCGATCTGTTGAACAAGTGGGTGAGCTGGTCGTGGAAAACCATCCGCGCGTAATGCCTCGCAATCGGATTCTTGAGTTTCGTGATTCGCTTCGCCGCGACTGCAGGTCGCGATGGGTTTGAAGTCGCGTCCGGACAAATGGCTCGCCGCACTCAACAAGCAGATGACGCTTAGTGATTTTCAATCAGCAGCGGCCTGGTATCTCGGTCATGCGATCTCGACCCGCGCGTTTATTTTGATCGGGCTGCCATGGTTGAACCGCGGCTCCAGGCAATCGAAGCGGCAATCGACTCGGTCCGTTTCGCCGTGTCCTGCGGAGTGGGTTTCAGTGAGTCTGATTCCTCTGCGAGTCGACCAAGTCGGTGTCGACGCTGAGTCGCCGGCGCAGGCAGATGGACGTCCGACAGCATCCGACATAGAAGAAGTCTTCGAGCGAAGTCTTGAGGCAGCAGGGGATGCGGTAGTGACGGTCGATCTCTGGGATTGGAATCGAGCGCTGGGGACCTGCCGCGACTGCCGAGAGCCGCGTCGTAGTAGATTGGAGCAAATGAATCTGGCTCAGAGCTCCCTAATGACAATCGCCCGCTCCTGCCGTTGCTAGCATTTCAATTGGCAGAGACATGTCGTCTTCTAGTCGCCCGGCAAGGTCGGATGGATTCGAAGCAGTGGAGTTGGACGAGGAGCCAGTTGAATCGATGGGCTTCGACATCCTAAAGTCCCAATCACAACCCGAAGCGTAAGTTTTGAGTTGCGGCTTTTCGAGAAATCCTGAACCGAGGCGTTCGCAATTCCTGAATACTCGTACTCAGCCGCAGGCGGTACTCGTAATCGTACTCGATCATGACGCATCGAGTACGAGTACCATTTCATTGAGTACGAGTACGAGAGACCAGCCAAAATCGCAACTTCAAAACGTGTAAGCGAGGGGCCCGCATCCCTCGCTCACGCGTCGGGTTACGATCAAATTAACTAGCTTCCACCCCTGCGGGCGGCGTCTGGAACCTTAATCTGTCGGAACTCATTCAATCAACTGGCCCCTTTCCTGCCGAAAAAGGGTTTCAAGCACGATGCGGAAAAAGCGGCTGGACGGCTCGGAGGGGTCTCGTTACACTACGGGACTTCGTCGACAGACCGACCGCTTGGAAGTGACTTTCCCCCACGCAAATTGCCCTCGGCAAGGTGGTTGTGAAATGAGCTACGGGGCCGGTTCGGTGTCGAGTTTCGTCAGGTGTCAGCCAACGTATTTTCAATACCCTTAGTGAGGACTGCATGGTCAAGTTGATTGTCCGTGACCGGGAAACGATCCAAGAAGCCGTTCGTCGTTTCCGCAAGTTGGTGGAACGCAGCGGCATCAAGAAGGAAATGCGCCGACGCGAGTACTATGAAAAGCCCAGCGAAGTTCGCCGTCGCAGTCGACTGCGAGCTGAACGCCGTGCGCGCCGTACTCGTCAACTGGCTCACGGCTGAGCACCTGGAAACCCCTGATTGCGTCACTCTGAAAAAATTGCCGACCGCGCGATTCCAACATTCCGCAGTCGGCAGGTTCACTCCTGCTCGTTGCCGGTGATCTCTACATGGCAGCATGATAGAAGCAGGGGCCGAACCAAACACCCCGGTGGGTGATCTAGAAAACCGAAACGGAAATGGGCGAGTAGCTCAGTTGGTTAGAGCGCTACTCTTACAAAGTAGATGTCGGGGGTTCGAGTCCCTCCTCGCCCACTCTCTTTTCCGTTAGCTCGCAACCGTTCGATAGCGGTGCATCTCACTAAAGCGGAATGGCGCAAGCCATCCGGTCGCCCCGCTAACTAAATGCTCCCGAAGAACCGGAGGGCTTGCGCTGTTCCGCTTGAATGGACGACCAGACCGTTGCATTCATGAAAATCTTGCGATGGGTCAGGCAACTTCGGTTCGGATCGCTCGACAACAAACCGCAGAGGGTATCGGACTCCGCGCGCGGCTTGAGATGTTGCATCGCATGGGACTTCTCGCTGCGCAACTTGCCGCAACAGCTCTCCTCTCCGTACCGCGAACGCCGCGAATTTCTGAAGGGCCGAATGATGGGCAACTTTAAAATTGACTCGAGCTATGTCAAGCATCCAAAGCAAGATGGCGAGGTCAACGTCTTCATCAACCGGGAAGCGGCAGAGTGCAAGGATTGCTTCTCGACTTCCCGCAAGGTGATTTTCGTCAATGGTATGCAGAACTCTGGGAAGGATCATGCGGAATCTGCGCTGGCTCTGTCATTGGTGCAGATGTGCCCGGTGATCGGAGTGTACAACGCGACCGATGGTTTCTGGATGGACCTCGCACAGTGCATCGGTGACAAGAACCAGTTCCAAGGATTTTCCAAATCGGCGACGAATACAGCTGCATCGGCTAAGGCACAAGCCGAAGCCCAAGCGCTGGCTCAGGCTCGAAGGGTGAAGATCCTGGCGGCGCTCAGTCGCAACAAGGCTCAAGTATCGCTCTTCAATCTTCTAAATGTGCCCGAGAATCGAAACTACGAGATCTTCGCTCATAGCCAGGGCAATTTGATTGTCAGTAATGTGCTGCAAGCGATCGCAGCGCTGGAGGGCTCCGAATCGCTGCGTGGTCGCACAGTACATACATTCGGTTCGCCTGCCGTCCACTATCCCAAAGAGCTCCAGTTGTTCGAGCACGGATACACGTTCGATCCGGTAAATTGGTTATCGGGTATCGATTTTAGTATGAGCATTTCGAAAGTCGGTATGCCGACCGGCAGCAAGAATCCGATCACGCACGGATTCCTTTGGTACATGCAGGATGATCCTCGGTTCGTGATCAATCGCTTTCGTACCGGCGGTTGGGGCATGACCTTCAATATGGATGAAGAGGGACTGGCGGCGTGTTTGGCTCGCATGGGAACGAACATGCCGCGCGTGAAGAAAGTGATGGCCTATCTGGATGCTCATCACAACAGCGATGCAGATGATGTCGCGCTCGCCTATGTGCATCGAATCAAGCACGACTCGTCGATCGTCGCAGCGCTTCGAACGCACAAAGATCTCGTTCATCTACTTATCAAGACGATGGACGAAGGTTGGACCAGCGGATCGGAGAAAGAGGCCATTAACTGGCTCAAAACGCTGGCCAAGTAGCTGACTTGTTGCCGCACTCTGCGGAAGATACGCTTAGCAGCCGATCGAGAGGCCATGTAATCACGGCAGCCTCTTGCGGGTCGGTTCGTCTATTTGCCCTCTCGCACGATTCGCTCAACGGTCTTCGCCGTTGCAGAACTATTCCATCGGCAGTAGATCTCTTCATCCTTCGGAGTTTATGGAATGCATCCGGTCCTCAATCGCAATCTTTACTTCGTCAAAGAGCAGGTCGGCATGTTCAAGGCCTCCAGCAACTACGACGTGTTTGATCCGCAGACGGGTGTTCAGGTCTTGCAGTGTCGCGAAGAACGATTGGGCTCGATCACTAAGTTGCTGCGGTTCACCGATTACAAACGGATGACACCCTTTGATGTTCAGGTGCGAACGCCGGACGGGCAGCCGGTGCTGCGAGTCAGCCGCGGTATCTCGCTCTTCCTATCCAGCGTTAATGTGTTCGACGAGAACAACCAGCGCGTCGGTGGATTCAAGCAGAAGTTCTTCTCTGTAGGGGGCGCCTTCCGAGTTCTGGATGCCAACGATCAGCCGTTGTGCGAGCTGAAGGGGAAGTGGACGAGTTGGGATTTCAAGTTCATGGCCGGGACAACTCAGTTGGCTCATGTGGCTAAGAAGTGGGCCGGGCTCGGTCGAGAGTTGTTCACCTCAGCCGATAATTACATGCTGGAGATATCCAATGATGTGCCCGCAGGCCATCCAGTTCGCCAACTGATTCTGGGTGCTGTGATGTGTATCGATTTGGTGCTGAAGGAATAGTTTGCACTCTCGGGTGAACTGTCGCACTCTACAAAAGTTTGCGAGAAGGGCCGGCAATGGGTGATTCGAGTCGATTACAATACGACCACCCCACCCGACAATTCCACTGTTTTGACGCGTATCTCCTGAGGCCTGCCGGTCTGGGAGTTGCGACTTCATTTCGTTGACGGCCGAGGTTTTTCGCCGGATCGACATCGAAGGTCAGTCAGAACCACAATGAGACCGCCATTCGGCCGGCTGCCGAATTGTTTCCGGCGCAGAGTTGATTCTGATTCGCTAAGCGACTCGGAATCGGAAACTGAGGTGGCCTATGAGATCGACCCAGTGGATGTCGAATGCTTTGGCGAAGCTGTTAGGGAAGAGGAAGTCCCCGCATTCTTCTTCGTCGGCCGTAGTCGCTCAACATCCTAACCATTCTGGTTTATCACGAAGAGCGAATTCTCTTTCGACCGAAGTGCGAGATCGAAAGCAGGCCGTCCATCGCTCATCCAATCCCCTTTCGCGTTGGGGTGTGAATCCGGAATTGCGACGGCTGGAAGGGTTGGCTTCGGAGTTTCGCCGGTTGATTCTTGCCGCACCGATCGAAGCTTTGCCCGATATGTTACGAGCCTTTCCGTGCTGCGACTCACTGTGCTGTTCGTATCTGCTGTCGATGTTCTTACGCGAAGTAGGCTTCGGCCGGATCTATATGGTTCGGGGGACGCGGGACGGTGAATCGCACGTATGGCTTGAGACGCACGGCTTGTCGGTCGACATCACGGTCGATCAGTTTCTCGAACCGGATATCCCGCGCGGCTTCGCGTCGGAAGAACATCCTTGGTATCAGCATTGGACGGTGATCGAAGTCGTCGATATGAATTTCATTCAGATCGATATTCAAAAGCACCGCCGGATGCTCGATGCCTATGAGTCGTTGGTGACTCACGGTTTCGAGCGACACGACGCAGCTCATCCAAGAACCGTGAAACCGCCGACGGTGGTTCGGGCCACTGCAGGCAAACCGTTCGAACCGATATCGGGATGAAGTCGCCTTGCCGCGGAAGAGAGCCCTCTCCCGAATCTCGCCTTAATGGCTCGCTTCGACCTCTCCCTGGCTGCGCCTGGGAGAGGTGACTCAGACCTTGGTCCCTCGCTTACGCTTTTGAAGTTGCGCTTCTCGAGAAATCCGGAACCAACGCTTTCCCATTTTCTGAATATTCGTACTCGATCATGACTCATCGAGTACGAGTACCATTTCATTGAGTACGAGTACGAGAAACAATCCAAAATCGCAACTTCTAAACTTACGCGTCGGGTTCTGATTAGGTCGGCGGAGGCTAGTGCTTGAGCGCGTCGGCGAGGAACTGAGTCAGTTCTTTGGTCGCCGGATCATCCGCTTTACCGAGGTTGTCGTTCAACTTGCTGTGATCGGTATCTTTGGCACCGAACAGCTTGGACTTAATGCCGTTTGCAGTCAGTACATTGTGCAGGCGTTGAGCTTGAGCCGTTGTGTCGGGATGTCCGTTGACATACAGAATGAGGAACGGCGGAATGCCTTTGTCTTTACGGATGTGAGTCACTGCAGAGAAATCGATATGCTTCTCGGGGTCGTTCCCGAACTTTTCACGATGTCCCACTTTGGCTTGCGGCAACTCGTGAACGCGACGTCGAATTTCTGCCGTCGTGATAATCGCAGGAATGTCATAGGTATCACCGTCGACAGGAACGCAGCCTTTGATCACGCCGAATGGAACGCCGACTTCTTTCAAGTAGCGGTCATCAGTACAAAGGATTGCGGCGAGCTGAGCTCCCGCGGAATGGCCCATGATGAGAATGCGATTCGGATCTCCGCCATGCTTGTCGATGTTCGCATGCACCCATTTCATGGCTAATGCACAGTCCCGAATGAGCGTTCCCATGTCGACATGAGGCAGCATGCGATAGTTCGTCGAAACAAAGACGCAGCCTTTATCGATGAACAGTTGCGGTTTCATCTCGACCTCGGATTTGTCGCCGGCTTGCCACCCTCCTCCGTGAATCCAGAATACAACCGGCAGCTTCTCGGCGCGAGCGGGTGCGTAGATGTCGAGCTTTTGATTGGCCTCAGCCGCATCGACATACGGAACGTTCTTCGTGATAGCTTGAGCTGAGGCGGTCTGTGAGAGACCAAACATGCAGAGTATGAGCGCACTGACAAAGAGCTTCATGTTGCGGCTCCGGGTAGGATGTGAGGCGGGATGATTCAGCGAGTGAATCGCGATGTCGGCTCGCTGTGGTGACCTCACATCCTAACACATGCCGCACTCGGGGCTATGAAAATAACGGGCAGCGCGAGAGCTTGGTATTTTCCTGGGAGCGGAATGGCGCAAGCCGTCCGGTGCTGTGCGATCGATCGTGAAGAACCGGACGGCTTGCGCCGTTCCGCTTGTATTAGACTGTCGCTCGGCGCAATTTGCCTTTGGACACGTCTTGATCGAGCGTATCGGCTGCGATCCAACCGCTCATCATCACCATCGGCATGCCGGGGCCGGGATGCGCCGAGCCGCCGGCTAAATACAAACCGCCGAAATCGGTGCTGCGGTTGGCCGGTTTGAATGCACCGAGGTACTTTCCGTGGCTTGCGATACCGTAGATGGCTCCCTTCCAAACATGATACCGACGATCGATATCCTCGGGCGTCAGCGAATGTTCCACAACGATGCGCGAGCGGATGTCTTTCATGCCGCCGGTGCGCTCGAGCTTGTCGAGAATGATCTCTCGATACTCGGGCAACATCTGTGACCAGTCGTGATTCGGTCGGATATAAGGTGTATGAACCAGCACATAGAGCGCTTCACCGCCGGGAGGGGCGACGCCGGGTTCCGTGCGAGCCGGAGCGCATACATAGCAAGTCGGATCAGGTGCCGGTTGGCCGCGGCGATAGATCCATTCGAACTCTTCGTGCGGATCTTTTGAAAACACAAAGTTGTGATGCAGCACATGATCGTAGGCTTGGTTGAGTCCGAGGTAGAGCACGACGCCGCTGCAGGCCGGTTCACGATTCTTGCCGATGCGATCGGCGGCATGGGTTCCGTCGAGCAACTGTCGATGAGTGCGCCATGAGTCCGATTTGGACACGACTGCATCAAAAGGGATGTGTTCACCATCGGATGTTTTGACTCCGGTCACCGCGTAACCGACTGAATCAATTCCGGTCACATCGACTCCCGTGCGAAACTCGACGCCGAGTTCAGTGGCGAGCTTCGTCAGCGCGACTGGTACGGCTCGCGTGCCGCCGATCGGATACCAGACTCCTTCGCTCGTCTGCATGTGTGCGATACCGCATAGCACTGCCGGCGAAGCATCAGGCGCGGAGCCCACATACTGCGTGAAGTGATCCACCATTTGCGCGACTCGATGATCCGGCAGATAAGATCGCACGACCCCTGCTACGGATCGGCCCATGCGCAGTGACATGACATCTTTCAAGACGCCGATATTGAACATGCCGCCTGCTTGAAACGTATCGGTCAGCCCCCCGATGTTCTTCCAAAAGAAGAAACGGTCGGAGACTTCGTGCAGCTTTTTCGACATATCGATGAAGCGACGATAGCCTGCGCCGGTTTGCGGCGTGTTGGTGAACTCGTCCAAGTTCTTTTGCATGGCCGCAGTGTCAGCCACGAGATCGAGCACGGTGCCGTCGTCGAACATGCTGCGCCACTGCGGATCGAGGCGAACGAGTTCGAGATAGTCTTCGAGCTTGCGACCTGCTTCCTCGAATATGCGTCGGAGTACGCTAGGGATCGTCAGAATCGTCGGTCCCATGTCAAAGCGAAAGCCCCCTTCATCGTGCTCGGCGGCTTTGCCTCCCAACCAATCATTGCGCTCGAACAGCGTCACTTCGTGGCCGCGCGCTGCCAAGACGCAAGCCGCCGCCAATCCTCCAAGTCCGCCGCCGATGACGGCTGTTCTCAATCTATGGTTTCCGCGATCAATCATTTCTTCAGTTCCTATAGAAACGCAAATGTCGTTGTGTGAGTGTTTCGTTTTCGGCTATGTCTTCTTCGTGCGCACGGCGGTCCACAATTGCCGAAGTCCCTGCAATTTCTGATTCCAACCGCGGCCGTGACGAATGCGAATCAATCCGTTCATGAGCGGCCGCGGTTGTTCGGGTGGGGTCGTCAGATGGGGCAGCCATTTTCCACGTCACTTTTTGGATCACTTTCAGTCGAGTCATCTCGCGCAGGCCTTCTAAGCCGCGCGTCATGCCGTAACCTGAGTCGCGGCGGCCACCGAAGCTGACACGCGGGTCTGCCGTCGGTACAACGATGTCATCGATCGTAACGCAGCCTGCATCGATTGTTCGAGCGATCTGCATCGCCTGCTGCGCTGATGCGAAGACCGACGCTCCCAGCGCATAGCGACAGAGCGATGAGTTGCTGAGTGCTTCATCCATGTCGTCAACGGCCATAATCGACAGGACTGGTGCAAACATATCTGTGCGCGCGATCTCCATCGACTCGGTTACGTTTCCCAGCACAATCGGTCTGCAAGCTTCATGAGATTGCAAATGCGTTCGATCCCCTACGACCCAAGTCGCTCCGGACGCGATCGCTTGTTCCACACATAGCTTCGCCGTCTCAAGACCCGCGCGATGAATGTACTTGGCCGGTGCGTCGGATAGTAGGCTCTTCAACTTCGCTATCAGCAATTCACGTTGAACGGATGAAGCGAACACGCGTCTCGGCCCGATGCATGTCTCACCTCCGTTCATCTGCGACGGCAATGGTCTGGGCCGCGCGATCAAGATCGGCATCGGGCATGATCACGACAGCATCGCAGCCGCTCAGCTCCAACACCGTAGGCGTAAACGATTGAGCTGCATGTTCAGCGATGACCGCGCCGGTGCGAGCTGAACCGGTAAAGACGATTTTTTCGACGCCCAGGTCCATCGCTGTTCGTGCTGCGATCGGTTCGGTCGGTAAAATTTGAAAGCACATTTCGGGAACGCCGGCGGCAACACGCAGAGTCGTTTGAGTTCGATCATTGCGGCTTGCGTTTGCGGTGCCGGTTTAACGAGCACGCTGTTGCCGGCTGCGAGTGCTTGAACGGCGGACTCCCGGCAGCAATAGCGGATAGTTCGACGGTCCGATGATCAGCACCAGACCCACGGCTCCGGTCTCTCGATCACATCGATGCGACCCATCCACCAACACGGTCCTTGCCAGGGAGTTTATGCTCGCGAAGTATATACTCCGCCGCGGTGAGCCGCGTAACGGCAAGCATCGGCCAGCGGCGACTTCGCCGGAAGGACCTCACACGGAATAGCCGCCGGTCGGTGAACGGAGTCGGCCAGTGGTTGACTGTGCTCCGCGATACAACTTGCGATGCGACCGATCCGTTTGAGCCGTTCTCGCCAATCGACTGCCGACCAGTCCTGTTGCGGTGTCTCGCTTCGAGATGACAGCGCCGGACTTCCGACTCCACAGCAGCAGGTTCAGTACCACAGCGTAGTGTCGAGTCAGCAGTCAATACTGCAGAAACGGTATTCATCAAACGGAGGCTTCTTCCGGTTCGTTGGCGATGTGTGAAACGGCACCGGCATGCGGTTCAAGTATTTGCGGAGCCGGATCGACAGGACGACGTCCCGCTTCGTGAATGAAGGAGCAATCGAGTCCCAGCGCAGGGAGCATCTGCTTGCACGTTATCCTACTGGATTCGTAGATCACCGGCAGACCGCTCCCTGGATGAGTACCGCCGCCGACGAGATAGACTTGGTCGAGGTCTTCAAATCGATTATGCGGACGGCGATGTAGCATTTGATCGAGACCGTGTGCGAGGTTGAACACCGCACCTCGATAAACCGAATAGTGCGACTGCCAGTCGTCAGGCGTAATCATCCGTTCGGTCACGATCCGCTGTTCTACATCGTGTAGTCCGATCTCACTCAGTTGGCGCAGCGTTCTCGCTCGGAACATGGTGCGCGTACTTGCGTCCCAAGTGATGCCGGCATGTCGATGCGGAACCGGAACCAAAACGTATAGTGTGCTGTCTCCCTTGGGCGCCAGTGAGCGATCGGTCACACAAGCGTTTTGTACATAAAAGCTCGGATCACCCGGCAGCACGAAGTCTTGCTCGATCTGTTGCAAGTTCTTTTCGTAATCGCGCGCGATGTGAATACTATGATGAGGCAGATCATCGTACCGCCCGCGAATACCCAGGTAGAGCATGAAGGTCGAACATGAAAACTTCTTCGTGCTTATCTTCTCATCGGTCCAGCGCCTGCGCAGAGCATTCGGAACCAGTTGCTTCATTGCCTCTGCAAAGTCTGCGTTGATCACGACACTATCGCAAGCGTATGTTCCGGCGGCCGTCTTTACAGCGGTCGGTTTGCGGCCTTGGAAATCAAATCCCGTAACGGCCTCGTTCAACCGAATCTTGACCCCCAATTCCTCGGCGATCTCAGCCATGCGCACACTGACCTGTCCGCAACCGCCGCGCGGATGATAGATGCCGTGTTCGTATTCCAAAAACGAGAGGATGGAGAAGAGGCTCGGACAACGGAACGGTGACATGCCGAGGTATTTGGACTGAAACGAAAAAGCGATGAGCAGTCTCGGGTCGCTGAAGTAAGTCCGCAATTCATCTGCTAAGGATCGCCAAGGTCGAAGCCACCGACCGGCCGGGAGGTATCGCAGTTTCAGCAGATCGGTCAGTCGTTCGAACGGTTCTTCGAGGATCGACCGAAAGCTTGCGAGCTTTTTTCGATTGTCCTGCATGTATCGAGTCAATCCGCCGACATCGCGAGGACATAGTTCGCCGATCTGTCGCTCCATCTCGGCGATATCGGGAGTCGCATCGATGGCTCCGCCTGCACCGAAGGTCACTCGATATTGCGGGTCGAGCCTTTGCATCGGAATCTCTTGCCACATGTCGCGGCCGATCGATGCAAAAATTTCAGAGAGCACTCGAGGATACAGAAAGAAAGTCGGTCCGAGGTCAAAGCGGAAACCGGCTTGCTCCACCGTGGTAGTGCGACCGCCGACCTGCGACTGCTTTTCAAGAATCGTGACGTCTGCGCCTGCTGCGGCTGCTTGCAAGGCGACGGCCAGTCCACCTGGTCCCGCCCCGACAATCACTATTTTCGGCTTGGTCATGCCGACCCCTGATGATCAAGAAACTCGAACTGCACAAATCGTCGGTATCTTAACCGACACGAGGGGATTTTAGCGCGACGTCAACCTGCGACATTGCTGCCCGCGAACTCATATCGACCGGCTGTGCACGCACATTTCCGCGCTGAGATTCGAGTCGGGGTTCGGGATCGATAGGGGACGATCAAGACAACGGTCGGAGTCCCAGCGGCAAGGACTCGCCGATGATCTCGCTCGATTCGTCTTGAGCCAGATCACCCCCCTGCTCTACCAACACGCGATAATGCAGCGGCGCGTCGGCCAGGGCTGACAACACGGTGCTGCGCAAGCCCGGTTCAATGTCGCGATATCGATCCCCGGTCCGCCTGGCGCAAAGCATCAATGCGAGTTGCTGTGAGCCTCCGCCTGCCACGACTCGTAAGAGTTTTTCCAGCCAGCTCTCCACTGTTGCCGCATCGACGACAGTGTTCAGCGGACCGTATGTCGGTACGCGGTTTCCTAGTCGTCCAAGCGTCCAGAGCATAGCGCTGCGGGCACTCTCCCAGCGCTTCGTATCGATGATCTCCAGCAGTCGATTGCCCAGCGCGTGCTTCTCTTCTTTCGGCAGCAATTCTAATGAACCGACCAACCGTAATTGTTCGATGACTTCTGCGGGCTGAAGCACAACGGTTCCGGCCTTGGTCCTCTTATTCGGATCGAGCGTGTTTCGCAGCGGACCGGCGATCTGTTGATACACAGCCAATTGCTGTCCGGCGGTAAAGCCCCCGGCGACGCGTCGCCACAAGATGAGCGACTCACTGCGCGAGGTCGGTGCCGAGAACGCGAGCTTGCCGTACACGGTGCGCCACGTTTGAGAGACTCGCCAATCGTCGGCCGCCATTCCGTAACCGGGACGCAGGCAGTAACCGACGAGATTCAACCAGCGAGACTCGTGCAGCGGACTTCGTCGACGACCTGCTTCCAAGTCAATTAAGTCTTGCCATATCGAACGCAAGAGACTCGGCGGCCATTTGTTCTTGTTGAGTTGCGTCAGCTCAGCCAACTCCTTCATCACTTCCGGACACTTAGCCGCTGCGTCAGCGCCGAACGCATGCTCGAGGACTGCTCGTGCTTGATCCTTCAGAGACTGTTCGACGACTCCTGATGCTGCGCCGGTGATCATGACGGCACTGCGATCTGTTTGAGTCGTCGAGCGAACATCGAATTCGAGTTGCCAACGGCGATCGCCGGATCGTTCGGCGCACCACAGTTGCAACGTTCCGATCTCGCTGAGTTCGGATTCCAGAACTACAGCCAATCGTTCTGAGCGACGGCGGCCGGGTTGTTGCAGCACAGTACGAATCGGCGGCAGCGAAGTGAATTGTTCCGATGTGACGTCGATGATCTGACCGGGCTTATCCGCCAAACGAGTACCCGACACAACGATCGGAAATTGGACCGGTTCCCCGAGTGCGAGCTCCAACGGCAAGGAGTTGATACGCATCTTGTCGCCTGGACTTGCTGATCCGCCGATGACGCATACGGCTTGGGGCGGTTGCTCTGAAATTTGCAAGTAGTAAGAGCGCGCAAGCTTGGCCTCGATGCGCACACCATGTCCGCGACGAACGAGTCCGAAGTAAGCGGCTCCGCAAGCTACGGCCAAATCGAGTCGCGGATTGTCCAGTACCGCAGGTTTCCAATCGCCTGGGATGCTGGGATCTTGTCCGGCGAACCATGCCGTGATGACATCAAGCAATCGAGTGCGAATTTGCGGTGATGCCATGACACCGCCGTTGAACAAGACCCAGTCCGGCTTGGCTGCAGCGATATCGGTCAAAGCTTCATCGCGACCCGCTGTTCGATGATCCCACAAGAATTCCGCGAGGTGTTTGGTCGCTGCCGCGTCGGATGCATAAGGCAGTCCGAACTCTTGAAATCCGCTTTGCTGCGGCGCTGGTCGCGTTTTCAATGGACAATGCGGGAAGAATCCGTCGAGGATCAAGTGTTGGATCTCTTCGCGAGCGCATTCGACTCGTAACTGACCACCGACGATCCGCGATCCGCTTCCCGGTATCGGCACCGCTGTTCGTTCCGGCGGTGTATCGCCCAGCATGACTTCTTTGACGGCTCGCGCCGATGCTCTTAGAGCGTCCCAATGACGCGTCGACAGTCGAGTTCCATCGGGCAATCGCTGTTCGACGAACTTAGCGATAGCCAGATCAAGATTATCCCCTCCGAGAATCAAATGCTCGCCGACCGCCGTACGATGCAGAGAAAGCTTGCGTTCGTCGTCAGCATGCAGTGTTGAAGAGGAGGATACGGAAGAGGGTGTTGTGCGATCCGATGCATCGGCGGTCGAAGAGCTTTGACGAACGCGAATGAGTGTGAAGTCGGTGGTTCCGCCGCCGATATCGCAGACTAAGATCGTTTGCCCCGCGGATACGACTTGCTCCCAAGTCTCGCGATGTCGTTGCAGCCACCAATAGAATGCGGCTTGTGGTTCTTCGATCAAGAGGATGCGCGGCAGACCGGCGAGCTTGGCTGCAGCGATCGTCAGTTGCCGTGCTACTTCATCGAATGAGGCCGGTAACGTGAGCACCACGTCTTGTTCGGCGAGCGGGTAATCCGGATGAGCACGATCCCATGCTGTGCGAAGATGCGCCAAGTAGCGACTGCTGACTTCGACAGGCGAAAGCTTGGTCACTCCCTCATCGCCGTGCCACGGCAGCAGCGGCGCTTCGCGATCGACTCCGTCATGGCATAACCAGCTCTTCGCAGAAGCCACTTGCCGACCCGGACTGCGTGCGCCGCTTTCACGAGCCAATACGCCGACAACGTGATCGGTTTGCTTGACACCGGAAGATGCTAAGGCAGTCTGTTCATCAGCCGTCGGTTCGTAGTGAAACGAGGGGAGTACTTCGCGGCGCTGACGCGATGAAAAGTCGACCGACTGTTCGATCTCAAAGGGAAGCACGCGGCGATCGGCGGCTTCCATATCAACGAAGGCCAGTGCGCTGTTGGTGGTTCCCAGGTCAATCCCGACGATGTATCGGCTCTCGACTTCCCTGAAGGCCGCCTGCAGCGCATCGAGTTCGCTCACGGCTCACCATCGCTCTTGCGAAGTGATGCGTCGGCATCGACATCCTCGCGCACATTGAACTCGAGCTTCCAGCGCTGTGAGTCGCGGGTGCTGTTGCACCACAATTCAAAGACTCCCAGCTCCGAGATGCGGCTATGGAATCGCACCGGTACGAAGGTTTCTTCGCTACCGTCTTCAACCGTCAATGCTAACTCGAGCGGCGCTGTTTCATCCAGTTCTTCGTCGTCCCAGAACTTGAGTGCTGTACCGACTCGGTCGCTCTTGCGACGTACCGACGAAAAGAATCGGAAGCGTGCGGGTTTGCCGACCACCA
>JAXMBQ010000033.1:0-73166 GCA_046349815.1 Pirellulales bacterium | reverse complement strand
CAGCCACAGCGAGGCACGCAGCCAGATACGGACTTGGATGGAGAGTTCGATGCGCAGCAGGCTTTGACTGAGCACCGCGCTTCCGGCCCAGCAAAGAAGTCCCACTAGCCACAGAGAAAGGCTCGAGGGCACCATCTTCAGTTCCGTACAGAGCCGTAGTCCGAGCAGTCCGATGGCGGTGGCCATGAAGGCCTGCATCACTGCGGCACCGGTCCACCCGATGTGAAGCTGAGTCCAGCGATCGAGGGCTGCGCCGAATAGCTGAGTCAAATGCGTGGTCGAATCGATGCTGCCGATGATGCAGGTGAAGACGAGCCAGAACCAGAGGCGGTAGTCACCGGCATAGTCATCGAGTTTATGTTTGCGCAGCCGAAAGGTGAGTACCGTCGAGGCCAGGCAGAGCAGCCACAGATGGCTGCTGAGCCATGCAGCCAAGCCGTGCGGACTACTTGCGTCGAGCAGGCCGCTCATCGGATGTCGATACCACGGCAGCGTACCGCTGACATAGACCATGTAATGCAGAACGATCAAAATCAGCGGCACGATGGTGCTCAGACTGATGGCACCGGTGAGGCTGATGCGGCGCACCGGAATGAACTCCACCAATCGATGCCGGCAGGCTCGACGAACACTTTGGCTGTATGCAACGCCTCGTGCTCGCTTGCCGTCGCGTTCATCATCGTCGCGGCCCGAAGCACTCTGATTGCGTCCGGCTCGCGAGCCTCCGCTGCGTTCTTCTCCGTCGTCCTCGCGCGACACGGAGAGCCCCTCGCGAATGGCGCGGCGTCGTCGGTCCATCCTTGGACTGCGCGACAAGGGCATGTCGAGGGCTCCGTGAAGACAAAGAAATGCGATGGAAACAAGCCGCGAAACCGATCCATGGTTTCGGAGGGCGCAGAACATCAGCGCAGTGTAAACTTCGGTCCGAAAGGGTCGAAAAAACAGAGCGCAGCGTCAAGAGCGAAAACGGCAAAATCGCTACGATCCGAATTGAAGGCAATGTTGGTCGTCGGTTGTTTGACTGGCATTTAACGGCAAGCTAGGGTTTCGCATCCTTCGTCCCGCCGGGAGCCCGACTCGCGCGGAACGCAGGCGAACGCCCCCTTTTTTCGCCTCGCTGGAATGGCCGAGACAGAATGGTCCCGTCGTACGAGTCGGCAGCGGCTGCTAAAGCCCCTGCTAATCCGAAATCACAAGTAGTAGGCAGCCGAGAAGCTGCTCTGCCTGCCGCTATGGAGCTGAAGATGGCTCGTGCTCGACTGGGGATCGTCTACGGACTCTATTTGGCTCTTCGCGCCAAGCATCCGCCGACCGCCATGCACAGTTTGCGAGTCGCACTGGGATGTTCCAAGTGGGCTGCGGCTCGCGGTATGTCCGAAGCAGACCGCGATGTGCTGGAAGTCGCCGCGCTCCTGCACGACTTAGGAAAAATCGCCGTTCCCGATCGAGTCCTGCATAAGACGACTCAGCTTGGGAGCGATGAACTCTCGCTGATGGACCTGCATGTCCAAGTCGGACTCGAATTGCTGCGCGGAGCCGGCGCATCGAACGAACTGCTCGAAATCGTCGGTACTTACAGACAGTGGTATCACCAACCCAATCAAGACGGCCAGTCAGCGCCTCCGCCGCCCGTGGCCGCGCGGATGATCGCAATCGTGGATGCCTTCGATTCGATGACCAGCGAACAAGTCTTCCGCCGCGCGCTCAGTCGCGAACGAGCCATTGCCGAAATGTTCGAATGCGCCGGAACGCAATTCGATCCGGAGATGCTGAAACAATTTTCGTTGCTGCTCAACCAGAGTACTCCGGATCTGGAAAACGTTCTGGTCCGCCGCTGGCTCAATGAACTTCGTCCGCAGGCAACCCCCGGTTTCTGGGAGACCGAACTCACGATCGCCAGCGGAGCGACTCAGACATTGGTCGATACGGTCTATCATCGCCGTCTCCTGGAAGCGATGCACGACGCAGCCGTCTACGTCGATTGCAGCGGAACGATACTCCACTGGAACCGCTCAGCCGAACGGATGACCGGTCGCAATGCGGCCACGATGATGCACAAAGTGTGGGCGCCTGAGATGATGGGCTTGGTCGACGAGAAGGGCCAAGCGATACAAGAAGATCATTGCCCGATGCGCGAAGTCCTGGCCTCGCAAGTAACCGCCTCGCGCAAGCTGGAAGTGCGGCATCGCGACGGTCGCACATTCAAGATTCAGTTGAACGTTCTGCCTGTTACCAACAATCAGCGCTTGATGTGCGGTGCCATCGTACTCGCTCGCGACGCCTCGGCTCAAGCAACCCTGGAAGAGCGTTGTCAGACATTGCATGAGAAAGCGACTCGCGATCCTTTGACCGGCGTGAACAATCGCGCTGAAATGGATCGTCGCTTAGCTGAATTCGTTCCCGATCATCTATCGAACGATCGTCCGGGTGCCCTCATCATCTGCGACATCGATCACTTCAAACGCATTAACGATAACTACGGACACCAGGCGGGTGACGAAGCACTCGTGGTGTTCGCCGGCATCTTGCGCGAACTGGCTCGCGAAAAAGATCTCGTCGCTCGCTACGGCGGTGAAGAGTTCGTTGTGCTCTGCGAAGACTGCGACAACGCGACCGCGACTTCACGAGCTGAAGAGATTCGCCGAGCGGTCGAGCGTCGAGGCTTGCCTTCACTGCGCGGCAACAACATGACGGCCAGCTTCGGAGTCACGGAAGTTCAAGCCGGTGACACAGACGAGACGCTGCTGGCTCGAGCCGACCGCGCTCTGCTGCTAGCGAAAGAAACCGGACGCAATCGAGTCATTCAGCTCGGTTCCGGCCAACGCGAGATTCCGGTGGAGCCGACTGCATCCGGTTGGTTCGGCTGGTTCAAGAAACAACAATCGGGCGAAGCCGTACTGAACAAACAGTACCTGACTCCGATGCCATTGGACGTGGCTGCGGAGAAACTCGGCGGCTTCATCAGTGACCACAAAGCGACCGTGGTTTCGACCGGTACAGACGAGCTCACGCTCAAGATCGATTGTCGACAAAAGGTGCAGACTCGTCGTATGTCGGATCGTCCGACTGAGATGTTATTGCACGTAAAGTGGACTTCCGTCGAAGTCACCGGCCGCCGCGGCTTTACGCAGACCAAGACGAAGCTCGATATCGGTATCGGTGCGCCCAAAGGTCGAGACCGCCGCATGGCCGCCGTTCATGAACTTGCCGCCGGACTGCTCAGCAGCCTGCAAGCCTACATCGGGGCGGAAGAGATCGACGATCAAATGCGACTGAAGTATTCGATGAAAGAGATCGGCTAAGCGCAGCCGCTGAGCCGAGCTGTCTAAGGTGCTCGGTTTGCCGTTTTGTCCAGGGAAATCACCCGCAGGACTTTCTCCAGGCCCGTTGCCAGAACAGGCGTTTGACCCTATCGTGCTGGTCATCGACAGGGTGGATATCCAGCCTGAGACAACCATTCCGGCCGATCCGGTTTCCTCGACGGCCGATCAACATCAACGGGAGTTGGACATGCCATATGAATTGCCCAAGTTAGCTTACGCCTACAACGCGCTCGAACCCCATATCGATGCTCAGACGATGGAAATCCACCATACGAAGCATCATCAGGCGTACATCACCAACGTCAACAAAGCCATCGCCGATACGCCGCTGGACGGCAAGCCGGTGGAAGCGCTCATTGCTGACTTGGCATCGGTTCCGGAAGACAAGCGGAACGTGGTCCGCAACAACGGCGGCGGACATGCGAATCACACGTTGTTCTGGACCCTCATCGGCCCCGGTGCCGGCGGTGCTCCAACCGGCGAATTGGCTGCTGCCATCGATGCAACCTTCGGTTCGTTCGATAAGTTCAAGGAATTGTTCGCAGCCGCCGGCGCCACACGCTTCGGCAGCGGTTGGGCTTGGCTGGTCGTCGAAGACGGCAAGCTGGCGATCGGTTCGACCGCCAATCAAGACAGCCCGCTCATGGGCAAAGCCATCGCGGGCATCAGCGGCACCCCGCTGCTCGCCTTGGACGTTTGGGAACATGCGTACTATCTCAAATACCAGAACCGCCGCCCCGACTATATCTCGGCCTTTTGGAACCTGGTGAACTGGACCGAAGTGGCCCGCCGCCTGAAGACCGCATAGTCTTTTTAGTATTCAAACCGACGGGCGCAGCCGATCGGCTGCGCCTGCCGATGTAACGTTTTGGCACAACAGATGTAGCTCAAACGTTGTAGCTCAAACGTTGTAGCTCAAGATTCCATATTGAGCCCCCGCGGTGTGTGTTAAGCACCAACCTCGTAGATTTGTTGCAAAACTAAAGGCATTTGCCTGGATGAGTCATTCTCATTTTTTCCAGAGTGAACAGCCGTGAAACGGCGTCAGCACTTAGCTGCGGGCGTGAGCCCGCAGTGTGCAGGGGTGGAATGGCGAAAAGCCGCGAAGCGGCGGCAGTAATGGATCGCGCGACTGAGGGTTGCTATCGCCGCTACGCGGCTCTGTGGTCACGTCCGTTTATTCGATCCATGGGCTCGCGCCCGTGGCTACGGGCTGACATGGCTACGCGATTCTAGACAGTTACAATCTAGTCGTGCCTGATCAGCGATTATCAAACGTATGTCGCTAGGAACGATACCGACCGGGAATTGGTTCGGTCGGTGAGCACCGTACATTCCGTACGAGCATTCTCATAAAAGACTTTCGGCCATATGCTTACCAGTCATCTCGACGGTGCTAACCCGTCATCAAAGCCGTCGCACTATTGGTAGTTCAGCCATCGGGTCCGACGCGGCGCTTCGGCGGGCTTTGGTACGCAGCCCGGCCGTATGGCTCCGCCATTACGCTCTGGGGAGAGCGAAAAACTCCATTGTGCGCGCGAGCCGTTTTTCTTATGGTCGCGTTTTGTGGACCTCTGCATTCGAGTTTTGCAAGCATTACCAATGTCGCTGCGAACTCCGATGAACTTGACTGGGTCCCATTGCCTCGCGGTCCACTGAGAGTCCAGCATGGAAGCATCATTTCAGTTCGAGTCTTCGAGCGCTGCGTCGTCGGCTGCCCTGAGCGAAACTCTGCGCCGTGCGACTCAGTGGTTGCTCGCTCAGCAAGCTCCTCAAGGCTACTGGTGCGCGATCCTTGAAGGAGATTCGATTCTCGAAAGCGAGTTCATCCTTCTTCAAGCCTTTCTCGACAAACTGAATCAACCGCGCGTCGAAGCTGCAGCTCGAGCTTTGGAGAAAAGCCAAAACGCAGACGGCGGCTGGAGTATGTTTCCGGGCGGCAAGCTGGAAATCAGCGCCAGTGTCAAAGCCTACTTCGCACTCAAACTGTGCGGTCGCTCTCCCGATGCGCCGCATATGATTCGAGCACGTCGAGCCATTCACGCGGCCGGAGGTGCGGATCGAGTCAATAGTTTCACGCGGTTTTATCTCGCGCTGCTCGGCCAACTCGATTATCAATATTGTCCGGCTGTGCCGCCGGAAGTCGTTCTGTTGCCGAAATGGTCTCCGATCAACCTGTATCGCATCAGTGCTTGGTCGCGCACGATGGTCATTCCGCTGGCCATTATGTGGGCCAAGCGACCGCTGAGGAGAATTCCTTCGCATTGCGGCATCGAAGATCTGTATGTCCGCTCTCCCGATCAATGGCCCGCACTCCGCAGCCCGGCATTACCGCCGGAACAAAAACTCTTCTCCTGGGAAACACTCTTTCGTTGGGCTGATCAAGGTATCAAGGCGCTGGATCAAGCGGGTATCAAACCGCTGCGCAATGCGGCTCTCAAGCGAGCTGAAAAATGGATGCTCGATCGCTTCGTCGACAGCGACGGACTGGGCGCCATCTTCCCGCCGATTGTGTGGAGCCGCATTGCACTCGATTGCCTCGGCTACGATCCGAACTCGGCCGAGGTCCGATACTGCGATGAACAGCTCGACGTCTTGCTCGTGCAACCCGAAGGTGCCGATCACTTGCGTATTCAGCCGTGTGAGTCACCGGTTTGGGATACCACGATTGCGATTCGTGCCTTAGATGCCGCGGATGTTTCTTGCGACGATCCTCATCTCACGGCGGCCGTCGACTGGTTGCTCGACAAACAAGTAACGCGTCCAGGCGATTGGGCTGAGCGGACGAAGGTCGAACCGGGCGGATGGTTCTTTGAGTTTCACAACGAGTTCTATCCGGATATCGATGACACGATCATGGCCCTCATGGCTCTTCGCACTCAACTGGGCGATTCGCTCGATGTGCAGTGCATGCGCGTGGCATCGATGGAAGCAGCCAAGGCGGCCCTTGAACGCAAGGAACGCATTCATGCTGCAGCCAAGCGCGGCATCGATTGGGTGCTGGCCATGCAGAATCGAGACGGCGGCTGGGGTGCCTTCGATCGCGATAATGATGCCGAGTTTCTATGCGCGGTCCCGTTCGCTGATCACAACGCGATGATCGATCCCAGCACGCCGGACATAGCGGCTCGCGTCTTGGAGTCGCTCGCTGCTTGGGACATACCGATCCATCATCCGGCGGTCGTCCGTGCCTTGAAATACATTCGCAACTCACAAGATCCCGACGGCAGTTGGTTTGGGCGCTGGGGTGTGAATCACATCTATGGAACGTGGCAAGTCTTAGTCGGACTGCGCGCCATCGGTGTGCCGCAAGATGATCCGGCGATGAAACGAGGTGCCGAGTGGTTGGTATCGAAGCAACAAGCCTGCGGCGGTTGGGGTGAGACAGCGGCGTCTTACGATGACGATGCGCTGCGCGGCGTCGGGCCGGTTACCGCATCGCAGACTGCATGGGCGCTGTTGGGACTGTTGGCCGCACGCGACGCGGACGACAGCGCGATCGAGCGCGGTGTGCGCTACTTGATCGATACCCAGAATGCCGACGGGACTTGGAATGAAACCGAGTTCACCGGGACCGGTTTTCCGCGAGTCTTCTACTTGCGATACCACATGTATCCTCATTACTTCCCCATGCTCGCGCTCGGACAGTTCTCCAAGGCGAAGCAAGACGCATGCATGCCGTGGCCGACTGCGCAGCAACGCACCACTTGGCCTCGTTTGGCCGTTCCCGGTGAGACGGATCGTCACGCCGCAACATCGGATTCATCAACAGCGGAGAGAGTGTGATGGGCGTTCCCATTCGACAAACATGGGCGGTGCTGTCGCACGTCTGGAAGCAACGGCTTCTCGGTAACGTGCGCTATCCGCTGGTACTGATGCTCGAACCGCTGCTGAAATGCAATCTAGCCTGCGCAGGTTGCGGAAAGATCCAACATCCGGCCGAAGTGCTGCGACGGACTCTATCTGTCGATCAATGTCTGGATGCTGCAGCGCAATGCGGCGCGCCGGTCGTTTCGATTCCCGGCGGTGAACCGCTACTCCATCCTCAGATTGAAAAGATCGTCGAAGGCTTGGTCAGCATGAAACGCTTTGTGTATTTGTGCACGAATGCGATCAAGCTCGAAGAATCGCTACCCAAGTTCCACGCGACACCTTACTTGGCTTTCTCCGTTCATTTGGACGGCCCCGAAGCGCTGCATGATCGTTCGGTGTGTCGGCCCGGTGTTTATCGGCGCGCCATTGCCGCGATCAAGGCCGCTCGATCAGCAGGCTTTCGGATCACGACGAACACTACGATTTTCTCGCACACTCGCCGCGAAGAACTGACGGAACTGTTCGATACGCTGATGGATCTCGGTGTCGAAGGGATGATGGTCTCGCCCGGGTTTGCTTATGAAAAAGCTCCCGATCAAGAACACTTCCTGCAAGAGAACCAGGCAGTCAATCTGCTCGATGAAGTAATGCAGGACCCGCGCGCCAATCGCTGGCGATTCAATCAGTCGCCGCTGTATCTTCAGTTCCGGCGCGGTCGATGGGATATGGATTGCACGCCGTGGGGCAGTCCGACTTACAACGTGTTCGGTTGGCAAAAACCTTGTTATTTGATCGATGAAGGCTACGCAGCCAGTTACGGCGAACTGCTTGAATCGACCGATTGGTCGGGCTATGGTCATCGCAGCGGCAACGCCAAGTGCGGTCAGTGCATGCTCCACTGCGGATTCGAACCGACGGCCGTCACTCAGACGCTCGGTACATTTCGCGGCATGACGGCCACGATCGCCGCAATGCTTAACTCCAACGCGTTGCCGAAGATCGAACGTCCGCAGCCTGCGCTGGTGAATATCTCGATTGCGGGGCGATCGAGCTCTGCGGCTTAATGCATCACTGCGATCAGTCGCAGGATCGTGATCGATTGCCTCATGGATCGATGATGTGATTCTGATTCAAACGGCAATTCGCCAAGAGTTCTCCGCGATCGCTCGAACACTCGTTGATGTTCGATACTCGCGGGCTGTTACTTCATCGCCGGCTGACATGAGTGCCAAGCGAGCGGTTACAGCTCGCGGGCGACTCTTCGAACACGATTGCATCCTGTTGCTGACAGGGATCGGACAAGCGGCCGCCGAGCACAGGTTGAGAGCGCAGCTCGGCGCGATGCAAGGCAATCTGCCGAGCGTCATCCTCTCGATTGGGCTAGCAGGCGGACTGATAAACGATCTGCGGATCGGTGATGCCGTCGTCGCTTCGACGGTCAAGAAAATTCTTTGCAACGAACTCGTCGGCACCTGTGCTATGACAATGCCTGCTGGGAGCGGATGGCATTGCGGCAGTTTGTTGTCGCTGGACCAAGCCGCAATGACTCCGGAGAAAAAAAGAGAGTTGGCTGCGAACTATGATGGGGTGATTTGTGACATGGAGACAGCCGCAGTGGCCGCGGCGGCCGCCGAATCGGGAATACCTTGTATCGGAGCGCGCATCGTCAGCGATACGGTCGGTGAAGCATTGCCGATGTGGCTGATCCGCATGTCGTCACATTTGACCGAAGGGCGGACTATGCGTGCTGCAGCGATAATCGCCTCCCATCCTCAAGATTTAGTGCGGCTGGTACGCTTGGCACTTCGCATGCGAAAGCTGGATCGTAGCCTGCGCGATTTAGCTCGACGCGTCGTCGGCTCAGGCATCGAACTCGAATAGCGTTTGGATCAAACGAAACCCGAATGTCCTCGACTCCCGAAACGGAACTGCTCGCGCGCGTGCTTCAGCGCGATCGTCATCGGTTACAAGTCGCCGGACGCAAGCTGCACGATGCGCCGATCGATGACCCGCGGCGCATCCGATGGTTGGCCGAGCTCGAAGAGTCTGCTGCAATCGTCAGCAAGCGCGAGGCGGCTGTGCCGCAGTTGAACTACGATGCAGAACTGCCGATCACGGCGCGGCGTGAAGAGATCATCGAATTATTGAAATCACGCAGCGTGCTGGTGATCTGCGGAGAGACGGGTTCGGGCAAGAGTACGCAGTTGCCGAAGATCTGTTTAGAAGCCGGTTTCGGACGCCGCGGTCTCATCGGACATACACAGCCGCGACGCTTGGCGGCTCGAGCCGTCGCGACGCGAGTGGCAGAGGAACTCGGATCGCGAGTCGGTGAACGGGTCGGCTTCAAGATCCGCTTCACGGACAAGACCGCGCCCGAGACGTTGGTCAAGGTAATGACCGACGGCGTGTTGCTCGCCGAGACGCAGTCCGATCGCTTTCTCGATCAGTATGAAGTGTTGATCATCGACGAAGCGCATGAACGCTCGCTGAATATCGACTTCCTGCTGGCGTACTTGAAGAACATCCTCGTCAAGCGACCTGATCTGAAGCTGATCATCACTTCGGCCACGATCGATCCGCAGCGATTCGCGGAACACTTTGCGGACGAGCACGGGCCGGCTCCGATCTTGGAAGTTTCGGGTCGAACGTATCCGGTGGAAGTGCGTTATCGCGAGCCGGATGAAGAGTTGTCTTCGGCAAGCGGTGATGACGAATGGCAGCCGACCGACGGAACGCCTCTGTCTGCGCTAGGTAATGCCGTGGAAGAAGTGCTCGGAGAAGGGGAGGGAGATGTGCTCGTCTTCCTACCGACCGAGCGCGATATTCGATTGGCCGCGAGAATGCTCCGCGGACGATTCACCGCCGCAGGACGGCAACGCGCGATCGAGATACTGCCGCTGTATGCGCGGCTCAGCGAAGCCGAACAGAATCGCATCTTTCAATCGCACAGCGGCAGGCGCGTCGTGTTGTCGACGAATGTGGCCGAGTCCTCGCTGACTGTTCCGAACATTCACTTCGTCATCGATACCGGGACGGCGCGTATCAGTCGTTATGCACCGCGCCAGCGCGTTCAGCGGTTACCGATCGAAGCCGTTTCGCAGGCATCGGCCGATCAGCGAGCAGGCCGTTGCGGTCGCTTGGGTCCCGGAATCTGTGTTCGACTTTACAGCGAAGAAGACTACCGATCGCGAACTCGCTTTACGACGCCCGAAATTCGTCGTTCCGATTTGGCCGCCGTGATCCTGCAATGTTTGATGTTGCGGCTCGGGCCGCTGTTGGAGTTGCCCCTCCTCGATCCGCCCTCACCCGATGCCGTGCGAGACGGTCAGCGGACGTTGCATGAGATCGGAGCGCTCGACGCGCGCGGCGGCTTGACGGAGATAGGTCGACAGCTCGGTCGATTGCCGTGCGATCCGCGCGTCGGTCGCATGTTGCTCGAGGGTCATGAACGGGGTGTGCTTGGTGATGTGCTCGTCATCGCCGCATCGCTCGAATCACAAGACGTGCGACTGCGCCCGGCCGGCAAGCAAGCGGCTGCAGACGAAGCACACGCCGAATTCAAGGACATTCACAGCGACTTTCTTTCGCTGCTCCGGTTGTGGCATTTTTACGAGCATCTGCGGAGCAATCTCAGTCGTTCGAAGTTGAGTAAAGCGCTCGAGCAACGATATCTCTCGCTACAACGTTTTCGTGAGTGGTCCGACATCGTTCGGCAACTTAAGGAGATGTTGGCATCGGCCGGCATGAAAGTCGGCGCGCCGCATACACCCTTACCGCCGATCGCCGTCATCAAAGCCCCGGCACAGCCCGATCCGCAGCCGCACTTAGAGGCCGATCGGTCGCGCGGCAAAGGGGGCAAGGGAAAGCAGGATGGTCGAAGCCCATCCTCGCAACAGGTTTCGATCCGACGGCCGCTGCAACTGCCGGCCAAGCAGCCGCCGACGCCGCGACCGGCCGGATACGATGCGATCCATCAATCATTGTTGACGGGTTTGCTCAGCGGATGCGCCACAGCCGGTGATAATCATCTCTATCAGAGTACGCATGGTTCGAGCTTTTTTCTGTGGCCCGGTTCCGGTTTGTTTCAGCGCAAGCCGAAGTGGATCGTCGCCGCCGAAGTATTGGAAACCACCAAGCGCTACGGGCGCACGGCGGCCGAGATCGATCCTACATGGCTGGAAACACTGGCTGCTCCGCTGCTGAAACATAGCTACAGCGATCCGCATTGGAGTCGCAAGGCACAAGCGGCCATGGTCTATCGCCGCAGTACGCTGTACGGTCTACCGATCGTGGATCGGCGGGCCGTGTTGCTGGCTCCGATCGAACCGACGGCGGCTCGCGAGATGTTTATTCGCCATGCACTCGTGCAAGGTGAAGCAGAGATGCGCGAAAAGTTCTATCTCGATAATGCGGCTGAGTTGAATCGATTGCAAGAGTTGGCGGAGAAGACTCGCAAGCGTGAATGGCTGGTCGATCCGTATCGCGTGGAGCGTTTTTATCACGAACGCCTACCGGCCGAAGTCGTGGATCTGGTTTCACTGCGCAAATGGTTGAAATCAAACTCCGGTACTGATGCCGATAAACAACTTCGATTCACTGCGCAAGACATACTCGACACCGATGTACACGAGCCTGCCCTCGATGCGTTTCCGCATCAACTCAAGATCGGGCCGACTCAGTTGCCGCTCGCCTATCGCTTTCATCCGGGCGACGCGGCCGACGGCGTGACGGTGACTGTTCCGCAAGCCGCGCTGCGACAAGTAAGCGACGAAGCGCTCGGTTGGCTCGTTCCGGGACTGCTCGAAGAAAAACTGCTCCACATGATTCGTTCGTTGCCGAAGCATCTGCGCACATCATTCGTTCCCGCTCCCGATTCGGCTCGCAAGCTGGCTCAGCAATTGCATCGCGAACCGAAAGATGTTCCCTTCACAACAGCCGTGTGCCGTTTGATGACGCAGCATGCGGGCGAAGTGATCGAGCCGAAGGATTTTGAATGGGACAAGTTACCTGAGCACTTGCGCATTCGAGTCAATGTCGTTGATGATCACGGCAAGACGGTCGATGCGAGCCGCGATGTCAAGCAATTGCAGTCGCAGTTGGCGGCCGAAACGGCGCAGATTGAAATGGTCGAAGCGCCGTCGGCTTTGGCTCAGGCATGGAGCGGTCGGCGCGTGACGACAGTCGACTTTCAAGAGATTCCCGCATCAATCACCATTCGCCGAGGAGGCATCAAAGTCGCCGCGTTTCCGGCATTGGTCGACGAAGGGGATGCTGTTTCCCTGCAACTGCTCGACAACGCCGGCGATGCGCTGAAGCAGACGCAATCGGGATGGTTGCGACTATTCGCGATCAAGTTCCGTCGCGAGCTCAATTCACATGTAACGCATTTGCCAGGGTTCGATAAGTCGGCAGTGATGCTCAGTCGACTCGTACCCGGCGGTGCGATCAAGGATCACTTGCGCGATCTGCTGGCGCGTATCGCCTTCATCGACAACGAAGCGACTCTTACCGGTGTTGATGATTTTGTCGTGAGGCAAATGGACAGCGCGCGGCGCTTGTCTATGGCTGCACAAGATCTGGCCGGTTGGTTGCCGAAACTGGCTGAGCATTATCAAGCGGTTCGCCTGGCGATCGAATCCGCCCCCGCACCATGGCGCGAAGTGGCGGTCGACATTCGAACGCAAGTGGACTCGCTGACGGCTGCGGGTTTCATGACGCATACGGCTTGGCCCCATCTGAGAGAGTTTCCGCGATACTTGCAGGGTGCGAAGGTGCGCTGGGACAAACTGCGTACCGGTGTTGTACCGAAAGACAAGAACCTGCGCGAACCGATCGATCGCCTACTTGCACGGTTGAGCACGGCAAGCGGTCAACCTACGTCGACTGCTGTTCACGATTTGGCGCCCGAATGGATCGACATCCGTTATCAGATTGAAGAGCTGCGTGTGTCGGTGTTCGCGCAGCAACTCGGTACGCGGCAGAGCGTATCGGTCAAGCGCATTGAGGAAGCACTTGCCAAAGCCAAGCCGCAGTAAGGTACCTTTGATCGGCGCGAGTGTCAGTAATCGAGCGCTGCGCCGCCGTCGGCTTCGATCCCTTGACCGGTGACAAAGCTGGCATCATCCGAAGCCAAGAAAAGGCAGACTTTGCCGATCTCGGCCGCGGAAGCCATGCGACCGAGCGGCTGCAACTGCGCGATACGTTCAAGTGCCGAGACCGGATCGGACAACGTATCGGCCCAAGCTCGCATGAGCGGCGTATCGACATTGCTGGGAAGTACCGCGTTGACGCGCACTCCGTAGGGTGCGGCCTCCAGTGCGAGGGCTTTCGTGAAGCTCAACTGTGCTCCCTTGGACGCAGCGTAAGCAGCCGAGTTCTTTTGACCGAGAACGGCAGTCATCGAGCTCATGTTGATGATTGAGCCCTTGGTCGCTTTCAAATGGGGCAGGGCGGCTTGCGAGGCTGTGTAGGTGCTGTAGAAGTTGACCGCGAAGACGCGATGCACCTGCTCGATCGACATGTTTTCAATCGGAGTATCAGGTGGATGAATACCCGCGTTGTTGATCAGGCAGTCGAGATGTTCAAAGTGTTCGATCAGCGTGGCGATCGCCGATTGGACTTGATGGGCTTCAGCCACATCGGCATGAATGGCCAGTGCGCTGTTACCGACGAGATTGTTCAGTTCATCAGCGAGAGCCGCAGCCGATGCATAGTCGCGATCAATGATGGCGACCGAAGCTCCTTCGCGATGAAACACCTCGACGCAACCGCGCCCGATGCCGGCTGCACCGCCGGTTACGGCAATGACTTTGCCTGCGAATCTCATGAATGTCCTTCCGGATGCTCTCTTCAGCGGCGTCCGATCACGAGCAGGCACATGTCGTCGGCTTGGGTCGTGCCTTCGATATACTTCGTGACGTCTTCGATGATCCGGTTGCCGATGTGTTGTACGTCGGTTGATGTTGTAGCGAGCACATCCAACATGGGTTGAATGCCGAAGCATGCCCCTTCTGCATTGGGCGCTTCGTTGATTCCGTCGGTGTACAGCACCAGCCGTTCGCCGGGACCCAGCTCGATCGTCGCCAGATCATACTCGTAGTCATCCATGATGCCGAGCGGTACGCCGGAAGCTTCCTCACCGGGCTGATCGACCGTCGTATTCACTCGACGCCACAGCGGTGCCATATGCCCCGCGTTGACGATTTCAATCTTGCCCGACTTGGGGTCCAATACCAGACACAGAAAGGTAATGAATTTATCCACACCCAATCCGGAGATGTTGGCATTGAGCGTGCTGATGGCCGCGTTGGTCGGGCTGATCGATGCCAGGGCAAAGCGTGTTTCGGCAGACAATTTGGCCATTAACATAGCGGCCGAAACACCGTGGCCGACGACGTCTGCGACGATGATCGCGACGCGGCCGTCTCGCATCGGAATGTAATCGTAGTAATCACCGCCGATTTGCTGTGCCGGTTTGTAGTGGTGGAAAAGCTGAAGCCGGAAGGTCCGGCGGCTTCGAAGGCAAGAATGCCTGCTGAACGCGTTGAGCCAGATCGAGATCCTGTTCGAGCATCTTTTGTTCGACGAGAGCTTCATGCAACTGCGCGTTTTCGATGGCTGCGCCGGCTTGCGATGCAACCGCGGCCAGGATCTCGAGGTCGGCCTCGGCAAATTGCTGACGCTTGTTCATCGTATCCATTTGGATCGCGCCTAGTGCTTCTCCTTCACTGTTCAGGAGAGGTGCGACGATCATCGATCGGATCTTCACGTCCGCCACGCTCTGCGACATATCAAAGCGTTCGTCGCTGGAAGCATCCAACGAGATGATGGCTTGGCGATTCTCCATCACTTCGCGCATGATCGTACGGCTGATACGGACCGCTTGCATCGATTCGCTTTGCCGCATCTTGGTCCACTTGGTGACCAGTTGTCCGTTCTCGCGAAGCACGATGAATCCGCGGTCGGCTTGGACGAAGATGCGGAACAGCGTGTCGAGTACTTTGGGGAGCACTTCGTCGACTACGAGCGCTTTGCCCAAGCTGTGGACGATTTCGAGAACGGCGGCCAAGCGACTTTCGGCGGATGTCGTCAGGTGCGATCCGCCGGTTCCGCTGCGGACGTCGATCTTGCTCATCACAGCGTGTGATTCGGAATCTTCTTGGTCGTCAACCAGGACGACACCGAAAGTGGACGAGCCTTCGGCCCCCATCATGCCGGAGTCGTAAAGCTGTTGTTCGCCCGAATCGCTGTGGACGGAGAATTCCAAATCGCAGATACGGATCAAGTCGCCGTCGGCCAGCGTCGTTGCTTCTTTGATCGCTTGTCCGTTGACGAATGTGCCGTTGCGGCTGTTCATGTCCTCGAGCTTGAGGACTTCGCCTTGACGTAGAATGCGAGCATGTTGGCGGCTGACGGCACCGACTTCCAACTGGATATCGCAATCGGGATGTCGGCCCAAGATGACGATATCTCGTTCGATATCGTAACGAGTTCCCTGCGCGTTGCCGTTGATCGCGGTCAGGTACGCCATGGATTGCGACTCAAACAGAATAGGGGTGGGGCTCGGGCGAAGAAGACGCAGGAGGCGTTTCCATGATACCGAAAGGAACTCCGCCGCGGGGAACGACGGGAACCCCTATTTTACTGAAAGAGCTTGTTCAATCAGCCCCCGAAAAACCTCCGGAATCGATTTTTCGTAAGGCTCATTGGGGATCTTTCCGCTTTCAGCCATTTTCTCGGCTCGTTTGATGAACTCCCGGAACTGTTCCGAAGAGAGCGGATTGACGGTTTCGATCCCCATTCCGTCGGCGCGGCCGCGCACACATTCGGCCAGCGTGTATTCCAAATCATTGCGACTGAGTTTGCGCTCAGCCGCCGAGCGGAGCAGTCGCTGAACGACGCGATGAGCCGCTTCCTTTTCAACATCGGTCAGAGTCGATGTATCCAATTGCGCCAAGACTTCTTCCACAGTGCCCCACAGCAGAACGGGATTGTCTTCCAGCGCATTCTTGAGTCGCGAGAGTTGCTTGGAGGTCAGAGTTCGACTGCGAACTTGCTCGACGCAGTCATGCAGTGAGTCTAGGATCTGACGCTTATCATCCGGCTTTAAATTGCTCTGCTCGACCCACGGTATGAGCTGCCGTGTGATTCCTTTTTCTGCCAAGGCAGGTTGGTCTGAAAAGGAAAAGAACGCGGCGAAGGCGCAGAACGCACAACCTGCAGCCAGCAGCAGAATGCAGATCACGAGAAGTGCCGGAGCCATCGACGGTTCCGGCAGTTTCTCGCCGTCGGGACCTACTACGCCTGAGGATCGGCCTGCATCTGCGGTCAAAGTCATTTCCTTCCGGCGTTCCGAATGCGGCTGCCTATTTGAGGACAAGCCCGATTACAGATCGCGATATTCAATGCCCAGAATCTCGAATCGCAGCTTGCCCTTCGGCACTGCAATTTCCACTTTGCTACCGACTTTTTTGCCCATCAGAGCCGAGCCAATCGGGCTCGACGAGAGTATCTTGCCCGCGTCGTAGTCTTCATCACCGAGCCCGACGATGGTGAACTCTTCTTCGTCGCTGTAGTCCAGGTCCTTCACTTTGACGGTGGCCAGCAAGCCGACTTCGTCGCGTGACAGCTTCGACGGATCAATGATATAAGCGTTAGCCAGCTTGGCCTTCTTTTCATTGATGCGCGCCTGCATCATCCCTTGGCGTTCGCGTTGGCCGTGGTATTCCGCATTTTCCTTGAGGTCCCCTTCGGCGCGCGCCTCGGCGATCTTCTCGGCGATCTCCGGCATCACGACGGCCTCGAGATGATCAATCTCGGCGCGAATCTCGTTGTACTTTTCGCGAGTCATCGGAACCATACCCGACATACCGTTATCTCCCGCAGACACCAGGTGCGTAGGAACCGCCGCTCGCTCTTCCGTGTCCGTGCCCTACCGCAGGTGTGACCACTTTAGAAAGCGGACAAGAACCGGCGGACTCAGAGGACTTTGCGAAACGGCAAAAAATAAGACCTCTCTCTCCGAGTGGAGAAAGAGGTCGCAATTCGGTCTTAGAAACAGACTATATAGTTGGAGATGAGCTCGAGATTGTCAAGCGTCTGCCGCTCGTTTGGGGACAGTCAGACCCCGCATCGCTCCCGGGCTATTTCGAGGGGGAGCTCTTTTCCGAGCCTGACGATTGTTCCTGTCGCTGCTTCATCGTTTGTCGCACGCGCTGAGCCATGGTGGGTTCTTCGTAGAGGAAGTACGCCCCCATCAACTCCTCAGCCTTCTGACGTTGCTCGCTCGAAAGCTCTCCCAGCAGCTTGGCTTGGGCAATGGCTCGGATGCGAGCGATTTCCAGTTTCATCTCGGCGTCGATCTGAGCCGCTTTCTCGGTAATGTGCTGCTTTTGATTGTCCGTGACGCCGACTTCCGTACCGAGTCGTCCGCCGGTGAGTGCATCGCTGAGGCCGATCTGTGCCACTTCGACTTGATAGGCAATCTGGCGTAGTCGTTTGAGCTGACCGGGGAGCAGGATTTCTTCCAGAGCCGCTTCGCTCGCTTTCTGATTCTCTTGAACCAACTCGCGCAGGCCGATGTCGCGCATGTTGCGGCCTTCTTGCATGGCCTGTCGCACGACTTGAGAAATCTTCGTGCCCGATTCCGTCATGATCTTCTTGGCGCCGGCGATCTGATCTTCCGTCAATTTCAGCTCTTTCGCCACCGACGCGTTGCTGAGCAAGTTGAAAATCGCGGCGTTGTTGTTCGGGTTCACGCCGCCAAGTCCAAAGCTCTCCGTCGAGAACACTGCAGGACCATTGCCTCCGACAATCGTGACGCCACCCGGTCCGCCGATCCCGATCGATGCTTTGATGTTCTCTCCTCCCGCGCCTCCTTCGCCAGTCCCGAATCCGAAGACTTGGACCTGCTGGACCTGAGTTCCCTCTTGTGCTTGCAGCATGGCGGGTGAGGCGGAAACGAGTGCACTTGCGAGTACGGAACAGACAGTGATACGAAGAAGGGCTTTCACTTGGCGGCCTCAATTTCTTTTCTAGGAAAGGATGGAACAGGCTCTCATGCAAGCGGAACGGCGCAAGCCGTCCGGTGGGGCACTATCGATCGTGAAGAACGGGAGGCTTGCGCCGTTCCGCTTGAATTAAATCAACACGTCCTTGCGAGTCGGGTTCTGAGTCTTGGTTGTTGTTGCCGAAAGGAAGCGGATGTTGCAATGTCATTTGGAAAAACAGTCGATTGCCTGAGTCATTCTCAAGCTTACGTTGCCGTGCGCACCCGTTCGAGCTCCTGCTCTGCGATCGCTTGAAACGATTGGTCTTCGATTAGTTCGAGCGGCGAGTAGTTCGGGTGACGTGAAGCCTTGTACGGATCGTTCATGCGCGTGTTGTAGCAACAGATCAACGCCCAGCGCGGATTCGGGCTCGTGTTCTGATCCGAGCGATGGAGCAGGTTGCCGTGAAAGAACAGTCCGTCTCCCGGTTCCATCTCGACATACTCGATGGGTAATCGCTCCAGTACAGCCGCAATGCGTTCCGGATCAGCACCGGTCTGTCCGCCGACTTTGCCGTGGTCCATGCGCCCCAGCAGGTGCGAACGCGGGACAACTTGGAGACAGCCGTTCTCGCGGTTCGCTCGATCCACGGCGATAAAGCAACTTGCCATCGTGGGATAAAGACAGCCGTAGTTGTACCAGTAGCCGTAGTCTTGATGCCATTCCCAGGCTCCGCCGACAAAGGGTTCTTTGAGCATCATCTTGTGATGGTAGTGATAAACTTCATCACCGAGGAACTTGGACATGTTCGCAGCCGTGCGACGCGAGCGCACGACGGCTGAGTAAACCGGGTCGGTCAGTTGATTGTCGAGCGCCAGTGTGGTCGCTCCCCCTAGGGCATCCGAGCGCGTTGTAGCTCGCGCAGCCAGCAAACGATCGGCTCGTGCATAGCTGCTCAGCAGTTCGGCTTCGCGCGCGGAAAAGAGCGATCGGACCAGTACATAACCGCTCTCTTGGAATCGGCGGACCGCATCATCATCGGCTTCGTAAAAACTCATAGTCGAATCGTAAGTTCTATTGCAGGAGGGTAGGCTCGCGCTCAGGGGCATCACCGCGCCTGAAGGTTGCAGCGTCTGAGGATGCCCGAGGGTTGGCAAATCGGCTGAGCGTGTATCATATCCCGCCGCGGTCAGAGTTGCTCTGCCGAGTGCCGACCTTCATCCCCATCCCATAACATAGAGGCTCTCCATATGTTCACGTTGATGCGAATCCGATGCGGAAAATGGTGGATCGTACCGGGGCTGTGGTGCCTTATGGCTTCTTTTGTCACAGGGGAGCAACCCATGCAAAAGCAAGTGATCGAACTGCGAACCGTGACACTCCGTGATGCCGCAGCAGAAAAAGCGTTTGATAAGTACGCAGACGAGGCTCTGATCCCCGCGCTCAATCGACAAGGCATTACTCCCGTCGGTGCGTTAGCTTTCGCGCCGGTCCAGCCGCCTCAAGGAACGGCGGCTGCCCCCACGCCGCCGGCACCGACCGACGGTGTGCCCCCGAAAGTTCTGTTGGTGTTACCTGCTTCCGACGCGACCGCACTGCTGAGTATCAACGATCGATTGGATGCGGATGCTGAATATCGAAAGTCGGCTGCCGAGTATCTAAAGACGCCTGCCGAGCAACCGCTGTTGGAGCGCGTGCGCAGCGAACTGTTGATCTCGTTTGAAGCTTGGCCCAAAGTCGTCGTGCCGAAGCAGACCGCGGCCGGACGCAAACGCCTGTTTGAACTGCGAACGTACGAGAGTCCCACGGAAGAACTCGGTCGCTTGAAAGTGGAGATGTTCAACTCGGGTGAGGTCTCGATCTTTCGGGCTTGTGAAATTCAGCCGGTGTTCATGGGGCGAGCACTGATCGGCGACAAGCAACCCAACTTGACTTATATGACTGTTCACGATGACAACGACGCGCGAGTCGCAGCCTGGAAACGTTTTGCGGAGAACGAAGATTGGAAGAAGCTGCGCGAGGTGGAGAAATACAAGGGAACGGTCAGCAAAATTCACAAGACCGATTGGTTGCCCAAGCCTTATTCTCAGTTGTAGAGTCGTCGGCTGCGAAGCGATCGACAGACGGTTTCATAGTTTCCTTTCCTAACTACGGACGATAAAGAAGATGCGGAATTCATGGATAAGTTGGGTCGGTACCGCTGCTGCGGTGGTGATCGGCGGAGTCGCTGTTCAGCCGGCATGGGCTCAGTCGGTCGGCTCCGGAGTCGACAAAGCGAACATCAGTGCGACGATCAAACCGGGTGACGATTTCTACGAATACGTCAACGACGGTTGGCTCAAGAAGACCGAGATCCCGGGCGATCGCTCCAACTACGGTGCCTTCTCCATTCTCGAAGACGTGACGTTGGCACAAGTCCGCGAACTGATCGAGACTGCTGCCGCGACGAAAGATGCGCCGGCCGGCTCCGACACGCAAAAGGTCGGTGACTTTTTCCGCGGGTACATGGATTTGGCGCGCCGCAACGAACTAGGCACCAAGCCGATCGCCGGTATTCTGTCGCAAGTCGCTGCGGTTAAGTCACCGGCCGAAGTGTTGCCGTTGGCCGCCAAGCTGTCGCGACAAGGTGTGGGCGGCGTGATCGGTGCCTATGTCGAACCGGATGCGCGTCGCAGCGAGCAGTATGCGGTCTATGTCACGCAGTCGGGCATCTCGCTGCCGGATCGCGACTACTACCTGGAAGACGATGCACGCTACAAGCAGGCTCAAGCGGCATTGAAGTCCTATATCACCGACATGCTCAAGGCGATCGATTATCCCGATGCAGCCGCTTACTCTGAGAAGATCTTTGCTCTGGAAACAGAGCTCGCCAAGGTCCAGTGGACGAACGTGGAAAATCGCGATCCGGTTCGGACTTATAACAAGCTCGGTCATACCGAAATCGCCAGCCGACTCTCGCAGCTCAATTGGCCTGAGTTCATCAAAGAAGCGGGATTCGAAAAAGAAGAATCGGCCATCGTACGCCAAGTCAGTTTCTTGGAAGGTGTCGACAAACTCACCAAAGAAATACCGCTCGACACTTGGAAAGCCTACTACGCGTTTCAAACCGTTGATGCCTATGCTCCTATGCTGAGCGAATCGCTTGAAAAGCTGCACTTTGCATTTCATCAGACTGCCATCAGCGGCGTCGCGGAACAAAAGCCGATGTGGCGGCGCGGCGTGGAAGCGACGAACCACATCATGGGTGAGATCGTCGGTCGCTTGTATGTCGAAAAGCACTTTCCGGCTGAAGCTAAGAAGCGGATGCAAGTGCTTGTCGAGAACCTGAAGAAAGCCTGCTCAGATCGCATTGATCAATTGGAATGGATGAGCCCCGCGACTAAGAAGCAGGCTCATGACAAGCTTTCCAAGTTCTCTACGAAGATCGGTTATCCCGACAAGTGGAAAGACTATACGAAGCTGGAGATCAAGCCGAATGATTTGGTCGGCAATAACGTGCGTTACGCACAATATGAAACCGATCGCGAGCTGGCCAAGCTAGGCGGCCCGATCGATCGCAACGAATGGCACATGACGCCGCAGACGATCAACGCGTATTACAATCCGCTGCTTAATGAGATCGTATTCCCCGCCGCTATTCTGCAACCTCCGTTCTTCAACATGCAAGCCGATGATGCAGCCAATTACGGCGGCATCGGAGCCGTGATCGGTCACGAGCTGAGCCACGGTTTCGACGACAAGGGAAGTCAGTACGACGGCAACGGCAATTTGCGGAACTGGTGGAGCGAAGAGGATCGCTCCGAGTTTGAACGTCGAGCCGGAGAGTTGGTCGGACAGTACTCGAGCTTCAAGCCGTTCGAGGACATGAGCGTCAACGGCGAACTGACTCTGGGTGAAAACATCGGTGACTTGGGCGGATTGAACTTCGCCTACTCTGCATACCGCAAGTCGCTCGGCGGTAAAGAAGCGCCCGTCATTGAAGGGCTCACCGGCGATCAACGCTTCTTCTTGGGTTGGGGTCAAGTCTGGCGCCGACTGTATCGCGAACCCGAATTACGCCGGCGCTTGCTGACCGACCCGCACTCGCCCAGCCGCTATCGAGTCAACGGTATCGTCGCCAACATGGAAGCCTTCTACGCAGCCTTCGATATCAAGCCGGGTGACAAGCTGTACATCGCTCCGGAAAAGCGAGTGAAGATCTGGTAGCGGATGGATTCTTGAAAGCGATTCGGCGCGAGCCGTCCGGTTCTTCAAGATCGATCGCGCTTCACCGGATGGCTTGGGGCCTGTTGATTTAATCAGCTTCGGCAGATTAAGGTCTCAATCGTAACCCGAAGCGTAAGCGAGGGACCCGCATCCCTAGCTTACGCTTTTAGAAGTTATGCTGTTGGATGGTTTCTCGTACTCGTACTCAATGAAATGGTACTCGTACTCGATGCGTCATGATCGAGTACGATTACGAGTACCGCCTGCGGCTGAGTACGAGGTTTCAGGAAATGCGAAAGCGTTGGTTCCGGATTTCTCGAAAATCGCAACTTCAAAACTTACGCATCGGGTTGAGATGTATTCAACAATTCCGCGTGTGTCTTGGTATCCCATGATGCGACGGACGGTTGATATGGCTACGGTGCAGGCGGGTTAGCGATGAACTGTGGTTGCAGAACGACGAATATGCCTGCTTCGCCCGGAAGGATCATGGCGTAGTACGGAGCGCAGGATTTGTCGGAGCCTTTGTACTGCAAGGTCAAACTCTTTTGATCGGCGGACAGTTTGAAGGACCCGAAGATATAGCCGGGCATCGTGCTCAGCATGTTATTGGCTTTGAATGCGGCTTGCGGGTCAGTCACTTGAAAGACCGGGAACTGAACGGTGGTGATTTCGCCTGGAGCCGCCTTCTGTTCGGCTAAGCTGAGCTTCATGCGATTTTCGAACAGTTGCTTGCCGCTGAGTTGCAGACCGCTGCCTGTTCCGCTGCCGTCGAAATCGGGCTTGAAAAAGAAAATCACGATCATGCACATCGCGACCGGAATCAACGTCGCGATTAAGGTGAGCAGCGGCTTCAGACAGACGCGTCGATTCATCCCCATGAAGATCAGCCAATAGTACGGCACCAGCAGGACAAGCACTCCTTGAGCCGCTGATTTCTTGAAGCCGAGGACGATGATCCAAATCCTGGCGGCGAAGAGACCGGCGAGCATGCCGATGGTTGCGAGCAAGATCGGGATGAGGCACACAAACGATTTGGGATAGAAGCTCAGCGGCAGCGACAGCAGGACGAGTACTGCGTGCACGCCGAAGACGAATCCCAGCAACTTTGTGAAGCTGCGGATCTCGGGCATTCGTAGCTCTGCCATCGGTCCGATCGCTTGGGGTGAGGATGCGTGTACCGAAGCGGTGGACTGATAGGCCGGCACCGCAGGGCCTGGAAAGGTATTGTTCGATCCTGCGTTGCTCGGTGGAAACAGGTCATTGCCGAAGCTCGGCTGTTGTTCGAGCGGTGCTGCCGCCGTGTCTCGGGGCTGTTCAGGTGTCGGCGACGGTTCGTGACCACGACGAATCCGCAGTTCCTTTTTGCACTTTGGGCAAATGATCTTGTTCGTTTCGGTGGATGCGACACCGGCAGGGATTTTTAGACCCGCGCCGCATCCCGGGCACTTTATGACTTGCACAACATCCGCCTTTGCAAAAAGTCATCCACTCAGATTACTGCAGAGTGTATTCCTCCGAGGTGGGATGATCCACTGCAGCCGCCAACACAAAGTCACCAACCCCAGTGTCGCCTTTCGCAATGTCGCCTTTCGCAATGTCGCCTTTCGCAATGTCGCCTTTCGCTCCGCCGAAAGGGCGAACAATGGATCCCCCAAGCTTTCGACTCTGATCGCCCAAGTCGACTCAGCGTGAATGCGCGCGAGCTTTTGCTGGAGCAAAAGTCGACTTTGTCGGAGACTATCACAACTGGGTGAACTTTCTGGTTTGAGTAGCCTCTTTCGCTCTGCCTTAAATGCGGCGAAGTTTATGCCTAGAACTTAGGCATGCGTGCATCTTCCCAAAAACGCCGAGAAATCGCAAAAAATAAAATGCGTTTCAAAAACCTTTGCTTTTTAAAGGCAAACGAAAGAACTTGACGGAATTCATCTCGCCCGCGATACGCCGCGGCACGATGTCTGCAATATGCCTGATCATCATGCGACAGCAATGAAGAAAGCTGTCGAGTTGCGGCCCGACGATGGGTCGCATTAACCGAACAAAGTGGAATTGATTGCGTTCTCCTTGTGGGGTTGTTGGGGGTTAGTCTCTCACTCGGGTCGGTCGTGTCCGGCAGGCCACAGGATCTGCGGTTTGCAAGGATGCGACGGCTGCGACCGGCCCGAGTGAAGACTCCCAAACCCAACCCGCTCATCGCAAACTCCTTCGGAACCCGCACTGGGATGCACCTCCGAAACAAGGATTGCAGCGCAGCTAGTGAACAAGTGATCGAGGCGGATTCTTATGCTCCGGAGAGAGCATCGATCAACCGGTTGAATAAGGCGAATTCGACTGCGGTAAGAGTACCTACCCATGTCGCTCGGGATGCAATTTGAACTGCACCATTGCTATCCCGAGCGACACTTTTTCTTACTCTCTTGAACAGTTCCGGTTGTAGCTGACGGCTGCAAATCGGTAGAAGTCTTCGGCTCTTGCCTGGGCCAGAAGGTACCCCACACGACCTTGGACGAGTGTCCGCCTCACTCGTCCGGGTCGGGGTATTTTTCCGGCCCGGGTTAGCCGCTTGGTCAGGCGACTTCCCTCCTCTCAAGTCGATCGAGTCGGTTTCAGGTTCTTGCCGTCAAACATCTTCCGGCTGACAAAGATCGGCCGCATGAGTACGATGTGTCCGCCGCTGGATCGTTCTTCCAGGGCTCGGACCGACGAATGCAGAAGGACTCTCTTCCGTGAAGCTGATCATCGCGATCATACAACCGGCCAAACTCGAGGCTGTGAAGCAGGCCCTGACCGAAGTCGAAGTCTTTCGTCTAACCGTGCTCGATTGCCAAGGTTTCGGCCGGCAGAAAGGCCAAGTGGGTGCGTTCCGCGGCCACGAGAGCTCAGTGAACTTGCTGCGCAAAGTCCAATTGCAGATTGCCGTGAACGATGAGTTCGTGGAGCCGACGGTGAGTGCGATTCTGCAAGGCGCTCGGACCAGCGATAAAGGACAGATCGGCGACGGCAAAGTCTTTATTCTGCCGATGGACGATTGCGTCCGCATCCGCACCGGCGAGCGAGGCTCGGAAGCGATCTAATTTCGATCGCTGCCGGCGATCGATTCAGTGACTGCGCAGTTCGCGAAGTCGCGCGCGAGCTTGGCTGAGCAGAGGGCCGACGCTGTTTTCGGGGATGCCGATGCGAGTGCCGATCTCACGATAGCTGCGCTCTTCCAAGTGATACATGCGCACCGCCGTCGCCTGCTGTTCCGGCAGATGTGACAAGAGGTTCTGCACTTCTTCCATGTTCTCAAGCGAAGACTCGTCGCTTGAATCTTGCGATGCAGGCTCTTTCGTCAAGTTCTTCGCCGAGCGAGAGCGCTGAACGAGAGTCAGTTTTCTAATGGCGATGCGCCGCGCGACAACAACTAAGTAAGTACCCAGCGAACTTTGTCCGCGGAATCGTCGCAGAGTGCGATAGTCATTCTCAACCAGAGACAGAAATACGTCTGCCACGACATCGTCACGAATAGCCGCGGACAGTTCGATTCCGCGCATGTGCGCGGTCGATCCTACGACATGGGTGATGAGAGCGATAAAGCGATCGGTGAAATCTTCCCAGGCACCCGGAATCCCTTCTAAGCAGCGTTGGAGCAGATCTCGGTCGAGATTCGATAGGACCACAGACGAGACCTCGGAGATTCTTCTTGGAGCGGGAGCGAATCGACTCGATTCATATTAGGTGAGCCGATTGTCAGTCGCAAGTCGCGGGCCGTTTTGCCGGGGCATCGCTGCAAACGGCAAAATCGCCACCATCGGTCGATCTGGGACTCTGCCCCATGAGCCAGGGGCTAAGTTTCCCGCATGGGGGTGCGGCCGAGCAAAACTGCAACCTATGGTTCGCCGGGCGCGAAAACCTCGCCGGATGAGGATGGAGCGCGCATTTTCAAGGTGAATGGGCAATGATCAACCGAGCTCTGGCACTTTCGATTCGTTCGCAGATCGCGATGCTGCTCAGCATCCTCGCGCTCGCGTTCGTCGGCGTGGTCTACTCGGTCCAGGTCTGGTTCATCATGCCTGCCTTTGAACATTTGGAAGTTCAGGAGGCGGAGCGCAAGATCGATACCTGCTCCAATGCAGTCGATCAGGATTTGGAAGTGCTGACCACTCTTACACTCGATTGGTCAGCATGGACCGATCTCTATGACTTCGTCGACGACCGTAACGAACGGTTTTTGCAGACGACTCTTAATGACGAAGCGTATGTGCATGCCGACGCCAACTTGATGTTGATCACGAATGCAGATCATCGTTTGGTTTGGGGCGGGCTGAGGAGCTTACCGGACAATCGCGAGATCGAAGCACCCGAGACGATTGCCGAGTTCTTGAAAGACAACAAAGTTCTCAATCATTTCGACGACACTACATCCTATCGTCGCGGAATTCTCTCGACGCGATATGGTCCGCTCATGTTTGCGGCTCGACCGATCGTCACCAGCGAAGGAACGGGCCCGGTGCGCGGCACCGTCACGTTTGGGCGTTTTTAAATGAAGCCGTGGCGAATCGGATATCGCAACAAACGCACAATCAACTGACTGTTTTCGACCTGCCCAACATCGATGGCCTCCGAGCGACTGAGCTGGCCGGAATCGTCGAAGCGTGCGAGCGCTCAGGGAGCGAGCTCTCGATCATCTCGCAAGAGAGCATGGTTATTCACAAAACGATGCACGATGTCTACGGCCGACCTGCCGTGCTCTTGCAAGCCGTACTGCCGCGCGCCGTAACGGCCCAAGGTCGTCTCAGCGTACAAGCCGCAACGGGATGCAGCATCATCGGCGCCGTCGCGACCGTAGCGGTCATCTGGACCGTGCTGACGTGGCGAGTGATTCATCCGTTGTTGGTCATGGTGGACTTCGCCAAACGTTTGGGCCGCAGCGATGATTTGGAATCGCAATTGGATTTCGATCGCACGGACGAAATCGGTACGCTGGCCGATGCATTCGATGAAATGGTCATCGGTCTGGCCGAGTCGCGACGTCGCGTGCTCGAGTCGGCTCATCAAGCGGGCATGGCGGAGATTGCCTCTGAGGTTCTGCACAACGTCGGGAATGCGGTGAACAGTACTTACTGCAGTGTGGAAGTGCTGCATGAGAACTTGGAAAAGTCGAAGGCTTCGGGCCTTCAGAAAGCGGCCGAGCTGTTGGCTGAACAAGCCCCGCGTGCACATGAGTTTTTCTCAAGCGATCCGCGCGGGCCGAAACTGATCGACTACATCGGCAAGCTCAGCGACGCATTGCTGGATGAGAAGTCAGCCAACCTGGCAGAGCTCGAGCGCATTCGCATGACGGTCTGCCATATCCGCGATGCCATCGCCGCTCAGCAGGATATCGCGCGCCGTTCCGAATTTCGGCAATCGACTTCGATTCGCAAGTTGGTTGACGATGTCCTTGAACTGCAACATGAACAACTGCGGTCGGCAGGCGTACAAGTCACCTGTCGTATCGACATCGCACAAAACGTGTCGGTGAACGACAGCAAGTTGACACAGGTGCTGGTCAACTTGATTCGCAATGCCGTGCAGGCTCTGCAAGGTGTCGATCCGCACCGTCGACAACTGGAAATTCGCGCCTCACTCGTCGAGGACGGCAGCTTGGTCATGGAGATCATCGATAACGGCTGCGGCTTTGATGAAGCGGTTCGTGCGCGACTCTTTACTCACGGATTCACCACCAAACCGGAAGGCAACGGTCTGGGGCTGCATTACTGTGCCAACGCGATCCGAGAAGCGGGCGGATCGATCACGGCTCAGAGCGACGGTCCCGGCTGCGGCGCTGCATTTCGATTGACCCTTCCAAATGTTACGACGGACAAGTTGAAACGCCCCGATCCATTGGATCGAGCGACTGAAAGTCACACGAGTAACCTATGAACGCCCGACATCCCATTCCTTCGCTTCGTCGCATCCTGGTCGTTGATGACAACGCCGGCATCCATGAGGATTTTCGGCGCATCTTTGACGTCAAGCCGACGGACAGCTTAGCTCAAGAGGAAGAAGCACTATTCGGATCGCCGGTGGTAGAACGAGCGGATGTTCCTGAGCAGCGCTTCGAGATCACTTCTGTTTTGCAAGGTGAGCCTGCACTCGAACTGGTACGCAAATCGGTCGCCGAAGGAAACCGCTTTCACGTGGCATTCGTCGATATGCGCATGCCTCCCGGTTGGAACGGTGTGGAGACGATCAAGCGCTTGTGGCAGGTCGATCCGCTACTGGAAGTCGTACTATGCACGGCTTACTCCGATTACACATGGCAGGAGTTGACGACTGAACTCGGCGCGACCGATCGCTTTTTGGTTTTGAAAAAGCCGTTTGAAAGCGTGGAAGTTCGGCAATTGGCGATGAGCCTTTCCGAGAAGAACGAATGGAACGAATCGCGAGAATGTCGGCTGAGCGAACTCGAAGATGCTGTTCGTAAGCGAACGCAAGAATTGCAGACGGCGCTCTCGGCGGCTCAAGCAGCCGATCGATCGAAGTCGGAGTTCTTGGCGAATGTCAGCCACGAGATTCGTACGCCGATGACCGCAGTCCTCGGCTTCACCGATATGTTGCTCGATGAACTGAACGTCGACGCCGGCAATCCGCGAGCCGTCGAAGCAGTGAAGGTGATCCGACGTAACGGCGATCATCTGCTCGGTTTGATCAATGACATTCTCGACCTTTGCAAAGTCGAAGCGGGCATGTTCACGGTGGACGAAGAGGTTTGTTCGCCGCGTCAAGTCGTGAATGAAACGATGGAGTTGCTGCGAGGTCGTGCCGAAGACAAAGGTCTGACGCTGCAACTGCAATTGGAAGAGCCTGTCTGCGATGCGGTTCAAACCGATGCGAAACGCTTGAAGCAAATCCTTGTCAATCTGATCGGCAACGCGATCAAGTTCACTGATGCGGGGCAGGTGAGCGTGACACTTCGACACAGTGCGGAGCTCCAGCCTCGTTTGGAATTCGATATCACCGACACGGGTATCGGAATCAGCGGCGAACAACGCAACAAGTTGTTCCAGCCGTTCACTCAGGGGGACACGTCGATCACCCGCCGCTTCGGCGGCACGGGGCTTGGTTTAACGATCAGCAAGCGATTGGCCAGGCTGCTTGACGGCGACGTAGAACTGGTGAAGTCATTCCCTGGTGAAGGTTCGACATTCCGACTGAAGCTTCCGCTCAAGCAGGTTGCACCCGGTTCAGCCGGCACCACCGCTGCTCGTCCCGAGGCAGTCGCGTCGCAAGTGGCTCGGATCAACGTGGCGGCCGATGCGATCAATCCGCTGGAGGGAATTCACATTCTCTTGGCTGAAGACGGTCAAGACAATCAAGCTCTGATTATGCATATGCTGCGCAAGGCCGGCGCCAAGGTCACGTTGGCCGAGAACGGCAAGTTGGCCCTCGACAAGGTGCGGCTCAGTTTCGTTCGAGGAGATAAGTACGATCTGGTGCTGATGGACATGCAGATGCCGATCATGGACGGTTATGAAGCCACTTCGATTCTACGCAGCGAAGGTTATGACTTGCCGATCATTGCTCTGACGGCTCAAGCCATGACGGGTGATCGCGAGAAGTGTCTGGCAGCAGGATGCTCCGACTACACCACCAAGCCGATCCGCAAGGCCGAGCTGATCAACACCATCGTCTCGCATTACACCGCCGCGCTGCAAGTGTCGCAGTAGGTCAAACAGCTGTAGGTCAAACAGTGTAGGTCAATTGTCCTCAATTGACCCCAACACCGCTGGAAGAACCAACACCTACAGCGGTGAAATCCGAGTGTGAATCAGTGTCATTCGGAAGACAGCAAGGCTGGAGCCTTGCCGGCGTTGGGTAACGAGGCCGGAGCCTCGTTACCAGGAGAACGCTGGAAGTGGTTCACTCCAGTAGCCGGGGGTTCGAGCGTAGCTCGTACCCCCGGTATCATCAGCGCTGATAGTATGCGGCGAGTGGCCCGCTTCACTGAGCCATCACGGTCAAGCGAGCCGCAACTGGGTTGACTCCATCGAGCCGCAACTGGGTTGACTCCATCGAGCCGCAACTTGGTTGACTCCATCTGTGGCAACTGGAGATTGCGGCTCGGTCACGATTTGCCGCTATGCCAAATCATCGACTCGCCGCCGACGTTGGGGCAGTCAAATACCGGGGGTACGAGCTGCGCTCGAACCCCCGGCTACTGGCGTGCATCCCCTACAGGGATGAGATATCTATGCCATGGATAAAGCCGCTGTCGAGCCCTACCGTTATGGGTGTTGGTACTTCGAACCGCGTTGGGATCAATTGAGGACAATTGATCTACTGCTGCAATGCCGGAGTCGCGTTACCGGCAGCAAGCCTGCGGCGCCCACTTCGAAAGCAAAGTTGCTCGTCGGGCGGGGTTCGGTTAGTCTGATACTCCCACCTTTCGATTGCGATCCATAGGGCATCGACTCTGATATCAGAGCCGGCAGGCAACTCGGATCGTCCCACCTGAACAACTTGAGGACTGAATAGCATGGCGACACGATGTTGGGCCGGCTTTACGTTTCCGGCCGTGTCTCGTCGGTCGATCGTTCGTCCTGTACGGCTTCAATGCGTTCGCTTCTTCTGCACAGTTGTCCTTTGCGCGACTTCCGTTTGCTCGTCCGGTCTTCTGCGAGCTGATGACGGCGCGGAGAAGGAGTTATTGTTCGACGCGATGTGCGACCGATGTTGAAGACGCATTGTTTTCTTTGTCACGGCGAAGAGCGAACTGCGGATTCGGCCGCAAAGGCGGGCTCGATGTGCGGCTGGTGCGCACCATGCAGAGCGGCGGAGATTCCGGCGCTTCGATTGTGCCCGGCAGGCCCGAGGAATCATTGCTGTTGAAGCGGGTGCTCAGCGATGAGATGCCCGAAGGTCCGAAGAAACTGTCTGTCGCTGAAAAGGATCTCTTACGACGCTGGATCGCGCAAGGTGCGAAGACCGCTCGACCCGAACCTGATGATCCAAGCGCCGTTCGATTCACGGAAGAAGAAACATCTCACTGGGCTTTCAGGCCGATAACGGGCTCGCCGGCAAATGATGCTTCCGCCGTGAGTGTGGCGTCGGACGTCTCAGGCAAAATCGATGCGATGATCGCTCGCAAGCTCGACGAAAAGGGGCTTCGCTTTTCACCCGAGGCGGATCGTCCCACGTTGATTCGTCGCGCATCGTTCGACTTGACCGGCTTGCCGCCCACACCCGCTGAAGTCGATGCGTTTGTGCAAGACGCTTCGCCGGAGGCTTGGGAAAAAGTCATCGATCGCCTGCTTTCGTCGCCGCAATACGGAGTGCGCTGGGGACGCCACTGGCTCGACGTCGCAGGCTACGCCGAGACGGACGGAGTGGTCGGCAAAGATCGACCTCGCCCTTATGCATGGCGTTATCGAGACTATGTCATCCAGTCGCTCAATCAAGACAAACCGTACAGCGAATTCATCATCGAGCAGTTGGCCGGCGATGAATTGATCGAAGGGGAGCCCGATCCGGAGAATCCGCGACATGTCGAATTGCTCGCGGCTACCGGCTTCATACGCATGGCACCCGATGTGACCGATGCCGACAACAGTTTGATTGAGCGCAATCAAGCGGTGGCCGAGACACTGAAAGTCTTCGGCAGCGCGGTACTCGGTTTGACTGTCGGCTGTGCTCAGTGCCACGACCATCGCTACGACCCGATCTCGATTGAAGACTACTATCGATTGCGAGCTGTCTTCGATCCGGCCATGCCGCTTGAACATTGGCGCAAACCCTCCGAGCGTCTGATCGATATGACGGATGCCGCGGTGAAGGCCGAGACGGCTCGCATCGAAGCGGAAGCGGTCGCCGTGCAGAATGACATCAACGAACGTCGTCGGGCTCATTGCAAGATGATTCAGGATCGCGAGATCAATGCAGCGCCTGAAGAAGTGCGTGAGATGCTCCGAACAGCGCTCGATACCAAGGAAAAGGATCGCAACGACGAGCAGAAGAAGTTGCTTGATAAGTATCCGAAGGTGCGATCGGTGGATTGGATCATCGGTCAGTTGATCGAATACGACATGCCGACGTATCGCAAGTTTGAAGAGGAAGAAAAGAAGGTCGCGGAGATACGGAAGACCAAGCCGCTCGATCGAAAGATCATGGCTCTAATGGAAAGCCGAGATCGCGTTCCGAAAAGCACCGTGTTCTTCCGGGGCGACCCTGCTTCACCCAAGAATGAAGTCGCACCGGGCGAGCTCGCCATCCTGTCGCTTAATCGATCCGTCTCAGAGATTCCGGCGTTGGCTCCCGCAGGTCGCACGACAGGGAGACGCTTGGCGTATGCACGAAGTCTCGTGGATGGTTCGCATCCTCTGACGGCGCGCGTGGCCGTGAATCGAATATGGATGCATCACTTCGGCCGCGGAATCGTCAAGTCAGCCGGTGACATGGGGCTGAACGGAGATCGCCCAACGCATCCGGAGTTGCTCGACACTCTGGCAGCGGAATTCATGAGCAGCGGTTGGCAGATGAAGCGTCTGCATAAACAACTGATGATGACTCGCACCTATCGGCAAGCCTCGCAGCGAACAGGTGAACACGATTCGGACCCGGAGAATTTGTGGTTGGCGCGCATGCCGCTGCGACGCTTGGATGCGGAATCGATTCGAGATGCCATGTTGAGTGTCATCGGAGACATCAACTCGGCGCTCGACGGCCCGAGCGTTCCGGTGGAGGAAGATGGTGAAGGAAAGGCAGTGATCGGCAAGCGAGCGCTGCGCGACGGCATCTTCAACGGAATGGAAGCGGCCGGAGCGGATGAGTTTCGGCGGAGCGTGTTCATTTCGGTGCCGCGATCTCAACCGCTCAATATGCTCGAGACATTCGACTTGCCGCAGATGAATCCGAACTGCAACCAGCGCATGACTTCTACGGTGGCTACGCAGGCTTTGTGGCTGCTGAACGACGACCAGATGGTTCGCTACAGCGATCGCTTGGCAACCGTGCTCGAATCTGTTTCTGCGGATGATCGAGCGGTTCAAATTCGCGAAGGGTATCGACGCGTCTTCTCGATTGCGCCGAAGCCCGAGGAGATCGAACGAGCGGATAAGTATTTGGTCGGTCAAACCGAGATCTTTCGCAATGACCCTTACGCTGCGTGGCAGAAAGAGCTGAAGGAAAAGCCTCGAGCGGCCGAGCATCGCGCGCTCGCTTCGTTCTGCCAAGTGTTGCTCTCCTCGAACCGGATGTTGTACGTACCATGACCGCAAAACTGTGTTCACGTCGTCACCTGCTGCAATCATCCGCGTTCGGTTTAGGAAACGCTCGGAGCCGCTTGGTTATTGAAGGAAGAGAGTTCTGCGGCCGACAAAGCTGCGCCGCTCAAGCCGATCCTCGAACCGACGCGTTTCGATTTGTTGCCGAAGCGACCGCCGTATCCGGCTAAAGCTAAGGCCATGATCAGCATGTTCATGATCGGCGGTCCGAGCCAGATCGATTTGTTCGATCCGAAGCCCGAGTTGACGAAGCGCGACGGACAAGAGTTCGTCGGCGATATTCAGTTCGACAACGCGGCGCAGGCCAGTCGTCAAATCATGGGCCCGCAATGGCGCTTTCGTCCTCGCGGTCAGTGCGGCATGGAGATGTCCGATCTCATTCCGCACATGGCCGAGATCGCTGACGATATTACACTCATTCGCTCCATGCATTCGGCAGTGAACAATCACTTTCCCGGCATCTATGCGCTCAACACCGGAGCCGGAGTGGGCGGGCGAGCCACGTTGGGAAGTTGGTTGCTGTATGCGCTCGGCGCCGAGACTCAAGAGTTGCCGGCGTATGTGGCACTCACGCATCCCGCCGGATTGCCGATCGTGGGCGGTGAGATCTGGAGCAGCGGTGCGCTCCCTTCGATTTATCAAGGTACTGTCGTAAGACCGAAAGAGCCGCGGATTCTGAACTTGGAACCGCCGAAGCATCTGCAAGGTGCGGCGCGAAAAGCTCAGCTTGAGCTGCTTGAACAGATCAACCGAGAACATCTTTACCAGCATCCCGGCGAAACCGACTTAGAGGCGCGTATCGCAGGCTATGAATTAGCCGGCCGCATGCAAGCTTCGGCAGGCGAAGCCTTCGATATCTCGCGAGAGTCGGAGGATACGCTGCGCATGTACGGGATCGATCAAGATGTGACTCGCGACTACGGCACACGATGCTTGATCGCCAGGCGATTGGTCGAACGCGGCGTGCGCTTTGTGCAGATCTTCAACAACGGACAAAGCTGGGATCATCATTCGTCGATCGCCACGGAGCTGCCTCGTCGTTGCGTGGAAATCGATAAGCCGGCCGCGGCTTTGGTGAAAGATCTGAAGCAGCGCGGACTGCTCGATTCAACGCTCGTACATTGGGGCGGTGAAATGGGGCGTTTGCCGACCATCCAGGTACCGGTCGGGCCCGATGGGATGAAGCGCGTCGGTCGCGATCACAACACGTTCGGCTTCAGCATGTGGGTCGCAGGTGCCGGTATCAAGAGCGGCTATGTGCATGGCGCGACGGACGAGTTCTCGCACCATGCCGTAGAAGATGTGGTACCGCATCATGATTGGTTGGCTACCGTTCTGCATCTATTCGGACTCGATCACCGCGATATGAAATTCCAAGTGGGGGCGCGGACCGTCTCCTTGCTCGACAATCCCGCGGCACAAGTCGTTCAGAAGCTGCTCGCCTGAACAATCGATACGATCGTTATCGCCTGTCGAGGGATTGGCTCGTCACGCTCAGCGACTGTCGTCTCGCCGGGCTGGCGAGGTTCTGCGAACTAAGGTTTCAGTGCACCGCGCAGAATGTCTGCGCCGATGAATCTGAATTTTTACCGTTGCGGCGGGTGTAAGTTGACGGCTGTACTCGACTGGTCGATCTTGGGCGATCCGAGCGAATTGCAGATGGAGTTCCGCTGCAATCGCTGTTGGCATTCGAACTATGTCACGGCGGACCACAGCGGTACTCAGTCGGAATGTTCGCACTGTCACGCCGTTGTCGAAGTACCGGAAGTTACGGAAGAGCGATTGCAGCGAGCTCTCGATCATCTGGCACGAGCCGCTGAAGGGATAGCAGCGGAGGACTCGGTTGCGACGTCGGCCGGCATCGGTTTCGACGCGGAGAATCCCTACGCTGCACAATCTAATGCGATCAGGCTCAATGCCTACGAAGGTTTCGCCACAGCCGGCTTGTGGTCTCGTTTGTTCGCATCCATCATCGACGGTGCAGCTATCGCCGTATCAATCGTCGCCGGGTTCGTGGCGTTGTACTATGCTTCCCTCAACGGAGTCACGGCACAAGTTCGACCGATCGATGAGATGAGCCGGCAACAGCTCTCCCTACTGTTCGGCCCCGTCTGTGCGTTGCAACTATTGCAATGGGTATTGTTGAGCGTTCGGGGGCAATCGATCGGCAAGTTCATGTGCCTAATTCGCGTCGTTACGCTATCGGGTCGGCGAGCCGGTTTCTTTCGAGCCGTGCTGATCCGCGACGTGACTTCGAACATCTTTCGGTCCGTGATTCCTTTCTTCGGACTAATTGACGTGCTCTTCATCTTCGGCGCATCGCATCGCTGCGTGCATGACTACATGGCCGGTACCAAGGTTGTGAATACGTACTGAGCCGCAGCTGTTGCTACTGGTAACGAGGCTTCAGCCTCGGTACGAAAGTGTAGGTCAATTGTCCTCAATTGATCCGCGCACGTCCTGCAGCACCCTTTCGCTCTCCTGGTAACGAGGCTCCAGCCTTGTTACCCACTGCCGACGAGGCTCCAGCCTCGCGGTGTCTTGGGTGATAACGCTGCGGGCTGGGTTAGTACCGTCGTCGATGTTGGTACTTCGGGCGGTGTGGGTGTCAATTGAGGACAATTGACCTACTGCTGGTGACCTACGGCGGCCTGGTTCTTGTTTCGAGGTCGGGGGCTGTCACAATACAGGGCTTCCATCCTCCTGCCTCATCCCCGCCTCGGAGCATCTGCTATGGCTCGTTCCACTGCCGAATGGTCGCGTCGTCAAGTTCTGCAAGCTTCTGCACTCGTGGCCGCCGGAGCTTTTGCCGTGCCGGCTCGATCGGATGAAGAACGACTCAAGAAGGACAAGCTGCGCATCGCAGTCATCGGTTGCGGCGGACGCGGCGCAGGAAACTTAGGTTCAGTCAGCTCACAGCACATCGCTGCTCTGTGCGATGTCAATCGAAACGCGCTCGACAAAGCCGCCGAGAAGTACCCTCAAGCTCGACGCGAAACCGACTTCCGCAAATTGTTCGATCACGCAGATGAGTTCGATGCGGTGGTCGTCAGCACGTGCGAACACACACATGCCTTTGCCACCTTGCAAGCGCTCAAGCTCGGCAAGCATGTCTACTGCGAAAAACCTCTCACACATAACGTGTATGAGGCGCGAGTCATCCGAGAAGCGGCACGCCACGCCAAGGTTGCGACTCAGATGGGGACGCAGATCCATGCCGGCGAAAACTATCGACGCGTCGTCGAGTTGATTCAGTCGGGTTTGATCGGCAAGGTGACGGAGTGTCATGTGTGGGTCGGTCGAGCCTGGGGATTGCAATCGAAAGAAGAGGCCGAGCGACATCACGACATCGTTTATGTCACCGAAAGACCGAAGGCCGATCCGGTGCCGGAGTATCTGGATTGGGATCTGTGGTTGGGTCCGGCGCCTTATCGGCCGTACAGCAATGTCTACTTCCCGGGACCGAAGTGGTATCGTTGGTGGGACTTCGGCAACGGAACTATGTCCGACCTCGGCAGTCACTGGATCGACCTGCCGTTCTGGGCTCTCGATCTTGATGCACCGGTGCGCATCGAAGCGCACGGACCTGAGCCTCATCCGGAACTGGCGCCGGCATCAATGCGCGTGCGCTACGACTATGCCGCGCGAGGCAATCGATCCGCGCTGTCGTTGACCTGGTATCAAGGGACCGAAAAGCCGGAGCTCTTAACGGCAGGCAAAATTCCTGGTTGGGACAGCGGCGTCCTCTTCGTCGGCGATCGCGGTATGCTTCTCTCTGATTACGGCAAGTACCAACTGTTGATGGATGAAAAGTTCACCGCCTTCAAGCCCCCGAAGCCGTCGATACCTGCATCGAAGGGACACCATGAAGAATGGATTCATGCATGTAAGACGGGTGAACCGACGACTTGTCACTTTGAATACGCCGGGCTGCTGACGGAAGCGAATCACTTGGGCAATGTCGCTTATCGCGTAGGACGTCCTCTCGAGTGGAATACGGAGAAGATGGAAGCGACCAATTGCCCCGAGGCGGCTCGCTTCCTCAAGCGAGAATATCGCAGCGGCTGGTCGCTCGGCTGAAAAGCCGCAAGCTGCCGCATGCATGGCTCGCGGCCGGCTACTACAATCGAACACTCCCCTCGTCACATCCCCTCCGACTCAGAGATCTTTCTATGACTCGCTGCTTTCCGGCTGCGCTGTTCGCGCCGGCGCTTCTGCTCGCGTCTTTCATCGGTTCGGCGATCACGTCTCCAACGGCTCTTGCTATTCAGCAAGCTGCCGACGCGGCACCCGAATTCAATCGATCCAACTTAGTCGCCTGGTGCATCGTTCCTTTCGACGATCGGAAACGAACGCCGGAAGAGCGGGCGACGATGATGGAGAAGTTGGGCATCAAGAAGTATGCCTACGATTATCGCGCCGAGCATATCCCCGAATTCGATGCTGAGATGGAAGCGATCAAGCGTCACGGCATCGAACTGACAGCCTGGTGGTTTCCGGGTGCACTGAATGATGAAGCCAAGCTCATCCTCGGTGTGCTCAAGCGTCATGGGATCAAGACTCAGTTGTGGGTGACCGGCGGAGGCGGTCCGACGAAAGATGCTGCAGACCAACGTGCTCGCGTCGTCGCAGAGGCCGATCGATTGGAACCGATTCTCAAAGCGGCCGCCGAGATCGGCTGTACCGTCGGGCTGTACAACCACGGTGCTTGGTTCGGCGAACCGGAGAACCAGATCGAGATCATCGAAGAGTTGAAGGCTCGCAATCTGACGAACGTCGGCATTGTTTACAACCAGCATCATGGTCACGAGCACACGGCTCGATTCGCTGAACTGCTGAAGAAGATGCAGCCGTATCTTCTGGTCCTCAACCTGAACGGTATGACGGCGGACGGTGAGAAGCGAGGATTCAAAATTATTCCGATCGGACAAGGCGAGCAAGATCTTGCATTGCTGAAGACGATTCACGACAGCGGCTATCGCGGACCGATCGGCATTCTCAATCACACGCAAGAAAATGCCGAGTTGCGACTCAAGGACAATCTGGAAGGCTTGCAGTGGTTGAGCGTCCAGTTATCCGGTACTGCACCGGGATCGCGTCCGGTGCCGGCATCATGGAAACGACCTGCCGAATGGGATCAATCGCCGGAAAAAGCCAACCCGGAGAAACCAAAGGAGAAGAACCAGCAGCAGGCGCAACCTGCGAACGATGATAAGACGAGTCAAGCTGTACCGGCGGCGCTTCCTTATGATGCAGGTCTCGTTCAGTCGTTGAGCGCTGCCTCGCGATCTCAAGGCGATGCGGCTCGCGGAGCCGAGCTCTTCGCATCGGCAACAAGTGCTTGCTTGTCATGTCACAAGCTCGGTGAAGTCGGCGGTACTGTCGGTCCGGACCTTTCTAAGATCGGAACGATGCAAACGGTTGAGCAGTTGATCGAGTCGGTGCTTTGGCCGCAGCGGCAGATCAAACCTGAGTTCGCGTCGGAGTCGTTCGTGCTGAGTGACGGTCGCGTGATTCGAGCCTATCGACTGCGCGAAACGGACAAATCGATCATCGTGCGCGATCCGGCCTCGGGGGCAGAACAAGAACTTGCCAAAGACGAGATCGAGTCCAGCAAGCCGGCCGGCAGTTTGATGCCCGATGGAGTCACGGCTGTTTGGAATGAATCGCAACGAGCCGATTTGTTCGCGTTCTTGTCGGATCTCGGCAAGCACGAACGATTGCCGCTCTCGCGACTCAACCAGATCCTCGACATGATGCATCCTCATGCGCCGCTTGAATTCGCTTACGACCGCAAACCGCTTGACGCAGCGCGCTGGCCGAATTGGCAAGAGAATGTGAACCGCGAACGCATTTACGATTTCTATTTGAAAGAGGCTAAGTACTTTCGTGAATACTGCCAACCGGGTCGTTTGGTGCCGGAGTTTCCTGGACTCGACGGCGGCGTGGCAGGTCACTGGGGCAATCAATCGGAGAGCACGTGGGCGGATGGCCGTTGGAATCAAACCGTTCTCAGCTCTTTGCAAAGCGGTGTGTTCTTCGGCGATAAGCTGACCGTGCCGCGAGCCGTTGCACTGCAGCTTGGTGATAAGGCGGATTTATTCGCATGCTTCGATACCGACAAGCTGAACTATCCGGCTGCATGGAACGGCAGCTTTTTAAAGTTCTCTGATGTGCGCCATGGATTCATGAACGGACTGAACCCAGCCGGACCTCGCGTCGATATCGCGTCAACTGCTGACTCCATAGCGCAAGGCAAGCCGGTCGAGTACCGAGGGTTTTATCGACACGGCAATCGCGTATTGTTTTCGTACCGTGTCGGTGACCAAGAGTTTCTCGACGCGGCTTGGAGTCGAGACGGTAAGTTCGAACGCATCGTTGCACCACGCGACGAACATCCGCTTCGCAATTTAACTTCAGGCGGACCGGCTCAGTGGCCGCAAGTGTTTGAAGTGCAGGGCAAACTCGGCAGCGGCGGTCCCTACACGGTCGATACCATTCCCATGCCGTTCGACAATCCGTGGCATGCGCTGATGTTCGTCGGCGATCATGACTTCCTTCCTGATGGATCGGCACTGCTGTGCACGATGCAAGGCGACGTGTGGAAAGTCAGCGGACTCGATGCATCGCTCAAGTCAGTGCGTTGGCGATGCATTGCCACGGGACTCTTTCATGCTCTCGGTCTGGTCACCGTCGGATCGGACATCTATGTGCTCGGGCGCGATCAGATCACGCGACTGCATGATTTGAATGGAGATGAGGAGATCGATTTCTATGAGTGCTTCAGTCGCGCCTGTGAGACTTCGCCTGCAGGTCACGATTTTACTTGCGGTTTATGGCGTGATACGCAAGGAAACTTCTACACGGCATCCGGCAAGCAAGGTCTCGTCAAGATCTCTGCCGACGGCAAGAATCTGACTGTGCTTGCTACCGGACTGCGCAATCCCGACGGGCTCGGACTCTATCCGGACGGAACCGTGACGGCGCCGAGTTCGGAAGGAGATTGGGTGCCAGCCTCGATGATCGCGGCCATTCCACCTCAACGAGCTTCGCAGCCTATGTACTTTGGACACGGCGGTCCGCGTGGCGGCAAGCAACCCGATCTGCCGCTGATGTATCTTCCGCGCGGCATCGATAATTCAGCCGGTGGTCAAGCCTTCATCGATAGCGATCGCTGGGGACCGTTGAAGGGGCAAATGGTACATGTTTCGTATGGAGCCGCTTCGTACTTCCTGTTGCTCAAAGACGAAGTGGCTGGACAGTTGCAAGGTGCGGTGGTGCCGATGCCGGGCGAGTTTCGCTCGGGGACGCATCGAGCTCGATTCAATAAGCACGATGGTCAACTGTATGTCAGCGGCATGGCCGGCTGGGGCAATTACTCGCCGGATGACGGTTGCTTCCAACGCGTGCGTTATACCGGTGAGCCGGTGCAGATGCCGATTGCATTTCACACGCATGAGAACGGTGTGACGCTCAAGTTCACGCAACCGATCGATGAGTCGGTGGCTCGAGAACCTTCGCGTTATTTCGCTCAGGCCTGGAACTATCGTTACAGCGGCGGCTATGGTTCACCTGAGTTTTCGACACGCCACATCGATCTCCGCGGTCACGATATTTTGGCGGTGACCGCGGTGCATCGAATGGGTGACGGACGTGAGTTGTTTCTCGAGATTCCGGACATTCAGCCGGTCAATCAGTTGCATCTGCTCGTGGAGACATCACCCGGCGAGAGCCGCGAGATCTTCATGACGGTACATGGATTGGACAAGCCGCGCACGGATATCCCCGGTTACAAACCGCAATCGAAAACAATTGCAGCGCATCCGATGGCGGTCGATCTGGCCCGAGCTACGCGAACGAAACGCAATCCTTATGAGAAGGCTTTGCCCGGAGCTCGTGAGATCGAGCTGGAGACGGGAAGCAATCTCACGTTCAAGACTCGCCGGTTGACTGCTAAGCCGGGTGAGCCGCTCAAGCTGACCCTGATCAATCCCGATGTTGTGCCGCACAACTGGGCATTGGCCAAACCGGGTACGCTCGAAAAAGTCGGTGACGCGGCTAACAAGCTGATCAGCGATCCCGAAGCCGTGGCTCGTCAATACATTCCCGAGGGATCGGATGTACTGACATACACCGATGTCGTTCCGCCGCACTCGCGTTTCGTCATCTACTTCAAAGCTCCTGACAAACCCGGTCGCTATCCCTTTCTCTGCACCTTCCCGGGCCACTGGATGGTCATGAACGGTGAATTGGTCATTGAGTAAATCAACATGATGCGAATAGTGAAAACCATTCAGTCGTTGCTCTGCGCATGTCTCTTGATCTCCCCGTTCCTCGGTCCGCGAGCCAATGGGCAAGAGACCGGTTCGCTCGTTCATGAACTGCAACCGTTCGTCGATCGCCATGAGTTGGCCGGGGCGGTCATGGCAGTTGCTACGGTTGATCGTACACTCGCGATCGAAACCGTCGGCTTTGCGGACGTAGCGCAGAAGAAACCGATGCAGAAGGATTCGTTGTTTTGGATCGCATCGCAATCCAAGCCGATCACGGCCGCTGCTGTGATGGTCTTGGTCGATCAAGGCAAGCTTACGCTCGACGATCCGGTAGAGAAGTATCTTCCCGAGTTCAAAGGGATCAAGTTCATTGTCGATAAAGAGGCCAAGCCGCAAGAACTGAAAACGGCAGAGCCGATTACGATTCGACAAGTGCTGTCGCATATGTCGGGGCTTCCGTTCAAGTCGCAGCTCGAACAACCGACGCTCGATCTATTTCCGCTGAGTGTGCGCTGCAAGAGCTACGCAGCAGCGCCGCTCGACTTCGAACCGGGGGCGAAGTATCAGTACAGTAACGCAGGCATCAATACTGCAGCACGCATCATCGAAGTGGTCTCGCAGCAGTCATTCGAATCGTTTCTCGACAAGCACATCCTCGAGCCGCTCGGCATGAACGAAACGAGCTTCTGGCCGAGCTCTGCGCAAGTCGAACGAGTGGCTAAGGCTTACAAGCCCGGTAAGAACAACGAAGGTTTGGAAGAGATTTCGATCGATCAGTTGCATTATCCGCTGACCGATCGCACCGTTCGAACACCGATGCCGGCAGGCGGTTTGTTTTCGACGGCCGGAGACATCATTCGGTTCTATCAGATGTTGCTCGGTCGAGGTGAATTCAACGGCAAGCGAGTTCTGTCCGAAAGCGCGGTGGCCGAGTTGACTCGTCGCCAAACCCCTCATTCCGTGCAGACTTCTTACGGTTTAGGTTTCCAAGTTTCCCCTGACACATTCGGACACGGGGGCGCATATTCGACGAATACGGTTGCGAACAAGAAGACCGGACGCATCACGGTTTGGCTCGTCCAACATGCGGGCTTTCCAGGCGAAGGAAAGCGAGCACAAGAAGTGTTTCAACAGCAGGCTGCCAAGTAACATCACGATGCTGCCTCTCTCCGAGAGGCAGCATCGAAGAGAGAGAGCATGCGGCGAGCGAGACGACCCAATGCCGAGCGAGGATGCGTAAGGGCAGGGTGAGAATCGATCTACATAACAGATGACCGTGTGAATTGAACCACAGAGCTTCGAAGCCGCCGCACTACGGGCCTGGGGTTGAGTCTGTTTTTCTGGGCGTATGATTGTATCGTCGGTAAGGCCTGGCGATAACAACATGCATCGTTGGTCCTTTTTGCCCGAGAAAGGATTCGATGTGACGGTTAGAGTGACGCAAGCTGAAGTCTGCTCGCATGATGAAATTGCCGTCGTCCATGTGATGTCGCGTGTCGTGCGGCGTTGCTTTTTGTTCGGCACGGATGAGCACTCCGGCAAATGCTATAACCACCGTCGAGCGTGGGTGGAAGCGGAACTGAAGCAACTGGCTGCAGGCTTCGGTATCGATGAAATGGTTCATCCATCTCGCTTCAATACGAAGCGCGTGCTGGAGCAGCTCGGCCGATCCATTTGATCCGCAGATTTCGCGGATTTGCGCAGATGAAAAGTGTAGTTCGGGTTTATCTGCGATAATCTGCGAACATCTGCGGTTAACATCAGTTTTTTGAGGAACAAACGAGTGGTGACAGTTCCTCCATTCCAAAGAGTTGAAGAGGGCGGTTGACTGATCTTTGTCGCCCGTGCACATCGACGTATACCGAGATATGACGGGCCCGAGACGGAGCCGAACGAATCGCCGATTTTCGAGCGCCTAGAAATATCACCGGAGACATGGTGTTCGTTACTGGAATAGGGAACGCACCCGTCAGCACTAATCGACACTAATGAATGCGTGCGCTGATTCTGGGCGGTGATGTAGATAATCCTATCTACCTGATTTGAGATGGAGGACGGAATCCTGCGATGTGCGCAGATGCTGGGGCAGAAATCGCTGTTGCATGTGTGTGTTCCCGGGCCGTTGCGTCAACTGGATCTGACTAGGGAAGTGTTGTTTGAAACACAGGTGACGGAGTACACGGAAAAGAGATCTGAGTTCTCGGTAGTTGAAGAATGCGGCCCTTCGGCACAAAGCAAGCCGGAGATCCTCCGTTGCTCTGCGTTAATGTCGAAGAGTGTACGATGCCGCCCAAGTCCAGTCGTGAAAAGCCATCACAACTTGCGCCTTGGCGTCTTGCGTGAGACAAATGGGCATCCGTCGAACTGTTTGAAGAAGAAGAGATCGGTACGCAAAAAGACGCTAAGAAAAGGATGGACCATCAAATTGGTCAAAATCTTGGAACGCGAGTCATGGTTAGAACAGCCGTTTCTACTACCTTATGACATCGGTCGACGATCGTGAATTGACTTCTCCGCTAATGGTCAAACGCTACAACACCGGCGAACGATCCTACCCCCGTCGACCAGACCACGACCCCAGGGCCTTCTTCGTCATCCCGGGACCTTCGTAAGAAGGCATTGACGGGCTAACCGTCAAGGTCGTTTAACAATTCCTCCAAGTCGTAGTCATGATTCCTGGTGACCGCTTTCGACAAGTTGCATCAAGCAGGCCAGTGGAAATCCTCTTGATGTGAACGCGATCAGCAATCACCCGAAACGATGTCAACTTCGCCCTTAGCCTGAAGACCAGCGGCCATGGGCATCCTGAATCAGTTCCATGTCGTCGATTTCGGAACCGGTTCGAAGGTACCTCTTCCATTTCTTCCGGCGAACTTGAACACTGGGTTTGCATCATGTTTTACATCTTGAGGCGAACAAAGAAACCTCGATTACTCAAGACCGTCGGTAAATAACCCTCGGCTTCCAAGGCCGGTATTGCGCGATCAGGTCCGATTCATTCAAAATGATGTCAACGTCACGCGTCTTCCGAACAACCGATTCATCCACCTGAGATACCCAGTGCTGAACCGCATTTCCCCCAAATCCATGGAATGTCCGCAGTGTTCAGTGCACGAGTTACGCGGCGTAGACGGTCCTTCACTTTCTCCACGGCTCGTTCAATCCTTTCCCACAGGGCGTCACCGGTATATTTGATTTCAATCATCGTATTGTTCCTTGCCCAAACATACCATCCGGCAATACGGGAAGCAGTATGCAACCAGCCGACTTCAACTCGCTCCGCCTAAGGATCTTAACCGGGCACCGCAGCCTTCATTTTAGTTCAAGGTCTAACTCTGCCGCATCTTCTCCCTCCCCGGCAGCGGACTCACCGGGCCTCCTGAAACAGCGGGGATAGAAACGCACTAACCGTTCACAGAGGTCTCGGGGTCGCAGAGGTCTCGGGGTCGGGTCTGTTTTTCAGGGGGGATGGTTGCATGGTGGACGAGGTTGGCAATAAAGTCTCGCATCGTTAGTCTTTTTTGCGCGAGAAAGGAGTCGATGTGATGGCTAGTGTGACGCAAGCTGAAGTCTGCTCGCATGATGAAATTGCCGTCGTCGTAGCGGTAAAAAATGCGCGTGTCGTGCGGCGTTGCTTTTTATTCCGGCACGGATAGAGCACTCCGGCAAATGCTATAACCACCGTCAGGCGTGGGTGGAAGCGGAACTGAAGCAACTGGCTGCAGGCTTCGGTATCGATGAAATGGTTCATCATCTCAACTGTGCAAACGCTGCGTGCTGCGGAGCAACTCGGCCGATCCATTTGATCCGCAGATTTCGCGGATTTGCGCAAGATGAAAAGTGTAGTTCGGGTTTATCTGCGATAATGCGAACATCTGCGGTTAACATCAGTTTTTTGAGGAACAAACGGTGACAGTTCCTCCATTCCAAAAAGTTGAAGAGGGCGGTTGACGGATCTTTCGCCCGTGGACATCGACGCACCGAGATATGAAGGGCCCGAGACCGAGCCGAACGGCCTTGAGAGCCGCCTTCAAAAATATCACCGGAGACGTGGTGTTCGTTAGTAGGCAGGATTCGAGCTCTTTCACCATGTCGCAGGCAACCGCCTGCCGATAGCCACGGCGCGGAAAACTCACGCAGAAAGCCGCTTCCGTACCATGACGCCCGGCGACGATCTTTGGTTCCGCTTTCAGCCCGGCGATCGTTTAGATCGGTGTCGAGCGAAAAATCACTCGAAGTCCTCATCTGCGCATAATTGGGCCCGCCAGCTCACCGATGAGTCAATCTTCGAAACATTTGTCTACATTGCCCGCAGTATTCCGCTTGACTCGCTCATGCTTCACCAGCGTAATGCGGTTACTGGTCTGACGATCGAACAAAAATCGCGTTCTTTGCGATCCATAACCACCGCGCCAGCGAACTGGAAGACAATCACTCCCCGTCAAGCAAGACTAACCGCAGGGCAAATACGATCCGATGTCATCGGTTTGTTGTACGCCGACGGACAGGGCGAGCGTTGGTTGCACCGTTCGATACTTCCGTTTACTTTGATCATGCGAGCTGAGAAGATAAACCCATGCGACCAGGTTGCCTGATTCCATTCTCAAAACAAGAGCAGATTGTTCCAGTACATCAATCACAGGCGAGCAACTTGTTGTTTACCGCTGAAGATCGGTGGCAATAGCGTCCGTTAGTCTCTGCAACAGATACTCATCCATTTCCCGAGACCATTCGATTGCCGTCTTCTAAGGTGAATATGGAATCGGCCGCGAGGCTTGAGCACGCTGCGAGCTGCAGCGAAAACCGGTTCAAGATCGCCGAAGTAATTCAACGTGTCTGCAGAAACGATCCAGTCGAATGTTTCGCATTTTGTTGCTGCAGATGCAGGCGGTCAGTTCCGCTTCGACCAATTTCATCCGTACAGCTCAGTTGCATGAGCTTGAGTCAGCATGTAGGTGAAGGTCGACACCGATTAGTCGCTTGGTGAGGCTGGAATAGCGGCCGCAAAAGTCCAGTACCGCAACCGGCATCGAGGATAGAATCGGCGGGCTGTTCCTGGAGATGTATTGCGACGTTCGGCCGTCTGTCGGGGAGTTTGATAATCGAGACTCGCCAGGTTTTCATCGAACGAATCAGCGAAGGCATCGAAGACCTGTTTGACATACGCCTCATCGGCTCGCCGCGGAGTTTCGCACCCGCTGAGAGCCGCGAGCATGCTTGGCCACTGCATCAAGGAAATGCGGCCGACCACCGCGCGGCTGCTTCGGCGGCTAGTTCGACCAGACCTGCGCGACGCAACACTGCAACGCTTTGGCGATGAGACTCACCATCGGTCGGATCCAATTCAAGAGCTTGGCGATATACATCAGCCGCGCGAACCCAAGCTTCCCGACGTTGTTCGATTCGACCCAGCAGTCGCAGGAGTCCGACGCTCCGAATGCCCGTTGAAACGGCACGGGCGATGGTTTGCTGTGCATCAGAATGTCGGTCTTGATCAGATTGCAGAGTCGCCAGATTTTCCCACAAGTCCGCAAGTTGAGGTGAGAGTTCCAAGCTTGGCTTGGTAAGCCACTTCACGGCTTCGGTGAGCCGACCGATCTCGTAAGCATATTGCCGTAATCCTGGCATGCCGCAATTCCGGTCTGCTTGCCGGCACAAACGCGAGTCATGCGTTCAACGGCTTCGGTTTTTTTGCCTTGCCGAAAGATCGCCAAAGCGATGAAATGTTGAACTTCGACATTGCTTGGAAAACGAAGAGCGACAAGTTCGGCCGCTTCTTGTGCTTCGGTAAATCGACCGGCGTGCATAGCCGACAACGCGCGTTGCCACGTTTCATTCGGGTCGGGCCGAGAAGGCGGAGCTGTTCGTCGTTTCGGCGGTTGCATGAGTTATCGCACTCCGGCTCGACCAGCGAGCAACTAGGAAGATGCAATGCATATCAAGGACGCCAGATTGAACGCAGGCGATAGACTTCAACGGATTTCACGGAGTCGGATTTTGGTATGGATACGGATTGGTTATCTCGAGCCGATACGACAGGCAATGGGATATACGTTTGACCGTCGGATGCCAAGACTTCCAACATCGTGCGGTCGACGTAAAGGATCAATCGCTGTCGGCCTTCGACCAGCGGAGCCGGCGCTCGGTGATCGTTCACGATGATCTCTTGCCGTTTGGAATCATAGAGAATCTTGTTGCCGCGGACTTGCAGCTCGATCACTTCATCAGCCTTGGGTTGCAACTCGGCGCGGACTTCGATCAAGTCGCTGCGGAACGCATTCAAGTCGGCGGCTTGGCTTTCTCCTACTCGCAACGATTTCAATTCTTCGATCGGAGTTCGGATCAAGCGCGGACCGTCCGTGAACGAACGCAGCTTCAGTTCGTAGGGGAGCGATTGCACTTGATTGAATGACATGCCGGGCGAAGGAGCTTGTACCCAGCCGATCTGAATGCGACGTCCGTCCGGTGTGTCGCTGTAGGTCTGAGCCGCATAGAAACCACGGCCGCGCACATCGTCTCGTCGCGGGCTCTCAGCTTTGAAGTGTGTGCCGTCGAACGAACCGACTTGATAACGACTGTCTGCTGCGGTGAGAACCCATTTGCGTTGATTCGTATCGCCATCGACCGGCAGTTCAAAGAAGTCGGGGCATTCAAAGAGAAACTTGTCGTTGTCGGTTCCCCCTTCGACGATACTTGCGAGCGTCCATTCGCGAAGGTTCGGCGAAGTGAAGAAGTGAATGGAGTGCTTCTTATCAGCGAGTTCCACATACAGGACCATCACCCAGCGCTTGGACGGTCCATGGTAAAAGACTTTCGGATCACGATTCCCGGGACTGATCTGTTTGATAACCGGATTGCCCGAGTACTTGGTGAAGTGGCGTCCGTCGGTGCTGTAGGCAATGCACTGTACGGTCGGATTGCCTGCGGCTGTATAGATCAACACGACCGGCGGTTTTTCTTTGGAACCGAACCCGCTGGTGTTTTCATGATCGACGACCGCGCTGCCGCTGAACATCGGTCCGAGCTCGTCGGGGTAGAGTGCTTCGCCGAGTTCTTCCCATTGCAACAGATCGCGACTGACTGCGTGACCCCAGTGCATGTTGCCCCAGTTCACACCGTACGGGTTGTGTTGAAAGAACAAGTGATACTCACCGCCGTAGTAGACCAGACCATTCGGATCGTTGATCCAGCCGCGGCGAGCTGAGAAGTGCAGTTGCGGACGGAGCGCTTCGCGATAAAGAGTTCCTGCTTCATCGTGTTCGTCCGATTGACGAATTTGCTTGAGTGCCGATGAAGTGACAGGCAGTACGTTGACGCTCAGCTCCAGTTCTTTTCCTTTCCACGCAGAAATGTCGAGCGGTGCCCACCAATCGGGTTCGGCATCAGCCAGTTCAATGTCGAAGCGTCGGATCGCTTTTCCATCTGTGGACAGTGTAACGATGCGGCTCTTCGCACCGTTCTTCACGGGGAGCAACAACCAATATCGATCGGCGATGAACTTGCGAGAAACATCCTTGGCAGTCGGAATCGGCGGCGCGATGAGCGGAACTTTACCGCGATCACTCGTTTGCAGAATGTCGTCGACATTGATATGACCCCAACCGCCCGACGCTTGGTCGATAATCTCAATCGTCGCTGTTTTGCCGATCCACTTCTCCACATCCCAAGCTGCGGGTTGCAATCGTTCCGAGCCGCCGGACTGAGTATTTTGGCCGGTAGCCGATTGGACCACCGAGCCAGCGACGATCAATCGCATGCATGTTTCATCGGCCCAGCCTCCGCCGCCGATTAAGAACGTGAAGAAGCGTCGACGGATTTCAAACGGAGGTGAAACGAGGCGACCGGTCGGTCCGTCACCGCCATGGAATGAATTGACGTACCCTTTTCCCTGGAATCCTTCGACACTCATCTGCCCGGGCAGGGTTCCTTGAGCAGGACCGGTGCCGAACGCAGATCCGGTGCTCTTCCAGTCGCCGTAGTCGGCCCCTTCAAAGTCGGCGATGACGATCGGTGCGTCTTGCCCGTATAAACAAGCAACTGGCAAGCCGGCAACTGGCAAACTGGCAATTGGCAAACTGGCAATTGGCAAACACGCAAAAGGAATGAATGCCAAGCAGGTAGAGACGAGGTGTCGTGGAATCAGACGATGCATGTTGGTTAGAATCCTTGGGGTGGTTGGTTGTTGATAGTGTAATAAGTGTTGCCCTCTCCGGCTTGTTATCTCGATCGAGGAAGAAACGGGAACTGATGATGGACTATGTGGGAATCGAAGAAGCGATCGAGTTGGCGGTAGATAAGTTCCGCGGCGTGCGCGACAAAGGGGGACAGCCTTACATCCTGCATTGCTTGCGGGTCATGCTGCGACAAGAGGGGGAAGCCGCTCAACAGGCGGGACTGCTACACGACCTCGTCGAAGATACAGACGTCACGCTGGCCGATTTGGCGACGATGAAGTTCGCCCCCGATGTGATCGATGCGGTCGATGCTATGACGCATCGCGAAGAAGTGAGCTATGCCGACTATGTACTTCGCTTGGCAAGTAACCCGATTGCGCGGCGCATCAAACTAGCGGATCTCGAAGATAACTATCGCATCGATCGCGTCGCGCTGCGTCCCGGTTTGGAGGAGAGAGATCAGCGCCGATTGAGTAAGTACATCCTTACCCACCAGTTTCTCTCGGATCGCATCACTGCTCAGGAGTACAAGCAGCGCATGGCACCGATCGAACAAGCAGACGCCGAGTAGCCGACTATGAGTTTATGGAAATCCAAAAAAATCGATGCCGCTTCCTCCGACTTTTATAGTGAAGGAGGTTTCGATTCGGTCGAGTGCACTGCCGGTGCGTTGACGGCCGGATTGGATCCCAACGGAGAGACGTATGCGGCTCAAGTGATCGACCGCTTGTTCGGCTGGGCCGTTGAGCTCGGCGCGAGCGATATTCACTTGGACGCGTCGTCGGAGGGACATCTCGTACGACTGCGCATCGACGGCAGCTTGCGAGAGCTGGGTACGATACCGGCCGGCAAGCTGACCAGTCTTGGCGCGCGATTGAAAGCGTTGGCCAAGCTGCTGACTTATCGCAACGACATACCGCAGGAAGGTCGGCTGGAGCGACCTGGTCTGGGACTGGAAGCACGCGTCGTAACGCTCCCGACGTTGCATGGAGAGCGCATTGTCATTCGACTGGGCGGTCGAAGACAAAAGGCTTGGCGCTTGGACGACCTGAGCATGGATGCGCGGACATCGGCGCTGTTGCATCAAGCGGTCAGCGCTCCCTCGGGTGTGATCTTGATTACGGGTCCTGTGGGCAGCGGTAAAACGACCACGGCTTATGCGATTCTGCGCACGCTGCTGCATGTAGGTGTAGAGAGCAACGAACGACGATGCATTGTCACGTTGGAAGACCCGATCGAATGTGAATTGCCCGGTACGGCTCAATCGCAGATCGAACCGAATGCGGGATTCGATTGGGCGAGCGGCCTGCGAGCTCTGCTCAGGCAAGATCCGGAGATCATGTTGATCGGAGAAATTCGCGATGCGGAGACGGCTCAGACGGCATTTCGCGCGGCGATGACCGGGCAGTTGGTCGTGACGACGATGCATGCGCGATCGGTCGCCGATTCACTGATTCGATTGGTGGATCTGAAGGTACCGACGCAACACATTTTGGCAGGGCTGCAATTAACGATCAGCCAGCGCTTGGTGCGTCGACAGTGCGATTGTGCTCGCAACTTACCGAGCGGCGGAGTGGTCGGTTGCAGTGTTTGTGATTTCACCGGCATGAACGGTCGCGCTCCGCTGGCCGAGGCGCATGGAGAGCTGACCGGACCGCTGGCTCGCGCGGTCAGTGCGGAAGCGGATCAAGCGGAACTGCAGCGACTGGCCGTGGCAGATGGATTGATCACGTTGGCTTCTGCGGCTGATGAGATGATTCGCGCCGGTTTGACGACTCCGGAGGAAGTCTCGTTGCATCTGCGAGGTACGAACTGATCGCGGACGATTCCTGCGTTACTCTCCGGTATCGCTGATGAAAGCGTCCCAGTCGAGTGGCACGGAGACATCGATGGTGGTTCCCTTACCTGGCGCACTGTGTACGTCGAGCCTGCCGCCGATCGCGGCCAAACGTTCCTGCAGATGAAACAGTCCGAACGACGGATTCTTCTTGAGGGACTTGTCGCGATCGAAGCCGACACCGAAATCGATAACGGTCAATCGGATCGCATCGCCGGCCCGAGCGAGCTTGATCTCGGCCTGCAAGGTTTGAGCATGTTTGACGATGTTTAGCAGCAACTCGCGGGCAGTTTGAAAGAGTAGATCGCGAATCTGTTCGGCGTTCGGATCGAGCGTGGGATCGATTTCGAGTCGCGTATCGAGGCGGCATTGTTTGCGCATGCGATCGGACAACCAATGGATGGCGGCAGGCAGTCCTTGGCTGTGCAGAACCGGTGGGACGAGTTCAACGGCCAGTGAGCGAGCAGCTTCCGTGGCCATGTCGAGGATAGCCGCCACACCCGCGATGCGTTCCTGCAACTCGTTATTATCGACCTCCGCACCGAGCAGTTGCAATCGCATCTGAGCACCGACGAGCAACTGCTGAATATGGTCGTGCAGAATACTGGCCAGTCGCATGCGCTCGCGCTTTTCGGTACGAGCCAGTTCGCGCGTGAGTGTGCGAAGTTGTTTGGCGCGACGCTCGGCCAATTCGGCGATCTCTCGATAACGCTGTTCGCTTTGTTGAAGAGCCTGCGTGCGGCGTTCGACTCGCGACTCGAGCGCAGAGTTCAAGTCTTGCAGATGTACTTCGCTTTCGCGCAGAGCCGCCTGAGTTTGGATGCGTTCCGTGATGTCTTCGATGACGGCCACGACATATCCGGCCCCGTCGCTAAGATCTCCGATCGCCGAGCAAGTCAGCGCGACCCAGACAACGCCTCGATCCTTGCGGATGTAGCGCTTCTCCATCGTATAAGCGCGAATCTCGCCGGCCATCAAGCGTTCGGCATGCGCGAGATCCGATGACAGATCATCCGGGTGAGTGACTTCGCGAAAAGTCAGTTCAGCTAACTCTTCACGCGAATAGCCGAGGATCTCGCAGACTCGATTGTTGACATGCACCCAATGTCCGTCCGCCGACATATGTGCTATCCCGACGCGGGCCGCATCGAAGTTGGCTTTGACAAGCTCTTCGCAGTCTCGAGCGCTTGGGCTGTTGGGTGAGGAGGACGGCTGATTCAATGCAGGTGACTCGTGACGGCTCGGTGCATGACATCGAGCATAGTGACCGCAATGCGAAGGCAGTGATGTTTCAGTTCGAACAATGTGTTCAAGTGAAACGCAAGCACGACGTGAGCGGCTTAGTAAGAGAAATCAGCCCAGACTTACGATAACACGCAAATTTGAATCGTCCAGCCTGATAACATCGCGCTCTACGTAACTTCATGCAGCTATTCGACGAGGAACAGTCGGCCTGCGATCGGGTCGTTTCACCCATAAGACTGATTGCACTTCGCGAGGCGCCTCTTCGATAGCCGCGCCTGGACCAATAGCACTCAGGCGATGTTCTTCGTCCAAAGTGGATTTCATTTCCGTCGCTGCAGACGATGAAATCGCATCCGAGGAAATGGACTCGACAGCCGGAGATTTCAGTGCGATTTCACGCGATTGTCGACGTCGTTCGGATAAGACTTGCGCATACTCGGCGCCGAGGAAGATGATCGAAACGCCCCAGTAACACCACAACAGCAGAGCGATGAACGAACCGATGGCACCGTAGGCCGCCGTGTAACGCACACCGATTACGATCGCGCCGAGAAGTTGTCGTCCTCCCTCCCAAATGAGAGACGCGATCAGGCCGCCTCGAAAAGCATCCATCCAGTGAATGCGCCGCTTCGGCAATCGTTTATACAAAGCCGCGAAGACCATCGCGTTCAAGACTAAGGTCATGCATGCTTCTACGATGGCGATGAGGCCGGTGCCCGGAAGCTTCAGACTGCTCATCCAGGTGTGAAACACGCCGATGGCGATATTGGCACTCATGATCAACATGACGGATGCGCCGACACCGGTTAACAATACGAAGGCGGACAAGCGTTGCTTGACAATCCGGACGCAGGCATGAGTCCAATGCTTGTCGGCCGGCGCCGGCATGCGCCAGATGCGATCGAAGGCTCGTTCGAACTGATAGAACACGCCGATGGCTGCCAAGGTCGCCGTCAATAATCCGAACGGTCCACCGACCACGGAATGGACTCGCAGTTGCGATAGGACCTCGCGCACTTGCTGTTCGAGAGTCGGTGAGCAGTGTTCGGCGACGATCGCCAAGATCTGCACCTCAGCGTCTTGTCCGATGCGTGTGTATCGAAAGACCAGGCCCAAACCGGAGGTCAACAGTAGTAACATCGGGAACAGCGAAAGAGCCAAGTAGTAAGCCACCGACGCGGCCATGGCTCCTGCGTCGTCCGCTTGCCACTTTCGAAAAGCGGCGAAGAGAGCCGATCCGACATGCTGTGCGTACTTGCCTCCCGATACGGCGGCTGTGGTTGCTGTCGATTGAACTCGATCGCCGGCGAACTGAGCATGGCGCACGATGGCGGCTGATTGACTGCGAGTACTCTCCCAAGCGGATTGCATCGACAGGCTCGAACGCGCGCCGTCCTTCGACTGGTTAGTCGATGATATTGGAATGAACTCGTCGGCCCTTTGAGCCATGTCGTGGGTCGATGGTGCATCCTCTGCTTCCGACGCGTCAAACCCTTGCGGCGCGACGGCGCTCTCAAGCTCTTGAGCTTGCTGGACGGATGTTGATGATCTCCACGGCGCGAAGTAATTCACTGCGGATTCGACCCTCGGAGTTCGGTGAGCGAGCCGGAATGTCGTCAAACTCGGAGAGCCTAGAGAATCGGTTCATTCGTTGCCAGAGAAACTGGGTAAGCCGCGGTGAATTGCCCCAGCTCCCCTTTGGTGTCATGCGACGATTGCCCGCGTTCGACTAAAGTGAATGAACCCCTGCGGGCCGACAGCGTTGAATCATGAGGAGGCGGATCATGCAACGAAAACTGCGGAATATAGTAAGAACATTGTGTATCGGTGCCGTTTGCGCGTGTGGCGCACTACAAGCCGATCGAGCTGTACAGGCACAGCTCGACTTCGAACAGGCACCGATCGAATACGGCAAGAAACCGGCGAGCGATCGAGTTACCAAACTGGCCAAAGCGGTCGAGTCGGGACAAGTTCAGCTCAAATACGATCCGGCATTCGGCTATCTGCCGGCCTTGTTGGAAGCTCTGGATATTCCTCAGGAATCCCAGACACTTGTCTTTTCTAAGACCAGTTTTCAGATACACAAGATCAACGCCTTTAAGCCGCGCGCGATCTACTTCAACGACGATACATACGTCGGTTATGTGCGCGGCAGCGATACGCTTGAGCTCGGTGCATCGGATGCAGAGCAGGGCGGGATCTTCTTTACGCTCGAAGGGCCCGCTGATGAAAAGCCGCGACTGATCCGCGATCAGGGCCAGTGCCTGATCTGCCACGGCAGCGTGCGGACTCAGGGCGTTCCCGGATTCCTCGTCCGTTCGATCATCAGTGATTCGGTCGGTCATCCCGTGACCGGTACACCGACCTTCGTGACCGATCACACGAGTCCGTTTTCCGAGCGCTGGGGCGGATGGTATGTCACCGGAACTCACGGCGAGATGCAACATCTAGGCAACGTTATGTGCCGCGATCCGAATCTGGAAGGTTGGGTGGATCGCAAAGCAGGTGCGAATCGTAAAGAGTTACCGGAAGCGATACATCCCGATCGTTATCTGCAGCCCAGTAGCGATATCACGGCGCTGATGGTCTTGGAACATCAAACGCAGATGCACAACTTGATGACCCGAGCGGCCTTCGAAGCTCGCACGGCCGCTTATCAAGACTCGGGCATCAACGAAGCTCTCGATCGACCGGCTGATTATCAAAGCGAGTCGACGGTGAGACGTATCAATAGCGTGACGGAGAAACTGCTCAAGTACATGTTGATGGCGGATGAGATCGAGTTGACGGCACCGGTTGTCGGGTCATCGCAGTTCGCTGCCAAGTTCTCAGCTCGCGGACCGCAGGACGCAAAAGGTCATTCACTGTATCAACTCGATTTGCAGAAGCACTTGTTCAAAACTCCCTGCAGCTTCTTGGTTTATTCCGAAGCGTTCGACGGCTTGCCTGAAACGGTCAAGCAGCGGCTCGGTGCGCGGTTGCATGAAGTGTTAGTGAAGCGCGATAACGATGCGGGGTACGAGCGTTTGAGTGCCGAGGATCGCGACGCCGTCGTGGATGTACTGTCGTCAACCAAGAAAGAGTTCTGGGACAAGTATGCGGCTCAGGGTTCGAGAGTTGAGCTGACGAGTAGCAAGTAATCGAAAGCGATGATGTCTGTGTCGTTTCATCGGGATCGGCGCAAGGGACTTGTTGATTTAATTCGAGCGGAACGGCGCAAGCCGTCCGGTTCTTCAAGATTGATGGAGCTTTACACCTGTCCATCTCGGGCGCGACGATTCCCGAATAGATCAACAAGCACGTAAACGAGGGACCCGCATCCCTCGCTTACGCTTCGGGTTACGATTAAATCAACACAAGCCCGCAAGTCGTCCGGTAGGGCGTTATCGATCGTGAAGAACCGGACGGCTTGCGCCGTTCCGCTTGCATTGGATCAACCAAAGCCGATACGCTTCGGGTTATGATTTACTCGAAAGGCTGTCGGTTGGTGCGGCTCGATTTGGAAGATCGAGCTACGACCATGGCGAGCACTATAAAACACTACGGGCGAGTGATTCTTTCGATTCACCCGCCCGTCGCGATTGCTGAGGTTTGGTTGCGGCTGGAACTTGCTTCAAAGGAGTCTGAAGAAGTTCAAACCGTTTTGTGTTCGTTTATTTCTTTTCGCTGGCCGAGCTCTTTTCTTTGTCGAGTTGAGCCTTCAGTTCGGAGATTTCTTTGCGAAGCGTATCGATCTCTTTGCGAAGTTCTTCGACTTGGCCGGGGACGCCGGCGTAGATCTTTACGGTCTCGGATGCTTTCTGGCCGGCGGCTTTTGCATCGGCCTTCAGTTTCTCAGCCATTTCGGCCATGTCTTTGATGATGACCTCTGTTTTGATTTCTCCATCCGGCCCCATGATGATGACGTTGCCATTGAGTTTCTGGCCCACGGCTTCCATCGCCTTCTTCACTTGCTCATCGATGAGCATATGAGCTTTCGCTGCTGCCTTGTGGGCTTCTGCGGCTTGAGCCTGGGCTTGGGCCTGAGCTTGAGCACCGGCTGCGTGCCATCTCAATTTGACTGCTTTTTGGGACAACGCATTCTTGACCATCTCTTGAACTTTGGCCGGCAGTTCGGAGAGTTGCTCTTCACTCAATTCGCGAGTCTTATCACCTTCTTTGACGGTGATCTTGGCTTTGCCATCGCCCGATTTCTGAACTTGGACTTCGGTCTTCTTATCACCTTCCTGCAATACGAAGACGGAGTTTTCTACGGTGGTGACTTTCTTTTCACCTTCACCATCCGGTGAGACGACAGCTTCGACCGAGATATCTGTCGGCGTGCCGATGCGCAGTATTTTCACCTGACCGTCTTTTTCGATTTGCTTCAGGAAGTCGGCAACGTTGGCCGGCATTTCTTTCAATACATCCCGTTGCGCCAATGTGTGTTCAGGGCGCGGACCGGGTTTCACTTCCACTTCAAGTGTCTCACCGTGGCGCAGCACTTTGAATTTGAGAGCGGCGACTTCGTCGGCTTTCTCAGCGTTGAAATCTTTGGCGAGGACTTTGAGCTTTTCGAGCAGAGCGTTAGGGCCGGCAACTTTGTCACCGTTGACCGACAGCAGGATATCCCCTTCCTTCAAAGCAGCCTTCGAAGCCGGGCTGTCCGGATAGATGCTCTCGATGATGACTCCGTCGGTGCTACCGAGATAGTCAGCCAAATCGCCGGAGACTTCTTTCAGCCCGATGCCGATCCAGATCTTCGGCTGGTCAGCCGTCATGCGGACTTCGATCGTGTGAGTGTCGTCTGCAGCTTGGCCCTCTTTGGTTACGTTCAACTTACCGCTTTGGCCCTGAACCACGATCACTCGTCGTGCGCCGTTACCGTCATCGCCGCCTTTCACGTCGTCGGTGACGATCACCGCGGGCTTGTCGCCCTCAGTGGATTTTTCTTGCGCTTGAGCTGAAACATTGCCGGCTGCACAGCCGAGCGATACTGCGATCGCGGCTGCTCGTACACAGGACTTCGTAACTTTCATGACCCTCGAACTCCATTAATCTCAAAACATCTTATGGATAGTCGTCGAAACCGATTCTCAGCTCTACCGGCTCGGACGACGACAGTTTTTCAAAGCAATCGAACGCTGCCGATCGGGATGATTCTTAAAACGCAAAACCTTTAGGCTGGACCGAGTATTCCTGGACAGGCACCAATGCCGTGCTGCCATCGGGTAGTCTCACAGGGACGACTCCTTCGGATGTTTTCACCGGTTCGAGGCCGAATTGGCGCAGTTGATCGAACTGCTTCGGCGTATCGTTCTCGAGCGAAATGAACTGAGTTGAGTCGGCGGTCATATTGTTATTTCGCACGAGCGCCGAAGGAGCGTTCGGCGCTCCCGTCGCGAGATCCGGTTTGAAACGGCTTTGCGCGGATGGAGTATCGTTCTGCACAAGCCCGCTTTGAGGTGAAAGCGGACCGGCAGTTCGATTCGATTGAGCACCGATGATAAAGGCGATGACGAGGCAAGCGGCCAGCGCGAACCAGTCGAGCACTTTGAAACTGAGGAAGCTCGATCGCGAGCTCGATTCTGATGCGATCAGCGGTTTGGTTTCAACGGGCTTCGTTTCCGACTGTACGGTCGTGGCTGCAGCGGGTTTCTTTTGAGATGGTTGGGCGAACAAGCCTTCAGCGCGAGCGAGCGATCCGAGTTCAGCTCGCAGCGCTTGATCTTCAAGGAACGCAACGGCGCATTGCTTCCACAGTTCGGGATGCTTGTCGCACAGAGCGACCAGCTTGCGCAGTTCGGCTCGTGGCAGTTCGCCGTCGACCAGCGCTTGCCACGTCAACTCGTCAATCGGCAACTCGTGAATTGGCGGCTCGTTGTTCGGAGAGTGCGTATTCATGATCGGCTTAAAGCTTCAACAGTGATCTTATCGAATGGATGATGTAGTTCGGATCGGGCCGTGATCGTTATCGGTACTGGACTAAGCGACAGACTCGGAGTCGACAACTTGGGCCGAGACCAAGCGTTCTCGCAATATCTTTCGAGCTCGGTGCAGTCGCGACTGAACACTGGCGGCGGTGACACCGAGCGTATCGCCGATTTCTTCGTAGGAGAAACCGTCGATATATTTCAGGAGCAACAATTGTCGATCCCGTTCCGACAGGGTCGCCAAAGTCGCTTGGACTTGCGTCCCGCGTTCTTCGCTGAGTATCCAGTCGAGCGGCGATCGAGTCTTCGTGCAGTGTTCGGTGACTTCGAGGTTCTCGGCGGCACCGGTCATCAGTTTGCGTCGTCGACCCTGCTTGCGTCGCATCAGCAGGACCTGTCGCAGAGCCACTCGATACAGCCACGGTCCCGGTCGATCAACGGTCCCGCGTTTGGCTGAATGAGTTGAGGCCGCCAGGGCGATTTCCTGCAGGACTTCGTCCACCTCTTCACGGCTGGAAAGTCGTGATGACAATACGGTCCTCAGCCACGGTTCGTGGTCTGAAAACTCGGCAGCCGGATCGTTCAAGGTGTGGGTTGCGTGCATGAAACAGTCCGTAAGCGGTCGGCGGCCGACAACCGGTCGCCTCGCCGGTCTGCCGCCCTCTCTGCGGAATGATAGAAGTGTTACCGTCCGCAGGGATTTGTTGCGGCCGGCCCTGCACGATTCGCCCGGCCCCGGCGACTCGCGTATAACGGCACATTCTGTTAGTATTTTGAACCGCTACGCGTGAAACTCAACCATTATCCGACGGGGAGTCCGGGCAGACGATGCTCATCCGAAACCAACCCGATCCTTCACGCTCAAGCAGGATGTGGAGCGCAGCAGTTGTGAAGGTCCGAATTTACGGCGAGCGGGCAAGATTCCGAGCGAATTTGCCTGCATCCTGGCTGACGGCTTGGCTGGCGCTTGCACTTCTTTCCGTATCCGTAACTGCACAGGAAACCAGTATGAAGTTAGAGAAAAGCGATTTCGGCAAGACGCCGGACGGCAAGTCCGTGGAACTGTACACCCTCACGAATTCCCACGGCAATGTAGTCCAGCTCACCAACTATGGGGCCATCATCACCAAGGTGGAAGTGCCGGATCGCGATGGTAAACGAGCCAACGTGATGCTCGCGTTCCCGACTTTGGCGGGCTATCTCGAACGCCATCCCTATTTCGGCGCGACGGTCGGTCGCTATGCCAATCGCATCGCTGACGGCAAGTTTTCCATCGACGGCAAAACCTACACAGTCGTTACCAACAATGGTCCCAACCACTTGCACGGCGGCACCATCGGCTTTGATAAGTACGTGTGGCAAGCTGAAGAAGTGAAGACTCCCGGCGCTCTCGTGGTACGTTTCTCCATGACCAGCCCCGATGGAGACGAGGGTTATCCCGGCAAGCTCGATGTCACGGCCGAATATAGCTGGAACGATGCGAACGAATTGAAGTTCACCTTCACGGCGAAGACCGATAAACCGACGGTCGTCAACCTGACCAACCACGGCTATTGGAACTTGGCCGGCGCGGGTAACGGCAATGTGCTCAACACGGAAGTGCAACTGAGTTGCGATCGCTATTGCTTGGTGAATGACACGTTGATTCCGACCGGTGTGCTGGCGAGCGTCGAAGGTACGCCGCTTGATTTCCGTCAGCCGCATAAGCTCGGTGAGCGCATCGAACAGTTGCCTGCGACCAAGGGCTACGATCACTGCTTCGTCGTCAACGGTGATCCGGGCACATTGCGTACAGCAGGTCGCGCAGTGGATCCGGCTTCGGGTCGTGTCATGGAAGTCTTTACGACTCAGCCGGGCATGCAGCTCTACACCGGCAACCATCTCGGCGGCGGTCCAAGCTCGGGGGGCTTCAAGCAACACGAAGGCTTCTGCCTCGAGACGCAACACTTCCCTGATTCGCCGAACAAGCCGGCCTTTCCGACGACTCGCCTTAACCCCGGCGAGACCTTTACTGAAACGACGATGCACAAGTTCTCCGTCGCGAAGTAGCGCGAGGGAGAAGGTGTAAGTAGTAAGTGGTAAACCGTAATTGATATGGATGTGGGCAGTAGGCCGGATCGGTCTGCTGCTCGCATCGAGATGCGGATGAAACAACCCCCACAACTGAAAAGTGATCCAGCATGCTTCGTCGACAACTTTGCGGATGTCTGTGCCTTGTCAGCCTGTTGATGTTATCCGGATGCGGCGGCAAGCCGAACGGAGCAGGGGAGGGGAGCGCAAGCGGATCGAGTGACGTGGGCGGCAAGAGCAGTACGGCAGGCAAGTCGGGCAAAGGAACGATCGGCGTTTCGATTCTGACGAACACCAATCCGTTCTTCAAAACGATCGGTGACTCGATCAAGGCGAAAGCGGCTGAAGCCGGTTATGACACGGTCGTGCTCAGCGGCGACGATAAAGTCGAACAGCAGCAATCGCAAGTGAAAGACTTTATCGTTCAGCGTGTGGCCGCCATCGTGCTCTGTCCGTGTGATTCCAAAGCCATCGGTCCGGTGATTCAAGAAGCGAATGCTGCGGGCATACCGGTGTTCACTGCTGATATTGCGTGTTTGGCCCCTGAGGCAAAAGTCGTTTCGCATATCGCAACGGATAACTATGCCGGCGGTAAGCAAGCGGCCGAAGCGATGATCGAAGCGCTCGGTGATCGCGGCGGCCAGGTGGGAATCTTGGACAAGAAAGAAGTCGAATCGTGTCTGCTGCGTGTGAAGGGCTTTAAGGAAGTGATCGATGCTCACAACGCAGCTCATGCCGACCGCGCTGTGACGATCGTTTCCGAACTGCCGTCCGTCGGTCGTCAAGATATCGCGTTCAAGTCGGCTGAAGACATGCTGCAAGCGAATCCGCAATTGGCCGGGATCTTCGCCATCAATGATCCGGCAGCGCTCGGTGCTCGAGCGGCACTGGAAAAGGCAGGTAAAACCGAGCAAGTGAAGATTGTCGGCTTCGATGGGCAGCTTGATGGAAAAGTGGCGATTCGCGACGGCAAAATCTACGCTGATCCGATTCAGTTCCCTGATCGTATCGGCTCGATGACTGTCGAATCGATCTTGGCCTACTTCGCGGGCGAAGAGGTTTCGCCTCAGCAACTGATTCCGACGGCAATCTATCGCAAGGCTGATGCGGAGAAAGATCCGGAAGTGATCGGAGCCAAGTAATTTCGCTCATTCATCGGGCCGGTCCAAGCGTGGGAATTGAACATGCTCGAGATGCGCGGAATCTGCAAATCGTATCCCGGCGTCCGAGCACTGGATCATGTCGATCTCGACTTGGCCGCAGGCGAAGTCTTAGCGTTGCTGGGTGAGAACGGGGCCGGCAAGAGTACACTGCTGAAGATCTTGGGCGGTGCTGTCACTGCCGATGAAGGAACGCTTTCCGTCGGTGGCTCACCGGTCACGATACACAATCCGTCGGATGCCGATCGGCTTGGTATCGCCGTCATCTATCAAGAATTCAATCTGCTGCCGCATCGCAGTGTGCGCGAGAATCTCTTTCTCGGTATCCCTAAGTCTCGCTACGGTTGGATTCAGCATTCTGCCGAGCGCGATGAAGCGAAACGGATCTTGGCCGAGCTCGATTGTCATATCGATCCCGAAACGATCTGCGGTCGACTCGGCGCAGCGGAGCAGCAGATCGTCGAGATCGGTAAAGCGTTGCTGCGCAATGCCAAGATCTTGGTTATGGACGAACCGACTGCGGTATTGTCTGTGACCGAAACCGAATGTTTATTGCGATTGATCCAGACGCTCAAGAGTCGCGGTATAGGCATCATCTACGTCACGCATCGCTTGGATGAAGTGGCTCGTATCGCCGATCGCATTCAGATTCTGCGCGACGGCAAGCAGGTGGCCGTCAACTCGGCGGGCGCAATGAATCGGCGCGAGATCGTGAGTAAGATGGCCGGTCGAGCGCTAGAGCAGGAGTTTCCGCAGCGCAAAGTGACGCGCGGCGATGTGCTGCTGAGCGTTCGAGGTCTCTCTCGCGCCGGTGCCGTACGCGATGTCTCGTTTGATCTGCATCGAGGCGAGATGCTGGTGCTGACGGGCTTGATCGGCAGTGGTCGCACGGAAACGGCTCGTCTCCTCTTCGGTGCGGATCGCGCAAACGGCGGCGAGATCCAATTGAACGGTCGACCGCAGCGCATTCGAAATCCACGCGATGCAATCTCTGCGGGGATCGTGTTGCTGACCGAGGATCGCAAACGCCAAGGGTTGGTTCTGCGACGTTCCAATCTCGACAACTTTCTCCTTCCGAATCTGCCATTCCTATCGCGCGGCGGTTGGGTGCAAAGCTCCGCGACCGCGACTCGTTATGAACACTATCGAGAGCGTTTGCGGCTGCGCTCTTCGTCACCGCTGCAACTAGCCAAGCAATTGTCAGGCGGCAATCAACAGAAGTTGGTGTTAGCCAAATGGCTGCAGCGCGGCGGTGAAGTCTTTATCTTCGACGAACCGACACGCGGCATCGATGTGGGGGCCAGATATGAAGTGTATGAATTAATGAACGAATTGCTGGCCGAAGGAAAAGGCTTGATCGTGATCTCGAGCGATCTGCCTGAAGTATTGGGACTTGCGGATCGCATCCTTGTTATGCGCGGCGGTTCGATCGTTTCGGAACTTGTGAATCGGCCCGATCTGACTCAAGACGACTTGCTCTCACGAGCTCTGGGAGCTCACGAATGAATCAGCCTTACGCGCGACGACTGCTCAGTCGCCTCTGGTCAAAATACGCGACGGTTGTCGCTCTGTTGCTCGTATGCGTCGTTTTCTCCGTCTTGACGCTCAAAGAGCAACCGATGAAACCTGCTGCGGCGGCACGTGCCATGCTGAGCGAAGTGGCTGCGGCTGCATCCGGAGAGAAATCGCCTTCGATCATCATCGTGACGGGAACTACGCCCGACGAGAACGATCTGGCGGCGTCGCTTGTTCGAGAAGCCGAAGCGCGCGAGATCACGGTGCTCGGTAAGAGCATCGGGACGCCTGTCGACGGCCGCAGATTGCTTGAAGGATTGCCCAAAGACATTCATCCATCGGCTGTCTGCGTTTCCGTTGAGGCCTTTGAGTGGAAGGTCTTCGGGGACTTGGCAACGAAGTATCCGCACTTAGCTGATGCGAAGCTGTTGAAACCCGGCAGCGTCTATTGGCCGACCTTCTTCCAGACCGAGAACTTGCTCAATGTCGCCGGTCAGATATCCGTTATTGCCATCCTGGCGATCGGAATGACGGTGGTCATCATCACCGGCGGTATCGATCTTTCCGTCGGTAGTTTGATTGCACTCTCTTCAGTGGTGACGGCGATTCTCATTCGTGATTATGCCGGTGGAAAAGAGGCGACGACGTTGTCGATGATCGCCTGTAGTGCTGCCGGGATCGCAGTATGCGGATGCAGCGGTCTCTTCTCAGGAGTGATGATCACACAATTTCGTATTCCGTCATTCATCGTTACGTTGGCCATGATGCTCGTCACCAGCGGGATCGCTTATTTGCTGTCGAGCGGCGCATCGATCAGCGACATGCCGGCCGGCTATGTGCGGCTGGGGCACGGAGCAGATTTGTTGGGCATGCCGAATTCCGTTGTCTTGATGTTGGTCTTGTATGGTGCGGCTCACTTGGTCATGAACAACTCGGTCTTCGGTCGTGAAGTGTATGCGGTTGGAGGAAACGCTGAAGCCGCGCGATTGTCCGGGGTATCTGTTTCGCTCACGATCATCGTGTGTTATGTGCTGAGCGGTCTGCTGGCCGGCTTAGGTGGAATCATTGTGGCTTCGCAGTTGAAGAGCGGTTCACCGACGTACGGACAGATGGATGAAATGCTTGTCATTGCCGCTGTCGTCGTCGGCGGGACAAGCCTTTCCGGCGGCGAAGGGAATGTGATGGGGACGCTGGTCGGTGCGCTGCTGATCGCCGTGATCAAGAACGGAATGAATCTGACGGGTGTCGAGTCGTATACGCAAAAAGTGGTGCTGGGTCTGGTATTGCTGGGCGCCGCAGTTCTAGACAGCCGCCGCGCCGATCCCAACTGAACGTAACGACGAAGCAACCGTACGGGCGCTGAACGTAACGACGAAGTCGTACGGCCGTGCAGCGCGAGGGGATAACCGAAGAGATAGACGTAGCACAGGATCAAACGTGCAGTGGGGCGTAGGCGGAGGGCTTCGCCCTTCCGCTCAGCGCGGACAAAGAAAGCAGGCGAAAGCGAGCGCTGAGCGTAACGACGAAGTCGTACGGCCGTGCAGCGCGAGGGGATAACCGAAGTGTTTGACGAAGCACAGGATCAAACCTGCAGCGGAGCGTAGCCGGAGGGCTTCGCCCTGCCGCTCAGCGCGGACAAAGAAATCATGCGACAGCCGGCGCTGAACGGAATTGCAGTCGGGCGCCGATGTTAAGCGGCAGCGGCTCGGTTTATTATGTCGATAGTTTGGATCGATATCTTTTGGACGGGGCGTTCATGATGCAACGACGTAAGTTCGTCGGTTTAGCGGCTGGTACTGCTGCGGCCGGTTGGTTGGCACCTTTTACGTCGCTCGCCGCTGACCCGATTTCGCAAGTGGATACCCATCGCGTATCGGACTTGCATCTCGCGCCGTTTCGTTTCGATGTCACACCGCCCCTCGGACATGGATGTTGCGGGAACTGGATCAAGCCGATCGAAGGTTACGACGATGCGCAGGAATGTGTCGGCTTTGTACTGACAGGAGCCGGTAAGCCGATCGTTGTGTGTGCCGTCGACTGGACCGGCCTCTTGAATGAGGCTCATGTGACATGGCGCACGGCGATGGCTGAAGCGGCCGGGACGACGCCCGATCGAGTTGCTGTGCAAGTCGTGCATCAACACAACGCACCGTTCGCATGTTTAGAAGCTGCGAAGTTGGTGGCAGACCAAGGCGATCTCCCTTCGATGCTGGATGTCGATTTCTTCCATCGCTGTTTAGATGCGGCTCGTTTAGCTGTTTCGCAAGCCATGCATCAGGGTGAACGAGTGACGCATATCGGTCGTGGCCAAGCCATGGTCTCCGAAGTAGCAGCCAATCGTCGGATCATTGGTGAAAACGGCAAGGTGCGAGCCTCGCGCGGTAGTTCTTGCGCCGATCCCGCGCTGCGAGCTCTACCGGAAGGCTTGATTGATACCTATTTGAAAACCGTCGCGTTCTTCGCGGGTGACCGCAAACTGGCTGCGTGCCATTACTATGCTTGCCATCCGATGAGCTACTACGGCGACGGACGAGCAAGCGCTGATTTTTGCGGCTTGGCTCGCAAGCGGCGTCAGGGTGATGAGCCGGGATGTACGCACATCTATTTCAACGGTTGCGGGGGTAATATCGGAGCCGGTAAGTACAACGACGGATCGAAGGCCATGCGGCCCGTCTTGGCTCAGCGCATTTACGACGGGATCGTTCGAGCCGATGCCGATCTGAAGCGCGAGCCGCTTGAGTCGGTATCGTGGAAGACATGCAACATCCTTCCCCCGACCGATCCTCGTTGGGATGAAGAGAAAATCCTCAAGCAGATCGCTGACAAGAATGCCAAGATTGTTGATCGCAGTCGGCCGGCTTATACCGTGGCTTGGATGCGTCGCGCTGCGAAGGGAACACCGATCGTCTTGTCGTCGCTGGAGATCAACGACGTTTCGATGATGCATCTGCCCGCCGAGTGTTTTGTTGAATACCAGTTGCGAACACAGCAAATGCGACCTGATACGTTCTCGGCTATTGCCGCGTACGGCGACGGCGGCCCCTGGTATATCCCGACTGCCGCAGCATATCCCGAACTGGGATACGAAGTCAGCGTCGCCTGGTGCGCCCCGCAAGTCGACGATGTCCTGACCGGCGCGATCAAAAAGCTCATCGCCTGAGCGTAACGACGAAGTCGTACGGCCGTGCAGCGCGAGGGGATAACCGAAGTGATAGACGTAGCACAGGATCAAACGTGCAGCGGGGCGTAGCCGGAGGGCTGCGACCTGCCGCTCAGCGCGAAGAAAGAATACGGGCGCTGAGCGTAACGACGAAGTCGTACGGCCGTGCAGCGAGAGCGCACGATCGAAGCGAACGATAACGCACACGATGATACGAGCCGTGGTGCGTAGCCGGATCGCTGTGCGGCCCCGTAGAATTACAGTGTCGGTCACTTCTCATCTGAAAACTTCTCTTCACTCCACCGACCGACGCTCACATCCGTTCGCGCTGCTTCGCTTGTCAGAATCTCATCTTTTCTTCTGAAACTGCGGGGGTCTCATCATGCGCTCTTCCTTTCGTGCATTCACTTTGGTCGAACTTTTGGTCGTCATTGCGATGCTTGCACTCTTAGTCGGTTTGCTCTTGCCTGCGGTGCAATCTGCGCGAGAAGCATCGCGCAGATCCCAGATGTCTAAGCAGTCGTATCCGACAGACATTCAAGATCACCGGCAGGCGCCTGTCGCACCCGCAACGGAAGCTCGTCTCCCTGAAGCATTACTCAAGTCGTTCATGGCGGATATTACTCTCGTGCCGAAGTTGAGCGTCGGCACGCAGACTCCGGAGTCGATTTACGAGGCAAAGTTCAAAGGCCGCATCGAAGCCGCTCCACCGCCGGGGAAATCCGGTGAATGCACGATCGATCTGCCTTTGCCGCCGCAGATCATTTCTCTCACGGAACTCAACATATCGATCGACGGTCAGATCGCCGACCAGGTCGAAGTACATCAGGGGAAGCTGATCTGGCGCGGCAAACTCGAGGATCGTTCGACGTTGGATGTCATCTACAACGCGGTCGGAAAAGGCGTTTACGAATTGGCGCTCAATCCCGGAGGCATTCTCGAAAAATACGAAGTCGCTCTCGTCGCGGAAGGTTCCGATATTCGCATGCTGGAGCTGTCTCTGCAGCCGACTCGCCTGGAACGTACGATGGGCGAAAGCAAATATACGTGGGATTACGAACGAGTCTTGTTCGGGAGACCGGTGCAGGTCGATGTGTTAGGGATCGCTCCCATCGATCGGCTCGGTGAACTGACATGGCTGGGGCCGCTCAGCATCGCCGTGTTCGGGGTCTTGGTCGGCTTGATCATCCAAGCGATGGATGTATCGCACTTTGATCGTTGGACATTGTTGTTGACCGTCGGAACATTTGCAGGAGCCTATCCGCTGATGTATTTCGCGCAAGAGTACATTCCGCTTTCGATCGCGGTCGTCGGATCCGCCACGATCTGCATCGGCTTGGTTGGAACTAGGGCCGCACTACTGATGAGCCTGTCAAAGTCGATCACAGCCGTAATCGGTCCCGCTGTTTTCGCCATGAGTTTCGCCATCACGGCCGCGCTCTGGCCGGCACTGCAAGGGATTCTGCTTACCGGTGAATCGATCCTGCTCTTCATGGCCGTGATGATCTTATTACCGAAGATCAATCAGCGAGCAGCCGAGTTTTGGAAGTTGCAGGTCGGCAAGTCCGAACCCATGCCGTCGATGAGCTGACGAAAGAGAATCGGCGCTGAGCGTAACGACGAAGTCGTACGGCCGTGCAGCGAGAAAGGATTCTCGAAGCGATCGACGTAGCACAGGATCAAACGTGCAGTGGGGCGTAGCCGGAAGTTGCGCCCCTGCCGCTGTGCGCGAAGAGGATACAGAAGGGGAGCACGACGAAGTCGCGGCTGGTGCAGCGAGAACGGATTCGAAGCGATGGACGTAGCACAACAAACGTGCAGGGCGTAGCCGGAGGCTGCGCCCTGCTGCCTGCGCGCGAAGAGAGGATACAGCGCGAGCGTAGACGAAGTCGTACGACGCAGCGAGAAGATTTCGAAGCGATCGACGTAGCACAGGATCGAACGGCGGGCGTAGCCGAGGTTGCGCCCTGCCGCCTGCGCCGCGAAGAGAGCATACAGGCGGAGCGTAACGACGAAGTCGTACGGTTGGTGCAGCAAGAACGGATTCTCGAAGCGATTGACGTAGCACAGGATCGAACGTGCAGTGGGTAGCCGAAGGCGCCCTGCCGCCTGCGCCGCGCAAAGAGAGGATACAGGCTGAGCGTAACGACGAAGTTGCCGCTGGGCAGCGAGAACGGATTCTCGAAGCGATCGACGTGCACAGGATCAAACGTGCAGGCGTAGCCGGAGTGGCTGCGCCCTGCCGCCTGCGCCGCGAAGAGGATATGCGCTGAGCGTAACGACGAAGTCGTACGGCTGGTGCAGCGAGAACGGATTCCTCGGCGATGGACGTAGCACAGGATCGAACGTGAAGTGGGGCGTAGCCGAGGGCTGCGCCCCTGCCCGCCGCGAAGAGAGGATACGCGTTGAGCGTAACGACGAAGTCGTGCTGGCTGGTGCAGCAGAACGGATTCTCGAAGCGATCGACGTAGCACAGGATCGAACGTGCAGTGTAGCCGGGCTGCGCCCTGCTGCCCGCCGCGAAGAGAGGATACATGCGAGCGTAACGACGAAGTCGTACGGCTGGTGCAGCGAGAACGGATTCCCGAAGCGATGGACGTAGCACAGATCAAACGCAGTGTAGCCGAGGGCGCCCTGCCGCTCAGCGAAGAGAGGATACGGCGAGCGTAACGACGAAGTCACGGCTGGTGCAGCGAGAAAGGATTCGAAGCGATCGACGTAGCAGATCAAACGTGCGGTGGGCGTAGCCGGAAGGTGTGCCCTGCCGCTCGCCGCGAAGAGGATACATGCTGAGCGTAACGACGAAGTCGTACGGCTGGTGCAGCGAGAACGGATTCCCGAAGCGATGGACGCAGCACAGGATCAACGTGCAGTGGGGCAGCCGGAGGGCCGCGCCCCTGCCGCTCGCGCCGCGAAGAAAGGATACGACGCTGAGCGTAACGACGAAGTCGACGGCGGTGCAGCGCGAACGGATTTCGAAGCGATCGAACTAGATCTGCTTCTAAAAGCTCGGGAACGATCGAGGCTGTCGGCGACTTCACGGAAGAAGGCGACGGACTCGTCGACTTCGTCAGCTTGATCAGCAACACATCACCGGGCTGGGCGTCGCTCGCCGCCTTTTGTGCTGCTTCTTTCCAGGTGGCGAACGCGAGCTGCTCTTTACTCGATCCGTTGTGCAACCTCGTTAAAGAGCTTGATAATGTCGCCTCGTTCGCGGCCGCGAACGTAGCCCTTCGTACAGAATGACTTTGTCAAAACTGTCGCCGAGCAACTTACCTTGGTCGATCATGTCACTGTCGCGACGATCACCGGCTGCCGAGTAAACGGCAAGGCGACGAGCACCCGGCAGGGCGCTGATCGCTTCCAGCACGCTACGCAGCGCGGAAGGATTGTGGCCGTAATCGACGACTACGGTGGAGCCCTTGATCGAGAAGAGATTGAATCGCCCGGGGCTCGAATCGAGCGACGGAGCGAACGTTTCTAAGCCGGCACGGATCACTTCAGCCGGAACGCCGAGCGCCCAGACTGCAGCTACCGAAGCCATCACGTTTTCGACTTGGAACTTGATCTTGCCCCCGTGCGTCAGCGGAACGCGATCGAGAGTGAGGAGCGTGAATTCGGATGTGCCGTGAGCCAGCACCAGAGCGCCGTCGCGTACGAATACGACTCGGCCACCTTCGCTGCGACGCTTGACCAGCAGTGGATTCTCAGGCTGATGCGAGAAGAATACGACTGCACCGCGGCAGGCAGGGGCCATGGCGGCTACCAATGGATCGTCGGCATTGAGAACCGCTGAACCATGAGCCGGAACGGCTTCTACCGGAATGCGTTTGACGCGAGCTAGTTGTTCGATGGTGTTGATGTAACCGAGCCCGAGGTGATCGCCGTCACCGATCATTGTTACCACGGCAACGTCACATGCATCGAATGCGAGGCCTTCACGCAACATTCCGCCGCGCGCGGTTTCGAGTACGGCTGCATCGATCATCGGATGCGTCAGGACTTTGCGAGCACTTTGCGGACCGCTGCAATCGCCGTCATCGATGCGTCGAGCACCTAAATAAACGCCGTCGGTTGTGGTCAAGCCGACGCGCTTGCCTTGTTGGCTGAGCACATGAGCGATCAAACGCGTGGTCGTGGTCTTGCCGTTCACACCGGTGACGGAAACAACCGGGATGCGTCCATCGTCACCTTCGGGGAAGAGCATATCGACGATGGCTTCGCCGACCGGACGCGGTTTGCCTTCGGACGGTTGCAAGTGCATGCGCAAACCGGGACCGGCGTTGACTTCAACGATGCCGCCGCGTTGAGCTTCAAGCGAAACGGAAATGTCTTTGGCGATTACGTCGACGCCGGCAATATCGAGGCCGATGATCTTGGCCGCTTCGACAGCGCGGGCCGCGACTTCCGGATGAACCTGATCGGTTACATCGCAAGCCGTTCCACCGGTGCTGAGGTTTGCGTTGCGGCGAATGAGAACAATGTGTCCAGGCTTTGGAATGCTGTCGGGCGTGAAACCTTGCTGCGCGAGGACGGCTTCGGAAACACTGTCGAGACGAATGAAGCTCATCACCGTCGAGTGACCATCGCTGCGGCGCGGGTCGCGATTGACGGCTTCGACCAACTGGCGAACGGTGGAGGTTCCATCGCCGACGACTTGAGCCGGTTCGCGTCGCGCGGCAGCGACCAAACGATCGCCGACGACGAGCAATCGGTAGTCATCCCCTTCGATATATTTTTCAACGACGATTGTGTCTTCTTGCTTCAATGCGTTTTCGTACGCGCTGAGCACTTCGGCTTGGGTGAGCAGGTTGGTGGTCACACCGCGACCATGGTTACCGAACTGCGGTTTGACGACGACGGGCAAGCCGAGGTCTTGCGCGACTTCCCAGGCGTCTTCAGCGCTTTTCACCGGACGACCGGTCGGAACAGGCACACCTGCGGAAGAGAGCAGCTTGCGAGTCAGTTCTTTGTCTTGAGCGATCGATTCGGCGATGGCGCTGGTGCGATCGGTTTCGGCGGTCAGGATGCGGCGCTGTTTGGAACCGTATCCAAGTTGCACGAGGCTTTCCGAGTTGAGTCGGAAGTAAGGGATACCGCGACGAGCGGCAGCTTCTACGATTGAGCGCGTGCTGGGTCCGAGGCAACGATCGTAGGCCAAGTCGCGCAAACTGGCCGTTTCGCCGGCGATGTCGAACGGTTGATCGTGAACGGCTGCCAAGCAAAGTCGGCGGCCGATGTCGAGCGCGGTCTTGGCAACTTGCTCTTCGATGTACTCGACCACGATGCGGCAGGCGCCGGGTTCGTCGAGTTCGCGAGTCTTGCCGAAGCCGACGTCGTTGCCGGCTAATGATTGCAATTCGAGAACGACATGTTCCAGGACATGGGAGAGGAGTGTTCCCTGCTTGAGTCGTTCGACAAAGCCGCCGCGCTCACCGACGCTGCAGCGATGTTCCATCAAAGACGGAAGCCAGCCGAGCAAGCGATCGTTGAAGCCTGCGATGCGTTCGGTCGTGACGTCGTGCATCGAACCCAAGTCGAGCCAAACTTCCAGAACGGGAAAGTTGGCCCATATGTTCGGTCCCCTCAGGGTAAGTGTTTTGCGAATCGTCAGGGTGTCGACGTCGTTTGGCTGAGTCATGGTTTGCTTTAGAGGAACCGCTTGGGTTTGAGTTAGTTTTCCTAACCGATTCAATTATCGGCTGAGGGCGCGGAAATACTTCGCCGGGATTGACTGATCCCTACGATCGTGCGCAATGTCAGGTGGGAGGGTTAGTCGATTGACTGTGGGGAGAGAGTGAGAGCAGGCCACGGGCCAAGTTCAAGGTTGAACTATCTCCGAAAGTTCTTGCCTCAGGTGCCTGCCCGATCATGGGCGAAGCAGATGAGTGTCCGCCGTTTCAATCAGGCGGAGCGGATCAGTTTAAGTTTGCCTAAACTCAATCCAGAGTTGGGCCCGTCGTCAAAGCCGTCAAGAGCGTTACCGCCGATCACGTCAGTTGACTTAAGTGTGATTGATCGGCTATCTGCCGGCAAGCAAACCAGAAAAGGTCTTCCGGCCGACACACGACACATTATCGCCACCGCCTACCAAAAGGCTAGAGCTTTCAAGGGACATTTTTAATCGGACGTCTTCAAGCCTCCGGCCGGCGGGCGATAGAATCTCACTCACTCCGCGGTTTCTTCGCGCCGGCGGGCGCAACAGCTTGAGGCCGACTGCGGTTCTTCCTGAGAAGGACCGAAGTTC
>JAXMBQ010000032.1:0-74545 GCA_046349815.1 Pirellulales bacterium | reverse complement strand
GTCTCGGAACAGTCGTCATGCAAGCCCGAAGAAGTCGTACTTGGCCGATATCGAAGCTTGCGGAGGTTGCGGAGTCGTTCCGATGCGATACGAGAATTCGCACTACGTCGCTTCATTGCAATGGACGATCGGACTGGAATTGCTCCTGCTCGTTCGCAATCCATATCAAGTCTTCTTGACAACCGATCATCCCAATGGCGGACCGTTTACTTCGTATCCGCATTTGATTCGGCTGTTGATGGACAAATCGTTTCGCAACACGGCGCTCGAAACGATTCATCCGGCGGCTCGCGAGCGGAGTTTGCTGGCGGGTTTGGATCGCGAGTACAGCTTAGAGGAGATCGCTGTGCTTACGCGCGCAGCACCGGCACGCATCTTGGGGCTTGAAGACCGCGGTCATCTACGTCCGGGAGGCAAAGGCGATGTCGTGTTCTATCGACCAACTGCCGATTGGGAGCGTACATTTCAACAAGCTGAATCGGTGTGGAAGAGCGGCATAGAAGTCATGCGACACGGTCGTCTGTGCGGTGATGTGACGACGACTGAGCGACTCACGGCGGGCAATTTGTCTGAGCGCAAGCTCGACTCTCGCATGCGAGCAGCGATCGAGCAGACACTGCAATTACCGCTCGAATCGCTGGAGATTTCCGAGGCCGAATTGCCTGCTTACGCGGAATGTGCGTCGATGCCGGCACCTCGCAGCACTCTATGTTCCAGAGGCACGCGATGAATATCAACGGCATCGAAATCGAGGATACATTCGCTGAAGCGTTCCCCATGACCGCAACACGGCTGATCATCACGGCGGCGGATCGATATTGGGCGCTGAGAGCCGCAGAAGCCATGACCGGCTTTGCCACCAGCGTTATCGGATGCGGTTGTGAAGCCGCCATTGAACGCGAGCTGGACGAGCGGCTTTCGCCCGACGGCAGGCCGGCGATTTCCGTGCTCGTTTTCTCCATGTCGGGTAAAGAGCTGGAGAAGCAGATCGTACGACGAGTCGGTCAATGTGTTTTGACATGTCCGTCAACCAGTGTGTTCTCCGGTCTGACTACGGAAAAGAGTGTGGCGCTGGGCAGCAAGCTGCGCTACTTCGGCGACGGATTTCAAATCTCCAAGCTCATCGACGGTCGGCGCTTCTGGCGAATTCCTGTCATGGACGGGGAATTCGTTTGCGAAGACACCACATCGCGAACATCTGCAGTCGGCGGGGGGAACTTTTTAGTGCTCAGTCAAACGCTGACCGGTGCGCTGCGCGCCTGCGAAGCCGCGATGGATGCGATGCGCAGCATTCCCAATGTGATCATGCCGTTCCCGGGCGGAGTGGCCCGTTCCGGTTCCAAGGTCGGATCGAAATACAAATTGCTTTCCGCATCGACGAACGATGCCTACTGCCCTACCCTTCGGCCGATTACGAATTCGCGATTGCCTGCCGGTGTCAGTGCCGCCCTGGAAGTTGTGATCGACGGTTTGACGGAAGCGGATGTGATTCGTGCGATGCGAGTCGGCATATTGGCCGCATGCGACGCAGGCAAACGACACGGGCTGCAGATGATCACAGCGGGCAACTACGGCGGCAAGCTCGGTCCTTTCCACTTTCATCTGAAAGAGGTGCTGTCGTGAGCGGACTTCGATTGCGATTGCGTCGACCTCTTGAAGATCGAATAAACTTGTTCGGCATCGTCCCCGATCAACTTCGGGACTTGTCACTCGAGATGATCGCCGCACTGCCCGTTGCAACCGAGGCAAACGAAAAGCGGCTGAGCGATTGGTTTGACGTCTGCGATGGTGATCGATCGATTCTCAAGTTCGAGGGCGATCTGTCGCGAGCCGACTACATCGGAGGCGGCATGCGCGATGGGGCGATCGAGCTCACCGGCAGCGCTGGGCACTTTTTGGCTGAGGGAATGCGCGGCGGCAGAATCATCGTCACCGGTAATGCATCGGACTATGCATGCAGCGACATGCGAGGAGGTTCTGTCGTCATTGAAGGCTCGGTCGGACGTTGCTGTGCCGCTGCTCGGCCTGCCGTGCGCCGAGGCATGCGCGGCGGAAGCGTTACGATCTGCGGCCATGCGGGTGAACAGCTTTGCACTCGCATGCGGCGCGGCGTTGTCGTTTTGCACGGCACTGCGGAAGGAGATGTCGCAGCCGGTATGATCGCCGGGAGTCTAATACTGCATAGCCATGTAGAAGGCTTCATTGGGGCCGGCATGCGCCGCGGAACGATTCTCGTGTTAGGCGATCGAGCGCCCCATCGACATGCAGGCTTTACTGCTGCCGAGATCGTGGAGCTGTCCTACCGTTGCTGGTGCGTTCATTAGATGCGCAGTCCCAGGCGATGTTCGCCAATCGCGCAATCTGCCGGCTCGCCGGTATCAACGCCTTGGCGACCGCGCTTGTCAGCGGTATGGGGGAACTGATTTGGTTCACCCCGATTATCAAAGACGAATCGACTTACATGCCGGCTCAACTGATTGCGGATGATCATGAAGCGGAAGTCGCGTTTGGTGCGTGATCCGTTACTTCACCTTCGATGTGAATGTTATCGAGGACACCGAACCCGTGGCTCCGAATAATCCGATCGGACGATTCCTTCTTTCGCACCCATACCGGCACATTGATCGTCTTCGTTTCCGTCTTCCAGCGTTGCGTCCCGCGGAAAGGGCGATCCATGAGCTGCCGGCGTTCTCGTTTGGCATCAAAGAATTGAACGAGCACAACCGGCAGTTCATCTTTGGCCTGACCTTCGACGACATCGCGACATTTGATCGTCGCTGTCACCTTGAGTCGTTTGACGGCCGAGCCGTCGACCGCAAAACGCAGTAACCAAGACGGCTTGCCTATGACGTCATTTCGAAACTCGACATACTGCTTGCCTGAAGGACTGTTACCTGCTGTTTCGAGCGACAAGCCGCGCTTGGTAATACCAGCCCGGAACATCTCCGCTGGGGAGCAGTGCATCTTCAAAGTCGCCGTTGACGAGCGAGGGGTTGGCCGGATCGGCACGGCTTTACGCGCATCTTCGGCAGCACCGGTCATCGGTACGAACAGAGTGGGACAAGCGCTTCACGCTCGAGTTCCTTTCCTTTCTTGCGCATGCGCATCGGCGTTTGTTGGTATCGCTCGCCGACTGGAATGATCATCAGACCTCCGTCTTTGAGTTGATCGATGAGCGGCTGCGGTACGCGTTCTCCGGACTGCATGTAACGATGATCTTGTCGAACGGGCGTGTTCTTCCCAGCCTTGGAATCCGTCGCCGACTTTGGCTTGACATGCACATTGCTGTAGCCCAAACGAGCCAGCAACTTAGCGGCTGATTCACCGAGGTCTTTGACGATCTCGATGGAATAGACTTCTTTCACCAGCGGGCTGAGCACTGCGGCTTGATAGCCCGAGCCGGTTCCGATCTCCAACACCGTCTCAGTCGGCTTCGGATCGAGCTCCTGCGTCATTACAGAAACGATGTATGGACTGCTGATCGTTTGTGAAGCGCCGATCGGTAGAGCTTTATCGTAGTAAGCTTCTTTGCGATGTTCCGGATTGACAAACTCGTGTCGCGGAACGGAGCCGACCGCTTGCAGAACTCGTTCGTTGGTGATGCCGCCCGTCTTGAGGACTTCTTCGACCAGGCGCGCCCTCGCCATGGCATACTTTTCGGTGTCCGGTGTTTGAGCTTGCAAGCGAACGGTGATGGGGAGGATCAACATGACGGCGACCGAGAAAGTGACGGCGAATCGTCGTGAGGAGAATCGGTTGCAGATGCGATTCGATTTCATGATCGACTTCCTAAAAGCCGGAGGTGCTAAATCGTCCCATCATCTTAACACACCCGCCGGCCGACTCACCTTCGTTTTTCGGGCCCAACGAGCTTTCGGCGGAGTCGAATCGCGGCAATCGATACGGCAGTCACAGCCGTCACCATCGATATCCAACCGCCGATTTCCAATCCGGGAGTCTTATAACTCAGGCTGACAAAAGATTGGCCGGCGGGAACTACTACAGCTTGAAAAACACCTGCAAAGGTATCCACGCGTTGCGGCGAAACACGCTGAGGACTGCTCCAAATGTCGCCGACTACTGCTCGCCATCCGCCGTCTTGATACTGCCGCACCAAGAGCAGAGCCGGCTCCGGTGTTTGAATGATCCACTGAGACTCGTTCCGTTTGAAGGAAAGTGCTCTGATCGCCGCTGCAGATGCGCCCTCGTCCGACGAGCCGTAGTTCGGCTGCAGATGGCTCAGCGGGATCAGCTCGGCAAAGCTCGAGATTTCGATTTGGTCATCTTCAGCGATCGACCGCCATGCCAATGTGCTGTTCGCGTGAGGCCTTAAACCGATCGATGTTGAGTTCGAGTGGTTATCGGGTTCGATGCCTTCCGGATCAGAGTCTTGTGATTCTCTTACCAACCGATGAGTGATTCCGAGCCACGCCAGTTGCCCAGCTAGCGCGGAGTCGCTCGGTTGCATGCGATCGGATTGATTCAAATGACTCCTCACATCGGATTGAGCTCGAGGAATCGCTGTCATGATGGCTGCGCAGTTCCACTCGCCGTGCAAGAGATGAAGCTTGCCGAGTCGATACTTGTCTTGATAGTCAGCAATCGATCGCGTTCGTCGATCGCCCGACGACGTGTCACCGACGACATCGTCGGATGCAAAGTCGGCAAGCGCCGTGTTAGCCCACAGTCTTGGCGGGATCGTTGAGCCCATGACGTCGGGCGATGTTATGTGCGATAGGATTCTCGGATTGTTCTTGGATCTCGCGCAGGTACGAAATGGAATAGGAGTTGTGCCGCGATGATTAAGTCTGTGAGTGTGATGACGATGAGTAATCGCTCGAATTGCTGTGCTGTCCCGCGCGCAAGCGAACCAAACAACAGCAATGTTGAGCACACGGCTGTGCATAGGAGACCGCTGAACCGAATGGCACGCGCAGCGGCATTGGGTGACAAGGCCCCCAGCCAAGCGTCGTGCGGAGTATTGGCCGCTAGATCATTCCAGCGATCCGCAATCTCTTGACTGATCGCACCGAGGTGCAGGTCACTTGTCAGCACGTACGACAAGACGACAATCCCACCGCTAACTAGCCCCGCTGCAGCCGCGACGATGCGGAGCCGTTGCTTGATCTCCGTCACGGTCGCTTTTTCGAGATTCATGGCGACGAGCAAGCACATCGCGCACGTAAACCATGTGCACCACTTGGCCGGAAATCGAAAGGCTGAGTAGAACGGTACGGTGTGATTGAGCAACCACGATGTGGTGCCGAAGTCATCTGTCGGCAGGTATCCTGCGATCTCGCCGGCTCCTGTTGCACGGATCGCATTTCTCAGCAGCCAAATCGGACCGTAGTTTCCGATCATGGCGGTACCCGCGATCACAGCCACGATGAATGTGAAGCGTTCAATTTGGTCGAGTCGAAGGCCTGTGTCGTTGCTGCCCCGCCGTCGTCGGCGCATCGTTAATGTCGCGAGCCAAAATAAAAACGGTGTGACACCGAAACTGAGCGACGGCAACCACATGCGAGGTTCAGCAGGCAGGCCGCTCGTCCAGCGACTGTGCTCTGGCAAATAACTGCCTTCCACATGCGGCCATAGGAGAGTCAACGATTGCCAGGGCGCGATGCTGAAGTCGTAATGGCGCGAGGCTGCGACGGATTGATCCGAGAGGGATTCGAGAACGGTATCGAGCGGTCGGGGGGCGCGGTGCGGCGAATCGCTCGGAAGTTGTAAGTAACGATCCGTTGCGGCTCGATCTGCATCGCCGGCGAGACGATGGCTTTGTGCGAACCAGAGATAACTCGGGACGAGTTGTACCGCTGCAAGTCCGACGATGATCACAATCGAGACGGATGACCATTGCAGTTGTTGAATTGCACGCTGAAAGCGGCGTGCGCAGAGGGATGCGGCGATCGTGAACGCAGTGAGGATCAATGCGTGGGCCGCAGATTGGATATCGCCTCCGAGCAGCATGCAGACGACGGCAACGACAAAACGCGACATCGAGGGCTTCGGCGATGCCGATGTCAGTCGATGGCTTCTGAGCTCGACCTCCGTTTTAAGTGACTGTTGCGAGAATCGGCTGAGCAGCAGTATTTCGGCTAAAGCGAGAGGTGCCCACGCTGCGCCGATTAAGAACGGAAGGTTGACATGCTGAAACAAAACCGGTGAGCTCAGTCCGTATGTCAATCCGGCGAGCACCGAAGCGTTCCCGCGGCATCCGAGTCGTGTTGAAGCAGAAGCGGCGAAGACTGCGGCCAGCACGCAGTGCAACCACATCAATGCAGCCATGCGCTGTTCGATGCTGCCGATTGGTGTCAGCAGAACGACTCGCAGCGGATAAAAGACCGCCGTGGTGGCCTCACCGATAAGGTTGGAGCCGAAGCCGTCAGCCGGCTGGTATGACGGCATGAATCGCTCGGACGTCGATTGCGAATCGATGGAGGCGAAGAGCGGATGATAAAAATGCCACGCATCGCGAAACGCGGGAACCTGTCCGCGGAATTCCGGCAGAAAAAAGAATCCATTTACCGCGGCGACGGTCAGCAGCAGAAATAACCAATGACCGCGAGCCATGCCAAGGACTTCAATGGAACAGTGTGGTAGTGAATCACAAACGCCGGCGATGTGGGAAGCTCGCTCTCTATTGAGAAATAGCATCCGCAGATATCATGGTCCATCTCTGTTTCAGTGGAAAGGTTGTTCAGCGTCAAGCTGTCGGGATGAGTGAACTTCGATGCGACGTTTTTTGACTTTCACCGTACTCTTGGGCGTTTCGGCCATGTGCTCGACAGTCGTTGTTCGTGCTCAGGAGGGGGCGACCGCGCCGGCGCAAGCGACTCCGCCTGCCGTGAAACCGTTGCCTGACTTAACGATCGCGCCGACAGCTACGCGAGCCGAACTGGAACGCTTGATTGATTTGGCGAAACAGACGCAGGCTCAGACGCCGGATCAGTATCGGACGTTGCAGATCACGATCCGCGATGGGTCGAACAAATTATTCAGCGTGATCAATAAAGCGGACGATCCTCGTTCGCAACAAGCTGAACTGGATTCGTTATCGGCATCTGCGGCGCTGATGGTCAACGAGAGCGTCGAAGCGCGGGCAAGCGTGCTGGATCGGATGACGAAGTATCTCGAGTCGCGTAAAGAACTGACATTGACCGATATCAAGACTGCCATGCTGGTAGGTTTCTATCTGGAACTCCAACCGGAGAAGCAACCGTCGCATGATCTTTATGCACTGGTCGATAAGCTGCTCAAAGATGACAAACGCGAAGAGACCGCATCGATTCGCCTGACGTTGCAAGCCAACATGCGACGGCTGGAACTGTTGGGTAACAAGCTCGCGATGAACTCGACGACGCTGGACGGTCGCAAGCTGAAGACCGATGACTTCACCGGGAAATTTGTCTTGGTCCCCTTCTTCGTGGCGTGGTCCGACCCATGCCTCGCGGAACTGCGACATCTGCAGCAGGTCTACGATCGTTATCACGGTAAGGGTTTGGAGATCGTAGGCGTGAGCATGGATGCTGAGCGAAGTGCCGCGGAGAAGCTCAAGTCCGATATGAAGCAGCCTTGGTCGGTGATTCATGATGTGAGCAATCCGCCCGACGATGTGCTCAGTCTTAAGTACGGCGTTATCTCGCTACCGACGACGCTATTGCTGAACAAAGAAGGAACCGTTGTTTCGTTGGAAGCTTACGGTCCCGAGCTGGATCGCCTGATGCAGCAGTTGTTCGACCAACCGACACCCGCTGATCCGCCTGCGGGAGCAGGATCTCCGAACGCTTCACCTGACGGCTCAGGTAAAAAGACTCCGTAGATGGCTGACTCTGGCTGTCGCATCCGGAGTTGGAGCGAGGTTGGATCGCTTTCGGTGAACCTCTGCTGATATCGCGATCTCCTTGCTGCATTGAAACAGAGTCAGACGACAATCCGCTTGGATGAAAAGATTGAGTTATGTCGAAAACGGATGAAGGCTTGCGTTCCTTGCTGCGACCGGTCAGTGATGCGGTATCGGAGATTTCGTTGGGACCCGATGAGCGCCCGATCACGGTCATCGGAACCGAAAAGATCGTCGAGGGATTCGACGAAAAGTGTTTGCAGCAAGCGGTCAATTCGCGGCTCGCTCCCGGGGTGAATCATGTCGTGTTGAATCCCGATGGTCACCTCGGGTATGGTGCCCCGGTCGGCTGCGTGATGATGTCACCTACACACATCTTTCCTGGTCCGGTCGGGGTCGACATCAAATGTTCGATGAGCCTTCTACAGACGAATGTGCCGGAAGATGTGATCGTTGATAAGCGATTACGTCGCGAATTGATCAACACTATCGGGCAGCGCATTCCTACCGGAGCAGGTCGAGGCCAGCGTCATGCGCCGAAGAGTCGTGATGTCGATGAACGTTTGGGCGTAGAAGCTGTTGTTGACGGCGCGAGCAAGAATGTGCTCCGCAAATTGGGGATACCTGCTGAATGGGCGGAGCGTTGTGAAGACGCTCATCACTATGCGCCGGATGATTCCACCGACGCACTGGTAGACCGATTGAACAAGCTGCTGCGAGAAGAGCGATTCAGTCGTTTCGCAGTGCAGATGCAGCAGTTGGGATCGTACGGCGGAGGCAATCACTTCGGTGAATGTGAGATCGTGCGAGTCGATCCCGATCCGCAAATGCGCCGTGTTGCAGAGGTCTTCGGTCTGAAGGATGGTCACGTTGCTTTCCTTTCGCACTGCGGATCGCGCGGCTTCGGCCATTCGCTTGCCAGCGGACAGTTTGCTCACTTGAAAGCCAAATTCCGCAAAACGAATACACCCTTCCCTGCCAACGATCATGACTTGGTCTATGCCGAATACGGAACACCGGATGCATTCGATTACTTGTGCGATATGGCGCTCGGCGCGAACTTCGCCACCGTCAATCACTTGCTGATCAACGCTCTCGTTCTGGAGGCTTTTGAACAAGTCTTGCCGGGAACGAAAGGATCGCTGGTGTATTTCATCAGCCACAATATCGTGCGTCGCGAATGGGTCGACGATGCGTGGCAATGGGTGCATCGCAAAGGAGCGACCCGAGCCATGCCGGCCGGGCACGCAGAGCTCGAACGTACTCCGTTTGCCGAGACGGGGCATCCGATCTTGTTGCCTGGTAATCCTCGCGACGGTTCGGCGGTCATGGTCGCGCTGCCTGGTTCCGAAAAGGCTTTGTGCTCAGTGAATCACGGAGCCGGTCGAGCCCTGAGTCGCCGAGCGGCCAAACGACAACTGGACCAAGCGACCGTGGACCGCGATTTGGCTGAGCATGATTTGATGAGCAACTGTCGTCAGTACCCGCTGGACGAAGCGCCGGCCGCGTACAAAGACTTCAACGAAGTGCTCGCCAGCGTGAAGCAGGCCGGCCTCGCCGCCGAAGTCGCTCGACTGTCGGCTCGCTTCGTGATCAAAGACAACAGCGATCCCGATGATTGACAAAGTGCGAACCAAGATTGCCTTCACTCATCGTTAGTTCTAGAAGTCTGGGCATCCAAGCTGAGCGTAACGGCGAAGCCGTACGGCCAGGGCCGCCTTACGATCTCGACGAAGCGGCCCTCGTTCTCGCACCGGTTTTTCAACCATTGAATGATAGCAGAGTAGGCCTACGCCTCAGCATGTGCGCAGCCTAGTTCCATTACAGATCCCGCTGATCGCGGATTTGTGGGCTTGCTGATGAATGTTAACCGCAGATGAACGCAGATTTCCGCAGATGAAGACTGGATCGCTTTTGTATACGGGCACGTATGTTTAAGCCTGCGGTACACGTATGCATCGGCGAATTGGATGAAGCGCGGAGAATGCTCACCGGATAATGCAATCCTCCTTTGCGTCTTCGTGTCTTTGCCTGAGAGCTCCTAAGAATCAATCTCACGCGGAGACGCGGAGGCCACGACGAGTTGCCTGACGAAGGCCCAGGCTTTTCTAAGAACTCGAACTCAGATCTTTTCTCAGTGTTCTCCCCTGCTCCGTGTTTCAAGTGGTCTATAACATTCCTGCCGGGATAAAGCGTCACGCGACGCTTACTGGTCGGAGCTATTGCGAAAAACAATCTTGGGGTTTGCTTTCAAGCTTGTTTGAGCGGCTTCGGACATCTGTGTTTGTTCGGATAGAAACAGTGTGCGTTGTCTTGACCGGAAGCACTCTGACGCTTCGTCAGTCAAATTGGTGAGGCCGGTCAGGTTAAGGTTCCCTCGATAGTCTGCAAGGGACCGAGCCATCGGCGTTGATAGGTTTTTAAGGCCACTGAGCAACAAAATAGCTCGGCCTTGCGCCAGCTCAAAAGCAACGTCATCAGGGATGGCTTGGAGTTTTCTTAGATCGAGAAGCGATCCCGCATCTTTGGCAAGCTTGGACGCCAACCGAACGTCGGTCAATTCGGTGAGGCCCGGTAGACTCATCCGAACCCCCGACTGCACGAAGAGATCGATCTGTTCCGAAGATAGTTTGGCGACATTCAGCAGCGTGAGGCGGCGGCTCGACTTGGCCAGTACGCGAGCTTGTTCCACCGGCAGTTCGAAGAGACCAAGAGTCAATGAGCCTTCACCGCGGGTCAGTGATTCAAGGCAGTTGACATCGAGGGTCTCAACCTTAAAGAGTTCAATGTTGTTCGGAGTCGCTGAGAGGGCTGCGGCGAGGCGAGGATGGGTGAGACTCTTCAAACCTTTGAGCGACCAGCCTGTTGAGTGCATGGCCATCTCGTCAGCTACACCATCAGATACACTTGTTAGACTATCCACTGAAATGAAAGCCTTTGACGAGGCGAGTTGTCGCGCCGTCATCGCATCGAGTTCCAGTAGGCCATCCAAACTCAGTCGTGTCGGTCCAGCGGCAAGTTCAGCCGCTGATTCAGCATCAAGAGAGTGAATCCCGTTGAGTTGTAGAATGCCTCGCATTTTTCCAAGCTCGACCAATACGCTGCGATGCGGCTGTAGCTGATTCAATTCGATGTAGTCTTGCTTTGCCAATGCAGTTGCTGCTTTCGGGCTCAGTTCTGTTAAACCATTCAGCCGAAGTCCACCTTTCATTTCGGCCGTCAGCGCTTCGGCAGTCGATGCATCAAGCACGGTTAAGCCGTTGAGGGAAAGAAGCCCAGGGCATCGTGTCAGCTCTTTGGCGACGTCGATGTCCAAGGATGTGATGTGGTCCAAGTTCAAACCGAGTTTCATGCTGGCGCGAGCAACCAGAGCTCTCGCTTCCTCGGCCGTCAGCCTGCGTTGTGCCGGGGCCTGCGATCCGACTGGGGCTTGGTTAGCCTCGGCGGGATAGTACATCAGGCAGGCTGCAATGAGGCATAACGAGTAGCGTAGCCAACGATACACATGTTTCATCGTGTCACGATCACTCCGGCAGATTGGGTGCCATTGCGTACGAAGCTCGACAAACAAAAGGTTGCTCAGTGAAAATTGAAGCGTGTACGTTTCAGAAATGCAAATTCGCGAAGGGGCTGCCGCGATGTTGAACGGCTCCGACCCCGGCTCTATCGCTGTGACCTGCATGGCGGGAGTCGTCTTGATTCCGAGCTGTGTCCGCCAAGTGCGTCGATCCGCTGGATTTGCTTCTCTTATAGAGTACGAGGTCTCACGCAAAGACGCAAAGGTGTGATGCACGGCCTGTTCACAGCGTCGGAAGATACTCGATTTTAACACGGAGGCACCGAGGGCACGGAGGTGTTGCTTGATGAAGGAGCAATACTCGTCAGCACACTAGCACTCAGATCTTCTCTCGGTGTACTCCGCTGCTACGTGTTTCAAATGGACCTACAGAGATGCCCACATCAACCCGTAGCCATGGATCGCATAAATCGGACCTCACCACAGAGCCGCGTGGCGGCGCTAGCAACCCTCCGTCGGCGCGATCTATTGCTGCCCCCGCTTCGCGGCTTTTCGCAATTCCAAACTTGCAAACTGCGGGCTCACGCCCGCAGCTAAGTGCTGACGCCGTTTCACGGCTGTTCACTGTGGAAAAACGGGAATGACTTATCCAGGTAAAGGCCTTCCGTTTTGCAACAACACTATTGGGTTGGTGCTTACTGTCGAGTCGTCGAAACAGCGAGAGTGTCCGGCCGACAATTAGGCCGTTGGTCCAGGTTATTCGCGGATCATGACGAGCGCTGACCGCAGTCGGGGTAATGTTACTTGCCGATTTCGTCCGCGATCGCGAAGGCTATTTCGAGTGCTTGTTCGTAATTGAGGCGCGGGTCGCAATGCGTCTGATAAGCCGTATGCAGATCGTCTTCCGTCAATCCGCTCGAACCTCCGATGCACTCGGTGACATTCTCTCCGGTCAGCTCCAGATGTACACCGCCGAGTCTCGAGCCGAGTTCGCGGTGGATGGCGATGGACTGACGCAGTTCACTCAACACATCGTCGAAGCGCCGAGTCTTGTGGCCGCTCGTTGCAGAGACCGTGTTGCCGTGCATCGGATCGCATATCCACAGCACTCGACAACCTGATCGCTTCACCGCGTGAATCAACGTCGGGAGTTTTTCGGCGATCTGCTTGTGACCCATGCGATGAATGAAGGTCAACCGGCCCGGTTCGTTGTCGGGGTTCAATAAGCGAGCGATATCGCAGGCCTCGTCACCGCTGATCGACGGGCCTAGTTTGACTCCGAGCGGATTGCGAATGCCGCGCAAGTATTCCAAGTGGGCTCCGTCGAGCGATCGTGTTCGATCGCCGAGCCATGGAAGGTGAGTCCCTAGGTTATACCAACCGCAGCCTCGCACGCTGGCACGTGTCAATGCGGTCTCATAGTGCAAGTGAAGAGCTTCGTGCGACGTGAAGAAATCGACTCGTCGCAGTTCATCCAGCGGTACATCCGAGATGGTCTCGATGAATCGCAGCGCATCACCCAGAGCGTTTACGACACGTCGGTAGCGCTCGGATTCGGCTGAACCGTCTGTGAAGAGTAATTTCCAATTCTCCGGATGATGCAGATCAGCGAATCCCCCTTGGCTGAGAGCGCGAATGAAGTTGAGCGTCAGCGCGGAACGTTCGTAACCGCGCAGCAGCAACAGCGGGTCGGCTCGTCGCTGTTCAGCTGAGAAACCGCGTCGGTTAATGAGATCTCCGCGATACGAAGGATGAGATTGACCATCGCGTTGTTCGACATCACTGCTGCGAGGCTTTGCATATTGGCCGGCTATACGTCCCAGTCGAATGATCTTTTGGCGCGATCCGTAGATCAGCACCAAGCTCATCTGCAGCAGGACCTTCAGCTTGCTGGCGATTGATTCCGACTGGCAATCTTCAAAGCTCTCCGCGCAGTCTCCGCCTTGAAGCAGCCAGGCGTCCCCGGCTTGGGCTTGTGCGAGGTTGTCTCGTAGTGCGTCGACTTCCCAGCTAGTCACCAGCGGAGGCAACACGCGCAGCGCGGACAAAACTTCCTCGAGAGCTGCCGTATCTTCGTAGCGAGGTTGTTGATTGGCCGGGCGAGACTGCCAGGACGTAGGGCTCCAAGATTGTGTCATGGTGGTTGCGAGGGCTTTTCAATCGGCCCCGAGGGCCGAGGTGAGGGGTCTGTAGGTCAGATAGAGATTAGGCGTTGATAAGCGTGTGTTGCTGAACCTGTTCAGGTGTTCATGTTTCACGTTCCAACAGGACAGCTCGGTGTCCGCTGGAATCCGCAGCGGCGCGAGCCATGCAGGCAGTGTTATAGTCCATCACGATATTGTAGTGACGATCAACCGATATGAGGCCGCCGCAATCGGCAGGCAGGACCTCATGAATGATCGTATTTACAGCAGATGCAAGCGACGCACCTGCGTAGCGCATCCGGGCTGAGATGTCGGCAGCAACATTGTGTCGAATGAACTCTTCGCCGGTGCCGGTACATGAGATTCCGCAACTGACGTTGTTCGCGTAGGTCCCTGCCCCGATGATCGGCGTGTCGCCGACTCGGCCCCAGCGTTTGCCTGTCAGTCCTCCGGTGCTGGTAGCGGCTGCAATGCAACGGGAAGAATCGATAGCTACGCAGCCGACAGTACCGAAGTAGCGGACCGACGAGCCCGACGGGTCGTTCGGTTCGTCGGTCTCGGTCGCTTCGCCGCTGATTCGAGCTCGCCACTTCTGCCACTGCTGGATCTGATCCGTCGTCCTGAAGTACTCGGCATCCGCCAATTCCAGGCCGATGGATTCGGCGAACTGATCGGCACCGGCGGCATTGAGCATGACGTGCGGCGTATCGGTCATGACACGTCTCGCAAGCGTGACTGGGTTCTTGACTCGTTTGACTCCGGTTACGGAACCGCACGATGGTTTATCGCCGGCCATGATGGCTGCATCGAGCTCATGTTCACCGGCTTCGTTGAGCACACATCCGCGACCTGCGTTGAAGAGCGGATTGTCTTCTAGCGACCGGACGACGGCTTCGACAGCATCGAGAGCCGAGCCTGATGCAGACAGGATTTGGATGCCTCGGTCTAGAGCTTCGGCGAGACCGGCGCGTTTCTCACGGCAGACGGTTTCGCTCCAAAGACGTGGTGAACCGCCCGCACCGCCGTGTAGGGCGATGGCGTAGCGAGGAAGATGATGGGCGGCTGAGTTTTCGAATGGGTTGGATGTCATTGGATCGAGACGAGGCCTTAGTGAGTTCCGTCGGACGGTAGATGCCAGAGCATCATAGGAAGGTCATCCATATTTCCGGGGCGGCCTTGTGCTGGATCATCGGAGTCGGACTGATTCGAGAATCAGTTGTGACTCGGGTCGGGGTTGGCTTTAGCTTAATCGCCTTGGCCTGAAATTGCAGGCGGGCTTCTCCGAGGCTGTTAAGCTGCGGGGGTAAAACAAAAAAGCGACCGACTCGCGCTGGAGAGTCGATCGCTTTTCCTTCTTCGCTGATCCACGACGAGTGAAATCAGGAAGATCTTGTTTCCTTGTTGAGTCGCATATGCGAGATCGGGTCAACGTTCCTTGGCTCGTTTGAGCAATTCTCGGATGCGTGACGGAGTCTGCATGCCGGTGAGGCTGAATCGTTTCCAGCCCTGGCCGTCCTGCGTGAATACCACAACCTGCGGCAGCGTCTTGCCGCGCATCAGTTGCTCAGCCAATTCGGGTCGAGCATCCTTGTCGACGATTGTGACAACCACGTCATTGAATTCCCCGGCGCCCTTCATAGGCTCGAGCGTTTCCTTCTTCATCACCTGGCACGATGGGCACCAATCGGCACCGACCAAAACCAGCAGCGGCTTCTTCTCCTTTTCAGCTTGTGCATAGGCGGAATCGTAATCCGGAACGGCGGCTTCGTTATTCGCGCCTGTGACAGCGAGCAGAAGAGCAAATGCCACATGAACCATACTTGTCATCCCTTCGTGAAAAGACAGTGTGGCGATCCGACCGGCAATGATGAACGGGACTCCCTGCCGAGTTCAAAAAACTGTCATTGCCGTGAAAGTGGCTTTTCGAGACAATACCTTGGGACGAAGAATGTCCTTCGGGCAGCGGCTCTGCGGCACACTTAGCAACGTCCGACAGTCGACAGGCGATTCCTTTCCATCCCAGCGCACCGATAAGTTCGCTGTTAAACGCGCCGCGGCCCCAAGTTCAGAAAAGCAAAACTCGAAGATGACATCCAAACGACTTGGTAAGCTGCGAAAGCTTTGACAATCGCGTAGCGTTTAACGACCCAATGTTGGGAGCCGAGTATAGGCGAGGAATACGAGCTGACAACTGCCTAGAGACGTGCTAGCATTATCGGGTGAGCGATTGGCTCGCCGTGAGCCGCGTTGGATTGCCGCAGGCGCAAGTGGTTGGTTTGCCGCCAAGTCGTTCCTGATTTACGGCTTACGCGCTTCGGTCACCCCAGATTTCCAGGGTCGTATTCCCCCATTTCGGCGTGCCGGCGGCCTTCGAAAGATTTTTCCGAGTTCAATCGGGAACGCTGATACGGCAGCAGAGGACCCTCTTCGACTATGCGGCTTCGCCTCGGACTCATCGGCCTCTCCCGCGACTGGCAGAACCGTTACCGGCCTGCTCTGCGAATGCTGCAGGATCGATTCGAAGTCCGTGGCGTCTACTCCAGCGTTTCGCGTCTGGCGGACTCGGTCGCTCAAGAGTTCGGTGCCGAGCGATTCGACGGTTATCGATCGATGCTCGAACGCGAAGACATCGACGCAGCCATGATGCTCGATGGTGATTGGTACGGCACATTGCCGATCCAAGCCGCGTGTGATTTCGGGAAAGCCATATACTGCGGAACCGAGGTGGACTTCAAACCGCAGGCTGCCGGGGCTCTGCGTCAGAGAGTAGAGGAATCGGGTATCGCCTTTATGGCTGAGTTCCCCCGGCGATATGCGCCTGCCACCCTGCGACTGAAAGAACTAATTGCTACTCGCTTGGGTCGTCCGAGACTATTGTTCTGTCATCGCCGGCTGACGTGTGAGGTTCCTGGTCCCGGTCATCGCAGTCAGCGATCGCTGGCGGATCGCAGCGAGCGCGAGCTGATGGAGCTGATCGATTGGTGCCGATTTATCGTCGGCCATGATCCGAATACGGTCCAGGCTGTATATCATCCGTCGCCGAGTGACGCAGGCATTCCGGACTACCAAGTCCTCAGCGTCGACTTCTCATCGGGTCCGGCACCGAACCAAGCGACATTGGCTCAGATTAGTTGCGGAGCATACATGCCTTCAACTTGGCATGAAGCAATCACATTTCGCCCGCCTGCCGGCGTTCAAGTGTGCTGTGAAAACGGATTGGCCTTTGTCGACTTGCCCAACTCGCTCATATGGTTTGATGAAGCAGGGCGGCACCAAGAGTCGCTTGACAGCGAACTATCCGTCGGACAGCAGTTGCTTACGCAGTTTCATCGAGCGGTCACCAGTTTGGTCCGCAAGATGGGAGACCTTGAAGATGTCTACCGCAGTCTGCGAGCTCTCGAAAAAGCGCACGAGAGTATGAACTCGGGAGGGCGCATTGCAATCGACTAAGTCGTAGAGAGAACTAGTTGCAATTCGCTCCGGGCTTTGTTCTAATCCTGCGGTGCACTTGAGGCATCATCCGTCCGTTGGCTACGCTGAATAGCATCGTAAACTTCGCGACGGTGAACCGGTACTTCTCGAGGAGCTTCAACGCCTAATCGCACCTTGTCACCACGGATTTCCACGACCACGATGGTGATGTCATTATTTATGACGATGCTTTCGTTCTTCTTTCGTGACAGGACTAACATCGGACCCTTCCTTTGGCAAATAGCCCTTTGCCGACTCCAACTGGCCACACCCTGCGGGTGATTAACTCTGCGGTTCTCGGCGTTCAGCAAGTGAGGTTGTAACGGTACTTGATCCAGTTTAATCTACTGGTTTGCTACCTTCACTCTACGTACAATGCCGTTGCAGTCAAGAAAACCTGCGTTGAATTCATCTGTTTTTGGCAGAGTTTTTGCAGTTGGCGGCCGCATCTTCGATACCGGTCGACGGGTTGAGATGGCTTACTCTCTTATTGCGGTCGGGGCGGGTGAGACGGATCGAATCGATTGTTCGTCCTCTTCATTTGACTCTGAAGTACGGCACCGCACTCCAGTTCTCAGCACGGTAGTGGGCTCTCTATGCGGGCTGAACCCATGACTGCTGAGACGGCGGCCGGCACCGATGGATATGAAAAGGGCGAAGCTTCCGCTCGGCCGCTCCTAGAAACTTGCTTCATCGCGTTTCTGAATCTCCTTGCCATTTGGTTAGTCGTCAGGTCAAGCCGTCCCGGAGTGAATGAAGCTCATTGTTGCCGAAGGCGAAGCATGTTTTGATCCCGCGTTTGCCTGCGGGATCTATTCGTGCCTCGGGAAATGCGCATTGGTTGTTCAGTCTCATTGCCGGCTCGCTCACGCAGTTCTTTTCGTTGGAGACTTCCGCGTGGATCGGTAGAACGGCGAGCTGGATTTGGACCGCCGTGGCTTGGCTGATGTTGACCGACGCGCTACGCCTGCGTCGGATCTACTCTCCCTTTGCAATGTGCGGATGGTTGCTGGCTGTCGACTGGGGGAACTGGTCCGGCGAATGGGCTGTCGGCGGATTTGAAGGAAAGTCACTCGCTTATCCGGCCGTCCTCATAGCGCTGGCTTATCTCAGTCGCGAGAGGTTCGCTGCCGTATGGTTATGGTCGGCATTGGCCGTGGCCTTTCATCCGCTCGTCGGCTTGTGGGCCGGCGAATCGATGTGGTTGGCCTGGTTGTTATGGGGACGTGGACAGTCTCCGACTCGCAAGCAGTGGGCCGCTTGGACTGGAGCGTTTTTCTTAGCCTCATTGGTTTGATCCCTGCGGCTCTGATGCTCGGCGGTCCCAGTCGAGTCGGAAAAGTAGTGGTCGCGCAGATCCACCCGTTCTTTCGCTTGGCCCATCATCAGACTCCTCACTTATTCCGATGGCAGCAGAATGTTGCCGGCGCAGTGACAGTCGCATTATTCATCGCATGCGCGTTCGCAGCTTGGCGCATGATTCGAGCCGAGCGAGATTGCGCAGTAGCTTCCGCAGGCACGAGCGTTTGCCGGCGCTGGAATGCTGCGCGCTGGGTGCTGCGAGTCGGATGGATTGCCGTGGCGATCAGCGTCGTAGGACTGGTGATCGACCTTTGCTTAGTTCCTTTACAGCCGCAAACAGCCGCGTCTCTGCTCCGTTTTTATTGGTTTCGCTGGTTCGATGTCGTCGTACCTTTAGCTTGGATCATCACCGTTTGGGTCATTGTCGAGCAACTATCGGAAGCTGCGTCGGATGAGCGGGCAGCGGTTGCGGCAAATGGATCGCATTTGAAAAGGTGGAGCGAGCTCGCCTTGGGAACTGCCTGTTTGGTTACGATGCTCGCAGTCGGCAAGCAGGTGCTGAGCGGTTTCGGGGATCGGATCGCGTCGGCGGATCGACCGAACTTGATGGTGGACAGCCCATCACTGAAACGTGGACCGGAAGTGATTGAGGATTGGCGAGCCGTCTGCAGTTGGATCGCTGAAAACACGCCGCCGGGCGCACTGTTCTTCACTCCGCGAGCACAGCAAACATTTAAGTGGTATGCAGGTCGTGCCGAGGTCGTCAGTTACAAAGACGTTCCTCAAGACGGCCCCTCCCTGATCATCTGGTTCGATCGCATTGAACGATGTGCGCCGCCGCGAAAATGGGATAGCGAAACGAAGCTGCCGATCGGTGACCCACTCCCTTGGAAAACCGAACAGTTGCAACAAATGCAAAAACGTTACGGTTTTGAGTACGTTGTGGTCGATCTACGCATTCAGCGAGAACCGCCGGCTTTAGAACTGGTCTATCCTTTGGATGGGCACGAGAACGAGAGCTATGCAGTTTTTCGAATGCCGCAGATGACCCATTGACAGTCGAGCATTTGATTTGACAATGGGCTCCATCTGACGCAGGGCTGTGGTCGACAAGATCAACGATCAAAAAGACCAACGCCTGAACGGAAGAATTATGCAGTAGTGCCGCGGATGTGGCGGAATTGGCAGACGCGCTAGATTCAGGTTCTAGTGGCCGAAAGGTCGTGGAGGTTCAACTCCTCTCATCCGCACTACTACCTTCTTCCCACTTTCTTGCGTTCCGCCGCCGTCCATTCTTCAAAGCTCGGTAGCCGGTGGCTTGTTCTGACGCCCACTATTCTGCTGCCCGCTATTCTGCTGCCCACAGTGCCCAAGCTTGTAGGCTGTGTTCCGTTCTTAGGTAGAGGACTTCGTCACACAGCGCGGGATGTGCAAGCACGTAACCTGCTTCCGAACCGAACTTGTGGCGAGCTCGAATGGTGCCGGCAGAATCTGTGACATCGACCAGTAGAATCTCGCCGCCTTGTGTGATGACCAGCATCTGATTGCCGCCAACGATCAGACTGTTGTGATTGCGAAGCGATCGATCGCGAACCGTCCAAGCTGTCTCCAGCTTCATATCCAATCGCATTGCAGTCAGTTCACGCTCGGCGCTTATGACTAAGTTGCCGACTCGCACCGGCGACTGCGCATCCGGAGCCGGCTTGTCTCGCGCGGCGACTGGGTCGGCCATCAGTCGGCCTTGGTCATCGATTCGATAGATTCGAGCACCATTGTTCTCCGACAAGGTCATTAATCCATCTTCGAGTAGGATCGGCGTCGGGACGTTGAAGTCTCCCTTGGCGGTCGGAGTTACACTCCACCTTCGCTTCCCATCGACAAAATCCCATCCGACGATGGACTCCTTGTCAAATGCGACTAGTTGGCGAGTTCCCTTCCAGTCTGCGATCTGCGGTGAAGAATAGGCCGAGACTGGTCCAGGCGACTGCCACAAAACGTGTCCATCGTTTTGAGCCAAGCATGCGGCGCTGTTCGATGGGCCTCCCGGTAAGACGTAGAGTTTTTCGTCATATGCCAGCGGTGACCAGCCGAAGCCCCAGTTCGGCAATCGACCTGCCATGTCGCGAACGAGATGTTTGTTCCATTCGATTTCACCACTGTCCAGGTTCACGCAGTGCAGGTCTCCGAACGCACCGAGTAAAAATACATGCGGATCGACCAATTGAGGCGTGGATCGCGGCGAGTTGCCGTAATCCAGCGATCCCGGCGCGGGATAAACGAGCGTCCATAGTTCTGCGCCTGTCGTCGGGTCGAGGCAAGCAAAGTAATCTTTCGTGTCGTTATCGGTGCGAGCCGAAACGACGACGAAATCGTGAGACGCGGCGACTCCTCCGACTCCTTGGGACGGCAGCGCAAAGGACCAAAGCATGCGAGGGCGGAACGGCTTGGCAGGAAAATTCGCGGCATGGCCGTCGCGAACAGCGCCGCGAAACCCAGGCCATGTTTTCAGATCCGCTGTTCCGTCTTGACCCACGACGGCTTTCAGGTCGGTCGCAATGAGAAAAGAAGCGAGCCCGATCATCAGGATGATGGGGCCCACACTCAGTCGTTTCGAATTGTGCTTCACGAAAGTTCTATTTGGAAGAGGACGTATAGGGGACGAAGCCGAGTTTGGTTTCGAGCGCCTTGAGCATCTCGGGTGACTTCATTTCATCCAGCGCCAGCTTGATCGCGGCCTTGCGGTCCTCCGGTAATCGATCATTGACGAAGCAAGTGATGAAGGGGACGTCATCGCTTTCGCCGATTACTTTCAGATCCCCTTTCTTGATCGTGCCGCAACCTTCCAGCAGCGGTTGCGCGTAGCTGGATATGACGGCTACTGTCTGAGTATCCTCAGGGAGTGTCATCAATTCCTTTGCGGCTATCGAGCAACTGTTGCATTGCTTGGATTGATCCGAGAATGGCACGTCGAGCTCTTTCAATTTGGCTCGTGGTGCAGCCCATTTCTCATCGCAGTCTTCCGGTCCCCAGAGAACAGTGAAGTTCTCGATATCCACTAAACTCGATGCCTTGCCCGAGGATCGAACAACGAACAAGCCTCGCTGTCTGGTCGAACCTTTGGTATCGGTCAGTGATGCAATCGGGTTCACCGCGATCTTGCTCCGCTTGGCATCGCTGCGCACCACCGAGTCCTTGCCGATGACGATGTCGGCTCGCCCTTCGCTCTTCTCATTCATCGCCGTGACCAGCGATTCCGACCAAACAACAGCTACAGGAATTTTGAGTCGCTGCTGCAGGTAGCTTCCCAGTTCTTCGTATTTGCGCTGGGCATAACCTTGCACACAATCGCAGGCCAGCGGTGCAGCCATGGGGTCCATGACAATCACCACAAGTCCGTTCTTTGGAATCGGTTGCGAATTCGAAATCGACGGCTTGTCCTCGCCGACAGGTTCGTTTCCAAACACAGCCGAAGTCGGAACCGCAGTCGCTGCAGCGGCAGTCAGTACCAGTAAATTACGTCGCGACAATTCTGCCGCCTTGGAGCTATTCAAAGCGTTCATCGTTTCACCTTTCAAGTGTCAGCAGGGCGTGATCGCGTTATTGCTTGATCTTCTTGATCGGTACAGCCGATGTTTCCGGCTTGCGCTCTGCTTGCAATGTCTTCTCTGCGGCCGCCGCAGGTTTCTCATCGCACTTGCCTGCGCAAGTTGTACACGGCTTGTCACTGGTGCAGCACTCACCCGGAATGCGCTTGTAAGTGAGCTTGCCATAAGAGCTTGCCGGCGAATCATAGAACCATTGCAGTTCCAGTTCATCGTCGCCGACGAATTTGGCCACCGCCCCGAAGCCGCGGACTCCGGCATCGACGATGAAGAACTGCAATGTCTCATCTGTCTGGCTGATAGGTTCCCAGTTCATGTTGCGTGCTTCTACCAAGGCCACTGCGGTTGATTCCGAGTTGCCGGTGACGCTTTGCACCAAGCCTTGCACTGCGCCGAGCAGACCGCCCGTGCCTGCATTGGCTTTGTTGGCCGCATCCTTGGCGACCGGGCGTGTGTTCTCGAAGTGTCCGTCGAGATGGAAGTGGAGGAAGGGATACTGCTGTCGGATGTAAGTATCCAGAGATACTGTGTTCGGATCAGCACTTTCCGCAGGTGCCGCTTTGACCGGCGCGGCTTCCCAGGCACCGACCAACTTCTTGCCGAGGCCTTCGCGGGCGATACGAGCTGATTTTTCTTCCTCGGTCTCTCCGGGGGCCTCGGACTTAGGAACCAGGACGACGACATTGTTGCCCCCTTGGTTCATCATGTAGTACCAGTCACGCTGCTTGTCGACAGCCAAGGCGACGTGTTTGCAGCCGCCGCCGATCCGTGCCGTACCGACTAGTCCAAGGTACTTGCCATCCTTGCTGTAACGCTTGATGTGTCCGATGCTTGATTCGGCTGTCAAGATTTCATTGCCTTCAACGCACCGAATGTTCATCGGATTGCAGCAACTGCCCCAACCCGCGTCTCCCTCTCGCATGCGTTCGCCGAAGCTGATGAGTTCCTTTCCATCGCGGTCGAATCGTCCGACTTTGAAAGCGGTGTTCTCAGCCACCAGGATGTCAGTTCCATCGGTTTGAATGTCGAGTTGTCCGCAACATCCGCCTACGTTTTCTTTGACGACCACAGCGTTCTTCAGATTGTGATCCATGCGCCAAATCGCATAGCCGAATCCTTCCAGGCTGGGGAGGGAAACGAAGATGTCTTTCTTGCTGACGGCAATTCCAGTCGCTCGTTTGACTCGTTCCATGGAAGCTGCGCCGCTGTAGTACTCCGCATAGGTGCGGCGCATTTCCTTGGACTGTTCCTTCATGACGTCGCGTTGCTTTTCAAGCACCTTCAATCGCGTTTCGGCTCGTTTGCGCGTTTTCTCATCGGCCGATTCATCTTTAGCCTGTTCGGCAAGTTTGGTGACTTGTTCTTCCAGCCGCTTCACTTGCTCGTCGTAAACAGCGACCATCTGATCGACTTGCTTCTTTGCCGATTCCTCCAGCCGCTTTTTCAGCTCCTCTTCATTCAGCAGGTTGGGAGCGGTGATTACTTCGTCTACTTCGCCTGTCTTCGTCAGGCGAGCGATCTTGCCCGAGCCTGCGACGTATGGAATTCCGTCGGCCGAAAAGTTGATGGCGGTCGGTGCGAACTCCAGAGATATGGTCCGAACCGATTCACCGGTAGGTTGCATGATGACGATCCGACCCGCTTTGCCCTCGCCGCCGGTGCCTGTGCAGCACATCCACAGATTGCCGTCCGGGCCGAGACCGAAAGTATGCAACGGCAAGGACTGACCATTTTCTGCGGGAACAAGCACTTTGGATTGCTTGTGAGAAAACTCCGGCGATGCTGCCGAGGCTGATTGCCAAGCCAATGCGGACACACCGATGAGGCCACTTAACAACCAAGACCGAACGATTCGTCGCAACATAAGACCATCCTTAATGTGTTCAGTTCGAGCGTTTGGGACGAGGCACCGACCGGATGTAAATCACGCTGATAGCGTATCACGTGCGGCCGATGGTAGTGAATAGTTTTTCGCGCTGTTTTCACGAAATGATTCGCGAGGAAAATGCTCGCATTGCCAACAGAGCCGAAAAGTTCAGAGAGTATCCATGGGATCGATGTCGATGACGAACTGGATCTCTTTCGGAGGCTTGATGTCGGCCAGCGTACGCACCAGCAACCGATTCAACGGTTCGGGTTCCAGCGTTTGGACGAGGATGTGATAACGGTACTTACCTCGGAGTTTTGCCAGTGGCGGCGGCGCGGGGCCGAGTACTCTGCAGTCGATGCCTTGAATCGTTTTCGCAGCTTGTATTCTCGCGGCAAAAGAATCGGCGAACGATTCGACCGCGTTCTGCTCCGGGCCTCGCATGATGATGCGAGCCAAGTGGCCGAACGGCGGATAGGCGTATTGTTCTCGTTTGACCAATTCATCGGCTGCAAAACCAAGAAAGTCGTGCTTGCACGCGGCCGCAATTGCCGGATGCTCGGGCGAGAACGTTTGCACCAATACTCGTCCCGCTTTTTCTCCGCGACCGGTGCGACCTGCGACCTGCGTCACCAACTGAAAAGTACGTTCCGCGGCGCGGAAGTCGGGGAAGTGTAAAGCCGAATCGGCATTGATGACGCCGACCAAGAGAACATTCGGAAAGTCGAGTCCTTTGGCGATCATCTGAGTGCCGAGCAGGATCTGCAGTTCACCTTTGCGAAACTGTGTCAGTACGCGTTCATGACTGCCGGGCCGGCGCATGGTGTCGCTGTCCATGCGAGCCACCTTGGCTTGCGGAAATCGCTGCTGAACCTCGACCTCTAATCGTTGCGTCCCGAGTCCTGAATACTGGATGCCGTCGAACTTGCAAGCAGGACACACGGGTGGCGTCGGGATTTGATAATCGCAGTAATGGCAAACTGCTTTGGCTCCGTCGCGATGATGAGTCAGAGGGAGATCGCATTCGGGACAAGCCACCACATGACCGCAACCGGGACATTGAATGGTCGTGGCAAAGCCGCGCCGATTCAGCAGCAGGATCACCTGTCCTTGATCCGTCAACGTTTGGTGGATTGCTTGTAGGAGTGGACGAGAGATGGCCCCGCGATTCGGTTCGGTATTTTGCAAACGCAGGTCGACTGTCGTGACTTCCGGCAGCGGTCGGTTATGAATGCGTCGCGGCAACGAAGCCAATCGATAGATACCGGCTTTGGCTCGACGCCACGATTCCAGTGACGGAGTCGCAGAACCAAGAACCACCGGGATCTGTTCGAGGAACGAACGATGCAATGCGACATCGCGCGCATGATAGCGCGGCTGAGTATCTTGCTTGAACGAGGTTTCGTGTTCTTCGTCGATGACGATCAGTCCCAAGCGCGGGACGGGTGCGAAGATGGCGCTCCGCGGACCGATCACTACAGGAATGTCGCCTGATGCGATGCGACGCCATTGATGATGTCGCTCGACGGCGCTCATGTGACTGTGCAGCACCGCGACTTGACCGAAGCGCTGCATGAACCGATGTCGAGTTTGCGGTGTCAGGCTGATTTCCGGTACGAGGACGATCGCTTGTTTGCCGTAAGTCAGAACTTCGTGAATCGCCTGCATGTAGACTTCGGTCTTCCCCGAACCGGTGATGCCGTGCAGCAACACCGTTTCTTGCTTTCCGGTTTCCAGAGCGCTGATGATCTCGCGCAGGGCTTGCCGCTGATCGACGCTGAGAGCAAGCGGCAGGGAGTCGGGCTGCGGCGGCGCGGCAGGCAACGATTCCAGGACTCGCTCGGTTCGCGACTCGATGAGCCCAGCGGCGCGGAGAGCTTGGATCGGAGCCGGCGAACAGCTTGCGAGCTCGCGCAGCCGGTCGCCGGTGAGTGGCTCGGCTGCGGCGATCAGTGTTTGAAGGATCGCTTTTTGTTTCGGCGAAAGCTTAGCCACAACCTCGGCGTTATGAGCCGCCGGCGCGGCGCTCAACAATACGCGTTGACGACTGCCGGCCGAAGAGCGGACTGAAGCGGGAACAGCCGCTTCGAAAACTTGTCCCAGAGGCACCAAGTAATATCGGCTCATCCATTGCATCAGCTCGAGCAACCGACCCGTACACAGCGGCTCGGCATCCAAGACTTCCAGAATCGGCTTGAAGGCATCTGGAGATTGCTGCACATGCGATATATCTGTGCAATACCCCAGTATCTCGCGATTGCTGCGACCCAGCGGAACTTTTACTCGAACCCCAGGCAATACATGTTCCGCCAAATGATCGGGAACCAAATAATCGAGCGGACCGTGCGGAGCTTCGGAAAAAACGACGCGCGCGGTCAAGGCGGTGCCTTGTGCATCCAGCTCCCAGGCCGGAACATCTTCGGAGAACAATTGGGGTTGGTGAGGTTTCATGGCTCATTATCCTAACGCCTAACGATCCGCAGCGCGCGACGAGCGGGGCTGATTCGGCGCTCTTTGGACAGCATGAGGAATTCTTCGTATGTCGCTCGACACCAATGGTCAACGCATCGGTATTTTCGGCGGAACATTCGATCCTGTTCATCAAGGACACCTGCTGATCGCCGAATGCATTCGTGAAGCATTGGCGTTGGACGAAGTGCGCTTCATGCCTGCTGCGGTTTCACCATTCAAGCAACATGTACCACCCAGCGAAGCCAAACATCGCGTTGAAATGGTGAAGTTGGCAATCGGCGGCAACCCGGATTTTGTGTGCGATGATCGCGAGATTCGGCGCGGCGGGACTTCCTACACCGTGGAAACGTTGCGAGAGCTGCAGCGGGAACACCCTGACGCCAAGCTCTTCTTAATGATGGGTGCCGACGCCCTTGCAGATCTCGACCAATGGCGCGAGCCTGCCGAGATTTGCCGTCTCGCATTTATCGCCGTGGCAGCTCGCGGCGGTCGCCCGGCTCCCAACCTCGAGGTTCTCCAAAAATACTTGCCGGCAAATGAGCCATCGGACTCTCAGCAACATGTGGTCTCTATTCCGCAAGTGGACATCAGCAGCTCGGAAATCCGAGATGCGATTCGTGGCGGCAGGAGCATCCGCTATCAAGTTCCCGCTTCCGTAGCTGCGTACATCGCAGCTCACGGACTCTATCGCGACTGAACAAACGACGGCTAAGCGAACGGGAATCGCTCGTCGACCGGACTCTTGGCCAGTTCCGCCAAAAACGGTCCGATGCGGTCAACCACTGCATCATGCAGTTGCTTACCCTTCGCTGCCGTTGCACGATGCGGATTGCCGGAACCCGATTGCGTCGTCAATAGGTGCCAAGGTCTAGTCATCGCGACCCAGCCTTGAGTTAGTGCTTGGTAACGGAACGGGCGCACCGAGCCGTCGTCGGCTACGAGACTGCCGTCGGCATTCTTACGAACCAGTTCGGGGCGATAGGCCATGATGAGCGAGGTTTCCATTTCGCCGGCGTGATCGTCAGGGTTCTCGCAGATCTCGGCGGCTTTGTCGCGGATCATCTGATACCAATTGCACAGGAACAACTGCACCGACGATTGACCATACAGTTCGCGCATCATCGGTTTGAAATCGTTCCCTCCGTGGCTGTTGAACAGCAGCAGTTTGCGAATACCGCCGGCTTCTAATGACTTGAGCAAATCTCGGAAAATCGTCGTGATCGTGCTCGGCATCAGATTGAGTGCCAGAGGAAACGCGGCCAAGTTGGTTTCGGTGCCGTAGGGAATCACCGGCAACTGCACGACTTTGCCACCCAGTTCCCAAGCTCGGCGACAACATGCTTCCGCCAGATGCTCGGCTTCGAACATGTCGGTGCCGTAGGGAAGATGCAGGTTATGCGGTTCGGTGGCTCCGAGCGGAATCACTGCCGTGTCCCACCGATGTTCTCGGGCGCAAGCGAGCGTGCATTCTTCCAGCATCCAAGGTCGAGGTTGAGCGTGCATAAGTAGATGGTCTCGTCGTTCGTCGTGAGTTTTCACCTGGAAAACGCAGAGTCCAGTGTGATGTAACGTATCGCGATCGGTCGGCGCGTAATGCGTCGGGTGGGTCCTGATGTCGGATCAGTGTAGTGATTTCCGGCGCGTGTAACGCGGATGTCGAGAAATCTCAGGACGCAAAGAAGAGGAGTTAAAATCGGCAGGCGCTCCTCAAAACTCAGAGGGAATGCGAGTGCAACTGCCGATACAGCCGACACGGCTTGCCTATTCGACTCAGCACCGTTTCTCGTTTCCTTCGAAGAAAAAAGTTGCTTCGACTACGGAATCGGAAACAATGACGAGCAAGGCAGTCGCAAGCGACCGACCGCGACCCGCGCGGGGAGTCGATACGAGTACGTGATGAGACCGGTTAGGAAAAGTTTGTCGATCGGCGTAGCCGCACGGCTCTATTTCCGTCCCGGGTAATGTATCCTTGAAGTGTCGGATGTGGCCCCGCCCTCTCGCGGAGCAGTGTCATCCGGCGGCTTCAGTAAATGGAGTCGTTCTCTAAGCGATGATTGCACAGAATTCGCAGATGGTGAGACACCGCCAGGAATCTTATATCCTGCGAGCTCGGCAACGATTCGGTAAGTACCGTATCGAACGACGACTCGGTCAAGGAGGCTTTGCGTACGTTTACGCAGCGATGGATACCATCGAAGGCGTGCGTGTCGCATTGAAGATGCCGCATCAAAATGTCGTCACCTCTACGATGCTCGAGTCCTTCCAACGCGAAGCTCGCTTAGTCGCACAGCTCGATCACCCGAACATTCTGCCGCTCAAAGATGCAAGCTTCATCGAAGGCCGCTTCGTTATTGCTTCTCGGCTGGGCGAACGTACTCTGACCGAACGGCTGCGCAAGCGCATGTCTTTCGAGACGGCACTGGAATTGTCGCTGCAGATGGTTTCAGCAGTCGCTTATGCACATCGCAAGAAGATCATTCATTGCGACATCAAACCGGAAAACATGATTCTCCTTCCCGACGGACGCCTGCAACTGGCTGACTTCGGCATCGCACGCGTAGCACAGAATACGGTCGTCGGCTCCGGATCAGGCACGGTCGGCTATATGGCTCCGGAACAAGCCATGGGTCGCCCCAGTACCAAGAGCGATGTCTTTTCGCTCGGACTGATCATGTATCGCATGTTCACCGGTACTCTGCCCGAATGGCCTTTTGAATGGCCGATGAAAGGCTACCCCGCGCTGCGCCGTCGAGCTCACCCCGAGCTGGTCGCCGTTCTTCGCAAAGCGATGGAAGTGCGACCGAATAAGCGTTACCGCGACGCCGACGAAATGTTGTCGGCTCTACAACGCGTGAAGCGACGAGCCCTACTCTTCTATCATCGCAAACGCAAAGCTTGATCTGCGATTGTAAGGACTTGTTTTTCATGCAAGCGGAACGGCGCAAGCTGTCCAGTTCTTCAAGTTCAAAAGTGCGGCACCGGAAGGCTCTCCCAGACCCGGCCTTGGAATGGGCTCTGATCTCTAGCCGAAGTCGTGAAGAATTGAACCACGAAGAGCACGAAGGACACGAAGGCAGATGTATGCGTTGCCTGTCTATGCCGAATTCTTTCACTCGAAAAACGCGGTTAAACAGCTTCCTTCGACGAATGAAGCCTCAACGTGCCAATTCGCGAACTGGTGCACACCTTCTAATTGAGTAGCAACAGAATTTCCTCCGCCAATTCCCTTCGTGGTCTTCGTGTCCTTCGTGTTTAAATTCTTCGCACCTCGGACGAAATGGCTAGTCTGTTTACAGGAATCGCTGCCAGCTATGCACATCCCTCGCTTACGCGTCGGGTTTTGATCAAAACAACAAACCCCAAGCCGTCCGGCTCTCCAAGTTCAAACGTGCTGCACCGGACGGCTCGCGCCGTTCCGCTTGCATTAAGAGAGCATCGACCGTATCCCTGGCTCACGATTCGGGATTCAATGGCTTCTACGAGGCCAGTGAGTCGCTCGGTGTAACTTGGTTCACGGAATGTTTTGCCAGGGCCAGGTCACGGGCAAACCCATAACGACGACCAAGGAAAGAACGGCCAACCAAGCTGCCAATGCCAACGACGGTAATCCCTCGAGTTTGCCGGCTTGCTTTAGATGTGCGAGCCGTTGAGCGGCGGCGAAGAGAATGTAGCCGACGACCAGCAGTCCGACGCAGAACATGATCGGTCCGAGTTGTTCTTCCCATTCGCCTGCCGATTTGCCGAGACTTAATTCGCACGCGGCTGTGACCATAGCGATGCACCAGGCGAACGCAGTCTCGTAACGGATGCGCGACCAATTCAGTGACAGCAGGCCGGCTCCGATGCCGCCGAATGTTGTTTCGAGCGCGAGCACGACGGATGTACTGAGCAGCCAGATCGACGACAAACTGTACGCTGCAGCGCAGCCCCGCGCCGTTTGGCTCAGCGAATCAATACGCATCACGTCCCACATCACGATGCCTAGCGATCCTATCAAGCCGACCAGTGCGATACCGTCGGACCAATCCCAACCGGTCGGACCGGATTGAACTGCGAACGGATCTGGCGATACGGCTCGCTTTTTACCTTTCTTCTTGCTCGTGTCCGGAAGTTCTGCGTCTGACTTGAGTTCTTCATGCACTTGCGTGGATGACGTCCGCCGCCATTGATCGATTCGCAAGATCACTAGGATCAGGCCAAGTGCGCCGAGAGCGGCCCACGCTTTCTGAACGATGGCCGGTGTGCCGCTGACGAAGATGGCTGACAGGCCGGTCGCGATCGTAGCAACGGCCAGCAGGATTTTCCAAGAGAGTGAAAGACGGCGTTGATCGAGCTTACCGAGAATAAGTTGCGCGCCCCAGAGTGCGGCGGAGATCTTCCCTACGGAACCCACCGCACTCGCCCACAACGCCGCTTCGTCCATCTATCTTCTTTCGCTCATGATCAGGCCCAATATTTCAGCTCGCGAAGAGCTTTCGTCGCGGAATATACCGCGCATGGCGCTGGTCATGCAGAGGCTGCCCGGTTTGCGGATGCCGCGAATGGTCATGCATGAGTGCGATGCTTCCAAGACAACGGCAACGCCGCGCGCACCTAATTCTGATTCGAGTAGATCGGCGATCACTTCCGTCATGCGCTCTTGAACTTGCGGACGACGAGCCACTTCTTCGACGACGCGCGCCAGTTTGCTCAAGCCGACGACTTTGCCGTTGGGCAGATAGCCGACATGCGCCTTGCCTGTAAACGGCAGCAGGTGATGCTCGCACATGCTGCAGAAATCGATGTCGCGGATGAGGACGACTTCGTCATACTTTTCCGTGAAAACTTTCTGCAGATGAATGCGAGGATCTCGCTTCAGACCCGAGAACATCTCGGTGTACATACGAGCCACTCGAGCAGGCGTTTCGAGAAGACCTTCGCGGTCGGGATCTTCACCGACGGCGATCAGGATCTCGCGAACAGCCTTCTCAATTCTCGCGTTATCGACTTGGTTGTTGGATGGGGATTTTATGGTGGTTGCCTTCGGCATCGAAGTGTTTCGGGAGGTCGGAATGGTGGTAAAGGACATCGGTTTCCTACTGAAATCTCGAGGGCCACAGAGGTGAACAGCTCATTTGGTTTCAGCCGGATCAAGCCGACCGAGTCCTGAACGAGACTTCTCTATGTTGGCGCTCGGACAAGGGGTCAGCCCCAGTCCTTCAAAATTCACCGTCCATCGAAATTCACGATCCGGTGAAGTCCAATGTGCCTCGAGATTCAGAGCACCATCTTTACGCCCTGCGTTTGCAAAGCGATGTTCGCGCGACAGCAACCCGGGGAAAGTCGGCGGTCGCGATCTTTATCTTAACCGCACAAGTCGGTTTGGTCGCGGGCCGTTTAGGTTGGAAGGAGAAACTTGGCGGTGCCGGCGATAGGATGCCCACGCAAAAAATCGGCGACTGGCATCGGACGCTTGCCGGCGGGCTGAACTAGGTTGATCAGTAGGGTTCCATCAACTGTTTCGACTGCCAGCAGCTCCGACCATGCTCCGGTCCAATCGAGCCCCAGATCGTAAGCCTTCGCAGATCGCACCGTGCCGGGCTCGCCCAAACTCAACTCATGCGACAGGGACATGGCTCGTGCGCTGCGCAGATGCAGACTGATCCGTTTCCCCTCGGGATACTCGAGTTCCCCGAAGACGCCCGGCCAAGGTTGCAGACCTCGCACCCGTCGCTCCAGTTCGATTGCAGGCGTAGCGCAGTCGAGCCGACCGTCTTGTCGCGATAGGCGAGGCGCTTTCGTGGCGGCCGCTTTGTCCTGCTTCACGCCGATCTCGCTGACACGATCCCACTTGGCAAGCTGATCAATCGCGTCGAGAACCGCTTGCGTTCCCGCGCTCGACAAACGTTTTTCCAACTCTCCTGCGTTTTCATCGCGAGCTACAGGGGTGCTGAACACGCTCAACACCGGTCCGGCATCCAATCCCGGAGTCATGTGAATCACGCTCACGCCTGCCGTCTCGTCTCCGGACAGCAACGTCCATTGCACGGGCGCGGCGCCGCGATGACGCGGAAGAAGTGAACCGTGCAAATTGATTCCACCGAGCGGCGTTACCGTTAAACAATCGCGAGATAATATCTGACCGTAATCGCAGACGAACAGCAGATCTGCGGCTAGCGAGCGAAGGCGATCGAGAGCATCCGGCTCATTGATGCTCGCGGGTTGAAACAAAGGTAAGCCCTGAGATTGTGCCCACTCGGCGACCGGCGCGTCGGGAGCTTTCTTGCCGGATGCAGGAACCGGCGGACGTGTGACCACAAGCGCGATCTCATGTCCTGCTGCTTGGAGAGCTCGACAACTGGGCACAGCAAACGGGCCTGTTCCCATCACTATGATTTTCATAAGTCTGAATCAGCTATTGCGAATCAGGGGTCGGCGAAGGCGTGGTCGCAGGTGCGTTATCGCCTTCGGTCGACTTGGCGGAACCGGCGATTCGCTTTACCGATCCGAAGCCGGCGATGTTCTTTTCAACCTGCGGTTCGCCAGTGTATTGCACGTTGCCGCTCCCTGCGATGTCCACTTTCAGTTTCTGACCGGCATGGACCATCGCCGATCCGCTTCCGGCGATGTTGAGTTCAACTTTTTCGGCTTGCAGTTCCAAGAGATCGAGCTTGCCGGAACCGGCTGTTCCGACGGTTAAGTCAACGCTCTTGCCTGAAGCGATCACATCGCCGCTACCGGCAACATCGAGTTCAAAAGCGGCTTCATCCACGCCCGAGATTGTGGTTCGCCATGAACCGGCCAAAGTCACTTTCTTGACGTGGTCGCTTTTGATTTTCAGTGCGAGTTCTTGGGTCGGACCGATGTTCTTGGTGTGATGAACGACTAGCGTACCGTCCTTGACTTCGGTCTCGATGTACTCGAGCAAATTGTCGTCGCATTCGACGGTGCATTCGGGACCGGTCGCACCCGACTCGATGATCAATATCCCGCTTCCGGCAACAGTGATCGAATCAAAAGCGGTGACGGTGCGTGTTTCCTGTTTGATGGTGCCGGAACCGGGAATGGGCGGTTCCCAAGTTCTGCATCCGACGAACATCGGGACGGTTACGGTCAAAATGGCCAAGGCAGCGGTACGAATGGACATAGTCAAGGTCTCGGTTGGTTTTCGGGCTCCTGGCCCAGGCACAATGCGGAAATCAGGGCATCGAACGGTGATGTCGTCCTAACCCAATGTATCGATAGCACGGTATTCGACGTGTCTGCGCCGATCTTGCCTCCCGAATTTTGATAGAACCGAGCCGATCGACCAGACGTGCATCGGGATTTGTTCCGCGGTCATGCGGCAAATCGGCCTCCCGTTTGAGTTGCTCCGCGGCTATTCTTAAACACACAGTTTGTTGTTTTTTGTCGCGGTGTTTCCAGGCCGTTCCTCGTTTTGGGATCGCGCAGTCGGAGAAACGCAGCGGCGTCGGAACCTGCTAACGAAAACCGTGCGCAATGCCTGCTGACATAAAAGACGTCCTCACCCGGCATATTTGGCCCAAAGTTCAAACTCCGGCTCAATACGTGGGCGGCGAACGCAACATCGTCGTCAAACCGCGAGATGAAGTTACGGGTCGAGTTTGCTTGGCGTTCCCTGATGCTTACACGATCGGGATGAGCCATCACGGGCTGCAAGTTCTTTACTCGCTGATGAATGCACGGCCCGGCTGGGCTGCCGAGCGCTGCTTTACGCCGTGGCCTGACATGGAAGTGCAGCTTCGAAAATACGAAGTGCCGCTCTACAGCTTGGAAACCTACACGCCTCTGTGTGACTTCGATGTCATCGGTTTTTCGTTGCAATACGAGATTTCGTCACCGAACGTGCTTACGATGCTGGACCTCGGTCGCATTCCGCTGCGAGCCGAAAAACGCACGATGGCCGATCCGTTGATCTTGGCCGGCGGTCCGTGCACGCAGAACCCGGAAACCATGGCGGCGTTCGTCGATTGCTTTGTAACCGGTGACGGTGAACCGGCGCTGCCCGAGATCTGCGATCTGTGGCTGGAGCTGCGCAATGCGGCTCGCGAAAAAGATGGATGGCTCAGCGGCGATGCCGGACGCCGACAACGCGAAGAAGCGTTGGCCGAATTGGCTCGGCGCTTACCTTACGCCTATTGTCCGCGTTTCTATGTGGCCGAGTACAACAACGGTCGTATCGTGGCGCTCCATCGCACTCGCAGTGACGTACCGGAAACGATCGAACCGTCTGTTATCAAGGATCTCGACGGCATTCCTCTTCCCACTTCGCCGGTTGTCCCCTTTGTCGAATGTGTGCACGATCGAATCGCCATCGAAATCATGCGCGGATGTCCGTGGCAATGTAGGTTCTGCCAGAGCACGGTCATCAAGCGACCGCTGCGTTTCCGCACTGTCGATACGATCATCAATGCGGCGCTCGAGAGCTACAAGCAAACCGGTTACAACGAGATCAGTCTTCTGTCGCTCTCGACCAGCGACTATCCGCACTTCACCGAACTGATCACGCGGATGAAAGCCGTCTTCAATCCGCTCGGTGTGAGCATCTCGATCCCGAGCTTGCGAGTCAACGAACAGTTGCGTTCGATTGCGGAGCTGATCGGCAACGAACGTCGAGCCGGTTTGACGTTGGCTCCGGAAGTGGCCCGCGACGACATGCGTGAACAGATTCGCAAGAAGATCAAGAACGACGACTTGTACGAAGGCTGTCGCGTCGCGTTTCAGAATAACTACGAGAGCGTCAAGCTTTATTTCTTGTGCGGTTTGCCCGGCGAGCGACCGGTCGATCTCGAAGGGATCGTGGAAATGGCAGAGACCATTTCACGCATCGGCAAAGAAGTCAAAGGACGCTTCCCGAAAGTCACGGCCAGCGTTTCCAACTTTGTACCGAAGGCGCATACGCCCTATCAATGGAACGGTATGCAGCGCCGCGAGTATTTCGAGTGGGCTCACAAGTATCTATGGCAAAAGCGAACTATTCGCTCGGTGAATATCAAGTGCCACAATGTCGAGACGAGTTTGCTCGAAGGTGTGCTCAGTCGCGGTGATCGTCGTACTTGCGATGCGATCGAACTGGCTTGGCAGCGCGGCGCTCGCATGGACGGTTGGAGCGAAATGCTCGACCCGGCGCGCTGGTGGAAAGCATTGGAAGATTCCAATATCAACATCGAACGACAATTGCACGAGCCGTATGACGTAATGGCGAAGCTTCCTTGGGATCACGTCAATGTGAAATACGGTCGCAACTTTTTGGAAAAAGAACAGCAGCGCTCGGTCGTGCAGTTGGCCGCGATGGCGGATGCCAAGTAATCATTGCTTGATGCAAGAGCGTCATTTGATGAACTCCGTTGGATCGTTCTCGCCGCCGGACGGTTACGGTAAGTTCGAATTGAGCGGTGGTTGATCCACCGGCTGCAAAGTTCGCCTTTTCAGCAATAACTTCGTCCCGTTTCTTACTGCTAGTTCGCAGCTCAAAGCGACGAGGAATCCTGCTACGAACAGTTTGGCGTGCGGGGCGATGTGTCGACTGAAATAATGAACGTCGCGCGACAACGGTTCAAACGAAAGGCGATCCACATACATGCATACTCCGCCGAGAAAGCTCAACACGAGCACGACATCAATGAGGCGACGCCTCCAACGTGCAGCGACCAATGCGAAGCCGACGGAGCATTGCAGAATGCACAGCGGGATAATCCGCGGCATCATGAATCGTCCGGTTGGATTGAGCATCCACAAGCTATTTCGCCATTCGGCGATCATCAGTGCGATGCACGCAGTCAGAAGCAGCACATCGCTGAGTTGCCAACGCCATGACGCCTGATGACGGGTTCTCTGAAGAAGATAATAGACGGTTGCAATCGAGATGCAAAACGTGTTGACGAGCAAATTCGTAAGCCCGATGTTGAACGCGAGCAGACTGGAGGAGAGAAAGACACCGAGGCCAAGCCACCGCGTGCGGCTATTAGGCATCAGATGACAACCTAGAACTGCCGGCAGGCAGAGCAAGCATGTCACCAAGATCAATTCCGGTAGGTTGGTAAATCGTTGCACCATCGGCTCATCGCTTGGGAATCATCGTGTCCAGAATCTTTCGATACCAAGCCTGCGAAATTTCGCGAGTCGCTGAAGTTTGAGCTGCTAGCTCAGCCGCTTTGCCTGATTCCCCTGCGGCTCTCAACCAGAGGATTTCCAGCATGCGAGCTCGCATCGCGTACTCGCCCTGCCCCGCTTCCGCGACGGCGATCTGCTGCACCAGCCGCATCGCATGAGCTTTCTTGTCTGCGAAGTGAGCAGCTTCTGCGCCGGCGGCAAGCAATACGGTTCGTGCATCGCGTGTGTTTGCAGCAACCAATTTCTCCAGCCCAGCATTGAGCTCTGTCAGCTTCTCAAGCGGGGAGTTGTCGAGCGCTGCTTGCAGCAATCGAAATCGCCATGCGGTTGCTTGAAGAGATGCAGAGTCCTTGTTCGACTTCGGGAGCGATTCCCATGCGGGGGCGCATAGAATGGCCGGTCCGAGTGCCGCGTTTCTTTCGATCGGTGACTCATCTACTCGCTCAAACATGGATCGCAGCCAGGCTTTGACGATCGGCCCTGACAACAATCCGAAGTCGGCTTCTTTGCACTTGGCGAGACATTCAGCAGTGTTGTTCTGCGAGGCAGCGGCGAGGGCGGCAGTGATGCGCCAGAGTTCAAGTGCGCCGCCCGAAAGATCTTTCGGTTCATCGGTCGCCAGCTTTTCCCCTACGATTGTCTCGGCATCGACGAGTTGCATATCGGACGTCATCAACTGGGCTGTGATCAGAGCGGTCACGGCATACGAATGAATCGCTTCCAGCTTCGGCATCTCCGACTTGAGCTGATCCAAATAAGGCTGCGCCGCTCGCCGGCTGTCCAATGTGACAACCGACTCAAGCCATCGCGTTAGGGCCCGGCGCATATTCGCCGGATCTTTGCATTTGCTCAATCGTCGCTGCCATAGTCCCACGTCGTCGCCGCTCTTGCGTTGAGCCAACCAAGTGACGAGCCATTCTTCCGGTTCGAGCGATTCGGCATCGTCGGGCCACAGATCGAGCTGAGCTTGCAGTGATCGTTCGTATCGTTCAGCCAATGCTATATCGGATGGTTTGCCCTTCAAGGCTTGAGCCGTCAGCCAACAGGCTTGTGCATGAGCGGCAGCGGATCCCGCTGTTGTCGGATCAGCAACGGTTGTCTTTTCAAGAACGTCCGCGGCTCGCAACCACTCTTGTTCCTTTTGCATCACGGCAGCGGCTTGAAGTGCGAATTCGAGAGCCTGCGGTTTGCGACCTGCCACCAGTGCCGTTTCGGATGCCGTCTTGAGTTTTTCGGCAGCAGCGGCCGTCTTGCCTGCAGCGAGCAACTGTTTCACTTCGGCCAAGACAAGATCTTTGGCCAACTGATTCGAAGGCGACGTCGTATCCGTATTGGGTTTGTTGTTCGGGTTGTTCGACATCTCGGGTTGTGTGACACGATCGGGAGACTTGATCGCCGATTCGACCAGTAACGCTTCGGCTCGACGTTGCCAGTAGTCACCGTATTGCTGACCGACCCCTTTGGTCATCTCGATGATCTTCTGCAATTCGCCCTCTCGCTCAGCGGCTCCGCGATCAGGAAGCAATGCGAGTTGCACACGGATATCCGCAACGGCTGATTCGGGACCGGGAAAGAGATTGCGGAACAAGTTCGCGATGTTAGCCGCTCGTTTAGCATTGCCCGTTCGGCATTGATATTCGATCGCTGCCGATGCAGCTCGTATGCGCGCTCGTTCCGACGGAGGCGGCGCAGGCATCGACCCTGAGCCGTCAGGTGTGGCGACCGCCGGCGCACTTCCCGCCGCGATCTGTTCGAGAACTCGAATCGATTCGCCGGCACGACCGATCTCAAGTCCTGCCGCAGCCGCCGCAGTCAACAGCTCATCGCGCGAGGGCCATTCGAGCGGCGCACGCTGCACCACCTCTGTCGCCGAGCGATAGATCTCGCCCGCAGCCGCGATTCGATCTTTCGAATCAGCCGGATAGGCCTGGGCTCTCAGTGCGAGTGCTTCGCATCGCAGCAATGTTCCATCGAGCCTGAGTTCGTGCAGTTGTTTCGCCGGCGCTTGTTTGTTCAGGTTCGGGTCGCGCGACTGTGTCAGTGGCAATCGTTTGCCTAAGTCGGCATCGAGTTCATCGAGCATCGAAAGGATGCGACGTACGGCAACGAGCGCGGCTTCACGGGACTTGTCATCGGCCGGTGCGGCAAGCCAGGCGGCCAGGCGGCATTGAGCTTTCAAGAGTTCCACGCGAGATGCTTGCCAGACTAACCAAGGTAATCGCGGATCATCAGGATACTGCTTGCGATACTGTTCGCACTCATCGAGCGGAGCTTGCCACAGAGCGTCATCAGTCTGCGGCGAGCGCAGAGCAAGTTGAGCTTGGCATTCCATCAAGCGCATCGTCCAACGCGATCGATCCGGTTCCCGTTCGACGGCTCGTAGCGCTCGCAGTCGACAGATTTCGACGGCGGTCGGTGCCAAGCCGCGCGAGCACATCTGACGCAGCATGCCGTCGATCTGGTCGTAATCAACGGCATTCGCGCTGCGATTGACCAGGAGCATCGCAAAGACAAAGAGAACGATGACGCGTCCGAGCTGCATCACGACATCTCCGTGCGAGCCGGTGCTGTGCATGAAAAGGAGCCTGCCCCGGAGAGTTGCCGAACCGCTTCGAACATGACGATCCCGGCCGAGGTGGAAAGATTCAAACTACGCACCGGCCCTGGCATCGGGATCGATAGTCCACGATTAGGGAACTCGGCTCGCAGAGAATCGGGAAGACCCGTCGTCTCGCGTCCGAAGACCAAAACATCACCGCGCGAGAACGAAGCATCCCAATACGTTTGCGTTCCGAATTTCGTGATCAGCCACATCCGATTGCGATCGAGTCGACGACAGAGTTCGTCCCAGTTATCGACCGCTTCCCAGTTCACATATTTCCAGTAATCCAGTCCGGCTCGACGCACCTGAGCAGCATCGAGTCGGAAGGCGGCCGGTCGCACGATCCAGAGCTTGGCACCGAGCGCGGCACAGGATCGACCGATGTTCCCGGTGTTCTGCGGAATCTGAGGCTCGTACAACACGATATGCAAAATCGGGTCCACGGACGGATCAGTGAAGGGTGCCTCGGGGTTGCCGCTGATCGGCCCGCCGGAGTCGGACTGGTTGCTATGCATGGCAGAACTCAGCTTGATCCATTACTCTAAAGGAACATCATGGCTGCACAGAACGAGTCATGGTCGGGCTGGGCTGAGTCCAAACTCGGCTCGACTCCTCATCACTTCCCACACCTATTCCGATTCCGACTTCGATTCATTCTATGGCAATTCAAGTCACCTGTCCCGGCTGTTTAAAGCGGTTTCAAGTCAACGAGAAATTCGCCGGCAAAACAGGTCCCTGTCCCAATTGCAGCAAGCCGATCAAGATCCCGGACAAGTCCGAGGAAGTGGTCATACATGCACCGGAGTCCGAAGGTCCGAAGGACGCGAAAGGACGCCCGGTATTCAAGCCGATTCGTCGGACGGAAGTCAAGCTTTCGCTACCGGTGATGCTCGGTGTCGGAGGCGGCGTGCTGGTTTGCTTGATAGTCGCGCTCGCAGTGCGACTAGGAATGTCTGAGCCGCCGGTGCCGCTGCTGGTACTCGGGACGATCCTGCTTGCTCCGCCACTTTCCTTCGGTGGTTATTGGTTCTTGCACGACGATGAACTCGAAGGGTACTCAGGCAAGGAACTGCTGGTGCGCGGCGGTATCGCCTCGCTCGCCTTCATCGTGACGTGGGTATTGTATTGGCTGATCCCGCTTTATGTCCTCGGGCACAATTCGCTGGCAGAACTGTCCAGTATCGAGATGGTGCTGATCATTCCTGTAATGGTGATCCTTGGAACGCTGGTGAGTTTGGCGGCGCTTGAGCTCGAGTTCGGCCAAGCCTTGCTTCACTACTTCCTGTACTTTGCCGTGACCGTCACATTGGCTTTGGTAATGGGCGCCGAACTGGCTGAGCCGTTGGCGAAGACGAAGAAGCCCGCGACGCCTGCTGCCAACGTGCAAGATGCGAAAACGGATGGCAATAAAACTGATACGAACAAACAATCGCCCCCGCCGACGACTCCAGAGTCAGGCGAAAAGAAAAAGCCGAACTTGATGCAGTAGCGAAGGATGGGCTCGCGATGAATTTGAAAACAGTTTGTATGGCCGGTTGTCTGAGCGGTCTGCTGATTGTGGCTCCGGCATGTAAGCAGGATGCTGTTGCTCAAAAGCCGGTATTGCAAGAACCTGCCGTTCAAGAACCGGTTGTCGACGAGTCGGTGAAGATTGTCGCAGCAGAAGATCTCTGGACTCGAAAGGTCGGTGAAGACTGGCCGAGCTTTCTCGGTCCGCGCGGCGATGGAACTTCCAGTGAAAAGGGGATACAGCCCGATCTCTGGTCGCCGCTGCCCAAGATCGTTTACACCATAGATCTCAAGACCAGTTATGGCGGTCCGACACTGGTGAAAGGTCGCTTGTTACAGTTCGATCGAGTGAACAACAAGGAACGTTTGACTTGTTATCGCGCCGAAACGGCTGAAGAGCTTTGGCACTGGGAGCAAAGCGTCGCGTACGACGATATGTACGGCTACAACAACGGTCCGCGTTGTTCGCCGGTTGTAGATGGTGACTTGGTTTATTGCTACGGTGTTGCCGGCAATCTTTCGTGTGTCACGCTGGCCGACGGTAAGCTCGTCTGGACTCACGATCTTGTTCGCGAGTTCGGCGTGATACAGAACTTCTTCGGCGTCGCTAGTACACCGAAGATCGAGGGTGATCGATTGTTGGTCATGGTAGGCGGCAGTCCCAAAGAGTCGCAGTTCCTTCCGCCCGGTCGGCTCGACATGGTCAAGCCTAACGGTACTGCGATCTTGGCGCTTGATAAGCGTACCGGTCGCGAACTTTATCGAGTCGGAGATGACTTGGCCAGTTACTCATCGCCGATGACCTGCGAACTGAACGGACGAAAAGTCGGATTGGCATTTCTGCGCAGTGGATTGCTCGGATGGGACGCCGCGGATGGCAAAGAATTATTTCGCTTTGAACATCGCGCCCGCATGCTGGAAAGTGTCAACGCATCTCAACCGATCGTGCATGACAATCAAGTCTTTGTGTCCGAGACATACCAAATCGGCAGTGTCATGCTGCAGCCGAAGGTGGATCAGCAAGGCAAATGGTCGGTCGAAACCGTTTGGAAAGACGGGGATTCACGCAGCACGCAAGCCTTTCGCGCACACTGGTCGACTCCGGCACTCATCGACGGTTATCTCTACGGATGCAGCGGTCGCAATCAACCCGACAGCGACTTTCGTTGCATCCGATGGAGCGACGGTAAAGTCATGTGGACCGATCGACGTCATGAGCGCAGTAGTGTGCTGCATGTCGACGGTTACTTGATCGTGCTGGGAGAAGAAGGGCAGCTCGAATTGCTCAAACCGAATCCCGAAAAAATGGAACGGATCAAAGCGGTTGATTTGAGTCGTATCCAAGACAAGTCGGATAACCTTTCGTTGATCGAGTCTCCGGCTTGGGCCGCACCGGTCATTTCACACGGGCTGTTGTTCATTCGCGGCAATACAAAGCTTATTTGCCTCGATCTCATCCCGCAGTAACGAACTACCGAGCTCAATCACCCTCGCGTTCGAACCGTTGCCACTGACCTTCGCAGAAGCGTTCGTGAGGATAGTAACGAGCCTTGTACTTGAGGTGGCGATTGCCTGCGACGTACATGCCCAGGTACAACCACTCCATCTCATTTCGCTCGGCTATCTGAATCTGTTTGAGAATCGAATACGTCCCGAGGCTCAAGTGATCGAACTCGGGATCGAAGAAACAGTACACGGCCGATAACGATCGGGCTCCTGCATCGGTGATGGCGACGGCAATCAACCGATTCCCCGCGTGGTACGAGAGTTCGAAGGTCGTATTGAATGAACTGCAGAGAAAGGCTTCGTAGCCGGCGGCATCGGTATCGGTGTCATTGCGAGACATGTCACGCGCGTTGCGATGCAGATTGAACAGTTGAACACGCTGCTCGTCATTGCTCGGTTCTCTACATTCGACCCGCAGTTCCGCATCGCCTCGCTTCAGCACTCGCTTGAGCGACTTGGTCCATGCAAAGCAGCGCACATCCACTCGCAGCGGCCGGCATTCATTGCAGGCGGGGCATGCCGTACGATAATAGAACCAACCGGAGCGACGATAACCGTTTGCCAGAAGGTCATCGAGTTGTTCCGGTTCGACGGCCTGCTGTGGGTATTGAAGAGGCATGCGAGCCGTGAGTCCGTCGAGATACGGACACGTGCTCGGTTCATCCATCGCAGTCAACAGACGAACTATTTCAGGCACTGGACAACCACCGCAGCCGCTTGTCCTTGCGGATTGAAGTTAAGTTTCATCAGATAGTCTTTGTCGTCTGACGATTCGGCATGCTTGAGCACTCGGACCGGGCAAGCCGGATCACGCTCGGAGAAGCCTAACGTCGGCAGCACGGTCTTGTGTTCGAGCGACAACATCGAAGCGATCAACTCAACGATGCCGCAGCCACCTTTGAGCTGACCGAAATAGCTCGAGTAGCCGACAACCGGTGTGCTTCCGATGACGCTTTCGAGTGCTTGAGCTTCGTTCGCATCCAAGTCGCGATGCGAGAACGCCTGCGAAGAAACGTGAGCGATTTGTGATACCGCTATGCCTGCGGACTTGATTGCATTCGCTGCGGCGGCAGCAATGCTGCGGCGACTACCGGTCAAAACTCCGTCGGGCGGTGCGAAGCAATTGGAAAAGCCGGCCAAGCGTGCGATCGGAACCACTCCGCGTCGCTCGGCGTGTTCGCGGCTCTCCAGTATGATCGCTCCCGCACCTTCACCCGGAACGGCGCCACGGCGATGCAAGTCATAGGGCGCGCAGAACGGTTCTTCTTGGTTAGGCGATTCATCGAAGTGCTGCTTGATGCGATACAGCATGCGGCTCGGGTTGACTCGATTGCCGGTGGAACCGACGACCATCATATCGGCGGCACCTCGTTCGATCGTGATCGCCGCCTCTTGCAGAGCAAGCAAGCCGCTCACTTCTTCCATCACGATCGAGTTGTTCGGACCGCGCGCATCGACAGCGATACCGACATGGCAGGCCGGCATGTTCGGTAGGCTCTTAAGCATCCACAGCGGTGTAATCGTTTTGGGAAACGTGGAGCCCCAACGGCTGACTTCGTACTTGCCCTCGACGAAGCAGGCTGCAACGGCATCGGTCAGATCCGGCAGCTCTGCACAGAACGTTTCGCTACCGAACAGCACACCGACGCGATCGGGATCGACGTGTCCATCGGTCAGTCCTGCATCGAGCCACGCCAATCGACTGGCTGCATAAGCTGTCTGCAGTTCCGAGACCATGACCTTGAGTGCTTTGCGCGGTGTGACGTATTGCTTGGCATCAAAGTTCTTCAGCACGGCCGCGGGAAAGTCCGGCATGCCGGGGGCAGAATGAAGGACTTCGATGGCGCAGCGGCCTACTTTTAGGCCGGACCAGAACTCGTCGCGCCCGATGCCGATCGGAGTCACGCAACCCATGCCGGTAATAACGATCTCGTTCAACTGGGGCATCGATTCCGCTTAGTGAATAACAGGGCAAACGTCGAACCATTCTCGTCCTTGGGAATGCATCCACGTCGTTGATGCTTCCGGACCCCAGCCGCCGACTGGATACTTGTTCATGGCGGGTGCCGCAGGACTGCGCCAGGCGGCGATGATCGGATCGATGATACGCCAAGCCATTTCGACTTCGTCGGCGCGAGCGAACAGGCTGGCATCGCCCATCAATGCATCTTGCAGCAATCGTTGATAAGCGTCAGGCAACTCGGCGCCCGATGTCGAAGCAAAGCGGAAGTCGAGCTGACTGAGCCGCAACTTCATTTCTTCATCGGGAATCTTGGACTGGAAGTAGAGCTGCAAGCCTTCCGCAGGTTGAATCTGTATTACCAGGCGATTGGCCTGGGGTTTGGTTCGTCCCTCTTCGCCGAACAAGATGTGCGGCGGCTCGCGGAACTGAATCACGATCTGCGTCGTGCGACAGCTCATGGCTTTGCCGCTGCGCAAGTAGAACGGAACACCCTTCCAGCGCCAGTTATCGATGTACAGTCGCAGAGCGGCAAACGTTTCGGTTTGACTGCTCGGGTCGACGCCTTTTTCGCCGGTGTAGCCTTCGTACTGACCGCGCACTCCGCATTCTGCGAAGTCGCCCCCGCGGAGCGGCCGGACGGCTTGCAGGACTTTCAGTTTTTCATCGCGCACGAATTCCGCATTGAAGCGTACTGGTCCTTCCATGGCAGTGACCATCATCAACTGAAACAGATGATTCTGGAACATGTCACGGAGCACGCCCGATCCGTCGTAATAATCACCTCGCCTGCCGACGGGAACTTCTTCTGCCACGGTGATCTGAACGTGATCGATAAACGATCGATTCCAGAGTGGTTCGAAGATCGAGTTGCCGAATCGCAATACGAGGATGTTTTGTACGGTCTCTTTGCCCAGGTAATGATCGATGCGGTAGACCTGCTCTTCACGGAAGACGGCGGCCAAGCAACCGTTGAGCTGTTGAGCCGTCTTCAGGTCGGTGCCGATCGGTTTTTCGACGACTATGCGCCGCGGAGCCGCTGAATCGTCCGCCATGCCGGCTGCGCCTAAGCCGCGGATAGCGGGTTCGTACAACTGCGGCATGGTGGCGAGATAATAGAGCCGCGTTGCCGGTTTGTTCCCTTCGATCTCATTCAACCGCGCATTCAGCTTGCCGAAATCTTCAGCCGTGTTGATATCGCCCGGTTGATAGTGAATCGTTTCTTCGAAGGCTTGCCAGGCTTCCGCTTCGAAGCCTTTCTTAAGGAACTGTTCCGAAGTTTCGCGCAGTTGGGCTCGCCAATGCGCGTCGTCAAAGGGACTGCGGGCCACACCCACGATGCGAGTATCAGCTGGCAACCGTTTCCGTTGATGCAGTCGGAACAGCGCAGGAATGAGCTTTCTGCTGGTCAGGTCTCCCGACGCGCCGAAGATCACGATCGTGTGTGCCATAACAATCCTTCGCTGGTTCCTGAGTAATACGGCCTCGGGCGCTCCGCCTCATCACTATCACTTTCATCGGCGGAATCAGCAGCATAACGCAAGTGCGTTACGGCTGCTGTTCGTTGATTTCCGTTTTGATCACAACCTGTGGAGCTATGGGCGGAATGGAACGCGAGCGACCTAGGAAGGTTGCTTGCGAAGGTCGAGCCATTCGGAGTGGAACGTGCCGGCGCGATCGGTGCGCTGATAGGTGTGAGCACCGAAGTAATCGCGTTGAGCCTGCAGCAAATTCGCCGGCAGCGATTCACGGCGATAGCTGTCGTAGTAAGCCAGTGCAGTGGAGAACGCGGGAGCGGGAACGCCGAGATGGGTCGCGGCGATCAACGCAGAACGCCATGCGGCTTGGCTCTTGTCCAGGATCTCTTTGAAGTACGGGAATAACAGCAGGTTTTCCAGATTCGGTTCTTTGTCGAACGCTTCTTTAATGCGATCCAAGAACTGAGCTCGAATGATGCAGCCGCCGCGCCACAGCAACGCGCAGTCGCCGTAGTTCAAGTTCCAATCGTGCTCGGCGCTGGCCGCTTGCAACTGCACAAAGCCTTGTGCGTAGCTGCAGATCTTCGATGCGTAGAGTGCCAAGCGAACGGCTTCGACGAAGTTCTTCTTGTCTGCTGCCAGCTTCTTGACCGGTTCGCCGAACTGAGGATTATCGCCCGCAGCCGGACCGCTGAGTACTTTGGAAGCACGCACGCGAGCGGCTTTGATCGACGACAAGCTGCGCGCGTAAACGGCGGTGGTCACCAGCGTGCTCGGAACGCCGAGGTCCAGGGCGAGTTGGCTCATCCACTTACCGGTTCCCTTGGCACCGGCGACGCCAAGGGATCTTGTCGACCAAGTATCCGCTGCCGTCCGGTTGATCGTCTTTGACAGAGAAGATGTTCGCGCGTAATTTCGATGAGGTAGCTCTGCAGCTCGCCGCGATTCCATTCGGCGAACACATCGTAGATCTCTTCGTTGCTCAGTCCGCCGACATCGCGCAGCAATTGATAGGCTTCGCAGATCAACTGCATGTCGCCGTATTCAATGCCGTTGTGAACCATCTTTACATAGTGACCGGCTCCGCGCGGGCCGACCCATTCGCAGCACGGGATATCTTCCTTCGGGCCGACCTTAGCCGCGATGGCTTGGAAGATCGGTTTCACGAGCGGCCAAGCTTCCTTCGATCCGCCGGGCATCATGCTCGGGCCTTTGAGCGCTCCTTCTTCACCGCCGGAGACGCCGGTACCGACATACAGCAGACCTTTGCTTTCGACATACTTCGTGCGTCGCTCGGTGTTCTCGAAGAACTCATTGCCGCCGTCGATGATCACATCGCCCGGTTCCAAGTGAGGCAGCAGTTGTTCGATCAAATCATCTACAGCCGGTCCGGCCTTGACCAGCATCATGATCTTGCGCGGTCGTTTGATGGCTGCTACCAGTTCGGCGATCGAGTGTGCGCCGAAGAAATTCTTTCCCTTGGCGCGACCGTTGACCAACTCGTCCACTTTCTCGACCGTGCGGTTGTAGACGGCAATCTTGAATCCACGGCTTTCAACATTCAGTGCCAGATTCTCACCCATCACCGCAAGGCCGATCAGGCCGAAGTCGCACGTAGCGCTCATAACTCGTTTCTCATCAAAGTGGCTGTGTTTGTGGACGATTGCTCGACCCGCCAGTTTAGGTGAACCTGAGCCCATGAAAACGGGTCGCGCTCAGGATTAACCTTCGAGCCGGATCGCCGCATTATTAGACAAGCAGTAGAGATTTTCACAAGTTGACCAAGCCCTACACCCGATACAATCAGTCCCGTCACCTTGACGCGGTTGAACGCGGGCGATAGAAACTGCTAAAACAAGGCGACGGCGTCGGGTTTAGCGATTGAGCTGAACCGTTCGACAGAGGTCGCACTCGGCTGTGAGCCGCCCGGTTTGCAGCTTGTTTTCACGGAAGATTCACGAACAAGGCGCTGTAGCCAAGTGGCTAAGGCAGTGGATTGCAAATCCACCACACGTGGGTTCGACTCCCACCGGCGCCTCTTCTTCCTCTCTCTTGCTCCGCATCTGGATATCGAGCCTGCCATGCCCAGTGTCTTGGCGATCGCTGCTCATCCCGACGATATCGAGTTCGTTATGTCCGGAACGATGTTCCGATTGGCTGAACTCGGGTGGGAAACTCATTACTTCAACATCGCCAACGGCTGTTGCGGCTCGATGACTCTCGACCGAGCCGCCTGCGCCCGCGTTCGACTCGACGAAGCTCGCCGGGCCGCCGAGATCCTCGGTGCTCGTTTTTACTCGCCGATCTGCGATGACCTGAGCATCTTCTATACTCCGGAACTGATCGCGAAAACCGCAGCGGTAGTACGAGCCGCGAGACCGCACATCGTGCTCACGCATGCACCGATCGATTACATGGAAGATCATCAGAACGCGTCGCGTTTAGCCGTGACAGCTGCGTTCATTCGCGGCATGCCGAACTGCGTTACCGACCCGCAGCAGCCAGTCGTTTCTCACGACGTGGCTGTCTATCATGCTCAGCCGCACGGTAACCGTTTACCTCTCGGTGAACCGGTGACTCCGACGCACTGCGTGGATGTCACACCGGTGATGGATCGCAAAGCCGAGATGCTCTTGGCTCATCAAAGCCAATCCGGCTGGCTCGATGAAACACAAGGCTTGAGTTCCTACGTGCAGACCATGCGCGATCTCAACGCGGAAGTCGGCCGGCTCGGTGGTGGTGCTTTTGAGTTTGCAGAAGGTTGGCGCAAACACATTCATCTCGGCTTCAGCTCTCGCGAGATCGATCCTTTGGCTGAAGCCCTCGGCACTGCGTGTCTGGTTGCGAAGCGGTAGCCGGGAGTTCGACGCAGCTCGGTCCCCCGGATTCATCGGCGCAGACGGCCGGCGGCGAGTGCTCCGCCTCGCTGAACCATCACGGCCAAACGAGCCGCAATCAGGCTGACTTCGACTTTGGCAGCCAGTGACTGCGGCTCGTTAGAGTTTGCAGTTATGGCCAAACCACTTACTCGCCGCTGACGTAGGTACAAACGAATACCGGGGGTAAGAGCTGCGCTCGACCCCCGGCTACTGGTGTGCATCCCCTACGGGGAAGTGATTGATCACCAGACGTCGAAGCTGCTGCCTGTCGTGCGGCGGATAAAAAGGCAAGCGAACCACTGATGTACGCTGCTTCGGTCAGCCCCCCCTCCCGGAGCTTGCTTCGCTCGCTCCGACCTCCCCCAAAGAATTTGGGGGAGGTGACTCAATCTCGCTTGAGAGAGTTCTGAAATCTCAACGCAGGTTAAGCTTCGTCTCAAAAGAAGAATCCACGTAGCAGCGTTTCTCCGAAAGGCTGATGATTCTACGTCTCCGAGAGACGCAGCCATATGTTTTGAGACAGAGCCTAGTCTTGTTCATCTATCGCTTGGTTCATCCCCATGAGCCACATTCTCTCGTTCTCATCAGCAAAGCTAGCAATTGATCGTTGCAGTAATTTTTTCCCACCTAACCTGCTTTGCTGTAGCGACTTCTCTTTACGAGCAATTCCGGAATTGTGTAACTTAAGAGTTATCGTTTCTAGATGGGGCACAAAATGAATGGATTCGGATTGCTCTTGCTTCTGGCGGCAACAGGACAGTTGCCTGCTGCGGGGCCCACTGACCAGACCGACTGGGGATGGCAGATTGCCAAGAATGGCGAGCTGGAGTACTTGGAGTACATCGTCCAAATACATCCGGACAAAGTGAACATTCTGCTCCAGAAGGGTTTTGAGCAGGCCAGTTCTATTCCGCCTGAGCTCGCCGGTCGAGTCAGCCGCGTGGTGGTTCGAGTCGGAACCGAAGTGCTTCCACGTACTCCATCGATCCAAGAGATTCAGCAGCGCATTCCGAGCTCCAGCCCGAGCGCATCGGCGATCGTGATGCCTCAAGGCATGTCATCCGACCGATTCTCCAACATCGACCCGACCAACGCACCCGTTGTGTTGCCGGTGACGAATAGCGGTTCGGGCCCGCAAACCCTTTCGAATATGTCTGTGCCGAACTTGCCATCATTGCAAGGGAGCAATGAGCCGGTCGGACCTGCGACATCATTATCTGATGCAGGCTCCGAGTTCTTAGCAGGCGCCCGAGATCCTTCGTCGATCCAAGCAGGGCAGCTCGATAGCGCTTTGGCTCAGAACACATTGAATCGAAACCTACGCGACGATCCGCTCAGTTTGCCTGGGGCGAGCAAGTACAACAACACGGCTACTGCTCCGGCTCCAGGCATCTCGGCGGCACCAGCTCCCATAACTAGTTCTCTACCAAGCAACGCCGGAGCAGCGCCTCTCGGCGGACCGATCTCGACCGTGGGCAATCCGGGAATTGCGGGAACCCTCCAAGGCAACTCAGGCAATTCCTATTCGGCACCCTTGTCCGGATCGTCTGCATCGTATCCCAATTCCCAATATCCCAATTCCCAGTATTCAAGTTCGCCGAATCAAACCGGAACAACGGGTAACTATGGGAGCACGAGCGGGTTTCCCTCGAGTGGCGGAGCCGCGAGTTCGTACGACGCATACGGTACGCGAACGACGAATAGCGGCTTAGGTTCCTTCGCGGGCAAGACGTTCACCAACAACGGCGGGACGCAACCGAACTATCCTCCAAGTGCGTCAACCAATCCGTATGGTCAGCCCTCCTATTCGACTCACCCATCGACCGCGATGAATCCAGGGGTGCAGAACAACAATTGGAGCACGGGTGTCAGCCCCTATCAGTACACCGGGCTGCAAGGCAGTGGCTCAGGGCCGTATTCGCCGACTGGGTCGCAGTATGCCGGCACTTCAATGTCCGGCTCAGGCTATTATTCCAACGATCCGGCATCGCTTTACAATCAGCCGAGCAGTCGCATTGCTTCCAATTCAATGCCCGGAACCAGCGGGATGGCTAACAACGGAACCGGCGCGATGTCTCCGGGAGTCAATCCGGTCTCAGGTAATCCGCAGAATCCTAATTACAACCAAGCACAGCACAGCCCGAGCTACAACGACGGGACCGCTCGTCCTGGTGATCCGAATTACAACGCGGCACTTGGTTCCTATGGTCCGGCACGAACGGATGCGATTCTGCCGATCCTCTTCGTCTTGTCGCTTGTAGTTAACTTCTACCTCGGCATGTTGATTCGCAAGTTGCTGACTCGCTATCGATCACTGCTCAGCAGCGTCCGCAGCCAAGCGGTCTAAGCACCGAACAGCGTTTCATCCCCTGAGCGTAACGGCAGCCGTACGGCCAGTGCGGCCAATCCGCGCGACCGCAAGCTGCTCAAGCGTTCCATGTGCCGATCGACGCACGGCTAAATTAACTGGCCCGATCCCTGAGCGTAACGGCGCCGCAGTACGGCCAGTGCGGCTAAGCCAGCGCGACCGGCAAGCGTGCTCCAACGCTCCATGCTGACCCAATTGTTTGCGGTATCTGTTGCGTGGTTGAATCAGCAGGCCGCTCGCCATGGCTGCGCCGTTACGCTCAGGGATGCCGTACGGCTTTGCCGTTACGCTCAGCGCTTTGCGGCCCGCCATGACCGAGGCGGTTGTAGAAGTTGACCTGACGCGTATCTATAATCCCGGCGACGGCAGAGTTTTCTATCTGCACTGGTTCTTTTTTAAGAAGAGTTTTTTATGCGCCGCTTTCTTTCGTTTATGGCCGGCGTCTGTCTGGCCATGCCGCTTGCAGCCGCGGCTGATGCGGAAAAGATCGTGACCGTGGAAGGGGTGACCGAGTATCGCCTTTCTAACGGAGCTCGCGTCCTGTTGCTCCCCGAGCAGTCCCGACCTACGGTCTCGGTCAACATGACGGTACTGGTCGGTTCGAGGCATGAGGGATACGGTGAAGCCGGGATGGCACACTTGCTTGAACATTTGGTCTTCAAGGGAACGCCGACGTTTCCGAATGTACCGAAGTCTTTGCGCGATCACGGCGCGAACTTCAACGGTACAACCAACTCGGATCGCACGAACTACTTTGAGACTTTGCCTGCGACGGATGAGAACCTCGAGTTCGCCATTCAGCTCGAATCCGATCGACTGGTGAACAGCTTCATTCGACGAGAAGATTTGATCAGCGAGTTCAGCGTCGTTCGCAACGAGTTTGAGCGCGGTGAGAATAATCCGCGCGGCGTGCTCTCGCAGCGCGTGCAAGCAGCGGCCTTCGAGTGGCACAACTACGGCAAGTCGACGATCGGCAACCGATCCGACATCGAACGCGTTCCGATCGACAATCTGCAAGCTTTCTATCGTCGCTTTTATCAGCCCGATAATGTCGTGTTGATCGTGACCGGTCGCTTCGAGGAACAGAAGGCTCTCGCCCTCGTCGAGAAGTATCTGGGCTCGATCCCGAAGCCGACTCGCAAGCTCGATGCCACCTATACCGAAGAGCCGCCGCAAGACGGTGAGCGAAACGTGGTGTTGCGACGCGTCGGAAAAGTAGGTGCCGTCGATGTGGTCTATCACATGCCGGCCGCCGCGCATCCGGATTGGGCGCCGCTATCGATTCTGGCAAGTGTGCTCAATGAATCGAAAGTGGGTCGCTTGGACGCGGCTCTGGTTGAAACGAAATTGGCGACGAGCGCTTCGGCAGGTTCGGACAACTCTCACGATCCGGGACTGTTCTCCTTCTCGGCTGAACCGGGGGAAGCAAGCTTGGAAGCCGTGCGAGACAAACTGCTCGAAGTCATCGAGAACATGGGAGACAAACCGTTTGAAGCAGAAGAAGTCGAACGAGCCAAACTGCGAGCTAAGCGAGGATCGGAGATGATGTTGACCAGTGCGCAGTCGATGAGCCAAGCGCTCAGCAGCGCTTCGTCACTCGGTGATTGGCGATTGTTGTTCCTGCAACGTGATCGCGTCCAGCAAGTGACGGCGGACGACGTGAACCGTGTGGCTAAGACCTACTTCAAGTCGTACAACAGAACAGTCGGGCTCTACATTCCTGTCGAAGCTCCGCAGCGCCTCAGTGTGCCGGCTGTCGAATCGATCGCCGATGTCGTGAAGGACTACAAAGGGGATACGAAAGTTTCCATCGGGGAAGCGTTTGATCCGACTCCGGCGAATATCGATGCACGTACGAAAGTCGTTGAGTTCGAAGGTCTGAAGATTGCTTTGTTGCCGAAGAAGAATCGCGGCGATACGGTCAACTTGACCCTGACGCTGCGCTACGGCAACGAAGAGTCCTTGGCCGGCAAAGTCACCGCCGCGGGGATGGTCGGTTCGATGTTGATGGCCGGAACCAAGCAGTTGGATCGTCAGGCCCTTCAAGAACAACTCAACAAAATCGGCGTTCAGATCTTTCCGGGTGGAGGAGGCGGCGGCGGTCGACGAGGCAGCGGACGAGGAGGACGAGGGGGTGGCGGCGGTGCGGCCGGTCAGCTCAGTTTCTCGATCCAAGCCAAACGCGAATCGCTTGTGCAAGGTATTCAGTTGCTCGGTGAGATTCTGCGCGATCCGGCTTTCCCTGCCGATGAGTTCGATCAGATGAAGTTGAGAAGCATCAGCGGACTTTCCTCACGCGGCAATGATCCGAACTCGCTCGCCGGTGATAAGCTCGGCAAAGCTCTGTCGTCGTATCCGCCCAGCGACGTGCGCTTCGTACCGACCACCGAAGAGACTTTGAAAGAGATCGAAAAGGTGACGCTCGAAGACGTTATCCAGGTCTATCGCGAACAAGTTTCTGCGGCGACCGGTGAGATTGCCATTGTCGGTGATTTCGATCCCGACACAGCCGTTGCGGCCGTGACCGACATACTCAAGGAATGGAAGTCTTCGGTTCCTTTCAAACCTTACGAACGTGAGGCTCGCGGTAACCTGCAAGGTTCCAAAGAAACGATCGTTACTCCTGACAATGCAAACGCTGTCTTCTTGGCGGGACTATCATTCGCATTGAATGAAAAGGACCCGGATAGCACGGCTCTGGAACTGGGGAACTTCATTCTCGGCGGCGGAACTCTCTCTTCGAGATTGGGTGATCGCATCCGTCAAAAAGAAGGTTTGACCTACGGCGTCAATTCGTCGGTGAGCGTTCCGACTCGCGGCAATGATGCTCGCTTTACCATCACTGCTACTACCAACCCCGGTAACATGGAAGCAGTGGAAAAAGCAGCCTTCGAAGAACTGAAGCAATTCATTGTCGACGGTCCTACTAAGGCTGAAGTTGATGACGCAAAGAAAGCCTTCCTCGAAGCGGCCAAAGTCTCTCGCACCGGAGACGCTGCCATCGCAGGTCAGTTGGCTTCCAATCTGTTCCTTGGACGAACCTTCGCGTACATCGCTGAACAAGAAGCACGGATCGAAGCGCTGCAACCGAAGGATATCCAAGCGGCATTCGCTAAGTACATCGACCCGGAAAAACTCACGGTGATCCGAGCCGGCGACTTGCCGACCAAGTAATCGACAACGTCGTCAGCCTTTGTCGGTAATCTTCAAAACGAAAAACGCTCGTCGATGAGAAATCATCGGCGAGCGTTTTTATTTGCAGATGTTTGAACTGTTCAACTTCGTCGCGACCGCGAATGCTACGCGAAAAGTTGCGTCAGCGCTTGGGCCTTGACGAGCTCACGCGGTTGATTGAGGTGATTGAAAACAATCGTCTCCGGATCGATGCCGAATGCATGGTAGATCGATGCCAAGAGTTCCATCGGGTGCACCGGATTCTCTGCCGGAGCCGAAGCTGTCTTATCGCTCTTGCCGTGAACGTAGCCGCGCTTGATGCCCGCCCCCGCAATCACCGATGTGTAGCAGTACGGCCAGTGATCGCGTCCGTCCGCGGAATTGCCGTTACCCGAAGTGCTCACGCCGCGCTGCGGACTACGACCGAATTCGCCGACAGCCACGACCAGCGTTTCGCTCAACAATCCGCGCTCGTCGAGATCGGCGATAAGGGCCGAGAGACCTCCGTCGAGCATCGGAGCCGAACGCGTCTTCATGCGTTCGGTCAGTCCGACGTGATGATCCCAAGAGTGGTTGTCGGAGTTGGCGACCTTCGGCCAAATCACTTCGACCACGCGTGTGCCGGCTTCCACCAGGCGGCGAGCCAGCAGACAGCTCTGACCGAATGTGTTGCGACCGTATCGATCACGAGTTTCGGCCGATTCCGAAGACAGGTTGAAGGCTTCACGAGCTCTACCCGAGACGATCAAGTTGAGCGCTTGATCGTAGTAACTGTCGAGCTGGAAGTTCTCGACTGCTTTGTTGATGTCCGGCATCTGTGCATTGACCAAGTCGCGGAGCTTGGCTCGGCGTTCCAGTCTTGCCGCGAAGACGTCCGGTCGCAACTGAAGATCATCGATCTTGATCTTCTCCATCTTCTTCATGTCCATATCATCGCCGTCCGGATACAGCGTATATGGATCGAAAGACTTGCCGAGGAAGCCTGCGGTTCCTCCCTTGCCGATCACGTTGCTCTCTTGCAACGGACGAGGCAGCATGACGAACGGGAGCATCGGTTGGTCAGTCGGCTTGAGCCGAATGATGTTGGAACCGAAGTTCGGGAAGTCCTTGGGACTCGGCGGTTCCAATTGACCGGAGGGGCTGACTTTGTCGGTCGTGTAACCGGTCATCATTTGATAGATGGCCGCGGTATGGTTGAACAATCCGTTCGGCGTGTAGCTCATGGAACGAATCATCGTGAACTTGTCATTCACTTGAGCCAGCTTGGGCAGGTTCTCGGTGAATTGAACGCCGGGCAGCTTGGTCGGAATATTCGAGAACGCACTCTTTACGTTCTCGGGGACATTCTCTTTCGGATCCCACAGGTCCAAGTGGCTCGGGCCTCCTTGGAGATAGATCATGATGATGCTCTTGGCTTTGCCCCAACCGGGACCGCCTGCAGGGAGCGGCGACTTCTCAGCCGATCTCGCTTGCAGTTGGAACATTCCGCCCAGCGTCAGGCCCAGAATCCCCGAACCGCCGACTCGCAGAATATCGCGACGAGTCGGTGCCAGATGCGGGTCGCATAAGTCTTTGCTCAACGGTCCTTGAATGCGCAGCATGCTATTTATCCTCGTCTCAACTGGTTTTATCGATGACTGGGTTTATTGATGGAACGGATTTAGCGATTGAACAGGAATGCAGGGCTGTTGATCAGCGCCCAAGTTAAATCTTGCGCCAGCGTCAAACGTCGCTGTTGCACTTGAGCCGTACTGGCTTCGACATCTTTGCGAAGTTGAACCAACAGCCGATCATCGGTTGTGGCCACGTTCAGCTCGGCGACGACTTGATTCAGTTCGTTCAGCTTATCATCGGCCGGAATCGGTTTTTCTGCTTCCGCCAATTTCGCTTTCAGATTCTTCCAACCCTCTTCGTTCGATTGCAGATAACCGACAAGGGCCGTTAAGTTCTCAGCCGTTCGCTTGGCTTCCGGAATGGAACGTAGAGCGGCGAACTCTTCAGACAATCCTAGTCCCACTTCACCATCGTCGATCGATACGGCCAAGCGGAAGCGACCGAGTCGGTGATCCTCGGCATTATGGAACTGATGCAGCATGACGGTGATGATCGTGCCGCCGTCGAAACCGATCGGTTGTTCGGCTTGGAATGTAATCCAGTGAGTCAGCCCGCCTTGATCATGGATAGCCCAGCCACCTTGGTCGCGGTTCTGGCCGTCGATGGCCGCTGCAGGGTTGAAGCCTGCTTGCGTGAAGTCAGCCTTGGCATTCGTGAGCTTGACCTCTTGAGCGGCTTTCGGATCCGAAGCCGGTGCTGCTTTGATCTCAAACTCTGTCAAAACAAAGTTGCCGTTCGGAGGCAGACCCGGACCTCGATTGGGAAGTTCGGGATCGGTCAGCGCTTCCAGTCGAATGCCGCGGATGTTCTTCAGCGGCGTACGGAAGGTCAATGTGTAGACCCCCTTCCCTTTCTCGCCGCTCACCTTGATCGAGCGGTCGGGTTGACGGGTGAGAGTCGCTTTATTGGATGCGGCAGCCGATTGCACATCGACTGTGTACCAAGTGCGATCGTCCGCTTTCTCCTTCAAGTACTTGTTGGCGGTCGGAATCGAATTCTTGCCATATGTTTCCAATTCCGTTTTGGCCGCAGCGATCCTCGCTTCACGCTCCTTCGTCAGTCGCTCTCGTTCCGGTGCCATCTCCTGCGTCCGTGCCGCGACCGCCTTTTCGGCATCAGCCAGTGCGGCCAGGCGTTTGTCTTCCAATCGCTTGTGCTCTTCCTTCCACCAAGCCTCACGCTCAGCCAGTTTCTTTTGGAGCGTGTCGTGGTCGACATCGATTTGGCCTGCGGTAGAGAGAATCATGTCGGTCTCTGCTTTGGTCGCAGGCCGATTGAGAACTCGCAGGTAGATCTCTTGTACCAACTCTTCGTCATTCAATTCCTTCTTGGCGATCTGCGGCAGTTCGCACTGCGGATCGCTGATCGCGGAACCCACGGTCGGACCGCTGACCAGAGCCATCACCGGACCGAGTTGCAGATCGTGTGAGCGCTCGCATTCACAGGCGCTTTCACGCACCGGTCGGCCGAGATTGTTGAGGAATCCGTCGGGTAGCGAGACGGTTACGTCTGCCAGCGCCGCGGCACGTGTTCCCGGTTCGACGCCGGGAATGCGCGAGACGGCACCAGTTACACGGTGAACCGCATCGTAGAGAACTTCGGCCGGCAGACGACGAGCTTTGGCATGGCTGTAGTTGATCGAATCGTCTTGGTTCCAATCGTTGGCCGCGACCGACAACTGATACGTGCGCGAATTACAGATTAGTCGCAACACATGCTCGACATCGAAGTTGCTCTGCTTGAACCTTGCTCAGTCAAATATTCGAGTAGTTCGGGATTGGTCGGTGGATTACCGGCACGAATATCGTCGAGCGGTTCCATCAGACCGGTTCCGGTCAGATAACCCCACAGACGATTGACAAAGCTGCGGGCGAAAAAGGGATTGTTTCGCGAGGTGACCCAGGCTGCGAGCTGCTCACGTCGGGTCGCATCCGGTTTCGACTCTAGTTCAAAATCGTAAGGGAACTTCGGCGGAGTTACCTTGCCGGTTCGCTCGTGCGTAGTTTCGCCATCCTTCTTGTCAAAGACTTCTTCAAAGAGCGGCGTGGCTCCTTCAACGGCCGTACCGCCGATGCGTCGATCACCGCTGGCCGGATCGGTCTTGAGTCCTGTTTGAGCGAAATAGGCTGACAACTGGTAATACTGATCCTGTGTCCAGCGTTCAAATGGATGGTCATGGCACTTGTTGCAATTGAAACGAATTGCAAGGAACAAGTGGGTCGTATTCTCCATCATCAGTGTCGGATCGCGCAGGATCTTGTAGTACGCTGCCGGCGGGTTGTCTTTGTTGGAACCGGATGCGGTCAAGATGGAACGGGCGAACTGATCATAGGGAACATTGTCATCGACTTGTTTGCGAATCCACCCTCGCAAACTCTCTGCACCTTCCTTGCCGAGGAACTTGCTGTTCACCTGCAGGAGATCGGCCCACTTGTTCGACCAATGTTCGACATAGTCCGGGCTGCCGATCAAGCGATCGACCAGTTCCGCTCGTTTGACTCGCATGTCGCGAGTGTCGGCCAAGAACTCACGAACGGTTTCGGGTTTCGGCGGCAGGCCGGTCAAGTCGAGCGACACGCGGCGCAGAAACTCTGCGTCGGTGCAAACGTCCGACGGCAATAGCCTCATGCGTTGCCACTTGCGAGCGGCCAACTCGTCGATCGCGTTGTAGATCTCGGGCTGCTTCCATTGGAACTGATCGCGATTGCCCATGATGGTCAACGTCGACGCAGCGTAGGCTCCTTCGAAGCGGGCCAAGATCGGTGCTTCGCCGCGACGTACGGCTTGGATCAGTCCACCGGCAAAGGCTTTAGCAACTTCGATGTTGCCGCTTTCAATGAATGCTTCACGCGTAACATCGCGACTCGATCCGTCGGTGTAATGAGCGGTGACGCGATACTGTTGCGCCGCACCTTCGCGTTCGATGACCGGATTGTTCGGTGAGAGTTCGATACGGGCCACGCGCGGCGATTCTGTATTGAGCTTTGCACCCCCCGCGATCCAGGCTCGCAGCGTTTGGTAGTAGACGCTGTCGGGGGTAAGCAGGACGCCTCCTTCATGCGGAACTTCGCCGATCGGTTTCAGCAACATCAGACTCAAGTCAGGAGAGGAGCTGTTCAAGCGGCGCGATGCAAGATCGTCACTGAGGGCTCGCACATCCTCAAGCGGATCGTATCCGCGCAGCGAGAGTTTGAATCCGGCCTTCCCTTTCTGAGCGCCATGGCAAGTGCCTTGGTTACAACCGAGTCGCGAGAGAACCGGATTCACATCATGAACAAAGTCGATGCCGGAAGCTTGGGCCAAAGCCGATGCATCGCAGGGGATTGCTACAGAGGTTCCGGCGAACTCAACTTTGATTTTGTCAGCAGCAGCGCCGCGAGCTCGTACAAAGCCCGTGCCGGTGACGGTGAAGTCGGCCGATCCGGCTTGATATTTGGCCAATCGCGTAACGTCGCTGCGCTTGCCGTCCGCATAAACCGCAGTCACGACTAACTGCGAGTATTCGCGATCGTTGAGGAGCCGCACGGCTTTTGGTTCTACTTCGAGTGCTTCGAGCTTGGATGTCGAGAGGAGTTGCTGTTCCGCCTCAGGAGTCACGACAGTCGGGAGCGGCAGGCCGCCGGTGTCTTTGGAATCCTTGAACGCAACCGCAGGACCAACCGGCTTATCTGACGTCGGCGCGGGACTGATCGCGGCTTCTTCAGCCCCTGTCTCCACGTTGTAGAAACGGAGTTTACCGTCTGCGCCGCCGGCGATCAGCTTTCCAGTCGTGGGATGAAACGCGATTGAATAGAGACTGGTCGACGGTACATCGACAGCGGCCGTCTGAGTGATGTCCTTCGTCAAATAATCGTCGATCAGTTTACGTTCTTCTGCAGACCGCTCGCCTGATGTCTTGGCCATTACCGCTTTCACATTGTCCGGCAGTGACGAGTCGAAATTGTATTTGTAGATTCGAATGTGACCCGCACCGTTGAGAGTGCTGGCTGCCGCCAACAAAGTCCCGTCGTGATTGACGGCGACGGAGAAGACACGACCGGGCATAGCCGGGAATTGACGCACAAGATTGGAATCGTCGCCGATACGTCGATCCGTAACTCGGAAGACGCGATAAACCTTAGGCACTCCGTCCGAACCGCCTACGAGGATTTCATCGCGCGAGGGATGTCGAGCAAGCGAATTGATTCCGCCTCGTAGCGCACCGGGAGTGATAGAAGTAATGTTGTCGATGAAGCGTTCTGTTGCGACTTCGGTCAACTTACAAGTCATATCGCGGCCGGCCGAAACCAAGTGCGTTCCATTCGGAATGAATACGCAGGCTCGGACCCAATCTTCGTGGGCACCTTGGAACAACTTTGTTCGCCGGTCTCCGAGTCGATGGCCTGCACGGTGTTATCGGCACATCCGAAGCCAATCAGCTTTCCGTCCGCTTATATCGTTCCACCGTAAAGTGTGTCGTAGGTGACTTGATGGCTAAGAAGTAGCTTGCCCGCTTCGACGTCCTTATTTGAACTTCGCCGAGTCGACCCGGCGAACCGCCCGTAACTGCCAAGCGATTGGAATCTGGTGAAAAGGCAACGGTCTCGACTCGTTCGCTCAGACCGATAAGACGTTTGGCGAGTTGCTTGGTTTCAGAGTCCAGTAGTAGGACTTCGTGGAATCCCGTCACTGCCAGCCACTTGCCGTTGGGCGATGCGGCCACGGACGTAAGCACCGGAGGCTGAACATATTCCGGAGGGTGTTCGGCTGAAAAGGTTTGTACGCCCTGTCCGTGGACTCGGTCATCCACCGCACCTTGCTCGATCCATTTGCGAATCGATTCGATTTCCACAGCCGACAGGGGTTGGCCCTTCTTCGGCATTTCAGCTTTGCCGTCGTGGACCGTGATCTGATCGATCAAATAGCTCTCGTCCGGTTTTCCGGGAACGATGGCAGCCGAACCACTTTCGCCTGCCGCAAGCAATCGCGAGAAGTTCGTCATCTCGTATTTGCCCTGAGGCTTGGCAGGTTGATGGCAGCCTTGGCACTTGGAGCGGAAAAGTGGTTCGATGGTTTTCGCGTAGCTGACGCGATCGGCCTGCGGTTCTTGAGCGGCGACAACCGTCCAAGGAAATGCGGCTGCGACTGCGAGCATGGGGAAAACACGGATTCCGCTAAAACGTGATCGCTCAGATCGTGGCATGGGTGGCGATTACCTGAATGTGAGCTGCGAACGGGAAACGGTGAGTGGTTCGTTCAACCGAGAGGACGAACGACGGATTCGGCCGGATTGAGGAAAGAACAACGCTGCGGCAAAACGACTCGACAGACAAAGGCAAGGCGAATAGTCGCTGCGTTCAAGCGGGGAAGATGGAGGGAAAAATCGCATAACCGGTTTTCGGGCGTGAACCACTAGGATAGCCCACCTCCGGACCGCTCGGCAAGCTTGACCCACCAGCCTCGGGGGATTTTCAGAGGCAATCGCACATAAAGCGGCCGGAAGCGCCTATTGCTCTCCCGTCGTTGAGCCAAAAATCTGACAATGCAGCCCACTCGGAAACGAATCAACAAACCGGCAACGGAAGGAAATGCGGTAGCTATGACAAGCGTAGATCAATTGAAGACGGCAACCCCGGTAAAGCGATTGCGATGGATTCCATTTATCGTCTTGATCGTACTGATGGGTTTGCTGCGCATATCGCCCGGCTTTTTTGAAGAGCGACCGCTGCCGCTCTTGATGGGCAGCTTGATGGGACCGGCTCTCTTAGGACTGCTGATGCTGCTCTGGTGGGCAACGTTCAGTCGAGCTCCGTTGACGGAAAAGCTGATCGGTTTCGGCCTGTCGATTCTGATCATGATCGTCGGCATGATGACGATGGATTCGACGATGCAAGGGATGGGAGGGATGATTTATGCCATTCCGACCGCATGTGCATCGCTGGGGGTCGCGCTGTCGATCGCAAGTGGATGGCAGAGTCGCACGCGAATGTTGTTCGCACTCGCCTGCTTTACGATCACCTTCGGGGCTTGGAATCTCGTTCAGTCCGAAGGTGTCGACGGGACCTTTCAAGCCGATCTGCGCTGGCGTTGGCTCAAGACTCGCGAGCAAGAATACTTGAGCAGTCTGAAGCCGGCTGTAGAACAACCCCGGAGAGGCGTCTTCATCGGCCTCAGGTAACTCGATCACTCAGGATCAAATTGCTTGGGCCGGATTCCCGCGGGCGCGGATCGAACGGGGCGAGTCACAGGGTACGTGCGCTGATGAAGACTGAAGAGCCGGTCTGCCGCGAAATCTGGGCGCCGCAAGATCGGTCCCGCTTGGTCTTCAGTTCTCTGTTGCCGGTTCGCGGCTCTACACGCAAGAACAACGCTAAGAGAAAGAAGCGGTCTTATACTGATGCCGAGACCGGCAAGGACGGTTTGAGTCACGAGTACGAAGCTCGGTTCTGGGACGGTATCGCCGGAGCCGGCCCACGAGCCACGCCGACGATTACTCCGGACGGGATTTATGCAACCGGTGCCGACGGCGCGGTGATGCGACTGCGACCTGAAGACGGCAAGGAATTTTGGCAACATCACTTCAAAGAAGATGCCGGTCGCGCGAAGGCCCCGGAATGGGGCTATGCATCGTCGCCGCTGGTCATCGGCAATAAAGCGATCGTTCACGCAGGCGGCAAAGAAGACAAAGGAATCATTGCATACAACGCTCAAGACGGTTCGATTGCTTGGACCGCCGCGGCGGGCAATCACAGTTACAGTTCTCCGCAGATCGCTGAATTCGCCGGGGTGCGTGGCGTCCTTATGCTTTGCAACGACATGCTGCAATTTGTGAATCCGGAAGATGGTAAGCAGTTGTGGGCCTATCCATGGAAAGTGGATACATACCGAGCATTGCAGCCGCTTGTCGTCGGCACCGACATTTATCTCGCCACGCCGCTCAGTTCGGGTATGCACAAGATCTCCGTTCATTTGGTGGACGGTCAGTGGAAAGTGGAGAAGCAGTGGGACACTCGCGGGCTCAAGCCCGATTTCAATGACTATGTGGAACTCGACGGCATGATCTACGGCTTCGATTCCAACATCTTTGGTTGCATCGACGCTGCCACAGGAAAACGCAAATGGAAACAGGGACGTTACGGCAACGGGCAAGTGTTGCTGATTGCCGATTCCAAGCAGTTACTGCTCACGTCCGAAACCGGCGAGCTAGTGTTGCTGAACGCGGATCCGGAGAAGCTGGATGAACGAGCCAAGTTTCCGGTGTTCACGAGCAAGACATGGAATCATCCGGTGCTGATCGGCAATCGACTGTATTTGCGTAATGCCGAAGAAGCCGCTTGTTTGGAGCTTCCCGTTACGCTGACAAATTCTGCCGACGCGGGCCAAGCCTCGCCTCCTGCATCCTAACAATCGCCGCTGCGCCGTGACATAATCTGCACGGCATGACGAATAGGCTACAAGGTGTCGCGAAAAGTGATCGCGGCATTCAGTCGTACGGCCGGCGCGCGAGGAGATGACTTTGAGCAGCAATACATGGAGTGATGCCGACGATCCGATCACTCCGCCGGATGTGTATTACAGCCGTCGCAAATGGATGAAAGCGGGTGCGTTGGCCGGCAGCGCGCTCGTAACAGGCTCCGTCTACCGATTGCTTAGTCGTCCTGCAGATGTCTCCGTCAATAAGAACGAAGAGATCGAGGTCGCGGATTCTTCGATTGTGTCCGAAGAAGAAAAACTACGTCAAGGCTTCGCGGTAAACGAGACTCAAACTGCTGAAGAGAGCATTCTCAACTACAACAACTTCTACGAGTTCACGACGAACAAATTCGGAGTCGGAGCCGTCGCCGAATCCGTAGACTTCAAGACCGACAACTGGACGTTAAAAGTTGACGGGCTCGTCGATAAGCCTCGCAACTATTCGATGAGTGACTTGCTGAAAATCGGACCACCCGAAGAGCGAGTCTATCGCATGCGCTGCGTAGAAGCTTGGTCCATGGTGATTCCGTGGGTCGGCTTTTCGCTTTCTCTATTGCTGGATGAAGTCCAACCGCAATCGAAAGCCAAGTTCGTTGCGTTTGAAACTCTCTATGCTCCCGAGCGCATGCCGGGTCAGCGCTCGCCCATCTTGGAATGGCCCTATGTGGAAGGACTGCGCATGGATGAAGCCATGCATCCGTTGACGATACTGGCCACTGGAATCTATGGAAAAGCACTTCCGATCCAGGACGGCGCACCGATCCGCTTGGTCGTTCCTTGGAAATACGGTTTCAAAGGGATCAAGTCGATCGTCCGCATTTCCCTTGTCGAACGTATGCCGCCGACTTCGTGGAATCGATTCGCACCGAACGAATACGGGTTTTATGCCAACGTCAATCCGAATGTGGATCATCCGCGTTGGAGCCAAGCCACCGAGCAACGGATCGGTGAGTTCGGGCGACGCAAGACGCTCATGTTCAACGGTTACGAAGAGCATGTTGCGCACATGTACAAAGACATGGACCTGACGAAGTTCTACTGATTGACACGAGGAGGAAGAGACGGATGTCGGAGTCGGGGCAAACAGGATTCGTCAAGCTGCTCGTACTCGTCAATGGCGGTGTACCCGCCGCTCTCCTGGCTTGGGATGCCGCTCGTGGTCAACTGGGCCCCAACGCGACATCTTATGCACTGCATACCACCGGCATGTTGTCGTTGATCTTTCTGGGGCTGACTATCGCCGTCACACCGCTGAGGCACTGGACCGGTTGGAGCAGTCTGATCGCTGGTCGTCGTACTCTCGGATTGTATGCATTCGCGTATGCGCTTGCGCACTTCGCTGTGTATGTCGTGTTCGATCGAGCCGGGAGTGTGTCGAGTACGTTTGAAGAACTGTCCCTGCGTCCCTATTTGCAAGTCGGCATGTTCGCCTTGTGCGTCATGATCCCGTTGGCCGTGACCAGCACGCAAAGGATGGTAAAGCAACTCGGCGCTCAGCGTTGGAAATTGCTCCACCGACTGACTTATGCGGCCGCTGTCTGCGGAGCGGTTCATTATTTCATGCTCGTGAAGGCAGACATTCGTTTGCCGCTGGCTTTCATCGGCTCATTTGCTCTGCTGCTCGGTTGGCGCGGCGGCCGCTCACTCCTGTCTGTGAATAGCCGTTCGTATCGCAGCGATCGCAACAAGAACTATGAAGACGCAGTGCGCCCGCCATGGAAAGGATTGTTAAAGGTCGAGGCGATCATCGACGAGACCTCGGACATCCGTACATTTCATTTGGTCACAGCGGAACCGCAGTCGCCGACTGGATCATCCGAGCTTCCATTTCGATTCCTGCCCGGTCAATTCATGACGGTGCATGTTGTTATCGACGGCAAGCGACATTCGCGAAGTTATACGATCGCATCCGGGACAGCGCAGCGCGATCGTTGTTCGATCAGCGTGAAAAAACTACCGCACGGTACGGTATCGACTTTTATGCATGCGCGAGTTCAAGTCGGACATTCGCTGCTCGTCACCGCGCCGCTCGGGCGATTTGTTTTCGACGGACGAGGTGAAGAAGGAGTGACGCTTATTGCCGGTGGCATCGGTATCACGCCGTTGATGTCGATGATCCGCAGTTTGCTCGATGCCGATTGGACGGGAAAGATCCGACTGTTGGTTGCTGTGAAGTCGCGAGCCGATACGGCTTTTGCGAGTGAGTTGAAAGAGTTGGCTGCCGGCCATTCCCATTTCACCTATCGATTTCTGTTGACTCGCGAAACGCTCGAGCAAGTTAGCGCTCATGGCCCCTGGGACGGTGGGATCGGTCGCATCGATCGCCGCGTGGTTCAGGACTTTGTTCCGGATGTGGAACGTTATCCCGCCTTCGTTTGCGGACCTGATGAAATGATGCGAGATATGTGTTTGATGCTATCTGAATGCGGCGTCCCATCGAGTCGCATACAGACCGAAGCATTTGCCTCGCCTCGCGCTTCGAGCAAGACCGCGGAGCAACCGGGAAGTGTTGCCGGTAGTATGCTGCGGTTGGAGTGGAAGAGTGCCGGACTAGTTATTGCCGCCGATGCCGATCGAACTGTGTTGGAGGCGATTGAAGAAGCCGGACACAGCATGCCGTTCGAATGCCGCGCCGGAGTCTGCGGCCAATGTCGCTGTCGCTTGTTGGAGGGCGAGGTGTCGATGGATGCCGATGAAGCCCTCGACGAACAAGAGAAAGCCGACGGCTGGATTCTTGCATGCCAATCCCGACCGCTATGCGACTTAATCATCGAGTAGCCGGTGAACTCGTCACGCTCCTACTCCTACTCCTACTCCTACTCCTACTCCTACTCCTACTCCTACTCGTACTCGTACTCGTACTCGTACTCGTACTCGAAATTGCGAGCTACCGCACGGACAGAGATAGCCCGGCAATCGACTTCTGATCCAATGTGGATCCTTCGCCAGACCAACCGATCGAGTACGAGTAAGAAAAATCTGAAATCTGAAATCTGAAATCTGAAATCGGGAACTCGACATACTAGGTTGCGAGTTTGTGGCCTAAGCGCGAAAGACATTTCATTCGACCGGTGAGATTCGCTTGGGCGAGTGAAAGTTTCGCACGTCGATCGCGTCCATTTGAGCGGCTTGAGCTGCGATCAAACCTAAGTCGGAATCTTCGTAGACGAGGCAGCGAGACGGGTGGGCCCCCATGCGCTCGGCAGCGGCCAAGAATACATCAGGGAACGGCTTGTGCCGTTCGGTGTCTTCGGCGGCGACTATCGCATCGAACCAGTCTTCGCAACCGATCTGTCGCAGTTGCAGGCGGATGATGTCGCGAAAGCCGCCGCTGGCCACGGCCATCGGAATCTTGCCGCGATAGTGCGCTGCGACCTCCAAAACGGTCTCGATCGGTTCCAGCAAGTGGATCAGCTCGAGAAACGCTTCCTCTTTTTCTCTGGCTGCGGTCGCGACGTCTACCGGAACATTCTGAGCAGCTGACAGTTCGGCGATGATCTTGTCCGTCGGCTTGCCTCCCCAAGCGTAGAACTGCGTCTCCGGAAATTGCAGTCCATAACGATCCATCGTGCGTTTCCAAGCCACGAAATGGACCGGCATCGAATCGGTCAACGTGCCATCGCAATCGAAGATGATCGCGGCATAGTCTTTTTGAGGAAATGCAGGTTTCATGTGAAAAATCGTAACAGCCCATCGAGTTATCCGAAACCCGAAGTGACGACCTGAACTGCAGCGGGAGAAAAATGCAGGTTATGAGGTTTTTTCCGCGGGCGACTGTTACACCGTCTTCATGGAATCGTCCACAAGACTGACGAAGGGAAGCGGTATGACGATTGTGCAGGCGTTCGAACACGGCAGATGGAGTGAATGAGTTTTTCCGCGGTTCGGGAACCCCGGCCCGGAATTAACATCAGAGTTGGGGGCCGTTCGGATGCATTGGGAACAGTGGCGTTTCGTCGGTAGCGTCGAAAATAGCGTGCGATAAGCGATCGCGAGGCCGGCGACGGAGCGTTTCAATCTCGGCGTGACATTGAACACAAAGGCTCAAAGATTCACGATGGCTCAGCGTTTCCCCAAACGACAAAGCAGGAATCGTAGACCGTCGAATGCTCGTAGATTTCGGCCGGCTGTCGAGCCGCTGGAAGCACGACGTTTGATGGCCGGCCTCCCTTACGGTGCCGATGCGATGGACACCGGCGAATACATGCTCGGTACGGTGACTGTGACACCCGTTCTGCTGGAAAGCGACGGGACGGTCGACCCCAGCACAGAGAATTGGACGAGTGCGCAGATCGATACCGTTCTGGCCAATCTAAACACTGGGCTGGATTGGTGGAAAGACTTGTTGGCCACTAAGACCACCAAGGCAACGCTCGACTTTACGATCGATACGACGTACGCGAACACGCCGGTCCCCACAATCTACGAGCCGATCAGTCGCACATCGAACAACTACGATTTGTGGACACGTGAGTTTCTGACTCGACTGCACTACGATTCGTCGAACAGCCTCGAGACCAATATGCGCGAGTTCAATAACTCGCAACGTCTCAAGTTCGGAACGGACTGGGCATTCACCGTCTTCATCGTCAACTCGCAGAATGACACGGACGGTCTCTTCGCCGCCGGCGGCAGTTTCCAGAAAGCGTTCGGTTTCGCCGGCGGACTGTTCTTTGTTGTCCCCAGCACGCGGCCCGCTTCGACCTACGCTCATGAGACAGGCCATCAGTTCTGGGCGCGAGATGAATACCCCGGCAGCGCGTTGTATACGGCTCGTCGAGGCTACTACAACACGCAGAACACGAACGCGATCGACGGTAATCCGGAAATCAATTTCCAACAGCAGCCGAGCATCATGTCGTCGGCGTCTGCCCTCGATACGGCATACACGCAAGTCACCAGTCCGGCCAGCACCTTGGCGATGGTCGGTTGGCAGGACACCGATGGTGACGGCATCTTCGACGTGCTCGACGTGCCGCTCTCTTTGGATGGGGTCGGACGAATCGACTCCTCATCCGGTACTTACAAGTTCACCGGCAAAGCGGCTGTACAGACGCTTGCCAATAAGAACAGTTCCGGCTTGGCTGACGACATTACGATCAACAAAATCAGCCGCGTTGAATACCGATTGAACTCGGGGACATGGAAGACCATTTCATCGCCGGGAACATCGACTGCAACTTTAAACCTTTCCATTCCCCTGGAAGGTTTGCAGAGCGGCACGATCGAGATTCGGGCGGTGGATGCGATGACGGGCATCACCAGCAACGTCTTCCAAGGGCAGATCGGAATCGCGCCGGATACAACTTTGCAACAAGGCGTTCAGGGCTTTGCGTGGTACGACGACAACCGAAACGGGCAGATTGACACAAGTGACGAAGCGCTGGCCGGGTGGACTATACAACTTGTCGATGCAAATGGAAGTCTGCTGCAAACACAGAAGAGAATCGAGCCGGATGATAAGCCGGCCGGCAACTTGGCGAGCGATTCTTATACGGGCTTTGTACTCACTGCAACCGGCACCGATACCGATGGTCGTTTGAGCATCGCGGTTGATGCGAATGCATCGACCGGCACCAAAGTTTTTCAGCCCTTTTCATCGAACAGTCAAGGATTCGTTCCGACTTGGTCAGGCGATCGTCGACAACTGCGCATCGATGTCGTCGATAAGACCAGTTTCGTCAGCGTCGACATCATCGGCACGGACGCGAGCTACGGTCGATTGGAAATCTACGACGCAAACGGCAACCTGTTGGCTCGCGCCACGACCGATAAGCTTCTCGCCGGCAAGGTTCAAACTCTTTCCCTCGGTCGCGATACCAAGGACATCGCATATGCAATCGTCCGCGGACATCAGTCTACCAATATCAAGATCGATAACGTTCGGATCGGATCGGCCAATCAAACGGTAACCGATTCCAACGGACGCTATGCCTTTCCCTATCTCCCTGCAGGCGTGTATACCGTTCAGTTGGTGGCACCGAATTCCAACTTCGTCTTTACCGGCGCGTCGGGCGATAAACGCACGCTTCAGTTGGCTGAAGGAGAGTCGTCGGCTCACGTCGATATCAGTGCCGATTTCAACGGCAGCACTTGGCAGAACTGGCGACGTCCGTTGGATGTGAACAACGATGGCGTAACGACGCCGCTGGATGTGCTGCTGATCATCAATACGATCAACAGCAAAGGCAAAGGCCAACTCTCGTCGCTCGGTGTAAGTGCTACACCCTATATCGATACGAACGGCGACGCCGGCCTGTCACCGCTGGATGTACTGCTGGTCATCAACAGCCTCAATGCACGCACCGGATCAGGTGAAGGAGAATCGATCACCGGCGCGGCCGTCGCGTCTTCGAACTCATCGACCACAGGCACTTCATCCGCCGGGACGAATGCAGGTTCGTTGCTTGCCGGTTGGTCCTCTTCGTCGCACATGACTGCTGACGGTGAAGGTTCTTCAGGCAGCTTATCCACTTCCGTAAACGATCCATCAACGCAAGTGACTACGTCAAGCAATCAACCTGCGGCACTGAACCAATCTGTAGAGACTGCCGGACACGAACTGATTCTCGACAATGCGGTGGTCATGGCCAAGATGAAGAGCGGCAGTTGGTCGCTGCCGATTCCCTGTTGCTGCGCGGCATGTCGAGCATTGGACGCTCTTGACGGGAATAGCTGAGCCCGAAGCGGTTACTTCTTGCTCAGTTCTTCGACTTGACGAGCCAGTTGATTGAGCTGTGCTCGCGTTGCTTCCAACTCGTCACGCAGTTGTCGGACTTCAGTTCGGAGAGCCGCCACCTCGGACGCCGGTGATCCCATATCGATGCCTGCGGGCAGCGCGGCTGCATAGCGAGGATCGGTCGTCAATGCGACTTCGACTTGTCGCGGTTGTTGACCGTGAAGGACGGTAAGTTGTGCAACATCACCAGGCCGAGCGGTGGCGATCCAATTGACGATGTCTTGGGAAGCTTCAATCGTGCGACCGTTGACCTTCGTGATGACTTCCCCTGCCTCGATGCCGGCTAAGTGCGCGGTACGGCGACGTTCGTCACAGCCGCACCGCGGAGGCTCTTTGATCCCGAACTGCAATCGAAACGCGGCGGATAGATCGGCGACGGAGACTCCGAAGTATGCCGGTCCAGTAGCGGCAGCAGGAACTTGCGGAACGAAACCGTGGACTCGTTGTGCAATCGAAGCGTCTTGAAGGACGGCCGGTCAACTCCAGTGTTGCGACCGGCTCGTAGGACGAGCATCTTTACCGATTCGCCGGCTCGTTTACGAGACAAACGGTCGGCTAGTACATCCAGATCGGAGATCGCGAAACCGTCGACCGCTTGAATGACATCTCCGATTCCCGGAAGCCTGCTCGCCATGCCGGCGAGTCTTGCGCCGACGGCCACGATGCGTACGCCGATCCCACCGCCGAGATTCGGTTCGGTCTCGATTCCCAAATAGGTCGGAGCGGCTTCGGCCGCAGGGACCGGCATGGCTTCGGTTTCCGAGTGTGTTTGCCGCAGTCACGGGCGGTTCTAAGATGCTGAGCGGGCTCGGATTCGCCGGAGTGCCCGATGGGCTGCTCAGTTGCAAGCCGCCGGGGCCACTCGTTCCGCCAGGTTGCGGAGCAGGCGGCACTTCAGGCCGCAATGCGTTGTTGGGTGCAGGCGTCGCCTGGTGTCGGATTGCCGGGTGGTTGAGCGTTCGGATCACTTGCCGCGGGGCTCTCCAAACTGCTTCGCACTTTTTCTTCGAGTTGCTTGAGCAAGCCTTGCGCACGTCGCCGCTCGGCAGAACATCAACAAGCACAGAACGGTGAATACAGCAGGGCCGCTTTTTCGAATCGCCATCATCAACCTCTCCCTAGTCGTCCAAATCCTGGGTCGCCCTTCATTGTATTTCAGGGCTGGTTGCGAACAGCTTGAAATCTTAGGATAAGGCCCCTTCCGAACGACTTTTTCAAGCGGCATTGGCACCCTTATGCAACGATCCTCGGTTAATGGCGGTTACGGTGACGAGGCCACGGAGATCGCTCGGTTCCGGCGTCGGCGTGGACGGGAGTTCGTCGAGTGGATCGATCACTGCGCCCATTCATCCGAAGTTCTCAAGGCGATCGAAGAGCTCGTACGTCGCGCATCATCCGTTCCCGGTGCTCCGCAACCTTTGCAGGCGCTCAGTGCTGAAGAGCGAGTGGCCGGTGCTTATGTTTTGATGATGGGAGCCAAGGTCGCTTCCGTAGGCGGAGTACGCGCGGTTGACAAACACACGGTGGCAGCTGCTCAGTTGCTCGAACAACTTGTGACCGATGCTCGCAGCCTCGGCGCCGTTCAGATCCAAGCAGTCGTCGGCGGCGACGATAGTGCCCTAACGTCGATCGTTGAAGTCGCCGGCTTTACGCCGCTGGCTGAGTTGCAGCAGTTGTGGTTACCGCTCCATCCGCCGAACGAACCGGTACCCGAACCGGAACGAGTCCATGCGCCGTTGCCGATCGGGCTGAAGTGGGTCGCGGCCAAAGATGTTCCTCGTGAAGAGGTGGCCGCGTTGCTGGGGCAGACCTTTATCGAAACGCTCGACTGCCCTTCGCTCAACGGTCTGCGTTCGTCACTCGATATCCTCGACGGATTTCTCGATGGACAGTTGCTGACGGAGCAAGCCGGATGGTGGTTGCTTGAGCGAGCCGACAAGCTGGTCGGTTGCTCGTTGATCAATGCGTTACCCAACGGAGCCGGCGAGTTGGTGTACTTGGGTCTAGTACCAGGAGCGCGAGGTCGAGGCTTCGGCAAGTACCTATTAGACCAAGCCGTTGTGACCTCACTGCAGTTGGCCTGTGAAGCCGTCTTGGCCGCTGTCGACTACGATAATTGGCCTGCCATTCGAATGTACGCTCAACGAGGTTTCCAGGAGCGAGGCCGTGTGCAAGCCTGGTTCCACGAACCCCACCAAAGGTAAACGGTTGCCTTTGTCCAAAGTCGCCTTTCCCCAAAGTCGCCTTTGGCTCCTGCCAAAGGACGATAGTTAAGAGTGAGCATCATCGAAAGGTAAACGCGACGTGCACGGATTGTGCGAGCGTCCTTTCGCCGGAGCGAAAGGCGACGTTGTCCGAATGTCGCCTTTGGCTCCTGCCAAAGGGCGATGAGTAAGAGTGAGTGTCATCGAAAGGTAAACGCGAGGTGCACGGATTGTGCGAGCGTCCTTTCGTCGGAGCGAAAGGCGACGTTGGCGAAAGGCGACGTTGGCGAAAGGCGACTTTGGGGAAAGGTTACTTTGGCGTCCCGGATTTCTTAAAAGATGCTAAATTCTAGGCCGTTTCGGTTTGAACCGGTCGGTCGCCGGTTTGCCTTACTCGTTCACTCCTCCTCGGTCAGGGTCGGTAATGTCAAATCCCTCATGGGCCTGCGGTCGAGTCGTCATCGGCGGCGATCATGCCGGCTACACGATGAAAGTTCTCGTCGAACAGTATCTGCGCAAGGCCGGTTTTGAAACAAAGGACTGCGGCGCGTTCAACGAAGAGCCCGCGGATTTTCCTGACTTTGCAGAGTCGGTAGCTGTCGAACTTTTGGCCGGTCGAGCGGATCGAGGCATTCTGGTTTGCGGCAGCGGAGTCGGAGTGTGTGTGGCTGCCAACAAGATCCCGGGCATCCGAGCCGGTCTGTGCCACGATACCTATTCGGCTCATCAAGGCGTTGAGCACGACGATATGAACGTGCTGTGCATCGGCGCTCGTATCATCGGCCCGGAATTAGCCATGGAGATCATCCGCTCGTTCCTCGGCGCGAAGTACTCGCCTCAGCCAAGACATGCCAAACGAGTCGATAAGATCCTGGATATAGAACGCCGCGCTCTTGCCGGCGGTTTTTCTCACTTGGGTTCGAGCAACTAAGAGCGATCGACTTTACGCTGAGTCACGCGATCAACGAATCCCGCAACTGTCTGAAGGAGCTTCCTGAGTGGAGCAATCGTTTGTAGCCTGGGCCAAGATGCGAGCCGCTCGGTTGCCGAAGGTCAAGCTTGGAATCGGCGATGATGCAGCAGTCTTAGCTGTCGGCAATGGAGATATTGTCGTCACTACCGATAGCCTTTTGGACGGGACGCATTTTATTCTCAGTGATATCGAGCCGCGCTTGGTCGGTCGCAAGCTCGTGTCGGTGAACCTCAGCGACTTGGCTGCCATGGCGGCTGATCCCGAGGCGCTCTTCTTGTCACTATGCCTGCCTCGTGATCTGCCGGAAGAGATTGCAGCCGAGATCTATGAAGGGTTCTGCGATCAAGCGGGAGCTTACGGTTGTGCGCTGGCCGGCGGCGATACGAATTGCTGGAGCGGTCCTTTGGCAGTGCATGCAACTGCGATCGGGCGAGCCACCGAGTACGGCGTTTGGACTCGCTCGGGAGCAAGAGCCGAAGACTTGATCGTCGTCACCGGACCGCTCGGCGGCAGCCTGCTCGGCAAGCACTTGACGTTCGAACCGCGTGTGCATTGGTCGCAACAAGTTCGCTCGCTCGCGATCGTCAACGCTGCGATGGATATCAGTGACGGACTGACGATTGATTTGCTGCGCATGTGCAACGCGAGCGGAATCGGCGCGGTGCTGGATCCGAAACTAGTTCCGATCTCGGCCGCTGCTGACGAGATGTCTCGTACATCAGGGAAGACGGCGCTGGATCATGCGCTCGGCGACGGCGAAGACTTTGAACTGTTGCTGTCGATCTCGCCCGAAGACTTACCGCGGCTTCAGGAACTAGTCGGTGCGGATCAAGCCATTCCGGTCGGTACATTCATCAGCCGTACGGGACTCTGGGCCAAAAACGGCAGCCGTATCGAACAACTTCCTGCGACCGGTTACATCCATCGTTGATTCGATTGCGTCGTCTCGGGCAAATTGCGTCGTCTCGGGCAAATCGGACGACGTATTCGGATCAATGGTTGTACCAACGGCTGTGGTGAAGGAGGTGAATGATGGTCGCTGATGCGCAAGTCACACTCGAGCTGCCTGACTTGGCTGCGATGCAGTCTGCTGCGCATCGTCTCGCTGATCTGCTCGATGTGCCCATGACCATTGCTTTGAGCGGAACACTCGGGGCCGGCAAGACGCAGTTCGTCCGATTCTTAGCGGCAGCGCTGAACGTTCCATCCGAGGAAGTCACCAGTCCGACTTATGTACTCGTTCAACGTTATCGCGGTCGATTCACCATCTATCACTTGGATTGGTATCGATTGAATTCAGCCGATGAAGTTTGGAACTTGGGGGTTGACGAGTGGTTTGAATCGCCGGTCCTCACGATCGTCGAGTGGTCGGAGAAGTTTCCTCAGTGCTTGCCGGACCATCGCATCGAAATTCATATCGAACAACTTTCCGGTGGAACAAGTCGTCGCATGACCGTGCGTGGTCCGGGCTGGGTCAAACGTTTGCACGAGGCTTGATCGAGGCGCGAATCGGAGACGATGGTCCGAAGGTCACACTGCGACGCACCGATACGACCGGCTTGGTTTCATGCAGTGTAAAGTCATAGTGCTTCAGCATCGTTCCCAACACGATGGCCATCTCATACATTGCGAACGCAGCTCCGATACAGCGACGATGTCCTCCGCCGAAAGGTAGGAACTCAAACGGCATGTAGTTGCGTTCGAGGAATCGTTCCGGTCGAAACGATTCGGGGTCAGCATAGAGTTCCGGATCGTA
>JAXMBQ010000031.1:0-76423 GCA_046349815.1 Pirellulales bacterium | reverse complement strand
CTCGCGCTGAGCGGTTTCGTTGATTACCGAACCAGATTCTGTTCCGGCTACAGCAGGTTGAACGGATTCTGGCGGCAGCAATGTAACTTGTGCCTGGGCGGTGACGGACGCGCTGACTGCAATCAATGCTGCCAGCCCCAATCTCTTGATGCGATGCATCCTTAACAACCTCGATTATTTGGTAGGAATCGTAGCGATTCTGCCGCTGGTGCAATTTGGGAGGTTTAGGGCGATTGAATGCAGTCTATGTGAACCGTGCAGCAGGGTCAACCAATAGAACTCAAAAAATCGTAACCTTCAGCCCAGTCGGGGACTCATTCCCATATTGTCAGGTGGTCTACGAACAAACCAATCCGACGAAAGGTGTTGGGTTAGCAAGCACGACGGCTCACTATTCGGATAGTTAGTTGGCCGGCTTGCGACGCTTGAAGATCTCCGAGATGTCGTTGTTGACGCTCGGGACTACACCATCAATAGGTTGCGACGGGAAATCGGCTGCACTTCTCTGCGATCCAAGCGGAACGGTACGGGCATCGTTCTTTGTTCGCAGGAAGCTCAGCAATCGCTCCATCGATATCTGTTGGATACCGTAGCTTTTCGCTTCCGACATAAACTTGCCGTAGTTCGTATTGCGCTGAGCCTGTTCTGCGTTCGCATTCTCGTTGTTGATACCTACGTCGCTACCGAGAACGACCGAGTAAGTGTTAGGCGTCATACCAGGTGTGTTCTTCCGAGTTCCATCAGGAAGAATCTCGGCATCGATAACGGCGCCCGCATTCTTCAGGATGTCGTGGATCATCTCACGATCATCAGAGCCATCGCCGTTGACATCCATCTTGCCGACAAGAGCAAAGCCGAGCTTACGGCCTTTACGCCATGCGGGTGAGTAGACGAGATCACCGGGCAGAACGGGATTGCGATAGTTTTCCGACAGCACTCGGCAGCGAGCCATGTGTCCGGAGGTGACTTCTTCGACAACCATTTCCGCCTTCGGCTTGGCTTCGGCAACCTTTAATGTCGACTGTTCGAGAACGGTGAATGGAACACCTTCTCGCAGGCCGTCATCGCTGCCGATGTTGACCCAAACGATGCGACCGCCTTGTGCCACGTTGATGACTTCGCCTGCAGGAGCGTCGAATTCTTGATCTTCCAGCAAGACGATCTTCGCAGCTTGTGCAGCAATCGTTTCCTTTTGCTTGGCATTTTCTGAAGTGAGCTGAGCTACTTTGCCTTCCAGCACACGACTCTTGGCTTCGTGGTCGGCCTTAAACTTTGTGAAAAGTGCCTCGTTGGCTTCTTTCTCTTTTTGAATCGCAGCAATTTGGTCGGCGTGCTGACGGCGAGTCGCTTCCAAGTCGGCGACCGCCTTCGCTGCTTTCGCATCGGCATCTTCTCGAGCCTTGGTTTCACGCATGACCACTGCGTCCATGTCGGCCATTTGCTTCTTCTGCAGTTCGCGTGCATCTTCGATTTGCTTGTTGCGAACGCGGATTGTGTCCAGCAGGAAGATCGGGAGCTGGCGATAGTCTTTCTTGGCCTGATTGGGATCGAAAAGCTTCATATCCTTGGTGAAATTGGCTTCGACTTCAGCCAATTCAGGGTCGGCGGATGTGCTGGTGGCCATGTTGGCCAGTTCGGCTTCCGTCAGATTGCCGTACCCGATCATCGCTTTGAGCCGTTGCACCCGCATCACGCCGGAGGAAACTTCCTTCTGAGCGGTCGAGACTTGACCGGCCAATTCCGCATTCTTCTTCTGCAGGTCAGAATAAGCTCGCCACAGCAAAAAGGTTCCGACGAGGACCAGCACCGACACGAACGACATGACGATAACATACGCCTGCCAGGCGAAAAGATTCCGATCGCGTACTGCCATGAGAGTAGGTGCCGTTGAAAAGAGAAACGAGAAGGGGCAGTTGAAGTGCTCAAAGTCTGAGTCTATATGCCGGTTCCCCGACCGTCAAATTTTTCCCCGTTACGCGCAGATATCTATTTTGCCGCTCCTCCAGTTCCGCTCCTTAACTAAGTAGTCGTTTTCCCGCCGAAGGGGCGGTTCGAGAGGTTTTTATGCCTGATATCCAGCCTATGTTCGAAGGATTCGACCCGGAACCTGAAGAGCGAACCGCCAAGAAACCAGGTGCGAAACGAGCTTCAAGGACGAAAGTTTCCCCGCCGGTTGCAGAACCATCCGAATCATCCCAATCACGGCTCGACAGCTCGGCCTCTTCTGAGGTTTCGGTTCAGCCAGGGGATTTGACAACAGCCCCAATGCCTCACGCCCCGATCGCTGCGCCATTAAGCCGAGAGCCGGGGCCTGCCGACCCGATTGACCTTTCGGGACAGGTCGTGGTGCTCGTAGATTCCCATTCGCTCATCTACCAATTGTTCCATGCCATGGGGCCGATGAGCTCTCCGGCCGGCTTGCCGGTCTCCGCCGTCCACGGGTTTGTCCGGGATATCGCAGACCTCCGTGATCGCTGGCAACCGGCGTACATCTGGTGTGCGTTTGATGTCTCGGAAGTGACTTTTCGCAGCGAACTCTATGCTGCCTACAAAGAACATCGCGAATCGATGCCCGATGAATTGCGCATCCAAATACCGCTCATCCAACGCTGCCTCTCGGCGCTCGGTGTCGGACAGATCGGCATCGGCGGCTTTGAAGCAGATGACATCATCGCAACGCTTGCCGGACTTGTGGAAGCTCGAGGCGGAACCTGCTTAGTTGTGACCAGCGACAAAGACTGTCGTCAGTTGATTACCGATCATGTTCGCCTTTACAACATTCGCAAAGACGAACTGTTCGGTCGCGATGAATTGAAGACAACGTGGGGTATTCGACCCGATCAAGTCGTCGACTTTCAATCATTGGTCGGTGACTCAGTCGACAATGTCCCCGGTGTTCCTTTGATTGGACCGGGCACAGCTACGCAGTTGTTGAATCAATACGACACGCTTGAAAAAGTGCTCGACAGCACCGATCAGATGAAAGGCAAGCGAGCCGAGAATCTGCGCACGTTTCGCGAACAAGCGTTCTTGTCGCGTGATCTGGTTCGACTGCGACGCGACGTCCCGCTCGATCTCGATTGGCGGTCAGCCAATTTCTCGCAAGCACAGCGAGAACCACTTGAGGAGCTGTTTCGTGAGTTCGGCTTCCGACGACTCGGCGAACGTTTCTTGGGGGCGATCGAAGAAGCACCGCAACCCGCGACGGTGTGGGAGTCGAACTATCGATCTGTAACGCAGCTCTCGGAATTGAATGAACTGGTCTCACAATTGTCGGCTGCTGAAATCATCGCGTTTGATACAGAAACAACTTCGACGAATCCTCGTGACGCTGAGCCGGTCGGATACTCGTTCGCTTGGGCTCCCGGTCAAGCTGCATACATACCGCTGCGTGCTCCGGCGGAATTCACCGTGTTGGACTCGGCAACGATCAATGATGCTCTGAGACCGGTGATGGAGAATCCGGCGATCAAGAAGGTCGGGCAGAACGCCAAGTTCGATATCGTGGTCATGCGTGGTCAATGCATCCACGTGCAAGGTTTGGTTTGCGACACGATGGTGGCCGACTACCTGCTCGATCCGGGACGCCGTAGCCATGGACTAGATGATCTCGCCAAGCGATTGTTGAACCACGATACGATCAAGATCAGTGAGCTGATCGGATCGGGAAAAAATCAACTGTGCATGGATCAAGTCGATCTTCCGCGCATCACGGAGTATGCTGCTGAAGATGCCGATATACCGCTGAGGATCTGCTCGCCGCTGCTCGAATCGCTCGAACGCGAAGACTTGAAAAAACTATTCGATACCGTTGAGCTCCCATTAGTCGACGTGCTGGCGGAAATGGAGTTCAACGGTATCTGTGTGGAGCCTGAAAAGTTGGCTGCGATGAGCGGTCGATTTGAACATCGCATTGATGCACTGCGGAAAGAAGTTATCTCTCTTGCCGGCGAAGAGTTCAACTTGGACTCTCCGAAACAACTCGCGGTCATCTTGTTTGAAAAGCTGGGCCTGCCGATCGTCAAGCGCACTCAAACGGGTATCAGCACCGATGTCGAAGTCTTGCAGGAGCTCTCTGAGCACGAAATCGCGAGCAAGCTGATCGAGTATCGTCAGCTCACCAAGCTGAAAGGGACTTACATCGATGCGCTTCCCAAACTCATCTCCGCCAAGACTGGTCGTATTCATTCTTCATTCCGACAGGATGTTGCGGCCACCGGCCGATTGAGCAGTACCGAACCGAATCTGCAGAATATTCCGATTCGTACGCAAGAAGGACGCGAGATTCGATCAGCTTTTCGCGCAGGGCCTGACGGCTGGCTGCTCTTCGCTGCAGACTATTCGCAGATCGAGCTCCGCGTGCTGGCTCACTACTGTCGCGACGAAAACCTGTGCGCGGCATTTTTAAACGATCGCGACATTCATGCTCAGGTAGCGGCGCAAGTGTATGGAGTGCCGATCGATGAAGTAACGTCGGATCAGCGCCGCAGTGCAAAGGCGATCAACTTCGGCATCATTTACGGTCAGAGTCCGTTTGGACTGGCTAAGTCGCTGAAGATTTCCAAGGACGATGCGGCCACGTTCATCGATGCTTACTTCGCCGGTCTGCCCGGTGTTCGACAATTCATCATTGACACCATCAGCGATTGCGGATCTCGAGGTTGGGTGAGTACGCTTCTCGGCAGGCGCAGGCCGGTGAAAGGTGTCCGCAACTTCCGCGAACTTTCCGAAGATCGACGGCGCGTATTGATCGAGCCGGAGCGGATTGCGGTGAATACTGTGATCCAAGGAACGGCGGCCGACTTGATCAAACTCGCCATGATCAATGTTCACCGACGACTCAAGGCATCGGGTCTGAAAGCTCGACTGCTGTTGCAGATTCACGACGAACTGGTGTTCGAAACAGCGGAAGAGGATGCCGAGGCTTTACGCGAACTGGTGCATCACGAAATGATGCACGCAGTCGAACTCAGTGTCCCGCTGAAAGTCGACAGCAAGCTCGGTCGCTCGTGGGCCGACTGCGAGTGAGGGCCGACCACTCAGACAGGAACGGCTGTGGATTCGACTAGTTTGCGAACCACGGTTTCTGCACCGGTGCGATCTGCGCCAGGCAGCATGCCGCGCGGCACGATGCGGTGTGCCAAGACAGGGATCGAGAGTCGTTTGATGTCATCAGGCATGACCTAGTCGCGATTTTCGACGACGGCCAAAGCTTGAGCTGCGCGATAGTAAGCCAGTGCTCCGCGCGTGCTCACACCTACTTGGACCAGATTACTGTCGCGCGTGGCGTGAACAATGTTCAGCAAATAATCGACCAAGGAATCATCGAATCGAACATTGCGCACCGCTTGCTGCGCAGCGATCACTCGCTCCGGTGTAATGACTGGAGTCAGTGCGTCGACTGGTTCACCTTGGCGATGGCTCGTCAGCAACTTGCGCTCGTAATCTTTTTCCGGATAGCCGACACTGATGCGGAGCAGGAAGCGGTCGAGTTGGCTTTCCGGCAGCAAGTAAGTCCCTTCAAATTCAAATGGGTTCTGCGTCGCGATAACCAAGAACGGAAACGGTAGTTTGTGCGTTTGGCCGTCGACGCTGGCTTGACCTTCGCTCATCGCTTCCAGCAGAGCGCTTTGAGTTCGCGGCGGGGCTCGGTTGATTTCGTCAGCCAGAACGATGTTGGAGAAGACCGGACCTTGGCTGAACACGAATTCGCCGCCGGCCGTGTTGTAAATACTGCTGCCGACGATGTCGCTGGGGAGCAGGTCTGGTGTGAATTGCAGACGGGTGAACTTGCCTGAGATGCTCTTGGCCAGCGCCTTGGCAATAAGCGTCTTACCGACGCCGGGTACGTCCTCGAGCAAAATGTGTTCGCCGGCCAGCAGCGCCACGATTGCCATGCGTATGACATTGGTTTTTCCGAGCACCGCTCGTTCGATATTGTCCAGAAGTTTTTTCAGATCTGCGGATAGCTCAGGATCAATCATGGAGAGGTCAGTCGCAGCTCGTTACTGTTTTGCTTGTTGGATCTAGTCAGGATCGTTTGAAGTGGGCGAAGGGTTTGTGATCGGCGATGCGATCGGATCGTCCCAGTTTGTGCGGTGTTCTGCGGGGCGATGGTCGATTGAATCCAAGTATCGTAAACTGACACTCTACTGCTCGTCCACTGGACGGACACTGTCGCTTGTGCAGTTTCAGTCGAGCGACAAAGTACTTTCATTCACGTGTCGTCAAGTGCTTGCAGTCAGGTGACACAGTTCCCTTCATCGCGCGGAGCGCAATGACAATATGTCCGAATCCATTCGACCGGAATTGAATCGACAAAACCAATTCGAGGTCGCGTCTCCCCCTGGTCAGCCTCGAGAATCGCGTCCGCACACGGCGCGAGAGAACGATGACCCGCCTGCCAAGGAATCGACTCCCACTGTACGCAGGCGCTGGCCGAAAGGTTTGTTCGCGCTGGCGGTATTTCTACTTCTCTGCGTCGCGATCGCCCGATGGACGGCTGCCGAATTCGATCACGCTGTAGTCAACATCATTACTTTGATCGGCGTCTTCTTCGCTTGGTTGTCTGTAACCGGCGCGACTTATGGAAGTCCGACTGCACGTTGGATATGGAAGACACTATTGTTTCTGCCGATCGCCGGATTGTTGTTTGCGTCACTGCTGCTGCGCTGGGAGCGAGTGGATTCGGAATTGGTTCCTCAACTCAAATGGCGCTGGACTCCGAAGCCGGAATTGGTCAGCAGCACACCCGGCTTGGGTTCATCCGAGATTTCGTTTGCTCAAGCTCAAAGCGATTTTTCTCAGTTCTTAGGCCCGGATCGAAACGGAATCATTCCAGGGACTCGACTCGATCCGGATTGGATTAATCATCCTCCGCAAATCTTATGGAAGCATCCGATCGGCGAAGGTTGGTCCGGTTTTGCCGTGCGTGGATCTGTTGCGATCACGATGGAGCAACGCGAACTCGAACAATGGGTCAGCGCTTATCACGTTGCGACCGGTGAATTGATCTGGCACGCAGTCGTGCCGGGTCGTCATAAGAACCCGCTCGGCGGCACCGGACCGCGTAGTACGCCGACGATTCACGGTGATCGCGTGTACGCTAACTTGGCGACCGGTGAACTATTGTGTTTGAACCTGAATGACGGCACCGTAGTCTGGCAGCAGAACTTGCTGGACTTGGTGGATACCGATTTCGTCTCAACCGAATCCGAGGTTTCATGGGGACGAAGTGCTTCGCCTCTGATTGTCGGTGAGACGGTAATCGTACCGATCGGCGGAGTCGGATCGAATGTCAAAACGCTAGGTGCGTTTCAGCTCGCCGACGGCTCGCCGGTTTGGGCGGCGGGTTCCGAGCAAATCAGTTATGGGTCTCCGATGTTGGCGGTGCTCAAAGGTACTCGTCAGATTCTTTACATCAGCACCAAGTCACTGACTGCTTATCGACCTGAAGACGGCATGGAACTCTGGCACTACGATTGGCCGGGGAAGAGCAGCGCAGATGCAAACGTGTCGCAGCCGATTCCGCTCAATGACTCGCGCGTTTTGCTCAGCAAGGGTTACGGACGAGGAGCCGCCGTCATCGAACTGTCCATCGTAGATGAACAGTGGAAGGCCGAGGAGATTTGGTCCGTTGAAAAGGTTCTGAAGACGAAGTTCACTAACTGCGTAGTGAAGGATGGTTATGCCTACGGCTTGAGCGACGGCATCTTGGAATGTGTCGATACAGCCACCGGTAAGAGCGCGTGGAAAAAAGGACGTTACCGTCACGGCCAACTGTTGTTGGTCGGAGACAAGTTGTTGATCAGTTCCGAATCGGGCCAAGCTGTGTTGGTCGATGCAGACCCGACCAAGTATCGAGAAGCGGCTAAGCTGGATGTGATCGGTGATGTGACTTGGAATCCTCCGACACTCAGCGGCGATATGTTGCTGATGCGCAACAGCAACGAAGCGGCATGCGTGAAACTTTCGTTGCTGCCTGCGGGCGATGCACCGAATGTAGATGCACGCGATACGGTGCCTGCGAACTGAACTTACTTCGACGAAGTTTTGGGCGATGAGGATTTGATGAGCGATTCGCAGCCACTCGATATGTTGGTGATCGCCCCGCATCCCGACGATGCGGAACTGGGTATGGGAGGTTGCATCGCCAAGATGATTCGGCGCGGCCGGCGCGTCGGAGTGCTCGATCTCACCAGCGGCGAACCGACTCCATTCGGCACGGACGAATTGCGTCGTGAAGAAACCGCCGCGGCCAGCCGGGCACTCGGAATCACCTGGCGAGAAAATCTCGGCCTCCGCAATCGTTATCTCGAAGCCACACTCGAAAGCGCGAGCTCAATTGGCAGCCGTATTTCGCCGAGTGCGACCGCGCTGGTTATTCGCCCCCTACTGGGAAGACGCTCACCCCGATCACACCGCCGCCACGACTCTCGTTGAAGCGGCTCGATTCTGGAGCAAGCTCACCAAAACCGACCTGCCGGGTGAACCGTATCACCCGGAACGGATTTTTTACTATTACTGCATCCATCTGAAGCACATCGCGCAGCCCGCCTTCATACTCGACATCTCCGACGAATGGGAAGCGAAAGCCGAGTCGATCGCATGTTATCGAAGCCAGTTCATCACGGGCCGCGAACATATCGATCCGCCGGTCATCGATCGATTCCGCGATGAAGCGGCTTACTGGGGCAAGATGATCGGTCGCCGTTACGGAGAACCCTTCGCCTCGCGAGAACCGATCGCCCTCGATTCGCTCGACGGACTCAAGTGATGCGATGAACGATCCAGTCAGCTATCGACCGGACCTGCCTGATTTCGGCATCTATCGAATGTGGCCGACAGACGGAACCGGCTGGATTCATCCGGATGATGTGCCGGTTGTCGAGCAACTGATTCCGAGCAAACGAGTTTTCGAGCGATTCCGGTTCGACGGCGAATACTACTGGCTGCGATATGGCGAGCAGGTCGTGCGCGTGAAGCCTGCCATGTGGACCACCGTGCCCGCCCTCGACCTGCGAGTAGGTGAGCAAGTCGAGATTCTCAGTTGCTTCGGACGATTGGAGCCGGGTATCGCTCGGATTGCCGAGATCGAATACGACTCCGGACGCGCCGAGCACCTGTTCACGCTGCATCGAATCGATTTCGATCTGCCGCAAATATTCACGCGAGATCAAATACGATCGCTGCATGAGCGACACGAATTGCGCGAAAGTAATTACGAACACCCGAAGGCCAAATACATCAGGGCTGAGCAGGATGAGGAGTAAGTTGTTTTGCAGAGTCCCATGCGCCGGAGCCGAGCCGCACCAATGTACGACGCAGGGGATCGCATTCTAAGCGGGATCTTTACGATTGAATTCTCAAATCGAAGTCCTGGGAATCTGAGATTTGAGAATTTAAGATTTAGGATTTAAGATTTAAAACTTTAAGATTTAATGTACTGAGATTTGAGATGCTAGGGATGAAATATTTGAGATCCGTGGGTATTGGTATTTGATATTTGCAAATCATAAATCTCCAATCCTCGGTTCTCAATCCACCAGCCACCAGCCACCAGCCACCAGCCACTAGCCACTAGCTTCTAGCTTCTAGCTTCTAGCTTCTAGCTTCTTCACGCAAACAAGTCTGTCACGGGCTGACCTTTTCCGTCTTCTGTCGGATAGAAGGGGCGATTCTCGATCATGAACTTAGTCTTTGGACTGATGCCCATCGCTGTCAGAATCGTAGCGTGCAAGTCCATAACGGAGACCGGATTCTTAATCGCTACCAGCGGCCGTTCGTCGGCGGTTTCTCCGTATAGGTGTCCCTTCTTCATGCCTCCGCCGAACATCACGACGCTTGTACCGCCGGTGAAGTGACGGTGCAGCCCGTAGTGTTTCATTTCAGTGACCGTATCCACTTTAAACGTAGCTTGGTCCGATGCATTCGAACCCGGTTTGCCTTCCACGATCGCATCGCGGCTGAACTCGCTGGCGATGATGACCAACGTGCGGTCGAGCAAACCCCGTTCTTCCAGATCGCGAATCAGCGTAGCGATCGGCATATCGATTTCGCGATGCAGACCGGCCACTGTCTCATGGCCGTTGGCGTGCGTGTCCCAGTACAGGAACGGTACGTATTCGGTGGTTACTTCGACGAAACGCGCGCCGGCTTCCACCAGGCGACGAGCCAGTAGGCAACCTCGACCGAAGCGACCCGTATCGTATTTCTCAAAGACCTCTTTGGGTTCCAGTGAGATATCAAACGCTTCGCGCTCCTTCGAACTCAACAATCGATAGGCGTTGTCCATGCTGCGGAGCATCGACGAGACTTGATAGTCGCTCATCACATCGCGCTCGGGATTGCGGTCGACCATTTTGCGGAACAGTCGATCACGGTTGACGAATCGTTCCGCGTCCATACCGACCGGCGGTTTGACCGATTCGGCGGCTTCCTCCGGGAACGGCAAGTTCATCGGTCCGAATTCATTACCGAAGAAACCTGCAGTCGTGAACGCCTTCAGTTCTTCGGTTTCGCCGAAGCCTTCCAGCCGTTGACCGATGTTGATGAATGCAGGGATCACCGGGTTGCGCGGTCCGAGAACCTTGGCCATCCAAGCACCGATGTGCGGGCATGCCACTGTTTGCGGCGGAACATAGCCGGTGTGCCAATGGTATTGATGGCGTGAATGCAGAATGCTCCCTAAGTCGGGCTGCACTGCGCTGCGAATCAAAGTCGCGCGGTCCATCACGGACGCGATGTTCTCCATGCCTTGGCAGATCTTGATGTTATCAACCGCCGTATCAATGGCAGGGAATGTGCTGAGCATCGATTTGATTTCGAGCCCCTGCTTGAACTCCGAATAACGCTTGGGATCAAACGTATCCGGCGCAGCCATACCGCCGCCCATCCACAGCAGGATACAGGCATCGGCTTTGGCCGGCGGTTGCTTCACCGAATCATCGCCTGCCCACACGGCCTGCGGTTCACCGGTCATCAGCGCGGCGGTTCCCGCCAACGATAACTTCTTCAGGAAATCACGGCGAATCTCACCTTTGGAGCGACCGGGTTCCGGGTTCCATTGCGTCATGATTACCTCACAATCTGAAATTCAGGCAACATAATAACCACCCACAGCAAATCCTCGAGCCCGCGCTGAGTCGGTTGCGGGCCGAGCATTTCTCGAGCGGTACTGAGCTCGTCTGCGGTCGGTTTTCGCGAGAGAGCCGTCTCCACTAACGACTCGGTCAGCGCATCGCTGTTCTTCCATTCTCGCTTGAGCAGATTCTCCGCTCCGGCACTGATCATTTTGGACAAGATTGACCCGTTGGCCAAGTCGATCGCCTCGAGTGTCGAGAGTTCGTTTGGACGAACGGTGACGATTTGATCTCGATTCGGACGACCTAGCGAGCGCATCAGCGGATCGCTTTTCAGCAATGAAGCTCGCACCATACCGAGATCGGGCATGACGGTGCGAGCCAGCGCGTTCTGCAAATCTCCGTCGACCGCTTTCCAAGTTTCTTGGGCTGCAACCGGCTCGGCAGGCTTCCAATCGGCCGGCTCTTTTTTGAATTTGCCGTCTGTACCTGGGAACGATTCAGATACGTTCCACGACGTATCAGATTGGATCGTGATCAGATCCGGATCAGCTCCGGAGGATTCAGCGAAGCGGATGCGACCTTCGACGAACAGGCCCGCAGGATTAGGCGATGCGCCTTCGTTCACGGCCCCAATGTCGATGCGATTGTTGCCCACTTTCAAATGATTGAGGATGCTCACGGTAACCGGCGCATTCCAGTTATCGCCGCTCGCCGCTTTCTTGCCGTTCACGAAAAGAGTGAACTTGTTATCGCAGGTCACTACGACTTCGGCGCGTGCCGGTTGTTTGGCGAGGTCGAACTCTTTTCGGAAGGTTCTCTTTTCACCGGCGCCAGGCGCTTGGTCGTTTTTCAAGGGCGACCAAATCCAATTGGCAGAAGGCTTCAAGGTTTTTGCGACCGACGGGTCGATCTTGCCTCGCATGAACGAGGCATCCATTTTGCCGGGAGATGTACCCGTGATTTGACGAACTGTGTCGATGAATTGTTCAGCGGTCATGCGCCTCGCTCTTGGGCCGGCATAAACATAGCTGCCCGTTTCGGCTTCCGCTAACAGCTTTTCACAGCGACTTTGATAAGCGGCCGAATCGGCGATCAATCGCAGCGTTCGCTTCAAATCGTATCCGTGCTCGGCGAAGTCAGAGGCCAAAAAGTCCAGCAGGTCGGCATTCCACGGTTCGGTCTGCATCGCATCGGTCGGATGTACGATGCCGCGTCCCATCATGCGATGCCACAATCGATTTACGATCGTGCGCGTGAAGCGACCGTTCTGAGGATGCACCATCAACTCGGCCAACTGTTTCAAGCGATCGGCCGGTGCGGCTTGAGGGTCTACCTGCCCGATCTCCGGAAACAACCAGGCGGCAGTGGCTCGGCGTCCAACCGGTTTATCGCAACGGTGAATCTCCAATGGACGCGAAGAATAAATGGCGGCGAGCCCATAGGAATCGTCCAGCTTCCAACGATCGGTGAAGCTGTCGTGACACGATGCGCACTTCAGATTGATTCCGAGCAGAGATTGTCCGACGCTTTGCGCGAATTGAATCTCAACTGTCTGTCCGGCACTCACTTCACCGCGCCACTTGATGCCGTCGATGAATCCGCGACTGTCATCTGTCGGCGGTGCGATCAACTCGCGGACCATCTTGTCATACGGTTTGTTATGGATTAGCGAATCATACAGCCACCCGCTGATCTGACGTCGACCGCCTGTGATGAAGCCGGTTCCGTCGTAGTCATTGCGCAGCAAGTCATTCCAAAACGTCAACCAATGTTCCGCGTAAGCTGTATCGTCCGCCAGGAGTTCGGCAGTGAAACGCGAACGCTTGAGAGGTGATGAATCGCTCTGCAGTTTGTGTACTGAAGTTGCTTCCGGCAGCAGACCCACCAAGTCCAACGCGGCTCGCCGCGCGAATTGCGCATCGTTGACTGACTCGGGTATCGGCTTGCCATGTTCGATCAAATAGTTATCGATGATGCGATCGATCGGATTGGTACGTCCTTGATGAGCTGCCGGCAGAGTCGGATTGCGCGGTAAGAGTGGTGGTTCGTATGTCGGCGGCTGGAACGAGAACCCATCCTCCCACGGTGCTCCTTCAGCGATCCAGCGTTCGAGCAGCTTGATCTCCGTATTGCTCAAGCGGTCTCCTTCGGGCGGCATGCGCTCATCCTTATCCGCGGAACGCACCAGCGCCAAGAGTCGGCCGGCGTCGGGCTTGCCAGGTTCGATCGCTTTGCCGTTCTCGCCGCCTGCCAATAGGTCGGCTCGCGTGTTGATCGACAAACTTCCTTCCTTGCGACTGCCCGTATGGCACTCTGCGCAATGCTTCTTCAAAACAGGCACGATTTCGTGAGCGAAATCGATTTTCGCGTTTTGGCTGAAGGTTGCGGACCACGGCAGTAATGCGGATGCAGTGATCGCAAACAGCGCGAAGCGCTGCCGGCGACCAAGGGGCGAGAGATTACTCATCTGGGACGACTCTTGAGGTGGGATAGCAGTGGGACTTGTTCACTGTACTTAATCGATCCATGCCCGGTCAACGATGCATTGTCACAGGTTCGCGTCACGGCATGGCACGGTGAATCGATCTTCTGCCCCGCGCCATTTCGTCGCTATTCGAGTTCTCGCGGTTTCCAGAATGCTTCCCGATTCCATTCGCCTTCCGAAAGTGCCTGTTGCCAAGAAGCGTATTCGTTGCGGCATTTCAGCCACAGAGCGGCTCCGGTCGGGAAGTGTTCCGGCGATTCGGTGAACCAACCTGCCAGCTCTTCGATACCGGGATTGTGGGCCACAATCAAGACGCGGTGAAAGGAACTATCGAGCGCGCGAATCTGTCGGAGCAGCTCTTCACGAGAAGCGAGATACAGTTCCTTGCTGAGAAACTTCGGCGCGGCGCTGCCCCATGCAGGTTGCAGAATGTCGACCGTCTGGCGCACTCGGCAAGCGGTACTGCCGATGATCAAGTCGACCTCAAAGCCGGTTGACTTCAGCTTGTCACCGACGGTCTGAGCCGCACGCCTGCCGCGATCATTGAGTGGTCGATCAAAGTCGGCCATGCCTGCTTCAGCCCAACTGCTCTTGGCATGTCGCATGATGAGTAGTTGTCGATGCGCCGTGCTGTCGACTGCCATCCAAATCCCTTTCCGCCTGGTAGTGATTGTTGGTTGTTCCGGTGGCAGCTTAATGGTGGAGCTACTACTTGGTTACATCAATTCTTCGATGCTGACGATGATACGGTCTGCAATCTCATCTGTAGTCTTCGGATTGAAGAACACACACTTCCAAGCCGGGATTTCGATGCCGTTCGGTCTATAGCCGAAATTGGTACTGAAGCCCAATCTCGCATCTTGCGTACGGTCCATCATCTTCTCACGCTTATCGAACAGACGACGAACTTCCGCGAAATAACGCTCCAATTGCCCGCTGTTCAATTCACCGCGTTCAAGCTGCGCGAAAATATCATGCGCGTTGCGACCTTTGGCCAGCACCCACCAGTTCACGCTGGCTCCGCATGTTCCCGCATTGAGCACTTTGCAGTACTCGAGTTGAGCGAGCTTGGTCTTCAGCCGTTCAGCCAGTTCCAGGCTGCGCGCGACCAACATCTGCCAGCCTTGCATGCCGATTCCATTGAGCGAAGCCATGACGATGTATGGTCCGAGCGCGGGACGCGAGCATTCGAGTGTGAGCAGCGCCGGATCACGACGCACATCGGCGTCGGAGAAATAAGGCGTATCGTGGACGCTGCGAGCCAAGTAACGTAGATCGTCGCGATTGTTCACGATGAACGCACTGCTGGGATAATGCCCGCGGCCCATTTTGTGAAAGTCGAGCGTAACGCTGTCGGCTTGTCGCAGTCCGACGCAGTGTTTTTGAATTCGCGTGATGATGCCGAGCACGCCTGGATCAAACGACAGCGGATTGGATGCTGTTTGGTATTCGGCCAAGAAAGTCAGTGCCCAACCGACGGCAGCATCTACGTGCAATTGCGGACGTGGTCGGCTGAACTCATCTGCCGTTCGGTCGATGACTTCGCGAATCGCTCCTACATCGTCGATACCGAAACCGTCTGTCGTGCCGAACGTGGCTGTAACGTACGCGACTTGTACATCTTCTTTGTAAAGTTGTCGCAGCTTTTCTTCCAGCAAGTCAACTCGCATCGACAGATTCTCATCGGTCGGGATATCGATAAGCTGTTCTGTACCGAGTCCAAGCCACCCGGCAACGGTTAGGTTCGAGTAGTGACTGGCTTGCGAGCAGATGCCGACGACGCGTCGACCGCTCAGTCCCTTTCGCATGGCATCCGGCACGACGCGTTCCACACCGATTTTGGCTCCGTAAAGATTCGAGATCGTGCCGCCGATGGTGAACACGCCCCATGGATCGCGTGTGTGATAGAAGATCAAGTTCGCCAAAGCCGTGATCGCTTTGACTTCCAATTCGTTCGATCGTTGGCTGTAGCGATCCGTGCACAGATTCGGATTCTTCAGCAGGCAGGCGATGGCGCCGACTAAGGACGCATGATTAGCCGCCCAGCGCACATTTTCCAGATGCAGCGGACTGCTCCAACTATCGGTGCCCCAGAAATACGGAAAGATGGAATCGCGAGCGTCCTTGATATTTCCCGGGAGAACATGAATCTCCGGATTCGCTTGCGCGGTTTCATAATTCTGCGACATACAGGGTGCCGTCAGCAGTGTCTGCTCGGCAGCCGTGGCCGTCAGGAGTTCTTCGAAGACACGAGTGATCGCCTGCGGTTCCCACTCGAAAAACGTCTTCACCAAACGTTGGTACTTTTCGCGATCCACGGCAAGTCCATTGCTGAAAAAAGGAGCGAAGGGAGAGAGCTCAGTCCGAATCGACTTGATCCAGATGTCCGCTGCGATTGATGGCGCGCATCAAGCGAAGGCCGGCCAACGTACTGATCGCATATCCGATCAATCCGAATAGGCTCAGCCGCTCGATGCCCCACCAGCCCTCATGCATAAATAATAGAGGCGGAACTTTAAAGGCCAACAGAACAGACGAACCCAGAAAGAGAGAACTCACCAACAATCCCAGCACCAATCGATTTACCGATGGACTGAGGCCACGGTGCGACAGATGGACATCGAGTCTGCCCTCTTGAACCAACTGCATCACGTTGCTGACTTGGCTCGGTAAAGTTTCGAGCAGGTTTTCCAGTTCAAAGAAAACACGTCGCATTCGTCTGAGCTGTCTCTTCGGCGACATGCGGCGCAGCCACATCTTGCGGAAGAACGGCTGCATCACTTCCAACAAACTGAAGTGCGGAGCCAACTGTCGAACGGTTCCTTCGAGCGTGATCAGCATCTTGATCAACAGCGAAGTCTGCGGCGGCAGCGAAATCTGATGTCGGTGCAGAATGTCGGTCACGTCGTTGAGCGCACCGGATAGATCAAAGCTGTCGAGAGGTTGCGAGCCGTAGGTGGCGATCAAGTCGGCGACGTCGATGGATAGACTCGCCTCGTCCAGTCGCGGCGGCATTCTACCGACTCGTTTAATGATCGAGGTCAGCAGCGAAGCGTCTCGAGTCACTACGGCGAGCAGCATTTCTTCGATGCTCTCGCGCAGCCTGTCATCGATGCGACCGCACATACCGAAATCGAGTAGTCCCAGCCGCATATCATCCAGCACCAGCACATTACCCGGATGCGGATCGGCATGGAAAACACCGAGAACGAAAATCATCTCCATGTAGATTTCGGCGGCAGTGCGAGCCAAGCGTTGGCGGACTTCGACGTCGCCCAGTTTGTTCTCGGCGTATTCATTGACCGCTTTGCCCGGCAGCAAATCCATCGTCAGCACGCGCTGAGTTGAATAGTCGAGGAATGGACGCGGGATGCGTACCGCCGGGAAGATGCTGAGCTCGCGCGCGAACAGTTGCAGGTTTTGTTTTTCGCGAGTGAAATTCAATTCGCGACGCAGCGATTTTGACAACTGTTCGACAAGGACCTGCGGCTTCCATGCAGCCAGTTCCGGAATGCGATCGGCAAGCACAGCTAATCCCGCCATGACCTCCAAGTCTTCACGTACCGTCGCTTGGATGTTCGCGTGTTGCACCTTCACGACGACTTCGGTTCCGTCGGGAAGCTCGGCACGGTGCACTTGTCCGATGGACGCAGACGCAATCGGCTTTTCGTCAAAGACACGGAATAGTTCATCGAGCGGCTTGCCGAGTTCCGATTCGACCAGCTTGCGAACCGCTTCGGGGAGGATCTGCAGGCACTTGTGACTGCGGTTAGTCAATTCAGTGGCCAGCGCGGGACCGATCAAGTCGGGGTCGGAGGCTGAGGACTTGTCCGAGCTTGATAAAGGTCGGGCCGAGATCGGTCATCGCCATACGAATGCGAGTCTCTCGGCTGTAGCTGGCCAGCGGAACGCCTTGCTCGTCCTTAATCCAGTCGCGAATAAAATCGACCTTGAGCTGGCTGAGCCAGTCGGCCAGGCCGTAGCGACGCAGGATGATAATGATTTCCTGCCAGCGCCGGATATTGCGAACCATTTGCGGAATCGAGCTGATCTTCATGCTGCAATTATGGCTCAGCCCGCCCGTTCAGTCATGGTTCGTTCGCCGTGAATTGACCCGTTTAAGCCAGCAATTCCGGTATAACCCGACCATGTACGTCGGTCAGTCTGAAATCGCGGCCCGCAAAACGGAATGTCATGCGCTGATGATCGTATCCCATCAGATGCAGAATCGTGGCATGTAGATCATGGACAGAGACCGGATTCTCGACCGCGCGGAATCCGAACTCGTCGGTCGCACCATAGATCGATCCGCGCTTGATTCCTCCTCCGGCCATCCACAGGGAGAATCCCCAGTGATTGTGGTCGCGACCCTGCCCTGCTCCGCTGCCGTCTTGTCCCATTTCGACCGATGGCGTTCTACCGAACTCGCCCGTGCATAGAATCAATGTCTCGTCGAGCATCCCGCGCTGCTTGAGATCGATGATCAGTGCGGCTAAGCCCTGGTCGCATTGCGATGCCGTGCGGCGATGCTCATCCTTGATGTTCGAGTGCGCATCCCAAGGTTGTCCGTCACCGTGCCATGTCTGTACAAAGCGAACACCTCTTTCAATTAAGCGGCGAGCCATGAGAAGTTGTCTGTTTTGCGGACCATCACCGTACAGTCGCAAGATATGTTCCGGCTCGCGGCTGACATCGAATGCGTCACCTGCTTCTGTCTGCATACGATAGGCGAGCTCGAACGATTGCATGCGAGACTCAAGAGCGGCCTCCCCCGGCCGGCTTTCCAAATGTTCAGCGTTGATACGCTGCAGGAATTCAAACTGACGCGCTTGATCAGTCGTCGATAGCCGCTTGTTCGTAAGGTGATCGATCAGCTTCGTCGGATCGGTATTGGATGTATCGACGCGAGTTCCTTGATAAGCGCCGGGAAGAAACGCACTACGCCAGTTTCCCGCTCCTCCGACCGGCATGCCGCCGGGAACCATCGCCACGAACGACGGGAGATTCGCGTTCAGCGATCCCATCCCCCATGTCAGCCACGACCCGAGGCTCGGGCGGACTAAGCGCTGATCGCCGGTGTTCATCAACATCAGCGACATTTCATGACTGGGAAGTTCCGCATGCATCGAACGCACGACAGTCAATTCGTCGGCGCACTGAGCCAAGTGCGGAAAGATCTCGCTGATCGGAATACCGCTTTCGCCGTACTGTTTGAATTTGAACGGCGAAGGTAACGCGACACCCGTCTTGCGCTCCGTCTGCAAGTTTTCAAACGGTAACATCTGTCCGCCGCGGCGCGTCAGTTCCGGTTTCGGATCAAACGTATCGACTTGCGAAACGCCGCCGTTCAAAAACACGTGGATGATGTGTTTAGCGCGAGCCGGAAAGTGCAGCGGTACGAGACCCGCTGATGTCTTGATCGAATCTGCAGCGCTCAAACGCGGCGATTCGTTCAGCATCAAATCGGCCAGCGCGAGAGATCCGAAACCCATGCCGCAACGGCGCATCCAATGACGTCGATTCATCGTCATGTACCGATCTCCTAATCCAAGAACATGAACTCATTGGAAGCCAGCAACACATGGGCGAGTTGCACCCAACGGTCCACGGGCGATTTCGCCGAATCCGAACCGTTCGATTTGTCGCCTGCCGCGCCGATAAACTGTTGAGCTCGCGCAACCTCAGCATCGGTCGCGTTGCGACAAAGGATTGTTTTAACAAGCTGCCGGATGCGATCGTCATCGGAAAGTTCCGGACGCGATCGTACTGCGTCGGCAACTTTGGCGGCGCGATCCTGAATGAACTCCGAATTGAGCGCGAACAACGTTTGCTGCGGCACGGTTGTCTCAGGTCGTTTCGCCGTACACGCGTTCGGGTTGGCTGAATCAAACGTGCTCATCAGATTCGCGATGATGTCCCGATTGGTAAATCCGTACACGCTTCTTCGCGGCACAGCCGGCACTGAGTTCAAATCAATCGGACGGCCCCCCATCGTCGTATCGAGCTCACCGCTGACAGCCAGCATCGCATCTCGCATGGCTTCGAAGTCTAATCGTCGACGAGGCATACGCCACAGTAATTCGTTGTCGGGGTCGATCTCGCGGGCAGCGGAGTTCTCGACGGCTGCTTGTCGATATGCTTGACTAAGCATGATCTCACGGTGGAGTGTCTTAAGCGACCAGCCGCCACGTCGAAGCTGATCCGCTAAGTAATCGAGCAACTGCGGATGCGTCGGTGATCGGCCTCGCGTCCCGAAGTCATCCGGCGTGCGGACGAGCCCAGCACCAAAATGGTTTTGCCATAGCCAGTTGACGATGACTCGAGCCGTCAACGGATTCGATTCGGATACAACGGCTTGGGCCAAGTCGAGTCGCCGCCGACCGTCTGTGAATGTAGGCGAAGTTTTCGAGGGAATCACCGATAGAAACTTCGGTTCGACCTGCGCGCCGCGTGCGAGCGGATTGCCTCGCAAGAAAACATACGTCGGCTTCGGATGCGGATCCTCGCGCAGGACCATGGCTCGGGGCGGTGAGCCGGGTGCAGAAAGATTCAGTTCGTGAATCGCCCCCCGTTTCGCATTGATCAAATCGCTGATCGTTCGATTCGTCAGCCGCATCGCTTCTTCATCACTGACGTCAAACGGCGTTGCAGGGTCATAGAGATGCTTTCGCAACTGCCGATAGACCGGACTGTTGATGACTTCGTGCTGAGGATGATCATCGGGCAGGATTGAACCACCGGATGCTGCTTCTGCGGTAGCCGCGGCCAGCGCTTGCAGCCACAGCTTTTGTGCGTCAGCGAATACCTGACCGTAGATGCGAGCCGCATCGACGAGGCTGCTCGGCTTTCCTTCTTCGATCGCATTCAGCAGGATCGGATTCCACTTCGGCGGGTCGGCTCGCAGCGCATGAAACTTTTCCAACGCTTTCGGGTCGCTTCCCCATTCTTTCTTCAGCTCTGCGACGAGCGCGGCAGTGCGAGCGGCGAACTCTTCATTCGAAATGCTTCCCCAACTGCGCATCGTGACCCAAGGTCCGAGCACCGGTTCATCTGTCGTCGTTGTCTCCAGATAGGATCGCCAGCGATTGAAGATCAGCGGACGAATATCATCGGTACGATAAGAAAGGAACTCCGTCGACAGATCTTGTTCCGGCAGCCCCTTGGCAATCTCGGTCATGTACAGGCCGACTTGCATGCGCAGTCGATGACGCATCACATCGGCTTGATCACGAACAAAGTCCTTCAAGCGAATGTTCAACAATCGCAGTTGGTTCTGGTAGCTTTGTTCCGCATCTCGGTTCGATGCATGAGCGATCGACGGCAGTTCGTTTGGTGATTTGCTGGGCGAGACGGCTGCATACAACGAGTAATAATCGGTTGTGGGAATCGGATCAAACTTATGATCGTGGCACCGTGCACAGGTCACGGTCAGTCCCATCAAGCCGCGCGTGATGACGTCGATTTGATCGTCCAGTGTGTCGTGATAATTGCGAAACTGCATCCCGACCGTCAAGAAGCCAAGTGCCGCCAAGGCCGGATCGTTTTCCGGAAGATCGAGTTGATCGGCAGCAATCTGTTCGACGATGAAGCGATCGACCGGCAGGTCGCGATTCATGGCGCCGATGACGTAGTCACGGTAGGTGTAGGCAAACGGAAAAGTTTTGAATCCGATGGCTGCTCCGCCGTATGTGTCGGCATAGCGAGCGATGTCGAGCCAGTGTCTGCCCCAGCGCTCGCCATATCGAGGCGAATCGAGCAGTCGATTGATCAAACGCTCGTAAGAACCGTCGGCGGTATCGTTCTCGAAGGCTTCGATCTCTGACCACGTCGGAGGCAATCCTGTGAGATCGAAAGTCGCGCGGCGAATGTACTGCGCTTTGGAAATCTCGGGTGAGTATCCGAGCCCTGACGCAGTCAGCGATGCAGATAAGAAACGATCGATCGCACCCGCTTGTTGAGCCGTTGCTGGTAATGCGGCTAACAAATCTTCACTGTGTGCGATCGGTTGAAAGGACCAGTGAGCCGAATACTTGGCACCGCTTTGAATCCATTCCTTAAGCAACTTCTTCTGTGGTTCGGTCAACCGTTTGCCGGTAACCGGTGGAGGCATGATCGATTCCGGATCGTTCGAATCAATGCGATGCACAAACTCGCTTTTGTCCGCTGCGCCGGCGACGATGACTCCTTTCTTTGCTTCCTGTTCGACATCCAATCGCAGCTCAGCCGCGCGTTCACGTTCATCCGGTCCGTGACACTGAAAGCAGTTTTCGGCCAAGATCGGTCGAATATGGCGGTTGAAATCTACCTCAGCTCGGCAGCAGGCCGGATAGAGCCAGGCTAAGACCAGGCAGCAAATCATCGCCGGAATACGAAGCGCGCAGCGGAGTTGCATAGTGCAGTAAGCCGAGAGTGGAAGGCGGGAGGGGTGGGATCGAGGCGGGAGGGGCGAGGTCGTATCGAGCGTGGAATGGCAGCGCCGTCACACCACTCATTGTGAACTGTCGCCCGAGCCGAGGAAAGCCACCGTCCACATTCGTCGTTAGATCAGCTCAGCAATCGGTGGCGGTGGGTTGTTCGGCCTGTTCTTTATCACGGAGTTGATTCATCTCGCTGCGTTGCAAGATTCCGGCTTCGTATTCACAGCGCACGAACCAACACACACGTCGCATGACCCACCAACTGGCCAGTGCCCAGCACATTGCAATCACCATGATGGCCGGCCAAACTCGCCACAATGTTGAACGGGCCTGCGCTATGTCCTGAGCCGATTTTTCCGGGTCTGATCGCAACCATTCTTGGTAGGCCGCATCGACGCCGCTCTCACGCAACTGCGACTTGAATTCATCTCCGCTCAAGCGAAACGACATCATCGCTTGAATACCGATCGGGATTGGAATGATCGCTGTATGCAAAGCCGCCAGTCCGAGATTGGCGACGAGGAAGATCAAGCTGAGCCCCGTAACGTATCGCCATCGCACTTTTCGAATCGCTCTGCGTTCACGAAACTTGCGACGAGGCGAAGTTGATCCGTCGGCGCGTACCGTGTTGCTTCGCGATAGCGAGATGAGGTGTCGAGGCAGTCGACGAACGAACCATTCCGTCAAAACGACGACGGCCAGAACTTCGATCAGTAGAATGCCCAGAAAGTCGACCATGCGAGCCCCAATTCACAGAAGGTGCTATCACATGGTAATCGAACAGGAAGGCCGCGAAAGAGTGTCGTACCGGGAATGCCCGACACTCTTATCGACACCGAAGTCAATCAGTTTCGAGAGGCGAGTGAATTGCGGATCGATCGGCTGCTGCGTGATCGCGATTCAACCAAATCAAACTCGAATGTCTCCGACTCTGCTAACGTGTGATTAACGGCACTCGACCAACTTGCGGCGGATTGGACATTGCCGCCGATGACTTGATTTGAAAGCGAATCGGCGTCGATGTGAGTTGCATTCTCTGCCGATTCTCCTTCTCCGCTTATCGCAATCGCGGTCGACTTGGCGGCTGCCTGAGTCGTCACTGCTGCTCGCAAGACCGAGATATCGATCCATGGCGTTGTCGAGGGAGATAGCAGTCGAGCCACTGACTCCGACGAACTGTTTAACTGGTTGATGATGACAAGTGCGTCGAGCGGCGAGATCTTGCCGTCGACATTCACATCCAATGAATCTGAGTCTTCGCCGGCGGAATCCGTGTCAGAGAGCGAAGCGATCGATGTCCCTTGCATGACCGCGTTGATGCGGTTGATCACCAGCAGTACATCCAGCGGCGACAGCCGATCATCGCCGTTCACATCGAAACGTTCGAGAGTCGCTAACAATGCAGCATCACCGCTCACCTCTGCAAAAGCAGGTATGGTGACTATGGATGATGAGATATTGGATCGTGTGACAGGTACGTTCGATCCGAACAGCAGGGTCTCTTGTGCGCTCCCTGTCGCAGGCGAGACGGAAATCGTTAACGCGTCGTCCCGAAGTGCTCGCAGTCGGAAGCGAACGACACTTTGCGGGCCTGCCCCAAACGGCGTGGTGCTGTCGGTAAATCCGCCCAGGTCTTTCCAACCGCCCTCACCGTGGGTGCCGGTGCGACCGTTGACGAATGTCCCCATCGCCTCCGCGTCGCCGACAACTTCAAATGCCGAAGTATCGAATTGAACATCGAAGAACGCGGCGTAGATGCCTTGAGGATCCGTTCTGAGGTCCTGCGAACTCAGTTCCACCCAAAACTCCGACCCCGCGGAAATCGATGTTACCGGGTCGCCCGCATCGTCTTTGACATCCACCGACAGCGCCGCCTTGCCCGCTGTTTGCGGATCATCGACCGGCAGCACGGTGACGAAAACAACGCCGATAGAACTTCGCCCGTCCTTGGTCGTAACTGTGTAGTTAAACGAGTCGACAAAGCCGAACTCAGACGAGGTGTCAGAGGATGTCGGCGGCGGTGTGTACTCGACACGGCCGTCGTCGAGCTGCTTGACTTGGCCACCGAGGCTCGACTGAGAAACCGTCGTCATTGTCAACGATCCGGCATCGGCGTCGTTCTCAAGCACGTTGACGATCACCGGTTCGCTCGCTGGTGGTTGCGTAGTCGACCACCGTCGGCGAAGTGATTTGGTAGCGATCAAGCAACGATAAGTTCGCGTTAATTGCATAGGTGGCGACAGATTGCGTCGAGACGACGATGAGACTGTCATCGACAACGGCGGTTCGAGCCGTATCTCTTACTCGAATCGTTCCCAGTTCGTTGATGCCATCGGCGTTCACATGGAACACGACCAGTGAGTTCATCGAGTCCGCGTCTTGCGTCCCTGTCGACAATGCAGAGTTCAATCCCCAGACGTTTCCGAACCAGATCGGTCTGCTGCTTTGATAGGTTATGGTCAGGATTCCTGTGGCGTCATCAAATTGGAACGTGTGGGGATCGATCGTGAGATTGCCACTCGGAATCCATGCGTTGGGCTCGCTGTGCCAAACGTCCTGGATCTTGGGGGATGCCAGATCAGAGGCATCGATCAGAGCAACCTGCAGGGACCAATTGCCGTCTTGCTGCACATAGCCTGCCCCGATCAAGTGCTGTGCATCGAGCCAATGGAGATAGGTCGTCACACCCGGGCTCTCGATCTCGCCGAGCTCTTTGGGAGCAGTCGGATCGGACAGATCGATTCCATGCACCGGATCATTGAAAGGAACGAGCGTCGATCGGTCGACTTCCGCAGTTACGATGACGGCTCGCGTGCCGTCGAATTCGATGGAGAATGCTTGTTGTCCGTCAGCGATGTCCCGCAACTCGCCGATCGTTTGCAGCTTGCCGTCGATCTCTTTCAGTACGAACAGATCCGCAGTCGATGGATCAGCCCAACTCAAGCTAACGTCTCCCGTCAAGACTCGCAGCATTCCGTCATACTCGTCGAGTGAATGCGAATCGCGCACAAAGCCCGGCACGGATCCTTCCGCGACGGCCGTGACTTGCCCAATGTCATCGGACAAATCGAGCTTGATGAACCGGGTCTCAGGCCAAACGACGTTGCTGAACAGATAGACGGAGTCGGACGAAACGTAGGCTGATTGGCTCTTGTCGTCGAGCAGTGTCTCCGAGTCAATGACGCTCAGTGTTGCCTCAGACACGTCGATCGTGATTACGGACTCTGCCAAGTATGGGACGATGTCGGTCAGGGCGACGATGTCATGCACATCTCCTGCATCGCCGGAAGATTGGATCGCTCCTGTTTCGTCGTGAAACTCATAGTCGGGCAACAGAGATGTAACGATCAATGGCTCGACTCGAGTCCAATACTCTTCTGCGCTTTCATAGCGAGCGTTGGGGTCATACCACATGCAGTCCATCGTTATTAAGCCCGCACCGTCATCTCCGATCCGCCTGGTAACGAACGGTGACAAAGGTCCAGTGGACGAAACGACGGACGGCAGCGAGGAAATGATCCGCGGCGCAAAATCAACGGTATGGTTCAGGACCATAACCAGCTTGTCACCTACTAATCGGACGGCTGAAGCTGATCCTTCCCACTGCATGTCGGCAGTCTGCTTGGGGTGAGCTTTGTCCGAAACATCGAAGACTCGCAACTGTGTGGTCCAAGTCGGAGTAACTCGATCGAACCAGGGGGTCATTGCAGGGGCAGAAGAAGGCGATACAACGATCAGCCGATTGCCCGACAATATTAACTGTGCGTTGTAGAGGCCGATGTCGATGTTCGAGAGAGCGATAATATTCTCGGGATCGCTCGCATCGACAATGGTCAGTCGACCTTCGGTGACGGTGTAGACGATGCCGTCCGACGTGATCTCGGCGATGTCTCCTTCCTCTATTCCACCGATTTGATTGTTCGTCGATGTCGAGCTCGTGGAGCGTGTTCCGACCGAACCGGCAGAGTTCAAATCAGCGACCATCGGCCTCCCGACATTCGCGTCGGAATCCGATGACGCGAACGTTAGAAATTGGCTGTCATCGATCGCGACTTCGGTTTGCGGATCGACTTGCCAGATCGGCGAGTACACCAACTGGCCGAACATTCCCGAGTATTGAGCGTTCAGCCGTTGCTTGAAGACTGAGACTAATTCTTGTTCGGAAGCAAAGTGTTGCAGAGTATTAGCCTGCGGTGCGACCGCTGTCTCAGAAACCAGAGCCGACAAACCTGCCGAATCCATCACGGCTCGCTGCTCGAGGCTCTCCACCAACTTCCGGCGGAACATGCGCTGAGTTCGTTTCTTGCGGCTCAAGTTCATAGCGATCCTCAACTATGCGGGCGTAACTTGCGATGCTGCCGGCGACGAGCTTTTCATACTTCACCGGCCTTTGTCTTTCACATGCCTATGTCAACAAAACATGGATCAATGAGGCAATACAGAATCGAATGTCACGCATAAAATAACCATTTTGAGCCCGTGACGCCAGAATTCCGAGTGTCCAGTGTAGGTCAGTTGTCCTCAACCGACCCCAATAGAGATGAGAACAACCAACATCTCGAACCGTAGGGTCCGAAACAGATCAAAAGACTGCCAGACTACGTTTCTTCGCTTCCCTTCGCGGCGGCTCGGCATTCTTTGCATTTTCTGGAACCGATAAAGGTTAGAGCGACACCGGTCGGTAGCGCGATGAACGTCAGGGTGCCGCATGAAAAGAGCGACACGAAAAAGATTGCCAGACCGAGCGCTTGATAATTGTCGCGGCGCAATTTGCAGTTCGGGCATTCGGCAATGACTTCTTCAGGCGACGCCTCCGACGCTTCAGCTGGTTTCCCGCCTGTCGGCTCGAGCGCGGCCGAGTGCTCGACCGGCACTTCGTCGGGCTTCTCATCGGCGTGTTCTGCGGCTGACATGGGTTGTAATGAGCCGTCGAAGCACGGCGAAAAGAAAGCTTGGATTGACGGCCGAAACGTCGCTCTTTTCGCGACGACTCCAAGCTAACGCCGAGCAAAGATTTCCGGTATCCATCGCGCTGATCGCCGGCCGCAAAAACTGCCTTAAAGGCTTTGCCTGCGGCTCTTTGACCATCCACTCGATGAAAATCGTTCTGTTCGCGGCTTCGGCGGCTTGTGGTAAACTGAAAATGTCGAAAACACCGGAGTTGCAACGCGAAGGACCGCTGAGGTCACACCGTTTCCGGTTCCGATCACCCCGCCTGCCACCCTCGCCCCGCTCCTCCGGTCGCTTCATTGAGCAGAGAACGCAACTATGCACCATCTCGGACGACAGTGTCTACTAAGTCTCAGCTCGCTCGCAATCCTGCTATCGAATGCCTATGCCGACGATGCTCGTGAGGCCGAACGAGCGGCGCAGTTCGAGCGCGAGATCCGTCCGGTCCTGATCGGTCAATGTATTCAATGCCACGGAGCAAAGAAACAAGAGGGCGGTCTGCGGCTTGATACTCGCGAAGGGCTTCTCAAAGGGGGAGACAGCGGCGCGATCGTAACTCCGGGTAAACCCGATGAAAGCCTTCTTGTCGATGCTTTGCACCACCGCGGCGTTGAAATGCCCCCCAAGAAGAAATTGGCTGATAAGGTCATTCTGCACTTCGAACGCTGGGTGGCTGCCGGTGCTGTATGGCCGGATTCGATTGCCGCTCTGCGCGAGACCGACGGAAATATCACCGACTTAGATCGCAACTGGTGGGCGTTTCAGCCGCTGAAGAAGATCAATCCCCCGCACAGTCCGGATGATCAATGGTCACAGAATGACGTCGATCGATTCGTGTGGAATGCGCTGTCCGCTCAACAGTTGAGCCCGGCTCCCAGAGCCGATCGCGCGGTGCTCATTCGTCGTCTGTACTTTGATCTCATCGGCCTTCCTCCTTCCGTACAAGAGATCGATGAATTCGTGCGAGACCAATCGCCTCAAGCATGGGCGCGAGCAGTCGATCGCTTACTCGAGGATCCTCGCTACGGAGAACACTGGGCGCGTTTCTGGCTCGACCTCGTTCGGTACTCCGAGTCGGACGGATGGAATCAAGATGCTTATCGACCTGTCATCTATCGTTATCGCGACTACGTCGTCGATGCCTTCAATCGCGACACACCCTATCCCCGGTTTGTGCTCGATCAACTCGCAGGTGACGAACGTGCCGATGATCCTGAAGGGATGATCGCCGCCGGGTTCCTGCGACTAGGCATCTACGAATACAACCAGCGCGATGCTCGCGGTCAATGGAACGACATCATGAACGAGATGACCGACGTCGTCGGCGACGCGTTCATGGGAATGAGCATGGCTTGCGCTCGTTGTCATCAACACAAGTTCGATCCGATCCCGCAGCGAGACTATTTTAAACTGCGAGCCTTCCTTGAACCGGTGATTTGGCGCGATGACTTGATCGCAGCGACTGAAAAGGAAATGGCGGAACACAAATCCAAGTCGGCTGAGTGGGAAGCTGCAACCGCGAGCGTTCGAGCCGAATTGGCAGCGCTGCTCGAGCCCTATGAGAAGAAAAAGTGGTTTACAACAGTCGATAAGTTTCCGCTCGACATTCAAGCCTGCTTCCATCTGCCGCACCATGATCGCACATCATGGCAAGAGCAGATGGCCTACATGGTTTCACGCCAGTACTTAGAAGAAGGCGGCGGTCCGTTCCAGAACATCAAGAAAGAAGACAAGGAGAAACGCGAAGCACTCGAGAAGGAACTCGCGAAGTTTGATCACTTGAAGCCCAAGCCGCTGCCGCAAGTGATGACCGTCACCGATTTCGACGGCATACTGTCACCGACGACCAATCCCGATGATTCGCGTCGCGAACCGATCGCTCCCGGCTACATGGAAGTGCTTGCACAAGGTCATGATATGCCGATCGCGGTCAATGACGCGAGTGTTCGTCCTGGTTCCACCGGTCGCCGCACAGCGCTCGCTAAATGGATCGGTCATCCGAACAATCCGCTGACGATGCGAGTCTTCGTCAATCGCATCTGGCAACAGCACTTCGGACAAGGCATCGTCTCGACCAGCAATGACTTCGGCCACTTGGGCGACAAGCCGACTCATCCCGAGTTGCTCGATTGGCTGACCGCGAAGTTCATCGAAAGCGGATTCAGCATGAAGGAACTGCATCGCACGATTCTCGCTTCTGCGACTTGGCAGCAGTCAGCCCACCATCCCGAAGCTAGCCGCTATCAAACGGTCGACCCGGGCGAACGATTGCTGTGGCGATCTCGCGTGCGTCGCTTGCAAGCGGAACAGATTCGCGATGCGATGCTGACCGCGAGCGCTGAATTGAAAACCGACATCGGCGGACCGAGCGTCACGCAGGATGTTCCTCGTCGTTCTGTCTATCTGAAGAGCTTCCGCAATCAAAACGACACTTTCGTACATGGCTTCGATGCGGCAAATGGATTGCAGAGCGTAGCGAATCGCGATACGACGACCACGCCGACGCAATCGTTGTTGCTGTTCAACGGCAAGTATGTCCTGGGGCGAGCCGAAGCGACGGCGAAGCGACTTGCGGCTGAATTCAAAGAACCGGAAACTGTGGTGAAGAACGCGTTTCGATCGATATGGGGACGCGAACCTTCCCAGTCCGATTTGGAATCCGCCGAACGCTACGTGGGTTTGTCATCCGGCGAAGACGCTGAAGTACTCGACCCGGGCAAACTCGCCGACTTGTGCCACATCCTGTTCAACTCGAACCAATTTTTGTATTTGGAGTAGGACGATGGACGCAGCAGACCAAATCATGCAAGTCAATCGTCGCCGGTTGCTGCAAGGCAGCTCGATGGGGCTCGGTGCCGTGGCTTTGAACTGGATGCTTAGTTCGGATGCAATGGCTGTCGGAGCACCATCGACCGCGCGCCCAAGAGCATTATCTGGTGCTTTATGGAAGGGGGACCAAGCCACTTGGACTTGGTCGACCCGAAGCCGATGTTGAACAAGCTGGCCGGCAAACCGCTGCCGAGCAGTTTTCGTGAACCCATCACTGCGATGGGCGAACGCGGTTCACCGCTGCTTGCATCGCCGCGCAAGTGGACTCGTTGCGGCGAGAGCGGCTTGCCTGCCTCCGATTGGATACCGCACATCGGATCCTGCATGGATGACATCGCAGTCATTCGTTCGTGCTGGACTAACGGCATCAACCATGCTGGCGGTGTGTGTCAGATGAATACTTGCATCAATTTCGCGGGACGTCCTTCGCTCGGGTCATGGATTCACTACGGACTCGGTTCCGCCAACGAAAACCTTCCCGCGTTTGTCGTCATGTGCGACAACTCGGGTCGTCCCGTGAATGGTCCTCGCAATTGGGGCAGCGGCTTTATGCCTGCAGTTCATCAGGGAGTGCGGATCAACGGAACGGAAAAGGAACCGATTCCGAATCTTCACTTTCCGGATGATCGCCCGATCTACGAAATCGAGTCGAAGCTCGCGCTGTTGAAGCAATACAACCAGTCCTATGCTTCGACTCATCCGCAACAAACGGAGCTCGAAGCTCGCATTCGCAGCTATGAACTCGCATTCCGCATGCAGGCTCAAGCTCCCGAAGCGATCGATCTATCACAAGAATCCGAGGCCACACTCGCGCTCTACGGCATCGATCAGAAGAACACGGAAGTCTACGGCAAGAACTGTTTGCTCGCGCGGCGACTAGTTGAGCGCGGAGTCCGTTTCGTGCAGCTTTATAACGGTACCGGCAGCAAATGGGATTCGCACGCAGGCATTGAAAAGAATCACTCCGCACTGTGCGCATCCATGGACAAGCCGGTGGCCGGACTGATCAAAGATCTTAAGCAACGTGGCTTGCTCGATGAGACGCTCGTCATCTGGGGCGGTGAATTCGGGCGGACGCCAATGAGCGAAAAAGGAGATGGTCGCGATCACAATCCGACCGGATTCTCCATCTTCATGGCGGGTGGCGGAGTTAAAGGGGGACAGTTCATCGGTTCGACCGATGAGCTCGGACTCTATGCGGTCGAAGACAAAATGCATGTCCACGATATCCATGCCTCGATCCTGTGGTTGATGGGGCTGGATAACATGCAACTCTCTTACAACCATAAAGGCCGACTTGAGCGACCGACGATTAATGAAGGTCGATTCAATAAACAACTGGTCGGATAATTCTTAGAAAGAACAGCATGCGCTATTGGAAAAAAGTTGCTGCGCTCTTCTGCGCAGCATCAGCCACCTCGTTCTCGTCGTTCGCAATTGCTCAAGAGACGGCGAAAGGAAAAGCTCCCGCGGAAGTCCTGCAGGGGCGATGGGACCTCACAGTGCACGGCAAAAACGGCGACTATCCCTCGTGGATCGAGGTCACCAAGTCGGGCAGCAAAACCTTGGTCGGCCGTTACGTCGGGCAATTCGGAAGCGCTCGACCCATTGCTCATGTACAAATAACCGATTCCACCTTCCACTTCGTCGTGCCTCCTCAGTGGGAAGGACGAAAAACCGATGTTGTTGTCGAGGGAAAAATCGACGGCGACAGATTAAGCGGAACAGTGACCGGTGACGACGGCAAAGAACTTAACTGGGAAGCAGTGCGCGCTCCGAAGTTGGAGCGTGAAGCGGGCAAACCTGTGGGTAATTCGATCGAAGTGTTTAACGGCACGGACCTGAAAGGCTGGAAGCCGCAGTTCGCGGATCGAAAGAACGGATGGGTAGTGCGCGATGGTCTGCTCTCCAACGTTGCCCCCGGTAACAACTTGATGACAGAAGAAAAGTTTGACGACTTTGAACTAAACGTCGAGTTTCGTTATCCCCAGGGGAGCAACGGAGGCATTTACCTACGTGGTCGCTATGAGGTGCAGATCGAAGACAACTTCGGCTTAGAAGCTGACAGCCATCGCATCGGCGGCGTCTACGGTTATCTGACTCCGTCGTTCAATGCCGCGCGCAAAGCCGGTGAGTGGCAAGAGGCAACGATCCGATTAGTCGGTCGTCGAGTGACGGTGATGTTGAATGGTAAACGCGTCATCGACGAACAGATTATCCCCGGAGTAACCGGGGGAGCGCTCGACAGTCGAGAAGCCGAACCCGGCCCTCTGCTACTTCAAGGCGACCACGGCCCCGTCGAGTTCCGAAAAGTGCAGCTCCAAAAGCTCAGCAGGTAGCCGAAGGCAGCTGTCATTCGGTATTGTAAAGGAACATGGATGGACCGGATGAACAGGATAGGAAACACTCACTTCAATCTCCGATCCTGTTCATCCCGTTCATCCATGATCTAAGCACTTACAAATTTGGTAACACCAACGATGTTTCGAGTGAACGGGAAGTGACTTATTCTTTTACTCGAGCCAGTTCGGCCAGAACGGAACCGAGGCTGATTTGTTCTGACTCCGGTGTTTGAGTTGTTGAGCAGCCGCGAGACTCTTGGAACCCCAGCGGTTGAGTGATCAACCACGGACGCTGATCGTCGGCGGAGCGAATTGTCATGCGAGTTCGTATCGACTCCCAGACTTCGCCGTGAAACAAGAGATGGGGTTGGACCACTAGCACATCTGCATCCTGCGCCGCTAACTGATCGAGGATGTCATCGACATTCGGTCTTCGTACTGCTACATAGCCGATGCCGCACCACTTCACCGGTTCATATCGATGTCGTTCGCATGTGAACTCGGCCATCTTCATCGCGGCGGATTCACTGCTGCTGCCGCGAGCGATCATCGCCAGAGCGATGCGACTGCGCGGCGTATCTTCAAGGCCGTGCTCGGCGAGGGCTTGGCGAAATCGAGCAGCCGACAACTGAAGGACAGGTTCTTGCAGTTCGAGGGGGTCGCTTTGCGCGACCGCTTGCATGCCATGCTCGAGGGCGGCCGCTTGCACCGCTTCAGGGATGTCGCGGTCGGCGTGACCGGCTCGAAACAGCAGAACGGGAACGGTGACGAATCGGTGGACGCCGCGAGCAGCCAGGGCCGCGATGCCGGCGGGAATCGAGGGCTCGGCCAATTCGAGGAAAGCCGTTTCAACCGGGGCTGGGGCGAGTCGTCGAGCGGCTTGTTCTGCGATGTGCAGGAACTGTGATTGTCCAGCAGGATCACGCGTGCCGTGGCCGACGATCAAGAAGCCCGAAATCTGTCGATTTTCCATGGAAATTGAGCGCTCCGCGGCCCTTCGCCAGCCTATCTCCCAATTGACGGAAACTGTCTCCGTCATTACACTCGCCAGCCTATTTTAGTGACGCAAGTCAATAGTTTAGAGCGAGTTGCGACAACTCAAGACACCAATCTCGGAGGTTTCAAAGACGGTTATGGCCAAGTCCAACAAGATGATTTACTACTTCGGCAAGTCCAAGACCGATGGCGCGGGGGACATGAAAGCGTTGCTGGGTGGTAAAGGGGCCAACTTGGCTGCCATGACCAAGATCGGTCTGCCGGTCCCTCCCGGCTTCACCATCACGACCGAAGTTTGCGTTCACTACTATCAGAACGGCAAGAAGCATCCGGAAGGTTTGGAAGCGGAACTGAAGAAGGCCGTCGCTTGGCTCGAAAAGGAAACCGGCAAGAAGTTCGGCGATGCCAAGAACCCGCTCCTCGTTTCCGTTCGCTCGGGTGCTCGTGATTCGATGCCCGGTATGATGGACACGATTCTCAACCTCGGTCTGAACGATGATACGACTGAGAGCCTCAAGAAAGCGACCGATAACGGCCGCTTCGCATGGGACTCGTATCGCCGCTTCCTGCAAATGTACGGCGACGTTGTGATGGGTGTGCAGAAGCGTCATGAAAACGAACATGAACCGTTCGAAGAAGTCATGGACGCGCTCAAGAAAGAAGTCGGCGTCAAAGAAGACGTTGAACTGACTGAAGAACACCTGCGCACGCTGGTCGATCGCTACAAGAAGCTGATCAAGGAACGTACCGGCAAGTCGTTCCCGACGGACCCGATGAAGCAACTCGAAGGCTCCATCAACGCCGTGTTCGGTTCGTGGATGAACGAGCGAGCCATTCTCTATCGTCAGAAGTATCGCATTCCGGACGAATGGGGCACCGCCGTTAACGTTCAAAGCATGGTGTTCGGTAACATGGGCGACGACTGCGCAACCGGCGTGGCGTTCACTCGTGACCCGGCTACCGGCGAGAACGTCTTCTACGGCGAATACCTCGTCAACGCTCAAGGCGAAGACGTCGTCGCCGGTGTTCGTACGCCGCTCAAGATTTCCGAGATGGCCAAGGACAAGACCATCGGTGCCGCTCACAAGGAACTCGTTGAAGTTCGTAAGACGCTCGAAAAGAACTTCGGCGACGTGCAGGACTTCGAGTTCACCATTGAGAAGAAGAAGCTGTACATGCTTCAAACTCGAAACGGCAAGCGCACCGCTTTGGCCTACGTGAAGATTGCTCACGACATGGTCAAGGAAAAGTTGATGACACCTGAGCACGCGATCAAGTCGGGCGATCCGGAAGCGCTGAACCAACTGCTGCAACCGATCTTCGATACGGCATCCTACGAGAAGGCTCGCAAGGACGGCAGCTTGATGGCTGTCGGTCTGGCTGCCGGTCCCGGTGCTGCATCCGGCGCAGTCGTATTCACCGCTGCGAAGGCAGAAGAACTCGCCGCCAAGGGACAGCAAGTCGTTCTGGCTCGTATCGAAACCAGCCCGGAAGACCTCCGCGGTATGATCGCATCGACCGGTATTCTGACGGCGCGCGGTGGTGTTTCCAGCCACGCCGCTCTGGTTGCTCGTCAAATGGGTAAGGTCTGCGTCGCCGGTGCCGGTGACATTGAAATCGACTACCACAAGAAGACGCTGAAGTGCAAAGGCTTCACGCTCAAGGAAGGCGATTCGATCAGCATCAACGGATCGACCGGTGAAGTCTTCAACGGTCTGATCAAGACCGCTGACAGCGAACTGAAGCAAGTGCTGGTCGGCAAGACCCTGAAGGCTGCCGACAGCAAGGTCTTCCAGTACTACAACCACATCATGAAGCTGGCTGACAAGTTCCGTACGCTCGGCATCCGTACCAACGCTGACCAACCTGATCAGGTTGAGAACGCGGTGGCTTTCGGTGCTGAAGGTATCGGTCTATGCCGTACCGAGCATATGTTCTTCGAAGGTGATCGAATCATCGCCGTTCGCAAGATGATCCTGGCATCGACCGAAGAAGCACGTAAGGCCGCTTTGGCTGAGCTGCTCCCGTACCAGCAGAAGGACTTCGAAGGGATTTTCAAAGCGCTGAACGGTCTGCCGGCTTGCATCCGCTTGCTCGATCCGCCGTTGCACGAATTCCTCCCGCACCACGACAACAAGAAGGGTCGGGAAGAAGTCGCTCAGCAACTGGGCATCAGCATTAAGGAAGTGCAACGACTGGTCGACGAACTGCATGAGTTCAACCCGATGCTCGGCTTCCGCGGTTGCCGTCTCGGTATCGTGCGTCCGGAAATCTCGAGATGCAAGCTCGCGATTTTCCAAGCTGCCGCTGCCGTCATCAAAGAAGGCATCAAGGTCAAGCCGGAGATCATGGTTCCGCTGGTCGGCTTCAAGAAGGAGCTCGACCTGCAAGTCGAGATCATCCATCGCGTGGCCAAAGAAGTCATGAAGGAAACCGGCAAGAAGTTCGCTTACTCCGTCGGTACGATGATCGAAGTCCCGCGCGGTGCTTTGACCGCCGACGAGATCGCCGAAACCGCCGAGTTCTTCTCCTTCGGCACGAACGACTTGACCCAAACCGCGCTCGGCATGAGCCGCGATGATTCGGGTTCGTTCATTCCTCATTATCAGTCGCTCGAGATCCTCAAGGCGAACCCGTTCGCCTCGATCGATACCACCGGTGTCGGTCAACTGATGAAGATCGGTGTCGACAAGGGCCGTTCGACTCGCAGCGATCTCAAGATCGGCATCTGTGGTGAGCACGGCGGTGATCCGGCATCGGTTGTGTTCTGCCATTCGATCGGTCTGAACTACGTCAGTTGCTCGCCGTTCCGAGTTCCTATCGCTCGTTTGGCCGCAGCTCAAGCTGCACTTCGTTCAGCCAAGTAATCGTTGCTGAGTAGAACACTGAAAAGAATCACAAGGGCCCTGCAACGTCAGGGCCCTTGTTCGTTAACGGAAGAGATTGAACGCAGATGTTCGCAGATTTGCGCAGATGAAGAGCAGGTTGTGAGTGGCTGTAATCTGCGACAATCGGCGAGAATCTGCGGTTAACGCTCTTCACTCCCGCAGTTCGTGAATCAGGCAACGGCTATCGACTCTTGTCATCGATTATCAGTTGGTTACGCGGTTTACGAGCGTGAAGGAAATGGGGGAGGATTGAACCGCAGATGTTCGCCGATTTGCGCAGATGAAGAGCATGTTGTGATTGGCTGTTATCTGCGACAATCGCTCGAAATCTACGGTTAACTCCCTTCACACACGCGTTATTGAATCAGGCAACGGCTACTCGACTCTGGTCATCGAATACCAGCGTGTTACGCGGTGTACGAGCGTGAAGGAAATGGGGAGGGATTGAACCGCAGATGTTCGCAGATTTGCGCAGATGGTGAGCATGTTGTGAGTGGCTGTAATCTGCGACAATCGGCGAGAATCTGCGGTTAACTTCTTCACTCCCGCAGTTCGTGAATCAGGCAACGGCTATCGACTCTTGTCATCGATTACCAGTTGGTTACGCGGTTTACGAGCTTGAAGGAAATGGGGGAGGATTGAACCGCAGATGTTCGCCGATTTGCGCTAGATGAAGAGCATGTTGTGATTGGCTGTTATCTGCGACAATCGAGAATCTACGGTTAAATTCTTGACTCCCGCAGTTCGTGAGTCAGGCAACGGCTATTGACTCTGGTCATCGAATACCAGTTGGTTACGCGGTGTACGAGCGTGAAGAAAACGGGGGAGGGATTGAACCGCAGATGTTCGCAGATTTGCGCAGATGGTGAGCATGTTGTGATTGGCTGTTACCTGCGACAATCGGCGAGAATCTGCGGTTAACTCCTTCACACGCGTTCGTGAATCAGGCAACGGCTATCGACTCTGGTCATCGATTACCAGTTGTTTACGCGGTGTACGAGCGTGAAGGAAATGGGGGAGGGATTGAACCGCAGATGTTCGCTGATTTGCGCGCCAGATGGTCAGCAGGTTGTGAGTGGCTGTTATCTGCGACAATCTGCGAGAATCTGCGGTTAACTCCTTCACTCCCACGGTTCGTGAGTCAGGCAACGGCTATCGACTCTGGTCATCGATTACCAGTTGGTTACGCGGTGGGAGAGCGTGAAGGAAATGGGGGAGGGATTGAACCGCAGATGTTCGCAGATTTGCGCATGAATGAAGAGCATGTTGTGATTGGCTGTTATCTGCGACAATCGGCGAGAATCTGCGGTTAACTCCTTCACACGCGCGTTCTTGAATCAGGCAACGGCTATTGACTCTGGTCATCGAATACCAGCGTGTTACGCGGTATACGAGCGTGAAGGAAATGGGGGAGGGATTGAACCGCAGATGTTCGCAGATTTGCGCAGATGGTGAGCATCGTGGCGTTGGCTGTTATCTGCGACAATCGGCGAGAATCTGCGGTTAACTCCTTTACTCCCGTAGTGCGTGAATCAGGCAACGGCTATCGACTCTGGTCATCGATTACCAGTTGGTTACGCGGTGTACGAGCGTGAAGAAAACGGGGGAGGATTGAACCGCAGATGTTCGCTGATTTGCGCAGATGGTGAGCAGGTTGTGGATGGCTGTTATCTGCGACAATCGGCGAGAATCTGCGGTTAACTTCTTGACTCCCGCAGTTCGTGAGTCAGGCAACGGCTATCGACTCTGGTCATCGAATACCAGCGTGTTACGCGGTGTACGAGCGTGAAGGAAATGGGGGAGGGATTGAACCGCAGATGTTCGCCGATTTGCCTAGATGAAGAGCATGTTGTGATTGGCTGTTATCTGCGACAATCGGCGGAAATCTGCAGTTAACTCCTTCACACACGCGTTCTTGAATCAGGCAACGACTATCGACTCTGGTCATCGAGTACCAGTTGTTTACACGGTGGGAGAGCGTGAAGGAAATGGGGGAGGGATTGAACCGCAGATGTTCGCAGATTTGCGCAGATGGTCAGCAGGTTGTGGATGGCTGTTATCTGCGGTAATCTGCGAGAATCTGCGGTTATCTCTTCGGTTCTGTTATGAAGGAGTGTTGCGATGTCGCCCGACGCACGTGATCCTGAGACCTACGCCATAATTGGTGCGGCGATGGAAGTTCATACCGTTCTTGGACAGGGATTTCTAGAAGGTGTTTATCAGGACGCCCTGGAGTATGAGCTGATTGAACGACGGATTTCATATCTCCGCGAGCAACCCATTCCAGTCCTCTACAAAGGTCGTCCGTTGACCACGCCATATCGCGATTTCGTGTGTTACAGTTCGATCATTGTTGAATTAAAAACCATCAAACAGCTCACCGAAATCGAAAAAGCACAAGTACTTCACTATCTCAAGGCAACAGGTTACAAGCGGGCACTGCTCATCAACTTTTCAGGACCTGAGCTCGAATGGAAGCGATTCATTAGATCGGCGGCAAAGCGTTTCGGAAGCTTCCAGTCAATTACGATATTATCGATGCATATGCCTGATGATTCTCGGATTCAGGGGATTGAACCGCAGATGGCCGCAGATCCACGCAGATGAAGAGCGGGCAGTGAATGGTCTTTATCTGCGGTAATCGGCTGGTATCGCGGTTAACTCCTTCACACACGCGTTCGTGAATCAGGCAACGGCTGTTGACTCTGGTCATCGAATACCAGCGTGTTACGCGGTATACGAGCGTGAAGAATACGGGGGAGGATTGAACCGCAGATGTTCGCTGATTTGCGCAGATGGTGAGCATGTTGTGAGTGGCTGTTATCTGCGACAATCGGCGAGAATCTGCGGTTAACTCCTTCACACACGCGTTCGTGAATCAGGCAATGGCTATCGACACTGGTCATCGAATACCAGCGTGTTACGCGGTGTACGAGCGTGAAGGAAATGGGGGAGGGATTGAACCGCAGATGTTCGCAGATTTGCGCAGATGGTCAGCAGGTTGTGAGTGGCTGTTATCTGCGGTAATCTGCGAGGATCTGCGGTTTATGACCTCTTCTTGGTATTCATGCCGTAGAGGTGGTTGGTCTCACTTCGATTCTTGGTCTGCATGAAAACGTTGCAAGCTGCTGTTGCCTATGTGCTCTGGGGCATCTTCCCGGTTTATTGGAAGATGCTGGGCAGTGTTGATCCATCGGCAGTCATTTGCCATCGCATCTTGTGGTCGCTGCTCACGCTGGCCGTTTGTGTGCAACTGTTCCGTCAGTGGTCAGATATACGCGGTGCAGTGCGAGACTTTCGGCGACTGGGGCTATCAGTCGTGGCAGCATTGCTCATCAGCACCAATTGGCTCGTTTTTATCTGGGCAGTCCAGCATGGTGCGGTTGTCGAAAGCAGCTTAGGCTACTTCATCAATCCGCTGCTCAATGTGCTGCTCGGCGTCTTACTGTTCAGTGAGCGACTCTCGAAGATGCAGTGGCTGGCGGTGATTGTCGCGGCTGTGGGGTTATGCATCATGACCGTTTCATCAGGACGCGTATCCTGGATCGCGTTGACGCTCGCGTCGACCTTCGCGTTCTATGCGGTAGTCAAGAAGAAGACGAGCCTGCCTGCTGTCGCGGGGTTGGGGCTTGAGACCGCGGTGCTTGCGATTCCGGCGCTCGGCTTTTTGGCATGGCACCATACGACGACCGGGCAATGGGAATCACCGGGCATGCTCGCTCTGCTTGTACTCGCCGGCCCGATCACCACTTTGCCGCTGGTTCTGTTCGCATCGGCGGCCAAGTCTGTACCGCTGGTCAGCATGGGGCTATTGCAATACATCGCTCCTTCGCTGCAGTTCATAATCGGTATCGCGCTTTACAAAGAACCTGTCGATGCTTGGAAGCTGACCGGCTTTCTATGTGTATGGCTCGCGCTGGCGATTCTCTCTGCACATGCCGTCTCCATCGCGCGCGCTCGAAGTCGCTCCGACTCAGCGTTGAAATCTGTGTAATGGGTGTAAACCGTGTCCGAATCTCTCACTAGTCCGCTAGCTGCTCTATAACGGCTGCAGACGTTATCCTGTTGCCTGTTTTTTGGGACGGCATTTGCATGTGGCAAGGTGATGAATCGCCATACCTTGGTTTTTACCCATGCCGCAAGGAGCTCCGAAAGTGGACGAGCAACGCAACGTACCAGCGATACCGCCGTTTGAATTCTCGCAGTTGAATCAAGTCTTTCATTTGCAACGAGCTGAAAAGCTGACACTTGCTTCTCTGGGCTTTCTTTTAGGTGCCATGGCTATCACTCGAAAGCCTATCGTTGCAAGCAGCGTGATGTTGTTGAGCAGCTTGGTTTTGTATCGAGAATCCGAAAGTGCATGTTTGTTCGGGTGTTCGACCAACACAGATCAAGATGAAGGACCATCCGGCCGCACGAATCTTCATTCGCAATCCGCGGGAAAATCAAGCGACAATAGTCCGCGCCGATCCTCCAGTGCGCCGATTCAACTTCCGCTACGCGTCTCTGACCAACCTCGTGCTGTTGATCAGACTCATAATGCGAACACATCGGTCATTCCGGATCCGAAGTCTCCGCGTCCGGAGAATCAGCAAGTCGATGAAGCCATCGATGATTCGTTTCCCGCCAGCGATCCTCCGAGTTATTCCGGTGGAACCGCTACTCCGCACACCGAGTCGCCGAAGCAGTAATAGGCCAAAGATACTCATCGCACCTCGACACTTTGCTTCGTGCATTCATAGTTTACCAACCCGAGCGACCGAATCCCGATTGATTGTCGGCGCTCGGCGCAGGCACGGACGACCTGCCGGTGTCTGCATGGGAGGAACTGAATGAGGACGAGGTTGAGTTGAATGAAGAGGAAAACGAAGAATGGGTGCGACTGTGTTCGTCACGATCGCGCCGCGCTTGCTCTTCAGCACGTTCCTGTTCCAATCGACGTCTCGTTTCTTCTCGCTCTGCTTGCTGAATTGCCGCTGCTGCTGCAGCGGCAGCCAAGCGACTGATCTCCAGGACCATCGAGTAGTTCCCGGAATGCAATACAGATCGAGCTCGTTCCAAGTCGGTGACGCCGGGTGATCCGGGGATGCGTATGCCTCGCGTGCTAGACCATCTTCCGGCTTGGAATACTTGTTGTGAAGCCTGTTGAAACGCGGCGAGTGCTTCGGATGCAGCTTGGAGCTCGCTGCCCAGCATTTGTGATGCGGCGGCAATCTCAGTCTGCAATGCGGCCGCGCGTTGATCCACGGACTGCCAATCGCCATGAGGACGATTGAATTCAAGTTCCAAAGATTTGAGTTGCCCGGCCAACCCTGCGATCCGCTGATTGGCTTCGATGGTGCGACGTGAGTCTGTGATGCCGTCGGTCTGCGATTGACGAACGTATTGCTGAGCCACGTCCATCTGTCGCTTGGCCCCTTGGAGCGCTCGCATCGCTTCCGCATGGGCGGCTCGGTCCGATTCTGCTTGGTTGCGCAAAGCTTCCAAGCGGCGAGCCGAAGAGGTAATGCTGAGAGCGACTTCGAACGGATTGATGCCTGCTTGCATTCGGCTCAAATCCTCTCGAGTCTTTCTCACTGGCTCTGACGCCTGCTGTATCGCTTGCAGTGTGCTCATGAGAATCTTCGGGTCGTTGTCGAGCGCTCGGAGCTGCATCAACAGTGATTCGCACTGCGACTGAGCCCCTTCGTTTTCGCGAGAGCGTGCATCCAAGCTTTGGATATGCGCATCAACTCGATCCAGCCGACGCGAGCATGTATCCAGTGTGTCGTTCGCCTGACTCATTTGTACTGAGCCCGATAACAATGCGGCGCTGCGATGCGCGGCTTCAATCGCTGCAAACTGGGAGCGAACCTTCTCTAGTAACTGAGTACATTCAGCGATTAACTGATCGACAGTACCAGACGATGCTGTGGTTGATTCGACGACTTGTTCGTTCTCGCTCGATCGTCCGTTCGCAGGAGCCAATTGAGCCGTGACGATTTCTGAATAGTGCAGTTGCAGAGCGGCGGAAGAGTACTGTTCGCGTGCGTTCTCAACACTCCGATCCGAAGCGGCCGTTCGGTCGGCCAGTTGTTCGGCTCGTTCTCGCAGCGTTCTTAGCTTTCCTTCGAACGTGTCGGCGGCTTCCACGGAGTCTGTCAAAATGCGTTCGATATGGCTGAGTTGTTCGGCGATGGAGGTCAGCATCGTCGATGCTGAATCTGCATCACCTTGCTGTAAAACGGTTCTCGCACCATCGATACTCTTGCGGCATTGCTCAGCGATCGCATCGGGATTGAATTCCGGTTCCCGCAGTACGATCTGCTCGGATACACCCAGTTGCTCCGCGAGAGATTTGCGGACACGGGTGATGTCTTCCAGACTCTTTTGCCTCTGCACCACTAATTTCTTTTCAAGTGTTTCGGCTGATGCGGCGGAACGGCCCGCGCGGGCGACGAGCGCCATGACGGACGATTGCCACTGATCGATCGCAGCACGGCCTTCCGTCTGGGCCGTGGATGGAAGTGCGTTATCACTCGTTCCGAACTGATTCGCGATGCGAGCAAAGACCTGATCGGCTTCGCTCTGCAACTGATCGACGGCTCGATCGACCCAAGATGTTGAATAACCGAGCGAGCGCAGACCCGAAGCTTGCTCAGCCAGTTCCTTCAAGTGACTGTCGCGAGCCTGTAGCAACATCGTTGCGAAAGCGGTTGATTCGTCAATTCGATGTTCCGCATGCGAAAGAGGGGCCTTCCATCGCAGAGACCGCATCGAAGGCCGCGGCTTCATCTCCGCGGTCCAAATCGGATTGGATCGCAGGCAATGTGGCTCGCAGCAACGCGGGCACATCAAACAGCCCATCCTTGCCGGTGGCTTGGTCCAACTGCTTATCCAGCTCTTGAACTCCCGACAACCGAGTTTGGAGTTCCTGCAAGCGATCTTGAACTGTACTGAGACTGTGAACAATCGTATTCAGTGCCGACTCTGCCGCTTCGCTGCGTGCACGAAACGCTGCGAAGACTTCTTCGAAGGTTAGTTGGACGCGGTCGGGCAATTCTGAAGTGGATGAGTCAGAGCTTTGGTCAACGTTTGACAATGCGTTTGAGTTGCCACCGTCTCTGCGGATATTCTTGAAGATGAGCGGGATGCCTGTCGAGCGTTCAAACTGCAACGGCGTTCCGCTGATGTGGTTGATCCCCTGCTCGAATCGCGAACTGCTGAAAAGACTGATCAGGCGATCATTCAGTTTTCGGGGCCGTATCATGCTTTCACCTTCCGACAAGACACGCTTGATTTCGCGAGCCATGATGAAAAGATCATCGACATAGTCGAGCGCTTGAAGCGAAAGCGATCGAGTGCGACCGGTATAACCGCGGCTCTCGATCTTTTCTCGGGACCCCAGTATTTCCTCATTGCGCTTGAACAGCTCATCGACTTGGCCGATTGCCGTTTCCGCGGCCGCTTGTCGTTCGTCGAGAGTCTTCTCGGCTCGTGCCATCGACGACCTTCTGCGGCGATTCAAAATGAAAAGCACGCCGCCGATCAAGATGATTACGACAGAAGATGTACCCGCGACTGCATTACGAACTGTTGCACGCCGAGCTTCTGCAGCCGATGTGTTTTGCAGCTCTTGACCCAATAGCGAATCAGCCGCGGCCAATCGACTCTCCGCCTCTTCAAACAAATTCGCGGCAGTCCACTCTCCGGCCGATGCGGACGCTTGCGATTTTAAGAACGATGATTCGGCTTCTTCGAGCAATTGGATTACCGATTCATAGGGAGTCGATTTCATCGCATCGATCTTCCTGTGGAATTCTTGAGCGGATTCGGTCAAGTGAGCGGCAAAGGCATAGCCGTCACGGTACTTGGCGATCTCGGTCTCGATCGCGCGCACCGTCCCCTCATGTTCGCGAGCGTTGTCGGAAGTCAGGTCTCCGGCAACTTTGCCGAGGCGGCCAGTCCAAACTTCGACAGGAGGCTGAGTTAGCGGACCTTTGGCCTCTGTAAACGTGTTGAGAAAATGGTCGCGTTCTGTAGTGAGAGCCTGAATATGCTGCTGTGCTGCGGCGACATCGGCAACCACTTCAGCGATCACTCGCTTGCGTTCCGCTTCACGCTGCGCCGCCGCATCGGCTTCGGATTGAATCATGCGAGCCAAACGACTGTCAATGTCGGTGATCGTATTCTTCACTGCATCCAGTATGCGTCCGCCGTTGCGCATCGCTCGTATCGCTTCGCGATCCAGTTCATTTGCCCAGTGCGAACCGCCGAGATTACGGCGATCTTGGGCGTCGGAGCTGCGGTAGCCGAAAGCGCGGTCCTTCAAGCTCAAATAAAAGATGGCCCCATCCTGTTCGCCGGTGAGCGGGTGGACCAACTGCCCGAAGTCGGTCTTGTTGCTCAGTTCTGCCAGCGATTCTTCCAATGCATCGAGATTACGGTGATGCACGCCGACCGACGAGGTGAACTCTTCCCCTTGCGCCGAATCAACCAGCACCACGGTCCAATGCGGAGCATGCTGCTTGAGCCAATCAGCCAGTTCCTTCAACTGTTTATTGCCGACCGATACATCGCCTCGAACAAAGACTCGATTCTCCGGAGCCCATCGCTCGATGACTTCACCGATCTTCCTGAGATGTACAACGCCGTCCGATCCGCCGTCCGCAAGTTGTGCGTTCCCGACCGGCATGGTCGCAATGACCAGTGTGATCCATGAGAAGATTCGGACGAAAAGAGTTTTCATACCGATCGTCAGGTCATGCATGGCAATGCGAACCCTTTTGGTTGCCGAAGAACAGTTTTCGATTCAGTCTGACGGCGAGTGGAGAGCGAGATCGATCAAAGCAGCCCGCGAATATAGGCTTTGAAGTCTCGCATATTGGGCGGTGGATTCGGACCGATTATCAGGGGGCCGCGATCCGGCTCGGGAAGAACCCCATGGCTACCTTTCACTAGACTTGCGTCGAGTGGAATCACATCCATGCGGTATCGAAAGCCGAGTTTCTTTTGAGCCAGTCGCAACATGGCTCGCGGCATCGAGGTCATGAACAGTTCGACCGGATCGTACCCAGGTTTGCGATGGATATCGACTGTTCTCGCATAGTCAGGCGCATCGCGGTCGTCGTTCCAGAAGTAATAAGTGAACCAAGCATCAGGTTCAGCGAGCGCGATCAGTTCACCGCTGCGAGGGTGATCCAGTTCCAATTCTTCCGGATCGACGACGCGAGCGATACCCGGGACGGAGCATAGCAAGGCTCGCACTTCTTCTTTGCGACTTGCATCGCGAACATAAACGTGAGCAACTTGATGGTCGGCCACGGCAAACGCTTCCGAGTCACCGGGAATGAGCTGTTCACCGAACGGTCCATTGCGAACCGCGGTCAGACCTGCTCGACGCAGTTCGCGGTTGATATGAACCGGCCTGCTCACCGGCACCAGTCCGTACTCGGAAACGACGATGATTTGTGCGCCGATATCCGAAGCCGCTTCGATGACCGGCAGAGCCGCAGCATCCACTTCTCGTACACGCTCGGGATCATGGACCGTCAATCGTTGGAAGTCGTAGTCGAGATGCGGAAGATAAACGAGAGTCAGGTCCGGTTTGTTTCGCTGCATCACCAGACCCGATGCGCGGCCGATCCACTGTGAACACGGCAAGCCGGCCTTCGGTCCCCAGAATGTATGGAAGGGGAACGGACCGAGTTGGGCCTCCAGGTTGCAACCGGTCTGATCTAGAATCCCGAAGACCTTGGAACCGTCCGATCCGTAGTGGGGCTTGGGTGTCGCATACCATTCGACGGGCGCATGCTGATTGAACCACCAGAACATTTTGGCTGTACGAATGCCTTCGTACAGTTTTTCACCTTGCACCAGCGAATTCGATTGTTGCCAGAATCGGATCTCGGCAGTATCACGAAAGTACCATCCGTTGCCGACGATCCCGTGCTCGCGCGGAGCGAGTCCCGTGAGCATCGTGGCTTGGGATGTACATGTGACAGCCGGTACCGGACTGATCCAAGGCCGCGCTGTTCCGACCGAAGCCAAGTTCGGCGCGTGTTGCAATAATTCCGGTGTCAGTCCTACGACGTTTAGTACGACGACTCTCGGCATCAAATCTCCCAACCGGCGCGGACAGGTTCGCGAATCAACGATTCGGCTTCGGGGAAACCGACCGCTTCCATCTTGTCATGATTCCATTCAATGAGACGACCGCTGCGCAGTGAAAGGACACCGAGTAGCACGATTTCGACCAAGCGAGCACCGTACGCAAAGTTGCTGCTCGCCGCCGGACCCCCTTTGATTGCATCAAGCCAATCGCGATGGTGTCCCTTACTGCGAGGAATGCTTGGTGCAGGAGCTTTGAAATTCAGCGCGACGGACTCGGGGAGAATCTTCATCGGTCCCCCTGCTCCGCCGCAAAGCATAAAGCCCTTATCGCCTACGAAGAGCACGCCGCGACCGCTTAGTTTTTCCGTCGACGGAAAGCCTTCGATGCCGGTGGGCTTCAATCCGCCGTCGTACCAGAAAATCTTTACTGGAGGAGCAGAACCGCGCGCAGCGAATTCATAGCAGCCGTATGCGCCGTGCGGGCCGATCTCTTTATCAGTCACACCGGCCGGCGCGAAATCAACCGACGTCGGTGACTTGAGATCGAGGGCCCAGCAGGCTGCATCGAGATCATGGCAACCGAAATCGCCGATGTTCGAGCCGCCGAATTGCCAGAAGTCTCGCCAGGCCACCGGGAAGTATGCCGGGTTGAACGGACGCGGTTCGCGCGGTCCCAACCACAGATCCCAATTCAAGCCTTTCGGTACTTCGACATTTTCTTTCGGGGCTGAAGTCAACGTCGGATTCCAACGGTGACCGCTGACCCAAGCGTGCACTTCTTTGACATTGCCGATTGCACCTGCCTGCAGTGCTTCAACAGTCAATCGCATATTGTCCGTCGAATGTCCTTGGTTGCCCATCTGCGTTGCGACGCCGGTTTCCGTTGCGATAGCTGCGATGCGACGCGCTTCCCAGATGTTGTGAGTCAACGGCTTTTCACAGTACACATGCTTGCCGGCTCGCATGCAGTTCGCTGTCACGAATGCGTGCACGTGATCGGGGGTGGCGCACAGCACTGCATCGAGTGATTTTTCTTTGTCGAGCATCTCGCGAAAGTCGACATAGCCTTTGCATTTGCCGCTCGCGCCGGCTGCATCGTAGTGTTTGTCGATATCAGACAGCGTCGGTTCGCGACCCCCGACTCCTTTGTAGTAAAAGTTCTCGAGGCTAAACGAATCTGCAGGGTCAGCCACGGCGATGACTCGGCAGTCCTTCTGTTGCAGCAACTGTTTGAGATTGCTACGGCCTTGTCCACCGGCACCGACAAGCGCCACATTGACTTGCTCGCTGGGTGGGACGAACTTCGGTCCGCCGAGCACATGGCGGGGCACGATCGTGAATGTGCCGAGCGCTGCGGCAGCTTGGATGACTCGTCGACGCGTAACCATAGGATTTCTCCGGTGAGGCGTGAGATCGAAAGGGGGAGAGCGAGCGAGGCAACTGACGGGATTCTCAGTCCCTCAGCGTAGAATTGCAAGACCGTGCGTGTACCTGCTCGCACAGTTCCGCTTCCGCGGTACTTACAGCCCTCGATACCGCTCGATTGGTGAGCTTGATCAATCTTGATCCAAAATTTCGCGGACGCGTCGAGTCAATTGTCTGTGGGAGAACGGTTTCTGAATATATTGTTCGGTCGCCTGCAAACCATGCCGATCCAGTGCATCGTCCGTGTAACCGCTCATGTACAGAACTCGCAGTCCGGCCAGTTCTGTGCGAAGAGTCTCAGCCAGTTCCCTTCCGCTCATCCTCGGCATGATGACATCGGTCACCAGAAGATTTACATGGCCGATTTGCTTTAAGATCGATTGTGCCTCCTGACCGTCACCGGCAGCATGCACCACATAGCCCGCATCTTCGAGAGCAGCTCGTACGAATCGTCGAACAGAGTCTTCATCTTCAACGACCAAGATGACTTCATGACCTCCGGGTGTATCGTCAGCCTCACCCGTTGCCGGCTCATTTTCCGCGTCTGCGGCCAGCGGAAGATAAACGATAAACGTCGTGCCCGCTCCCGGTGTCGAATCGACTGAAACCGCGCCGCCGGACTGTTGCACAATGCCATGCACTACTGCCAACCCTAATCCCGTTCCCACGCCGACTCCTTTCGTTGTAAAGAAAGGCTCAAAGATGCGCTCCTTGACTTCGGCGCTCATTCCGACACCTGTGTCTGCGACACGGAGAAACCCGTATCTTCCCGGCGGCAAACTTGCTTGCATCGGATTACGGGGCGATTCGAGCGCTACGGTTCCGGTTTCAATCGTCAACGTTCCGCCGGTCGGCATCGCGTCACGCGCGTTGACCGCCAAGTTCATCAGCACTTGCTCCAATTGCCCCGGGTCGACTTCGACGAAAAACGGTTTCGGATTGGTAACGATCGATATCGAGATCTCCTCACTGATCAAGCGTCGGAGCATCTTGCCGGAGCCGATCGTCAGCTCATTGAGGTTCACAAGTCGTGGTATGACAAGCGATTTTCGGCTGAAAGAAAGTAACTGTTGTGTCAACCGTGCGGCTCGCTCGCCCGCATCGTGGATTGCAATGAGTGAAGGTCGTATCGGATCTTCGGCCGATGACCTCATCAGCAATAAACCGGACTCACCATTGATCACCATGAGCAAATTATTGAAATCGTGCGCCACGCCGCCGGCCAATTGCCCGACCGCTTCCATTTTTTGAGCTTGACGAAATTGCTCTTCTAATTGTCGTCGCGTAGTCAGGTCTCGCACGACCGCAGTGAACTCACGTTCGCGATCCAAAACGAACTCAGTGACAGTCAGTTCGGCCGGAAAGCCGGAGCCGTCTCGACGCAGTCCCTCGACATCTCGACCCACTTCGACTGCGCGTGTCGATAGAGGCTCTAAGAAAGCGGCGATGAACTCGCTGAGTGGCTGTCCGGCGGGATGTCCGATCAGAAGGCCTACACTCTTGCCTACGATCTCGTTTAACGAGCTGCCGAATAGTCTTTCAGTAGCCCGGTTAGCTGAGGTCACGACCCCTTCGGAATCAATGGTCAAAATAGCATCGTCGACACTGTCCAGCACCGACCTCAATAGAGCCGCTGCGCGTTCGCGTTCCGTCAAATCCGTGAGCGCCACCAGTGTCGCACGGTTGCCGTAGCCATCGACTGGTGATGCGACAACGTGCACAGGAACCAGTCGTCCGTCCAGGCGGACTCCTAACATATCGCATCCCGCTACCGCCGCATGTGTTCGAGCCATTTCTGATTGGCGCTCTCGAAGCAGTTCGTGTGAGGAGCTGTGAACTAAATCAAAAGGGTTGAGGTTCAATAGATCATCACTACTTTTTGCACCGAAAAGTCGTAAAAAGGCGTTGTTTCCGTAGAGTATTTTTCTCTCTGCGTGGACAAAGATCGCTGTGGGTAACATATCGACGAGTTGTCTGTACTTGGCTTCGCTTGTGCGGAGCGCCTCGGTCGTCTCGATTCTGCGCGACACGTCCATACACAGGCCGGTCAAGGAGAGAGGAGTACCGTCTGCCGCCCGATTGACGAAACCGTAGTCTTCCAGCCAAGCGATGCTCCCGTCGGGGCGAACCACCCGATACTCGTTTCGGTATTCAGTGCCGGCGGAAAGACAATCCGCTAATCTCTCATCGAACGCCTGCACGTCATCCGGATGAACGCGCTGCCGAACATTGTTGAGCGTATCAAGTGATGCGTTTGTGACAGGCAGCGCCGGCTCTGTACTGTAGTATCGCGAAACCGTGTCGTTTGTGATGTCCCATGTGTAGGCCACTGCTCCCGCGGCCTCGAGGGCCAAACGCAGCCGGCGTTCACTGGCTCTGAGTTCGGCTTCAGCTCGTTTTCGATCTGTAATGTCCTGTAGTGATCCGCGAACACGTACTACTTCACCGTTTTTCACCATAGGACGGCAGATTGTCCGCACCCACCGCTTCTGACCATCCGAGCCGTGAAGCTCGAGCTCCATGTCGTGCGGTATGCCGTCTTGGAGTGCAGCCGCAATAGCTGCTTGCAGTACGGGACGCTGTTCCTCACTGAAGAACTTGAACGCATCGTCGACCGGGGGAGCGGCGTCGAACGCAAGGCCGTACATTTGAGCGACCGCCGGTGTCCAGTCGGACCGCAATGTCACGGGATCGATTCCCCAACCGCCGACTTTTGCAAGCTCGGCAGCTTCTCGCACCAGCAATTCTTGCTCTTGGAGACGGACTGCTGCTAAGCGCTGCTCGGTGACATCCGCCGTCACCAGCACTGCGTGGCGAGGTTTACCACCGACAAAAGTCACCTGCTTGCGAACGTTGAGCCATCGCTCGGTACCATCAGGACGAACGATTCTGTGTTCGGCAGCGAAGGTACCCGTGCCGCTCGGATCCAATGCCGACTCGATCAGCGGCTGCAGCCTGGCCGCATCTGCAGGATGGAAACGGGCGTGAACTTCTGATCGTTGAACTTTTCCGGCTGACGAAAAACCGAATTGCTCTGCTGCTCGATGAGAAAGATCTGCGGTCTCCGTGTCGTAGTCGACTTCGATAATCCCTAGACCGGCCAACTCTACAGCCGCATGCAATCGGAGTTCTGAGTTCTTGGCCATCTGCGCAGCCAGTCGCTGAACGGAGATGTCTTGGTCGGTTCCTTCCACGCGTAACAGTTTGCCTTGATCATCACGAGTAGCACGCGCCTGACTGTGTATCCACATGAGCGTTCCGTCAGCACGGTTGACGCGCAGATCATTCGCAAACTGGTTTGCCCCCGACTTCATTGCATGAACTCGTTCGACAGCTATCGCGCGATCGTCCGGATGCAGGAAAGCCAGGAACGACTCGAGGCCCGGCGGTACAGCTCCAGGCGCGACGCCGAAGAGCTCGAACTCTGCATCCGACCACCACACGCGGTCCGTAGCAGGCTCCCAGCTCCAACTTCCCAGGCGAGCAATCCGCTGCGCTTCTCGAAGTCGCGCTTCTGTCTCGCGGAATTCGGATTCCACTTTTCTACGATCGGTAACATCTCGACTGATACCGAGCAAGCCGATCACTTGTCCGTCCGAATCGAAGAACGGGGCTTTGGTGGCATGGAATGTCAATGTTGTGCCGTCGACAGTAAACGTTTCCTCTAGCGTTCCGGCTTTTCCGGATGCCATAACTGTCTGATCAAATTGGATCAGCTTCTCGCTGTCCGACGGAGAGAGAAGTTCTCGGTCGTATCGCCCAGTTACTTCCTCGACAGTTCGCCCCAAGTACTTCGCCGCAGCCGCGTTGGCGAGCAAGTATCGACCGTCGATTGCTTTAACAAATATCGCGTCCGGCGTCCCTTCGACCACGGCGCGAAGCAAACTCGTGGCCCGACGCACTTGACGGTATTCGCGTATGGTCAACCAGAACACGAGAAGCGTTGAAAGAGCTACGAACGTCATCCCTTTACCGATAGCTACAAAGAGCCCGTTTGACGTCAGCCCACCCGATGACGCCAACAACACGTCGGTCACGAATATCCACAGCAATCCTGCAATAAAGTACGTGCAGGCAATTCGGACCGGCGAGAACGGCGTGAAGTCTTGGTTCGTTTGTTGCAAACGATCAAGTCCGAGTGCATCGGATGGTCGAGCCGTAGAATCCAAATTCGCCATAGAGAATGCCCGCATATTTTCGACAAGCTTCAGGGGAACGCATGGCTATCTAGGCACTATCGTCGGGCAGAAAGGTTGATGATCGTGGCCGTCTATTCGCACGGATTTGCGAAGGGCAAAGCACACTCAAGTCAGTCGCTGGAGCGCCTACACGCGGACGTAACTTATCGAGCCGCAATCTACTTGTCTACATGCAATCGGAGTGCAATGCACAAGTGCGAATCACTACGCGTATGAAGATCCATTCACCGCACCTGGAACATATGCCCAAGCAATCAGGATTTCGGCGTTAACACATCCGGCTTGCTTGTAAGGAAGTTCTGTAATGCATTGAGCAGCGGATCAATGGTCTGTGTTTGTATCGGCCCCGATGGCGGCCAATCCCACCACTCGTGACCCGCATGTTCCGTGGCTCGAATCTCGGGTTTGCTTTTCAGAAAACCTAGATAGTACGTGACTCGTTTGTGGTAATTGCCTCGTTTTTTTCCGATGACTTCGTATTCAATGTGAAATCGAAAATCGGGTTCGACGGTGATCTCGGTTGACGAGATGCCGGTCTCTTCTTCTGTTTCGCGCAGAGCCGTCGTCAAAGTGTCTTCGCCTTCTTCGGCATGACCTTTCGGCAAGTCCCAGCGGTCCGCGTGGCGCATCAGTAAGAACTGCGGCTGCGATTGTCGCACGATCAAAAGCAGGCCGGCGGCCTCCAACGTTCGTTCCACGTGTAGCTTCTCCTACTTCCTCGATGTGAGCGACAAACGATATCGACTGAGTTCGTCCAGCCCGGTTGTCCGCCGCCTATGATCTGCTAATCTTCGCGTCGTCCACCACGAGTTCCCAATACTAACGCAGTGACCCTTGCATGAAAATCTACACGAAAACCGGTGATGATGGGACGACGGGTTTGTTTGCCGGAGGACGCGTATCGAAACATGATCCCAGAATCAACGCGTACGGAACAGTCGATGAGCTGAACGCGATTCTCGGGGTTGTGGAAGCCGCACTGCGGGAGGCTGCTGCTCAAGCAGACGGGCGTGCTGACACATCATTGCTGCTCGACCTGAGCTGCGATGTGATTCGTTTGCAACACGATCTATTTTCCGTCGGGGCCGAATTGGCTTCGCCGGATCCTGAAAAGAACGGCACGAAGTTAATCTCGCAGCGGGATATCCTGCGACTGGAAGAACGCATCGACGCGCTGGAAACTCGGCTTGAACCACTCACGTTCTTCATCTTGCCGGGAGGTTCGCGATCGGCGGCCGAATTGCATTGGGCCAGAACTGTGTGTCGTCGTGCAGAGCGCGACGTCGTGTCGTTGGCAACCGATCCGTCTGTTGCAGACTGTACGACAGTGGTCACTTATCTGAATCGATTGAGCGATCTGTTGTTCGTCATGGCGCGAGCTGCTAACTCGGCGCTGAGAATCTCGGACACACGCTGGGAAAAGCCGGAGTGAGCCGAATTACTTCTGTCCATAATTGAGTTCACGGATTTCGGCGTTGCCTTCGGTGATTTCGATGAAGCGACCCACTCCGACATTCTTGAACTGTTGAGTCTTTCCGGTCGTCGGCCAGGTGACTTCCAGTTCATCGACTTGATTCGCATCACGTAATCCCAGATGAATCCGGAACGGGTTGTCGCCGAAGCTCCCGCCGGCATCCATCGTTCGATACAGGATATGCTTGGTTCCGGCCGAATCGGTGTATTGGGCTTTAACACGGCAGCCCAATCCGTACCGATCCGATTCGACACCGACCAGTCGAATGAACAACCAACGATTGTCCGTGCCTTTGTTCTCAAAGACGACTCTCGCGAACGCATCGCCGGAGAACCAACCGCCCATCACGGCGAAGATGTCTAAGTCCCCGTCTTCGTCGAAGTCGGCCAGCGACACGCCATGACCTTTTTGCAAGTGGCCGACTTTGGCGCTGAACGTAACGTCATCGAGACGCTTGCCTTCCACGTTATGAAACATCACGTTCGGGATGAGCCCTTCGTAATCGACGTAGCCGGTACCGATATAACAATCGAGGAAGCCGTCGTTATCGATGTCACCGATGTTCACTCCCATCGGCTGCGTCACACGCTTGAAACCCAGTTGCTCGCGACGATCTTCGAACTTGCCGTCGGCCGTTCCGAAGTAAAAAGGCATCGGGCTCCTCATCGTCGCGAAGTCCCATGTAATCACGAGCCACGAAGTTGGAACCGGGCTTATAACTGGAGACGTAGAGATCGAGCCGGCCGTCGTTATCAAAATCCCAGAACCATACAGGGAAGCTGAAGATCGGACCGGCAACGCCCATTGGTTCAGCGACGTCGGTGAATGTTCCATCATGATTGTTGTGATAGAGCTTGTTGGGTGCTCCGAGATTGGAAACATAGAGGTCCGGCCAACCGTCATTGTCGTAATCGCCCCATGCCGAACCTTTCGTCGGTCCACCGTTGAGAACTCCCGCTTCTTTGGCGATATCTTGAAATCCGTCCCGACCGTTATTCTTCATTAGCTGGCACGGAAAACCTTCGTTGCCGATGTACAGGTCGAGGTCTCCGTCGTGATCGAAGTCCGCCCAGTCCGCAGTTTGAGACGGATAGAAATCGTCCATCAGTCCCACAGCGAGCGTCACATCCCAAAATCGACCTGTCCCGTCGTTGCGCAGCAGAGACTTGGGATGTCGACCGCGATTCTCAAGCCACGCGCCGCGCAGAACCAGGATGTCCAAATCCCCGTCGTTATCGTAGTCCGCATGAACGAGATTCAATCCGCCATTGATACCTGCGAAGTTGGCGTGTTCGGTGGCGTCGACGAATTTTCCGTGGCCTTCATTACGGAAGAATCGCAGCGAAGCATCGGTTTCCCAAGACGAAAAAACGACATCGAGATCGAGGTCGCCGTCAAAGTCATCGACGATCACGCTACCGGCGCAGCCTTTGACGTTCAGCCCCAAGTCCTTGGCGATGTTCACGAACTTTCCGACAGGCGACTCAGCTCCGCGGAACAGCTCGGGAGGAAGCAGGTACTCGGGCGGAACATTCGACGGATACTCGCCGAGCGTCATGTAGCAGATGTTGAGCAGCCAGCGTGCTTTGACATCCTGCGGATCGAGCTTGAGTGCCTTCTGAAAGAACTCGATCGCACTGCGGCTGCTCGCTTTGTCGTCGTGAATGCCATCGCCTTCGATCGGAAACAAGCAACGTTCGCCGTTGAGACAATTGACGCAATTGACGTTCTCGGCATCGCGCAGGTATGCGACGCCGGTGATGTAATAAACCTGTTGCAAGACCTTCGGCTCGATCTTATCGCCGAGCGATTCAGCCAACTCTACGGACTTGAGCGTCTCACGTATGGCGTCGATGGTCTTACCGCTTCGAAGCAGTTGCTGACCATAAGTTCCGTGAAGCACACTGCGATCCCAAGCGCCCAAGTCGGCAGGTGCATCCTTCAGCGCTTGCTCTGCTTGGCGAAGCGGCTTTAAACCGAGAAACGGATGATCCTCCTTCGATTGCTTGTCCGCTGCCCGCAGAAGTTCGAGCATTTTGCGATGCGAAGCTTTGTAATCGATTGCATCTTCGTTATCGATCGCTGCATCGACCGTCTTCGCCGGTTCAACGTCTTTGCGGACGGATACTTCCTGGTGTTCCATGTCGCTTCCCTTTTTCGAATTGCAACCGCTTAAGGCCACAAAGACCGATACCGAAAGCAGTGAGCATACACACCAGAGAGTTGTTCTCATGTGATTCATCTTTCAGTCGAACTCGCTGCGCATCTCGGCAGCATCGTTGTGTCGCGATCCGTGCGCTGAATCATCATCAGGATCGCTGCAACGCCTGATGCGGCGCCGACCCAATGACGGCAAGAATAGCCGTTAGCCCTAAGTCAAAACTGAACTCGGATCTGCTCGAGGTCGCCTCCCAAGAGCCCGGAAATAGGATGGCCGGTCGAGTCTGCTCCGGCGACATCGACAACTGCCATCACGCCTGTCATTAAAAGTCCGAGACCGCCCGCACATCCGAATGCCGACAGAAGCTGACCGCGGCAATCATGGATTCCAAACGCTCCGGCTCGCAGCAACCCGCGCGTTAAAACGGTTCCGCAAACAGCGGCCATAACGGCGGCTACCGGAAACATGGCGGCGGCCCCTGCAAGAACCACGGCACATCCCGACAAGAGTCCGATCGGCCAGAGAGCTTCTTCATCCGGATGCTTGTTCGGCAAGATGGACCAAATCAAAGTGCCTGTCGCTCCGCCGATGAAAATGTTCAACCATGCGATACCGCGCACCGGATTGTTGTCGATCAGTCCCAGTGAAGAGCTCATGAGCAACCCGGCTCCGTAGAGCAACACGCCGATGGCTAGTCGGTCCGGGTTCATCTTTTGCGAAGACTCGCGCGGACGTAAGACCATCGAAATCCCAAGTACGCTGAATCCCACAACAACGTGCAACTGAATGCCGCTGCCCATGTCGATGCAATCTGCCAACCATCCGCCTCCTGCCGTCCAGTAGCAAGCCGGTACATACACCAGGCAGGACCAGACCACGGAAAAGAGAATCACGCCCAACCGGTTTGAGCTCGCTGAGACGATGACGACCAAGGGCGCTATGGCAGACAGATAGATACACATCTGTACGATCGCGAACGCGAGATGCGGGATGCGATCGTATCGACGATGAAGCGGATAATGAAGTTTGTCTGCAGTCCAGGAAGGAAGGATGCCATGCATCGCAAAAAAACGTTCATCGCCGACAAACCGACTACCCGGCGCACTGCTTGGGTCTCCACTGTGAATTTCCGATCCTAGGACATCGCGAGTGTGCGCATTTCGGCTGAACGAATATGAGTAGAGGACTCCTAACCATAGAAAGGACAATAGACACAGTACACTGATCAGCCGACCCAGAAAAACGGAAGGCAATGCATGGCCTGACATACCGCTGATGAACAGAACCGAGCCGGGGATCATCAGGCAAAGACATCCGAAGCACGCGATCGCTGCTGCCAGAAGTGCTCCTGTATCGAAGGACGTTTCCGTGAATATTTGAAGACCAGGAGCTTTACCACGGTCGGTACTCGGAGGTGCTTGTCTCAGAAACTCTTCGACCTGATCTTCGGTTCGTTCACGAATGAGTGGCGTCGGAGGAGGGGCCGGCGGATCGTACGCAGGCGTTTCCGTTTGCGATGTTGAGTTTTGAGAAGTCGCCGGTCGGCTGTCGTCTTGATTGTTATCCTGCGTATCTTGAGCATCGCAGGTCTGCATCAACGTCAGGCTTAGTACAATCGCCAGCAATGTCGCGACGATGTTTCTACAGAACAGCGGCTCGGTCAGACGACTTTCGATATGAACACGGCGGAACTCGGTCATCCGTTTATTGCTCCAACTCAGGAATCGGTTTTCCGTTACCTTGAACCAAGTGATGCATTTTATCCAACTCATTCAAGGCAAACTGCTCTCTTCGACCGTCGGGCCATGAGACACGCACTTCAGCATGTCCCGTTGTTTGCCCGAGTCCGAAGTGAACCAATCCTGGATCACCGGCTAAGAAACTGCAGGCCGAAGCCACGACCGCGGCTTGTCGGCGTTCTCCGACGCGTAGTTCCATCATGGCACCCACCGCAGTACGCGACATGGGGCCGGTCCGACAGTCCAATGCCAGCCAATGTCCGCGGCGCCGGGCTTGGTTTACGTACACTTTAGCCTGTCCGCCGACACAGGTTGTGATCAAGTCGATGTCCCCGTCGCCGTCTATATCACCTGGGATTAGACCGCGTGTGGATGCATTCGTTTGGACAAAATCGCTGCCCATACGAATCCCGTCGCGGAATCCTCCGTTCTCTTTGCCAAGCAGCAATTGATTGACGTCGTAATACTGAGCGATAAAGGCTTCGTTGTCGGTTATTTGCTCATGTGCCGGCGCGAATTTGTCTTCGCCGTGTGGTGGAAACATCGATCCGTTCGGAACTACGAACCCATTCACGAGCGGCATGTCCAAGCGGCCGTCGAGATCGATATCTACTAGACCGATGCCCCAGCCGGTGTGACGCTGAGTCAACTGCATCAGCTCCGTTCGCCGAGATTGATCACGAAAGTTCCCGCCGCCGTCGTTCACATAGAGTACGGCTCCCTCCGTGACCAGGTTCGTGATTACCAGGTCCAGGTCACCATCATTGTCCGGGTCTCCGACGGCGACACCCATGCAGCCTTGAATAGAACCGTCTCCGTTAACGGCAACGCCGCGTGATTGCGCTTCCTCCGAAAACGTGCCGTCTTGGCGATTGATCCAAAGTCGATTGGGGCCCATATCATTCGCCACGAACACGTCGGGATATCCATCGCTTGTGAAGTCCGCGATGGCGATACCCAGACCGTATGTCGGCGCAGATGCCACGCCCGAAGATACCGATACATCTCGGAAACGAATCTTGCCGTCCACGATTCCTTCGTTGTGAAACAGACGATCTACTGTGGCAGTGAATTTGTGCGGACCACAATAGCTGAGTCGTCCTTGATGCGATGCGCATGCGATGGACAAACCGTACTCATCGTCTCGCGCGTAATTCACCACGAACAAGTCGAGTCGACCGTCGCGATCGTAGTCGAAGAACGCCGCGGCTGTACCCCAGTCTTCACAACCGAGCCCTGTCCCATCTTCGACGTGAAAACCCTTACCGGCATCGTTGATCAAGAGTTCATCGGCACCGACATTGGTCAAATAAAGATCGGGGAAGCCGTCATTGTTCACATCGCCGACCGTACAACCGTTTCCGAGTACAGGTTTCGTTGCGGGCCCGACACGATCTAGGCCGAGAGCAACTGTTTGGTCTGAATACTTGCCGTCTGCTTCACGTCGAAACATGCGATGCGAAGAGTTGCGACCTTCCGGCCATGGATCGGCTTTGGGTGAATGGCCTAGGTCCATGAGAAACAAATCCAGATCGCCATCGCCATCGTAATCAATCAGTGTTCCGCCCGAACCGTTGATTTCGGGCATGTAGTAAGTGCCGTATGGGCCTATGGATTGGTTGAAACTGATGCCAAGTTCGGCCGTAGCATCGTGGAACCAATCTTCGCGAACTCCGGACGGACTGGCAGCATTCTCGTTTGCTAGTCCACCGCTCGCTTTAGTTAAATCGGCCTCTGTTCTTTGGCGTTGGGCTGCCGTCGATTCATTCGATCGCGATGAATAGGACTTCCCCAGTTGTCTTTGCGCTTCAAAGACCAGTAGTCCGAGCAGCAAGACGAGAACTAGTCCCAGAGCGACGCGCCGCATATTAGTTCGACCCAAGATGCAATTTGTAAAAAAAAGTAGCACGCGTGAACCACGCGTGCTACTTCGGAATTGAGCGGAATCAACAGGAGAACTGTGGATCAGCTACCGGGCTTCTTAGGCACCGATTGCATCATGTTCTTCATGTCGTTTTCCATGGCTTGGTTAAGCTCTTTGACTTTTTCTTCCGAAGGGGGCGGAGAGGCTCCACCGCCGCAGCCTAAGGCAAAGACCAAAGCAACCAATGGCAAATACCGTTTCATGCAAACTCCTTCGATGAGTGATTAGTTTTGATCTGACTTGGCTTCGCCGCCGCAGATGGTGTTGATCGCACCCCAGACACCGGCGCCATAGGCATAGTTGACGGACGCAGTAGCTTCACCAGGGTAGTCCAAGCTATCAGACAGGAAGCGAACCGAACCGTCGCAGAAAGCGGCTTGAGCGCCACCGGTGTGACGACTGCTGGCACCGGGCCAGTTGTTGTTGATACCGAAGCAGTGCAGGAAGGTCGGCTGCATCGCATAGGGAGCACTGCGCCACCAGAAACCACTCACTGTTCCGTCCGGGTTCGGCAGGTTCCAAGAAGAAGTCACGTCGTTGTTCGTGTTGGTGGCGAGCAACAAGCTACGGAACACTGCATTGTCAGATCCGCCCCCACGGGCCTTACCGCCACCGTTGTGTTGGTGACCGGCTACGCCGGCGTTCGGTTCGAAGGCTTGAGTCGAAGCTTCGACCACTGCCACCGTATTGGATGTACCGTCGGTAATCGCTGACAGCTTGGTGTAGGTGTTCAAGTTGAACACGCCGCTGAGCGGGTGATTCGGACGACGCCACCAGTCATAGCCTTCAGCACCCGCGTAGTTGCTCCATGCCAGACCGTGTCGGTTCGGACCGGCGCCGAAGCCAGGGTCCGAGGGACACAGGAACGTAGGAATGTTCTGTGCAGCGATGTTGGTACCGTTGGTGAACTTCTGCGGTGTGGCGCCCCACAACGGCGCGTTGAAGTTGAGCTGATTGTAGATCGCGTTCTGCTCGACGTTCGGCAGAATGGATGCGATCCACGTAAAGTTGCGCTGCTGATTCGTACCAGGAGCAGCAGTGCTGAGAATGTCGCCACTCTTCCAGTACGCGGCAGCTGGGAACGATTTGTAGCTGGCTTCATATGTATGAAGCGCCAAACCGATCTGCTTCATGTTGTTGCTGCAAGACATACGTCGAGCAGCTTCACGTGCCATCTGAACTGCAGGGAGCAACAAACCGACAAGAATCCCAATAATGGCGATGACGACCAAGAGTTCAACGAGTGTGAACCCGCCCCGGCCTGAGGCAAAACGACCCACTTTCATGACAAACCTCGATTGAAGAAAAGAAAAAACCGAGAACCGGACAATGTGAGCAGAGATTCCGTAATCTATCGGTTAGCGGGGAGGAATTCAACAAAGAATCAAATGAGTTAATCGTTAGTTTGAAAAAAGATTTCTCCGGACCGCGTGGATGGGGGGAGTCTTTGTGGCTTCGAACCGGGAAAAACCATGAAAAAGCGGCCCGATTCGACTGCGGCTTTTGGTATCCACCAGGCTTGCTGGCTCGACGAAATGTAGCCGTTTCCGCTGCGAATCTCGGACACTACTCGCTCGGTGTTGCCGTTTTCAACCAACCGCGCGCCCACTGCGCTGCGATTTCCGGCTAGTGCAATCGGCCTGACGGCGATGCATTCCGCGCCTGGAGTTCGATTCTCGAGCAAAACGGCGGGACGATCTTGATGAACGATGATGACGTCAAGCTTTCCATCATTGTTCCAGTCCAATACCGCAGCGCCGCGCCCCAGCGTCGGAGCGGAAAAGTAGTCGCCGCACAACTGTGAACACTCTTCAAAGACGGCATCGCCGAGATTGCGGAAGACTTGTGTCGGCATCTTCCACGGCTCGCCGCGCCATCGATAGTCGTCGATGTGCCCGTTCGCAACGATCAAGTCCGGATCTCCGTCGGCATCAAAGTCCTCGGCGATCACTCCGAAGCCCAGCATCGGTTTGGATGGATGCAACAGATGACCGCGAGCCGCTTCATCGGTGAAGAAGTCATCACGATGATTGATGTAGAGGTTGTTCGGTTCATCGTAGAAGTTGGTGACACAGATATCGATCCAACCATCGTTGTTGTAGTCGGCCGCTCCGATTCCCATTCCGGCTTGAGCTTGACCGTCGGGACTAAGAGCCACGCCGGCGGATAGTCCGATCTCTTCGAACTTAGCTCCCGCGTTGTTCTTGAAGAGGAAGTTCGGCGTTGTATCGTTAGCGACGTAAATGTCTTCCCAACCGTCATTGTTCAAATCGGTAACGACCACTCCCAGACCTTTGCCGTCCGGCGCTGCGAGCCCAAAGCGCTCGACGCCGTCTTGAAATGAACCGTCACCTAGGTTGTGCCAGAGCATGTCCTGCACGCCGGAAAAGTTCTGCGGATTGCAAGTGCTGATGGCACCACGCGTATCGCGACAAGTGCGCAAGCTGTCGACGTAATTGTCGACGTAGATATCCAAGTTGCCGTCATGATCCAAGTCCGCCATCGAGACACACTCGTGCTCACGCGCTCTCTCGAATATTCCCGGTAGCAGTCTGATCGAGAAATGTTCCGTCTCCTTGATTGATCAGCAGCGTATCTTGTCCGAAGTTCGCAAATGCAAAGATCGCTGAACCCATCGTCGTTCACATCACCGACTGCCACGCCGAGCGAATAGCCAGGCTCAAAGACGCGAGCTCCCGCGCGGACATTGATGTATCCGGCACCGTCGATAAAGTTTCAGCAATCGATCCGGCGTTCGGTCTGATTCGATCATTGGGTATGCGACTTTGCGGAAAGTAGCAGTCAGCGTGCCCGTCCAAGTCGAAGTCGATGACGCCGATGCCTCCGCCCATCGCTTCGATTAAGTGTTTCAAGCCGCTTTCGCCATTAAAGTAGCTGAAGTTCAGTCCGGCTGGTTTTTTGACTTCGGGCAAATCGGGATCGGTGACTTGCCGGGTTGAATCTGTGCCTGACGATGACGCAGTGGATGCACCGGTTGCTGAGCTGGAAACACGATTCGATCCGCTGAGATCCCCGCTACGTGATCGTTAGCGGTCTGTTCTCAACTTTGCGCATCGCCGTCGCGATTGCCTCGCGTTTGTTCACGGAGGTAGATCTGTCTCAGTAATCGGACGGCTGATCACCGAGCGTTGTGAACTGTTCCTACCGTCGCCGCCGTTGCCGTGTCGTTCACCGTGCGCAGGATAGCAGTCGCTTCGAGCATGACGTTGAGTCGCCTTTGCGGATGCATATTCGCCATCCCTTCGGGATGACGGATACGACTAGGTGGAGTCGATCGATCGCAGCCGCGGTCGCTGTTCTCCGCCTCTTCTCGCGGCGACCCGAGGCTTCCAACACTTGTCCTAATCGGTATGAAGGAAACCGGAGTACGGGCGAAGTGCAACGGGCGCGGCGGAAACATTCGGCCGCAACCTCGAATCGACCCTCCTGTTCCGCCGCTGTTCCTGCGGCTTGCCACCACCGTGTGTCTGTCTTGTCATCGATCGTTACGGGACTTCAAGCGAGTCGCCGCTCTGTTGCATTTCCATCCGTTTTCAAAATGCAAAGTGCTTCCCCCAGTCCAACTACGCCGAGTCACCTGCAACGGTTTGACTTGAGTCCGAAAGCAGCTTGAGTGCGTCGGCCGCTTTTCGGGCGGCCAAGTAGTAACGGCAGATGCGCTCAAACTTTCCTTATCCGATGGATCGGCTGCGATGAACGCCTTCAATTGCTCGACGGCGTTTGCGAAACTTCGATGATCGGTTCGCCCGCATCCACTGTCAGTAAACCAACTCTTCGATCGACAGGGCTCTCATGTTGCCCAGTCGTTCCAGCGTCTTCAGCGTCTCGGATCGACGCATCTGCGCAGGATGTAGATGGCAGCAGTAGTTCGAGCGGTTCGGCTACGCGCGGTTGCAGTTTCCATGTTTTGGAAAGGAAATTGCCCATGTCGCTCGCGCGGTGTACTTCCAAAGAAAGTCGTCCGGCGAGCAAGTTGGCTTCGTGGCGATCTTGGTCGACCCGGAAGGTTTCCTCGCGTCTCTTCAACTTTAGATAAATCCGCGAGCCGCTGACTCCGGTTCGTGGACGAGCATCCATAGCTTGGCACGCTCTAAAGCCGCCGCGGAATGATCTGGATAAGTCAGAATCCGGTCGAGGCATTTGCCGGCGGACTCATGATCAGACTTTGCGCTGAACTGCCGAGCCTCTTCTGCAACGCATCTGCGTCGACGGCTTCTGTGCGATTGAAGGTGATCACGACAGCCAAAAATCACTGCCGTGACGACTGCGGCTCCCCCAGCAGCAGGACACGACGCGATTGATTTGTCATAATGAGTCACCTCATTCATCGTTTGCGGACTGTTCGACGAGCGGCGTCAAGTGTAACCGCAAGGTCGCTCACCGGCGAGCAACGATCCTCAAGCCCTTTGTTAGACGTGACGAATATGTCCGTATTGCCGCTCGCTGCGGTCGCTTAATTACATTTACGCTCGGCCTTTCGTGCCTGTTCATAGGATGCACACCGCAGCCCGAAGCAACCAAGCCGGTCGAGTCCGCCAGCCGCAAGCTGTTGAACCTGATCCATACGAAAAGCCGGTCCTAGTTGACGCAACGGCTGAGTTGAATCTTCGTTTTCGTCATGACCCCGGTGACACGAGCGATTTGCGTGATGCCGCGCATCATGGGTTCGGGCGCATGTGTCTTTGACGGCGACGGTGACGGAGACATGGACAAGTCCTCTACATCAACGGTCAACCGACCGAGTCGGACACAGGTGATCGTCTCTTTCGACAAGAAGCAGATGGTAAGTTCACGGACATCACCGCATCGGGCTTGCGAGCCGACGGCTATGGCATGGGAGCGGTGGCGGTGACGTCGACAATGACGGCGATGTCGATCTATTCTTGACTCGCGTCGGTCGCAGTCGCTTTGTCCTCAATAACGGCGACATGACATTTAAAGACGTATCGGAGCAGTGCGGAATCGACTGTATTCGTGGCGACGGCTGCGAGCCCGTTCGATTACGACCGCGACGGCTGGCTCGACTCTGCGTTGTGAACTATGCCGACTACTTTCCCGGCAGCATTTGCGAAGATGCATCCTGGCGACGCGACTTCTGCGGACCTGAATCGTTGAACGGCACATCGGATCGATTGTTCCGCAATGTCACTGGGGATCTTCGCCGTCAAGCAAAAGAAGCGGGTGATGCCACGACTGCGTCCACGAATGTCGCATTCAGCGACGTCACCGTGTCGTCTGGGATTGCGAAGAAGCTCGGCAAGGATTGGGTGTGCTCAGCCGTGATTTCAACGGTGACGGATATCCCGGCATCTTTGTGGCCAACGACGGCGAAGAGAATGCGTTGTGGGTGCAATATCCAGGAGGTTCCTGTTCAGCAACGAATGCTGCTGCGTGGCGTGGCCCTCAATCGCTCCGGTGAAGCGGAAGCAAACATGGGGTCGTTGCCGACGACTTCAATCGCGACAGCTCAGCGATTCCCGTTACGACAGCAACGAATCGCATACGCTGTTTGGGCGAGGTCGCCGGGACAGTTCATGGATCGCACCGTGGAGTCAGGCTTTTCGGTCAGCAGTCTTCCGTTCACCGGCTTCGACAGTAAGTCGGTTGATTTCGATCACGATGGCCGTGATCTCGATCTTGCCATATCGAACGGAGGCGCAGCCGCCGACCCACATCCGACTCGCAAGATGTAGAACCATTCTGGCGAGACTATGCCGCAATGAACTGACGAACAAAGGCAAAGGTGAGTTCATCATGCAGCAGTCGCTGGGTGGAAGTGACTTCGCGCGCAAGGTCGAGGTCTCGCGCGCACAGTCAGTTGACTTCGATCGAGACGGTGACATGGATCTGTTGCTGACCAACTGCGCGGGCCGGCTCGAATGTACCGCAACGACTTTCCCCAAGCTCGGTCATTGGCTGGAAAAGCGAAAGTGGTTGACCCGGACTTAAAACGCGACGCCTTGGGGCTCAAGTGCTCGTCATTGCGGGCAAGAACGTTTCGCGCGCGAGCTCGCGACGTCAGGGAGTTATTTTGAGCGGCAGTGAATTCGTGATTCACTTCGGCCTGGGTGAAGTCGTGATCGCATCGACCAAGTCAAAGTCTTTTGGCCGAGCGGAAGCATGGATATCGAAGACTTTACTGTCAGCGGTGTGGATCAAGCCATTACGTTGACTCGCGGAACCGGTCGAGTCGTCGCAAGACCGAAGTAAGACGTTAGTGCGATCTAGAAACAACTCGGACCAATCTCGTAACGGTAGAAATATGGCGTCGTCTCGCTCTCTCAATTTGTTTCTCGTGGCCGTGCTGCCGATCACCGCACTGTGTGCTGCGCTCGGTTGGGTTCTGCTGAAGTATAGGCCGATCGAAAGCCCGCAAGAGTCCTTTCCCGAACCCGACTTCAGCCGCGCGAATGCGTGGCAACGGCCGCCGGGTGAGCTGCTTTCGCAAATCAAGACGAACCCGACTTCCGCGTCGCAGTGGGGAGCATACGGTGAATTCTTGATGGTTCACGAGTGGGACACCGAGGCGCTCCGTTGTTTCGCCAAAGCCGCGGAACTCGAACCGAAGCAAATGCGTTGGCCCTATCTGAGCGGCGTGATTGAAGAGCGACCGAATCCAACCGATGCAGTCAAGTTCTATCGCATCGCCGTTGAACTGGACAAAGGATATGCCGCGGCTCATTACCGATTGGGTAAGACGCTGCTCCGATTGAACAAAGTCCAAGAAGCTGCCGCCGCATTCAACAAAGCAGCCGAAGCGGCACCTGAGTCAGCAATACCGTTGATCGCGCTTTCACGCTGCGCGGAATCGGAAAAGAAATGGGACGACGCGGAGTCTTGGTTGCAAAAGGCCCATGACTTGGTGCCGACCAATCGAGAAGCGATCGTCGAATTGACTCGCTTGCAAATGCTCAAAGGAAAAAGCAAAGGGCTCGACCCCGATGCTCAGCGAGCCGTGCTGGCTCAGGAACGCTACGAAGTGATGCCCGATCCGATCTTTGATCAAGTGCAAACACGGGAAGCGGCAGCACGTATGTTGTCGCTGCTGGCTGATTCGGCCGCGCAATCCGGCGATCAGGCTAAAGCTGCCGCGGCATACAGTGAATTGATCAAACAGCGTCCCGACTTGCCGCGCCCTCGCATGAACCTCGGGTCACTCTATCTGGCTCAAGGTCAATTGCCTCTGGCTATGCTGACTCTTCGAGAAGCGGTGGAAAAGTTTCCGAATGACGCGCAGTTGCATTACATGTTGAGTTTGGCTCAAGAGTCGCTCGGCGACACGGCTGAAGCAGAAGCCGAACGGAGGATGGCTGTGAAACTGAAGCCCGATTTTGCCGAAGCGCATTACGGGATCGGAGTACTGGTAGAGCAAAAGGGATCCATTGAAGAAGCCGTCAACGAGTTTCGCCAAGCCGTCTCCGCGAACCCGCGATACGCACAGGCCCATCTTTCGCTGGGGCAAGCGCTGAAGAAACAAAAGAAATGGGACGAAGCCATCGCCGCCATCGAAGCAGCCGTGCGATTAGCACCGGGTGACCCGGTTCCACGATCATTCCTCAACTCAGCCAAAGCCGAACGCGACGCCGAGGTGAAGAGCGATGCAGAAGCGAAGCAGTGAGTGATCCGCGTAGATTTGTGAATTCAGAGAGGATTCAAACGACTCGACGATGATTAACTAGTAGGAGACTCCATGTTCAATACGCTGCTCATCATAGCAAGCTTCCTAAAATAAGGCTCTTCCGGCATTTTAGTAGCTGCTGATCGGCTTCGAATCGAGAAAGATTCGAAGCGAGAATTCATTACGTCCTTCGCCAACGAGTTACGAAACCATTGGCCTTTGAGCCGCTGCTTCCAAGGACTCGCTGGGCAGTTGGATCCGGATTGAAATCCACCGCATCTTCAAAGTACCCCGCCAAGTGAATGTTTCCGGATGAGTCCACGTTTATCGCAAAGACCACATCATTTCCAAGACCTCCAAAGCTGTCGTCCCAAAGCAGCGATCCTGTCGTATTCAGTTTGATGACATAGCTGTCGAGGTTGCCTGCGGATGTGTGTAAGCTGACGTCTGTTCCGGGGGCCATGTCGACAGTTCCACTGAAGATTCCAGCGATGTACATGTTGCCGGAACTGTCGGAGGCGACGCCGTAGACGTTCATGAATCCGTCCGCCGCTTTCGTAAACGCATCGACCCATGTAAGTCCGCCCGCGGCATTGAGCTTGGCAGCAAACGTCCCGCCGGCGGTGTCCAGCGTGGTTATCCCGGCCCCTGGATTGAAGTCGACCGAACCATCATAGAGTCCGGCGACGAGGATACTTCCTGAACTATCGATTGCCATGCTGCGCACAGCGGAGGAACCTGCCCCTACGCTGGTCGACTGGAACGTACTGACCCATTTATATCCGCCGTTGCTGGTGAGATTGAGCACATAGCCGGCCATATCGGAACTCGTCTTGTTAACGATTTTCGAACTCGGATCAAAATCTGCTGTCCCGCGGAAGAAGCCGCCGATATAGATGTTTCCGTCATTCTTGATCTGCATGTCGATCACCATCGCTGAAGTATTGGAACTGATGGTTTTGGTCCACGACACGGTTCCATTGCCATTCAGTTTGGAAACGATAGCTGTCGAGGAGTTCTGCCAAGAAGCCGTATGCAGATTTCCGGTGCTGTCGAGCGCCATCGCGCTGATGAAGGCCGATTGTGCATTGCTGCTCAATCGGCGCGACCAGAGAAAGTCTCCATTCGCAGACAGCTTGATCAGCGCGCTGTCACGAGTTGCTGCAGCCACAAGGTTGGTGGTTCCGAAGTCTGCAGTGTCTGTAAAACGAGACGCGACGTAAACGTTGCCCGAGTCGTCTACTTCCATCTCTTCCGGATAGTCAGCCTGGGACAAGGTCGAATCACCTCCCATCCTGCGCACCCAGAGGAGTGCGTCATCGGAGCGAACTTTGCGATATACGTATCTCCTGCTCCGCGAGAAGCTAAAGTATCGCCTGGGAGTGTCTGGCTCGGTGCAAAATCGAGGGTACCGGAGAAATAACCCGCGACGTACTTGTTTCCGGATGAATCCAACTTCATATCAAAAATCCGGTCTTCATCCGCTCCGCCGACCTCCATGGCTGAACCGAAGTCGACGGCAAACGGCACGCGGGAATCCAGCCGCTCGAAGCGGCACGTTCGCCCCGTTCTACGCGACGCGGCGGAGCGTGTTGTTCGAGAGTGCTTGACCGATTTGTTGCCATCGAAACCGAAGCTGGACAAAACACGTCGAAGTGAACGCAGCATGATTCGCATCCTGTCATCTGAACTGGAGTGATTAGCGGGCGGTACACAGATAAGGGCGTAGAACTTTGACGAGTTGTTTCAGAAGAACGAGAAAAATGCGAAACTTCTTAACATCGGGCACGTGCGACTCAGGTATGAAACTCCTGAAAAGTTTTTCGGTCCATGACACAAGAACGATCTCTTTCGCGCCCGGTACTGAGGATGTCCCAACCACCCTTATGTCACAGAGCGAACCATGCAGGCCGACTTTCCTCAGAAATTGACCGAGAAAGATCTGATGGTTGCTGCCCTCGACCTCCCGGCCGAAGAGCGACAAGCGTACGTAGAGAAGATGTGTCAGGGCCGCAACGATCTGGCACAACGTGTTTTGGAGCTGATCATTCATGCGGATAACCCTGACAGCTTCATGGCCGCCCCCTATCTGCGTTTGACTTCTACGAAGGGACACGAATCGATCAAGGTCGGTACGCAAATCGACCGCTATCGGCTGATGGAGCAAATCGGAGAAGGGGGGATGGGAGTTGTCTTCGTCGCCGAACAAACCGAACCGGTTCGGCGAAAGGTCGCTCTGAAGGTCATCAAGCCCGGAATGGATTCTAAGTCGGTCATCGCCCGCTTCGAAGCCGAACGGCAGGCGCTCGCCATGATGGATCACCCGAACATTGCTCGCGTTCTGGACGCAGGGACGACTGCGGAACGTCTGCCGTACTTCGTAATGGAATTGGTCCGTGGGATTTCGATCACGGATTACTGCGATCAAGCCCGAGCCACACTCGATGTTCGTTTGCAATTGTTCATCGATGTTTGCCTTGCCGTCCAGCATGCACACCAAAAGGGAATCATTCACCGCGATTTGAAGCCGGGAAACATTCTGATCACGCTTCACGATGGAACGCCTGTCGTCAAGGTGATCGATTTCGGTGTAGCCAAAGCTCTTCACCAGCAGCTGACGGACAGCACTGTTTACACCTCACTGAATCAGGTCATCGGCACTCCGTTGTACATGAGCCCCGAGCAGATGGAATTGAGCGGATTGGACATCGACACTCGCTCCGATGTCTATTCGCTAGGTGTTCTGCTCTACGAACTGGTATGCGGAACAACACCTTATGATCGAGAACGATTGTTGAGGTCGGGATGGGATGAAATGCGTCGCATCGTCCGCGAAGAAGATCCGCCTCGTCCCAGCGATCGAATCAATACACTTTCCGAAAAAGAAAGCTCGACCATTGCCGAACGCAGAGGGTTGGATCATCGCACCTTGGTGAAGTCGATTCGTTCTGAGCTGGACTGGATCATTATCAGGTCTTTGGAAAAAGATCGGAATCGTCGATACTGTTCCACTGCTGAGCTTGCAGACGATGTCGGTCGCTATTTGAAACGAGAGGCGGTTCAGGCCTGTCCCCCTTCCTGGACATATCGGGTCAAAAAGGTATTGCGTCGCTACCGCATCGCGGCATTCATATGCGGGGCCGTCTTTGTCGGCCTATTGATCGGGTTGATCGCGACAACTTGGCAGTGGAGAAGGGCCGTCGATGCGGAGGCTGCGAAAGCGGATCTGCTGAGTCTGGCGGATGAACGGGAAAAGCTTGCCAATGCGCGTTTGACGATGGCTGAGACCACTATCGACGTGATGTATACCGAATTTGCTACCGTGTGGTTGAATGCTCAAACCGGTCAAAGCGCTCGCCAGAAAGAGTTTCTGGAGAAGGCAATTGCGTCCTACCGACAACTGGCAGAACAGTCGCCCGTAGATGCGGCTCCGCGTCCCAAAGCGATTCTCGCGAGAATTCGCGCAGGCCAACTCCTTTCCAAAATCGGGATGTTCGAAAAAGCCCTCGAGGAGTTCAACACCTCCTACGATATGGCGCTCGTCGGCAAGCTTTCCAATCCGGATCTCATCGACTATCGATTACTGATGTGCAAGTGCCAGACGCAACGTGGAAATGTTTATAGCAATCGCGGGGATAACGAGCGGAAGCTGCAGTGCATTGACGAAGCACTCGATGAATTGCTGCAAATCTCTGAGCAACCGAACCTTACGGATGAACAACAGAAGGAAGTTCATATAGAACTGACGAATTGCGCGCTTAGCTACTCGAGTGAAGAAACCAGAAAGGACAAAGCGAAACTCGCTGCAGACAAGTCTCTTGAATTCGGCCGAAGATTTGTCGCCGCTCGCCCTGACGACTCCGTCGCTCATGCTCAATTGGCGAAATCGCTGGGAGCGAAAGGGCAAACGCTCTTGTGGTGGGGTAAGGAAAATGACGAGTGTGCCGCTGTATATCGTGAAAGCACTGCATTATTGAAGCAGATAATTGGTAAGGATGCCAAAGACCCTGAGGCATCCCAGTCGCTGATTAACGCGATGAATAATTTGGAAATTGCACTGAATAGGCTCAACCGAAAAGTCGAGGCAGAGGCGGTCAAGAAAGAGCGTGCAGTATTGTTGCGATCCTTTGTTTCCCGTTTCCCGGACAATCTACGACTGAAAGCCGATCTGGGAGAGCAGTTGCGACTCGAATCGCTGAATCTCAGAAAGGAAGGGAAGCGGGCAGAATCCCGAAAGTCGCAAGAGGAGAGTATTCAGTTGCTCGAGCAACTCATACGAGACTTTCCTGAATACAAACAAGGACGACTGAACTACATTCGCACCGTTCGTCAAGCTGGAGGGAACGCCACGAAAGACGGCGACCTTGAAATGGCGAAGCACGTTTTTCGAAAAGCTCAAGACTTCGCCGACAAGGTGCTGCAAGAGTTTCCGGATGATATGGAATTCTTAGCCGAGTGCTCGTATGCAACTCGCCAGTTGGCAGTGTTGGAACTTGAGCTCAACAATCCGCGCGAAGCATTTCAGGCGCTTCGTGTTGTGTTTCAATACCTGAAGCAGGAAAAAGAAACGAACCGCGGCACGAGCAAGAATAATTTCAGTTTCCTTCTGGGAATCGCGGGCATTACCGCATCCTGTGACAGCCTTTCCGAAATTGCCGTTCGAACAGCTCGCGAGAAATGGGACGGTGGCGGCGAGCTGGAATCATTTGCCGCTGATGTATCTGCGTTTCAGGCGGATTGTCGCGCGTACCGACGCGCTGCCTTTGACTCCTGGCGTCGAGCCGGGCCGGATTTCGAATCGGATTGGTCGGCAATAGCCGGTGCGATCAGCGTTACCGATGCATGGGCCATTGTAAACCGACCGCCGTCACTAACGAACTTTCGAGAAGATTCCGTAGTGGCTTCTCACGAAATTTTGTTGAAAGAGTTGCTGTTCACGGTCCTCGCTGCGCCATCCATTCCCGATTATTGGGCCGACATCGTACTCGCTATCAGCTCCTGCCCTGAATACTACGGACGAGACAGTGAGATAGCGATACGGATTGAGGCCGCCGCGAATCGTCTACCCGATTCGCCCAATGCCGAGCGAGCCCAAGCCTGGATTTGCTTTCGCGAAAAGAGATTCAATGAAGCCATCGAGCGATTGAAGGATCTCGATGACATCCCTGAGGATCACTTGATACGCAGTATGGCACTTGCCAAGATGGGTCGAGTCGGCGGGGCGAATGAGGAATTTGAAAAAGCCCAATCCGAAGTCCAGGCAACCTTGAATCGATATGCCGAGAAGAAGAAGACAACGAAGACTCCATTCCAGCCGAATGCTCAGACGTTGTTGCGGTTGCAAGACGAGGCGAGGAAATTGCTGAAATCCGAGTCAGAACCTGCTGATACGAGCTCCTCCAAGTAACGATCCGCATTCGCTCACGGTGAAATTACCTTCCACATGACAGCTCAAACCGACGTGACAAAACTGCTGAATCGGTTGGAAGACGGCGACAAAGAAGCGGCCTCGGAGTTGTTTCCTCTCGTCTACGAAGAGCTGAAACGCATCGCCAAATGGAAACTGGCAGATGAACGCGTCGGGCATACCTTGCAACCGACGGCTTTAGTGAATGAAGCGTATGTGCGCCTCGTCGGCAATCGATCCGACCTTCGTTTTGAATCTCGTCGCGCCTTCTTCATTTCGGCATCGGAGGCGATGAGACACATTCTCGTTGACGCTGCCCGACGCAAGCTTGCTGCGAAGCGGGGGAGCGGAGCCAAGCAGGAAGCGATCGAAGTGGATTTCATTCCGATCGACCGACCCGAGGAGCTTGTCTCCGTCCACGAGGCGCTCGATGACTTGGCTGCTCATGACGCCGATAGTGCAGAACTGGTGAAACTGCACTTCTTCGGTGGCTATAGCCTGGCTGAGGCTGCAGATCTCATGAACATCTCCCGTTCAACTGCCAATCGGTGGTGGATCTACGCGCGAGCTTGGCTGAAGGATTGGATCGAGAAGAACTCTAAGTAAGCGAAACGATGTCCCGAGGTCGGGTTTGTTTTTCAACTCCGGCTGCAGCAACAATATCCCGAGGGTCTCGGGGTCAGGTCTTGTTGACGGGGGGAGAGGATTATCTTCCGGTTCGGCATTTCCGGCGGAAGAATGCAATCTGCTCGATAATCGACCGAACTGATTGCGGCGCATGGACGAGTGAAGCGGAATACTGTGGGCTATGCAGACGAAAGCTCGCAGATTGGTTCACTGGGATTGCAGACTGATCATGCGCGATTAGGACTTCGAGAAGTTTCTTACGCTCGATTCCCTGATCTAAGCGATCGGTGGGTCAGCGGCGGATCCGAAGATCGCTTGCGCTTCAGGTGATATACGAAAGCGACGTCGTCGGAGTTTCCCGCGCGCGGAGGCTACCATATGCGGCTTACCCGCTACGTGATGAAAGAGTCTGCCGAACGCGCCCACTAGCGAACACCATGTCTCTGGTGATATTTCTAGTCGCTCGAAGATCGGCGGCGCAGATTCAGGAGTGCACCCTCGTTTACCTGGGGCAACTTGCCGGGAGGTCCAGTCCAGGAGCTCGATATATGCCGCCCGACTTATCGGGAGGAATCCTTTGTCACTTGCTCTGCACTTCGTTCGGCTCGGTCTCGGGCCAAGTGGATCATGGTGCTCGTCGATCTGCACCGGCGCTAAGAATCGATCCGGTGAAGCATCCGACTCTTCGGTTGACTCCTTTGTTTCGGTCTCTTGCAGCAAAGATTCAATTCGCGTCTTGATCGATGTGTAGCAACTGGACTCCAGCGTCTCTGCCATCGCGGCGCGAATTGGATTCAAGTCAACGTATGCCGCACAAGCAAGAATCGAGGTCTCGTCGAGCAACCTCACGGCTTTGAATCGTCCCGACCAGAAGACACCCTTCTCTTCGCTCTCCTTGTTGGCTCGCTGGGCGATGCGTTGACAGAGCAACTTCATCCACCACGAGATACAGCTCAGCCGCCGGCGAATTGCTTTCAACTTCACTGGATCATTGCGAATTGAGTTTAGTTCGGGCTTAGTCGGTTCGTTTGCCCCTTTGCGGATCGGGCAAGCAACCAGCCAGCGCCGAGCCGCCTCCGTATCGTCCCATGACTCAACAATGTCCGGGCGCGTACGCAAAACCAAGTGAAGGTGATTGGAAAGAATCGTGTAAGCCAGGAGATCGATACCGAAGCCGGCCGCCAGTCGCTTCAGTTCGGACTCCACCCAAGCGCGACGGTGGTTATAGCATTTACCGGTGTGATCATCCGTGCCGAACAAAAAGCAGCGGCGAACGACTCGAGACATCACGTGGACGACAGCGATCTCACCAAATGAGCAAACCTCAGCGCGAGTCACTCTAGACATGGCATCGACTCCTTTCTCGGGCAAAAAGGACTAACGATGCACGACTTTATTGCAAAGTCTCAACGATGATGCAACCATCCCCCCGGAAAACAGACCTGACCCCAGGATCTCTCTATGTAAAAGCCAGTGTGGAGAACGATTACTATTCGAATGGACTACTTAAGAGCGTCAAGCGTAAGTCGGACAAGATTGATACTGACGTACGCTACGGGAGTCAGTCAACTTTGCACTATGACGCTACCGGAAGATTGGAAAGTCAAGATACCACTTACGTCCGCTTGCGAACCGAGCAATTCACCGAGACGAGCCCCTCCGCGGCTCCAGGAAATCGGCTTCAACAAGATGAGACATTCCAGTACAAGTACGATGGTGAAGGGAATCTAGTTGAACGTGCCGCACGGGCGAATTCGATAGTGATTGATGATTCTGATACCGCCCGTGTCGAATACCCGTGGAATGTGATGGGATTTAGCACCCAGTCTGGTCGGACGAGCGCTTCGAATTCGACCGCACCCACGCAACATTATGGGGGTAATTTGCAATCGGCGAGTGCCATTGTAACTTTCGGCGAAGTCAATGCGGGTGTCTACGATATTTGGTCGACGTGGCAGGAATCGAGCAGTCTCGGTACGGGAATGTATGAGGTTGATCTTAATGATCTGGCGACTCGACAGGATCTTCAGACGGGATTTCTAAGGGCGAAAATTGCTGTTCCTTATCGAGAGACAGAGCTCATTCATGTGAATTTTGCTCAGCCACCGAATAGCGATGCGCCATGGTCGATTCACAGTGATGGCCTTCCGTGGTTTCCGGTTGCGACGGTGCAAGTTGATGGCCCGGTGTTCTTAAGTTGCTGCTGGAGAACACAAGCGGCCAAATTGCCGTCGACGGGTTTAAACTGACGCCCCACGTGGTGCGCGAGACGATGAGTTACGATTATGCGAATCGACTCGTCGAGTCGAATGTATACGGCAGCGTCTTCCGCGCATCGACCATCACGACTTATGCTTACGATGCTCTTGGAAGGCAAGTAGCGGTCCGGACATTTGTGGGCACGACCGGAGCTGAAACGAACCGCGGTATTGCTTACGAGGGAAGCGTTCCGGTGTTTCGATACAGCCTGGACTCAGACTCGTGGGGACGAATTGAGTCCTTTACAATGTATGACGTTCAGGGGACCGTGATCGCAGTCGATACAGGCAGCGTGGACCAGACCCCTGTACATCTCAAGCAGCTGTCCTCCTGGCAACTGAACAACCTTGACGGCACTGCGTTCTTGGATACTAAATCCTGGGTTCCTGCGGAGTATGCGTTTACTGGGAATTGGCAGCAGCGTGTCAGTTCCGATTCGATCACTCAAGTCAATGAGAGCGTTCGCGAGCGGTTCAAGGAACACCAGGCAATCGCTCAAGCTCGCGCTGCCGCAAATTACGCTCTTTGGGCCGACCCGATCCACGAGATCGTGAGCATGATCGGCGTTCTTGATCCTACGCCCATCGCTGATTTAGCGAACGCAGATTGGTACGCTGGTGAAGCAATCGCAGGACGAGAAGGTTCCTGGGAAAAAGCTGGGCTTTCGCTCGTGGGAGCCGTGCCGTACATCGGGGACGTTTTCAAGTTTGGTAAGAAGGGCGCCAAAGTTATCGAAGGCTGCGGCGTCTTTACTCAAATCGAAAACAAAGTTTTGATTAAGCGAGCGGCAAAACAGGCGGCCACAAGTGCAGCGGTGGGAGCATCGCTTAGCGCCGGAACAGCGTACGCAATGGGCGGAGACGTCCGGGAGGCAGCGATACACGGAGGTCTACTGGGCGGAGTCGGAGGATTTACTCACGGCTTCTTCCGCAATCGCTTCACGGAATCCTGCTTTGCGGCAGGTACTCCGCTGATTGTGGACTTCGATGGAACAAGTCGTCCGATCGAATCGATCCAGGTCGGCGATCATGTGCTCTCGCGTTCCGAGTTCGACCCGAGCGGTCCACTTGAGCTGAAGCGAGTCGAAGAACTCTTCCAGCGCGTTTCGCTGATTCTGGAACTTGTCGTTCGCGGACAAGTCATCAAGACGACTGCCGAGCACCCTTTCTTCGTAGTCGGCCCCAACGAGTTCCGCCCGGCAGGCGAACTTCAACCTGGTGACAAACTAGTCGGCCACGACGGAACAACATCGACGGTCGAAAGCACTCGCTTGACCGACCAAGTCGAAACCGTCTACAACATGCGTGTCGCTGACCACCATACGTACTTCGTCGGAAGTGATGAGTGGCAGTTTAGCATTTTCGCACATAACCTGAGTTGTGGAGAGAAGACAAGGATTGCAGAGGAATTGTTCAAATTGCAAGGATTAACAAAGGAGCAGGCGGAGGTCGCCATGAAGTCGATGGATTTATCCTCTGCTCAAATT
>JAXMBQ010000030.1:0-79255 GCA_046349815.1 Pirellulales bacterium | reverse complement strand
GGTCTTGACGAGCAGCAGAACCGATTCGCCCGGCTTGTGACCAGCCAGCATCTTGCGGCACTCGGCAACGCTCGATACCGGTTGTCGATTGATCTGGACGATCACCATTCCGCTCGACAAACCTGATCGCGCCGCCGCACTGCCTGCGGCAACATCTGTGACAACGACACCGTGATCGGCTTCGATTCGGAGTTGCTTGGCCACGGGTGCATCTAAGTCGGATACTTCCATCCCCAGCGATTCGAAGGCGGACGATTCAGTCGGTGTCGATTGCGAAGTGGTGTTCTTGTTCGACGCGCGGCTTTCGTAATCATCCGGTTGCGCTTCAGGTATGAACGTCAGGCTGACAGCCTTCCCTTCTCGCATGATCTCAACCATATGCGGGCGACCAAGTTCGGCGCGTTCGACCAAGAGTTGCAACTCGCGCGGACTATCGACCTTGGCTCCGGCGAACGAGCGAATGACGTCGCCCGATTTCAAACCGGATTTCGCAGCCGGGGTATCGGGATACACATCAGTTACCACGACTCCTTCACGCGGCTTGACATGGAACTGTTTAGCTAGTGCTGCCGACACCGGTTGAATGCCGACTCCGAGGTAAGCACGACGCACAGTGCCGGTCTTGACCAATTGATCGGAGACCCACTTGGCCAAGTTGATCGGCACGGCAAATCCGACACCGTCGTTACCGCCGCCTCGCGACGAGATCGCTGTGTTGATACCGACGATCTCGCCGTCGAGATTCACGAGTGGTCCACCGCTGTTACCGGGATTGATTGCTGCGTCGGTCTGCAAGAAGCTCTCGCGAGCGTTGATGCCGACCCCGCGATGCGTGGCACTCACGATACCTGCCGTCACGGTGCTTTCCAGTCCGAACGGTTGTCCGAGAGCAAGTACCCAGTCGCCGACTGCGACACGATCGCTGTCCGCCATGCGAGCCGCGACTAGGTCATCGGCATCAGCGATGTGCACCACTGCGATATCCGTCTTGGGATCGGTCCAGACCTTTTCGGCGTTGAACTCGCGTCCATCCTGTAAGCGTACAAGAACATTGACATTGTCACCGCCGGCCACCACGTGGTTGTTCGTCAGAATCAACCCCGACTTGTCGATGATGACTCCTGAGCCCAAGCCTTGTTCACTACGCGGCGCATCGGGGCTGGATCGGAAGCTCTCTCCTTCGTCCATCGGAAGCTCTTTGAACATGTCTTCAAAAGGAGTCCCCGCGAAAGGATTGCGACCTGCGAAGGGTTGCGTTGGTGAACTGCGTCGATTGCGATTGTTCTTGACCACTGCTTTAGGCTTGGTCGTAGTTTCGATCGTAACGACGGAGGGCAAGACCTTGTCGGCAGCCACACGGAATGCCGTCGATAGATCCTTTGCGGAAGATGTCGCGCGGACGGCTTCTTCGGGAGTAATATCGGGAGCCGAGGTGTTGGTGTAAACAACCGGCGTGTTGACCGGTGTCGGATACCCGTGAACAAAAGCGGTGGTGGCTGCGCCGGAAGTCATCAATCCGGCAACAAGAGCCGCGGCCAAAACTCGTCTCTTACTGACTCTGGTTTTCATGATAGTTCCTTTCACTGATTTGGTCTGATCTCTGGTTGGATTTCGTTTGCCGTCCGCACGACGATGCAATGCAGATGCGGCGGTGCGTGTGATCGGGGAGTCGCGATTGGGTGGAGAGGCCGGCTCAGTACTGCTCAGGCTCTTGAAGGGATGGCCTCTTGAACAAATCGTCTATCGCATGAACTGTGCCAAGGAACGTCATTCGCAATTTCAACAGGTCGCAGCCTGCCTCGCGGCCTGCACAAACTAGGGGAAAACGTGGAAAATCATTTGCTTACGAAGGTGTTCGCATGTCCGCCGCACTCCTTCCGCGACATCCTGACCTGAGGCAGCCTTCCTCAGCCTGGGGCAAAATTCCTCAGCGACCCATTCCCGGAATCGCAGATATGAAACTGACCGGCAAAATCCTTTCCGTCATGCTTGCCGCCGTTATCCTGATGACGATTGTGGCCGGTTACTTGACGGTGCATACGGCCTATGTCGATTTGGAGAGTCGGCAAGCCGAGGTTGCTCAGCGTCTTGCCGATGAACTGCAAGATCGCATCGTCGATGCTTGGAAACGCGACGGCATGCGAGGTATCGCACGCACGATCGAAGCCAAGACGGCCGCAGCAGACGAACCGTTGGCGGTGCGCTGGGTCTGGTTCAATCAGCAGGTCGAAAGCGAGTACAGTCCGCGGGCCGAGTTTGAGAGTTGGAAAGGTATCCGTCTGGGCGAGATTCTCTCTGTTGTCAAAGATGAATCCGGCGGATCGCGAGCGCTTCTCACCTATCTTGCGATTCGCGCAGTCGACGGCGAACTCGGCGGCTTGGAATTGCTCCAACCTCTGGCGGCCCTCGACAGCAGACTCGCCAAGTTGTTGTGAGCTCTCTGCTCGTCATCGTTGTTTCGGCCGTAATCGGATTCGCGATGGCTTACGGTGCCGGTGCGCTGGGTGGCTGCTCCGTTACATCGATTGATCGAAAAGATTGAGCCGCATCGACAAGGCGATTTTTCCAAGCCGCTGGAGCTGAAGTCGCATGACGAATTGGATCAACTTGCTCAAGCACTCAACGCGATGTGTGATCGTTTGGCTGAACAGCAGCATCAATTGGCCGGTGAGATGCGCGCAGCGTTTGAGTACTCTGCAGCAACTGCGACATGCCGAACGCTTGAGTACGCTCGGACGCATGGCAGCAGGCATCGCTCATGAACTCGGCACGCCGCTGAACGTCGTCGCCGGTCGGGCAGCGTTGATCGGTTCCGGCAAACTCAATATGGAAGAGATTCAAGCCAGTGCGGACGATCAAGTCGGAAGCCGATCGCATCACGGGCATCGTCCAGCGGCTGTTGGACTTTGCACGCCGACGTCGACCACAGCGGGCTCGCACCGATCTATGGTCGTTGGCTGAACGGACGATGGTGCTCTTGAAATCGATGGCGGATAAACGGAACATCGAACTGCGGTTGCGGCCTCGATCGGAATCGGAACAGAACGAAGCGCTATCGGCCGATGTCGATGAAGCGCAGATTCAACAAGTGCTGACTAACTTGATCGTCAATGCCGTTCAAGCTGCACCCGAGAAATCATCCGTTGAGATCGTCGTCGAGCACGGGACGCTTGATAGCCATGCCGGCGAACCGCAGAGTATGAACATCAGTGAACGGATGGAATCGACGCCGGCCATTCGCGTCAGTGTCTCTGATCGCGGCCCCGGTGTGCCTGCAGATCTTAGAGACCGTATATTCGAACCGTTCTTTACGACGAAAGATGTCGGCGAAGGGACGGGCTTGGGATTATCGATCGTCTACGGCATCATGGAAGAGCACGGCGGTCGTATCGTAGTAACCGATCGTGACGGTGGCGGTGCTGAGTTCATCGCTTTGTTACCGATCCGCTCGCTGCCGACAAGTTCCCAAGATGACAGGCGGCAACAACAGGCAAACGAAGAGAGTTAATATGCACGGTCGGGTTGTGATCATTGATGACGAACGCAATATGTGCGAACTGCTGGAGATGGATCTCAAGCTGCGTGGCTATGAAACCGCCGCTTTCACGGCGGCCGGTGAGGCACTGGCTTATCTCGACGGACATGATGCGGATGTGGTCGTGACCGATGTGCGCATGCCCGGCACGAACGGAATCGAATTGTGTTCGCAGGTCTCCGCGAAGTATCCCGATGTTCCGGTGATCGTCATGACCGCTTTCGGCAGTATGGAAACCGCCGTCGCAGCTCTCCGATCCGGAGCCTATGACTTTCTCACCAAGCCAGTCGAGTCCGACCTTTTGGCAGCGGCGATTCAAAGAGCTGTCGAGCATCATCGTCTGCAGGATCATGTCCGACGATTGACGGAGACGATCGATCATCGCAAACACTTCGGTGAGATACTGGGCGAGAGTCCGGCGATGCAAGCGGTTTATTCGCAACTGGTGCAACTGGCACAAACCGATACGACCGTGTTGCTGACCGGTGAAAGCGGGACCGGTAAAGAACTCGTCGCCCGCAGCATCCATCGACGGAGTCGTCGAGCCGCAGCGCCGCTGGTCACGGTCAACTGTGCGGCACTTCCCGAAAACCTGTTGGAAAGCGAACTATTCGGACACACCAAAGGTGCGTTTACCGATGCACGCGGCGAACGCAAAGGGTTGTTCTTGCAGGCGGATGGCGGCACGATCTTTTTGGACGAGATCGGCGAGATGCCGCTCGCGATGCAGGCCAAGTTGCTGCGCGTTCTCGAGCAGCGAACTGTACGACCCATCGGCGGAGAGCGGGAGATTCCGATCGACGTGCGGATTATCTCCGCAACCAATCGCGATTTGGAATCAGCGGTTGAGGATCACAAGTTCCGCGAGGATTTGTTCTATCGCGTGAATGTGATTCAGATCGAGTTGCCGCCGCTGCGAGCCAGAGGGAGCGACATTCTTTTGATCGCGCAGTATTATGTGCGTCACTTTGCGGAACGGATGACCAAGCAGGTCAGCGGTATCGATCCGGCGGCCGCAGAACGCTTGTTGACTTATAATTGGCCCGGCAATGTTAGGGAACTGCGCAACGTCATCGAACGCGCCGTGGCATTGACTCCGCGCGACATCATTACGGCTGCCGATCTGCCTGACAAACTGCAAAAGTTTCGGCCCGATTCCGTGACGCTGGCCGGGGAAGATCCCGGCGAGTTAGTGTCTCTGGAAGAAGTTGAATTGCGTTACATCCAACACGTTCTGAAAGCTGTAGCGGGCAATCAAAGTCAGGCTGCTCGCATCCTCGGCGTCGATCGTAAGACTCTCCATCGCAAATTGAAATCGTAACCATCGATGCCGACATTCGAAGTCAGTGATCTGGAAGATTCGCGGTTGGTCCCCTACCGCAACCTGAGAACCGTGAATTGGACAGGAGCCAGCGGTTGGTTTATCGCAGAAGGTCCGTTGCTAGTCGATCGCTTGCTGCGCAGTTCATACCAAGTCCATTCGGTGATGGTCAGTCGCAAGCTGCTCGACAAATACTCGCATCAAGTCTCGCAGGATACGGGGCTGATCGTCGTCGATGACGACGCCGTATCCAAGATCGTCGGCTTCAACTTTCATCGCGGAGTAATGGCCTGCGGTCTGCGTCGACCGCTTCTAAGCCCGCGTGAGACGTTCACTGAAACCGTGTCACACGAAACCACTTTGGTTGCCGTGCAAGGTGTTCAAGATCCTGAGAATCTCGGCGGCATACTCCGAAGTTGTGCCGCGCTGGGGATCGAACATGTAATCGTCGGGCCGAACTCAGCCGATCCCCTTTCTCGACGCGTGCTGCGCGTCTCTATGGGAACTGCGTTCAAATTGAATCTGCTGCGAACCCGCGATTTAGTCGCTGATCTCGCGTGGCTTCGCGAGACGTGGAAGGTCGAGAGTATCGCAACGACGCTGGCTCCCGATTCTGAGTTTCTGGAACAAGCCGCGCGACGCGGACCGACTGTCATCTTGCTCGGCAATGAGGCTCATGGGTTGCCGCCGGAACTACAAGCCGCCGCGGATCGGCGAGTCAAAATCGATATGCGCCTGGGAACCGATTCGCTCAACGTCAGCGTGGCGGCGGGCATTGTCATGCACTACTTTTGCCGTGTGGCTTCCGACAAATTGCGAAAGTCCCCGAGCGAATCAAACGCGTAAGGGCGGAAACGCGATTCGGTGCTGGTCGCATCGTCATGCAACATCATGACGTTGGTGCCCAGATGCGATGCCGCTACAGAATCGACCAAGTGCGTCGAATCGTTGGCACTCATTTGCATCAGCAGTCGAACCTCGAGTTCTCGCATGGCTTGTCGAGACAACCAGCGAGCAATCGTGTTAGCGTTTTCACCGTAGATCAGCGTGTGAATACGATGGCTCGGTCCTTCTCGCAGCAGTTCTTCCAGTTGCTTGTCTGGTGTCTGCTTCGATTCGCCGAATGAGCCCAGGCCGAATTCATCTTCGGGTCGCAGGCTGCGCAGTCGACCGATATTGACGAGAATCAAAAGACTGGGCGCCCACTCGGCATGCGCATCGGAATTATCCATGCGAGTCTTAAGTACTGAATGGAGCTCACCGATCAGCCCATCTGCACCGCGCACATCAGTGGTACTGATGTCGCAGTCGAGCGACTTCAGTCGAGTCGTGAGACTGAGGCATGATGCATCGGTCGGCTTGGCGGCTTGCACGCAGTAGATGTGCGGTGCCTTTTCGGCGCGATACTGAGTGGCGAACGTGCCTGCAATCGACAGCATCACAGCCGCAGCTTGACGTTCTTCCGTTCCGACCAGCAGCATATTGCGGCCGGCTTGCTCGGTGATCGGGAAGGTGATGGCCGGGCTGATCGCCACGCTTTCACCAAGCACGCACCAGCATGCATCCGGATTCAATTGAGTGCGTGCCGCATCCACCGCTCGTCGCACTGCGGTTCCGTCCCACGCCGCCGGTCGGTTGCCGTCGTAGACGACTGCACGACCTAGGATGTTTGTGCTGAGATCCGCATTGCGATAGCCGCTCGGTAGTTTGCCGAGCCAATCCATCATTTCGGATTTACCGAGCCAACCGATTTGCATCGGTTGATTACCTTCGATGCGTCCCCCTTGGTCGTTATAAACGGCTTGGCCGGGATGATTCAGTCTGGCTGCAGCCGGGTTGTCATCGGCGAATATGATCTGTGCATCAGCGGCATCACACTGCAACGCGATGCGCACACCCATCTGACCCATCGTGGTACGAGCCAGCGTGTAAGCACCGGCCAGCGTCTGACTGCTGAGCACCGCATGGACGCCGAACGAACGACCTTGGCGCACGATACGATCAAGAATCAAGGAGACTTGGTTCGAGAGCTTATCATCTTCGACGAACAGCTCTTGGAACTCATCGATAACGATCAGCATACGAGGCAGTTGTTGATCGGGCTTGATCAAGTTCCAACTCGGCAGATCCTGCACACCCGCTTTGCGGAACATTTCGCCGCGGTTCTGCATACACTGGTCTACATATTCCAACGCGCTCAAACCGAATTCACGATGGCTCTCGATACCGATAATGTCAGCATGCGGTAGTTCGGCTTGAGCATACGATTGGAACTCGACCCCTTTCTTGAAGTCGAGCAGGACAAGACGCAATCGCTCGGGTGAATACTTTACGGCGGCGCTGGTGATAATCGCATGCAACATCGTCGATTTACCAGAGCCCGTTTTGCCGGCGATGATTGCATGCTGTGCGGTACCGACGCCTAGCTTCAACGATTGAACTCGACCGACTCCGCTCTGACCGATCGGGATTTCGAAACAACCGGAGCTGTCTCCCTTCCACCAATCAGGTTCCTTCGGCGCTATTCCGGAAAGAGGCACTTCGACGCGGCTGGCGAGCAGCGCTTTGCGGCCGATCTTGTGCACGATTTCTTGATCGAGCGGTTCTGCGGGCGCTTCGGCCGGAGTGATCGAGAGATCTGCCAATGCGGGTCGATTGATTCGGAGATTCCCCGATTCGTCCAGCGTCAAATGCACTCCGCGACGTTTGATGAACTCTTCGCGATCAAGGACGTCCCATGACTGAGCCGGATCGATGATCAAGATCGGGATGATGCCGCATCGAGCGCCGGTGTCCAAAAGACTTTGCAGACTCTTCCAAGATTGATCATCTAAGCCGGCGGGGAATGCGGTCCATACGAGAATGCGGAACGGTTCGGCCAGCGGTCCTGCGTCTCGGTTGTATTCCTCGATTGTGGCATACACGTTGCGAAGCGACTGCTGAATGAAATTCTCCGCCGACTGAGCGAGCAGGCCTAATTGTTTCGCGATATGAACGGGCTGAGTCCATACTCGATGCGAGACTAGATCCGGGTTGTAGTCCGCCAAGTGCATCAGCCAACCGTAGTCGCGTCCGAGTCCCGGAGGATCGACGACGCAAACTTGGGTCTTGCCCGCCGGCAATACGCTTAGGGCACGCAGCAACAACGACTTGATCAGTTGCTTGACTGTGGGGTGATTCGGGTCGGCGGTGATGGTCAGGTATTGATCGTCGAACGGTTCGAAGTGAATTCGGCTGACGAGTTCTTCGCCGGTGATTGACTCCAGTTCGCGAGGCAGCTTGCTGCTGATCGATGCCGATCCGAGCGGCAGAACCGGATGGGTCATGACGCTCGGCCAACCATCGTCCGTCGCCAGCCGATCCCATGTCGGAAAGAATTCATCGCTCCAACTGCGATCGCGCTTCATCCACTGATGTGCCTTTTCCAGGCCGACTCGCAGCCGATACGAACCGCCGAGGCCGGTCAGATTGATGCGGTGCAGCAATTGATCCTGCTCTTCCGTGAACTGCTTCGTCTTGGATTCGAGCAGTGTCTGTTGTTGCAGTTCCGCTTGCTGCAGCTTGCCGCTCCAGATCTGTTCTGTGTCTTGAAGATTGCGAGTCAGTTGTTGTTTGGCAGCGGCCGTTTCTTCTTCAGCATGAATGCGAATGCGATTCACTTCGTTGCGAGTACGAGTCGTGATCTCTTGATTGCTCTTATCTCGCCACTCGGCGACTTCTGCGAATCGGCGATCCCGTTTTTCTGCGATCCTGCGCAGCTCGGCATCATTCTCCGCACCCGCCAGTCGCAGACCGGTTTGGATCAGTTCGCGTGAGTTCGTATGGGCAGCCAGCAGGTGCGGCAACTGAGCTCGAATGGATCGCTTGACGAACGGATGGATTCCGACCAAGGCCCCGAGGCCGAGTACAACGGTGGTGACGAGACCGGCGATGGCTGCAAATATCCACGGCAGGATATGCGATGCTCCCAATCCTCCTGCGACACCGCCTCCGATGAGAATGCACAGCATCCAAAACCAGATCGACTCAATCGACTTAGCCAGCTTGTTCGACATCATCGCCTGCAGGATGCGCCGAGCCTCTTCGAGCGCAGCTCGCGATGCATTGCCCGCATCGATTGCCGTTGCCGAGGATTGCTTTCGTTCTTCCGGAACTTCGACAGCCGTCGTGGAGATTCCGCGCTTGAAAGAAGGTCGACATCTCTTGTTCAAAGACGACTATCTCTTGATGCAGCACTTGCAACGACCGCGCGGAATCGTTGCGCGAGAACGGCTTTGTCCTTCGAGCGTAGGAAGCGGCGTTCGATGTCGCTGACTCGATTCTTAACTTCTGCTGCGACATCTTCGTGCGGCACTGCTTTGCGTCACTGCGAGCGCTTTGACGTTCCAGTATCTGAGCTTCGTGCTGAAGCCTTAAGGCTCGTCGCTCGGCATCATCCCAAGCGGCATGGCGAGCCTCATCCCAGTCGGTGACCAACTGATCGCGGCGGTCTGCGGAGAACTCGGCTCGCAGTGAGCGAACATGTTCCTCCAGCCGAATGTTCGGCGCGAGAGTTCGGCTCTTGCCCGACAACTTGTTCATTCAGTCGCTGGGTTCCGATGTCGGCGCGGTGCCGCAAGCCGCTGACGATGGACTCGAGGTACTCTCGGAAGCGAACGCGGTGTGGTGCGGATCATGATAGGAACGCTTTCGTTACCGTGCGAAATCGGGATCGGAAAGTTTGCGAACGATTTCATCGAGCAGATCAGCGGTTTCTTGAAGGCCTGAAACCAGTTGTGCCACGTTCGGACGGCACGGCAATAAATGCTCTCTCAGAAAAGCTTGACCTCGAGCATCGCGGCAGACCTCTGCCGTTTGATCGACGTCTTCTCCCAGTTGCTCCGACAGCCTGGATAGTCGTTGTGCACATCCGGAGAGATCGTGAACCAATCGTCGCATGAGCTGACTCGCTCGCCGCATCGTCGGCGGTTCGGGGGGTGAAGGAAACGCGAAACCGAATCGAAAGTCAGGACGGCGACCGCCGCCGCCTCCTTCGATTGTACTGTCTAGGTTGTAAGGGAGCGTACCGATCATGGGCGCAACCCGGATTGACGGAATCCCGACGGGCTATTTTGCTCGGTCCCATGCGGGTTGAACCGGATGGACGGATTGGGGTGATCCCTCCGCACCGATCGGCCGTTTCCATTTTGGTCCTAGTCGCCTAGTAGGAAACGCACTGAGCCGGCTAAAATGCTGTGCCGTCTAAAATAGAGCGGTTGCCGGAATAATTCGCGTTCGGCAGCGAATTTATGGAAAGTTGCATGGCGAAACGGGAACCGGATCGCAAGTTACTGAGCGGCCGACGCAATCAACCGAGGAGCAGACCACTTTGTCGATCAGCATGTCTCTGGAGTACCTGCTGCTGTACTTGCCGCTGCTGGTCTCGATTTCGTTCGTGATCGGCGCCACCCGTCACGAAAAGAATTCGCTCATCCTCGAACAGACTCGAAAAACGGCGGTGTGGGTGACCGGCTTTATGGCCATCCTGTACGCGATACTGCAAGTCGTATCGTGGTCGGTCTAAGAGTGCCTTTGATTTACTATCGTAGATTCTTCAGCGATAGATACCGGTAGGCGGAATGCCGGCAGTCGGGTTACCGACCGATTCTTGAATGCGGAACTCTGCCCAGATCGGTTGATGATCGGAGATCTCTTCGGCTCCGGCCAGATTCGTTTGAAAGGCCGCGGCGGTATTGAGAAAGCCTGATCGCCCGGTGAATTCTGTCGTGGTCAGCGTACTGATCAAGATGTTATCGAGAGTCTTGGTCAGCCGGGTATTGGTCGGCATACCTTGAATCGTGGGCAGGATGTTCGGCAATCGCCCCAATTGTTGAAAGTGAGCCGGATCGGCGTTCAAGTCACCCAGCAGCATCACATCGTCTTCGGGCGACTCATACTGAGCAACGTTGACCAGCACGGACGCCAGCACATCCAGCTCGGTCCGGATCTCATCGGGGTCTGTATGAACATTGACGAGTGTGAATGAGAACGGTTGGCCGCCCGACTGAATGGCTTGAAAGCGACATACGAACGGCTCGCGATGCATCATGTCTTGAGGATCGCTGACGACAAAGGCGCGATCTTTAGCTGCGGCAATGCGTGTGGTGTCGAATACGAAAGCGTACTGTTCGTAGTAGCCCGACGCTTGCCGACCGATTCGACTGCTGATGACGTAGTCGTACCGCGCGCCGTTTGCATTGACATAGCGCAGCAAATTGCGAAGCGTATTCGGATCTTGACTCGTTACTTCCTGGATGGCCAAGACATCGTAGCAGCGAACGATGGTCGCAATCTGCTGCATCACTTGCTGCTTGGCTAACTTCTTATCGCCCAGCCGTTCCATATTAAAGCTGCCGACGATCAGCGTACTGGCGGTTCGTTGAGGAATCGCGCCGGCCGCGAGTTGAGGCAGGTTCGGATCGACAGGACGACCACTGCTGTAACTGGCCGGATAGTTTTGAGCACCGTAGTTCGGGGCACCGTAGTTCGGCTGCTGATAGTTCTGTGCAACTTGGCCGCCGTATTGCTGATTCTGGTACTGCGGGTTCGGATATTGCTGATTGCCGTACTGTTGATGTGAGGCCGGTTGATTCGGGTACTGATTGTTCTGAAATTGCGAGTTTGGATAGCCTTGGTTCGCGTATCCGCCCCAGCCGGCTTGTTGTGAATAAGCACCGGTGCCGTAATTCTGCATTCCGTTTGTCAGAGCGGGAGGGAGTTGCCCGGTACGAGCCGCTGTTTCAACGGCTTGCTCGACTTGCTGCGGATCACAACCGAGGTAGCCGGCGACGCTGACCAATACGGTGATGAGCATCGGATAAATAGGTAGTCGACGCGTCAACATCCCAACGCCTCCATGCTTTGGGTTTGCCGTCCGGCGATGCCGGTTATTGAAAAATAAGTCGATCAGCGCCAACTCCTTCAGCGCTAGTAGGTCGCGTCCTGCAACCTATTTGTTCAACGCAGCGCGGCTCAAACGAGCCAACCTCGGCGAACCCTTCTCTGCGGCGGATGCCAATGCGATACATGTTGTGTCGCACAGAGAGGAGAGCTTTCCGAGTGCTGCCGCAGCTTCTTCGCGGACTGTCATGTCCGCCGCCGAGGTCAACAGTTCGCACAGTGTCGGCTCAGCCGAGTCTGCGCGTTCATGCATGCGACCGATCAGACGACATGCCCAATAAGCATCCGTGCTCGATCCGCTCTTCAACAATTCAATAAGCATCGCTAGGCATTCAGTCGGCGGTTCTTCGATCTTTTCCAAGACCTCAGTCGCCCAGTTGCGATGATCTTCGTCAGGCAAGTTGGCTGCAGCAAATACGCGAGGCAATTCAGGCGCAGCCGATTCCGGTGTGGCAGCCAGACTTTGCAGTCGGTCCACAGAAATGAAATCAACGGCTTGAGCGCCAGGAGTCGACATCTTGAAACCTCATCGCGAGCAGTTCGCTTGCAGCTTTTTCACCGTGTGGATGCAATTAGCTGAGATGTCAAAACAGCACAAGATGAGTTTTCAGAGAAGCTCATCTTGATGTATGGCGCGATGACGAGGTTGGCGAGATAGTTGTTCAGGTGACGTGTCAATTGTTCTGGTGACGAGGCTCCAGCCTCGTCACCCACCGCCGGCGAGGCTCCAGCCTCGCCTTGACTGAGTAAAGCATCGCCCAGCACGTATCGAAATCGCTTTCCAACGTGATAGGTGTTGGTGGTGTGAGCTGTGTTGGGGGGCAATTGAGGACAAATGACCTACACTCTTTACCTACACTCATGACCTACACTGCATTGGATTATTGCTTCGGTTTGTCATCTATGTGCAGCGCGGCTTGAACGGGCTGCGGATCTTTCACCGGCTTGGGCGGCTCGGTGGCGGATGCCTGTTGCGGTTTGTCGGCGGGCGGTGGCTGAGGCGGCTTGGCATCGGCAGTTTGCGTCGGCTCTTTCGCTTTCGGCTCAAGAGCATAGACCTGCGGTCGTTTGTAGTCGACCAGCGACTCAGGATCGTCGTCGTGATGCGCAATGATCTTCGAGACGGGGCCTTTGAGTTGCTTGCCGCCGGCGAATCGAGCACCGTCGTAGATCGTTCCGTTTTGCAACGGTCCGACACCGAGCAACCACGTGTCGCGAGCCGTGCTTGATGCTCGTGCGATGCCCGATTGCCAAACCGGTTGCAACGTTTGGCGTTCATACGCGAACAACGCCAGCTTGGCAGCTCCGTTCTTCGCTTCTTTTCGGGCAAACGATATTTCTGGAATCGCCGGGATGGCTGGTACGCCGGTGAGCGAATTAGCGGCGCTGGAAAGTGAGCTGCTGGCCGGAATCCCGTAGCTGACTGTGTGTCCGTCGAACCCGAGCGCACCCAGTCTCGCTTCCAAGATTACGTCGGCATCGTCTCGTTTTTCACACAGCATCACACCGGCCGCCATCATCTGTTGGCGCAGCGCACTGGTGACATATTCAGTGTGCACTAAATCGGGCTTGGGATTCGGCACGCCTTTTTGTGACGGAATAAATGTGTTGTCGAGATAGACTTTGCGTCCCGACAATGGTCGAAAGTCAATTTGTGAAACAGTGGAATCGACGGCGTCGCTGACCAGCAGTTGTTCGGTAGCTGTAAAGCTCTTCGTCGTACCGCAACCGCTAAACGCGGTAGACGCGCAAATGATCAACGTCGCGCACAGACATCGCGAAAGGATGTCAGCACGGAGCATCGAACCTGCTCGATAGTGACGGATTTGCATAGTCGATTGGATAGCCGAGGATGGATGCGCAGGGGAATGCCGTGGTGCGTCCGCTGCGCGCGTGGGCTGAATGAGGCGGGAGTCCGACGTCGTTGTCGAGATCGGACTGGAAATATCAGCCTGCTTTGCGTTGAGGTTGAACATGGCGCTGCGTCTCCGGCAATTGCAGAATGCGCGGCGTCGGTGTTGCCAAGGGACCGATCTGCCAGGGTTTGCTCGCACGGCCTTCCCAACCGTGGCGAGAAAGTTCCGCGAGAATGCGTTCGGCCAACTGCATCGCTCGCAATCCGTCTTCGCCCGATACGATGGGCGAAGCGTTGGTTCGGATACTGATCGCAAAATCATTGTGTTCATCGAGAATCGCATTGCGAGGCTGAGCCGGCAGGGATTCGACGGTAAACCAATTGTCAAAGATCTGGTCTTTTGCAGCCATGCGCTGTTCAGCCGGCATCTTGTCCAGATGAACTTGTCGCTCCAGCAACTCCAGCGTCGGTTTGACAACCCGCACTTCGTTCTTGGCGAAATCGATTTGAGCCATGCCGGCGTCGGTGTACAAAGCCATACGGCGCAAAGCTTCCAAGCTGACTCGCGAAGCTTTGAACGTCGCGATGCAACCGTTGCGAAACTCGACACGTGCCTCTGCTAAATCTTCACGTTCCCCGAGCAGTGCGATGCCGCAAGCGGAAACCGATTCAACTTCACTGCGCACGATGCTGAGAACGAGGTCGATATCGTGGATCATCAAGTCGTGCACGACTCCGATATCGGTGCTGCGACCACTGTAGGTCCCTGCGCGAACGCATTCGATGTACTTGGGAGTGCCGAGATAAGGCTGAGCCGCCGTCCAGCTCGGATTGAAGCGTTCGACGTGTCCGACTTGCAGAACTCGATTGTGTCTAGCGGCAATCTGGACCAGGCGTTCGGCTTGATCGACTGTGGATGCCAGCGGTTTTTCGACCAGCACATGGACTCCGGCTCGGAGCAGTGCGGCGGCAACTTCGTAATGGTGAACCGTAGGCGTGGCGATGACGGCTGCATCGATCTTGCCGATGAGCGACTGATAGTCTTCGCAGGTTGGCAATTCCAATTCGACGCCGACTGTCTTCAGCGCAGCGGCAACCGGATCGGCAACTCCGACGACTTCGAAGTTCTCATTGCCTTTGGCCAATCGAGCGTGGATACGTCCGAGATGACCGGCACCGATAATCGCCAGCTTGAGCTTGTTCACGCTGCTTTCCTTCGATCACGGCCTCGACCGTGGCGGCCGAGTTGGGAGTTTTCGATGAATTCAAACAGAACGGCCAGTTCCGGCATCAGCTTGCCGCCGGCAGCCAGAATCTCGCGAGCATGCTCCATGCCGACTCGCGAACGATAGAGCAGTCGATACGATTCCATCAGAGCCTTGATGGCTTCTGCGGAAAAGTTCTTTCGCTTCAAGGCTACGACGTTGACGGTTCGCGGACGAGCCGGAAAACCTTCGACGAGCATATAGGGAGGAACGTCATGCAGAACGCGGCTGAGTCCGCTGACGAAGCTGTAGCAACCGATCGATGCGAAGTGATGCACGGCCGCTCCGCCGGACAAAGTCGCATCGTGTTCGACATGCACGTGGCCGCCGAGCATGACGTTGTTCGCCATGATCACGCGATCACCGACTTTGCAATCGTGAGCTACATGGCTGCAGGTCATGAAGTAGCAATCGTTGCCGACAGATGTGATGCCGTCTTCTTTTTCGGTGGCTCGATTGATCGTCACCGATTCGCGGAAGACGTTGCCGTCTCCGATGATGACTTGAGTCGGAGTGCCTTTGTAGGACAAGTCCTGCGGCTCGGCGCCGATCACCACGTTGGGGAACAAGTGATTATTGCGACCGATCCGCGAATTGCCGCTGATCGTCACATTGTTTTCCAGTCGTGTGCCGCGGCCGATTTGAACGTTGGCTCCGATGACGCAGTGGTGACCGATTCGGACTTCGTCATCCAATTCGGCTCGAGGGTCAACAACTGCTGTATGGGCGATGATTGTGGCCATACTATTGGCTTTCCGACTCAAATAGTGACGATGATTAAGCGACGTGCCGTAAGGCTTCCCTGCTGTGAACGAAGGATTGACGGATCGTCTCGGCGAGACGACCGTTCAATTGATGTCCGCTGCGATGCGCGGTGATCTTTCCTACCAAGTCCACCCCGGCCAACGCTAGATCACCTAGCAGGTCGAGAGCTTTATGTCGCGGACATTCATCCGCAAAACGCAAAACGTTATCGATAGGACCGGCATCGCCGAAGACCAGCAGATCGCGATGCGTGACATGCTGAGCCAGCCCCTTGCTTTGAAGAGCTTGAGCTTCGGCGAGCGTGAGGAAGGTTCGGGCTTCGGCCAAGTCTCGTAGGAATACTTCTTCCGAGACTTCCGAGGCAAACGAGCCACGGCCGATCGAGCTAGTGGGGCCGTAGTCGAGAATGTATTCGATGTTCAGCGAATCAGTGGACGTCGGTTCTGCCGAGATCCATTGCGTCTCGTTGCCGAAGCGAAGGGAATCGCGGATGACATACACATCTTTGGTGAACGGTTGGGAGCGACGTCCGGCTTCTTGCAGTGCAAGCGCGTAAGCATGACTGCTGCCGTCCATGCCGGGCATTTCGCAACTGGTGCAATGCACATGCACGTTATCGATCTTGAGTGCAAAGAGAGCCGCCAACACATGTTCCACCATATCGACGACGGCGGAGCCTTTGGCTAATCGCGTTCGCAGAGCATCCCACGCGGTAATCTGCGACTGCTTCGACGCGGTGAGTCCGGCAGATCCGTGCGAACAAATTGAACGCCTGTTCCGGGTTCGGCGGGCAAGAAGGTCAGTGTGATCGGTTGACTGCTCCAGTAGCCGCGGCCTGTCACTTGGCAGGGGCGACGAAGCGTGTTTTGAAATCGGGTTGCCCGCATGACGATCCTGTCTATGAGCTGCGGTTGAGGCTCGCGTCGGAAACGCGTCGCCGGTACAGCGTTTGGGTCTTTTACTTCAACGAGCCGCCGGACGGATCACAGTCCTTTGTCATCCGTCCGCGGAATCGTCCATGATTCTGCAGTCGTTTAGGATGCGAACCCCTGAGTTTTCGGCGAGGTCCGCATCCGGTCGTTTGAGGCGAGCTCAGATTACTTCGGAGCAACGGCAGCGCCGGGGCGAGCGGCAGTCTGCGTGGCTCTCGCTTTCAATTGGTTGAGAACCCAATCAGTGATGTCGACGTCAGGCGAGTTCTGATAGTAGAACACTTCTTGGCTCATGCCCATTTCAATCGTCTCAGGACGCTTGGGGTCCATCTTCTCACGATTGATGCGGAGCACGCAGAAGGTGCCGAAGTATTGGCAGAAGGTAGAGACTTCTTCGGTCACTTGTTGGTGAACTTGATAGAAGACCTGAGCGCGCGACTCTTGGAATTGCTTGTTCTTGCGAACCACGCTCAGGCGGAACTCAGTGTCTTGAGCGGCGATCTCAGCTTCTTTGCGGGAGAACTCAGGAGTCCCTTCCTTGAATTGGTCGCGGAGGGATTCCATTTCCTTGAGAATGGCTTGACGCTTCTTCTCGAATTCAGCGCTCGCCGCTTCTTCATCTGACTTGATGCGTTCCATCTCTTGCTTCATCGTCGGGTGATTCTTGATGAGATAACCCAAGTCGATCACGGCAACAGGAACTTGTCGACGCGGTTGTTGAGTTGCCGCTGCTGCGGTACCGCCAGTCTGTCCGCCCGCGTTCTGAGCGTAAGAAGATGCAGCCGCCGAAACCAGCATCAGGCCGGTCGCCAGCGCTATGGAAAACCTACGAATGCACACAGTCAGCACTCCTTGCTTACTTTAAACGTGAGCGATTTAACGCGCAGCGACCAATCCCTGCGGCCGCTCCGTGGCTCGGCCTCCCAACCTTGAGAGGCTCCGAATTCCGGGGCATTCTGACGAATCCCCGCCGATAGGTAAAGATCGATTTTTCGAAGGGCTTCCTCCGCCAGTGTAGGTCAACAGTGTAGGTCACTTGTCCTCAATTGACTCGAAACATCGCTCGAAGAACCAACACCTGCCGCGGTAACGATCGATAGCGAACAACGCAAGGTAATATGAGATTCAGAGACGCGAAGCTGCAGCCTCGCGGACAGTGTAGATCACCAGTGTAGGTCAATTGTCCTCAATTGACCCGAAACATCGCTCGAAGAACCAACACCTGCCGCGGTAAAGATCGACAGCGAGCAACGCAGGCTAATTTGAGATTCAGAGACGCGAAGCCGGAGTTTCGCAGACTCTGTCGCGCTTTCGCACTTCGTCTCTGATTACCGTCGGAGGTGTGGACGCTGTGATCTTGGTTAAGTCAATGAGGACAATTGACTTCCACTTTTACTGACCTACACCGTTACTGACCTACACCTTTGTTGAGGTCTTCACTAATCCAGGAAATCGCCGTCTTCCAAGCGCTCGGGGACATAGACTTCGGTCACGTAGGAAATGTCTTTGCTGAGCAACGCTTCCACTTCCAGCTTGAAATTGTTCTTCAGCATCTTTTCAATTTCCAACTGCCAGCTCTTCTTCCCTTCGAACCACGGATACTTGGCGATCTGCTTGGCTCGCTTACGATCATTATCGTTCAGTTCGATGCTCACTCCGATGTCGAGTTCACAACGCTCGAGATCGATACTGCGCAGACCCAGGAACTTGGCTTCCGGTACAGCCATGCGCTGCGATTCAAACGCCAAGTTGATCGAACCTTGCTTGATCACGCTGTAGATGTAATATCCCCACGGATCGTTATCCAGCAAGCAATACACGGGCAGCTTCAATTCGTTGTGCAAGCGATACAGCAAGCGACGCACACCGCGCGGCGGTTGGCCGGCGCCGTGAGTCAACAGGCAGTTGTGTTTCTCCCAGAAGCGGTCCTCGTTGAATCGCTGCCAAACCGTACCCTTTTCGACATGCAGGACAAAGTCAGCGCCGCATTTTTTCGGATCGAGCTTCACACGCTCCGGTTCGACAATCGACGGGATCCCATATCCGCCGCTCCCCATGCGTGAGCAATCGATATCGTTCCCCAAGTCATTAACGATGATGTTGCCCACCATCTCGCCGCGCTTATCGGCGAATAGGTGCAACTGCTCGCGCAGACTCTCTGTCAGCACTTCAAAGTCTTCGATGATCGGATCGCTTTCGCTCTGATCATCGAAAGTGTTTTCTTTCGTACCGACAATCGTGTGCTTGAGTTTGTAGTAGAGTCCGCGGAGGCTGGTTGTCTTGCCTTGTTGGATCAAGTCGTTGCAACCGGCTGCGACCAGCAGCGTCTGCATATAGGCTTTGGCTTGCGACAAGTTGAACAGTTGTCGCCTGTTCGTGTTCTTGCCCATCTCCAGAAAACGCTTTGACTTGTTGTACTTGACGTTCGACAACGCACGCGTCGGAATGTCCAAGTGCAGATCGCGTTTCTTTTCAGCCGCTATTGCGATGCTGTCAGCCAATTCTTTGAGCCGCTGGGTGGTCTCCAAGTCTTGGCCTTCGAGCTTCACCGGCTTAGGCTTTTCAACGGATCGAGGAGTAGGTTTCTTCTTTGCCATGACTTCGGTCTCCTAATGCTATGTTCCCGGACGTTCCACGATCAGCACATCTTCACCGAGGTCCAGTGGTTCCTCTTCTTCGATCGGTTTGCCGTTTTTGTCGAGCTTGACATCGGCCTCTTTCGTTCGAAGCACTGCCATATCCTGCAGTTGCTTCAAGATCTTCTCGCGATCTGCACCGTTGATTTCGTTGACCGCTTTAGCCACTTCCTGCAGATAACGCATGAATGTGTTGCGGCGTTCTCCTTCGTCTCGCACTCGCTGTTTGCGGCGCAAGTACATCGACAGTTTGCGACCGACGGCTTGTAGACCGAGCCGCAGTTCCTTTTCGATTTCCGGATAGTTAGCGACGGCTTCCTTCGATTCGCTGGTGAACGGGACCCATACGCTGGCAACGTGCACCATGACGCTGACCGGACCGGAAGGCATGTTGCCGCGCGATTGGCTGAGTCCATACGACCGCCAGTTCATACCGAGGATCGCTTGCGTGATCGCGCAGGCGCCTTGTTGGAACTGAAGAGGCACGCGGTTGGCGAAGCGCATGACTTGCATGTTCTGTCCTTCCGAGATGCTGATCTCGTGCAGCGCGGCATGCAACGCATCGCGTTCGGCCTTGCTCAGCTTGCCCGGCGAGCGACGAGTCGGCATCATGCTTTCCTTCAAGATCTTGTCGGCCGAGTCACCGCTCATCCCATTGAATGTATCGGTCAAGAACTTGCGAATCGTTCTCGCATCGCTCGCGTTCAGTAGTTCATCGAGCCCTTCGCGGGTCACCTTTTGAGCCTGCGGAGCGCCGCCGTAAGCGAGTGCAACTTCGATGACGAACGGGTTGCCTCGATATACTGCAGGCGGTCGTGAAGAAGATGCGTAGAACTCGCCTGGTACAACTTTGCTGATCCCTTTCAGTAGCAGTTGCGTGCCGATCGGTACGATGCAGTCTGTCGAAGGGGGGCGAATGCGAGTTTCTTGAATGGCTTTGTACAGTCGATCGGCTTCGGCATGTCCGACCTTACCCGCCTTAGCGCGCGGACTGGTCTTGGCTTCTTGGCAGATCTTGCGAGCCACGGCCGGAGTGACGCACGAGAATTCGCTGCATAGAAAGCCAGAAACGGTCGCGGTGCGATTTTCGGCCAGCATCGTTACCAATCGACCGAGCTCTACACCGTACGGGTGAGGCTTTATCTCTTTGGCTTCCTTCGGCAACTCATACGTCGAACGCTCGTACGTCGTCGCGTTCCCTTCCGGATCACGATAGTGAAACGTTACGTGCGGATTGGCGATGGCCGTTTGTTCCAAGTACTCATCGACGCTGCCGCGGCCTCGTTTATAGATGGCCGCCAGTTCGATCGTAACGCGCGTGCCGCTGGTGAGTTCTTCCGGGGTCGGATGTTTTTCGGACGGCGGATACTCAAAGTGCCAACTGATCTCGTTCTGCTTGATGTACTCAATACCCTTTTTGCCCGGCGGGATATCGATCCCTTCCCCTTTACCGTTGATGATTTCGGGGCGGTTCTTCTTGGTGTCGACCTGCAGTTCGAAGTAGTGGAGCGGTTTGTTTGAGCCAGTTTTCGAGACGATCTTCATCGGCTTGCCGGTCGTCAGCATGCCGTTCATCCCTGCTGCGCTGATACCGATCCCCTGCTGTCCGCGGCTCATCCGCAAGCGGTGAAACTTGCTGCCGTAGAGCAGCTTGCCGAAGATCAACGGGATCTGTTTCTTGACGATACCTGGGCCGTTGTCTTGAACGGAGACCCTGAAGCGACCCGCCTCGGTCATTTCAAGTTCGACCCAGACTTCCGGGACAATGCCGGCTTCTTCGCAGGCGTCGAGCGAGTTGTCGACAGCTTCTTTGACAGTGGTCAGCAGGGCTTTGCGCGGGTTGTCGAAACCGAGCAGGTGCTTGTTCTTCGCGAAGAATTCGCTGACCGAGATATCACGTTGCTTCGTGGCCATCGCTTCTGCGTTGGAGCGGCGAGCTCCTTCGCGTTTGCGTGGACCGGACTCTACTGGAGTCTCTTCCTGGAGTTCCTCTGCGGCGATATCCATGGCGGGTGTCGATCACTCCTTTGGTTGCGACGGATCGAATGTCTATTCGGTGAGTTCTTCGAGTGCGGATCAAAGCTCGGGCGGGGTTAACTTGGAAAGAATATACCGACTTGAAGGCACTTTCCCAGTCAGGGCGGCTGCTCCTGTTAAGGGCTTTGGTCAAACTTTTCCCACCATGCTCGACCTGCCGGAAAATCTCACGACGGGGCGACTGAGGGTCTTGTCAGTTAATCGGCGAGCCGCGAATTCTGTGAGCCGTAAAGCGATTGGTCGCCGAATGTTAGCGATACTGCGGCGAACCAGCGGAGCATGGTGAGCATGTCACGGAGGACTTGACCGCAGGTTCGACCGCTGCCGAATCGGAGCGGGTCACGGAACCAACCACGGAAGGGAGATGCGCAGATGCGCTCTACACGACAAATCACAACGACCGCCGCGGGCCTGATCCTCGGCAGTGTTTCAGCCGTAACGGCCGTAGCTCAATCACCGGTCATCGTCGAAGACGGTGCGGTGGTCGGAAGTTCCCAGGCGACCGGCGCGACGGACCTGTTTTACAATTACTATACGCAAGGTTACTCGAACCGAGCTAACGCTGCGGCTTACGTTTCGCCGGTCCCGGTACCGCCGAACGTCGGTCACACGTTTTACACCTATCAACCGTTGTATCCCGACGAGATGCTCTACTGGCATGCTCAACGGTATCACAACTACTACGACGGCGGTGCCGGACTCAATCGCACCAAAGCGATGTACTACGCACCTCCGGTTCGTACCGGACTGAACTACGTTTATCGCAAGATCCAACTACCTCGTCCTTAACCCAAGCCGGACTTCGCGCCGGCTGATGCTGAAAAGGAACTCTTCCCAATGCTGAAGCAAGCGCTGTTTGTCTGTGCATTAATCTTAAGTGCCGTCTGCTCCGTGCAGACGGCCCAAGCTCAATACCCGGGTCACGTCGTCGGTCCGAACGGACTGGGCGACCGCTGGGCTCAGAGCTACGCAGCCGGACGTCCGTGGCATGGTAACTACTATTACCTCCCCTACGGCCAACCCACCGCGCTCGTAGTTCCTCCGACTTCCACGATGCAAACCAACTACTCTTGGGGCGTATCGCAAAACACGATGACTCCGATCTATCACCAGTTCGGCCGTGCTGTACCGACAAATCCCGGCTACGGCGTGTTCTACGGTACTCCACGCTGGCCGAGCCACACGGACCAGTTCGGTGTGTACCCGGTACGCGGCCCCTGGTAATCGCTGACCTGACTCTCGACTCCGATTGTGTTTCCTGCAAAAGGCCGCTGACCGCCACAGTCAGCGGCCTTTGTTCGTTGTAGCTCGACGTTCCAAGTCGAGCGCGCAGCCGCCTGCAGAAAGAACAATCGCAACGGTATTAACCCGAGTTCGCATGAACAGCCGAACCTCGCGCGAACACGATCCCGTTGGATCGTTTGTCTGTTTTTGACGTTTGGCGCGTTGTGAGAGCGACGCCGCTGCCCGAGCCGTATGGCTTCGCCATTACGCTCAGGGATATCTTGCGGATGTTTGAGCAGCCATACTATCGCTCAACGTCCAATTATTCTTTTCGCGGCATCTTTGCGTCCCAAATGCATCGTGACTAAATCGCACGTGTCCGTCTTACGTTGGTTCATCGCGCCGACCTTTCTATGGATCGTCGCACCCATAGCGATGCTCAGCAGCCGGAGAAAGTCGGCAAGCTCCGAACTGGTCACTCCCGAGCGCATGCAACTCTGGACAGTGAACGAAAGGTCGCTTGGAATGAGTACCTGAAGAGGTCGCACGCCGCCGCCCTGCGCGGCGATCTAGCTTGGCAAGAAGTGACTCAAGCCGGATCGGCTCAGGCACTCGCCGCTCCAGGTAATCGAAAGGAGTTTGAGCTGGGATCGAAGGTCGATGCTGCTTGGCTCGATAAAGCGATTCAAGAGAAACTCCCCGAGACGATCATTTCGTATCAGACTCCGACCGGCGGATGGTCCAAAGCAGTCGACTATTCAGCCGGTCCTCGGAAACTCGGAATGCACTGGACCAGTCAATCAGGGAAAGGCTGGCACTACTGCGGAACGCTCGACAATCGTTCGACGACGGAGCAGATTCGATTTCTTTCGATGATCGTGACGCACACTAATCATGTCGACTGTCGTGAGGCCGCAGTGCGCGGGATTCGTTGGTTGCTCGACGCTCAGTTCCCGAGCGGCGGATGGCCGCAAGTTTATCCGCTCGAATCGGGCTACCACGAAGCCATTACGCTTAACGACGGAGCTATGCAGCACGCACTGGAGTTATTGATCGAAATCCGTAGCGGCGAAGCCCCATTTGCTTGGACCAAGGAGGATCTTCGCGAGGAAGCGGCACGAGCTGTAGAACGTGGGCTGAGTTGTATCTTCGACAGTCAAATCAAGATCGGTGATCGTACCACGGTGTGGTGTGCGCAGCATGGTCCGATCACTCTGGCTCCCGTGTCGGCTCGTAAGAAGGAACCGCCATCGCTTTCCGGTGGTGAAAGCGCCGAGCTCGTCAAGTTTCTGATGCGCACCGCTCCGGATTCACCGCGCGCACGCAACTCCATCGAGTCGGCTACCACCTGGTTTCGATCTCATGTGATTGTCGGCAAGCAATTGACGAAGAACGCCGAAGGCAAATCCGAACTGGTCGATGCCGACGATAAAGAGGCACAGTTATGGGCTCGGTTCTACGATCTCGAAACCGAACAGCCCATCTTCGCCGGCGCGCAGGACGGCATCGTGTACGATTCGTTCAATGAGATGGCCAAGCACAACAAGATCGCATACGACTATTTCGTCACCAGACCTAAAGAGGTGATCGGTAAAGAGTACGATCGATGGAAGAAGCGAATCAATAAGAAGTGACCCAATGTCGCCTTTCGCTCCGCGAAAGGGCGTCTTTCTCTCACGCCTTCACAATTCCCTTCACGACATTTCCGTGAATATCGGTCAGGCGATACTGTCGTCCTTGGTAACGGAAAGTCAGTCGCGTGTGATCGATACCGCACAAATGCATGATCGTGGCTTGCATGTCATGAACATGCACGGGGTCTTGCGTGATGTTCCATGCAAAATCATCCGTTGATCCATAGACCGTGCCGGGCTTTACGCCGCCGCCGGCCATCAACCAACTGAACGCCTTGCCGAAGTGATCGCGACCGTTCGGTTTTTTCGGATCACCTTGGCCGAACGGTGTTCGTCCGAATTCGCCGCCGTAGATCACAAGTGTATCGTCCAGCATGCCGCGGTCTTTCAAGTCTTGAATCAAGGCTGCGGCGGGGCCTTCTGTATCTTGGCACTGCGCTTCAAGCTGCGTGAACAAGTTGTTGTGCTGATCCCAACCGGCATGCATCAATTGCACGAATCGCACGCCCCGTTCGAGCAATCGACGCGTGATGAGGCAGTTGTTCGCGAAGGTTCCTTTGACGAGAGCGTCCGGCCCGTAGCGTTTCAACGTAGCTTCTGATTCGTTACCGAATTGAACGAGTTCCGGGACGCTGGTCTGCATGCGGAACGCCATCTCGTATTGCGCGATACGCGAATCAATCTCCGGATCACCGTAGTCAGCCAGATGCTCCGCGTTCATCTTTGCCAAGTCATCCAACATGGCGCGGCGCGATTCACCGCTCACACCTGCGGGATTAGCCAAGTAAGGAACGAGATCGCCTGTGTTGCGGAAACGGACGCCTTGAAAACGGCTGGGAAGAAAACCGCTTCCCCAATAGTAATCAAAGAAGAGTTGACCGCAGGTCTTGCCTCGATCGCTCGACGTCATCACCACGAAAGTCGGCAAGTTATCCGTTTCGCTGCCGAGTCCGTAAGAGAGCCAAGCTCCCATGCTCGGGCGTCCCGGTACTTGGGCTCCTGTCATGAAGAAGGTCACACCGGGAGCATGATTCACTGCTTCCGTGTACATGCTCCGCACCAGACACATGTCGTCGGCATGCGAGCCCAAGTTCGGCAGCATTTCGCTCAGCGGCATCCCGCACTGGCCGTACTGTTTGAAGGGCTTGATCGCAGGTTGGCACGGCCACTTGGCATAACCGCTCGACATCGTCGATAGCCGCGTCGTTCCACGCACGGAGTCGGGGATGTCTTTGCCGGCCATCTCGCGCAGCATCGGCTTGTCATCGAACAAATCGACGTGGGAAGGCCCGCCTCCTTGCCACAACACGACGACGCGTTTGGCGCTCGGTGCATGATGAGGCAGACCGGGCAGCGGCGGCGAGCCCTTGCTTGCTTCTGCTCCGACTGCATCTCGGCCCAGAAGCGAACAGAGCGCTGCGACCCCAACTCCGGAAGCAGCCGATCCGAAAAGTTGGCGTCGGGATACGCGGGCGATGTTTTGTGCAAGTAGCGGATGGTTCATATCATGAAGCTCATCAAGACTGTCAATGTGAAACGTACTGGAAGCCGTTACTCGCGTGTCAGCGATTCGTCTAGGTTCAGAATCGCTAAACAAACTTGCGTCATTGCAGCAAGCTCCGTTTTCGGCAGCGTCGCATCCGGCGTGGAAGCACCCACCTTGAGCGCTTGATCGACTTGTTCGTCACCGGCTTTAAAAAACGATCTCTGTCGTTCAAGTGCGGTTTGCAGCATCACGATTTCTTTGTCGTTTGGTTTACGACAAGTTGCCAACTCAAAAGCCTGGCTCAATTGCTGTTTGGAATCCGCACTCTGCTTCATGACTCGTTCTGCGAGTACACGAGCGGCTTCGCCCCAGGCCGGATCGTTGAGCGTGGTGAGCGCGTGCAGCGGCGTACTCGTCAGCGACGTGCGCACACGGCACGTTTGGCGATTGGACGAGTCGAACATGTCAGCGGGTTGAACCGTTCGTCGCCAGAATGTATAGAGACTACGACGATACAAGTCCTTGCCGGTCGACAAGGGATAGGTAAAGTCACGTTCCTTGGTGATCGCCAGCGCTTCCCAGACGGCGTCGGGTTGATACGGATAGACCGGTGCGCCGCTGATCGTTTTATCAATCAATCCCGATGCCGACAGAGCCCAGTCGCGCAGCACCATCGACGGCATGCGGAATCGTCCGGCACGCGCGAAGAGTTTGTTTTCCGGATCGCGTTCTTTGGCCTCCGCCGAAATGCGGCTCGACTGTCGATAAGTGCTGCTTAACAGTATTTCACGCTGCAGACGTTTGCTGCTCCAACCTTGAGTGCGGAATTCGACAGCCAGCCAGTCGAGCAGCGCTCCGTGAACGGGATATTCGCTTTGTACGCCGAAGTCTTCGGCTGTCTTGATGATTCCTTGTCCGAAGAAGTGTTGCCAAATGCGATTTACTTGCACGCGTGATGTGAGCGGATGTTCGGCACTGACAAGCCACTGCGCGAAACCGAGCCGATTCTTCGGTGCATCTTGCGGCAGCGGAGGAAGGAACTCGGGTGTGGCGAACGAAACTTTGGTCGCTGTCGGTTTCAGATACTCGCCGCGCTCGAGAATGAATGTCTCGCGCGGTTTCTCGTCGCTCATGATCATGACGCGCGGGATTTGATCGGCTTTGTACTCAGCCAATTGTTTCTTGAGCGAGTCCAGCGAACCGGCTTCGGGGAACTTGCCCTGCAATCCCGGCCGTACTTTTTCATCGAAGGCTTTGCGCAGATCAGCGGCCAACTTTTTCTTCTCATCATCTGTCCGCTCGTTTTCCGGCTTCTTCAGCAAGCCCTTCGTTTCATCGCTGAGCTGATTGCTTTCAGCGGTGATGCCCGCTTGCCAACCTTCGTAAGCTGCATCGAACAATTTTTTGACCGGACCTTCGAGGTCGCGAATCTGCTTGTCGAACTCGGCGATGCGAGCATCATTCTCCGGCGTGGGTAATTCGATCAACGGCGGAGCCACTCGAATGCGAGACGAGAATCGTTGCGGCACGCCGCTCTCGGGCACTCGATTAAAGCCTTCCAGCAAACTGTAGTAGTCTTTGAGCGTTAGGGGATCGTATTTGTGGTTATGACATTGAGCACACGCCATCGTCATGCCGAGCCAAGTGGTCGCGGTCGTATCCATCCGATCGAAAAGTATCACCCAGCGTTGTTCCTCAGCGATCGCCCCACCTTCACCGTTGAGCAAGTGGTTGCGATTAAAACCGCTGGCGATCTTTTGATCTGTCGTTGCGGCTCGGGAAGCAGATCACCGGCAAGTTGCCAGATCGTGAATTGATCGAACGGCAAGTCTTCGTTCATGGCACGTACGACCCAGTCGCGCCAGATCCATTGCCATGTATCGCCGTCTTGCTCGAAACCCGTTGCTGTCAGCGTAGCGAGCTGCATCGAGCCACGGCAGCGCGAGTCGTTCGCCAAATCGTGGTGAGGCCAACAAGCGATCGACTAAACGCTCGTAAGCGTCCGGCGCATCGTTATGGACGAACGATTCGACTTCTTCAGGGGTCGGCGGAAGACCGATCAGGTCGATCATCAAGCGTTTGATGAGCACTGCGCGACCGGCTTCCGGTGAAGGGGTGAGGCTGTGTTCATCGAGCTTTGCGGCGACGAATCGATCAATGGCGTTGCGAGCCCAATCGGAGCGCGACGATTCCGGCGGCGGTTGTTGAGTCGGCGTTTGGAAGGCCCAATGCGGAGTGTAGACCGCTCCTTCTGCTATCCATCGCGAAAGCAGATCGCGCTTGGGACTCGGTGAGATGCCGATTGGATTTCGGCGGCGGCATCTGCTGATCGGGATCGCTCGACAAGATGCGGCTCGATCAGCGAGCTTGACTTCGCATCGCCTGGAACGATGGCTCCCGATTCAACGGCGGCGTTCCGATCGTCTAGACGGAGATCAGCCTGTCGCTTGTTTGAATCTTGACCGTGGCAATAGAAACAATTCTCCGCGAGTATCGGGCGGATATCGCGATTGAATACGATGTCGCCGGCTGCGCTGTCGGCTGCGAAGCTCAACGGTCCGAGAGTAATAACGAACAAGCCGACGAGCGTGAGTGCAGATTGACCGACCGACCGCATGCGAACCTCGAGAACCGACTAGACGAGTCCGCTGCGCTCAGTCTTCTCGTAGCGAACGTTTTCGAGCGACGCGTGCATCCGTTCGCGTTCCGCTTGAAAGTCTTCGATCATCGAGCGAGAAAGCGAGTCGGCGCTCTGCCAAGGAATAAAAGTGTCCGTGTGATGGCGCTCGAGAGCTTCTCGGTCGAGATGGTTAGGCGCAGCCAGATCCGATTCGTCGGCGAGATCGATACGAAATAGATTCATGGTTCGGCCGATGGGGTTGGTGGGTGACCGAAAGGAGGCGGGAGCGAGCGTCAAACGCTGCCCTTAAGTCTAGCCGACAGTTGAGACATTTTCCATTAAATGTCCCGACCTTTTCGTCGCGGCCGAACCGCCCCACTGGAAACAACGCACCGTGAGACTTAGGATCAATTCGATACCCAATGACGTCAAACGGAGTCCATCAGCTCATGCGAATCCCGAGCCTTTTTCAGATTTTTACACTCTGCGCCGTTTGGTTCTGCAGCTTTTCAGCATCGCACTTTTTGCGTGCATCCGAGTTGTTAGTAGAGGCGGAGAGTTTTGCGGATCGCGGCGGTTGGCAGCTCGATACGCAGTTTATCGAACAAATGGGCTCACCCTACCTCTTGGCTCACGGCCTGGGCAAACCGGTTGCCGATGCGGTCACGCAAGTCGATATCAAGCAGGCCGGCAAGTACGTCGTTTGGGTTCGCACCTTCGATTGGGTCGCAAAGTGGAAAGCGCCTGGTACACCTGGGCAGTTCTCTTTGTCGATCGGCGGCAAGCTGCTCAGTGATCGACTCGGAACCGAAGGAGCCGAATGGCACTGGCAACGCGCCGGCGAGATTGAACTGGCTGCAGGCTCGACCGAACTGCGGCTGCATGACTTGAAAGGCTTCGACGGTCGCTGCGATGCGATCTATCTGACGACTGACAGCAAGAGTGTTCCGGACAACAGTTCGGAGGTCATGAGCGATTGGCGACGTCGCGCATTGGGACTCAAGGAAGCGGTAGAAGATAAAAGCGGATATGACTTAGTTATCATCGGCGGTGGTTATTCAGGGATGGGCGCGGCCATCTCTGCGGCTCGAATGGGTTGCAAGGTCGCACTGATTCAAGACCGCGGCGTGCTTGGCGGAAATGGTTCCAGCGAAGTTCGCGTGTGGGCTATGGGACTTGTTTGCCGCGGTAAGTTCCCTCGCATCGGCGAGATTGTCGAAGAGTTCTCTGACAAAGCCACGGCCTCACCCGGCACAGCAGAGATGTTCGGCGACGCGCTCAAAGAACAAATCGTGCGAGCAGAAAAGAACATCGATCTCTTCCTGCATCATCATGCGTTTCGCGTGAAGATGAACGGCAAGAAGATTGAATCGGTGGATGCGATCGATGTGGTGTCGAGCAAGCTGCGCAGGTTCGCGGCTCCGCTGTTCGCTGATTGTACGGGACATGCATGGATCGGCGCGCTGGCCGAAGCAGATTGGGAGATGACGCCTGAAGGTCGCATGGGGATGAGCAATATGTGGACTTGGGCAGAGGCGGAATCAGAGACGAAGTTCCCTGCAACTCCATGGGCGCTGCCTCTTTCGATGGATGACTTCCCCTATCCTCGCGACTTCCATGCGGAATGGTTCTGGGAAAGCGGATTCGACAAAGACGCGATTAAAGATGCGGAGACCATTCGAGACTGGAACTTGCGAGCCGGTTTCGGAGCCTTTAACGCGATGAAGAACGGTGACGGCGCTGCGGACCACAAGAAGGCTGCATTGACTTGGATGGCCTACATCGGCGGGCCTCGCGAGAGCCGTCGCTTGATGGGGGACGTCGTGTTGACACAGGACGACATCGTCAGCAAGAAAGACTTTCCGGATGGTTGTGTTCCCAGCACTTGGTCGATCGATCTGCACTATCCGAAGAAAGAGTTCGCCGACAAGTTCGAAGAGAATCCGTTCATCTCGGTGGCTGAGCACGATCGACGAGTTGACCGTATGTACGGTTATCCCGTTCCGTATCGATGTTTCTATTCTCGCAACGTCGAGAATCTTTTTATGGCGGGTCGCTGCATCAGTGTCACGCACGAAGCGCTCGGCACCGTCCGCGTGATGAAGACTTGCGGCATGATGGGCGAAGTGGTGGGTAAGGCGACCAGCATCTGCCGACAATACAACTGTTCACCCCGCGGAGTCTATGAAGAGCACTTGCCGCAACTGCTCAGCCTATTACAGTTGCCCGGCAAAGCTCGCAGAGCATCGCTGACTGATACGATCGTGATTCCGGATGACGTTCCTGAGCTGGCGAGCAACATGGGGAACGAGACAGGTCGCAAACTTTCCGAGTTCAAAGGGGTCGTTGTCGACGACACGAAAGCAGAGCTCAAAGGCAAATGGACTCACGGCGAAGGACTGAAAGGTTATATCGGCTGGGGTTATCATTACGCATCGCCCGACAGCGATTCGTTGGCCGACTTCAGGTTGACTGCTCCTGCGGATGGTAAATACTCCGTTCGCTTGTCGAGTCAGCCGCATGCCAATCGCGGACCGACCACTGCAGTCGATGTGCTTGTGGATAGTCAGTTGCAGCAACGCGTGAAGCTCGATCTGCGCGAGGCTCCGGAGGATGGTTTCTTCAAGTTGGTCGAAGTCGCCGTAAAGAAGGGACAGGTCGTGACCGTGCGTGTCTTGTCCGAAGGTGCAGGCGGCATCGTGCACGCGGGATGCGGCTCAGTTGCTGCCGATCGGAGTAATCGCCCTGCGGCGTGGCGTCGTGTTCACCGCCGCCGTTGTTGCGATGACGGCAGTGAACCGCGAAAAGAACTCCAGCGTCCGACGCAGACGCGACTATAACAACTGAATAGGACTCGCAGTGCCGCACGTCTTTCGTACTCGTTCGATCGCAGGGGAATTCATTCTGCTCGGGACCGGTACGTCGGTCAGGTGCCCGTGATCGGATGCGGATGATGTGTGCCGGAGCGGCGATCCGAAGAATCATCGCACGCGAGCTTCGGCGATCGGTCAGTCTACCCGGCGGCAACCTGCTGATTGACACACCGCCCGACCTCCGCTTTCAACTGCTGCGCGAAGGGATCGATCGTGCATTCGGTGCTCTTCACACCGAGCACGCTGATCGCATATTCGGTTTGGACGACCGCGCGCTCTTTCCGTTTATCTTGAACGCACCGGTACCGCTTTATTGTGAACCGCTCGTCGAACAACGATTGCGACACAGTTTTGATTACGCATTCAAGGGAGGTCCGGTGACTCATCCAGGAGCCGTACCGAGCCTCACGTTCTCTACGATCGGGACGGATGAGTTTGAAGTGCTGGGAGCTCGCATTCGACCCTTACGGTTGATCCACGGCCCGAAGTTCCAAGTGCTCGGGTTTCGGATCGGCAATATTGCCTACTGCACCGATACCAACTTTGTGCCCGAGGAGAGTTTTTCGATTTTAGAAGGAGCAGAGTATTTCATTCTGGACACGCTGCGGATCGAACCTCATCCGACCCATTTTCATTTGGCGGCAGCGCTTGATGTGATCGAGCGAGTTAAGCCGAAGCATGCGTATTTGACTCACGTGTCGCATGAACTCGGTTATCACGGAACAAATCAGATGCTGCCGGCGGGAGTCGAGCTGGCGTATGACGGCCTGAGCTTGCCGATTCGTCTGGGGGAATAATCCGGCGGATGACCCGATTCGGACGATTTGGGGGCGGAAACGCCGGGCCGGGTGCGACTTGAGCAAAATCTCCGGCCAAAGTACACTCTTCTCTTTCCACGCAGGGGCGGTGCGTCTCTAGCCTGCCCCTCTTCCGGCTGTAAATAAAAAGGCAGTAACTCATGCGGCACGTGATTTCCGCGTTGGTGCAGAACGTTCCGGGTGTGCTGGCGCACATTTCCGGGATGTTAGCCTCGCGCGGTTACAACATCGACTCACTCGCTGTCGGCGCGACAGAAGACCCGAATCTTTCTCGAATGACATTCGTGGTAGTGGGCGATGATCGCGTGCTCGAGCAAGTCCGCAGACAGCTCGAAAAGATCGTCACCGTCGTCGAAGTGGTCGATATCAGCTCGCAAGATTTCGTTGAGCGAGATCTGATGTTGATCAAGGTCAAAGCGTCCCCCGGTCGAGCTCGCAGCGAAGTGCGTGAGCTGGTTGAAATCTTCCGCGCGAAGATTGTCGACGTCGGAGCGGAAGAGCTGATGATCGAAATCTCGGGACGAGAGAACAAGATCGATGCGTTCATCGAGCGCATGCGGACTTACGGCATCATCGAACTGGTTCGTACTGGTCGTGTAGCACTGGTGCGAGGCGGACAATCGGCGACAAGCGAATCAGCCGCTGCTGCAGAGTTGGTCGCCGAATAGCAGTCTCTTCTTCACCTCCGGGACACTTCGAGCCGGGCGAGCTCGACGCGTTCCTTGCGTTCGGTTCCTCGTGCGGACTGAGACGCACATCGACAGATTAGAAACTACCCCACGCTCATTCCACTGGAAACTAGAACAGCAGAAAGAACTATGACGGCTAAGATTTATTACGACAACGATGCCGACTTGTCCCATCTGAAAGACAAGACCATTGCGATTCTCGGTTACGGATCGCAAGGTCATGCTCAGGCTCAAAACCTGCGCGACAGCGGTTGCAACGTGATCATCGGTCAACGTCCCGGCGGTGCGAACTACGATCTGGCCAAGAGCCACAAGTTTGAGCCCATGTCGGTCGAAGATGCGGTCAAGAAAGCTGACGTCGTCAACATTCTTTTGCCCGATGAAGTCCAAGGGGACATCTATCGCAACAGCATCCGTCCGAATCTGAAGCCTGGCGCGATCCTCATGTGCTCGCACGGATTCAACATCCACTTCGGACAAGTTGAGCCGCCGAAGGGTGTCGATACTCTGCTTGTAGCACCTAAGGGACCGGGACACTTGGTTCGCAGCGAATACGTTAAGGGCGGCGGTGTGCCCTGCTTGATCGCTCTCGGTGACGGGGCGAGCGACAAGACTCGTCAAATCGGTCTGGCCTATGCCAAAGGTATCGGTGGAACGCGCGGCGGCGTGATCGAAACGACCTTTGCTGAAGAAACCGAAACCGACTTGTTTGGCGAACAAGTGGTGCTCTGCGGCGGTGTCAGCGAACTGGTGAAGGCTGCTTTCGATACGCTTGTCGAAGCCGGCTATCAACCGGAAATGGCTTACTTCGAGTGCATGCACGAACTGAAGCTGATCGTCGACTTGTTCTACCAAGGCGGTCTGAACTACATGCGATACAGCGTCAGCAACACGGCTGAGTTCGGTGATTACACTCGCGGCCCGCGCATCATCACTGCGGAAACTCGCAAGGTGATGAAGGAAATCCTCAACGAAATCCAGACCGGCAAGTTCGCTCGGGATTGGATTCTTGAAAACCGCGCCGGTGCTCCTCACTTCAAGGCCACGCGCCGTCGCGAACGTTCGCATCAGATCGAGCAAGTCGGTCGTCGGCTGCGTAAGCTGATGAGCTGGATCGATTCCAAAGAGGTTTAATAAAACCACTCGTGTCAGCGGGTTCGAGTTCGAATGATCGCACGCCGCCGATTCAAATTCGGGGCGTGCGCGTCCACAACCTCAAGAATGTGGATGTCGATTTCCCGCGCAAAAAGCTGATTGCAGTATGCGGCGTGAGCGGTTCCGGAAAGACATCGCTCGCGCTGGATACTCTCTACGCCGAAGGTCAGCGCCGTTACATCGAAAGCTTTTCAGCTTACACGCGGCAGTTTCTCGAGCGGCTGGATAAACCCGACTTCGATTCGATCACGAATCTCCCCCCTGCCCTGGCTGTTACTCGAGCCGGCGCGTCGCGCAGCAATCGGTCCACCGTCGGTACTGCCGGTGAAGTGCTCGACTATCTCCGATTGGTGATGAGCAAGATTGCCGATCTGTTTTGTTACAACTGCAAGCGACCCGTTCGAACATATGATCCGAATGCCGCCGGACGGATCATCGAATCCCTTCCGTCTGACGTTCGCTTGATGGTTGCGTTCGAGACGCACTGGGAAGACGTAGGCGAACGGGCAACGGTACTCGCTGACTTGCAAGCCGCAGGATTGTTGCGTCTTGTTGTCGACCATCGCACGGTTCATTTGGCTCAAACAGCGCGCGAGGAACTGGCTGCGATCCTGCCGATCGAGGGCTCGGTGTATGTCATTGTCGATCGACTCAAAGGTGGCGAATCGATCGGACGTGCACTTGAAAGCCTCGAGCATGCGTTTGAGTTCGGCGGAGGCGAGATCGTTTTGCTGCTCGAATCGCGATCCGGCAGCTCTCATCCGCCGATCGTCGCGGAGATCGCAGGCGAAGCTCGTGAGCTCGCCATCGATAATCAAGCATGGACAGTAGTGCCGTTAAGTGCCCAGCTTCGGTGTTTGCATTGCGGCATCGATTATCCGAAACCGGAGCCGCGACTCTTCAGTTTCAACAGTCCGCTCGGCGCTTGTCCCGAGTGTGAAGGGTTCGGCGACACGATCGACCTCGACATGCAATTGGTGGTCCCCGATCCTTCCAAGACGATTCGCGGCGGAGCGATCGCACCGTGGAGCACGCCTGCATACAGCGGCGTTCTCGATGAGATGCTCGATATTGCCAAGAAGATACCGATCCGCGTCGACGTTCCCTATTCGGCGCTCACGCCTGAAGAGCGTGATCGCTTGGTAAAGGGGGCTCCCAATGTCGGCTTTCCGGGATTAGACGGCTTCTTTGCGTGGCTGGAACGCAAAAAGTACAAGATGCATGTTCGCGTCTTTCTCAGTCGTTGGCGATCGTATTCTCGGTGTCGCACATGTGACGGCAAGCGACTGAATCCGCAGGCTCTCGCCTTTCGCTTGGGCGGATTGAATCTGGCGGAGATGTGTGCACGTGAGATCGATGAATTGATCGGCTTCTTGCAAGCGCTGGAACTCAGCGATCGAGCTCGCAGTGTCGGCGGAGAACTGCTCGATCAAGTCGTCCGTCGCTTGGGTTATCTCAAGGATGTCGGTCTCGGTTACTTAAAACTCGATCGTACATTGCGAACTCTCAGCGGAGGTGAGTGCCAACGAACTGCTTTGACTTCGGCACTCGGTTCGAGCCTCGTCAACATGCTCTATGTGCTCGATGAACCGAGTGTAGGTTTGCATCCGCATGATGTGGAGCAGTTAAGTCGCGCGATCGAAGGGTTGGCTCGACGCGGTAACACGGTGGTCATGGTCGAGCATGAAGAGGCCTTGTTGGCGAAAGCGGATTGGCTGATCGAAGTCGGTCCGCAGGCCGGCGAATCGGGCGGAAAGATCACTTTTGCGGGCACTCGCGATGAGATGCTTGAATCAAAGAAGAGTTTGACCGGCGAGTATCTGAGCGGTCGACGCGTGGTGCCGATGCCGCAACAACGAAGAGCCACGGATCGCGGCTGGATCACGCTACGCGGTTGTACCGGCAACAATCTGCAGAACGTGTCTGTCGAATTTCCGCTCGGCGTCTTGTGTCTGGTGACCGGTGTGAGCGGCAGCGGTAAGAGCAGCCTGGTTCAAGACACGCTGTACGGCGCGTTGCAGTCGAGACTCAAACGTAAGCCTGAGCCGAGTCTGCCGTATCAAGAAGTACTCGGCGACGGTCAGCTCGACGATTGCGTCTTGGTCGATCAAAGCCCGATCAGTCGTTCGCCGCGATCGAATCCCGTGACCTATGTCAAAGCGTTCGATGAGATACGCCAAGTGTTCGCGCAGACGATCGACGCCAGAACACATAACTACGGACCCGGGCATTTCAGTTTCAACAGCGATTTGGGGCGCTGCCGAACTTGTGAAGGCGTCGGTGTTCTCGAAATCGATATGCAGTTTTTGGCCGACATCACGATGAAGTGTCCGCAGTGTGAAGGACGGCGTTATCGTCCGGAGATACTCGCAGTGAAGTATCGTGATCGCAATATCGCCGATGTTCTATCAATGACTGTTCGTCAGGCTTCCCAATTCTTCCGCGGTGCCGGTAAGGTTCAGCAGAAACTAAAGTGTTTGACTGATGTGGGGCTCGACTATCTGCAACTCGGGCAGTCCGCAGTGACGCTCAGCGCAGGCGAAGCTCAACGATTAAAACTGGCCGCTCACTTGGCATCGACTTCGTCGCGTCGCGCGTTGTTTCTGCTCGACGAACCGACAACCGGATTGCATACCGCGGACATCGTGCAATTGCTCGATTGCTTTGACGCATTGATTAGCGCGGGACATTCGTTGATCGTCGTCGAGCATAACGTCCATCTGATGGCTGCGGCTGACTACATCATCGATATGGGACCGGGCGCGGCAGGTCGAGGCGGACGGGTGACGGCAGTCGGGTCACCGGAGCAGATTGCCGCGTCAGAAGGATCCGTTACCGCACCCTATCTTCGCGCGGAACTCGAACGACGCAAGGCACTGCATCTCCCCTCGGAGTGAACGTGCAGGCTTGCGGCGGCTTACTTTGATTCGCTGTTGAGACTGCGAACGCGGTTTATTTGCTCGCGAGCCCAAGGCTTGTCACCGTAGAGTAGTTCCACGTTTGCATAGAACTGTTTGAGTTTTTCTCCGCTGAGTTTCCCTTCAGCGGTTCGTATCAGCGCAGCCAGTTCTTCCGCCGCTGCGCTGGTTGGATTCAATTTCACATGATCCAAACGCGTGCGAGCGAATCGAGCGAGTTCGATATAGCGTTCACTCTTAGCCGGCAGTTTCTCGGCATTGCCGAAGACGCTTAAGAATGCATCGAGCTTCGATCTGGCATCGGCGTCGTCTTGGTTGCGAGCCAGCATAGCATCGAGGTAGGCTTGTTCTAAAGCCGATAGTTCGAAGTCACCTTTGCGAGCTCGACGTTGCAAATTGCGCGTCGAGCGCAGGAGTTCGGACTCGTCTTCAATCTCTTTTAAGTCGGCGGCACGCGGATCGTTCGGAAATCGCTCACGAAACTCTTCGATGGTGGGCAGCGCATCCAGCAGTTGCGTGTCACTTCCCGAATCGATGGCAGATTGAATATCGGTATACATCGAATCCGCCGACGCGGGTTGCAGCGCATAGATTCCGAAGCCGATGGCTCCGAGCAAGAGAATGACCAGTCCCGCAATTGAACCGTAATGCACCCAATCAAAACCGCTCGTCGCTTCATCGTCGGGATTGCTCAGCGTGAATCGACGCTTATCCGCTTCGCTGACGGTTGTGTAGTGCGAGGCCGTGGATGGCCCCTCTTCTTCACCCGTGGTGAATTCATCATCTCCCAGCGGATCGGTTCCGGCAGGACCGAACTCGGAACCGTAGGGCTGCGTAGCGGCACTCGCTTGAAATGTCTTGCTCGGTTTGGCACTGATCGGTTTCCGAGTCGGCGCGTTGGATTCGGCTGTCACTGGAGCGGGGATCGTCGGCCGTTCGCGAGTGTTCTCGGGTGTTCCGGTTACACGCAGGTCTTCATCGTCGGAATCGCTCAAGTCGATCGACGTCAGCTCCGGGCCGATGTCTCGTATCTTATTGGGCGTGATCGGAACGTCCGGGACGCTTGTCTTGATGGCCGTGCCGAGCTTGGCGATCCCCTGCTGCATGGCTTTCAGTCGGTTGCCCACGACTAGGGCTGTCGGCGGCCGCTTTTGTGGATCTTTTTCAAGGAGTTCGGCGATCAGCGCATGCAAATCGGTCGGCGCTTCAGGAGCCAAGCTCGTCGTATCGGGGGCCGGGGTATAGCGTACTGCATACAGCACTTCGGGAACCGTCTTTGCGTAGAAGGGGGCTCGACCGGTGAGCATGGCGAACATCACGCTGCCGAGGCTATACAAGTCGCTCCGAACAGTAACTGTTTTCCCTTCCGCTTGCTCAGGCGGCATGAAGTCGGCGGTACCGATGACGGCGCCGACTGCAGTCATGTCGGTCGAACCGAAGAACTTGGCGATGCCGAAGTCGGTCATCTTCGTGCGACCGTCCTTACCGAGCATCAGGTTCGCCGGCTTCAAGTCACGATGGATAATGCCGATGTCGTGAGCATGTTTGAGTGCGCCTGCCACTTCGATGGCAATTTGGATGACAGTTTCCCACGGCATGACCTTCTGCTTACGCAACTGTTCATGTACGGAAACTCCGTCGACGAACTCCATGGCATAGAACAGGAGTCCCTTTTCTTCGCCGTAACCGATGATCTGAACGATGTTCGGATGTCTCAGGCGAACAAGCGTTTCGATCTCGCCGGCGAAGCGTCGACGAAATCGCGGGTTGTCTGCAATAGAGGGCGCGATGGCTTTGATGGCGACCGGTTGACCCGACTTGGCATGCAGACCTTTATAGACGGTCCCCATGCCGCCTCGCCCGAGGACACCTTGGACATGATAAGGACCGAGATACTCGAATTCGGCTTTGTCCATGGTGCCCGCACTTCATCGGCTGTGCTTTGCATCCGACGCGGTCGCTCAACACGAGCGACGACATTGCGATCAGATTGCTTTACGCGTGTTGAGGTTCCAAGACGCCGTAGCGCTCCAGCGTATCGCGCAGAGCGGCACGTTGCTTGGCATCGAGCGGCGTCATCGGCAATCGGAGTTCGCCGGTGTCTCGTCCCAACATTTCCATCGCGGCCTTGACCGGAATCGGATTGGTGGAAAGTCCGAGCATGTCACGGCACAGCGGGAACAGCTTGTGATGCAGCTTCATCGCTTTACCGAAGTCGCCGGCCAGCGCCGCATTGACCATGGCGATGATATCCTGAGGCACGATATTGCCCGCGACCGAGATCACGCCCTCTGCTCCGATGCTCATCATTGGTAGTGTGAGACTATCGTCGCCGCTGAGTACTGTGAGGTCGGTCGTGTTGAGGATCTGCGAGCACTGGTCGAGCGAGCCGGTGGCTTCTTTGACCATGGTGATGTTCGGAATCTCTGCCAGACGAGCGATCGTTTCCGGTTCGATGTTCTTGGCAGAACGTCCGGGAATGTTGTATACGCAGATGGGAATCGATACCGATTCAGCGACCGCTTTAAAGTGTTGATAAAAGCCTTCTTGAGTCGGCTTGTTGTAATACGGTGCGACTTGCAGTGAAGAGTCCGCGCCGGCTTTTTCGGCTGAACGAGTCAGTCGCAGCGCTTCTGCAGTACTGTTGCTGCCGGTACCGGCCATGACCTTGATGCGTCCGGCGGCGATCTGAACCACTTCGCTGATGACGCGTTCGTGCTCTTCATGCGAAAGAGTCGGCGATTCGCCGGTGGTTCCGACCGGCACGACGCATCGCGTGCCTGCAGCGATTTGGAATTCGACTTGTTCACGCAGCCGAGCCACATCCAGGCGATCGTCTTTGAGCGGGGTGACAATGGCGACGGACAATCCTCGGTAGTCGGAACCTTTTCGCAGGCTGCTCATTGTTGGCGATTTAACCTCTCAGAAATCGGTGTACGTAAGGAGCTTCATCTTAGTTGGACGACCGACTCAGCGACGCTCGCAGTTCGGCTTCCTTGATCAGTTTTTTCATTTCAGCCACGGCTTGCATCATCCCCACCATCACGGCTCGCGAGACGATGCTGTGGCCGATGTTCAGCTCATCCATGTGCTCGATAGAGGCGACCGGACCGACGTTGAAGTAGTTCAGTCCGTGGCCGGCGTGCAGGTGCATTCCATGATCGACGGCGAACTTGGATGCGGCGATCAGGCGCTCGAGCTCTTCGGCCTGTGCGGCTCCACGAGCGAGTGCATAACTGCCGGTATGGAGTTCGATCATGCGCCCGCCGATCTTCTTGGACGCTTCGATTTGCTTAGGATCGGGATCGATGAACAGGCTGACCTCAATGCCCGCTTCTTCCAGTCGCTCGATGGCTCGCAGGACTCGCTCCGGATCGCCGGCGACATCCAATCCCCCTTCAGTCGTCACTTCCTCGCGACGTTCGGGTACCAGCGTTGCCTGATGCGGTTTGACACGGCATGCGATATCTACGACCGCCTCATCACATGCCAGTTCCAGATTCAGACGCGTAGCCACCGTCTCTATGAGGATCGTCAGGTCGCGATCTTGTATGTGACGACGATCTTCGCGCAGGTGGATCGTGATGAGGTCCGCACCTCCCATTTCAGCCAGTCCCGCGGCAATTACCGGGTCGGGTTCAAATGTCTTGCGTGCTTGCCTGATCGTAGCGACGTGGTCGATGTTGACGCCCAGTTGCGCCATCGTGAATTGCCAAGCTCCGAGGAGTGGAAAAAGTGGGGGCTATCAAGACTGCCGGCAGCGGGCTTCACTGCAGCAGAAACTCGCGGACATTCTAACCGTCCCCCCCGATTCTGACCATCCGCATCCCGGCTCGTTGCAGCCGCGGGCCGCCGGAAATAAGATAGCCGCAGTGCTCGCAATCCCTCTAAACCGCAAGGTTTTCGCCTTGGGCTCTTCCGTAAAGGACTGATCATGACCTCCTCGCTTCCACGTCGCGATTTTCTGCGTTGGTCTGCTATTGCCGGATCCGGTGCTGCCATGGCATCGCTCGCCTCGCACCCCATTGCTCAGCAACTCGCCGCTCAAGACCCTGCACAAAAAGCCCAAAAGCCGGCCGACGGAGAAAAGAAGACTCCGCCGCTGTTCAAGATCTCCTTGGCTGAATGGTCACTGCACAAAGCGCTGCAATCGGGCAAGCTCAACAATCTCGACTTCGCTAAGACGGCCAAAGAAGAGTTCCAAATCGGCGCGATCGAGTACGTCAATCAGTTCTTCAAGGACAAGGCCAAGGACACGGCTTACCTCGATGAGTTGAAGAAGCGTCATGAAGACTTCCAAGTCAGAGCGCTCCTCATCATGATCGACGGCGAAGGAGCCCTGGGTGACTCCGATGAAACCAAACGCACGAAGGCTGTGGAGAACCATTATCAATGGGTCGATGCCGCTCAGCATCTCGGCTGCCATTCGATCCGCGTCAATGCACAATCGACCAAGGACTTTGAAGAAGCTAAGAAGCTGGCGGCCGATGGTTTGCGTCGCGTGGCTGAATACGCCAAGGATCGCAAGATCAACGTCATCGTCGAAAACCACGGCGGACTTAGCTCGGACGGTAAGTGGCTGAGCGAAACGATCAAGCTGGTCGATATGAAGAACTGCGGCACGCTGCCCGACTTCGGTAATTTCTACGAATACGATCGTTACCAAGGTGTGACCGATCTGATGCCGTTCGCCAAAGCTGTCAGCGCGAAGACCTATGACTTCGACGAGCAAGGCAACGAGACCAAGATCGACTATGCCAAGATGATGAAGATCGTCGTCGCCGCCGGCTACAAAGGCTGGGTCGGTATCGAGTATGAAGGAAGCAAGCTCGACGAATACGCCGGCATTCGTGCCACCAAGAAGCTGCTTATCAAGGTCCGCAAGGAACTGACTCCACCGGCGTAACATCGACGCGTCTTCTACTCCCCTCGCCCCGTACTCGGAGAGAGGGGCCCGGGGGCGAGGGGTAATCGCGTTAAGCGGTTCCCCGATAAATATCGATCAAGCCAAAACCAACCACGCGCATCTCTACAATTCACGCAGCGAAGCGGCTGTAATGGCTGCTCCGCCTTCTACCGGTTTGGAAACAACACTATCCCGGCATCTCTACGTTCGATCGCTCAAACTGTCATGTTTGACGTCAAACGACTTCTGATGGCCGGCAGGATGATGTCGTGATGCAAGAGAACACATTCGGTATCTGCAACAGCTGCATGATGCCCGGTGTTCATGGAGAGCGATGCAAAAGGAGTGTCCACATCGCTGCGATCGGTGGCCTGCTGCTCGGAATAGTCATGGTCGGGCCGGTACTCGGGCAAGAGACAGCTCATACGAAGTTAGTGGAAAAACTTCGCTCGGCCATCGAGTACGAAGTGAAATCGAAAGACTTGCCCGCCTTTTCGATCGCACTCGTACATCGAGATAGAAACGTATGGTCGGCGGGATTCGGATTCGAAGATGCCGAGAAGAAGAAACCCGCGTCGGCTCAAACTGTCTATCGGGTAGGCTCCGTATCCAAGCTGTTCACCGACGCGGCTCTGATGCAGCAAGTGGTCGCCGGCAAGATGAGCCTGGATGCGCCGGTGACACAATGGTTGCCGACCTTCAAGCTTCCGTCGTCAGAAGCATCGACGATCACGCTTCGACAACTGATGTCGCATCGATCCGGACTGGTTCGCGAACCACCCATCGGACATTACTTCGATCCCGACGAACCGACGTTGAGTGCGACCGTCGAATCGTTGAACACGACAAGACTTGTGTACGAGCCCGGGACGAAGACGAAATACTCGAACGCTGCCATCGCGGTCGTCGGCGCTGCGTTGGAATCGGTCACCGGCAAACCATTTGACGAGACGATTCGCGAACGACTGTTCCAGCCGATCGGCATGGAGCACAGTTCTTTCAAACTGGATGAGGCAACAAAATCGCGCGCGGCAACCGGTTGGATGTGGAGCTACGACGGTCGGCGGTTTGCGGCTCCGGAGTTCGCACTGGGGACAGCCCCTGCCGGCAACATGTTTTCCAGTGCGGAAGACTTAGCGAAGCCCGCGTTGCGTCATCAAGGTCACGGATAGTCCAAGATCGGAATCTGCGCCCGTGCGCACCCCATTGCTCAAATGCTGGATCCGGGTGCTCGATGCCGACGGCAGCTTCCGCGCCTTCGGGCTCGGCTTTCATATTCAAGAGCTGATGGCATGCAAGATCGGTCACGCGGTGCTGTGTACGGTTTCGCCACGCAAGTCGAAATTGTTCCCGAGAAACAGGTCGGCGTGGCCGCTGTCGCTGCTCTCGACGGTGCCAACGGAGTTGTTGGTAGGCTCGCCGATTACGCATTGCGACTGATGATCGCTGCTGATGAAGGAAGCCTCTTCCGGATTACGAGCGGACGACCGTGCCGAGCAAAGAGCGATTGGCCCAGTGGCGCAGACCACGTCGGACCGATGGGCAAAGCGACGGTTCAAGTGCTCGGCAATCGAGCCTTCTTGCATCGCGGTGTATTCCGCAACGAACTACGGGTTCGCGAGCGTGACGGGCGTGTGGTGATCGATGATGTGTTCAGTTACGGCAGCGAAGTGGAATTCGATGCTGCGCAAACTCTGCGGATCGGCAAGTCGGAGTACCGAAAGCGATCCGATGATTTAGCACCGCCTGATGCCAAGGGAGAGTGGAAGGAGTTGATCGGCGAATACGGCTGGGACCATAACACGCTCTTCATTCTCGAAGATCAAGGCAACTTGGTCGCGTTGATTGAGTGGTTTTACAGTTATCCGTTGAAGCAAGTCGGCCCCGATGAGTTTGCCTTTCCGGATACAGGTCTTTATCACGGCGAGAAGATCGTCTTTGATCGCGATGCTTCCGGCCGCGTTGTCGATGCGATCGCTGCAGGGGTGAAGGTCCATAAGCGTGAAGTCGGCACGAAGAACGGAGAGACGTTTCGGATTGAACCGGTCCTGCCGATCGACGAACTGCGACGCGATGCTTTGGAGGCTGAACCGCCGAAAGAGAGCGGCGAGATCATGAAGTCCGAGTTAACCGAGTTGGTGAAACTTGACCCGACGATTCGACTCGACGTTCGCTACGCATCGACGAACAATTTTGCAGGTGCCGTTTTTTACGATCAGCCGAGAGCCTTCTGCAGCGTCCTGGTGGCCGAGGCCGCCAGCGCATTCATCAACGGTTGACACCGCGCGGCTTGGGATTGCTCGTTCATGATGCGTATCGACCGTGGTATGTGACCAAGATGCTCTGGGAGGCAACGCTGCATCGATGAAAGACTTCGTCGCCAATCCGGCGAAAGGATCGCGACACAACCGCGCGCCGCCGCCGATTTGACGCTATGCGACGGCGACCGGCAAGCTGATCGAATGCCGGCCGCTACGACGAGTTTTCTCATCGCAGCTTTCCACTCTATCCCGGCGGCACCGGAGCGCTCGCGTTGGTATCGCGACCAACTGCGAGCTGTCGCGGAAGCGGACGGTTTTGATGTCTACGAATTCGAGTGGTGGCACTTCGACTTCCGCGGACTGGAAGAAGTACCCGATCGGAAACGTGACATTCGAGAAGTTGTGATTGGAAGAAGGCTGCTCAAACGCCGTTGGCGATTCACACCCATAGCCTGGGGGACGGAGAGCTGGCTCGAACCCGACTGGCTACTTGCTGCATCCCGGTACTACGGGAAAGCCTGAATGCGGACGCTGAGTTCGTGACGGCACGCACGGCTCCCTGACTTCAAATGCAGCGCGAGCTTCCGCGTTTGGCTCGCTGTAAGTGGGCAATCTTCCGATCTCTCCACCCATTTTCCCTGCGACCGTCCCACTTCTCACTTGACTTTTTCTGACGCGGCGTCGATATTTGACGTATGGTCATACTGTCACGGAAACAGCGAGAGATTCAGGATCGGGAGGTGCAGATACTGCAACTGGCTCGACCGATCCTGCTGCGCGAAGGCTACCAGGCGCTCAGCATGGAGCGTTTGGCTTCGCAAATGGAGTATGCGAAGGGGACGCTCTACAACCATTTTCCCAACAAGGAAGAGATCGTTCTCGCCTTGGCGTTGGAGTCGATGGAGTTGCGCGCTCGCATGTTCGATGCGGCCGCTACTTCCAGTCCGCATTCGCGGGAACGGTTGCTATGTGTCGGTGCGGCCTGCGAACTGTATACGAACGAGTGCGCGGATCATTTTGCGATCGAGGAATGGATTCGCAACTCGACGATCTGGGAGAAGTCCTCGCAGCAGCGACAAGATCTGATTCGGCAATGCGAAGGAAGATGCATGGCGATCGTGGCGGGCATTGTCCGCGACGCGGTTGCCAGGCGTGATCTCGAACTGCGTAATGGGTTGACTGCAGAGGAGATGATCTTCGGCTTTTGGTCGATCAACTACGGCAGCCAAGTCTTGGCCGCGACCAGTCCGTCGCTCGCCTCGCTCGGCGTCGCGAACGCACCGCATGCGATTCGGCACCATTGCTATACATTGCTTAACGGTTTCGGTTGGCAACCTATTACTAACTTCCAAGAGCATACGGCGCTGATGGATAAGTTCGGCTCCATGCTCCGCGAACAATTCCAATCGGCATTGACAATTCGATAAACTTCCTGCGGTGGGCCGCAGAATGATGAAGAACGATCGGGAGCCTAATGGCCCCTTTTTTTACGCTTGTGATTTGACACGGCGTCAAAAACTGACGTTGTGACAGATGAGGTGATCCGCAGTGTCTAACAAACTCCTTCGAAATAGTGTGGTAGCGGTATTGGTCGGCGTCGGGTTAGCCGCGATCGGTGCGGCAGCCGCATGGAAGAATCAGTCCGGCGAGCAGGAAGGAACCAGCGCGGACCATACCAAGTCCTCGGAGCATGCACCACATAAGACGGTTGCAGTGCGAGTCTTTCAAGTCGGCAGTCGTTCGGCTTCGCAAACAGGTCTCGCTTTCACAGGTACGGTTCGAGCCCGTTACGAACGCAATGCAGCGTTTCGTGTGCCTGGAAAGATCGTGAGGCGCTTGGTTGAAGTCGGTGATCAAGTGAAGGCAGGCCAGACGCTGTTCGAACTCGATACAGAAGACTACCAACTGCAACACAAGTCGGCTGCGGCCAACCTCGATGTCGCGCGAGCCGCATTGCAGCAAGCCTCAGCAGAAGAAAAGCGACTCTACGAGCTGACTCGCTCGAATGCGGTGAGCCGATCGGAATACGACCGCGGACTCTCTGAACGCGATATTGCTCAAGGTCGGCTCGAAGCGGCCGAGAAACAACTCGAGCTCGCCGCCAACCAACTCGACTATTGCGTCCTGAAATCGGACTATGCGGGAGTCATCACATCGGTCGATGCCGAAGCCGGTCAAGTTGTAGCAGCCGGCGTTCGTGTTTGCGGATTCGCTGAGGGAGGCGAACTGGAAGCTGTCGTCGACATTCCCGAGAATCGATTGCCCAAACAAGAAGGTCTCGAACCGCGTGTCAGCTTTTGGTCGCTGCCTGATCAAGGCTGCACCGCGAAGCTGCGTGAGTTATCGCCGACGGCCGACCCGCTCACTCGCACCTTTCGAGCTCGATTCACACTGCTGAATGCATCGCCCGAAGTGCGACTGGGGATGACCGCCACCGTGCACTGGGAACTGGCTCGCCGATCAGAGCGCTTTGCCGTTCCTGCGACCTCTGTCTTTAAACGAGGCGATCAACCGGCGGTGTGGCGCGTGGTCGCGCCCGAGTCCGGCGAGCGTCGGATCGAACTGGTCAACGTCGCGCTCGAGCAACTGTCGGATGATTCGGTCGTGGTGAGCGGCGGTCTCAAAGAAGGCGATCTAATTGTTTCAGCCGGCGTTCAAAAATTGGACGCGGGCTTGCATGTGCGCATTTGGGAGTCGCAGAAATGAACGCTCCGAAGAGCTTTAATCTCTCGCGCTGGGCGGTAACGCATCCGTCGTTCATTCTGTTCCTGATCCTCGCATCCGGTGTCGCGGGTCTCAAAGCCTATCTCAGCATGGGCCGCGCGGAAGATCCTTCGTTCACGATCAAGACGGCGCTGGTCTCCGCATCTTGGCCCGGTGCGACGGCTGAGGAAATGCAACGCCAAGTGGCAGAGCGTGTCGAAGATAAGCTGCGTCAAACGCCCTATCTGGATTTCCTTCGTACTTATTGCTTGCCCGAGCGCGTGGTGATTCTGGTCCAGCTAAAGGACCAGACGCCGCGCGGTCAGGTCAGCGACATCTGGTATCAGGTGCGCAAGAAACTCGGCGACATCCAATCGAGCTTACCGCAAGGTGTGCTCGGGCCTGCGGTCAATGATGAATACGGTGACGTCTATTCGGCACTTTGGGCTTTTACCGGCGATGATTATTCGCCTGCTGAAATCAAACGCGTCGTCGAAACGGCGCGCAAGCGTTTGTTACGGACGCCTGATGTGGAAAAGGTCGACATCATCGGCGATCAGGCGCAAAAGGTCTTCGTGGAAATCTCGCACGCCAAACTGGCTACGCTGGGGATCAGTCCGCAACAAATATTCGATTCCGTCAATCGCCAAAACAACTTAGCTCCCGCCGGGCGGATCGATACCGACTCGGATCGCATCTTCATTCGAGTCGACGGCGCCTTCGATGCGGTGCAGTCGATTGCTGACGTGCCGGTATCGAGCAACGGTCGCCTGCTGCGCTTGGGCGACATCGCTGAAGTCAAACGGGGATACAAAGATCCGCCGGACTTTACAGTCGCTTACAACGGCCGTCCTGCTTTCGCACTAGGTGTCGTGATGCGCAAAGGGGGCAACGTTCTTGCACTGGGTGAGTCGCTGAACAAAGAGATCGAGGCTGTACGCGCGGAAGTTCCGGCCGGCATCGAAATCGGTTCTATCGCTTATCAACCTGCAGTCGTTGAAGAGTCGGTCGGAGAGTTCACTCGCTCGTTCATCGAAGCGCTGGTCATCGTGCTCGTGGTCAGCTTCCTGAGCCTAGGTGTTCGAACCGGAATTGTCGTGGCACTTAGTGTTCCGTCCGTGCTGGCCATTTCGCTCTTCATCATGAATGCCATGGGAATGGACTTGGATCGCATCAGCCTCGGTGCTTTGATTCTGGCGCTGGGATTGCTCGTCGACGATGCGATTATCGCTGTGGAAATGATCGCGGTGAAGCTCGAGCAAGGATGGAGCCGTTTGGATGCAGCCACGTTTGCATGGACCTCAACCGCTTTTCCGATGCTGTCCGGGACAATCATCACCGCGGCGGGTTTCTTACCGGTAGGCTTTGCAAATTCAGCTGCAGGCGAATACGCGGGCGGTATCTTCTGGGTTGTCGGTATTTCGCTCATCACGTCCTGGTTCGTCGCGGTCATGTTTACTCCGTACTTGGGAGTCATGTTGCTGCCCGAAAAGATGCACAAGCAGCACCATGATGCCTATGACTCACGGTTTTATCGTTTGCTGCGCGCCGTCATCACGGCCTGCGTGCGGCATCCATCGAAAGTGGTGGGCGTAACCGTGGCTGCATTCATCGCTGCCATGTTCGGGTTTACAAAGTTACAGCAGCAGTTCTTCCCCCAGTCATCACGACCGGAGTTGCTCGTTGACATCAAGCTGCCCGAAGGCTCGTCGTTTGCCGCTACGCAGGAGATGGTTCGCAAGGTCGAGCGCTTGATCGATCCCGAGTTGATCACTTCCACGTCTGCGCCGCATGAACAGCCTTGGTCGATCAAGGACCTGATCGGTCACAGTGCCGAACACGAAGGTGATGGAAAGGTTCTGCATTACACGTCCTACACCGGTGCCGGCGCGGCTCGTTTCTTCCTCGCGCTGAACCCGGATCTACCGAATCCCAGCTTTGCAAAAATCATCATCCAGACCGGAGGCGTCAAGGCTCGCGAAGCGCTGCGAACTCGATTGCTGGAAGAGTTCGCTTCGAACCCCGAGTTCGCCGCTCCTCAGTTGCGGGTCCTGCGACTCGACTTCGGTCCGCCCGTCGGCTTTCCGGTCCAATTCCGTATCCTCGGACCCGATCGACGCGAAGTCGAGCGAATCGCCGGCGAAGTGCGCGACATTGTGCGCACCGAACCGGCTGCTGTGGATGTGAATCTCGAATGGACTGAACCTTCGAAGCATGTTCGCTTAGCTGTCGATCAAGACCGCGCCCGAGCCATGGGACTGAACACTCAAGAGATCTCTTCAGCTCTGCAAACACTGCTCACCGGATCCCCGATCACGCAGTTTCGCGAAGGGACCGAGACGATTGAGGTAGTAGCGAGAGCGGTTCCCGAAGAACGATTGCAGCTTGATCGCTTGCCTGAACTTTCGTTATTCACTACCAACGGGCGTGCAGTGCCGCTCGAGCAAGTGGCGAAGATCTCGTATGAAATCGAAGAACCTATTCTTTGGCGGCGCAATCAAGAGACCATGCTGAATGTGCGCGCGGATATCGTCGATGGTGCGCAGGCCCCCGACGTTACCAGCCGTATCATGCCCAAGCTGGAAAAATTAATCGCGGATCTTCCGCCCGGTTATCGCATCGAGCGCGGAGGAGCGATCGAGGAGAGCGAGAAAGCCAATAAGGCGCTCTTCGAAATGTTTCCGGTGATGGTGCTCGTCATGCTTACCTTGCTGATGTTGCAAGTACAAAGCTTTAAAAAAGCGTTTCTTGTGTTCGGCATCGCTCCGCTCGGATTGATCGGAGCTGTTGCCTTTTTATTGCTGTTCAATGCACCCTTCGGATTCGTCGCGTTGCTCGGTGTGATTGCTCTGGCGGGTATGGACATGCGGAACTCTGTGATCCTCATCGATCAAATCGAGCAGGATATGGCGCACGGTCTGACGGAGTGGGAAGCGGTCATCGAATCGGCAGTACGTCGTTCGCGACCTGTTGTGCTGACGGCCGCCACGGCCATCCTCGCGATGATCCCTCTGACTCGCAGCGTGTTCTGGGGACCGATGGCGATAGCGATCATGGGAGGGCTTTCGGTCGCCACGTTCTTGACGCTGATCAACTTACCGGCGCTGTACGTGTTGCTGTTCCGAGTCAAACCGAGCAGTTCAAAGCACGCCACTCCGAATCATCAGAGCAAGCTGTCGGACCATGCTGCTTCAGATACCGTTAAAGCATCAACCGACGGCGAGACTGCGGCCGATCATGCACCGGTTCCGACGGAAGAATTGGTACACGCTGCCCGAACTGTACCGGTACCCGCAACATGAAGAAGCACTTCAGCCGTTGATGATGCGCATGATTTCCAGAGCCGCGATCTCCGGTTGCAGAGCTGTTGTCGAGATTCCGGATACGACACGCGTTCGATCGTGATCGATCGAACCCTGTCGCCACACCTTGCCGTCCGCCGTGGTGATGTAAGCGGACATCGTGTGATGTCCGCTGCCCGGTCGTTCGCCGATGATATGAATCAATGTGTGCGTCTTCTCTGAGCCCGCGAAGAGTTGCTCGCCGATGCGATATCCCGCACGGACTCGACCCGATGCGACCACAAGTATGTCCGCGGCGCATCCTATGGAGCGATCTTCGCAGCCCTTTCGGATGGCAGACAAAAGAGGATGTAAATTGCCCTGATCCATCAGCGCGAGTGCGTTGAGGCCTTCTGAGATGACGAGCTGGACTTGCGAGGTTGTTCCTCGCTCACGGATTAAGTCACTGACGACTTGTTTCGACTCCGGTGACAGAGCCTCACCGGTGGTCGGATGCAGGATGTAGTCTTCTCGATCGCGAGACTGCGTTTTGACACGCACCACTCCCGGAATCGTCTTCAGGAACTCATCGTCCCATTCACGGTGAATGCATTTCTTCGCATCTTCGACGATGCGGCGTATATGGCGATTCGTATCGGATGCGAGTTCAGCCGGCGAGCGACCGAATCCTTCAGCGATGAAAACACCGCGCTCACGAACTTGCCGCATCCGATTCTTTCCGTCGATGCGGATTTCTTGTTCGCTCCGTTTGTCGCCCCTTCGTCGGCAATATGCAATGTAAATCTCGAGCGGCTTGCCGAAGTTGGCTGCAGGTCGTCCCAGATGATCGAGCACGTCCAGCTCTTCGAAGAAGGTCTGCATGCGATCATTGATGCGCAGTCCGAATCGTTCTCGCAGTCGCACATGATCTTGGTACCCGGTCGTCAGATAACCGAGCATTGGATCGATTTTGGTAGGCAGCGCCATGAGGTAGGCGGGCGCGGCTGGTGCAATCTGTTCGAGGCACCAATCCAAATCATCCAGCGATATGTCCATGTGTAACGTTGCACAGACATCTAGGCCGATGGTCAGGCCGTGCAACTTGCCCATCACTAAGTCTTCCAAGCAGCAGCGAACGAGTTGTTCCTTCGTGCGGAATACTTCCGGTCCGATGAACCCCGCAACGTCATTGACATGGACCCATGCTGCATCCTTCCCGCGAGCTCGACAGACCTCTTGAGTCAGCGCGCGAGCCAATCCGTACTTGCGCGACTCATGGATCACCATATCCGTTCCATGTCCGTGACCGTTTGTAAAGTCGGCTCCTTGTCCTGTTTCAAAGTAGAGGCCGAAGGGGCCGGTGCGGGACTGTGCGTAACGCCGCATTTTGTCGAGCGAAATATCAAACGTGGCGTTGGCTGTGTCATTGCCGGCGATGCTTTGGAACCACAGGGCCGTGATGCCGGGTTCCTTGGTTTCGACTTCGGCTTGCACATCGATGTGTGCCAGGACGCAATGAGGCATTGCCTCTTGTAGACCGAAAGTTTGCAGGATGTCGGCCAGCGTCTTTTCAACCGCTGCTACCGATTGCGGATTGCTTGAGACGGGATTCGTCCCGAGCAACAGATCGCCTACTGCATAGGCGAACGCATCGAAGACTTGCCAGCGAATGTCATCGACGTTATCCGTCGGAGAGTTCGGTTGCACGCGAGCTCCCAAGTAGCCGCGAGCGCCGATCTTCGAACCCGGAAGAGCATTGAAGATCTTGCCGCTGACACGCATCAGTTCGTCGTCGGTCATCAACTTGACAACGCAGGCGATCGAGTCGCTTGAAAGGTGCGATTTGATCGCATGGATGTCAGCTTCATCGGATTCGATCAAGAACCGTCGAAGATCGCCGAGCGTGCGTAAGCTCGGTCGGACCTCGTACAGTGGTGTACGGCCGGCTTCGATATAGTTCAGCAAGTCATCGCGAAACGGCGGGTGGTCGTTGATGAACGAGATCGGGGTTGCCGCGAGAAGCCGTCGCGCGTTCTCTCGTTCACCCGCATCACTCGCCGCTATACCGAGAATCGCGTCTCCTTCTTTGAACGGATTGGCTGAGCCGAGGATGCGGCGGTAGAGAGCTTCATTCCACTGGCCGTTCGTCCGCCGGATGTAGCTCGAAACATCCTCATCGGGAAGAGCTTCGGAGAGCGATGATCGCTCCGGTGTTTGGGCGAGACTTATGTTGGAGAGAGAATAGAAAGCAGCCGCACTGCCGATCGCGCCGGTTCGTAGAAAATCGCGACGCTTTCTCGGACTCATCGATCGCTCCGCTCATGCTTCAAACCGGGCGCTGCGAAGTAAACGGCATGGGGCTCTATCGGCGGCAGATACTCGGCAGAAAGACGCGAAGTACCTTGCGAGTAGAAGACCCACGAAGACTGATGGCCGGGTACCGACCGCATGTGAGTGGCCGAGCGATTTTCAGGCGAAATATCGAACAGATAAGCTGCCCCGTCGGCTCGCGTTGAAAAGTGCCACAGCGAAGTGCTACCGTCTGTCGAACCGCTGATGATCGTACGTCCGTCTCGGGTAAAAGATGCGGAGATCAGCGGGCCCTTATTGTTGCGCAAGGTAGTCACGCACTGTCCGGTGCCGCTGTCCCAAATGCGTAAAGATCGGTCATCTGATGCAGAAACAATATGGCGACCGGTCGGATGGAAATCAACGCCCATCACAGTACTGGAATGACCGGAGAGCTGCCGCATCCGTCCCGACTGCGTATCCCATACCGCCACATCGTTCAAAATTCCGCATGCCAGTTGTCGACCATCGGAAGAGAACTGCAATCCTGCCCCGATGTCGACGGACGGACCTCGGTACAACTCCTTCAAATGGTTTCCGTCGGCATCCAACAGCAAAATGCGAATCTCGGCGGACTGCAGCGCAACCGCAATCCGGTCGGCATTATCGCTGACGGCAATCGAACGTATCTTCACCTTGCCTGAATCGTTTTCAGATCGAAATGTTCTGGACCAGGCTGTAGACATCTCGCCGAGTCGACCTCGCATGGCGTGTAACGTTCCCCCGATGTCGCCGACCAAGGTCAGATCAAGCGAGGCTGCCAGCGCGGAAACTTCTGCTTCGCGCAAGTCGATGAGGTCGAATTTCGATTCCCACGGCTTCCAACAATAGACGCGGTTATCCACTCCGAACATCGCTTGACTGTCTTGCAGGCGAGCCATCGGCAGGTGCTTCGGCGACGGCATGTTGAGTACCGTCGTTAAGTCGATGCTCACAGTGTTGAACTGCGGGGATAGCGACCACTCCTGCCACTTGCCGTCACCTCCGACAGAATGCAATTGTTTTCCATCGGGTGAAAAGGCCAAGTCGAATACGTGACCGGTGTGAGCTCGCCAGCAATTGGGAACAGGTGGGTGGATAGGTTGTCCGGACGCATCACGATCGACAATACAGATGAACCCGTCGCGAGAGCCGATCGCAATATGTTTTCCGTCAGACGAAACCGCAATACATTCAGGATGGCCCGATGCAGTGATCGTTTGGACGATCGGTTCGTGATGAGGTGATGCGATACGAACGCGTCCGAGAATATCAGCGGATACGGTTTCGTCTTCGGTCGCCAGTGCGCGAACTCCGATGATACGTGCGTCCATAGCCGAGCGTGCTTGGCTGGATTCGAGCGAGTTCATGTCCCACTCGAACAATCGACCGTCGTCGCCGCATGAATAGAGTCGCGATTTATCCAATGACAAGGACAAGGCTCTCACGCTTCCCGTGTGACCGCGGAACTCGTGCAGCATCGAATTGGATCTGATATCCCACAGGCGAATTACCGGTTCATTGCCGCAGGTGATCACCCTGTCAGCATCCAAAAACTGAATGCAGATCGCGATTTGCTCGTGCGTTTTGAATCGGGAGATATTACTGCCGTCTTGTATGTTCCAAACCGCGATGCTCCCGTCGTCTCCCGAGGTTGCGATGCGCGTCGAGTCAGGCGAGAACTCGGCGCAGTTCAGTTCGCCCTGTCCTGCATCCCAAGATCGAATGACCCTACGGTCCGACTGTGCGATGAGATGGACCTTGCCGTCTGCGCCGCAGCAAACAGCCAAACGTCCGTCTTCCGAGAACTTCAATGAATACAGAGCCGCGGATTGAGCGAAGATCGTACGACCGTCATGATGGGCGCGGCGATAGAGATAGTTCCAGGCCGTATCGCGAATATCTTCTTCAGGCCTGTCGTATGCCGCATGGCGTTCCAGCAGCGCAGTATAGTTTGCGACATCACCGTCTCTCAGCGATTTTTCAGCCGCCCTTAAATCGGTGGTGTAGAGAATCTCTTGATACTTCTGCGCCGACTCGAAAGCCAACGTCTCGTTCTCGCGACTCTTGTCCAGTGCGCGAGCAAGCTGGTCGTTGAGCATTGAAACGATATCAATCGAGCGGCGTGTGACTTGGACATAAGCCACGGTCGCGGAAACCCCGAACATGAGAAACGCGATGCATGCGGCGGTTAAGAGAGCCAGAGCCGGTTGGCGGCGGACCCAACTTACTGTTCGGCGCAGCGGCGTCTGCGGCGCTGCATGTACCGGACGATAGCTCAACACACGTTGCAATTCATCCGCGAGTTGATGAGCAGTCGAATAACGTTCACTGACTCGATAGCTCAAGCACTTGAAGACGACAGCTTCTAGGTCTCGCGACACGTCGGAGCGCATGGTTCGTATGCGGCGCGGCAGGACTCGTCGCTCCGCGATCGACTGTATCTGTGCACCATCGGTGTAAGGTTTGGCGCCGGTGAGCAATTCATACAAGATGACGCCCAGCGAATAGACGTCGGAATGAGTGCCGATGTCGCCGGTATTGCCGAGCAGTTGTTCGGGGGACATGTACTCCGGTGTTCCGAGCACTCCGCCGGTCGCCGTCTGCCCGGTCTCTCGCTCCAGCATTTTGGAGATGCCGAAGTCCGTGATGCGCGGAATCCAACATTCTTGGTCACTTCGAAATCCATGTTCCGGCTCACTCTCGCCGGCAGGTTCCAAAAGGATGTTGCTCGGTTTGAGATCGCGATGCAGGATGCCGCGAGTATGTGCATGATGAACTGCTTCTGCCAAACACAAACCCAAGCGGGCTGCGACGCAAGCCGGAACGTTTGCGTCGCGATTCTTGAGCCAAGCGGCAAGTGTCGGACCTTTGCACAAATGATAGACAATCGTCGGCAAACTCGATGACTCGTCGGAACCCAAAAGTGGAACGATATTGGGATGGTCGAGCCTCGCGACGTTGCGAGCTTCGCGGAGGAATCGCTGAACGACAGGTTTAGTCAGGATCGCATCGGGGCGAGGAAACTTGATCGCGACTTCACGATCCAGCAGATCGTCGTAGGCTTGGTAGACGACGCCGAAACCTCCTTGGCCCAAGCGATGCATCAACCGATAGCGTCGGCTGACGAAGAGTTCCGATTCATCCGCAGGCAAACGAACCGGCGCTGCGGACCGCTGGGTGGAATCGAGCTCTGCATCGGTCGAAGCGTCTCGGTTGATCAGCGGACGAAATGACGATCCGATTTCCGACGGATCCATCCGCAACGTGATTTCGCGATCCTGCGAATTCGAAAGCGGTTCGGCGCTCACGCTGGTTTATCCACCCGTATTGGCGTCCGGTATCCGCGACTCGTCGTGGGCGACCACTTGCTGCGAGGTGGCGCCGGCTGGAACGTGACGCGGCTGAGGTGGGCGTTTTGTAATTGTGCTGCCTGCTCAACCTGCCGGTCAAGCTGAAGAGCCGAGCATTCTCGAAACATCTTGCCGGCACTAGCCCTTGCGGAGGTTGTGATCGCTAAGCCAGGTTGGTTTCAGGCGTGTTGAGTTAATTCAAGCGGAACGGCGCGAGCCGTCCGATTCTTCAAGATCGATAGTGCGACACCGGACGGCTTGCGGTCTGTTGAATTACTGCATCCACAAGTTGGGGTGGATTCCAGAACTGATCGCGCTATATTGGTCGGTTTGTCGCCGGAATCACAATGAGAGTAGAACTGTGAGTCGCAGGAAGCCGAAGGCCGTGTATTGGCAGGACGCACCGATGCCGCGCGAGCAAATGGTGCTGATTCCAGGTCGTTTGGACGACATGATTCCGGACGATCATCCTGTTCGACTGCTTGACGAACTGGTTGATCTTCTCGACTGGAAAGAGTACGAATCGGCTTATCACGGCCGTTGCGGTCAACCGCCGATTCACCCGTCGGTACTCTGCAAGGTTCTTCTATTCGCGATGATTCGTCGCATTCGATCCAGCCGGCAGATCGAATATGAACTGCGACACGCGATCGACTTCATGTGGCTCTCAAGCGGCCGAGAGATCGATCACACGACTCTCAGCGAGTTTCGCCGCAAGCACGCGGATCAGCTTCGCGACATATTCAATCAAGTAATTCGCCGAGCGATTGATCTGGGCGTAGCCAAGCTCTCATCGCTGTGCATTGACGGCACGCGAGTCTTGGCAGATGCCAATCGATACAAGACATGGACCACCGATCGCTTGGCTCGGGCGCTCAAGCTGCTGGATGATCAGATAGCTGAAGCGTTGGAGAGTTTGGAAGTTACCGACACGCTCGAAGCGGACATGTGGGGGGAAGAGGAGTCCTATGATCGATTGCCGAAATCGATTGCCGATTTGAAGACACGCCGCGAGTTGCTGGCGAAGCTCCTTGAAACAACCGAGCAGATGGACGAGACTCGGCGGCACAACGGAAGCAAAGGGCCGGCTCAACTTCCGAAAACGGATACAGACAGCCGGATATTGCCGAACAAGGAAGGGGGTTACGCGCCGAACTACACGCCGATGTCCACAGCTGAAACGGAAAACGGCTTCGTGGTTCACTGCGATGTGGTGATCGGCAACGTCGAGCATGATCAGCTGCTGACGATCGTTGATGCCGTTGAAGCGGATTTCAAGGTAGAGATCGAAAGCATTATGGCCGACACGGCGTATACGACCGGCAGCAACTTGAGCGGAGCCGAGGAAGCAGGCATAGAGCTGATCGGGCCGACGGCTGAAGTCGAAACCGAGAACAATCCGGCGATTCGAGCTGACTTGACCCTACCGGTTCCTGCAGAGAGCATTGGTCAGTTGCCGATCAATCCTCAAACGAAGCGGTTCGATAAATCAGCCTTCATCTATGACGAACAGACCGACCGCTATTACTGCCCGGCCGGTAAGCCGCTTCCCCATCGAACGACCGAGCATACAGCGTATCGCGGCGGCCAGCCTGTCACGCGATACATCTATACATGTCAGGAATGCAGCGGATGCCCGTTGGCTGAGATGTGTCGCCGGAAACCGGAATCGAAACGGGGCCGAGAAATCATGCATGACGAACATGAGCCGGCTCGACGTCGTCACCGAGAGCGAATGAGAACGGCGGAAGCAAAAGAGAAATACAAAGTCAGAACCCATATCGGTGAGACACCGTTCGCGGTCATTAAAGCATTCTTCGGCTTGCGGCGCTTCTTGCTCCGAGGACTCGAAGGAGTGCGGCAAGAGTGGAGATGGGCGTCGACAGCGTACAATGTAAAGAAGCTGATAAGGATGATGCATCTCAATCCAAACCTACGCTTCCAAATTCAAGGCTAAGCCGAAAGGGTACGGAGACTGCGCAGTCTGTCTCAGCGACAAATGTCGCCTGATGCCACCGGACAGCTGTCCCTCCCGCACAAATTCACTCCGAAATACAACACTGGTTGGCTAACAACGCGGGCTGTGCAGTAATTCAACAGACCGCTTGCGCCGTTCCGCTTTAATTCGAACCACAAAAAAATCGGACGGCACTTGGAAGTACCGTCCGATTCGGATTGAAATCGAAGGCTGCAGTATGCACTCATCATGCAGCCTGAGTTGTGTAAGGCAGATCAGCGAGCTTTCGGAGCACCGGCGGCGGGCTGTGTAGCCTGACGCGAGCCTGGTTGCTGTGTGCCGGGGCGACCCGGTTGGCCTGCTGGAGCGCCATTCAATGGAACCGACATGTTGGTTTGCGCCGTCTTGGCCGGAGCGGATACCGATGGAGCCTTTTCCATGAAGTTGTCGATCGAAATGCTCTTCAGCAGGCGATCAAGTTCGTTTTGCATTTCAATGCGCAACTTCTTCTCAGTGATGTCGCGAGTGAGTTCATTACGCACGGTGGCCATTTCCACGCCGATCGGCTTGGAGAGTCCTTGCTTGAGCATCACGACGTATTGATCGCCGACTGCGATGACTCCGCTGAGTTCACCCGGACTTAATTCAAACGCAGCTTTTTCGAGGGTTGGTTGTCCGCTGTTGCGACGGATCGGAGGAACCTTTCCGTAGTTGCTGCGAGAAACCGGTTCTACGGAGTACTTAGCAGCCAGTTCGCCGAAGTTGGACTCGTTGAGATTCTGGCGTGCTTCCGTCCAGACCTGTTCGGCGATGCGCTGGTTGCTGAGCACGACCGCCAGCACTTCGGCTCGCGGTCCGTAGTTGGATTCGAATCCTTTTTGCAGATCTTCTTCCGTGACTTGCACGCGACCTGCGACCAGTTTTTTCAACGCCACGCTGGGCCACACTGCATCTTGGATGTACAGCTCGATGGTGGCCCCTTCTTCTTCCAGGATGCTCTTGATCCAAGCATCGACGTTGGGCGTTCCATCTTTGTTGACGAAGCCGAGTGAATCAGCGGCTCGTGCGATTTCTTCATCGATGTCGGCTTGCGTCACTTCGATCTTGGCTGCTTTGAGAGCCATATCGAGTACAACGCGATTGATCTCACCTTTGAGAATCTCTTTGCCGTGGCGTTCTATGCACTCGCCTGCCAATTGGTTCAGCGGCACAGGTTGACCGTTGATCAAGCCCGCCACGTTCGGATGTTGCCGTTCGAGTTCCGGATGACCGATCACTTGAACTACTTGGCTGCCTGCCTGCAAGTTCTTGAACAGCTCGTCAGCCGCTTTACCTAAGCGTTGTTCCTGCAACTGATCAGCGATCCGTTCTTCGATGGCCGGAATGTACTGCGGTGCAGGATAGTTGGCCGGCAGATGGCGGACGCATTGCAGAATCACATGCATACCGCTGACTTGGAATACCGGCGATATTTGATCGGGTTGAAGGGCAAATGCGATACGCTCGAGCGTGTCGTCGCCGCTGTTTTGACGGATCGGCGGAAGCAGACCTTCAACGCTGGCGCTGGCCGCATCTTCGCTCGATTCCTTCGCCACGCGTCGGAACGTTTCCGGTGCGGCGCTGACTTGTTTGTACAGTTCGTCCGCTTTGTTCTTGTCTGTGACGGCGATCAATCGGACCTGGACCTTGGCTCCGTATTCGCTGAGCATCACCTTTTGAATTTCTTCTTTGGTGACGGCGATCTTGTCTGCCGACAGTGCTCGCAAGGCCAGCATCGGCCACACGATTTCGGATGCATAACGCTCAGGAGTGAACTCGCGTTCCTCTTGAATGGCTTTCAGGAACATGGTCGAAGTCAGACCGAACTTGCTTGCCGTGCGAGCGATTTCCTGATTGACTTGATCGTTGGTGATCGCGATTCCGCGAGCCTGGCAGGCTTGCATGATCAGGTGCTTGTTCAGAAAGTTGTCGAGCACGATCGGCCCGAAACGTTTGACGCACTCTTGAGCCAGTTTCTCACGTGTGATGGTTTGGCCGCCGACCACAGCCACGATCTTCGGATACTTATCGAGCGGGTCCGCGTTTTCTTTGGCCTTATCACCGGCTGCTTGCTTGGCCGGGACGGGATCCGCTGCTGTTGCGAGGGGAGCAATGAAAGCTGTCGGGAGCGAGAGTCCGAGCGTCAGCAGCAGAGCGAAACGAAAACGACGGTGCATGAGAGGTTCCTCCTGAACCAATGGCGGCGGGACACTATCTAGTCGGGAGGGCATCGTAACGGCTATCGCTGATTCGCGGCAAGGCGGATTTTCCGCGGCTGCGACAATCACTAAAAGGCTGTAAAAGGGTGTGTCTTCGGCGGCTTTGCCGGTTCTGCGAGTGGACTACAATGGGACCTTCATTTTTGGGAAAGGGTGTGATGTGACCGGGGCGAATGTGAATTTGGCGGCTGAAAAGTTTCGAAACGATCCGCGCGTGGCTGAGGCGAAACGCCTGTTACAGGCCGCGCTGGCGGACGCACAGCAGGAACTGACCAGTCCGCGCGGTCCGCGCCCCGAGCTGACTGAACATTACAAAATGCTCGTCGATCGCCTGACAACGGCTCGCGGCGGAGCTACCTATTTCCCCTATCTCAGCAGCGGATTAGGCCGCGGTCCCCTCGTCGAACTGGCTGACGGCAGCGTTAAGTTCGACTTCATTACAGGTATCGGTGTTCATGGTCTCGGACACAGTCATCCGCGCATGTTGGAAGCGGGGATTGAAGCGGCCATGGAAGACACGGTCATGCAAGGGAACCTGCAACAGCATCCACCCTCGCTCGCCGTCTGTGAGACTTTGTTGAAATGGGCCGGTCGCCAAGGAGCGCCTCTAGCCCACTGTCTTCTCTCGACTTCCGGCGCGATGGCCAACGAGAATGCTCTGAAGATTGCATTTCACAATCGTTTTCCCGCTGACCGAATCATCGCCATAGACAACTGCTTTGCGGGTCGATCGATCGCCACAGCCCAACTGACGGACCGACCGCAGTATCGCCAAGGTGTCCCGACCGCGTTGCAAGTCGATTACTTGCCGATGCTGACCCCTGCCGCGACGCACGATGAAGTCGAACGAGCCATCGTCGTGCTGCAAAAACTGATCGAACGCTACCCGAACAAGCACGCAGCGCTGTGGATTGAACTGGTGGCCGGCGAAGGAGGATACTATCCCGAGTCCTCGCCGTATGTGAATCGGATGCTCGAGATCATCAAAGCCGCCGGTATCCTCGTGATCTTCGACGAGATCCAAACGTTTTCTCGCTTGAGCATGCCCTTCGCCTATCAGCATTTCGGACTCGATCGATTTGCCGATATCGTAACGCTCGGCAAGATCACTCAGGTCTGCGCGACCCTTTATCGAACCGAGCTGAAACCGAAGGGCCCGCTGCTCAGCCAAACGTTCATCGCGGCCAGCAGCAGCATAGCGGCTGCGCTGCAAGTGTTTGAGGCACTAGAGGCCGCGCATTGCTACGGAGCAGACGGCGAGAACATGCGCCGACATCAAGTCTACGTAAAGCGAATGGAAACGCTGGCTGCCAAGTATCCGGGCAAGGTTTCCGGTCCGTACGGTTTGGGAATGATGTTCGCCATGACGCCGGGTGACGGTTCGGATGCCGAAGCGGGTCGCATGGTTCACATGCTCTACGAAGTCGGCTTGATGGGCTTTATCGCCGGCCACAACCCTGCGCGTATCCGCTTTCTACCGCCGCCGGCTGTGACGGCCGACGCTGACATCGAAAAGGCTTGCGACTTGATCGAAGATGTTCTCCAGCGCTTTTGATCGTGGTTGAGTTCGCCTTCAACGCCTACAGCGTTTGAAGCAAAATTCGGGGTGGCTTTGACTTGTATCGCGATCACTGAGCACGTCAGCCGTACAAGTCTCGATCTTTTGTAGATAAAAGATTGTTCAAAGGTCCCTCGCTCACGCTTCGGGTTGCGATTAATTCAACAAGGTCCCGAAGCGTTCGGCATAAAGCTTACCGTTCTCGGCTGTTTCCGACGGACGAGAACGAATTCTTTCGGCGACGACCCATGTCCGGAATGATTCCAGGGCTAGAATAGAAGTATCTCTTCTCAATCGTCGCCTTCTCCATGGTCGCGGGCGCGACCGCCGTTCGCGTTGGTCTACCCGCAGCGGAGCCGATTCTCATGATCGTCGTACGAGCCGCGGTACTCGAAGATACCGATCAGTTGTGGGATCTGATTCGTCAAGCCACTTACGGCATGACCACATTGCAGATCACCAAAGAGCAATTGACCGAGCGTATCGAACTTTCGCACTTTGCATTCGCTCGCAAAACCGAGCGACCGGGGAGCGACTTGTATGTCTTCGTCATGGAAGACCTCGGCAAACGCAAGCTCGTCGGAACCTCGTGCATCTTTTCCAAGACCGGCGGTTACGAGCCGTTCTACAGTTACCGCCGAGTGATCGAGTCGTCAGAATGTGCGCTGCTCGGGACGACCAAACGTATCGAGTCGCTGCAGTTGCAAAAGATTCACGACGGCCCGACTGAGATCGGCAGTTTGTTTCTGTTGCCGGAATATCGCGGACACGGGCGCGGTCGATTGCTCAGTCTGACTCGCTTCATTTTCATGGCTCGCCATCCCAAGCGATTCTCGGAAGATGTCATCGCTGAGATGCGCGGCCAAGTAGAAGAAGACGGCAATTGTCCATTTTGGGAAGCGATCGGGCGCAAGTTCTTCGATATGGACTTTCCGCAAGCCGATTTTCTATCGACGATCGACAAACGCTTCATTGAAGACCTGATGCCGCGACATCCGATCTATGTCTGCTTGCTGCCCGAATCGGCGCAGAGCGTACTGAGCCAAGTGCATCCGCAAACTCGCCCCGCATTGGCGATGCTGCAGGAGGAAGGATTCGTGATCGGCGATATGGTCGACATCTTCGACGGCGGACCGATCGTGCATTGCAAACGCGACGAGATATCTGCCGTTAAACGGACCGTTGATGTTGCCGTTGCCGACATCGTCGAACGCGTCGAAGGTACGGAGACAATTCTGGCGTCGAGGACCGGAGGTTTCCGTTCGATGCTCGGTCGAGTCAAGATCGAAGAGCAAGGTGCGGTGATCTCTGAAACAGCGGCGCTGACATTGGGTCTCAAGCAAGGTGACACGCTTTGGCTGCTGGACCCGCACGCGAATCATGGAACTGCTGCATGAGAGGAACGATCATGTCCGTCATGCCTCAAAAAAGCTTTCTAATCACCGGCGAGCGATTTATCGACGGCGGCTGGACTGCGAGTTCCGGAGCCGCCTGGTCGAGCCGCGGACCGCTCGAACAGCAGGAACTATGGTCAGGCAACTGGTCGACTCCCGCCGAAGTGGCCGACGCAGTGGGCTCGGCGAAGAAGGCATTCGCCAAATGGCGAAGCGAGTCACTCGAGCGACGGACAGAAATCTGTCGTGCCTTCGCGGAGACGGTGCGCGAACGAAAAGACGAACTAGCGTTGTTGATCGCGCTGGAAACAGGCAAGCCGCTATGGGAAGCACTCTCTGAAACGGTAACGGTTATCGGCAAAGTCTCGGCGGCCATTGATGCTCTGCATGCTCGACGCTGGACCACCGAAGAAGATGCCGGCGGGATGCGAGCCGTGACGCGTTTTCATCCGCACGGGGTTATGGTCGTACTCGGTCCGTTTAACTTGCCGGCTCATTTGCCCGGCGCGCATATCGTGCCGGCTTTGCTGGCCGGTAACACAATCGTCTTCAAACCCAGTGAATGGACTCCGGCCGTCGGAGAGTGGCTCATTCGCGCGTGGCAAGCCGCAGGATTGCCGCCGGGAGTATTGAATCTGATCCACGGTCAAGCCGAAGCGGCTCGCGCGGCGGTTGCGGATGAGCGAATCGATGGTGTTTTTGTTTACAGGCAGTTACCGCGCCGGGGTCAGTATTCACAAACAACTTGCCGGTCGCCCCGAAACCGTCTTGGCACTCGAGATGGGCGGTAACAACCCATTGATCGTTCACAATAGTTCGGACATCAGTCGAGCCATTCTCCCGATCATCGAATCGGCCTACATCACATCCGGTCAACGTTGCACTTGCGCGAGAAGATTGCTGCTGACACCGGAGAGCCGCCCCGATGAGTTACTCGCGATGTTGAAACAAGCGGTGCGGAATATTCGAATCGGATTGCCTTTGGAGGAACCGCAACCCTTCATCGGCCCGCTCATTCGTCGGCATGCTGCCGAAAACATGCTGGCAGCGCAAGCCTCGCTCATTGCTGCCGGTGCCGAGCCGCTTGTCGAAGGTGTTGTCTCAGCGGATTGTCCCGCGTTAGTTTCACCGATCCTGCTTGACGTTACCGACATGCCGCTTGCTGACGAAGAGCACTTCGGTCCGATGTTGCTCGTACAACGTTGCGCTTCGTTGTCGGAAGCTGTCGAAGAAGCGGGACACACGCGGTTCGGTTTGTCTTTGGGACTGATCAGCGATGTTCGCGAGGATTTTGAATATGTAGTCTGCAATGCTCGAGCCGGTATCGTCAATTGGAATCGCCAAACGACAGGGGCTTCCGGACGATTACCGTTCGGCGGTGTAGGTTGCAGCGGCAATCATGCTCCCAGCGGTTTCTATGCGGCCGATTATTGTTCTTATCCTGTCGCATCGCTTGAATGTGAACGAGCCGAATTGGACAAGCGATCTCCGGGACTGGAGAACATACCGCTGTGGAGAAGATAGTTGCGGCGAAGAGGATTTCGCCAGGCCGCCTTCAAGCAGGGAATGGTTGAGGCTACGATGCCGAACATGCGCAGGTCGAGGCAACATCGAAACATGATTGAAATAAACATCGATGGAATCGTCGGTCCTTCGTATTACTTTTCGGGGGCGGGAGTCGGCAACGTAGCATCTCATGAGAGCCGTCAATCGCCGTCGTATCCGCGGGCTGCAGCGCTGGAAGGATTGGAGAAGGCACATCGCGTTTCGCAGCTCGGGATCGGGCAATATGTTTTGCCGCCTCCCCTGCGACCGCGAGCGGAATTTCTTGAGGCGATCGGCTTTGATGGTGGCTGGTCCGATCAAACCGCCGCTGCGCTGCAGTGCGAGCCCTCGGCCTTAGCCGCAGTCTACAGCAGCGCATTTATCTGGACCGCCAATGCGGCGACTTATGCACCTGCGTGCGACACCATCGACGGAGTGAGCCGCATCGTTCCGGCGAATTTGATCAGCAGTTGGCATCGTGCATCGGAGGCTGCCGAGCGAAGCGAGGAATTCAGACAGCTCTTTGCTCAAGTCGCCGACCTTCGGATTGAAGATCCCTTGCCCGCCATTCTGCCCTTGCGCGACGAAGGCGCAGCGAATCACATGCGACTCAGTCTTTCTTCATGCCATGCTCGAACGTATACGCCTGTCGAGACATCAGGACTGCATGTCTTCGTTTATGGAGAATCGACATCAACGACCGCGCCGCGTCCTTCGCGATTCTTGGCTAGGCAAACGGAGAGCGCTTGCCGAGCCCTGGCACGTCGACTGCGATTGCACCCGGAGAACACGTTCTATCTTCAGCAGCATCCGCAAGCCGTGGATGCAGGCGTCTTTCACAATGACGTAATCGCGACGGCTCATGAGTCGGTGATGTTGCATCATGAACTTGCCTTCATCAATGCCGACGTCGAACTGGCTCGTATTGAAAGCCGCTTTCGAGAACGATACGGGCGCGACTTACAGCGCATCGTGATCAGGGCTCAAGAATTGCCTCTGGTCGAGGCAGTAAAAAGTTACTTCTTCAATTGCCAAATCCTTTCCGATCCACAAAGCGACGCTACTTCAGAGGGCACGTCGCGCGAGTCGAGTCGAATGACGGTCCTGTTTCCGAAGCAGTGTACGCAGTGGAAATCTGCCTCGGAAACGGCCGCTCGCTTGCTGAATGACCGGACAAATCCGATTGAGCGAATCGAGTTTGTAGATCTGTTTCAAAGCATGGGAGGCGGCGGCGGACCGGCTTGCCTTCGACTTCGTATTCAACTGACGGAACAACAAGTCGCCGCATTGGACGCTCGGTTTCGACTGACTGAGCAACTCTACTCACGACTACGATGCATCATCGAAGACTGCTATCCAGACCGGTTGACCGTTGAAGATCTTTTGCGGCCGGGGACTCGCGAGAACTGTGAAGCAGCTTCTCGACGCGTCGGCGAATGTTTTACGGCTTGATCGGTTCCCGCCTGACGGCGCGGGCTCTTGGACCAGCGAAGCCGGATTCTGCAACCACGACGCCCATCGCTTTGCGAACGAGCCGGGAAAAGCGTATCATCAACGACCTTTCCCCGTCGTGCTCATTCGACGCGAGTGCGCATTCAACGCATGTCGCTAAATCAATCCCTCCCACCTTGCTTGTGACCTGCATGCGCTTCGTTACCTGTTCCGCTTGCATGATTGTCTCGCTCTTCGCGGTTCACGTGAAAAGTGCAGAGCCGATCGATTCGTATCGAACGTCCATTCCGATTGCAATGAGCCCTCTGTGGTCAGCGAGCAGTCGCAGGGATCGTCATCGGAAGCCTCTGTGGGCAACGCGACGTCGTTGAGGATTCAGAACATTCGCGTTGCTCCGTCTAGTCGCGCACGACCGGGACGATTATTGGCGATTCGAACGGAGATCGTGAACAAAGGGGCTCGCGTCGAATCGGCTAAGGTGATCGCTCGCATACAAGGTATTCCGAATGAAGAAGGAGGCCGTCGCATTGAAGTGCCTCCCGGCGAGTCTCGTGTCGTGCAAATGTATGTGCGCATCTCGGAAAAATGGCGCCGCGATCAGCGAGTCAGTTTTCAGGTGGCGCTCAATCGCCCAGATGTCGAGGAACCGGTTGCATTGCTGACCGACGAAGGTCTGCCGGTTTTCGACACGTTTGAACAAGGAATCGATCCCGAGCGTATCGCGACCGCCGTTTTCTTGGATGATGAACCGGCCGAGTATCCCGAGTGGGCTTGGCCTCGCACACCGCCGCATGCCTCGTATGAGATGGTGGTTGCATCGCGCGTCGATCGAGACCTGAGTCGTCAACTGATCTTGCTGAACAAAGAGATCTTCCCGGCGCGAGCCGCTGACTTGGATGCGATCGATACGATGGTGATCGCAAGCGATCGTATTCTTCGTGACGCTGCCGCGATGAGAACCCTCAGCGCCTGGATCGCCGACGGCGGCCGCATTTGGATCATGCTGGACAAGGTACCCATCGATACCGTGCTGCCATTGTTGCCGGACGGATTCAGTTGCCGACTCGTCGATGATTGCATGCTGAATGAGTTTGTGGTCGAGACCGACTTTACGTCGAAGATGTCTCTCCAGGATCGCAGTGTATCCTCGGAACGGCCGTTGCACTTCAGGCGTGTGGCTTCCACAGGTGCCGGCGCATTGCATGCCAGAGTATCCCATACCATCGAGGGCTTTCCCGCCGCGATTTGGATCCCGTATGGCCGCGGTCAAATCCTATTGACCACTTTAGAAGCTACGGCCTGGACGGAGATTCGCACGGAGCAGCGCACTCAGCAACCCAATTTGCAGTCCAACTATCGGCTTCGACCGTGGGCGGTGCCGCTGAGCATCGATTTCTATGAGCCGATGCGTCATCAGCATCCACTCGCGTCACACGATCCCGATTCACAAGTTGTCGAATACCCGATGAAACACATCGGGAGTCCGGTGTTGTCTCGCGGGTTCGTGTTATCGGGGCTGGCCGGTTTCATCGCGGCCCTGTGTGCTGCGGCATATATCTGCAGTCGATCGGGGCGACTTCTGCAGTTCGGCTGGATCACTCCAGTGTTCGGGCTCGCCGTCGCAACACCGATTCTCATCGCCTCGACATTTGTTCGACAGGAAATAGGCAGCACGACGGCTCGACTGCAGACGATTGAAACGGTTCCAGGCGGACGTACGGTTCATGTGCATGAATGGATGGCGACCTACTTGGGACGTTCTGATGAAGGCATGCTGAAGGGCTCTACGGATGTTCGCTACCATCGCAGTTCGGACGGATCACCGGGAGAAGGAAGCTTTAGTTGGATGTGGAATGATATCCACGACTGGGAGATCAATAGCCGAGCTTGGCCGACCTGGCTTTGGACCGCGGAATTGTCATACGATCTGCCGATCGACAACCTGACGGTGACAGGAAGCGTTGATGAGCACGGATTGCACTTGCAACTCCCGAAGCAACTGAGTGACGGGCTTGAAGATGCCGTGATGGTCTATGCTCCGGGAGACGTCGCCGTTGTGGGAAACGTTTCATCGGGCGGTGTGGCAAGAATCGACGGCGACACGCGGGAAGCTTCGTCGTCGTGGTTGAGCGGCGGGGTCGTCAATGATGAACAGCTCCGGAGAGATCAGGTTTACAGCCGTATAAAGCCCGATGCACGCGGCGCGGCCTTTCCCACATTCCCTGCTTTGATCGGATGGACCAAGCTGTGGGGCGGTGGGCCGAAGTGGACGACGGAGCGCGACGAACCCGGAGCTGCCTTGGTCTTTCTCCCGATCAAACTCACTGGTCCGCAACCGAATCAAAAACTCTTAGTACCTCACTCACTCTTTCGCATATCGTCACCGACGATCGACGGTCAAACTACCACCGCCTTCCTCAACGAAACGGGAAAGTGGTTGGATGAATCCACTTCGGCCGTCACTGTTCCCATCCGGTTAACGCTTCCCACCGAGTTGATTCCCTTTCAAGCACAAGAGTTGCGTTTTGAATTCGATGTCAGTGCACCTCAACGCCATGTTCGAGTTATGTGCCGTGATCTGCCTGACCGACCCGTACTCGTCGAGCTCAATAGTCCGTTGGGAGCTCAACGGTTCAAAGTCGTCGATGAGAGCATCTTGCAAACGATGAAGGATGGGACACTGGAATTGATCGTCGAGATCGGCGAACGAGCGACCCAGTCGAATATGGGCGCCGGTTCCGATATCGGGATGTGGAAGATAGAGCAGTTGCGTGCGACAGCGGTTGGATCGGTGGTGTTGCCATGAAGCGAGAAAACGAAATCGCCGACATAACTCTTGCGCTGAATAGTCTGCAAAGCGTTCGTCTCCGGAAGCGGCTCGCAGCGACGGCTGTTTGCATCGCTTTGCTGTCCATGCGACCATGCCTGTCGCAGGATCAATCCGGTGTCTACGATCCGATTCCTGTTCAGTTTTATTGGGTGAAGCACCCTGATGTAGGTTACGACTGGTTCGGCGGCAGGACCTACGATGGACGACTGCCTCGCCGGGATCGTTTTAATTCACCTTATGCAATGGACCGTTTGGCCGCGGCGGAGGTTTTGTTGCAACTCTTCGATAGTTCTGCCATGCGCGAGCAAGTTTACGCGGATGTACTTTTGAAGAAGTTGCGAGCCGGGGAAGAAAACCCGCAAGTCCGAGCTGCGATGCTCTCGGCCGCATCGCGACTTATGGAGGAATCGCAGCTCGGCGAACTCTGGACTTTAGCCGACGAGATCGATCGCGACGCAGTCGAGGCCGCATGTGTGAATGCCGGATGCAAAGAGGCTGGCAGCACGTGGCGAGCTCGTCTGGAGGATTCGGCTGTTTCCGATCAGAGGTTGCAGTACGCATGTGACGGACTAAGCCGTATCGGCGACGCTGCCGATGTCCCGAATTTGCTGCGCATCGCTGATGCGGAGTCCAGATCGCTGCCGGTTCGAATGGCTGCGGCAGAAGCCATCGGTCGCATCACCGACGAGCCTCCGCTCGATACGGCCCTTCGCTGGTCTGCATCGAACAAGATCGAACTGCGACTGATGTCCGTCGCGCTCCTTCGGCGATCACATGCGCCGCAAGCGCATGAGTTGTTGAGGAAGACGGCACTGGCGGAGACTCCGGTTTTATCTCGAGCTGCATTTGAAGTATCGGTGGAAACTCAACCTAATTGGGTTCGCTCGCAGGTCGATACATTTGCAAAACACGTTGATTCCAATGTTCGCCGACGTATGTTTGAATTACTGCGAGGGTCTTTGTCTCAGGCTGAATTGGATCTGACTGCCAATGCACTTTCGGATGTGAATGATGATGTCGGCGATGCCGCCCGGAAAACACTTGTGCTCTATGCGATCACCGGTGCGGAAGGGAAAGCCTTCGCCGAGTCTCTGATCGATCGTTCGCTGGTCGATCGGTCCCCAGCGGTCGACGATGTCCGGCTCATGATGCAGTCGATGCGCATGATGGTCGAACTCAAATATTTCGATCGCTGCAGCCGATTGTTTCCCCTGCTCAAGCATTCGCATTCTCAAACCGGCATCACTGCCGCCTGGGCTATACGGCATTGTGCTGAAGAACCTGCAGACCAAGCCAAAGTATTGGAAACTGCAGCCGCGATGGCGAGTGAATTGGACAAGTCGATAGCCGCCCAAGTCGATACGCATCCGGCCGAATTGCAGAAGTTGGCTCATCTCTTGGAGTGGTTCGGCATCCATAAAGAGAAAAAAGCCGTGCCGATCTTGGCAGCGTTTGTGCCGAAGAGTTACGCACGCGGCGCGGCCACGAGAATTGCCGGGATCACGGCGCTCGCACGTATCCAAGCCGACGAACCGCACGCCGGTTTGACTGCTCAGTTGCACGAACGGATTGCAGATAAAGTCGGAAGTTTCGCGGAAATGGAATCGGTTCGATTCGCGTCCACCATCGCACTGGGCATCCTCGGCGACGCCGAATCTCAAGCTCAGATCATTGCCAATAACGAAGGGCCGGGATCGCCGATCTACGCAGCTTCTACATGGGCGTTGAAGGAGATTCAAAAGCAATAACTTGCGCTGACAATCTCGCTGACTGCGGATCATCACTTTGCTCGTCATCGCAAACTCGTATATCATCACCCGAGCTTTCCGCCTTTCTCCTCGTCCAACTCGCCCTCCATACTCTCCTCAGCTCAAAGACGATCTTTCGTGACGTTTCGCCAACTTATGATCGCGATCGGACTGCTCAGCCTATGCAGTCTTCAAGTCTGTTCGGTCGCGGCGCAGGAGAACCCCGACGAAGGTCGATCGGATTCGCAAGCATCGTCGGTCGGACCGATGCAGACTAACTTGCGCATCACCAATATTCGCGTGGCCCCTTTCAGCGCGGCACGTCCGGGACGATTGTTAGCGATTCGTGCTCAGATCACGAACATCGGTGACGTAACCCAGACTGCTCGTGTAGTCGTTCGGATGTCGAACGCGGCTGATCAGCAAGGGGGCTACATCGTGCGGGTACCGCCCAAAGGCTCGCGAGTCGTCCACTTGCATGCCCGCGTTCCGACAAAGACGGATGCGGCGAGTCGAGTCGAGTTCTTCATGACGCTGAATCGACCGGACACGGAAGAAGATATCGTACTTGCCAATTCCAAAGGCCTGCCGATCACTGAATCGTATTCGATCCGGTTGGCGGATGATCGTGTCACAACCGCTGTGTGGTTGGATAGCGATCCGCCTCCCGTTGAAGAATGGGCATGGCCGCCGCCGAAGCCGAACTATGCGTATGAAATGGTCATCGGTAGTCGAGTTGACGGAGGCTATACGCGTCTCTTGATGCTGCTGAACGGTGAATTGATTCCATGTCAGGCGGCCGATTGGGATGCGATCGATACGCTGGTCATCTCCGAGCCTTCAATATTCCGCGATACGATCGCGATGAAAACTATTCGTGATTGGGTCTCCGACGGCGGTCGCGTCTGGGTGATGCTGGACAAAGTCGAACCGGTCGATGTGCTGCCGTTATTGCCCGACGTTTTCTCGATAACCAAAATTGATGACACCGAGTTGGATCGAGCTGTAGTTGACGTCGACGTCGTCGCGCAGTTGTCGCCCAAAGATAGAACCATAGAGAGTTCGGATCCGTTCAAGTTTCGCCGAGTGGTGCAGCGCGGCGGACATGCGTCTCACTCAATCAACGGTGATCCCGCTGCGATATGGATCGACTTCGGGCGCGGTCATATTCTGCTCACGACGCTGGAAGCTCGAGCTTGGATAAAGCCTCGCATCGGACAGCCCTCGTTGAATCCGAACTATACGGCCGACTTCACTTTGCAGCCCTGGGCCGGTGATCTCGGCCCCGAGTTCTTCAGTCCGGATCGCATGCGATCGCCGCTGGCTGATGAGCGGCTTGATTATCCCATGCAGCATATCGGCAATCCGGTAGTGTCTCGCAAGGTAGTGCTGTCGAGCCTGGCCGGATTCTTGCTGGTCTTGGTTTGCGCTGCAGTCGGATCGCTTCGTTACGGCGCGTTGCCGCGCTTCGGTTGGGCTGTTCCGTTCATCTCGTTTACGGCAGCCGTGCCGCTGATCATTGCCGCCCTGTTCGTGCGTAAAGATATCGAGAGCAGTTCAGCTCGACTGCAGTTTGTTGAGGTAGCCCCCGGTGCTCAATCGGTTCATGTTCACGAGTGGATGGCGACTTACATGGGCAAATCCGACGAGGGCAAGCTCTCCTCGGATGCCGATGCTCGAGTGATCTGGTCAGAACAGGATGAGTCTCAAGACTTGCGTCGTTGGGTGTGGGACGATTTCCGTCGTTGGCATATCAGCAGCAGCGATTGGCCCATCGGATTATGGAAATCACAACTCCAGTACGTTTTGCCGGCCGATTCGTTGACCGTACATGCCGAACTCGACGCCCAGGGTGCAAAGCTCACCATCCCTTCGCGACTCCGCGGAAGCCTTGAGGATTGCGTGCTCAATTGCACGCCGGGCAATATCGTTTTATGCGACAAAGAGTCGTCGGGTACGATCCGCATTGCGGCAGGAGCTCCACCAGCCGGAGCCTCTTGGATCGGGGGGGCATTGGTCGATGATGAACAGATGCGAAGACAAAGTGTCTATGGCCTGATGCGTCCGAAGCCCTTTGGAAATCGTTATCCGACGTATCCTGCTGATGGGCTGATCGTAGCTGCGGGACGGACGACCGGAATGGAGTACGACGCGAGCCGAACCGGGTTCCGCGCTGGTTATTCTTCCGGTCAAGTTGCATTCGGTACCGACTGGAACCGAAGTCCTCGTGCCTCATAACTTCATACGCTTGGAATCTCCGATAAATCGTGATCAAGCCACGACAGCTTTTGATAATGAACAAGGGAGATGGAACGATGCGACGTCGCTCGCGGCTAAAGTGGCTCTGCGTTTCACGCTGCCTGATGAAGTTCTGCCGATCACCGCGGACTCGCTGACATTGCACCTGTCCCTGAAAGCTCCGCAGCGTCGCGTTACGATAACCGCCAAATCGGGCTCGGCGACGCATGAACTGGCCGTTTTAACCAGCCCGTTGGGTGAACATACACTGCATATCGACAAGCCCGAACTGCTGGCATCCATCACTGACGGCACGTTCGATCTCGAACTGGATGTCGGCGAACGCATCGGACAAGAGGCGGGAAGTTTCAGCGACGACATCGGAAACTGGCAAGTCGAAACCACACATTTGGACGTTCACGGAACCGTCGGGGATCGTTGATCCGACGAATTGCGCTGCGCCGGCCGCATGCGATAGAAAGCGAATCATGTCAGATAGTCCATACGTAGTCGAAACCAAATCACTCACCAAACGCTACGGTGAATTCACCGCGCTCGAAGATCTTTCGATTCACGTCAAGCGTGGAGAGATCCTGGGCTTCATCGGGCCGAACGGAGCCGGGAAAACGACAACGATCAAGATCTTGGTCGGACTGTCGCGGCCGAGCTCCGGCAGCGCGTCGATTGCCGGTGTGGACTGTGCGCGAGGGTCGCGTGCCATCAAGCGGCTGGTCGGATATATGCCCGATCGTTTCGGTTCCTACGACAACATGCGGGTGCGCGAGTACCTGGACTTCTTCGGTGCCACGTATGGAATCCCGCTGCGGCAGCGCAAGACTCGCATCGGTGAGGTGATGGAAATCACCAACACCACTTACATGCAGGACAAGTATGTCGAGAGCCTCAGCCATGGGATGCAGCAACGCGTCGGCATCGCGAGAACTCTCCTACATGATCCTCAGGTGCTGATCTTGGACGAGCCTGCGAATGGACTCGACCCCACGGCGCGTATCGAAATGCGAGAGCTTTTGTTACTGCTTGCAACGCGAGGTAAGACGCTGATCGTGACTAGTCACATTCTTCCCGAGTTGGCTCGTATCTGCAGTACAGTTGCGATTATCACGGGAGGGAAACTCAGAGCCTTCGGCGCATTGGATGAAGTCATGCGCAGCCTCTGCCCGATGCGCAGTTATGAAGTTCAACTTGCCAGTGCCGATCAGACCGAAGCGGCTGCCGCCGTCATAGCCGACTGGTCAGGTGAAGGGGACAAACTACAGATCAGCAAGCAAGAGCGAACCATTCGTTTCCCTACGGCTCGCAGCGAAGGTGAATTGGCCGTTCTGCTGAGTCAGTTGGTCGGCGGAGGCATATTGATTGCTCAATTCCGCGAGGTCATCAGCGACTTGGAAGATGCCTTCTTGTCTGTAGCCGCGGGTGGCTCGCCCGCCGCATCGGCAACCGTGGGAACCAAGTGACTCTGACTTAACAACCGAACTGAACTTGAGTGAAGACAATTATGAATACGGCTGTGTTTCGTCGCGAACTGCTGGACCGTTTGCGAGCTGTACGAACGGTGATGTCGATCTTGGCATTCGCAGTGTTGGCTTGTCTGCTGGTCTATATGCGTTGGCCCAGCGACTCCCGACTCGAAATTGTAAGTGGTGATTCGAAGCCGGATATTGTTAATCGTGATTCGATGCCGGATATGCTCAGCCGCGGATCGATGCTGGTTTTCGCACCGCTGGCCTACGGATTAGCCGCTGCCGTGATGCTGCTCGTCCCTGCCTTTCCCGCAACGGCTCTGGTCAAAGAACGCCGACGTGGGACTCTGACGTTGTTGTTGAATTCGCCGATGAGTCCGCTTGAGATCTATGGCGGGAAACTGGCTGCCAATTTTCTTTTGGCACTGATTCTTATCTCCACTTGCTTGCCTGCTCTCGCCGCATGCTATGCCATGGGAGGCCTGACGATCATCGATCACATAGTTCCACTGCTGATCGTGTTGGCTGCTATGTCTTTGCAATACTCGACAGTCGGTTTGCTCATCAGTGTACGATCCTCGACCAGTGACAGTAGTTTGCGCTGGACCTACGCGGCCGTGTTGATGCTGACACTGTTGACACTTGCTCCGGCTGCGATCATCGGCAATATCGATAGTTGGAAAGGGACCGCAGCGCGATGGATGACAACTCTTTCGCCCGCCGGATCGTTGCGTGAGCTGACCGGGACCGTTGCCGCTTCGGCCGATCTGGGACTGGTCGGGTCATGGAAGGGATACGTGTTGTCAGCATGCCTTTCCAGTTTAGTATTCGCCGTCATCACACTTGTTTATCCCGATCCGTATCGAGCTGATCGGTCGAAACCCAAGGGACGACTGACACACGAACGCGGGTTCTGGCGGCCGCGTTTGGCGTCGCTTTAATTACCTGGTGGACCCGGAAGCTCGCAGTTTCGGAATTCCGCTGTGGGTTAATCCTGTGATGGTTAAAGAGTTTCGAACTCGCAAGTTCGGACGACTGCACTGGTTGCTCCGCCTGGTCGCCGTATGTGCCGTCGTATCGTTGCTGTTGACGGTGACGGCTGCGACGGGAACGGTCAGTTGGGGTGTCGATCGTATTGCCGCGGCTCTGGTCTTGATGCAAGTTGCTTTGTTGATCGTCCTCGGGCCGAGTCTTGCATCGGGATTGATCGCATCCGAACTGGAAAGCGGCGGATGGCAGTTATTGCGTTTGACTCCGATGTCCGCAGTGCGCATCGTCGGAGGGAAGTTAATGAGTGTCATTTGGTCGATGGCACTTGTATTGCTGGCGACACTTCCGGGCTATGTCGTGATGATGTGGATTCAGCCTTCTATGGCCCCTCAAGTCACGCGCGTCGTGATCTCATTGGTAATCACAACTTTTATGGTGGTGTTGATGAGTGCCATGGTCAGCGCGTTCTGGCGCAATGCCGCTGCTGCGACTGCGGCCGGTTATGGACTCATGTTGAGTCTGTTCGTCGGGACGATGTTGGTATGGCTCGCTCGCGGCAAACCTTTCGGCGAACAGTTCGTGGAATTCGTACTGCGAGCCAATCCGACTGCCGCGGCCCTTTCGGATATCGGAGCCCCGGGGTTTGAGAACTATCAACTCGTGCCCTATGCATGGTGGTTCGGAATCGGCGTCTCGCTATTCAGCTTATTGGTACTCTCGATCCGTACTTGGCAATTGACACAGCCGGACTAGGTAAACGATTTATGTCATCACTAGTTCGACTATTGAACAATAACTTCAGAGTTGCTGTCGGCTCATTGCTTCGTGCGCCAGCAAGCAAGCGTCATGTATTCTCGCACCGAACCGTAAACTTGCGGTGGCGATCCGTATTGCGATGCTTCGCAGTCGTATTCGCAGCGCTCCTGGTGTGCAAAGGACTCCACGGGCAAGTCGACTCGCCACGCACTTCTAGTGAAACCATCCGAGTCATTCCAGTCGAATACTATTGGCGCGAAAACCCGCGTCTTGGTGGGCTGTGGTTTCCTGAAGAGAGCCGCAGAGTCATAGAGATCGACAAGCCTCGTTTCGAGTCGCCTCAAGTTCAAGATCGACTGGCCGCTGCTCAAATCGTGATTCGTTTGGCTGACGAGCCGGAATTGCCGAAACAGGAAGCTTTTCAGATTGTGATCGATAGATTGCGCGCCGGCGAAAAGCATCCCGAAGTGCGCCGATCGTTGATTTCCGCGGCCTGCAGTTTGGCCGATGCATCGGCGCTAGATGAGCTTTGGAAATGGAGCGAGGGTGATGCGTCGAGCCTGGCAGTTGTCGAGTCGACTTGTGTTCGGCTTGGTTCGTCTATTCCCTTGGACGCATGGCGAAGGCGAATCGTCGACAAAGATGCGCTCGACGGACCTCTCATGACCGCATGTCGAGGTATCGGCGTCGTCGGTACCCCTCGCGACGTGGAGAATCTTCTTCCGATCGTGATGGAAAAGACTCGTGCAATGCCGATTCGATTGGCAGCAGCCGAGGCGTGCGGCCGTATTACAGATCGCGATCTGTTGCCCGAGGTGCAAAAGCTGGTCAAGCATCGCGACGCCCCGATCGAATTCATCGTGGTTCGCCTTCTGACTCAAGCTGGAACGCCGGAGTCGATCGCGTTTCTGAAGGACTTTGTCGACACTGCGTCTGTCGCAGCCTCGCGCGCGGCATTTGAAGTTCTTTTGAAAGCGGACAGTGAATGGTGTCGCGGAGTGGCTGTTGAACAGAGTCATCATGCAGACTCCGCGGTGCGCAGTGAATGCATCAAAATGCTGCAGGGAATCGACTCCAGTGAAGCCGCCGCATGCCTGCTTGAAATGCTCGGGGATACGCATCCCGATCTACGCAATCAAGCGCGAGCCGCTCTACTCCATAAACTGGCCATGAAAGAAGCTGACCCGAGCAGTCAGAGTACGGACCTCCCTGCTTTGATCAACCCTGCCATCGTGAAGGCTCTTCAAAGTGATGATTGGCGCGCTGTCGAACAGGCGATTCGATTGGCGATGGAGCTGAAGCAGATCGACCATACCTCTCAACTGGTTCAACTGCTCGACCATCCTCGTAACGAAGTCAACATCACTGCGGCTTGGGCTCTTCGACGTTCGCAGCCATCGCCGGAGATTATGGAGCAGATGCTGCGGAAAGCCGAAGTGTGGACAGCGGAGATTGAGCAAGCGATTCGGCAGAAAGAGCCCTATCCGGTACCCGTTTATCGTCGGCTCGGTCACATGTTCGAGACATTCGGCGTCATGCGCTACGAACCGGCTGCGCCGCTGCTCAACAAGTACATACCCAAGGTGTTCGGCATGGGGTTGATTACTCGTATGTGTGCTGTGACATCGCTCGGCCGCATCTACGCCGACAGGAAAATGCCGGAACTGCGAACCGCTCTCGAAGCCAGAATCGCTGAGAAAAATGTCATGATCCCTGAACCCGAAAGTCTTCGGTTTGCGGCCACCGTCGCTCTCGGATTGCTCGGCGATGCGGAGGCGGAACCGGCTCTCGTCGAGTTTGATGAAACGGAAAAGACTCCGATTCATGCTGCGACCGTCTGGGCACTGGAGCGCATTCGCCCGAAGGCTGAGAAATAGCTTGTGGAATTTCGTCGAAGAATGGATCCGGTTGCAAGCTCACGCCACTCGGCTTAATCTTCTCCCATGCGGTTTCCGGCTTTCGCCGCATGAAATCGCATCGATGCCTCGGTTCACATCAATGCGCCTCCAGCGCTTGTCGCTCGAGTAAAATCAGCTGATTCAAGTATCGAACCTTTAAAACCCCTTTGGACATACCTCATGAAAAAATCGTTCTGTGCGTTTCTGTTGACGCTGTCGACAGCCGGATTCTGCGGCCATTACGTTTCAGCGATCGACCCATCGATGGCTGCCGGTGTAGACAAGACTCCTCTGCCGGTTGAAGTCGTCAAAGCGTTTGACAACCTTGTCTTCGACCGACCTGTCGTCATCACTCACGGAGGGGACGGATCGGGCCGTCTGTTCGTCGCCGGCCAAAAAGGACAAGTCTTCTCGTTCAATAACGATTCGAAAGTAGAAGAGCCGAATGTCTTTCTGGATATTACTGAGAAGGTTGCTTATGCAGACAACATGAACGAAGAAGGTCTGCTGGGTTTGGCATTCCATCCGAAGTTTAGAGAGAACGGTGAGTTCTTCCTCTATTACACGAGTCGTGCCGAAGAGCATCTGTCGGTGATCTCGCGATTCAAGGTCAGCAAGAACGACAAGCAAAAAGCTGATCCCGCGAGCGAGCAAGTTTTGATGACGATCAAACAGCCGTTCTGGAACCACAACGGCGGTACGCTTGAGTTCGGTAAGGACGGTCATCTGTACATAGCGCTGGGTGACGGCGGTCAAGGCGATGACCCGCTTCAATCCGGACAAGATCTTTCAACGGTGCTCGGTAAGATATTGCGTATCGACGTCGATCATCCGTCGCCGGGCCTGCCCTACGGGATCCCTGAGGACAACCCGTTCGTAAAGACGTCCGGTGCTCGCAAAGAAATCTATGCTTATGGCGTGCGAAATCCGTGGCGCATCTCGTTTGATCGCAAGACCGGCGAACTGTGGTGTGCCGATGTCGGACAAAACCTTTGGGAAGAGATCGATATCGTCCCCAAGGGAGGCAACTTAGGTTGGAGCAAGCGCGAAGCGACCCACGTGGCTCGTCGTGGAGCCAAGACCTTTGCAGAGAATGACATTGCACCGAAGTCGCCTGATTTCGTCGATCCGGTTTGGGAATATCCGCACACGGAAGATTGGGGTAAATCGATCACCGGGGGCCAAGTCTATCGCGGATCGAAACTGCCGATGCTTACCGGTTACTACATCTACGCCGACTATGTATCCGGAAAAGTTTGGGGCTTGAAGGTCGATGCCAAGAGCGGCAAAGCCGTCGAGAACCGCCCCATCGAATGGCCTCAGAGCCTGCCGATTGTGACCTTCGGTGAAGACGAGCAAGGCGAAGTTTACTTCTCCAGCACAACCGGCGGCCGCATCTACAAGCTGCAGAAGAAGTAAGCCGCTCCATAGAGAGCGACTCGGCAAACATTGAACCTAATCGACGCCGACTGTGTCCACGTCTCATCATTGAAACGTCTCACAGTCGGCGTCGGTTTTTGGTAGAGCAAGATGAATCGTTCAAAACGCAAAGCCCAGGCAGAAGAGACAGTCGCGTTATTGCAGGCAGGGTACTACGGTGCCAACGGACAGATCGT
>JAXMBQ010000029.1:0-81523 GCA_046349815.1 Pirellulales bacterium | reverse complement strand
GATAACCGTTCTACGCAGTTTGCCATTGTCATCGTGCTGGCGAACGTCTTGGACAAAATACTGCATCAGTTCCAAAACGCGGTCTTTGGTCCAGATGTCGCGCCACAGGTAAGACGTGGGGAATCCGTCGTTCAGTTTCGGCGGCGGATTGCCGGCACCTTTGTTTTTTCCTTCACCGATGCCGATGTTGAAAGGTAGGAAGAACGTCTCTTTCCCGCGAAGCTGTGTCGTCATGTAGACCAAGAATGGGTCCACTGCGAAGTGAGCGATGCAGCGTCCGTGAAGGAACAAGGCTTCGCGCGGATCACGCGTGTGCTTGTACTGTGTAATGGCGTCCTTGACATCTTGACCGTTGAGCGGATTCTTCAGTTCGCAAGTGAAGAGTGGCAAGCCGTTGAGGAACAGAACCACGTCTAGTGAGTGATCGGTTTTCTCGCTGTATCGAACTTGGCGAATGACGGAGAAATGATTGGCCTTGTAAAGCTTTTCCGTCTCTGAATTGCGAGACGTCTCCGGCTGAAAGTACGCCAAGCGAAACTTGCAACCGTTGGCCTTAACCCCTTGTCGCAACACCGTAACCAAGCCATCCGACTCGACAGCCTGAGAAACTCGCTTGAGCAATGCGCTGCGAGCGGCCTCGCCATGCTGGTTGATGAACTTGTCCCACTCCTTGGGCTGCGTGACCTGGATAAACGAGATTAGCGGACCCGCATCGAGGCAGAGCATCTTGTCGTAAGCGGATCCTTGACGCTGCTCATAGCCGGCAGATACCAGTTCCGCAACGACGACATCTTCGAGCGCTTTTTCGGAGATCGACTTAGCCATCGAGTTCGACCTCGTCGCGCACGTCGATTTGGCCCGTGACGGCCGCAGAGATCAATGCAGTCCGATACTCCAAAAGACGGTTTAGGCTTACATCAATCTTCCTGATACACTCGGTAATCGAGGCTGTGGCTCTGTCGATCCTTTTACAGATCGCTTGCTGTTCAGCAACACTCGGAATCGCGATCAGAATTCGATTCCAAAGCTCCGTTCGTAAGCAAAGCGTACCGTGGCCCGCTTCTTCCATCACGGCGAAGAATGCATCCTGTATGGAACGCAATTGGTACCCTAGGTACTGGGGGAGGAGACCAGAATGACAGACAAGTCCCTTCATGTCCTGGTTTATCGTGACAGGAACCTTGTTGATCGCGACAGGAACATGCTTGGCTAGGATCATCCCCCGAATCACCAGCATCACCGTATGCTTCGGCAAGAGGGTGATGGATGTTTCATTAAGCGCACTCTCTGTGATATGGTCTTCGGAATCTGAAATTTCGAATCGTTTCATATCCTTAGCGGATACCCAAGGGACACTTCCGTTCCAATACTCTGGAACGACTTTACTAGGCGTCATTCCGCCTAATATGGTTGTGCAATGTTTGATCGGCTTGATCTCCCAGTGCTCTGGAATGAAGCCAAGCCAAGGCGTGCCCGAATCTCTTGTCTTTACCGTATTATCGATCCCATTGGTTACCGCGTTCGAGACGACGGCCTGACATTTCTCTTCGAGCAGTTCGATCAATCGCTTCTTGCGGGCGATCAGCGCGTCGATCCCAGCCGTCTCCCGATCCAAAAACGCCGCAATTGCCTGCTGCTCTGGAAGTGGCGGGACAGGAAGCACGAAGCATTTTATCTCCTGCGTCCCTAGACCATATCTTGTGACGCCATTAGCAGCGACGCAGAATTGGTCACGCAGCCCTTCACTCTCGAAACAACGCGCGAGGTAGGCTCCATGCAAGACTTTAGGATTCGGGCGAACAAGTGTTAAGTGGTAACCACAAACAAGATTCGCGACGGCTTCCGGTACATGTGCTGGAACACCGATGTCGTCCCATGCTTCGGAGTCTTTTGTAATTATCACATCGCCTGCTCGTATGGAAAACTGCTCCACCTGTGAACGAGTCGCAGTCGCTTCCATGAATTCCATGTCCGCTTTGATCGTCCGATTCTTGTAAACGTCGACGTAGTTACAGAGCAGGACAGGAGTGTCACCATCAACCGTTTTTTTGTCGACGTTACTGGGCCGAGCATCCGCAACTTCTTTAAGCCGATGTATCTTCCAATGCTTCGGAATTTTCATTGGCCAATCGAGTGAAAGCGATTGGTTAGTCGGGTAGCGGCGCCAGCGCCGCACAAGTGTACTCTCAATAACGGACGCCATTAGCTCGCCACCTCCTGCAGCAATTTCAACACGTCGGCTTCAACAGCCTTGATATCTGCTTCGATATCTTCGAGTGGGCGCGGTGGTCGGTAGTTGTAGAAGTAGCGATTGAAATTCAACTCGTAGCCCACAAGGCCAACAGCTCCGTCCTTTTCATCGCGGATCGACTCGTTGATCCACGCATCATCGACGTGCGGCTTGACCTCGCGTTCGAAGTAGGCCTTGACTTTCTTTTCGGCAGGAATCCCTTCGTCGTCGAGGTAGTTTAGAGGTACGCTTTCCGTATCGCGTAGACTGGAATCGACTTCGGGTAAACCGTCTTGGTCCATGCAGATTGGCGCATCGGTGTCGCGGCTCGTGGCATCGACGATAGAACGACGGAGAGCGGTCGAAATCTTCACGAATCGTCGAAGGCTTCGCTTCATCGATCGCTTTGTCGACTACGGCGATGAATTTCTCACGATCCGTGTATCGCTTTTGAGGAGCTTCGACAATGCGGTCACGATTGCTCGAACTGCCGTCCAGCATCGGCTTCGGCTCGACGCTCCTTTTCGATCTTCTTTCGACTGGTTGCCAAGTTTGTGAACGCCGATGTGGCCTTCAAGTCCGCCACGCCCCCAGATAAACGAAACGAGTTCACTATGGTTAGCCATCGGTCGTCGTATTGTTCCGTATGTTTCGAATCGGTAGGTGGGAGTTCTGAGTCGGTTACGATCGGGTTCGTCCGCTGCCTACTCGCTCGGTCCGGGCAGCATAACGATCAAGTAAATCTTCTTGAAGAGTAGTTGCCGTCTTCGATGATTTTGGTCAGGAGTTTGGCCAACGGTTTGCGCTTCATGCACATGCTCTTTGGCGTTCTTGAACTCCTGCCGTGATCCTTTCGTGCGCCTTTCACTGCAAGGCTTCTTCACTTGATCTCGCAGTTGCTTGCAGCCGGGACCACGGGGTTTCAACATCAATGCGGCCAGCAGCGGAAGGCGGTAGCTGATCTCGAATTCGACTTTAAAGAAATGGATTCGATGCCCGGCCCAGAGCTGCGCGCTTTCATCCGGTCTCGTTCGGTATGCAGATAGGAACAAAGTGCGTCCAGCGCGAGTACTGAAGCGTGTTTGCTTGTTGAGCTCTGCCTCTTCAGGTCGTCTTCTTTTAATCCAGATCGTGCTGATGAATCTTTGTAGATTCCGCTATGTCGAGCGAATAGACATGCGGCTCGAAACGGCATGCAATGACAGCGGCACCATTTGCGGATTCAGATCGTCCCAAGCGCTTTCAAGACTGCCGAGCGGTAGAGTTCAGACTGGTACGCACTCGCAAACTAAGCTGCCAAAATCGCCTTTTCGAATCGCAGATGAACTCTAGGTCTTCAAACGTCAGCTCGACGACAAGCTGGTGCGTAATACGGGCTGAGCCATAGTGCCCCATGATTCCAGCGACAAACAGGACATATCGAGCTTGGACGATAACAGTTGCTGCGACGGGAAGGATCGAAGCCGCTGAATGCGAACAGCAGAGGCTAGCTCCAACAGATCGATCCGTCTCGACACCCCCGAATGCAGTACCGTAACCGAGCTTCCAGATCCGGGTTTGGGACATGGGTGGATTCATACGCTCCGGTTGACTCACTCGAAGATCGGACGATGTGTTTCGGTCAGATTCGGCGTCGCGTGAGCAGTTTCGGGCGCGACGTTGACGGGACGAATGGGCAATTCCAGCGGCCCGAAATTCTAGCAAATCCCAAACGGGTTGCGATCCGCGGATGAGGGGCCCATGTGGTGCTTTCCGCCAAAGCGATTCGGCGTTAAATCCGGCGTACCGCTAAGTGGCCAACTCCACGCCTCTCGCGCCCGTCAATTCTGTTTGTGGAACCGTTGATGTCATCTGCAGCGAACAAAACGCTGAACCAGTTCCCGCAACGCGAATCGACGGCGGTGATCTCGTCTTTTCGTTTTAGAGCCCAGCAACCGTCGCGAACTCCCGAGTCCTCGGGCCGCTAAAGGGCTCGGGAGAGTATTCATATGGGAGTCCGCAACCCAACGTTGTTCCATCGATGCAGTGGTAGCTATTGAGGCAAAAGATGCGGGCCACTGCGTCTGTCGGGATAGCGCCCGCAGGTTTGCAAGTCATATGCACAAACGGCAGTTGCCATTCGCCTCTCGCGCAGGCGGCTCTGAAATCGACAACCATTTGCGGACGATCATGAACCAAGCGACGAGATCCATTCATGAATGATCTGCCACTGTGCACGAAGCACTGAGGGTCAAGCAGAATGAGGCCCGCGATGGCAGATTGAGCGCGGGACAATTTCGCGGATAGTTTTCCCAGTTGTTCCGGGATGCAAAACGTCACGAGTTGATCGTGCCATGTCTTCGACGATTCGATACTGACGGACGTTGAATCCTCGCATGTCCATTGCTCAAGTGCCAACTCAGCCAGGCGATTCGTCGCAGGAACAATGATCCAACGACCTCCAATAGCAGCCGAGTTTAGCTTTTGAATATGGCTTACCATTCGTTCAAACGATGGCAGTCCGACAACCATCCAGCCGGTATTTTCCAGCCCAAGACGCCGCCCTGTGTCGGAATCCAATCGCTGTCTTCCGAGACACTTCTCGCCGAGTCGCGTGATTCGTTCCCCGCGGATCAAGGGAACGGGGTAAAGTTCGCTCGCAATTTGGTCGTGCGTCGACTTCATTGGTGGATAACTCCCGAATGGATACTGTTCTCAGCCATTAACTCCTGAACCTGTCATGAACTAACGCGCCGGCGTCGTTGTTATCCGAGCGCGTTGGAGTTTTTCTCGCCGCAATTGCTGCAGAAACGAGCGTCGGGTTTCATAGGAGTGCTACACGCCGAACAAGTAATCGTGGAGGGCTCGTCAAGCATTTCCGCTTCCGCTTGCGACTCCGACAGAGTGCATTCCCTCCGCAGTGCTTCGCCTAGGCATTCCAAAACCTTCGCAGTCGCCAACTTGCTGGCAACTTCATTCGCATGAGGATGCGCGATGCAGCTAAAGCAACCGGAGTCCGTCGAACATTCGCAGTCTCGAAGTCGCTCGTTTGCTTTTTCGACCAGGTCGTGCATCCGGTCAAAGGCGACGGTGGTCAGTCCAACTCCGTCATAAACCATGTCGTAGAGAAAAATGGAGGCGGTTCCATCGGTGTTAACTTCCGAGGCGCTTGAGAAGTCCTGTTTGTCGCAGGGCCCCGAGACGACCGGGAAAAGTCCCCAGAGCAGGCGTTCACACGACTGCAACGCCATGCGGGCGGCCTGCTGTCCGATTTCTGCATACAACTCACTCCACATCGCTTTCCGAAGCTGGATCAGCGTCGCTTCGGTTGGAAGCGTATGGGTCGGCATCCCCATGTTTCCATTCCAAGTCTTGATCACGTTTCCGCTGCGATCTCGCTCAGTCACGTTCACCAGAAACTCGGTGACGTTGATGTCGGCGGTCGCAAGCATCAAGTTTCCATAGTCGGCGATCTTATGCCGGCGCTTCAGCTTGATCTTCTTGTTGATGTAGGCCCGTGTTTCATTCCAGGAGAACTCGCGTTCTAGGAGGACCAATCGTTTCCCACGGATGACATCCTTGACGCGGTACGCTTTTCCGCCGTGCCGGTAGACGGCGTTGCGATACGCTTCGCGCAGCAAGTGGAATTCGTCGATTTCGCCGATCGCTTCGTCATCGCGTCCGCACACGAGTTTGTAATTTCCTTCGCCGATACTCCGAATGTTGACATGCATGTGTGGATCGGCACGGTAGAAGACGTCTAGATCCAGTTTCCCCGCTTCACGAGCCTGCTTAACGGACGCAACGTCCTCACCCAGTATCTCGCCGATGAGCAGGTCTTCGTCACCTCCGACCTCTGCGGTAGCACATGCGTAGTGCTGGCAGACGACCCGCTTGTTGGATGTACTTAGCACCAGCGGCTCATTGTCTTTGGCGAACAACTCCTCCGGATGATCGGCGTAGTATTTATCGATCGGTGTATCACCGGGAATCAGTACTACGCCCCCGTCTTTGCCGGCTCGTGCCGCGCGGCCGGCACGCTGCCACAAACTCATCATGCTGTTCGGAAGACCGATACAGACAACCGCATCCACTTCGCCGATATCGATTCCCAGCTCAAGAGCGCTGGTCGAGAACACCAACCGAACCGACTTATCCCGAAGACCTGCTTCGATCTCTTCTCGTTCCGACGAAGACAGGCCCGCACGATAAACGCGAACAAACGGCAATTCGGTTTCGTGGTTCGAGAGTAGGCGAGCCATCATCCGTTCTGCTGCAATCCGACCCGGACAAAAAGCGAGAACGGTCAGCCCCGCTTCTGCCAGCTTGAACGCGAGCTTCCTGCCATAGTCGTAGAAATGTTCTCCGCTGCTCGCCATCCAAAATTTGCGAAGGCCCTGCCGACTGCCGTCTTGTTCTGGACCGACGCAGCTGAAATCGACCCCTGTTAGTTTCTCCATGTGGGATTGTGGTTCATGGATCGTAGCGCTCGTCGCTATGAATGTCGGATCTGCACCGTGCATGTGGCAGATTTGTCGAAGCCGCCGAAGTATGTGGGCGACGTTGGTACCGAAGATCCCGCGATATTCATGGCACTCATCGATCACAACATGCTTCAGATTGCCAAAGAAACGTCCCCAGTGACGATCGTGATACTGGAGCATTGAGTAATGCAACATGTCGGGATTGGTGAGGATGATCTGAGCTTCATCGCGCACGTTTCCACGGAGTTCGCTTGGAGTCGCTCCGTCATATCGACTCACGAGGAAAGGGTGTCTCGCCATGAGGCGAGCGATGGACGGAACCGACATACCGAACTCCTGCAATTTCAGGAGCTGGTCGTTGGCCAGAGCCTTTTGCGGGTAAAGGAAGAGGGCAGATGCATCCGTGTCCTGACACATCGTGTCGAGAACCGGCAATGAATAGATCAAGGATTTCCCGCTGGATGTGCGAGTCGCAACAACCGTATTGCGACCAGCCAGAATCTCGGATATCGCTTGGAACTGATGGCGGAATAGGCCGCCCGGAAACCGGTTTTCAACGAACTCGAGCGTTTCCGGTTGCAGCCCCAGTTTGTTGACTGGGCGAAAGTTGCCGTCGGTCGGACCGAGAGGACTCGGGTCATAGTGGACCGACGTGCCATCAAGACTTAGAAGTACCGACTCGATCCGGCTGATGATTGATGCGTTCGTAGCAGCGAAGGCCAGGCTGGTTGTTTTCATGCGATTGCTTTCCGTTAGTTCTTTAGAAACTTGATTACGTAGCAGGACTAACGGAGGCAGTTCGAAAGTATCCGGAGTAATCCGAATCCATATTTCTAAGAGTGGTGTTGAGACAACGCTTGCGTGCGACTCGATGGGAACCGCAAGGTCGCGGCACGCTCGGGATCGCATTCAGATAGCACGTGCGTAAAGTTCCAATCAATTGCTCGCCATTCGAGGCTGGAACGTCTGAAGTGTTTCCCGGACAGAAAACTGGCCAGCTTGAGACCTGTACAAAACGGAAGTACGATGCTCACGCCGCGGGCTTGTTCTCGCTTCAGATCCAGTTAAATAGCCGAACTCAAGCCGCGACGTGTAACAGTTCCCGAGAACTTGAAGTAAACAAGATGGCCCACCGAAATCGAAGAGATTTCTACGAAGCTCGCAATGAACCGGAGTTTGTGGATGAGCCGGACAAAGTTCAATTGCTGCTCGGAAACATATATCACCTTGACAATAAGAAGATTTGGGGTTTTGGTGATGAAGGTGACTGTCACCGGGGAGCTTGCTGCGGCGTGCAGATAGAACTGGGAAGCACTCAGGTCTTGAAAGGCACCAGTCAGTTCCCCCCACACCATCTTGAACACAAGTACTTCCCCATTGAACCCTGTCCACGGAACAGGCTCAAAAAGACGACGTGGTTTCGCCTCGAGCCTCGCATTTTACGACTCCGCAAGCTCGAAACGATGCATCATGATCGATTGATCGGCCGGCTCGCAGACGATGACTTTGAATCGCTACTAAACGCACTGAGGATATTCTCGGGACTGGGAGAACCGGCATGAACGACGATGCTGTGTTCACCGAATTTGTTCGAGACCTGGACGGGAACACCGTCGCGATTCCTGATGAAGCTGCGGGGAAATTCCGAAAGCTGCTTCGAGCCCAGTTGCGCCGACGAGGTTTGTTAAAAGTCACTCCATCGGTGCTCGGTTACTCAGGTAGTTCGTGGAACGACCTGACAACACTGAACGATCTCATGGTTGACTGCGTAGTCGAGGTGATATTCGGGAAAGGAGGGAAACAGGGGCAGCAGTTGTTGTTTCTCAAGACCCAGATTGCAGCCGGACAATCAATCGACGCGTTGGTATCACAGAACATCTCACGCTTTATGCACGATTTGCACCGACGCAACTTTCCCAGAGAGAATGCGATCTACAACAATCTGTGCAAAGCGGTTACCACTGCCGTCGAAAAACCGCAGGCAGTCCTTCACCTGTTGTCCGTAGAACCGTTCGGCAAGTATGGCCGGGAGGGCGAAACGGGAGACGCCATTTCAGCGGAGCAAGTTGCGGCTCATATTCGTACCTGTGAAAAATGGTGTGGAACGTTACCTCGAATCGCTCAACAGGGTAGTCGCGTCCTGAATCTCGCAGTGGACGCAATCGAAGAAATGCCGAAAGCGGGGCAAACGCCCTTCAGATTCGATGAATTGCATGGCGAAGTGAAGGGGATCGCCATGGAACAGCTGAAGTCTCTTGGAGAGGTAGTCCGCCAAAGCGACCATCCGGAGGATTTAGGATGGGATCAAGTTTTTTCCCGGATGTATCGGGATCCCATCAGTTATTCAGAGGCAGAGAGCGCTTTGGCCGAATTGCAGGAGCAGGCCATACGGGCGATAGACCGAACTCCGAGACGCGAGGCGGTCCGCGAGAAAATGAAGCAGGTAGTGCTTCGAATCGTGCAGCAGATCCGGCTCGAGAGTAAGTTTTCTCAAATCGAGCTGGCTCGAGAGATGGAGTTAGCGCCCCAAACGCTTAACGACTACTTGCGATTTATTCGTCAAGCTTGTCAGGCACAATAGGGGGCGCTTCAACGCAGAAATCTGAAATGAATCCTGAACAAATCAAGAAGCTCCAAGAGTCTCAAGCAGATGCCTTCCAACGCCTCCACCGGTTGGAGGCCGATGCACCATACATCCCTGAAACACGTTTGTCGGATTTCCAGATTCATCCAGGTGAACTCCTAATTGTTCCAACTGCAGAATCGCTATCAGCCTGGTGGTGTGCGGTCTTTTCGCATCCAAGAGATGAGAAGCTATGGTTCCTGGTGCCCGGGGACGAATTTCCGCTGATCGGAACAGCTGACTTTCCAGTCCCCGCGAGTCCAATTGGATGCCCGCTTAATTTTCGCTGCGGATGTGGTATCTGGGTTCATCGCGATGATCTACGGAGCAGCCGTTGCTGTGGACGATTGGATCACTTCAATACCGAAGCCATTCACGACCATGTTGCCCAAATTGCTGCAAATCGCCTGAGCTACGACCAGGATCGCATTGAGACAGACGAATTGTTCGAATACCAGGAATGGATGACACAAGTTCAGTCTGCCGCTGACTCGTGGTCCGACATTGTCGAAGCGAGTCATGCTGAGGCCGAAATTTTTTTCGTTTCAGACGCGAGTGATGCGTGGGCCGCTGAGGTTGATCTTCACTTAGCTCTGGCCGCATCTACCGTAGCGGTGACGCGCGAACCCGCAAAGGGTTTCGTTATTGGGAGCGACGGTCGAGTAGTGGCCTTGGTCGCTGAAGGCGGCGTGCATTTGCGGATATCGGAAACGGATGACCTGCCCAAAGTGGTTGTCGGTGAAATAACGAAGCGCAACGTAGGGTGGAATCTGGCGGCAGGTTGCGCTGTAACGGAACTTCTGCCCTGGGAGCATGACGCCGTGACCTTGCTTATCAACTCGCGAAAAGTCGTTGTCCGGAAGTAACGCTTCACAGCTGTACTTCCTTCTTGTTGCATTCGAGATCACTCGTTTTTGTGGTTGCAGAGCGTCAATCGCTTTGCTCAAACGTGCCTTCCGGCTTTACAGGTGGACGGTTCCTCATGGCGCATCAACACCTTCCCTCGCCTACTGCGGGGATTACGAGAACGAATCCGGTGTGGGCATATCACGCGATCCAGAAAAATCACCCCAACCGTGCGTGTAATCCAAGTGCGGCTGATGAGTATCTTAGAAACTGGCTCAAGGCCGCCCTTCAAGCCGGCGTCGGTTTTCCGGCAACGATCACCAACAAGCACAGGTCGGACATCGACAGCCTTGCACGGAGCAATGCTCAACCAAGAGTGGTGGGACTGTTGATGCGCCACAATGTCGAAGACTGTCCGCCGGGTTTGGTTACGCCTCTCAGTGTCCGCGTAAATCAATCGGAGAGTACTCAGGTCTCCCGCTATCTTCCATTCGATGAATTCAAACTGCGTTGGGTTATCGATCAATTGATCTGCGGAAGCAAGAACTCACCCCAGCTGCCTTTCACATTTCTCCATGCTTTTCAGATGAGCGAGGACTTGAATGAGCATGCGACTGGTTCATCGATGGATATTGCAGGCGCGCTGGCCATCATTGATGCATGTTCGAATCACAACTCGGCGCTTCTGAGAAAGGCTTGCTCCGTTGTATTACCGGACGGCGATTCGCTCTGCGAGGTTGAACACGTCGCCGAAAAGCTCGATGCGTTCGAACGAGAATTCGGCTACGGAAGCTTACTTGTCTGCGAGCGTAATGGGTGGGCTGCGGAGAACTTTTCGGACAGATTCGAAGCAGTCTGGGAGGTGTCCACGTTTCGAGATCTAGCGAAGAAACTGAACGATGAGAACCTCTTACAGCCCTTGTTGCAAGAAAACCGGCTGACAAGTAGCAAATGGGAAACGGCCAAGCGTTACTTGAGATTCCTAGAGCTCGAGATTGGTCCGCGTCATGCAGTGGACTACGCACGTCGTATCGAATCTCACGCAGGTGGTTGCAGCGTCAAGACCCGATTGGGCCTCTTGGAAGTTCAAGCAGATCTGAATCGTCATACAGGGAACACGGAGCGAGCGGTGTCCTATGCTCGCGAGTTCGCTTCAAAGCTGGAGGAATTGTCCGAGTTCACGAGCTTTCAGCAACATTGCCATGCTCAGATTCTGGTCGCCGCCGGAAACTATGACTTGCACGAATTTCATGTTGCACGCGATTTGCTGACTCCCTTGCTTAGGCAGGTATGCGAGCGGCGAGACTTGATAAATGCTGATACTCGCGTTGCACTGAACAATACGCTTGCTCGGTGCTTAGTGATTCTGCAGGAAGACGGTTGGGAGCAACTATTTCTCGAATCTCTGAAGATTCAGGAAGCTGTTGATCCTGAGAGCTATTCCCGGACCGGCTGCTATCTAGTCCAAGGCTATTTGCGAGCCAACCGACTGGAGGATGCCGCCAAACGACTCCAGGAGCTTGCGCCGCAAGCGATGGAAAACAGATACCTGTGCTTCTGCGCTCAAGATTACTTGAGGCGCGGCGGAAAGCGTGAGCCTTTCGTGGATCAGATTCTGGAAAGCAATACAAGCGCACGGGGTCATGCTCGGGGGATGTTCTTTCAAGCGCGAGCTCGAACACAACTCGACGCGAGCAACGCAGCGGCAGACTTCCGTTCGGCGGAAAAAGAATTCGAAAGCGAGTGTAAGTACCAAGACTCGTCGAACCTACTCCACCTGTTCAAGCGAATGATGCGATTAGCGGCATCCGCTCTTGACGGAGAGCCGGTTGCTCTCGAGGCCTCACATGAAGAGCTCGTATCTCACTTCGAGAACGCGACTTCACCTGCCGTCCGACAGTGGTATGCGTACGACCCCACGACGTTACCAGCATATAGAACCGTCGAAAAGCTTCTCGAAAGCTGCCCCTACTTTTGATTCTTGGACGGGACATCCGCCTGTCTTCGATACGGCATTCTCAGGAAAATCAGGATCAAAATGACCGAACAAAATCTCGATTCCGACCGATTTTCGCCGAAGGGCTTCGACTGGGATTCCTTTGAGTCGTATGGCTATTCGGACGAAGAGAACGCATCGATGATCGAAGAGCTCGCATGGAACTTGACTGGAACATTGACCATCCAGGAGCTCCATATCGGCTGTAGTTGTCGTGATGGTTCAGATTCAACCTGGGCACTTGTACTTAGGAGTTGTGAATCGGATGTCGACCATAGTGGATCGTGGGATTGCGAAGTCGAGAAGGTTGCTTACCTTCCTTCCGAAATCGGACGACTCTTGCTGAAGTGGACCTCGTGCTCTTCACCACGGCGAGCCGAAGATGTTCGAGCAACCCAATCCGCATTTTCTGAGATTAATACTGCTCTCCGGTCTGTCGTCAAAATTGCTGACGAGACCTTTCGACATGAACTTCAATCCGATTTGCAGGAGCTGCAAATTTGCTTGAGGCATCGTGCTTATAGAGCTGCTCTTGCACTGGCCGGCCGGGTGCTTGAGATCACATTGAAATTTCATCTTACGAAGGCCGGAATTGAATGCGATCCGAATAGCATGGTGGGATCACTACTGCAGAAAATGTCGGACCACGGCATCTACGCCGATGCCAGCCTCAAGAACCAGCACAACATTATCAACCAATATCGGATTGCCGGTGTTCACCATAAGGAGAGAACTCCCGTACCGAGCGTCAATCAAGTTCTCGGTGTTGTCCACGTCATATGCGACACTCTGAAACGGGCCTTGGAAGCTGCTACCGTGGAATCGGCCGGCGATTGAATGCTGCATTTATGCAACGGGCAAGCTACTGGACTTCGCTCAGAGTAGCGACTAACCTTTCGGGAGCGGGTTGGGGCACCACCTAGCTAGCCTTTCATGCGCAGAATAGGCCTGTGTTTTCGCAGGCTGAGGCGTGTGGTGTTTATTTTTGTCGAAGCCTTTCAAGGGTGTTCGCGCGCGCACCGTGATCTGGGCGCACCAGCGTAGGGACTCCAGCCCGCTATTTTACTTACATCATGAACGAGTATCAGGCAGTTCTTGATTCACTCCGTGATGCTCTGCATCCAAAAACACTGCCATCGCCTCCCGAGCTTGGGTCGGTAGTCGAGCAGCAGATCCGCGACCTGGCACGAAAACTTCCAAGCCCAGCGCTTCTTTCGCTGTTCTACGGCAAGCAGTCGACGATCGCGTGCGATCCCGCTATCCAGTTTCTACTGAGTAGATTTGAGAACAGGCGTGAGTTTCTCTATTGGGTCTATGAAGATAAGTGGCGGTCGATTGAGTCGCAGTACGTTGTACTGCCGAGCAAGGAGAAGAGAGCGTTCGTTTACTATCTGGTACCACAGGTGCGCAAACGATTTCCTTGGATGACGTCGCGACTCTTGCATGCCTATGCGTTCAGGCCGCAGTTCTTCGAAAATAGAAAGGGGGTAAATTCCGTAGACGGCAAATGGACGGGACTGTACCGGCAAATTGCCGTTCCCAAGGGGAGATCCGGAAGTCGAATCCTCAGTGTTCCCATTCCGCCGTTACGGTACGTGCAGCGGCTGATCCTCGAGAACTGCCTTGATCACGCTCAGGAAGAGTTGCCCGCCAACGTAATGGGTTGCAGACCTGACAATGCACGAACGGGAAGGTGCTTCGGCGTGTATCAAAATGCTGCTGCCCACCTCGGTCAAGAGTATGTGTGCAGCGTCGACATCCAGGACTTCTTCAGTTCCACGAAATTGCGAGATGTGATTCGCACTTTTCAACAGTTGAAAGCACCGATGCTTTACATACCAAATGAAACGGAGAAACCCGATCCGGTGAATTGGACGCACGACTCTGCCGTGCTTGTTGCAAAGCTGCTTACTCACCGCGGCTCGCTTCCTCAAGGATCACCGGCGTCTCCGGCCGCAGCAAACTTGGTCTTTGCGCCGATCGACAAGGGAATACTCAATGATCTGTCGCCGGGTGTCGTCTACACGCGATACGTAGACGATTTGACTTTCTCCGTGTCAAAGCTTGACGCGAAACGGCTTCGATTCGATACCAAGTCCCGTTTTCGCGAGTATGTCTTGGCGTTGGTAAATGCAAATCTCAGCCGGACATCGTATCGATTGAACGAAAAAAAGACGAAGGTGACGGCAGCTCGTGAAGGACACCTCGTAACGGGATATTCAGTTGGCGTGAATTCAGTTCAAGTGCCGCTGAAAAAACGACGGATACTGCGTTCTATCCTTCACTCCGTAAAGAAGCTTGGATTCCTGGTAACTGCGATCCATCAATGCTCCGGCTCGCACACTAGTGAACTCCGAACGCAGACTCCGGGACGACGTCTGCGCCCACTTCGTACTGCGCCTCAGATCCTGGTCACCAAGTTCTTCGTGTCCATTGCAAAGGGCTTGGTCATCGAGGTGCCCGAGCGAACACAAGCTGTCGGAACTCAACGCTTCAAAATACCGGGACAAATCAAGCAAGGAAAAGAAGCCGCGACGATCGTGCAGAACATCCTCAGCTTTTCATGGGACGGTCTGCTTAGATTCGAACAGGATGCAGGCCACGTGCGCGTGATTGCGATACACGATGGAACCGAGCTAGCTGCCGTTCGTGCCGAGCGGAACGCTGAATTCCTGCTGCTCTCGAAGCGGTCACAGCTTGCATGTTACGAACTGTGGGCGTTCTTGAAAGGCTGGGTCGCCAGCCTTGGCATTAAGTCTAACGACGAAGCATTCAGCCAACTCCGAACGCTGAAAGCGATACTGAATGAGACGTTACTCGATGTGAGGATCAGAGTATCAGAGGCCGCCGAGAACTCGAAGCAGACGTCGCGGTTTTTCTCTGCGGTCAGCGCGGCTCAGTCTCCGAGTTCGGAGCAGCGAGTGCCTCCCAAAAACGACTTTGTTCCGTCACTTGTCCCACATGGGGCGGATCTAAGCGATGCTGCGAAACGGTTTCTCAGTCGATTAGAAGAAGTCCATTCGATTCAGCCGAACGTTGCCATTAACTCGACGATCAAAATCTCGGATCTCGCTCAGGCAGCAAGTGAACCCGCATTCGTGGTTGCGTGGCTCCCTAAAATTCTCGCGGCTTGGGAAGGACTCCCACAATTCTTGAACGCAAATGCGGAAAAGGAATGGGAGAGAACATCTCGCTACCTGAGAGTTTTTGCAGATAGGTTAAATAAGTTGCGGCTTCCTTTGTACCACTGTGAACGAAAAGTACTGCAGAAACTCTCCTCAACTCCAATATTCGAAGATCTCACGATTGACCAGCTAGTCCCCTTCCAGGTTGAGGTTTTGCGACTTGCATCAAAATCGCTCAGCTTAATTCTGGACCATTTTGCCCGTATGTCGCCGGACTCTCGCTCGGCGTTTCTCGGAAGTGATCGAACCGGCAATGACTCGATTTCGAAAGATTCGATGCATCATTGGGCCAGACAGCTCATTGACGTCCACAGATCAGCTGTCTGGCCAAATTCGAACCGAAGCGTTTTCATGCATTCCGCGAAGCGCGGTATCGCCAATGAGGAACTGGTCTTGGCTGAGTTCCTTGAGGATAAGGATGCGACGGATTCCGAGTGCTGGAACTTTTTATTTAGATTTGCCAAAATCGTTGTGTTGAATACATCGGACAGTGGTAGCCTCCAGTGCCTAGGAGATGCAGATGCTGAAGCAGCGAAGGACAAAAAACAGGAGCATCTCGAAGCCCGAAAAATCGACCCTTATCTTGCTCAGTTCCTGGAGGTCGTAAAACCCGCCGGACGAGAATTCGCCATGCTCTTCCAGATGCGAAATCGATGCTCGCATCAGGATGACCGTCGTGCTCGCAACAGTTGGGTCGCAGTCCAGCGCTTTGCGGCGGATATTCTTGAGCGCGAGTACAGAATCGATCAGCACAACTCTCTGCCAGAAATGCGATCCCCCTGCGATTTTAGGCTTAAACCGCTGGAGGCGAATGAAATCAAACTCTATCTGTTGAAGCGGTGTGCGGAAGCGATTGACCAGATCAAGTCTCGCGGTACAGACGCTTCCCCATGAGTTGATTGCACCGAAAGATTCGCTTGTTGGAAGCCGCGTTTGCATCACAGTACTGGACTCTACTGACCTGTTGTTACGACTTCACCCTGCAGTTTCTGTCCAGCTTTCGATAAGAGTTTGGTGCGACGACGATCCCACTCTTCAAATCCCAGGACTTTCACGAGTCCAAGATCATCAACGCTGTTCCCGATTGCACCTCCACGTGGAGCTGAACTGTCTCGGCATTGCCCATGACTGCGCCCGGTATCATCCACTTGCTGATGCGGTTTCTTCCAACGATTTGCAATTCGGTACCGCTGAACGCAACGCCCCTTTGGAACTGAAATGATTCGCCGAAGATCGGAGGCGAAAGCGATACGCCCGAGATCGTATCCCAGAACATGATCGTGGTGTCTTCATACCCTGTAACTAGAAAAAGGCCATCGGGGGAGAATCTCGCGAACGACGGAACGGCATCATACTTCAGCTCGATCGTCGCTCGGCCAATGAGGTCCCAGATCAAGACGCTCCCATTTTGGAGGCCGACAGCGGCATAGCGTGAGTTCGGACTGAATGATACAAAGAGCGGATCACTGGTCAGTCCATCTAACTTGAATTGGAACTTGTTGCTCCCAGTTTCCCAAAGTCGAACGTCTGCACCTTCGCAAGCGATTGCGATCATCTTCCCGTCAGGGCTGTATGACACTGCATGTACGGCTCCGGTCGTTGCGATGTCATTTCCGATTTGTTGAGCTGTGTGAAGATCCCACCTGCGTACGACATGATCGTTTCCTCCGGTAGCAGCCTCTGCTTTGAGACTATCAATTGCCGTGATAGCCGTCCCATGAGCAGCCTGTTCGTGTAGGGTAGATCCTGATTCCAAATCAAACACCCGAAGCACGCCATCATTGCATCCTGTCAAAAGCATCTTCTCGTCCCATGAAAACATGATGCACTGGAGCCCGGTCGGTACAGAGAATCGGTTTAGTTCTTTTCCCGATCGTCCATCAGATACGACAATTTCCGTGGTCTTTTTATCGTTTGTCGCACTTTGTCTCGTGCTTGAACAAACCGCCAGGGTACCACTCGAGCTTATTGCAGCCGCGCCATCTCCAGGGCCTTCAGTCGGATGTTCGATCGGAGTTGTCGCACGACCACGATCAGCGGTGCCCCAAATTCGAATCGATCCATCTCGGCTACAGGTGGCAACATGCGATCTGGAAAAGGCAATGTCTGTGATGTTCTGTTGTGATCGGAGAGGCGCCCCTTTTTTTTGTTGCGTCTCGAGATCCATGATTACGGCAGCCGAGTTATCACCTCCGGCGGCAAATTGCGAACCTTCAGGACTCCATGCGACACTGTTGAGAACTGTACGGCCAAACTTGAATTCGACGGGTGGATAGACGGTGTTGGAGTTGTTTTCCATCGCCGCGTCTACGACAAACACTGAACCGGTGAACACGGCAACAGCGAACAGCGGCTGATTTGGGTGCGGTGCGATAGAATGAATGTCCGCCGCGAGGGACCCGGAAAACAAACGACGCTTGCGGGCGACGTCGAACAATCGAATTTGCTGACCCTGCCCGCCAAATGCAATGAATTTCCCATCCGCGCTGAAAGCGACCGCGTAAAGCGGGGGGAGTACTTTCGTACCGTCACTTCGATCGTCGGTGAACTCTGCGTCATCGTCGGCGAAAGTTGCAGCCAGTCTTCCGCTTGATACTCTCCAAACACGCACGCGACCATCCTGACAAGCCGCTGCAATGAGTTGCCCGTTCGGACTGAATGCTAATGCGTGAATCGATGAGGGAACAGCAATCGATTTCCCGATTGGATCGCCCGATTCCATGTTCCAGAATCTCAATTCGCCATCGCTCGTACCGGTTGCAAGTCTACCTTCGGTGCTTACGGCAACGTCGCGAACGTCAGCACCATAATTCAGTGCGTGAAAGTCGCCGAGCTGTACATTCCAGATTCTCACTTTTCGGTCTCCGCATGCAGAAACCAAGAGTCGTTCATCTGGAGAAAATGCCGCAGCACGAACGGGGCCAGGGTGCTGAAAAGCTTGATCCAGCGGGTACGTGGCCATAGCTGAAAGGCCAATAAAGCGGCGAGCCTGCGCCTCGATTTTTTCAGCCCTTTTGGGCGCAAGCCCCAAGCTTCGGGCCGCCCAAAGGACTCCTTCGCCAGCGTCGCCACTTCGCGCAATTGTACGGCCGCTGAAGAGGGCAGTCTTTGCTGCTTCCTCGCGAGCTCGCAGTGCGACTTCGTTGATCCATAGCGCTGCAACGGTCGAGACAATAAGCAGCATGCTCACAACTGTCGCAACTGCATTTCGTCGTCCGAAGAATAGCCAAGCGCGCCTAGCAAGGTGGGTTGATCCGTATGGCGGACGCAAAGATTGGTTTGCGAGCCACAATCCCAAAGCTTCGGACAACTCGGAATGAAGGCGCCTTTGCGGTTCGCTATCGGTGGAAACGGACTGCTCAGGAGTTCCGGCCACTCGATACCGGCGTTTTGGATCAAGTTGAAGGCACTTACGGCAGATTTCCGTCAGGTCGCTATCTCCGAAACTCGCAACCTTTATGGGCTTGCCCGTTTCTCTCATCTCCGTGAATCGGCCTCTCAAATCTTGAAAGGTACTGGCACACAAATCCGGCGGTAGTTCTCCTTCAACGAGTCGGAATAACATTGCGCCGAGAGACCAAATGTCGGCTGCCTGAGAAATATTCGCATCGGGTTCGAATTGCTCGGGCGCCATATAGCCCAAAGTTCCAGCCACGTTTCCCGCCTGATCAATGCTCATGGCCAAGCCGAAGTCGGCAAGCTTGGTTCGGAATCCAAGAGTATTGTCACTTTCGTCAGCTGACAAAAGCACGTTAGACGGCTTTATGTCACGGTGAACGAGGGGAGAGCGGCCGGCCCTCTGTAATCGATGAATCGCATCCAATGCTACTGAACAACGATGAACAATCTCGGCTGCTTCGCGCGGAGTCAATTTGCCCCCACGATCCCGAACAAGTGTTTCCAGGTCCCGGCATAGTAGACCCGTTTTTTTTGATTCGACACCATGCACAAGTTCTGTGACAAAGTACACCTGTCCGTCGTGTTCGCCGACCGAGTGGATCGCCAATACGCCCTCCACAACTCCGACCAGCTGGGATAGAACACCCGCTTCCCGGAGCAATTCTTGTTTGGAGTTTTCGTTAAGTCGATCTGGTCGGACAAACTTGATTGCCCGCCGAGGATATTCCGGGTCGGCGAGCAGATCGGTATCCTCTGCAACATAAACTTGTCCCATACCGCCCGCATTTAGGTAGTCGATAACTCGGTAACGACCACCGACTGTCAGGCCCACATGTTCTCGGCTCTGCCAGTGGCCGCAGCTGGCCCAAAGTTTATTTAGAAAGTCTTCGTGTTCATCCATTTTGGTGGTGGAAGGTGACTTGAAAGTCGAAGTGAGAAGCCAGAACGACAATTATCAATGCCCGACATCTCCGCCGGTTTTTCGGCGGAGACAGGCTCGTACTCTTTCGACGGCGGCTTGCAACTGTAACTCGATTGCCGCGACGCTCATCTCTACGCCCTGCAGTTCTTTCAATAACTTCGGGAGGTCTTTCGATTGAAGCCCCTGTAGATATACTGCGCGGTAAATAAGACTATCGACGGGGTCTTCGATTGCCGTGTCGACACAATCCAACCAAACGCTATATCGCCAAATAGTCTGTTCCAGGCCTTCTAGATCTTTTGCCAGCTGGAGAAGCTCCTCGCATCTTCTGTCGCTCCAGGTCTCAGTTTTCTCCATCTCGACTAGGCGTTGTTCCATGTCAGCAATCCTGCGACTGCGTTCGACTTGAGCGATCTCAGCAGCCTCCGCCGAATCTTCCAGATCAGTCGGCGTGGGATGGTAATATTGCTTGATCTTTTCAATCATGGACCGCAATTCAGACAGAAACGCGGGCCTCTTGTCTCCCACGACTCGCTGCATCGCTCGATCCTTGCTTTCGGAGGATTCAGCGATCGCATCGGGGGGCTCCGCACTGCTCTGTCCCACGACGTTAATCCCTGCTTCGCAAATCTCTTGCAGAATGTCGCTTAGTTGGCTGCGCCTCCGTTGGGCTTGCGACTTCAGCGCTTTCAAGTTGTCGAGCATAAGCCGCCTGTTTAGATGCTGCAGAAAAGCGCCGGGATGCTGCCACACAAAGCCGCTCTTCCGCTGTGCCCAACGTAACGCGGCATCAAACGCCTTGTCCACGCGTTGATAGGTAACCGGCTGAGAAGCTTGGGATCCGGATAGTACGCCGAAACGCTTGGACCACATGTGATCAATCTTCTCCATCTCGCTCCACAGCGCGTCGAATGCCTGGCCGCGAGCCACTGCATCTCCGTGGCTGGCAAGATTTAGCAGCTGGGCGACATACTCATCGTCTGATTTCAATGACATTTGCGCTGTCCTCATTGTCAATCCACATCCGACTTGGGCTGCGGAACAGGTTTATTTGACAGAGTGGCGTTTGGCTGGTGAGCACCACTACTCCCTGGCGACCACATCCATGGCACTGCGAACGACGGTATCGTCATGATCGGATTGATGTTTTTGCTTGGCACCCAATCGGAGATCAAACGAGCGATCCGGCTCGCGTCATTGAGATATCAAGACCGATCTTGGTCATAATGCCGCATTTTCGTGCCGTCTACTGGGGTGCTTCGCGCTTCACGGAACAAGTGACCACGACTGGCCACCGCGTAGCTGAAGATTTTACGGCTTGGTTTGGTGGTTCGACAGCATATGACGCACACGGAACTTGGTTCGACGGAAAAAGGTTCTGCAGGCCGGTGTGCGTTATAGAGTCGTTTTGCGAGAATCACAACTGGGAATCGCTTCCGAGCCTTTTGTCGCTATGCCGCACGGTTGTTCCGAACTGCGTCAACAATGCATCGCATTGGAAGTTGACAGCGAGCTGATTCATCGAACTGCCGCAGGAATAACGCCACCGGGGATCTCACCTAAAACTTGCGACGTCAGGGAGTTACGTCAGCACGGGCTGTATTCCAAAAGATTATTTGAACCTAGGGCGTTTGGCTATTTGTGCCGGACCGTTTCCGGCCCGATGGAGACTGCTTCGATTTGCTCGCCACACCGCCAACAGCCAGATCTTTGGAACTCGCTCATGCCCATCAATGATCTTTCGCACGAGACTACCGAAAAGCTGCGTACACTGTCGCAGCGGAATGCTCGAGAAAGCGGCTCGAGACCTGGTCGCGCCCGAAACTGCGATTTCGCTTCAGCACCGAGCGACATTGCAGGTCGGTCGATATCTCAACTAACAGTCGGGGAAGTGCTTGCCTTGTACTTTGATGGCAACGAAGGCGCGGACTCGGGAGCCGTGCTTGCTGCCCACAACAAGAATTTACGAGTGCTCGCCAATGTCACTGGTCCCGACTGGAAAGAAGAATTCGATCGCCGCCCCTTGCTCTTGAGTGCTGCTTACCTATCCTCGCTTTGGATACCGGCAACTTGCCGTTTTGGCCGTGAAGGTGCCGTACGCCTGGCGACTCGATTCCTGTTCACTATTCGAGCCGCGGCATTTTACGACGTCGTGGGTGCCGGACGCAAGGAATTGAAAGAGGGTTTCTTTCCAAAATCGCTCCGGTTGCTGCTGGTTGGTCCAGTGTTCAATTCACTGGCGATGTCCATTCAGGGGGCCGACCGAGCGTTAAAGCTTGGCGTCTGGTACTTGCTCGACTCGTTCTACAGCGAACCAGACCCCAGTCCATGTGCTGCAATATGGGCTCCGAGCCTGGGATTCTTGGCCGGCATTAGGGTCCCAGAGCAGTGGTTCGCTTCTGAACTGAGCAACCACAGTGAACTGCTCCAAACCTATCGGCTCGCACTATTGGAACAGCGAACAGCGGTGAACGAGACCGTTGGGCAAGATCCGGCTGAAGCCAGCCCGGAGCCGCACTCAAGTGTCGTCGCTTTCACCGGTTGAGAACGTCCTCCCAATTTTTTTCTTGAACCCATCGTGTGGTTCTCTGAGCGGCTCGGCTGCCTACCGCCTTTTTCCAGGCAGCAACTACTTACTCTAACTTTTGAGAGACTTTGCCATGTCAAATCGTCGTACTTTCCACCCTTCCAATTCGTTCGTGAAGAAACTTACGGGTCGCGCGGCTTTTTTGGCGGCGCTCGTATGTGGGCTCGGGTCCACCGGAGAGATTCGTCACTCGATTGCCCAGGATCGACTCCCGTCCGCGAAAGCCGACGTTGGACAAAACATGCCTGTTCTGAAGTCAAATGTGATCCCGCTTGAGTTCGACAACCGTCTTCTGTTCATTATTCCGCGTGAATCGGTGGACGATAATCGCATGGGAGCGAAAGCGATATACGACCTTGAGCCGCCTGCCTTGCTTACGGCTCGATTCGGAGAGGATGATCAACTTCCATGGTGGGCCCACGAGATCGAAATCGATCCGAACGGGACAGTTAAGGTTCGCGTAAATGTGCTCCTGCGAGATCAAAACTTACTGGATGCCGCTGCTGCGCACGTTCGCATGGCAGACTCCGAACGTCTAAAGGTTCGCTCACAAGAAAAGAACGGAGGACAACCGCTCGAAGTTGTAGTGCAACCGCTTGCCGTCCACTGGATCCGAGTGGAGTTCATGGATCTCGCTTCGGAAGATCGCGATCCTCTAGCATTCGGGGCAGCTGACGTTTCTCGCACTCCGCGCGAGAAGGAGTTGTGGCTCCAAATGGAACCTGGAGCCCTCGAGCAAATTGCGCAGCTGCAGCGAAAGAACCGCCTTGGCGTTCGCGTCTGGTACTCATACCCGAACATCGCAATGGTCCGAGCTTCTGTGATTAATGTCACCAATACGGAAATGCGAGACTATCTGAATGCTTGGTTGAAGAATCGAAATCTCAACGGAGAGGGTGAGATTTTTCAGCATGACATCGATGACTTGAACCGCTTCGTCCGCGTTCGTATGTGGTCACGGATCATTGCAGAAGACCCCAAGGCCGCTTCACTGTTGGTGAACAATATTTCCGCCCTGGGAAATGCGGCGTGTGAACCGGCAAGCTTGGTACCGTTTGTCACGGGACTGTCGCAATCTGAACAGCAGAAGCTCGCGGAGCATCTCGGAGCGCTGCCGTGGTTCAAGTCCGACTCCCAGTCACGTGAAACAGTTGACGAAACTGGGAAATCGAAAGGCGAAGGATTGGGGTTCGGCCAAGTTGTAGAAGGCAAGGGTGGGAACAAGGCTTTCAGTATCGGCGGCAAAACGGTTTTCAATCTATCGAAAGAAGAAGTAGAGACCACCCTGAAGCGAACTGGCGTCGTGATGCAGGAGTCAAAGTCTGAGCAGGGATGGATGATCTCGCATGTTCAGAAGTACAAGCTGAAGAAACACGCCATCGAAGTCGGCCAGTCATATTCAGCCGAAGTTTCCGTCGGGGTCGGCAGCGTCGACGGCGTCTTCAACGGCGAACCGTATCGCCTTACCCCTATTAGCAACGACATGCTGGCTAAGTGGTCTAACGAACTGATCATGAACGTCGGTCGAATCGAGCAGGCTCGACAGCCAGTGCGGCAAGGCTTCGGTGCCTGCCGTGACGGACGCGACGCACTCAAACAGTTGATCGAACAGCTCGAAAGTCTGCGCGGATTGACAGACAAAATCAATGTGTTGGAGGTGGCCATTGATTCTCTCAATGAAAAAGCGTCTGCGGCTGCTCGTCTAGAAGGCAAGAAGGCCGGTATTCAGGAAGCGCCAGGTTTGCTTGTGCCACATCACGAACCAATTGATAGCGATGAGGCGAAGGATATGGCGAGACGCTGCCCGGGCCAGGTCGCCTCCATGCTGGCGTCGCTCGAAACCATGCTTGCCGACGTCAACGCGGATGTTCGTACAAAGCGAAATACCGTCAAGACGTTGCGACGCGAACTGCTTGACATGATTGATGATCTCGACAATCTCACAACGCAATTGATCAGCTCCTTTGAGAATTGCGAGGCGACTGAACTGGAGCATCGCATTCGCAGTGCTTACCCGCAGAAACCGTCGTTCAGCGAACGGCAGCTGACTTCGGAAATCGAGAAGGAACTCGCTCAACGCGCCGAATTGCGTGAGAAATTGCACCAGATGCTCACGAGCTGGGCCGACGCGGAAGTCAAGCTTCTAAGTACGAAGACCGAACCAGCCGGCCATTTCCTCACTGCGGAAACAATCCTTATGGGCCGACTCGATGCCGAGAAGAACATCAACTGGCTGGAGGGGAAGCGCGAGGGGCTGGATGAATTCAAGAGTTGGTATACGTCGACCTCGGCCGCTCTGCACGATGCCGGCGAGGCTAAGGACATCGACAATTGGTTCAACGCTACGCATTTGGCCGGAACCCAAAATGCCATCAATGGAGCGAAAGCCGCATACGCGGAAACCAAGCCGCTACAGAAGTTGGAACAGCTTCATGCGCTTCGCCTCGCCACCGACTCCGAACTGGCGAAGCTGAAGCAGACCGCTGCCACTATCAAAAGCCAATTGCGCGACTTGGAAAAGACGGAGAACAGCCTCGAGGTCAAGGTTGCCCGGCTCCAAAGCGTAGTAAGTAGCAAGTAACGCCTTCACGCTGATGACCCCGTCCGGCTCGATGGAGCCGGGACCTTTCGTATCACCTAAATCACACTGAGAACTCCGATGAAAACGCATTCTTCACTTGCGACTTGCTTGACACTGTGCCTCGTAACAACGCTCTTCGCTCACGAGCAGCCCGACGATGGTTACTATTCCGCCGGAGCGAAAATGCAACAGGATCAACAATTACAACAACAGGCGGCACAGCAAAGAAAAAACCAGCGAAATCAAACCGTCGAACGCCTGTTGGGACAAATGCGTCAAGCTGAGCAGAACTCGGTTACGGAAGAACGCGCAGAGCTCGCGCACCGTGACCAGCTGCGACTGCAGTTCCAGCAGCATCATGCGGAGCAGTTGAGGAACCTGCGACAAAGCGCTGGAGAGACTCGGCAAAATCAGTTCCATTTAACCGAAGCGAGTCGTCAACGACTGCGCAAAATTCAGAGATCAATCGAAGAACTCTTGCGACCCGATGACGAAGAAGCTGGCGACTCCGCTGGAGATTCCAACAACGAGCCGCAGGCGATTGCAATCGCCCACAATCAAGTCAAGTCTGCAGTTCAAGCTTCCCCCCAATCGCTGTCGGCCGGTGATAATTCTGTTGCAGATAGTTCTGACTCTGGAGGATCCGTTCTCATTGCCAGCCACGGCGGCGGCACTCCGTCTACCAAGGTCTTCCTGGATGCGATCGAACAAGCCAGAAAGATCAAAAAGAAGACAGACCGGGTGACATTGCCTGTCGAACAAGCAGCAAAGGGACTTGGGCAGGCGATGAAAAATGATCCGATCGTCTCTGATAATCAGCTCGTCAACGACATCCGCGACTGGGCTCGCAAATCGAATCGTGATAACAGTCGATTCACGAGTCTTACCGCAGAGAGCTGGGTGATTGAGTCGGGCCTGTTCGAACTCGCGTTCAAAGAGCAGAAGTCGCCTTTGGCAGCAGCGAATCTCGCCATCCAGCGGTTGGAAGCTGAACAATCTCGCTTCCATAAGCTTGCAACCGCATGTGACGCACTTGAGGTGACGACCAAAGCTATAAACCTAGCTGATGATCTTCACGTTAAGGGGTGGGCTAAACGCGTTATCTCCACAAGTGAATTCGACAAAGAGGCGCGCAAAGAAACAATTCTCGAGCTGCAACGTTGCCGTACTGATGCGTTACACGCGGAGCAAGAACTGAAGAGAGCCGTTCAAATTCTGCAAGGAAACAGGGACAATATGCGTCGAAGCGATTCAGCGATCGAAACGCCGTAGATTTGACGCGAGAACGGTTTGACCGACCTTTCCTCGCTTTTTTCCATAGGACAAAGCATCAACTCGCATTACTTCGCCGCTACGAACGACCACCTTCAGCGATGAGTGGTCGGGTATCCGTACCGTTAATTGGATATCGAGAACGGCTCGCAGCAAACGTCTGCACACCTACTTGCTTTCGGAGTTAAGAAGTGGCGTGCCACGGATTGAGAGGCCAATTTGTTACGCACAGCTGTGCGGAGAGTGTCGACAGGTTTTCTGGAGCGACAGTTGGGGCCCACGGTAACGACTAACTCCACACTATTCAAACAGTTCGGAAAAAGGGGACGCGTGCCTATCCGATTCTTCATGGATTCCGGTAGCTAAAAATGCGTTTGGAATGCCGCACGCAATGGAAGCGAGCTGCCGAAAGCAGCTCGCTTCCCAGCCGAATCTGTTTCTGGTCAGTACGCTCTCTCCATTGCGGGCTCGTTTGTCGATACGGGACTTGGAGCGATCATCGAGATGTTCTCATACTCGACCGCACATATAAGTTTGGAACGCTCAGCATCCCACGAAATCGGGTATGAGTGTCCACGCGAACTCAGTTCACGGAACCCGTGCTTAATCGCATTCATGAAGACGCTCGGATCGATTGCAAATCGGATCTGATCGCCGATCAAGCGGCTCCGTGCGAGTTCTATCGAATAGTTCCCGGTCGTACCGCCATTCAGCCGCGACTTCGTGTCCTCATCTATGGCAGCCAATTGCTCGCCCGCTAGGTTCGCCGTGCGTGCGATCGATGCATTAATAATATCTGTCGATGTTCGGAAACGGATCAGCATTCTGCGTCCCAACTCGACTGTTAGCCGCCCTTGAACTCGTCGGCACGACAGCAACGGGTTGAGTGCCTGGACAATGGATGACGCGTCCACTTCGTCGATCAGTAAAGTTGTCCGCGGATTCGCTGTGGCTGCGACCACTGAGCTGAGCTCTGGAAACCGCCCCGACAACTGTGCCCGAATCGACAGTCGCCAACGCTGGTGATCGCTCGCCAGACTGACTATGAATCGATCCCCCGACGCACCGACAGAAATAGATGACGGCCTTTCCAGCGGCCGAAAGTTCCGAAGCGATTCGGCGCGAACAAACCATTCACCGTTTGGAAGCGATAGACCCGTTTCAATAAAGGCTTGCCTGCCGTTTGTCGCGGCCATTCGCCCCTCGCATCCTCGAAAATGAATACAACCGATGGAGTATCTCGCTGACTCCGGATCAGTCTTTCCCGCTGCGAATCGAAGAGCGGCTGCAAACCGAGTCGGATTCGCATGCATGATCACCGGCTCTCGGTCCGAATCCTTGCTCGAATCCGGCCTTACGACGCATAGTTGCAGTTCGGTGTTCGCATCGGATACAGTCGCCGCACTTTCATTTGCGAAAAGCCGTACTGGGCCGGACAACTGTTTGAGCGCGGAAATGGCATCATCGAGCGGCGTAGAGAAACTGAACGGGCCAAAACTGCCCGGAATTTCGCACTGGATTTGGATATCGCTTCCGCTTGCGGAGACCGCAAGTCGATCTCCTTCGCTTCTAAACTGTGCGACGGCGAAGCTGTTCCGCCGCGAGCCCACGAGAGTGCGCTTTAGCTGGATCAGGATGTCCAATAACGTTTTCGATGAAATGGCTTTCATAGTTGTGATCCGATTTCGATTGGATTTTCAGAGCGTTCAAAAAAAACGGCCCGAAGAGTCGTTCGCTCTTCGGGCCGATTACATAAGTGAACTGTCGAACTAGTCTCAACGTGCCGCTCGGCGCTGTTGCATTCCTACTCGAGCGGCTCGAATGTCCCCTGAGTAAATCGCCAAGCCGATGATCACGGCTAGCGCAATCACAAAGACGATCCATGAGTCATTGAACCAAGCGGCCAACACAGCGAAGATAATCGCGCCGTTGACATGGGCGGTATTCAGTTTCTTTCTCGCATTCATTTCGGAGTTTCTCCGTGAGTGTTTTCGAAGTAAGCGTTCAGCCATGCAGCTTCGGCGGCCAGTGCCTCGATGCGCTTTAGAAATGGCCCGATGCGCGGGCCGCCGATCGGCTGCAAGTCAGCGGACCACTTTCCCTGTTCGTCTGGTTCGACATGCGATGCGCGACGAATTGAAGGTGGCCGATGGCACGCAGGTCGATCGATTCGTCGTAAACAGCTGTGCTGTCTCCGCCAGTCGATGGTAAAGTTCCACGATGGCACTCCAGTGAAGTAATGATCGCAGTGGACCTAGCCTCTCAGAATGCGGCGTCGTGGGCGGTCGACCATGAGTCCGTCCAGCACACTCTGCACGCTTGCGAGCTGGGTGGCGACTTGCTGTCGCAGTGGTCCACTGTCTCGCAACTGTTGCGGTCGTACGCCACTCATTAGTGACTGCGCCTGATTGACCAGCGCATCGAGCTGAGCGTTGGAATGAATGTTCAGACGCTGGAAACGGGAGAAGAACTCGTTCAGGTTTTCGATCGCTGTGTCACGGAAGATCTTCGGCTTTCCGTCATCCGATCCCGAAAGGCGCTCACCGAGGTGAGAGACCAGACCCGACAGTTCGTCGACGAACGCTTGTTCCGCCAACTGAACCGCTTCGTCGAATCGAGAACGAATTCGCGAGCATTCTTGCTCGAATATCTCAGGTTGCAGTCGGCGCAGATAATCGGGTGGTTCCACATTAGGGAACTCCCATGCAACTTCGAACTCGCTTGAAAAGCTGGCTGGATAATCTCCGTCGGAATACAGCGTTCCAAGTCGCTGGCGTGCCAGCTGCTTGATTTCGTAATAGTTGGCCTCGAGGTCTCCGACGGCGTCTCGCAAGCGACTGCGGAACGTTTGCATTTGACCGCTGATCGAATCGATTTCCTGTTGCCGAATCAGCCGTATGCCCGGTTCCGGGAATGGCAGACTGACCCCTTTCCAGTACTCGCCGATCTCTCTTCGCAATTGATTGACGGCCCGCACCGAAGGATGCGAGGTATCGACGAGTTTCTTGCCGGCGGAAATGAACGCTTTCTCCGCACCGAACTGCTCGGCAGCTTGTCGACACTGGTCGGATGAGAGGCTGCGCCGCACGCCGAACCAGGAAAAGGATACTCGCATTGCTGAAAACCGATGTCTTAGAGTGTTTGCAGCGTCCGTCGAGCTGGACGCTTGAATTGAAGGTGTCATTGTGGCGGACATTCTTAGGTCTCCAAAAAACTTGAAATGAAGCGATCGAGAAACGAAAAAAGCCGCATGCATCCCGTTCGAGAGGCATACGGCTGTTGAATTGCAGACAACGATTAGGTGTCAGATCACGAAGAAACGGTGTGGCTCGCCCGTTGAGACCTGCACCCAACGAGCGAGTCGCTTTGCAAACGAATCGCTAGTTGTCCGACGGACGATATCCACGAACTCGACGCGCCGGTTTTACAGCACGCTCACTCACCGTGGCCGGGATGCGATAAATGCCCGGCCGAGACGCATCCAGGCAGCGTTCCGACGCCCAGTTGCGCAGACGCTGAATGTCCTCTGCGGCAGTCACACCTACCGGTACGATGAAGCCGGCGGCTTCATTGAGTGAAACTCCAAGCAGTGCGCTTAGCCGACAGCAGGCTTTGATTTCAGCTCCCGTCCAAGACGTGTCGTTCGGAGCATGTTGATCGTCGCCGATTCGGAACTCGCGCCGGTAGATGCGCCAGATCGCATCCTTCTCCTCGCGTCCCGGCAAATCGAGAAACATGATCGCATCAAACCGTTCCGCCCGACTGAATTCAGGCGGCAACTGCTGGATGTTGTTGCATGTCATGACGACGTAAACGTCGGATTCGTGATCATTGAGCCACGTCAGCAACGTACCGAATAGACGAGAGCTGACTCCACCGTCTCCTTTTCCACTGGATGAAACGCCCGAGAGCGCTTTCTCGACCTCATCGACGAACAGGATGCACGGCGCCATCGCATCTGCAGTGCTAAGAGCTTGCCGGATATTCTGTTCGGTCTGACCGACGAGAGAGCCCATCAGTTGTCCGATATCGAGGCAGAGGACCGGACGGTTCGTCTCGTTGCCCAGCGACTTTGCGAAGGCCGACTTTCCGGTTCCGGGGACTCCAAGCAAGAGAACGCCTTTCGCTAGAACTTTCTCCTGTCCGCGCGGCTGACGCGTAAGCGACTTGACGCAGAACTCTTTCAGACTCGAAAGTCCACCGAGAGTACCGAATCCGAGCTCGCCCCTATACAGAGACAAGTGTCCGTGCTTTCGAAGCCAGTGAGCTTTCAGATCCCAGATCTCCGACGCTGACAGACTACCGTGGCGCACCAGTGATAGACTGAAGGCCGATTCGGCCTCCGCTCTCGTCAGCCCAACTGCAGCATCCATGAGTGGACCGACTCGCTCAGCGGGAAAAGCACTTCGGTCATCGCCAACCAACGATGTTGCGATTTCCAAGAGCTGTTCCCTCGACGGCAGGGAATGGTGCAACACAGCGAACTGACGCTCCAGCTCGGCGGGAAGACGCACGATCGGTGAAATGACGATGATGTGACGCCCGAGTTGCTTCCCGAGCTGCAGCTGAGACAGGAGCACCTGACATACTTCCGCCGAATCCACAAACCGATGAAAGTTCTCAAGAACCAAGAGTGTCGTATCGTCCCCCGTTAGCGATCCTAAATATCGGACCGCGGAGAGTGGATCACGAGGATTCGCAGAATCGAGCTCATCACTGCTTCCAGTCAGGCCGATGTCGAGGTTCCAGCGGACCAGCTTCAGGTCTTGTTCGCGGGCAAGTGCCGTGATCTCGGCGATCGCTTCTACCGTTTCGTGTGACTCGATCCAGATACCGGAGAATCCGGCGCGAATCAGTTCCCACAGTTGCGTTTTGAGCGTCATAGCTGTTCTCCTGATGAATGGATTTCGAGGTTGAAATTGCCGTTGCGCGAGGCGGCGTAGTATTCGGGCTTGGTCTCTTCAGCGGAGACATCACCCAGTGCATCACGCAGGAAACGGTCTGCGTTCAGGCACGATGAACCGGCGAATCCGACGGTCTCAATCTTGACGCTCCCATCTGGAGCGACCAGAAGTTCGATAATTGGCTGTGACATGATTAGGCTGTCGCTCCCGCTGAAATGGACAGCTTGACCGTTCCGTCTGCCAGCGTTTGCTCGTAGACACTTCGGCCGAGCTTTCGGGCTTCGATAGACGCCTTCTCAACTGCGTAGGCCTGCTTGAATCGGTCGACGTCCCGTTCATCGCCCCAAACGCCGCCATAGTTGTCGTATCGCAGGCTTCCCGTATCGAGCTCACACACGATCGGGAAGCGCCACCGCGGCGGATGGACAGCGAGTCCCTCCACTTGAGATGTAAAGAGCTGGTGCTTGCCGCAGACGGGCTGTTGCCAGCTCAGTCTTCGACAAGCGACGGAGACGGCTTCGGCGTCTCGAATCTGCGTGTGTACTGTTACGATGTGGCTCATGGGCCGCTCCTGTAGATGGTTCTAAATTTGAATACTGGATGATCAAGGCGACGTGCCGCAATCGAAATCAAGCGATGAATTGCGATCGCTGGTGGCTCGCCATCCGCACCATGTGACATAGCTCGGATCGCATCTGAATTTAGAGATGAACGAGCGGAAATCTCGGAAGATCGATCTCACCTGACGATGAGGCGGGAGAAGGGGGCCGGTCCATTCATTCCGCGTTACAGTTACGCACAGCTGTGCGGAGAGACTCTTCTTTCAGACAGCAGCTGCACGCGGATAATGCGGTACTCAGTGACAAGGATGATCCAACATTTTCGGAGACTGACCGTGCAAAGTAGCGATCAATCAGGCGCTGACGACGTTGTTCTGCGAGCTGAGCCACTCGATGAAACCCGCACTTCCAAACAGCACCAAGAAACTCTGGCGGACGTTCACTTCCAGTTGCCGACGTGGAATCCGGCATGGAGGTTCCGTCGAGCCATGCAGTTGGTCCGCGAAAACCGTGGTGGTATTTCGGATCTCGATGACGAATGGACGGGCCTGCTTTTCAATTACCTGGTACGTTTCCGTGAGCTCGTTCGAAACGGTGCCACCAAGCGAGAGAAACTGAATCAGCTCGGAGAAGAGTTTCCCGAGATCGTCATTGCAGATCGTATTTTCCGCGATCCAAAATTCGGAGAATTGAAACTCGAAATCGAAGCCAGGATTCTGGCTGGTCAGATGGACGACGTAATTGCCTCTCGGTTGGGAGTTCCGGCGGAGTCATCGGCGATCTACCACGCCTCGTTTTTCCGAGTTCGTCAAAAGCCGCAACCCTTGCTGGTAGCTCGATTCGCGACTCCGCTTCCTCATGGAAACCCCGCATCGCCGGTTTCAGAGCTTGGACCACTATTGAATGAGTGCGCAATACTCTTCGGAGAGCAACACATCGAATCGCTGATCTTTTTGGTCGGAGAATTGCGGGATGCGGAGAACGTGCAAGGGGCGCCGCATCGCGTTTCGGTTCTGCAGCAAGGGGTCTGGACATCGCTGCGAGCGATCAGAGATCGACACTTCGGCGCCCCGCAGCTTTACGAATCCTTCCCTCAATCCAACGTTACCAGCGCCCGGGAAAGACTCATTGGCCGGCTTGCAGGCTAGTCGTCGGTCAGGAGCTGTTCGATCAGCGGAGCAATTCGATTTCGATTGTGCGAGTTGATCGTAACACCGAGCTCGGTTTCCAAACCACAGGACGACAGGATGTCCAAAATCGCACCGTCGATCGTACCGGCTTTTCGAGCTGAAATGACTGTGCGTAAGTAACACTGCATGCTCCGCAGAAATCGTGACTTCGCCGTATCAACGGCCTTTGGAGCCACTGCATTGCGAGACGAGCGTAGTTTTCCCGCTTCCGTCTTTGGACGCATTGACGCTTCCCAAGGCCGATTTCGGTGCGCCGCTTCGCTGAGACGCAACCTTCCTTCCGCCGAGATGCCGGCTGACTTCTCACGGTTCCGTTTGCCTGCTGCAACTCGACGCGGATTCTTGTCGGGAAGTCCACTCATACTTGTTCCGCCTTTTTCGACGTCACCTTACTTCCTAGTTTGCTCTTTGTTGCCCCTTTTTTTGCCGTCACTACGCGAAGCCGCCGCGATTCGGTGGTCCTTGAACTTTGCTTCGTACGATCACTGCGAGCGTGCGAAAGGTCACGATCGACGGCCGTCCTGAGTTCACTGATCGTCTTGGCCAATCGGCGAAGCTCGCCTGTTAGCTGGACGATGAGTCCACCGCGTACCTGATGGCTTTTGTCGGACCCAGGCTCCGCAAGCTCCGCATGCAGTCGGAGGAGGTTCTGGTACCCGAGGATGTAGAGTTCCGCCAGTACGCGAAGCGTGCGGTTTTCTTTGCCGATCGGTCCGCACAGCTGATGGATCATCTCTTCGACGTAAAGGTCATAGCTATCGTTCGGAATCGCGGTGAGCGGAGAGTTCTCCTTGCTCGACTGCAGGTAGATGGATGCTGACCGATCCAGAAGGAGATCAGCAAAACGGCGAATCTCTTTTGGATTCGGAGCCCTATTTCGATCGTTGGCATCTACCGGGGTCGCATTTGCACTGGTCATTGGAAAGGCCGCTTTTCCATTCAAAACCGAAGTCTGAATTGACATAAGTCCGAAAACACGACCTTACCACAGAGTAATCGCGACAGGAAAAACTAGTCCATCCCGAAAGTTCGCCGAGAGATTGAACTGTTTGTTCACGCACAGCTGTGCGGAGGCGGCGGCCAAGACGCACGTCGAAAGTAACCGAAGAGCGATCGACTCGCGAACGATGGCCGATCATTTGATGATCGTTGTGTCACCTCAGATAGTCGCGAGCCAGGTGATCTTGCACTTGCAATCCTTCCCGTGTCCAACCGGACGCTTTGGGACAGCACGCACCATCTGTTCCGCACAGCTGTGCGGAACAGAGTTTCAGGAGATATGTCCGGATCAACTATCCTCAGAATCCATTTTCATCTTGAAAATCGAGTTGATCTTCCTTGGAATCCCCTGGGCGGCTTTTCTGTTTGCGAGTCTCTCTCCCGGCTCCATTGCTCTGACGCTCTTTGCACCGCGATTGGCGAGACAAATGAGTCGGTAAGCTGTTTCGTCATTTCGCATGCGTAGTGCAATCTCCAGTCGTGATGGTTGATGGAGAACTTTCCGTCCTTACTAAGCTCTTTCGGCGCAAGGACAGGGTAGTACTGATTCAACGTGGTCAGCTCTTTCAATTCGGCTGTTCTGCGAATTTCCTGTAGCAACTTCGCCATTCCGAGCGTTCGGTAGAGACGATTCGAGCTTTGGAGGGCCTTGTCGCAATCCAGGCTGCCATTTCGCAGCACGCAGTAGATGATGTCAATAATGCCTGCGGCTGCATTGCAACGATTACGAGGAAGTTCGTTGATCGTCGGTCCATAGACTGCATCCATTATTTCATCAGGGTGTTCCAAAGGTGCTCTGATTCCCCGAGAGATTCGATCCAGGTGTTGCAGAGTCATTTCCTTGGCGAAAGTCAGCTTGGACTTGAAGCCCTCGACCAATTTGATTCCGGTCAGTTCGACTGACAGACGCTGGATCTGGCGGAAACTGTAAAGGGATGTATGCAGCTTGCTGAGCATGCCGGACGAAAATGACCGTGGTGCCGAACCTATCAGTGCCTGCTGGACTAAGTGTTCCGCGACGTCCTTCGATGGGCGTTGCGTAGATCGACGATCGGCATAAAAGATCAGCTTCTTCAGCCCCATATTGTCCAATATCTCACTTTTTCCAGTTCCCACTTCGCTTGCGATCACTTGCCTCACTTCGTCTCTGTTTCTAGGCCGCCAGTGAATCTTCGTTTCAATTTTGATTGAATTATTCAGTTTACTAGGCAGGTCACGAAAGAATGAAGAAACAGTCCGCTCGGCGTCACTAACGACGAATCCGTGGACGTGCCAATAGTGTTCACGTTGATACCATGGAATCTCTTCAGTACGGGAGTTGATGTCAATCACTACGTCGACGGCGAGCCACACTCCGCGCACGTCGCGGACTGAGTCTATTTCCGACATCAAACGCTCGCAGGCCGCAATCGCGAAACCAAATCCATAGTCATCCCTGCTCTTCCACTCCTTTGACGTGAGTGTCACGAACGTCAGGTAACAACTGTTTGCTACGAGCGCATATTCCAACTGTTTTGCGAGACCGGCCCGTAGTGAGCGGGCGAGGCGATCGCAACACTTCAGACACCGCGGAACCTGACACGGCTTTGCTTCCGAACAATTCTGCAGGCTCAGCTGCGTCTTCACCAACAACTCGTGAATCCGCCGATCGGAGTCGACTGCCCGATTGTCTTTTGGATTGTGAATGATTCCATCGAGTTCAGCGACGAGCTTCGCTTGAGCTCGTCGGTCGGCAAGTTGCTCTGCATTTGTCACCGGTCTGTGGATGGGACCTGTTGGCATGTTGCATCTCTTTTTCTCGACGGGATTCAAAAGTGGGGTGGGGCGAGGCCCCGCCTTATTTGTCGGAAGAAAACGTCTGACGGATATTCGCCTCACTGGGGAACTACCGTACGTGAGCGTCCCGATTCCCTTCCTTTTTCCATCACTGCTAGTGATAGATATAAAGAACACCGACCTACATGCTGGTGCGGCAGTGATGCTTGGGGAATTGAGCATCACGTCGCGCGCCAGTGGTTTAAGAATTGAGGTCCTCGGGGAAGTAGATTGATTCGATCGCCAACGTGGTCAAGTAGTAGTAGACGCGTCCATCCATCCGGTTGGACGAAACGAGTTCTTGATTGACAAGCTCACTCAATGCACGTCGTACAGTTCGGTGGTCAATTCCAGACATCTGACAAATCTGATTCGTCGACATGTCCAGTTGCCGGGGATCGGCGCACAGCGAGAAAACGATCAGCCTCCGAGTCGCAACGCTTGTTGGCTTTGTAGCTGATTTCACTTTCTTGGCTAAATCAAGCGAGAAGACCCCTCGCAGGAGCCGGGACCATCCTTCGTTACAGGGTTCGCTGTCGTCAATATGATCGGGAATATCGAACTGATCACAACGCGTTAACTTCCGACCCTTCGACTTGACTTGCACGCGGCTGGCTGTGTTTGTCATTCGCTCTAGACTCCGAATGTGGATTGTGCGAGTCACGTCGTGATGGTAACTCGGCAGAAACAAACGATTGGTCAAGGTTACGGAGCGCGGCTGAGATGCACATTTGCCGACTCCATTCGCTCATGTCGTGCGGATGTCCTCCTCGGTGTGTTCGAATTTCGAAGTGGTTTCGGGTAATTTGTCCAAGTCACGATCGTCGTGCCTTATGACTGGAGGATAGCGCAGCTTGGGAGTTCTTCAAGACTGAGACAGCGAGAAGTCGAGCAACTATCTCGGCTTTTTTCCGGCTATCTGAAAAAACGTAAATAGATTTCCAACTCTCACTTGATGGCAGCGTCCTCAGTGCTAGGATCTTCTTTGCTGGGACATGGATGCTGGGCATGTAGGACGAAGGATCGCTTGAGCCTCGGCCGGTAAGCCTTCTTTTTAGGACTGGATAACAGTCTTGCCACTGACCGAACAGAGGGATTCACATCGGGCGTGTATCCCGTGACTTGATAGAGGGTCACAATCTTTGGAGTCATATCGTGGTATGGTCAAACAAATGGAGAACGTTGACGCAAAGTATTTGTCCGTGAAGGATGCCATTCGCAAGGTGACAGGGGTTAATATCAGTCCCGCTACTGCCTGGCGATGGTCCAACAAAGGATCTCGAGGCGTCAGGCTTCAAACCTGGATGCTAGGAGGCCGACGCAAAACAACGATGGACGCTGTAGCTCGATTCATGGAGGCTCGGACAATCGTTCCTGAACGAAAACCGAGTTCCGTGCGCGAAGAACTTGAGCGAGAACTCCGTCGTTAGTTCGTTATGGACGGAGGCGGCGACTTGGAGCCGCCGCCTCCCAATTTGTTAGCGGACAGGTGGAAACCGACATCGATCAGAAAACGCCGATCTCGGTTGAATCACGCGTCTTAGTGAGGCGTCGCAGGGGTTGCATTGGTTGTCGCCATGCATTGCTCGCTGCATTGGCACAGCTGCTGGCAAGTTCCATGACTGCCGGACGGCTTCGGACTGAGTTTGCGTGGGTTGTGTAGCGCTTTGGTGACGGGAGCACTGTGCCCCACCCGAAATTTCCAGCATCTTCGCCGCATCTGTGGATTGCAGTAAACGAGGAAGTATCGCTGTTCGGCCGAGAACTTACCACCGATGCCGTGGATCGACTATCTTTCAGCCGAAGGTTTCTAACCTTCACGGTTCAAGTGCGAAAACGTTCGCCAGCATTCCATGGTGCATTCGTTGCCGGTGTCATCCTGAACCAAGTGCTCGTGCTTATCACCGCGAACGTGCCCCAGCTGTTGCCGGAACAGCCCGGCATGCACGCACCTGTTCCCAAACATGCCGAACGGCCAAAACTGAATCCGCCCGGAATCCAAGATAGGACACGCAGGCTGACCTTTGATGGTAACGTTAAAGACCCCTGTGCTCCTTGTGACCTTCCGTGTCATCGCTGGTATCAAACTCCAGTTCAAAGGAGTGCGGACATGCGACGGAGGCCGAAGGAAATCAATTTTGAACAAGAGTTCACAACTGAGCTATCAAAGATCGAATCGCTGGTAGGACACGAGAACGATCAGTTTGCGTTATTGCTCGGTGCGAAACCAACTCTGGTCTCGGTCGATGGAAACTTCGCTTTGCTACGATTTCCGAACGGTGCGTGGCTGAAGGACGTGCGCGTTTCGCGATCTCGTGGATGACAGTGGTTACTGGAAGCGGTGAAAAGCATTGGCGAACTTCGTTACACCTCCATGCAGCCATTCATCCCCAGCGGCAAAGATCACGATCTTGCTCGACGTTCTTTTGGCGAGCTTGGTTTCGTCGAACTCTTGGGAGACCGAGGGTATCGCGGGATAAGCGTCGGGTGATTATCGCTTCTTCTGCTCCAGCGATACGACAATCGAGACTTCGCAAGCAATCTGATGATGAAGATCACTATCTCAGTCGCAACTTGTTGTGGGCTGAAATTGAGGACCTAGAGCTCGAACAACGCTTTCCGGGCGACCGCTTCAAACCGCCAACTAACTATCCCTAGGGACGCGAACTGAACTTCATTGACCCGGCTGGCGTTTGTTGGCTTGTTATGGACTAGCAGCCGAATGCTAGACCGCCCCTACCTAATCAAACGCAAGGCCCCAGGGAAGCGATTCGACTTTGTGTTCTTCTGAGGCCATTCGGTTCCCCAGGACTGCTCAGCCGGGACGACCGGCTTCAGCCCGTGATAACCTGCCCCGTTCACGGTCGACGGCACAACGTACGGCACGGCCGAGCATTGATTGGCGGCCGTGCGGCGGATTGGTGATGGCGACATGCTGGCTGAGATCATAGCCGCTCCAAATCCTTTAACTGCTAAGGTACGCGATTTGCAGGTTCGCAACTTCGGTGATGCCAAATACCGCCAACGCGCGGCGAATCGTTACCGAAGGCAATGTCGCCAAGTTCGAGCAGGGCCGCCGCTCAATGAGTTCTTGCTCTCAACCTGGAGCGCCGTGAACGTAGTGACGAGCCCACAGGATTGCATTGGAGAATCGGACTCGGTCAAGTACAATCCTGGGCGCGCGCTTCATCCAGACAGATGGCGAGGCCGGAATCTGCTTGGTTCGCGCCCATCGGCGTTTGCACAATCCTTAGCAAGTCGATGACGTAGCGAACTTGTACTGGTTTATGTCTCTTGACGGCGCGCCGACGGACGACAAACGCTCGCCGATCGAATCAGCTACAACATCAGCGCCTGATACATTACTGAAAACGGCCGCAATTCGGTCCCAGGCACTCGGGCGTAATGGGAATCGGGTTGCGGCTTTTTCTGTTGACACTATTTCTTTGCAATCGTGTCACGACTTCGATCAGTAATACCTATCCTCTTGTGGGCGATCATCGGTCGGCTGGATGAGACTGCAGACCAGGTCAGTTCATTCGGCCTGAAATGAGACTGTAGACGTCCGATTTGTGTATGGCGACAAGTGCGTCGGCTGGAAAGTGCTCATAGGTCAAGCGATTCCAGTCATCTTCGTGTTCTGACTCGATCCAGAGCTTTCGGTTTGCAAGGCAACATGGTGATCGCACAAAAGTGACATCCATATCTTTTCGTTGCTGAATCGTTTCTTGCGATTTGTTTCTTCCGCCTCCTTGACGGCCTTCGCGGGCGCCGTTGACTTCATATCCGCAACTCTCACTGCCAATGCGATAGTGAATACTTGGATGGCGGTTTGAATACGACGGCTTCCCCAAAGATTCTGTGGGTTGTAAATCAGTTTCGACAGGAGTTTCAGGCGGTTCGACGTGCGACGGCGATTCATCGGAAAAGGAACTGTCGGCATGCTTTTCCAGCACACTGGCTATCTCATCGGTCGACATCCCTTCCGCTTGCTGCATTCGGAGGGTCTCCAGAACAACGATACTGCTGAATAGGACGAGGGAAACGCCAGTTACAAACGCGGCCTTCGCCACGCCTTGTCGAGCATGCCGATGCAGTACTTGAAAGAAAAGTAGCCATCGAGCGAGATCAAATGTTTCGGAATCGTTGCCGTGCCAGTGATGTTTGGTGTGACAGGAGGCGTATGTATTCGCTCTTCTTAATCAGTACTCCGATGCAGACTTCGAGCGATACGGTCGCAACCGCAACACACGTAAAAAGATAGAGTTCCTCACGACCGACGTTGAGATAGTAGGAGACGAGCAGAGTAACGATTACCGGCAGAAGCACGGCAAAGTGCCACGCGAATGCGAGCATCCTGCTCTCCTGATGTCCAACCTCTTCCTCGGTGAATCCTAAGCGGCTAAGACCACGTCCCCGTTGGAAGTCGAGCAGAAAGAGTAGGAAATGCCAAACATGAACCCAGATTACGAAAACGAAGAAGTTCCGAAAGAACGTCGATAGCTGTGTGTCGTCCTTCTTGATCGCAGTTTGCTCTTTCAAACTTCGTTGCGATCGCTTCTTTGCAGCGACGGCGACGAGGTGAATCGTCTGGTAGTAGTAGCCAGCGCAGACGGTCAGTGCAAGCATCGCCAATGCAACCCATACAATCCAAACGGACGAGCCGTTTTGGGATCCGTGTGCAACCGCTTGCTGCACAGCCTGACCGGCCACATGATTTGCAGTTGTCATTTTTCCGAAGACGCGAAAATAGTCACGAAAGGAAAGTATCTTGCCGAAGGTCTGGTATTATGCGGTCAAGTTTCGACGGAAACAGTTCGCGGCGGGTTTTCCTTTTCGTGGGGCTCATCGGGCGGATATGTTTTTCGCCAGTATCTATTTTGATACGAGCATGTCTGACCTGAACATGTCCGGTGGTTTCGCCTCTTTGAAATCAGGAGTTGATTGAAACCATGAGTAACCTTGTCTTGTTCTTGATCAGTGTCGCATCCCTTACCGCTCTTTGCTCTGTTATGGCAACTGTTCCCGACCAGCAGTCGTGGTCGTGATCTCTCGATCGATAATCCGCTTCGGCCGCAGTTTCACGCAAACTCTCACGAGTCGTCCAAACAAGAATCATCGGTAGCATCTCGCTAATCTGCGTTGCTCGCGATCGATGCGATTTGATCGCGAACAGCTCTACCGGGCCGGTGAGCGTACAGAACCTTGGCTGTTGCAATTGGTCGCAGTCCGGGTCCGTCCAGTGTGTGAGCGAAACTCCACCTAATCCGGGCGCGTCGACGAGGGCAATGCGATTGGATTCCCATTTTGCTTGACCGAATGATTCGGTTCGGATGCGGCATGTAGTATGCATCGAGTCTGATTCGACCGGCGCAGCTCTGCCCGAGATGCAGCAAGCGATTTCGGTTCAAGCTGCACGATTCGCTGCTGGCAAACGATAACTCAGAATCCCCTTCAGCATCTGATTCGGCCGATCGGCTATGCTAGGTGATCGCTGCCAACCGGACAGCGAAATGTCCTAACACATTCTATGAGATGGGGGCATCCAGTAATGTGTAGTTCTCCTTGCATCGATTGTGAGGCATCCTGTCGGAACGAATTGTGAGCAGTGCATCGCTATCTTCCCTCGCAGGAGGCCGAGACTTTCGCACAGCCTCGAAGCGAAGGATTCGAACTACCGGAGCTAGGTCGTGTGTTCGGCCAATTGTTCGTACGGATGTTCTTTCACCATTCGAAATGTGTCAGCGCAGCGTTTGGTCAAAGGTTCAAGGGGCATGATTCCAAGCTTTGAAAGGCAGATCGATGAGCTGCTCCGGTAACGCTCGGAGCTGATGGAGCAGGTCGCATCGGCCGACTTCGATCCTCGGGCGATGCGCACGATGCTCGGCGAGTTCATCGATAAGGTCGAGTGAGTTAGTCGGAAAATCCGGCAAGTGGTTGACGTGCAACTTAGTAGGCGGGGTGAATTACCTAAGACCATGGCGAGTTGTAAGCAGTGCTGGACACCTCCAAGTCATTTTCCGTACGTACGTCTCGACCAATCGTGCGTAGACTCGCGCGCTTCGGATCTGGTCAAATCTTCATTCTGCCGATGAAGCTCCGAATTGATTTATCATCCGGTTCGACGGGCGTGCCTTGTGTGTTCGGGGTACTCGTACCTAGAGAAAGGCGGAGAGCGCTGGGAAGTTCGCGGTCCTGGGGAACCGAGACGTGCGGGGTTCGTCTGGGGGAGTTCTCGTGGAGTCCGCATAGTGTGCGGATGAGCCCTTAGAAGGCTCGCATAAAAGCCCACTCGGGCAATATCAACTACTTCTGTTCGTAGATGAACAGCTCCACGGGCGAAACGCCAAGCGCATTGGCGATTCGAACAATGTTTACGAGCGATACGTTCCTTCTGCCCTGTTCAACCGACACGATGTATGTCCGGTCGAGTTGCGCAGCGAATCCGAGCTTTTCTTGCGACAGCTGCCTCTCGACTCGCAACTCTCGCACCCGCTCGCCGAATCGTTGTTGAATCTTGATCGGTTCAAGGTTTTGCATCCGATCAAGGGTGTTGATTCTGAGTCACCCCGTCTGTAGACTTTGAGTCACACTCGCGAGTGATTCTGTGAAACGACTTTCACCGCAAAAGTGTCGTCCGTGAATAGTCGTTCGAAACGTTAGGAAGTCGATGAGGGGTCGATCGATGCGAACGTTGAAACGCGGCCTGCAGGGCATCGGTATCCTGTTTGCGATTGCGAATTGTGGATGTAAGCCATCCTCTGCGCCGAGTCCCGTTCCTATGCCACAGCAAAGTTCAGCGGTTTCAACCGGTCCTACAGCATCGTCCACCTCTCCAGGTCCGCTCCGTCGGTCACGTCAGTTGCTACCTCGAACGGCTGGAGACTTCAGCTTTACGATGCCTAGCGATGGAAAGGTCACGTTGGAAATCAAGGGGGCCTGCTCGAAGGGCATCATGCTCAGTTCGCTCGCAGCATCGCTGGTTTTCGAGCGAATGCAATCGGTTCCAGGATACGAAGCCGCGTTGAAGCGAGGGGATCGCGAAACCGTCCGCAGACTGATCTCAGAGAATCTTGGGCTAGAATCCGAAGAGGCCAAGCTATTGATGTCGGATGCTGACCTAATCTTCATGAGCGACGCACCATCTGGGACATTTACCAAATCACTCCACCTGGTCCGCGGCGACCATCAACTAATGATCCAGAATCAGTCGTCGGAGATCAGTACCGTTGAAGTCGCGATCATCATGCAGTAGCGAACTGAAGTCGCTAACTGAATAGGCTCGTACGCACAGCTGTGCGTGCGAATGGAACCTCTTCGCCCTGACATGTGTGCCGATACGCGTGATGCTTGTGCGCTGATGAACCGCCTGCGCGGTAACGTCTCTCTGGACTCGCGGACCTTTTCTTCCTTCCGCTTATGAAATGGGGAGGTGTCAGACGCAACGCTGCTCAGCTCGAAGCAAAGAGGGTTGCAAAGTGATGCGTCGACGTTCCTGCAGTTCCGCAGTGCTCCGCTAGCCGCGTTTGCGTTGCGATGGCGATGCGAGCTTGGCCGCATCGCCATCACGGGTATAACCGCCGATGATTCATATCAGGGGATCAGTATCAACCGATTCTTGCTGCAATCGACTTCGCCTGTTCGCGATCGGCTTCCGCGTACACTTGTGTAACGTCGGCAGATGAATGTCCGAGGATAACTTGAGCGGCTTCGATTCCGAACTGTCTTCGGATTTCCGTTGCCGCGTTGTGACGAAGTTGGTTTGGAGACCAGTGAGTTAGTTGGCCTCGGACGCATGCGTATTTGATGAAGTTGCCGTATGTGTCAGTGGTGTACCGATCTCCAGGCTTCTTTCGCGGCTTGCGAGCAACATTGGTACCCGGCGAGTTTCCCTGTTGTAAAGGAGTGACGCGGGTCGCGTGCATCCGTTCGCGCCGGAGGCGCTCGGACTCTATGGGCGAGAAGCAGTAAGTTTCTGACGCTCTGAGCAAGTAGGGAGCCAAAACGGCCTGGGCTTTGGGGCCTACGAAGATCGTCCGCGATTTGCCCCGGTATGAGGTCTTGTGATCAACTAGGTCGATCTCCCACACCGCGCCGCTTCGACGTACAAGACTCGGAGTAATCGCGCACACTTCTCCAGGCCGGCAACCGGTAAGCATTTGGAATCGAACCATGTCCGCTTGAACACGCGTCAAAAGTGGAAGCGTTGCCTCGACAAGTTTGACGTCGACGCACGTTATTCGTTTCGCTTCCCTAAGCGGTCCGCACCTTCCTTTCTTTAGCGGCTCAACACACTTGCATGAGTAGTGGGCGTCCGGCTTCATCATTCCCTCCCCTACCGCCCATTTGATGATTCGAAGTGTCCGTTTCATGCATTTGTTGACGTACTGACGAGATCGCTTCGGATCAGAAAGCCAATGCTGCCTGACCGCTTTGAACTCAGCTGCGCCGAAATCGACGACGGAACTGTCTCCGTACAAGTCCATGAGCACACGGACAACGGTCTGCATGTTTTTGAACTCCGTCGATTGAGCATAGTACGACCGCGCATGTTTGATGTAAGCGAGTAGTACGTCTTCTATCCGAAGTGCGTCGAGAGATTTGCCGAATGCCGAACTACGGTTCTTCGATGTGAATTCCGCAATCAGCTTGGCATAGGCTCGTTTGGACTCTTCGCTTCCATAGGGACCTAAGAGATAGTCTTTCCCACGGAGCGTTACACGAGCTTGTCCGGACTTGTGCTTCCGGTAAGAAGGGACACGCATGATCGAACGCCTTTCTTGCAAACCGGGAACTTTTCCCGGATGTGGACTTTGCAAAGGTGCGCTCTGACCGGCGGTCAGGTATTTATTTCATCAACGAATCGCTTGGTTTTTGTAAGTACGCCCGGAAGGATTCGAACCTTCAACCCTCGGTTCCGAAGACCGATGCGCTATCCAGCTGCCACGGACGCACGTTTTGCTTGCGAAGGATTGGAGTCCCGGACCGCTGTTCCAGATTGTAGGAACTTTTGTGCGCTTTTGAAGAGGGGAGCGGCCAGTTCCGGTACCTTGTCCTGTGGTGAAGACTGCATGAGCGGCAAGGTGCTTCCCCGTCGCGTTGTTGTGCTGGCGAAGTTGTGCAGCGTTTCGGATGGCGGGATATCAAACGGCTACTTGGCGTTACAGTTTGTGTTTGAGTGAAAGTCCGTGTTACAGCGGGCGAACGTTCACTACGGATGGCGATCGTTTGCGGCATCGCTTACAGTCGATGGCTGTGTTGGTCGAGCCAAGGGGAAACGATGGAGCGAGTGCGACTGTTAGGCTTGGTGCTGTTCATTACGGCCGTGTTGCTGGCGCTGGCGACGGGAGTTTGGGATACTCAGCACGTCAACGTTGAGGGTTTTCCGCGGCTTGAGTCTTTTTCTCAGCGCGTCGAGTCGACGGGTGTCGCTCCAGGTGCGGACTCACGGGGGCAATCGGTGCGGCTGGATGGGTCGAGCCGCTGGTTCGGTTCAGCAGGCGGCGGGCGGTGATGCAGAGAGCTCGGGGGCGGTTGCTTCTGTTGCCGAGCAGTCTGGTTGCCCGCGGCCGCCGCGCGGTGGGATTGTTATTGTGGTTTTTGCCGAGTTCAGCTGCGAGCAAGAAGATAAAGCGGCCGCGCGGACGGCGTAAGCGATGAGGATCGTCCGGACTGGTCGGAGGCATTTTGAGAAACAGGTTCCCTGAGTTCGTTGCCGCCGGCGCGGCTGTTAATATTCTGCGAAGCTCGTTTCGCCCCCCATACATCCCGCCTCCTTCTCGACAAAGTCACGGACCTATGAGCAACTCTGACTCGCCTTACTCGTCGTCGGAAACCCTCAGCACCGATTCGGCTCCCGGTTCCGGAGGCATCCGTTTCAAGCTGTTCGTGATGATGGTGCTGGAGTTCTTCATCTGGGGTGCTTGGCTGCCGTTGATCTTTGGATCGCCAAGGACGGATTGATTTTACTCCTTCACAGCAGTCGTGGATTCTGAATGCGTTTCCGATCGCCGCGATCGTGGGGATGTTCTTCAGCAACCAATTCGCAGACCGCAATTTTGCGGCGGAACGATTTCTCGCGTTCAGTCACTTGATCGGCGGCTTGGCGATTCTCGGATGCGGATTCGTCACCTCTTTCTGGCCGTTCTTCATCTTGATGATGGTGCACTGCTTGCTCTACGTTCCCACGATCTCGATCACCAACTCGATCGCTTTCGCCAACATGAAAGATGCTCAAGGCGAGTTCGGTATCGTGCGTATGGGCGGCACGATCGGTTGGATTTTGGCTGCGTGGCCGTTCACGTTTATTCTCGTCGATTGGCAAGCTGTTGAAGCTGCGAAGACGACAGGCTTTGTCGACTGGTTCGCCACCGCAGAACGGCTTGAAGGGTGAAGCCATGTTTGCAGCAACGAAATGGACGTTCGTGGTAGGCCTCGCATCGCTACTTCTGTCAGCCTTCAGTCTCGTGCTTCCGCATACACCGGCCAAGAAAGCCGAACCGGGCAGTGATGAAAACTTGGCATGGTTGGAAGCGGTCAAGCTTTTGGCTCATCCATTCGTGCTCGTATTGTGGGTCGTGACCTTCGTCGATTCGTTCGTTCACAACTGTTACTTCAACTGGACCGGTGTGTTCTTGGGGACTGCGGTCGAAAAAGGGGGCGTCGGCATTCCGGGTAACTGGATCATGCCGGTGATGAGCGTCGGGCAGTTAGCTGAAATCCTGACGATGTTCGTGCTGGGTGTGACGCTGAAGAATCTGGGTTGGCGAACGACGATGATCGTCGGCATTCTCGGCTATGCGGCTCGATTCGCTGTCTATGCGTTCTTTCCTGAGAACCAGTGGTTGATCATTACTGTGCAGATCCTGCACGGCATCTGCTACGCGTTCTTCTTTGCCACGGTATACATCTTCGTCGACGAGTATTTCCTGAAGCACGTCCGTTCGAGCCGCTCAAGGTCTGTTCAATGTGATGATCCTGGGTGTCGGAGCTTTGGTCGCGAACTCGATCTGCCCCTGGCTGTTGCAGTCGGTGTTCACCAAGGGAACCGGTGAAGCAGCTCTCACCGATTTCCGTAGCTTGTTCCTGGTACCGTGTGCGGCATCGACACTGGCAGCGCATTGCACTGGCGGTGTTTTTCCATCCACCCAAGAAAGAAGCCGCCGCGTAACAGCGTTTCCTGCTGAGCGTAACGGCGGAGCCCTACGGCCTGGGCAAGCGCATGTATGGTCGAAGTGGCTGGGCGCTGCGAGGTCAGGCTTCGGTGGTGTGGAGCCGGAGGGCTTTGCCCTTCCGCTCATGGGGATTGCGATGGGAATTGCGGGATGAGTTCGAATCATCTTGCGAGAGGATGCGCTGAGCGTAACGGCGGAGCCGTACGGCCTGGGCATGCGCGGGACGTATGGTCGAAGTGGAGCAGCGCTGCGGGGTCGTGGGCTTCGGTGTTGCGTAGCCGGAGGGCTTTGCCCTTCCGCTCATGGGGAGCGCGATGGGAATTGTGGGATGAGTTCGAATCCTCCGCGAGAGGATGCGCTGAGCGTAACGGCGGAGCCGTACGGCCTGGGCAGCGCGGACGTATGGTCGAAGTGGTTGGCTGCGGGGTCGTGGGCTTCGGTGTTGCGTAGCCGGAGGGCTTTGCCCTTCCGCTCATGGGGAGAGCGATGGGAATTGTGGGATGAGTTCGAATCCTCTTGCGAGAGGATGCGCTGAGCGTAACGGCGGAGCCGTACGGCCTGGGCAGCGCGGACGTGTGATCGAAGCGGTTGGCGCTGCGGGGTCATGGGCTTCGGTGGTGCGGAGCCGGAGGGCTTTGCCCTTCCGCTCATGGGAGCTTTGGGTGGGGAATGTCGTTACAATGTTGAGTTGTTCTGACGTGCGATCCTTTCTTGCCGTCTGAACCCTGCCTTCAAACTCCTTCCCCTTTTGCAACGAATTAGGATTCCACACCATGAGCGATCATCTTCGATCGGCGGACGCTACTGAACGTCGTCACTTTCTCAAAGGAGCTGCAGTTCTCGGGGCCGGTGTCGCGCTGGCGGGCAGCTTACCGGCACGATGGTCTTCGGCAGATGCTCCCAAGCACACGACCAAGCCGCGCCGCATGTTGAAGACGCTTAAGATCGGCATGATCGGTGTCGACGGTTCGCTTACGGATAAATTCAAAGCGGCCAAAGCGGCCGGGTTCGACGGTGTGGAGATGGACTCGCCGGGTATCAAGGTCGAAGAGTGCAAGGCCGCGATTGCCGAGAGCGGTTTGCCGGTCGATGGTTCGGTTTGTTCAACTCACTGGCGCATCACTCATACCAGTCCCAAAGAAGAGACACGAGCTCAGGCGCTGAAGGATCTCGAAACAGCGCTGCGTCAGACGCATGCAGTCGGCGGACATACCGTGCTGCTGGTGGTCGGCGTCGGCAAAGATGGAACCGAGGCAGAGATTTGGCCGCGAGCTGTTGAGAACATTCGCAAAGCGATCCCGCTGGCCGCTGAGTTGGGTGTAACGATTGCCATCGAAAACGTATGGAATCAATTCTTGTATCAACACGATGGACCGGACAATCAGACTGCCGAAAAGTTCGTCAAGTTTGTCGACGAGTTCAACTCGCCGTTTGTCGGCATGCAGTTCGACATCGGCAATCACTGGAAGTACGGCAATCCGGCGGATTGGATTCGCACGCTCGGCAAGCGCATCGTGAAGCTGGACATTAAGGGTTACTCACGCAAGGTCCAGAACTGGAAGGACATCACCGAAGACGACATCGATTGGGCTGACGTTCGTAAAGCACTCGACGACATCAACTTTCACGGTTGGGTTGCAGCCGAAGTCGGAGGTGGAAACCAAGAACGACTTACGAAGGTTGCAAAGCAGATAGACGAAGCGCTCAATCTGGCAAAGCCGAGCTAACCGAATTCGATACAATTGGGCGTGAGCCCAAAGATACAAAATAGAAGAGCGGTGGGGTCCGATGGGACTTTACCGCTCTTTTTGTTTTTGGGATGTGCGGGGGTGGTGATGTTGGAGCTTGCGAAGAGTTGATTTCAAGATTTGAGGACAATGGAATTTGAGATTTAAGATTTAAAATTTAGGATATTAAATATAAAATTTTAAATTCAAGATTCGAAGTTGATGTTCTGAAATGCGGTCTTACGGATTGCTTTCACGAGCCACGAGCCACGAGCCACGAGCCACGAGCCACGAGCCACGAGCCACTAGCCACTAGCCACTAGCCACTAGCCACTAGCCACTAGCCACTAGCCACTAGCCACTAGCCACTAGCCACTAGCCACTAGCCGCGCGACGAAAACGGTGGCATCGCAGCGCCGGATGCCGGGAAAGATACAAGCACCGGACGGTTCGCGCCGTGCCGCTTTCAAGCTAACAGCTCTGGGATGACTCTCGGTTCTTCGACTCCGGTGAGTCTTTGATCGAGGCCTTGGAACTTGAAGCTCAGCCTTGTGTGGTCGATGCCCATGATGTGCAGGATCGTGGCGTTCAGATCGTTCACGTTGACGGGATCGCGGACGACGTTGTAGCTGAAGTCGTCCGTTTCTCCGTGAACGTATCCTTTCTTTACTCCGCCGCCGGCCAGCCAAACGCAGAAGTTGCGCGGATGGTGGTCGCGGCCGTAGTCGTCTTTGGTCAGCGTCCCTTGAGAGTAAACGGTACGGCCGAATTCGCCGCCGCATACAACCAGCGTTTCGTCGAGCAAGCCGCGCTGCTTCAGGTCCAACACCAACGCGGCTGTTCCTTGGTCGGTGTCCTTGCATTGGTTCGACAACTGGCGCGGCAGGCCGCCGTGAGTATCCCAACCTCGATGCAGGACTTGCACCATGCGCACACCGCGCTCGACCAAGCGTCGAGCGAGCAACGCACTGTGAGCGAATGTGCCGGGGACTTTGACGTCGGGGCCGTACAGTTCCAAGGTCGATGCGCTCTCGCCGCTGATGTCGGTCAAGTCGGGAACGCTTGACTGCATCCGGAAAGCCATCTCGTATTGCGATATGCGAGTCTCCGTCTCGGGGTCACCGAAGCGGTGCAACGTTTCGCGATTGAGTTCGCCGAGCGCGTCCAGCATGACTCGTCGGTCTTCTTTTCTCACACCGTCAGGGTTTGGCAAATAAAGCACGGGATCGCCGCTCCCTCGCAACGCGACTCCGTTGAAGCGCGTCGGCAGAAAGCCACTACCCCACATGCGGTTGTAGAGAGCTTGACCGTTGCTGTCGGCAGGAAAGCGAGGCGTGAACACGATGAACGCCGGGAGGTCGTTGTTTTCACTCCCGAGTCCATAGGACAACCATGAACCGATACTGGCTTTGCCAGGCACTTCAGAGCCGGTCATTACGAACGTGCAGGCCGGATCATGATTGATCGCGTTCGTATGTACCGATCGAATCAACGTGATCTCGTCGACGATCTTGGCTGTGTGCGGCATGATCTCTGAATTGACCCAGATGCCGCTCTTACCCGCCTGCTCGAATTTGAATTTCGTCGGAGCAACAGGAAAGCGTGATTGACCGCTGGTCATCGTCGACAGTCGCTGATTATTGCGAATCGACTCAGGCAGATCCTTATCGAAGTAATCCTTCAAGCCGGGTTTGTAGTCCCACGTATCATGCTGCGGCGGACCGCCGTTGTAATGCAGATAGATGATCGATTTGGCTCGCGGGGCAAAGTGCGGCAACCCTGGAAGAGGCGGATGAACGCGAGGCGAATTCTCGGCGGCTGTGCTGGTTCGAGCTGCGTTGCCGGCCATGGCGGCTAAGGCCACGCTGCCGAGTCTCAATCCCGTGGAACCGAAAAACTGGCGACGTGTTGCATTGATGAGAGCTTGTCTGGTTTCATGCAGCATGATCAGTTCCTGGTCAGTGTTTCATCGAGATTCAAAACGGTGTTGGCGATCAGTGTGTAGGCCGCCACCTCTGCCGGATTGAGCGCCGCATCCGGCTTGCTTTCCCCTTGCGAGATCAACTTCTTTGCTGCTTCCGCATCTTGTGTGTATCGTTCGAACGCGACGTTCAGCTCGTTCAGCAGAATTGTTCGTTCGCGTTCATTCGGATCGCGAGCGACAACGATTTGAAACGCATTCCGAACGCGCTCGGCGGGTTGCTGGGCACCCTTGATCAGTCTTTCGGCGAGCGCTCTGGCCGCTTCGACGTGTTGCACATCGTTCATCAACTGCAAGGCTTGCAGCGGTGTGTTGCTCTTTTCACGCTTAGTGCAAAACTGCTCGCGGTTCGGCGCGTCGAAGTTGACCATGAACGGCGGCGGTGCCGTACGCTTGAAGAAGGTGTATATGCTGCGTCGATAGAGTGATGATCCCGAATCGCGTTGGTAGAACCGAGTGTTCGAGCCCGCGAAGCCGACCGGTTCCCAGATATTTTCCGGTTGATACGTTCGCACACCCTTACCGCCCATTTCCAGGTTGATCAAGCCGCTCACGAACAATGCGTTATCGCGGATCTGTTCGGCATCCAAACGAAATCGAGGGCCGCGAGCAAGCAAGCGATTTTCCGGATCGTGTTTGTAAGAGTCCGGAGTGATCTGCGAACTTTGTTTGAATGTTCGTGAAGAGACGATCAATCGCACGAGAGCTTTGACATCCCAACCACTTTCGCGGAAGTCATTCGACAGCCAATCAAGCAGTTCCGGGTGGCTGGGCATCTCGCCTTGAGATCCAAAATCGTAGCTGGTCTTCACTAGACCGGTACCGAAGAACTGTTGCCAGAATCGATTGACGACGACGCGAGCCGTCAACGGATTTTCCGGAGCCACTAACCACTTGGCTAGATCGAGTCGCGTGGCGCGAGCTGTGGGATCGGCCGTCTTCAGCGGCGGAAGAATCGCCGGCACATTCGGTTGGACTTTGTCACCCGGTTTGTCATAAGCACCGCGCATCATCACGAAGCTTTCGCGCGGCGAAGGCAAGTCTTTGAAGATGAACGTGCTGGGAATGCCGTCGTCCAACTTCTTTCGTTCATCTTGCAGAGCGGTGCGACGCGCGATGAACTCGGTGAACTGCGGCTTGGTCGTCTCGCAGACCTCTTGCAAGTAGTGAGTGCGAAGCTTGTCGAGTACTTCGGGTTTGGCCTCTTTGTCAGGACCGGCTTTGGCTGCTTGAGCGGCTTCACCTTGGAGCCCCGGCACATCTTTGCCTGTGACTTGTTTGCGCCAAGCGGCGAACGATCGCGCCGGATCTTTGGCAGGGTCGCTCACACCTGAGACGCCGACATGATCCCAATAAATCGTGCCGCCGAATTGAGTCAGAGCAAAACCTTTGATCTCATCGCCGGCCTTCAGCCCGACTTGTTCCGCCGAGAACTCGAGTTTTACCCAAGCACCCGTCGCGGGGAGTTCACCCATGTGCACTCGTTCGGTGGTATTGGCTTTACCCCAATCGATGGCTGTGTATTCGCCCCACACCGCTCGATGCAGCCAGCCGTCTTTAAAATACTGCAACATGATAGAGCGAGGTTTATCATCGGCTGCGATCCAAACGTGCGCGAACAGCTTGGACTCCTGCGGCAAGATCAACGGCGCGGTCGCTTGATCCCAGACATCCTGAGCCAGTCCGCCGGCTTTACGACGAACGGAGCGAGCTCCGCTGAAGACGGGTTGCGACGCATCGGCGCGAGCGAACTCGGTCGGGTCGCCCGGTGACGCCTGCAACTTGCCGCCGGCCGGAAAATCATCTTCCATCCAAACGGTTTCGAGCGTTTGCGGAGCGGGAAGCGGATCGGCGGCAGCCGGATCTTGATATTCCATCTTGGCCGCTCGCTGATTGATCTCTTCTTTTACAGCGGCGATCTTGGCATCGACTTCGGCCAAGCGTGATCGATCATTGTCCGACATCAGCTTCATTACCGGTTGAGTCAGCAGCGCATTGCCGTCCATGGCCGGATCAGCGGCTGAGTTGAAGAATGCGTAGAACGAGTAGAACTCGCGCTGCGTGAGGGGATCGAACTTGTGGTCATGGCAGACTGCGCAGCCGCCGGTCAGTCCCAGCCACGTTTGAATCGTGGTGCTCGCACGATCCACTGCATAGCGATAGAGGAGCTCTTCGTTGATAGAGCCCCCTTCGCTGGTCGTGACATTGCACCGATTGAATCCGGTTGCGGTGATCTGATCCGGTGTTGCATTAGGAAGAAGATCGCCGGCGAGTTGTTCAACGGTGAATTGATCGAACGGAAGATTGCGGTTGAATGCGCCGATCACCCAGTCGCGATAGGCCCACGTTTGTCGTTCGTTATCCAAGTGCATGCCGTGCGTATCTGCATAGCGAGCCACGTCGAGCCAATGGCGGGCCATCTCTTCGCCGAAGTGCAAGCTGCCGAGATATCGCTCGACCATTTGTTCATAAGCATCGTCCGATTTGTCTCCTACGTATCGCCGGGTTTCTTCCGGAGTCGGAGGCAAGCCGGTAAGGGCGAACGCAACACGGCGAATGAGCACTTCGCGTTCGGCTTCGCTTGCGATCGCTAGTCCATCACGTTTCAATCGTTCTGCGATGAAGGCGTCAATCGGATTGCGGAAGTTCTCGGCACCTGCGGGGATCGATGGCGTTGCAATGGTTTCGAAGGCCCAATGCTTTTGGTAGGGAGCCCCCTGCTCTATCCAGCGTCGCAGCGTATCCTTTTCCGCTTGAGTGAGTGCCTTATGAGATTCAGCCGGAGGCATTGCCGCTTCGTCGCTTGCCGGCAGATTGATCCTGCGCCACAGTTCGCTTTCTTCGATCTTACCGGGGACGATCGCCGATTTTCCGTCATGCGCTTCGACGGCTCCTTCGGCCGTATCGAGTCGCAAGTCGGCTTGCCGTTTCTTGCTGTCGAAACCGTGGCACGCAAAACACTTGTCGGACAGGATTGTGCGAATGTGTGTATTGAACGATAGCGGTTCGTTGGTAGTGACCGGCTGAGTTGCCGCGGGTTGGGCTGAACTGAAGCCCGCGTAGGACAGGACGAACATGATCGCAGCGCAAGAGAGTCGGATGCGAGAAGTATGCTTTCGAAGCGCTGAAGGCTTCGAGCGATCCGTGCGTAGACTCCATCCGCGAAGGCTGACGTGCGCGCAAATCATTCACAGGCTCCGAACGAGGCGGGATCGATCGTCGATGACGAACGAACGGTTCATGGAAGGGGCTCGGTTTTTCGAGCCCCCTCATGATAGTTCAGCTTCGGAGTCCATTACTAGTCGGGCTAAGTCAGTCCGGCCTATAGCCCACGTGCTTGTCGCCAGCCTTCGATTTCGGCGATGCGAGTCGTCGAGCGGTCTTAGCCAATTGAACGAATTCGGAACGTAGGCCTTGAGGATCTTTGCCGCAGTTGGCCTCGGCCGTTTCGATGACCCAGTCCCATGATAAGTCGCCTGCAAAGCGACTGTCGCGCAGTAACATGCCGAAGGCTGCAACAGAAGAGGCGAATTGCAGATCGCTGTCTGCGCGATCGAACGGACGGCTGTCGTCGGTCAGGCGAACTTGAAACTCAGAGGCTTGATCGCCATCGGGTTGTTTGTATCGCAGGTTAACGGCCAACCAAGTACGTGGATCGGCATTGTGACGCGGTTCATTGTCGACGAACTCCGATCGAGTTTCCGCGACCAGCGGTGACTTCACACCTGCAGGGATGACTTCGTAAAAAGCCGTTACGGTATGCCCCGCGCCGATCTCGCCCGCGTCTTTGGCGTCATTGCGAAAGTCCTGGTTCAACATGGTACGATTCTCGTAGCCGATCAGGCGGTAGGCCGACACGAGTCTCGGATTGAAGTCGAGCTGAATCTTGACATCCTTGGCAATTGTCATCAGCGTCCCACCGAGCTGTTCGACGAGTACCTTACGTGCTTCGAGTTCGGAGTCGATGTAGGCATAGTTGCCATTGCCGTGGTCGGCCAGCTTTTCCATCGTCGAGTCGTTCAAGTTGCCGGCACCGAACCCGAGCACACTGAGAAAGATCCCCGACTTGGCTTCTTTCTCGATGAGTTCAACGAGTTCACTTTGACTGGTCACGCCGACATTGAAATCTCCATCCGTGCATAAGATGACTCGATTGATGCCGCCGTCCACGAAGTGCTCGCGAGCTGTACAGGTAGGCGAGCCGGATGCCTAGCAGTTCGCTGGCTGAGCCGCCGCATAGATCGTCGATGCGTCGAGAATGATGCGAGCTTTCGCCGGTGTAGGATAAAGGCGAGTCCGCTCCTCGCCCGCATAGACTGCCACTGCGACGCGATCATTCGAGTGCATTTGTTCGACCAACAGCTTCATGGCCGACTTGACCAACGGCAATTTGTTCGGGCGCATCCATGGAACCGGAGACATCGTATCGAGCAGAAAGACCAGATTGATGTCGGCCTTATCCCTTCGTCGACCGGATTCGCCGCGCAATCCGACTTGAACAAGCGAAGCCGGCCAAGGGCGACAATCAGCCAGCCGAGTTGTTACTGAGAATGCGGATGCGGTCCCTTCGGTTGTGGATAGTTGTACCGAAAGTAGTTGACCAGTTCTTCGAGATACGCACGCCGCTCCTTGGGCGGCGTTCGGCCCTCGTTGGTGTTACCGACAAACGAGCGCCGATACCGAGGCGGTATCGACATCGATCGCAAAAGTCGATTGAGGTGTGAGATCGCGCTGACGAAAGGATTTTCTTCGATGTGATCAAAGTCATCACGATTCAATTGTCAGCATGTTCGGCTTGCTGACGAAGGGCAGGCTGTCTTCGATGTCGCGGGATGGAAGGATGAGGTCGCATCTAGCTTCGTGCCATTTTTTTCCACAACCGGATAAACAGAGCGCTGCGCCATAGCGGCGGCGGTGATGAGGGATAAGGATGGAGGGGACCTGTGCTCTTGTGTCGTGGCGGCGCGATGAGATGATGATACGAAATGGCTGCCGGTACGATGCATGGTGCATTGTCCTTTATCAGTTCCGCGGATTGCGGACTGGACAAGATGTCGCGGAATGTTCAGCGAGTCGATCTACCGCGACTCGGAAGTTCGTTCCGGACTTGTGATGAATGGTTGAGATAAGCAGTTGTCGCGGGTTCAAGGTGCCGGCACTTGTTCCCGGAACGCATTCAAAGACACTGGGGCATCGAGCTTTATTCCCGAATTCTCCAACTGTGAAAAAGTTTCTTTTCGGGAACATGAATTGCGACAATCGATTTCCTTGATGCTCGCAATGACGAACGCCATACAGGCCTCGTTTGTGTCGGACCGAGCACGTCGATATGAAGAATCCCACTATGGGTCTTCAATCGGTTGCAGTTGATTACGACGGAGCCGCATGAGTGCGGTCAGGGAATAACTAGGGCCGGCATCCGATGGAGGAGGAAGTGAATACCAAACCCACCACTGAAAATGTTTCTTCACCTGCTGAGTCACTCAGCAAGCCCGTTAAGGATTCGCTGACCGGCAACGATCGTCCGATCAGCGCCAAGCGACCGGAGACACCTTTCTCCCTAGTTCTAGGCGCTTATCCGATCGGGTTGGCTCTGGTTCTGTTGTTGATCCTCGTGTTCTACGCGATTTTCCGCGGTTAATCGGGAATTAGATCGCGCCGTTCCGAATGCAACTCGTCGTGGCAGACCGGGGGTCTAAATGTCGAGATGGGCCGAAGAATTTGAAGCGAGTAAGTAGTCCGGTGCTGTGGTGTTCGGCGAAAGGGCTAGGGCGCAGACTTTACTCTAGATTGCTAGCGTGTTAGACTGTCGCAACAAGGGCCGAACCCTCCCTTTCCGAGCGTATAGTCGTCGGACCTCAGTCGATGACCGCGACGGACCCACCGACAAACCCACCTGGCTGAATTCTGAAACGGATCTGAGCGATTTCGATGTTTCGATCGAGAGATCTCAGGTCGAGGCTCCGCATGGACGGAAACCCAACCGTTTTGCAGAATTGTTTGACAAAACAGATTACGATAGCGAGGACAAACTAGAGGCGGATTCGCTCAGCTACCGGAACTTTGTAAATGACCTAACTGGTCGTCAACCAGTTCTGCCTGCCGATCAACCCTACCCACTAGCCTGCCAAGCCTAAATCTCATTAGCGAAAACGCAGCTGAGATTTCAACTGTCCCGATGTATGCCATCTGTTTGCGGCGAGTTGCGTCGAAAGTCGGATGGTGAGCACGGGCTGATCGACAGAAATTCGATAGGTAATTAGATCCTTCCACCCGAAGATTGAACGCATCCTTAATTAGCGATGGAGTGATGGAGCTATGAGGTGTTTTGGCAACTTTCTAACCCGCCGAAATTTCTTGACCGTAGGTGCCGTCGGCGGATTGGGGCTGTCGCTCGGCGACTTCTTCCGGATGCGGAGCGTTTACGGGGATCAGAAGAATTACGATTTCATCCCTGCTAAGGCCGAGAGCGTCATTCATATTTTCCTGCCCGGCGGGATGGCTCACCAAGAAACGTTCGACCCCAAGCCGTACAGTCCGTTGGAATATCGCGGTGAGATGGGGCAAGTGAAGACGAAGACCGGCGAACTATTCGGCGAAGTTTTGCCGAAGCTGGCCGGTGTTTCGGATAAGCTGACCGTGATCCGTTCGATGACCCACGGCGAAGCGGCTCACGAGCGCGGCACGCACAATATGTTTACCGGATACAAGCCCAGCCCGGCTTTGATTTATCCGAGCTTTGGTAGCGTGATCAGTCATGAATACGGTCCGCGTAATAACCTGCCGCCGTATGTTTGTATCCCGAATCGTCCGAACGAGTTCGCAGGCAGCGGCTACCTGAGCAGCTCGTACGGTCCTTTCGCTCTCGGAGCAGACCCGGCTAACAACGGCTTCAAGGTCCAGGACTTGGATCTTCCGGGCGGTGTCGATGCGGATCGTTTCGCGCGTCGTCGCGAAGCACTCACGTCGGTCAATCAATATTTCGCATCGCGTCATAACGCCGATGCGGTTTCGGCCATGGATTCGTTCTACGAGCGAGCCTACAGCCTAATCAGTTCCGAGAAAGCTCGCGCGGCGTTCAACATCGACGCTGAAGACGGCGCGATGCGCGATCGCTACGGTCGCAATCAAGCCGGCCAGCGCATGCTGTTGGCTCGCCGCTTGGTCGAAGCCGGTTGTCGCTTTGTGACCCTGACCTATGGTGGTTGGGACATGCACACGCAAATCACCCAGAGCTTCAAGAACGCGATGCCGCCGCTCGATCAAGCCTTAGCAGCCTTGCTTTCTGACTTGGATGAACGCGGCATGCTCGACAAGACCTTGGTCATGGTCAGCAGCGAATTCGGCCGCACGCCGAAGATCAATAATGACGCAGGTCGCGATCACTGGCCGAAAGTGTTCAGCGTGATGCTGGCCGGCGGCGGTGTGAAGCGCGGCATGATTTACGGTTCATCCGATCCGACCGCATCGGAGCCGGAACTGGATGCCGTGACACCTGCCGATTTGGCGACGACCATGTATCACTTGCTCGGCATTGTGGCCGACAAGGAACTGATGGCTCCGGGTGATCGTCCGATCGAAATCGTCGACGGCGGCCGAGTCGTCAAAGACATTTTGGCTTAATCAAGAAATTCTAGAACGACCATCGAGCGGCTTGCGTCGTAATCATTGCGATGCAGGCCGCTTCTCGCCTAGGTTCGTTCAACATCTCCCGATTTTCGAGGATCTGCCGTGAAACACGTTCGTTGCATCTGCGCGATCGTTCTGTCTTCCTCACTTCTTTTCAACCTCAACGCGTCGGCTGCCGAGCCGGTCATATCGAGGTTCAATCCGCCGGGTTTCCAACGCGGGACTGAAGTCGAGTTGGAGATTTTGGGAGCGCGATTGGCTGACGCGAAGAAGCTGTTGTTCTTCGAGAGCGGCTTTGAAGTCCTTTCCGTGACTGCGGAAGCGGACAACAAGGTCAAAGCGAAAATCAAAATCGCCGACACTTGTTCTCCCGGCCTTCATGCCATGCGGCTGGCCTCGGCATCCGGGATCAGCAACTTGCGATACCTAGGCGTTTCGGCGTTGCCCCAGATCGCTGAAAAGGAACCGAACAGCGACTTTGCTACTCCTCAAGCGATTGAGTTCAATCACACGATTAACGGCGTCGTGCAGAACGAAGACGTCGACTATTACTCGGTAGAGTTGAAAGAGAATCAGCAGATCACTGTTGAGCTGGAAGGGCTTCGCCTGGGAACCGAGTTCTTCGATCCCTTCGTGGCCGTGCTCGACGAGAATCGATTTGAAGTAGCTCGGAGCGACGACGCACCTCTCTTGCAACAAGACTGCGTTTGCTCCGTCACTGTTCCCAAAGCGGGCAAGTACATCATCGAAGTTCGCGAAAGCAGCTTCGGAGGCAATGACAACTGCCAGTATCGCTTGCATGTCGGTGACTTCCCACGGCCTTTGGCTGTTGTGCCCGCAGGCGGTCGCCCCGGCGAAACCATCCAAGCGACGATGGTAGATTCGAGCGGTAAGGCTTGGACCGAAGCCATAACGTTGCCTTCGGAAGTGAAAGAAGAGTTTCCTTATTTCTCAACTCAAGACGGGAAACTGGCGCCGAGTCCGAACCTTCTTCGCGTGGTCGACATGCCGAACGCGATGGAGCAAGAACCGGATAACGATCCGAATGCGCTTGCCGTGCATGATCTGCCGGTGGCGCTCAATGGCGTACTGCAAGCTTCCGGCGACATCGACAAGTTCCGAATTCGCGCTAAGAAGGACCAACAGATTGAAATCGTCGTCTTCGGACGTAGAGTCTTGCGGTCGCCGATCGACAGTTTTGTCGAAATCACGAACATGGCCGGCGGTCGATTAGCAGCGAACGATGACTCCGGGGGACCTGATAGCTTGCAAGCTTTCAAGATTCCGGCTGACGGTGAATACATCATCGCTGTGCGCGACCACTTGAATGAAGGTAGTCCGCAACACGCGTATCGCATCGAAGTCTCCGCACCGCGACCGAGCCTGCATTTGGAGATCGCCGAACTCGAGCGTTACCAAGCGACCATGCTTGAAGTTCCGCGCGGCGCGCGGATGGCTGTGATGCTGACGGCTCAGCGCAAGAATTTCGGTTCCGATCTCACGCTGTCGATGGAAGGGGCTCCGGTCGGGTTGGAGATCGTCAATCCCGCGATTCCGCAAGCCCTGGGACAGATCCCGATGATGATTCGCGCAGCAGCCGACGCGCCTGTGGATTCGGCGCTTGCGAATCTAAAAGCTGTAACGACCGGCAATGATCTCAATCTGAACGGCAAGCTTAAGCAACGCACGATGCTGGTTCGGGGTCAAAACAATGTCGACATGTGGGGTCATACAGCGGACCGCATGTCGATTGCTGTTTGTGAGGAATTGCCTTACGACATCGTTGTAGAACAACCCAAGGTGCCGCTCGTTCGCAATGGGCAGATGGCATTCAAGGTAAAGGTCATTCGAAAAAGCGAATACAAAGATCCGATTCGTTTGCGAGCCCTTTATGCACCCGGCGGTGTCTCGGTGAACCAATCGATCTCGATTCCGCCTGATAAGGACGAAGTCGAAGTGCCGGTGACGGCGAACGGCAACGCTCAAATCGGTGTTTTCCCAATGACATTCCTGGCTCGTAGCAAGGTCAAAGGGGGCGATATTCAGATCGCTTCGGAATTCGTCAATCTCGAAATCGTCGACTCGTTCTTTGATTTCAAGTTCAACAAGACGTCGGCTGAGATCGGTAAAGATGCCGTCGTCGGTGTTGAGCTCAAGATCAAGCGACCATTTGAAGGTGAAGCGGCCATCGAACTGCTCGGTTTGCCGGCGGGCGTAACTCTGGTGCAGCCGTCTGTGAAGGTTACACCGGATATGACGGCACTGTCGTATCCGATTCAGGTCACCGCCGAAGCCAAAGCAGGTCAATTCAAGACGCTGGTATGCCGCGCTGTGATCACCAAGCCCGAAGGAACGATCATGCAGAACCAAGGCACCGGCGAGATTCAGCTCGATCAACCGGTTGTGGTTCCGCAACCGGTTGCCGCCGCAGCTCCTCCGCCGCCGCCCGCTCAACCTGCCGCCCCGACTGCTAAACCGCTGTCACGTTTGGAACAACTTCGTCAATCAAAAATGCAAGCTCAACCGGCCGCAAGCGGTAATTCCGGAAGTGGTAATTAGAGTAGGAAATATGATGAAACTCTGGAAACTATCTGCTGTCCTGTGCGCTGCTCTGACCACGACCTCAGTAGTTCGAGCAGAACAAACTTTTGAATCACTGCATGTGTATCCTCCGCAAGTCAAACTGAACACGGCCGCCGCGTACCAAAACGTTGTGGCAGTGGCTGTACGATCTGACGGTGTGACGGTTGATGTCAGCGATCAAGTTCAATGGCAAGTTGAACAGCCGACTGTCGCCAAGCTGGAAGCGCTGAAGCTGACACCATTGGCCGATGGACAAACGAAGTTGATCGGCAAGTGGCAGAACTTCACGGCCGAATCACAACTGATCGTGACCGATGCCGCCAAGCCGCGTCCGATCAGTTTCCAACTCGACGTGATGCCGGTCTTGACGCGAACCGGTTGCAACACCGGATCATGCCACGGTGCCGCTCGAGGAAAAGATGGTTTTCGACTATCGCTCTTCGGGTTCGATCCGCTGGGCGACTATGAACGCATAACGCGTGAAATCGGTGTGCGCCGCATCAACTTGGCAATTCCTGATCAGAGCTTGTTCCTGCTCAAAGCCACCGGCGGTGTTCCGCACACGGGCGGCAAGAAGATTGAGCCGGGCAGCCCGTACTACAACACGTTGCTCGAATGGTTGAAAGCGGGTGCTCCGAACGACCCGACCACTCCGCCGACATGTGATAAAGTCGAACTCTATCCGACTCAAGCCGTGCTCGAAGGCGAGGGTGCCAAGCAGCGTCTGGTGGCTGTTGCTCAATACCGTGACGGCACGATGCGCGATGTCTCTACGTTGGCTGCATTCACGACCAACAACGAGCGCAGCGCTGCGGTGACCAATGACGGAGCCGTAACAGCCGGTGTTCGAGGTGAAGCCTTTGTGATGGCTCGTTTCGATACGCATACGGTCGGATCTCAAGTCCTTGCACTTCCCGCCGGACTGACATACAAGGCTCCGGAGGTAACCGGCAATTACATCGACAAGCTTGTCGGCGACAAGCTCGAGAAGTTGCGTATGTTGCCAAGCGGTATTTGCACCGACGAAGAATTCTTGCGTCGCGTGACGATCGATATCGTCGGTCAATTGCCGACCGAAGAAGACTTTCAAACTTTTGCATCTGACCAGTCGCCTGACAAGCGCGCCAAACTGGTCGATCGCCTGCTCGAACGCAAAGAGTTCAGCGAGATCTGGGCGATGAAGTGGGCTCAATTGCTGATGATTAAGAGCAGCAATGAAGTCAGCTACAAGGCCGCATTCATGTACTCGTCTTGGTTGACGAATCAGTTCGCCAAGAACGTGCCGATCGATGCAGTCGTGCGTCAGTTGCTATCCAGCAGCGGCGGAGTATTTGAACAGCCGGCGACGAATTTCTATCAAGTCGAACGCGATACGCTGAAAGTGTCCGAAAACGTCGCTCAGATATTTATGGGCATTCGAACACAATGTGCTCAGTGCCATAATCATCCGTTCGACCGCTGGACGATGGACGACTACTACGGCTTTGCCGCGTTCTTCTCACAGATCGGACGTAAGCAAGGTGAAGACTACCGAGAAATCATCGTCTTCAATCAAGGTGGCGGTGAGGTGAATCATCCGGTGACGAAGAAGCCTGCGGCACCGAAGTTCCTCGGTGGTCCGGCTCCGGATACCAACGGCAAAGATCGTCGCGAAGTTTTGGCCCAGTGGATCACCAGTCCCGAGAATCCGTTCTTTGCGACCAGCGTCGCCAATCGCTACTGGGCACATTTCATGGGCGCCGGCATCATCGATCCGGTGGATGATATCCGTGTCAGCAACCCGGCGACGAACCCGGAACTGCTCAAGACATTGGGCGAAAAGCTGGTTGAGTACAAGTACGACATGAAGCAGTTGGTGCGCGATATCTGTAACTCACAAGCTTATCAACGCACGACGCAGACGAATGAATCGAATGCGCACGATACTCGCAACTACGCCTTTGCACGTATCCGACGCATCCCGGCCGAAATGCTGCTCGACTGCATCACTCAAGTAACTTCCACAAAGGATAAGTTCCGCGGGCTGCCATTGGGTGCGCGTGCTGTGCAGATCGCTGACGGATCGACGAGTACATACTTCTTGACTGCGTTGGCCGATCCGAGCGTCAAACGGTATGCGAGAAGGAAGCATCGACCGATCCGTCGCTGTCGCAGGCTCTTCACTTGCTCAACGGCAGCACCACTCAAGGGAAGATTGCGCAAGGGCAACTGGTGAAGCAATGGCTCGATCAGAAACTGCAAGTTCCTGAAATCATCGATCGCATCTTTATTCGTTGCTTGTCTCGCCATGCTACGCCGGGCGAGATTGATTCGCTGGGCAAGCTGGCTGCAGCAGGCCCGAATCCGCAAGCCGGGCTGGAAGACGCTTTTTGGGTTGTGCTGAACAGCCGCGAATTCATGTTCAACCACTAAACTTGGTTTTGAACAACACTGCGAAGACATCAGAGTTTAATGAGCTTTGGTCATGGCCATGGAAATGACATTGAAAACGAAACATATTCTCGGTTGGTTCTGTGCTTTGTCGGCTTCGCTGTCGGCTGCCGTGTCGGGAAACTCTCGTGCAGAAGACAAGGTGACGTTTGACGATCACATCAAACCGATTTTTCGTGAGCACTGTCTTTCTTGTCACAATGCGAACGAGAAAAAAGGGGGGCTGGCACTCGATACTTATGCTGCCACGTTGATCGGCGGCAGCAGTGGTGAAATTGTTATCGCGGGCGACATCGATAGCTCCCGATTGTGGGAGCTGACGGCTCACATTGCCCAGCCTTACATGCCGCCGCAACAAGATAAATTGGCCGATCCCAAGCTGGCCGTGATCAAGACTTGGATCGAACAAGGGATGCCGGAGAACTCTGGCTCTGCCATCAAGAAGAAAAGCGACGCAGCCGCGGCCATGTTGGCAAACTCTTCGACCGGCAAGCCCGATGGTCCGCCGCCGATGCCGACCTCGATGCTGAAGCAGCCGGCGATATATACACCGCGCAGCGCAGCGATCGCAGCCATGGCCGGTGCTCCATGGTCTCCCTTGGTGGCAGTCGGCGGACAGTTTCAAGTCAGCTTGTATCACTCAGAGAGCGGTCAACTGTTGGGTGTGATTCCGTTCCCGGAAGGTGAACCGCAATCTCTATCCTTCACTCGCGACGGTCGACAACTATTGATCGGCGGAGGTCGTCACGGTCGTAGTGGTTGTGCAGTGCTCGTCGATGTGGCAACCGGCGAGCGAATCACGAAGGTCGGTGATGAGCTCGATGTTGTTCTGGCTGCGGACATCTCGCCCGATAAGAAACGCATTGCACTCGCCGGGCCGCAAAAGCTGATTCGAATCTACGATTCATCCACCGGTGAGCTCATCAAGGAGATGAAGAAACATACCGATTGGGTGTATGCATTGCGATTCAGCCCGGACGGTGTGTTGCTTGCTTCCGGTGATCGCAGCAACGGTTTGGTGGTGTGGGAGTCTGAAACGGGACGTCTGTACGCTGATCTCGTCGGACATAAAGGGGAGATTCGTTCGCTGGACTTCCGTGCCGACTCCAACGTTCTGTTGACGGCGAGCTTGGACGGCACTGTGAAATTCTGGGGCATGCAAGACAGCAACTTGCAAAAGTCCATCGACGCGCACGGCGGCGGCGCCACGAGCGTGGCGTTTTCTCAAGACGGTTCCTTCGTCACGACGGGACGCGATCAGCGCGTGCGCCTTTGGAATCCGGACGGCACCAAGAAAGCCGAATACGAGGGGCTGACAGAAGCGGGCCTCGAAGTCGCGGTGATCGGCAGCGGCGCTCAGATCGCTGCGGGCGATTGGAACGGCAAGGTAAAACTGTGGCAGGCGGCTGATCCGAAGCAAGTTCGCGAACTGGCCGCCAATCCGCTGACGCTTGCTCAAGTACTGGAACAGGCTCAAGCTTCTGCCACCCAAATCAAGACCACGTTTGATGCGGCAAGCATGGTCGCGGCTGATAGCGCTGCACAGATGACTGCCGCTCAGAGCGAATTGGCTCAAACAGAAGTGCTTGTGAAGACATCAGCAGAACAGTTGGCTGCGACCGAACAGACAAAGCAAAAGCTCACCGGCGACATCAACGCGCAGACCGCGATGATTGCCGATCTAGAAGCCAAACTGGCTGCTGTTAAAAAGGCCAAAGAAGACACGACCGTTGCGTTGAATACAGCAACGGAAACGGCTAAGAAGCAGATGGCGGAATCAGAAGCGGCCAAGGCAAAGCAAGTTGACGCCAAGACCAAGTACGACCAACTGGCAGTTGCAGCCAAAGCAGCAGCCGATAAGCTCGCAGAAGCCGATGCACAGTTCAAAGCTTCACAGGATGCAGTGGCTCGAGCTCAAGCCGACCTCACTGCGTTCCAGGCTCGTTCGGCTGATCTGAAGGCATCGGCGGAAAAGGTTGCAGCTCAAACAGCCGAGACGGAAAAGCAGATGGCTGAGAAGGCGAAGCTGGCCGCTACCAAAGAAGCTGAGATGAAAAAGCTGACGGAAGAGCTGCAGAAGATGCAGGCCGAGATGGCCGCATTGCAACAGAAATTGGCTGCTGCAGCTAGCGCGCAGACGACTGCCCAAAGCGAACTCTCTGCTTCCCAGGCAGCCGCCAATGAATTAAAGGCTGCGTTTGAGAAAGCACAGTCCGATTCGGCCCAGGCTCAAGAACGGCTGAAGCTGTTCTTGGATTCCTACAAGTAGCGAGACGCCGAGCACTTCTGTGATGAAGCCGGAGCCTTCCCATCCGACGGTTTCGGCTGCGAGTCTGCTCTTCCGGGTACCTGCGACGCTCACTCTGACCGCTCTGTTGATTGCGGTCGGAGTTTGGTACGGTTCGTGGGCTCAGCGGATCGCACCGGAAGTACATCATGACTTCTCTCATGCTCCTGCGCATTTCTTGCAAGGTGCATGGCATCGAATCTTGTTGAGTCTGCCGATCACTGCGGACCCGCAACACTTGTTCGCGTCCGGCGTGATGTTGTTGCTATGTGTCGGTTGGTTGGAACTCCAACGAGGTAGTTGGTTTGCAACGCTCTTCTTCTTCGCCGCTCACGTGGTAACCACGATCACAGAATCTCTGATCATAAGAGTCATGACGGCTGTGTTCGATCTAGAAATGATGAAGCGATTGGAAATAACCGGCGATGTGGGACCTTCTGCAGGTTATTACGCTTGCCTCACAGCGGCTATAGCAGGCTCGCGATTTCGATTTCGTACTCTGGGATTGGGACTGCTGATTCTCTGGTTGGCCGCTCGCTTGTGTTTCAACTTCGTTGTCGGCTCATCGCTTGCTGCAGTACATCATGCCGATGCGGCTCACCTACTGTCGGCGTTGTTGGGATGGCTCGGTTCGCGATGGTTTACGATGAATGACAGAGGATGTGATCCAGTTGCGTAAGAGCCTCGAGCGCACCGGCTGAAATGGACACGCAACCAGGCGGTCCATCCGGATCTCGTGGATTGATGCGAATCAAAGTTACCGAACGATCCTTTTGAGTGCTTTGTCTGCCGGCTCGCAACAGGCTTTCCGAAAGTGATCGAATCGTCGTGACGGCTTTGCCTGCACCAAGCTCGATGACGACCAAATTGGAATCTGTTGCGAGCTGGAGCCAAGTCTGAAATCGACCGGCTTGTTCGTCGGAACGATGGGAGAGCCACTGTCCATCGTTGAACATGAGGATGTTCGGACGAGCGATTCGGCCGCAGCGTGCGCATAGCGGCGGCTCGTTTAAACACCTCACATTTGCTTCATCGATGTCGGGTGTCCATGTGTCGTACGAGGTGATGTCTTCACAACAGGGTCGAGTGCACTGCAATTGATGAATCGTGCCGTGGACTTCCAAAATGGCTTGGTCATCAAAACCTGCTTTCTGGAATTGGCCGTCGACGTTGCTGGTGACGACAAATCCGCCGAGCGGGACTTTTTTGATAAGTCGAAGCAGGATTTCGAAGCCGATGTGGGGATGGGTTCTCCGATAGAGCTCTAGGCGGTGGCCGAAGAATCCCCAAGCTCTTGTTTGGTCGATGTGAAACCAAGACGGCGTGGACATTTCTTCGAATCGAAGGCCGCGCAGAGCAGGGTATGCTCGCCAGAAACCCTCGGGACCGCGAAAATCCGGAAGACCGGAGTCCACTCCCATACCGGCACCGGCGCTGATGAGAATCGCGTCAGCGCGACGGATGCGTTCGGCTGCGGAAACGAGGGGGTTGCTGTCCATGATGAGTTTGTCCCGGTGAAGTGAACCTTTACGCATCGGCCGATTGTCGCTAGATTATCGCTACTTCGAGAGTGGGATCGTAAACAATCCGCCTTTCGAGGCCGAGCATAACCGGCTCGTGGAGGGTAAGCGAATGGCTAGCGGCTTCATTGGAAATGAAGTGCCCCGTAAGGGGTTGCGGGTTCGAGTCCCGTGCCCTCCGCCTTCAGGCAAGCTGCCGACTTTTACATGAGACGCCGAAGTGGAACGACTGGTTCGACTTCGGCGTTTTTGTTTGGCAAGTTAAACCGGCAACCGTCGAACTGATGACTGACAATCAAGCTCTTGCAGGTCACATCGATGCGTATTGCGTTCGGATCCGATTTTGTCCGAAGGAACGCAAGGTTCACGCATTCGTGCTCCGCAGTAATATCCCTGAACTGAACAAACTGTCCGGGCGAATCACCGTCGTCGGTGAGACTTCGCCGATTGTGTCAGATGATCAGCATGGTGAGCTTTCGAATTGGTGGACCGATGACATTGATCCGGGACTTGCAGTCGGGCCTCATGCCGGGGCGAACACTGTTCAGCAGCATCAGCAACCGTTCTTGGACGACTTTGCGGATCGAATTCGCCGCTGTGATCGATCCGATGTTCGGCTCTAACTACCCGGATCTGCTGAACTGTATCTATGGCCGCGCGATTGCGTAACGTTGAACGAGTGATGGTGAACGCAATCGTGAAGGTCGTGAGTTTCTCCTCTTGCCGACTTCGATGACACGTACGCTCCGACATTCATCGGTTCAATTGTGGCACCTTGCGATTTGCTAATCACTCGTCTTCGTTTGAAACAAACCGCGCGTAAACTTCGACTAAAGGACTTGTGTTTTCAGCTCGGGGAAGACCTTGCCGACCTTGGAAAGGAGATAGTCCCCGTACGTACCGCGAAAGTCGTGAACGCTGCTTTGGTCCCATCGCGCCGGGCAGTCATCGGAGTTTGCTTCACCGGTCGGTAGTTCGATTGCCTTTACCTGAGCGAAGAAGTTCGGATCATAGAAGAACGGAAACGACAACCGCATGCGCTGGGAATGATTACGAACTCGATGAGGTGTCGAGCGATAAACGCCGCGCGTCATGCGGTCGAGCATGTCGCCGATGTTGCAGACGAATGTGCCTGGAACCGGCGGTGCGGCTATCCAACCTCGCGGTGTTTTGACTTCTAGACCTCCCACATCGTCTTGCAACAGAATTGTCAGCAGGCCGTAATCTGTGTGTTCGCCGACTCCCCAGAGCTGATCACTTTCGGTGGGCGGGTAATGGAAGATGCGGAACAGCGTCAGTGGTTCGGCCACTCCGTTCTGCTCGAAGTAACTCTGGTTGAGACCGAGAGCAAGTGCGATGCCTTCCATCAAGCGATGGCCGAGGCCGGTAAGCGCTGTCATGTAATCGAGCACCACTTCTCGTAGGCCCACGGGTTCATCCGGAAACAGATTGGATCCGTGCAAAGGCGTTCCCGAGACGACCAGCGGATGGTTAGTCGGCAACTCTTGTCCGAAATAGACCCCTTCCTTTTGATCTGGTTTGCCCGAAGTCAATTCTTGACCGACCGAGAAGTAGCCTCGCCATGCTCGGCCGGCTCGCTCCATGTCGATTCGTTTCTTGTTGTCGATCGGCTGAAGAAAGAATTTGCGACTGAGTTGAATCAACTGCTCGATCAAGTCCGGATCGATGCCGTGTCCTGTGATGTAGAAAAAGCCTGCCGTGCGGCAGGCCGCATTGAATTCCGCCGCCGTTCTCTCTTTGTTGCGTCCATGGTCTATCAGCGAAGTGACATCGATGATAGGGATGTGCAAATCTTCATTCGGCATACGAAGGACTCAGTATTCTGTTTTGAAGAAAGGCTCGCCGCACTTGCGAAGTCATCGGGGCAGGCGAATTCTTGTCCTTACTCGGCGATGCAATAGACTTTCGTCCACGTTCGCAGGAACAATTGGTTGTCAATTGCGATGGGGGACGCATCAACAGGTTCTCCGAGTGCGTTACTGCTGACGGTGGCCAGCGTATCATCGTCTTTGATTACGACTGTTGTTCCCTCGCGACCAGTGAAATAAACATGTCCGCCTGCAATTAGCGGTGAGGCGTACAGCGAACCGACTCCCGACAATCGCTTACGCTCTCCGATTTGTTTGCCTGTCGCAGCGTTGATCACCGTTAAGACATCGGTATTCGCTTGGGTGAAGTACAGCCGATCGCCGCTCAATGCGGGCGACGGAACGTAGGGCGTGCCTTGATCGACTTTCCAGCGCAAAGTGGATGATCCTGTGACATCGCCGGAGGAGTCGAGCGGAATCGCGAAGCCTGCTGCGGCTCGATAGCCGCTCAGCGCAATTGCCGTGTCTTTGTACTGCAAAGGAGTCGGAATTGCATTGACCGTTTGTCCGCCGCACGACCAAACTTCGCGACCGTCGGCAGCATCGTACGCTTTGACGCGATGTGTCCCGTTGACGATGACCAAGGTTCGTCCATCTGCTTTGACGACGAGCGGTGTATTCCATGAAGTCGCTTCTTCGGGCCGTTCGACTCGCCACAGTTGCTGACCGGTCGCGGCATCGAGCGCGGTGATGAACGAACCTTTTTCCTGGTCCCAGTTGACGATCAGCTTATCGTCTGCGATCGCCGGAGTGACGGCTTCACCCCAGCCGAACCGAGTTTGCATATCGCCCAAGTCGACTTGCCACCGCAGATCACCGTCGAGCGTATAAGCGAATATTCCTCGCGACGAAAACGAAGCATACAGGAGCTTGCCGTCGGTAACAGGCGAAGCGGCGGCATAGGTATGCGTCTGATGCTTGCCCTCGTGCGGTACTTGCTCTGTTGCGACATGCTGCCAGCGAACCTTTCCGGTTCCGCGATCCAGACTCGTAACGATGAACTTGTAGTACACGTCCGGCGGAGTCGTCTTGTCCTGCGGATCTGCTTCAGCAGGGGTCTCTCGCTTGCGATCTGTGGCCTCTGCAGACAGGACGAAGATTTGATCGCCCCAAACAACCGGAGTGGAACTTCCTTCGCCGGGGATCGGCGACGACCACTTCACATTGGTTTGAGCGTCCCAGATCACAGGCGGATGCGCGCTGCTTGCCGCCGCTCCGTTGAAGTTCGGACCTCGCCAACTCGGCCACTGTTTGGATTCGACGTTAGGTTCAGTCGCATTCAATGAGGAAACAAAGATTGCGGGGGTCAGCATGATCGGCATGAGTTTCTTGCGAAATGCGATGCGCATGAATGAAATGTTCAACGTAGATGCCTTTCAATGAAGCAGTCGAACGTGCAAGCGGGCTCGAAGCGACTCCGAGATAGTCGGCACTTAAGATACATGAGTTCTCTCGGCGAAGCCTGCCTCGACCGACTTGTGACTCCTGAACCGGGCGAAATCTCACTATGTTTCTGCCGGCTAAATAACCGGGATTCGGGAAATGCGCTAAATTTTTAACCGGAAGACTGGTTTTCGCTCCGCTCAAGCGTTAATATTTTAACGCCATGCAGTGATAACTGCCGGCGAGGGGAATGAGTTGCCGAAAGGCTGTGGAAAAGGAGCCGTTTACGATGCCGGAACTTCCCAAGCTCAGTCGCCGCGAGCGACAGATCATGGATGCGGTGTTTTCGTTGGGCGAAGCCACGGTCAATCAAGTGGTCGCGGCCATCAGCGATCCGCCGACCGCCATGGCGGTTCGCAGGATGATGCACATCCTTGAAGAAAAAGGACATCTAAAGCGTCGCGAGAAGGGACGCGAAGTCATTTACCTACCGCGCGAAACCAAGTTGAAGGCCGGCCGCAGCGCGTTTCAAAGTGTGCTTGAAACGTTCTTCGGAGGCTCGCTGGAAGAAGCTCTGGCGGCGCATCTGCATTCTCAAAAGGACAGGGTCAGTGACGAGGAACGGGCTCGTCTCATCGCTTTGATCGAGCAAGCCAAGACCGAGGGACGTTAACATGCTGCGAACCATTCCGGATTGGATGATTGTGTGCAGTAGCTTGAGTCAGTTGCTAGTGGATTCGACGATCAAGGTATCCGCGCTGCTGATCCTCGCTTTGATCGTGACTTGTTTGCTCAAGCACGATTCGTCGGCGACTCGCCACATGGTTTGGATGGCGACGATCGGGGCCGTTCTGGTCCTCCCCTTTGCTTCCACCCTGTTGCCAGCATGGCGCATACTTCCGAAATGGACTACTTCTCAACAAGCATATTATCAACGTGACGAGGACTCCGATGAACGGTCGACGGTTGCTTCACGCACTGTGCAGACTGTTGAACCTATCTTTCACGAACCTGCGACGAGAGAACATCGCATCGCAGATGGTTCGCTACCTGTCGGTGCATCTCCTCCGAGTGATGAGGATGCAGCGCCTCAAGCTTCATGGACCACTGGTTCGATGCCGCAAGAGAAGAACGATGTAACGCAGTATCCGTGGAGTTTGCGAGTCACGTTGGCAGGGCTTTGGGGTTGTGGGCTGCTTGTCCTGAGTTTGAGACTCATGGCCGCATGGAGGTTGTTGCAAAGGACGGAAAAGCAATCGCAAGTGGTTTGGTGTGATCGAGTCGATTCATACAGGAGTAACCGCTCGGCAACGAATCGACGAGTGGACTCGGCGGCGTTTGCTGAGCTCATTGATGCATTCATTGCCGCCGCCGAACAGCTCGGTATACGTCATCACATCACGTTGATGTTCCATCCGGCCGATCGAGTTCCTATGGTTTGGGGCGTTTTTCGGCATCGGCTTCTGTTGCCTGAGTCCGCGAGACGATGGACCTGCGAACACTTGCGCTCGGTCTTGCTGCATGAACTCGCTCATATTCAGCGACGCGATTCGCTCGCTCAACTGATGACCCAGATCACTTGCTCGCTGCACTGGTTCAATCCATTGGTTTGGTTCGCGGCTGGGAGAATGCACGTTGAACGAGAAAGTGCATGCGATGATCTGGTACTTCATTGCGGGGTACTCCCGAGTTCTTATGCGGAGCATCTGCTGAGTGTCGCGACGAGCTTGACGGCATCACGGGCGATGCAAGTCTGCAGTTTGGCAATGGCTCGACGTTCGTCGTTAGATGGTCGATTGAATGCAGTACTGTGCAAGCGCCAAAACAGGCGCAGGGTGAGCATAAGTTTTGCATCGCTGCTTTTGATTTTGGCCACGGCGATTACTGTTCCAGTTGCCATGTTGGAAGCCGCGATCCAGCCGCCTGCAAGTTCACAAGATCCGCCCACGCCGGCGGGAAAGAACGACTCAACGGAACAAGCTCCACGTGTCGAAGGCTCTCCGGTTGAGCGGCCCAAGACTGCGGAGTTGGACTGGAGCGAGTTGGAGAAACCCGTGACGGTTCACGCTTTATGTACGGAAGCGCACATCCAATTTTGTGAGCAGCATCTCGATTGGAGCGAACCGGTCAACGGACTGCGAGCTGCGATTCAGATTCGATCTGCAAACGAAAAGGGAATCTTCGGCAAGGAGCGGCAGATCTATCTGGTTCTGCAAAATGTGTCAAACAAATCGATTCGATTCTGCGATACGAATATTCGGGAAACCAAAGAGCCGGCGGCTGAAGTGGAAGGTCGAGAGATCTATCTACACCGAAACGGCGTCATCCTGTTCGGCCTGCAGAACTCGGTTTCTACGAAGACAGATCAAGTACTGGAGCCGCGCTGTCTGTTTTATATCAATCTCGTCGAATCGGACCTGGCCCAGGATCGTCAGACCAAAACGGGTGATCACTTGGCGGAAGGAATTGTGAAAGATCCGACCCAGTCTCTATCTGCGGTGTTGTGTGTCGACAATGCGCCGGAGGGTGCTTGGACCGGCCGATTAAAGACACCTGCGAGTCGCGGCGCGTATGCAGCCAAAGTGCTCATGCCGAGTTCGAAGGAAGGGCAAGCCCTGTTTCGATTTTGTATTGATCGTGCACGACTGAGCGGCAAGGTTCCCGGCGGGCTGATCGGCAAACTGCAGGAGTTGGTCGAAGAGTTTATTCGCAATAATAGCGGCGATGCCTCTGGCGACCCGTATGCCAAAAAGATGCAACCGTTGACGGCGAGGTTAGACAAACACAAGGACTGGGATCAGGGGGATGTCGTCCGTCTGTTCGACGACATTGCTGCCGTGACGACGATTCCGCTTGAACGCACGCTGGATGTAATTCGCGAGAATACATTGCAGCGCGGTCATGCCTTACCCGCATCAATGAAGGATTCCAATTGGGGAGATGTATTGCCGAGCGGGCTTCGCATGGCTTGGATACTGGAGCCGCATTCTCAAGAGTATCCATTGGGATCCGCTTTGAAGTCGCGTGTGATCATTCACAATTCGGGCAATGAGCCTGTGATGTTTGTGACTCGCAGTTTCCAGCAGCCGCGTCACGGTGCTGTGACGGAGAATGGTGCTGCGGTGAAGATGGCGTCGACGTTTTGGACGACATTGGGACGACGTGAATCGTATCGATTACACCCAGGAGAGGTTTGCGAAGTCTATGCGCCGGGGATCGGGATCGGACCGCGACACCGCGACAAGGCGGATCAGTCCAATGTTCGTGCTGGGACCTGGTTGCTTGCAGATGAAGGGGAACAGATCGTGTTCCAGCCCGGCGAAGTGTTGCTTACCGGCGATCACAACCAAGTTGTCGACCCCGATTGGTGGCCGGCTTTCATAAATGAGCGCATTCGCCGCGACGCTCCTCTGCCTGCAGAAGCCCAAGAGCGCGAAGTCATCTTGTTTCGAGTGGTTGCTGATCTTTTCGGCAACTCGCCGTCTCCCGAAGAGGCCGCGGCGTTCTACGCAGATATGTCTCCGCAAGCGATTGAGAACATTGCTCAAAGACTATCCAAGCGAAGTTGGCACAAGCCGGTGACCGGCTCGATTCGCAGCGGCGAGCTCCGATTCAAAATCTTGCCCCCGAATCCGACGGCTGCAGCGCGACCTTGAGTAACCAGGAATCCGAGGCGCTATAGGGAAAGGTCCAGCGGAGGTCCAGGGGTCGGGTGTTGTAGCGGAGGTCCAGGGGTCGGGTCTTGTTACCGGGGGGAGGATTATCTTCCATTTTGGCGTTGCGGTAGTTCACCGGCGAAAGAACGTAATCTGCTCGACAATCGACTGAACTCATTGCGTCGCATGAACGAGTTAAGGGGAATACTCCCCGGCTATGCAGACGAATGCTCACGGCTAGGTTCATTGGCAGAGCAGGCTAGTCATGCGAGATGAGGACTGCGAGAAGATTCTTTCGCTTGATTCCGTGCCCTAGGCAATGGCCGGGTCAGCGGCGGATCCGAAGATCGCTTGCGCTTCAGGCGATATACGAAAGCGACGTCGTCGGCGTTTTCCGCGAACAGAGGCGACCACATGCGGTTTGCCCGCTACGTGATGAAAGAGTCTGCCGAACGCGCCCACCAACGAACACCATGTCGCCGGTGATATTTCTAGTCGCTCAAATATCGGCGGAGCAGATTCAGGAGTGCACCCTCGTTTACCTGGAGCTACCTGCCGGGCGGTCCAGTCTAGGAGCTCGATATATGCAGCCCTAGTCATCGGAAGGAAACCTTTGTTACTGGCTCGGCGCTTCGTTCGGCTCGGTCTCGGGCCAAGTGGATCATGGTGCTCGTCGATCTGCACCGGCGCTAGGAATCGATCCGGTGAAGCATCAGACTCTTCTGATGACTCTTTCGTTCCAGTCTCTTGCTGCAACGATGCGATTCGCGTCTTGATCGATGTGTAGCAACTGGACTCCAACGTCTCTGCCATCGCGGCGCGAATCGATTTAAGTCAACGTATGCAGCACAAGCAAGAATCGAGGTCTCGTCGAGCAACCTCACGGCTTTGAATCGACCCGACCAAAAGACACCTTTCTCTTCGCTCTCTTTGTTGGCTCGCTGTGCGATACGTTGGCACAACAACTTCATCCACCACGAGATACTGCTGAGACGCTCGCGAATCGCTTTCATCTTCACTGGATCATTGCGAATCGAGTTCAGCTCCGGCTCAGTCGGTTCGGTTGCTCCTTTGCGTATCGGGCAAGCAACCAGCCAACGCCGAGCCGCCTCCGTATCGTCCCATGACTCAACAATGTCAGGGCGAGTTCGCAAAACCAAATGAAGGTGATTGGAAAGAATCGTGTAAGCCAGTAGATCGATGCCGAAGCCTGCCGCCAGTCGCTTCAGCTCAGTTTCCACCCAAGCTCTACGGTGGTTATAGCATTTGCCGGTGTGATCATCCGTACCGAACAAAAAGCAGCGTCGAACGACTCGGGACATTACATGGACGACGGCGATTTCATCATGCGAACAGACTTCAGCACGCGTCACTCTAGCCATCACATCGACTCCTTTCTCGGGCAAAAAGGACTAACGATGTACGCCGTTATTGCATAGCCTCATCGACTACACAACCATACCCCCTGAAAAACAGACCTGACCCTGAGACACCTGAGTTCGCAGGATCGAGAAGCGATCTTGAAGCGGTATGCAGCGCGGTCCGGAACTCTCATGGCCATTCATGACGCGCTGGGAAGTACCGGAAGCAACGAAGTCGTCAGTATCCCGGGCCGCGCGGGGAGAAGAGCTGTACTGCTGCGCATGAGGTCGCCCGCGGGATTGAATTACCACGAGCTATATCTAGTCAAGGATCGCGATGGGTTAAACCATGTCGATGATCTATTGGACTATGGAACGGGTTCAACGCTCGTAGGTCGAATGACCTTGGAACTGCTCGCTATTGCAGACCGATCAGGCAGTGTCCAACCGGAGAATGCTGCGGCAGGGGGTAAAGAAAAATATGAAGTTGCCAGAAGGCTCATGGACCTGAACGACGTAGGTAAGACGAGTCCTGAGGAGATCGAGGAAGCCATCCTGAGCTGGCCGACCGAACTGCAAGACACGCAACTTGCCGCGACGGCTCGGCTCCAATCCGTTTGGAAGATGGACGTCGGTCGGCAATGGGCGAGCTTGGCTCACTATCGTTCGAAATGCGGTGAAGATATCGCTTCGTATTTATATGAATTCAACATGTGTCGCGATCAGAATCAAATCTTTGAAGCTGTGCCTGCCGCGATGTTTCTCGACCGGAACTTCCCGGGAGACCCGGAAGTGAACGAGATCCTCAAGTTCAGTTCTCAGATACTGCGGCGCTACTAAGTTCCAGAATGATCCGTTCGGCAGACTTGCGCCAGGGTCCATCGAAGTTACGTCGCGCTTCAGCAGGCCGTTCCGCCATCACCGAATCTATGTAACGTCATTAGGGGTCAGTGCCTATCGGGTGGCAGGCGTTGGCCGCCAAGGGGGTGGGTCGCATTGATTTTCAGCCGGGATTCGACTAATTTTAAGCCGGTCGGTGCAGACGGTACGATATGAAACCATGAGGCTTCACGCGTACAGTATCATCTAGCAGACCGAACTCGGCTGCTCGAACAACCGACTCCCACCTACCCTACCCAATTCGAATTGCTAGTATCGAGAGTGCCTATGTCGATAGGCTCGATCAAGCTCCCTCCATCGCTGCGGAATGATTCCCATGTCCAGCATCAGCCTACCAGCGGAAGCTTCCCGTTTCCGGTCACCGGCTCTGCGCAAGACAGCGCGAATGCTCCTACTGCTGCTCGCTTTGCCTGCACTTGCAGTGGGAGTCGCGTACTATCGCGGTTCGTTGACCGGCGTTTCCAACGTCGTCAGTTCAGATCAAGTTGTCTGGCACGGCGTAGAACGATCGGACCTTGCCATCACTGTCTTGGAGAGAGGCAGTTTGGAAAGTCAGTCGAGTACCGAAGTGATCTGCGAGGTCGAGGACGTTCGTAAAGACAATATCAACGGTACAACTATTCTGTGGATGATTCCGAACGGCGCATCGGTCAATAAGGGTGATCTGGTGGTCGAGCTGGATTCGAATCCGATGCAGGAAGCGCTCGACGAACAAGTCCTCTACACCGAGAACGCGCTGGCAGAGAAAATTCAGGCGGAAGCGAATCTCAAGAACCAATTGACGATGAATGCAACGGCTCAAGCCGAAGCTGAGCTGCTGATCAAGTTGGCCGAGCTCGAGTTGGAGATGTACACGGACGGCGTGAACGGGACTCAGCGATTGACGGTCGATGCCAACAAACGTCGCATCGATGACGTGAACAACGAGATCTTGGCTGCCCAAGCTACGATGGAACTTCGTCGAGAAGAACAGCGCGGAATTCAATCGCTATATAAGCTCGGGTTCGCCAACCGCAATGAAGTACGTCGCATCGATTTGACTTATCTTCAAGCGGAAGGGACCTTTGCGGCCAAGTTGAATCAGTTGCAGACGGAACTCGCTACACTCAAGAAGACCGAGGTTTACGAGCAGCGCAAAGATCGATTGAATCTCGAAGGGAAGCTGGCAACTGCCAAGCGAAATCTAGAGCAAGTGCTTCGTAATAACGAAGCTCGACTGGCACAAGTTCAAGCGCTTATGAGAGCCAAAGACGAATCGCTGAAGAAGGAAGAAGAGCGATTGGCTAGATACAAGTCGCAACTGGAAAAGTGCAAGATCTATGCACCGCAGTCGGGGCTGGTGGCTTATCCGAATATCAAGACGGCCGAAGTGCGAGAAGGCATTCCGGTCATTTTCAGACAGAAGCTGCTGTCGATTCCCAACCTCGATCAAATGCAGGTTGAGACGCGCATTCATGAGTCGGCACTGGATCGTGTGCATGCGGGTCAAAAAGTTCGCGTTACCGTGGACGCGCTTCCGAATGCATCCTACACCGGCACCGTAAAGTCCGTTGCCGTGTTGCCCGAGCAGAACAGTTGGTCCGGCAACGATACCAAGGTCTATCAAACGATCATAACGATCGATGACAAGGTCGAAGGGCTGAAGCCAGGGATGACAGCTGTTTCAGAAATCATGGTTGAGACCTTAGCCGATGTGGTGAACATACCCTTGCATGCGATCGTCGAACACAATGACAAGAGGTTTGTGCTGGTGCGAGCCGACGGCAACGGAGTCGAACCGCGTGAAGTGGAACTTGGCGCTGCGGGTGATACGCGCGTGACCGTTACCGAGGGATTGAAAGACGGCGAGCAAATCGCCATCAACGCGCAGGATTTGGCGGATGGAATCTTCAAGTCGGATGCTTCCTGATTACCGGCAATCGTCGTTACGGGTTCGATCTTTGATTGCAACCTGATCGGCCGAGAGGTCTCCGCTTCGTGCTTCTGGCAACTTTCAATCTCGCTGTTCGCAATCTTTTGCTCCACAAGCTCAGGAGCTTTCTGACTTTGCTGGGAACGATTCTCGGTGTGGCGTCCGTGATCGCAATGCTCTCGATCGGCGAAGGTTCCAAGCAAGAAGCGCTGGAGCAGATTCGCCGACTCGGTGCTTCCAACGTGATCGTGCGCAGCGTCAAACCGCAACCGAACAATGACACGATATCTCCTTCGTCGACGAACGTTTTGGATTATGGTTTGACGTTTGTCGATCTACGTTCGCTGCTCGACCTCAACATCCCAGGGTCGACCATCGTTCCCAGCGTCATTCACAAGCAGAACTTGCAGCACGCGCGCCACCACTTGCGCGGAGCTCGAGTGGTCGCGACGACCGAGCAGTTTCCGCAAGTCAAACAGCTGCAAATTCGCGGCCGATTTTTCAGTAAGTACGACGTAGATCATTCCATGAACGTGGTGGTCATCGGCAAGCGCATAGCCGCTGACTTGTTCGGGACCGAGAACCCGCTCGAGCAATCCCTGTTGATCGGCGACGACGCGTATCGAGTCATCGGAGTAGTCGGACTACACGACAGCGGATCAGCGGAAGTGCTGAGCGAGAACACGTCTGATGAAAACAGCGATCTTTATATTCCGCTCACTGCCGCTCAGAACCGCATGGGTATCGTCCAGCGACTGGTCGAAGCCGGGTCGCGACAATACGTACGTATTGAACTGAGCGAGATCACAGTCGAGCTCGGGGAGCAATCGCAGGTCAGGCCGTATGCGGCTGTGATACGAACGATTTTGGCTCAGAATCACTCGGCGAAGAAAGACTATGAAGTCCAAGTGCCGCTGGAGTTGCTGAATCAAGCCGAACGCGAAAAACGACTTTGGAACTTGGTGCTCGGGTCTATCGCAGGCATCTCGTTGCTGGTCGGCGGTATCGGCATCATGAACATCATGTTGGCGACGGTGACCGAGCGGACTCGCGAAATCGGAATACGTCGAGCCATCGGGGCGAAGCGTCGGCACATCATCATGCAGTTCCTGATGGAGACAACCGTCCTCAGCACCAGCGGCGGTATTCTAGGTGTGATTCTCGGCGTGTCTTTGCCGCTCGTCTTTACACTGGTCCTCGGTATCGCCACTTCCACGAGTCTTACTTCGATCGTCGTGGCCTTTGGAATCTCGGTCGCCACAGGGATAGTGTTCGGCGTCTATCCTGCTTTCAAAGCCGCTCGAATGAATCCCATCGAAGCACTTCGCCATCAATAAGCGGTCACCCTGCGGTTGGCTGAAAGCTGCGTATCTTCTCTACATTCGCATAGGCTGAGATCTTTCGACGGAAAGTCCTATCCAGGCCGCAGATTTTGACTAATCGTTGCCGATTCTGTTCAGGTGACCGACCCTGTGACTCTCACGCCTCGAGAATTCGGCAGCCATGCGATGGACCTGCTTCCTGATAACGGCATTCATACTGCTGGCCGTCTCAAACGGATGCACGCGCACACGCTATAGGACTGCGGCCGATCGCGATTCGTACGGAATCGTGCAGGAGAAGTCGCAGTTTCTCACTCATCGATTGCCGCAGAATTATTCAGTTCGTCCCGATCCTCGATCGCGGTTCTACGATCCGACCAATCCGGACCAACCGCGATTGCCCGTACCCCGTCCGGTTCTTCGCGGTTATGACATTCCTGAACTGGCCAGCGATGTCGGTTGTCCTCCCTGTTTCGTACCGGGACTGGATGTCAGTTCGTTTGAAAAAGCGACAAGATACGCCGGAAAGATTTCGGACCAGCCGCAGAGCACATCTGCTGAAAGCGGTCCGCCGCGCGTTCGCGCCGGGTCTTTTGCGCGGAGCTCGAACGTAAATACAGAGTCGAAAAAAACAGAGTCGGTCGTGAAGCCGGCTAGTTTTCAAGTTTCAGTCGATGCTGCCGCGGCGAGCAAGACGCAATCTCAGGGGGAACCGGACGAACAAAACGAACTTCCGAAGCCTGGTGCGGCTCAAACGGTTCAGGTCGACACGGCGCAATTGGTCGTCCCGCAGAAGGCCTGGAACGTGCTCCCACAAACATGCATCGACCGCATGCTGGAGTTTCCATCGCTGCGCAACGAGTATGCGACTTCCTTTGAAGGGGTACGTGTTGAAGAGCTTGTGCCGGAGCGTCGCAGACTGTCGTTGCCGAACTTGATGGAGCTGGCGCTGATCAACAGTCGCGAATATCAATTGAGGAAGGAAACGCTGTTCCGCGCGGCTCTGTCGCTGACTCGCCAACGATACCAGTTCGAATTGAACCCGACTCAGTTCGGTAACGGCAGCGCGGCGAACTATCGACACTTGAGAGTCGGAGGAATCGAGCAGAACTCGTTGACGGTTCCGACTACAGCGGGAGTGCAGAAGACGCTCGCCACAGGCGGGCAGTTTCTGGCTCAGTTCGCCAACAGCGTCGTGCTCACCTTCAATGGACCGGCCGGATTTGCGACTGACATCGGATCGCAAGTTGTGCTCGACTTCCAACAAGCCCTTCTCCAGAGAGATATTCGTTTCGAGTCGCTGACGCAAAACGAGCGTGACGTCGTTTATGCGGCTCGTGATTACATTCGTTACCGTAAGCAATTGTTCCGTGATGTCTCGGGCCAATACTACAACTTGCTGGTCAGCTTCCGTGGTATCGAGATCAATGCACAAGACTATTTCACGAACTTGAGAGGCTTTATTCAGAGCCAAGCTGAGTATCGAACGGCAGAAAAGATCTCGCGCGTGCAGGTTGATCAGTTCGAGCAGAACGTGTTGCGAACGCGAAGCAATTTGGTCAACAACTGTTTCGCACTCGAAGCCGCGTTGGACCAATTCAAGTTCAAGCTCGGGTTGCCGACCGAGATGACGATTCACTTGGACCTATCCGAACTGGAAGCGATCTCATTGAAGGACGAGCTGAGCGTGGCTCGTCAGATGATCAATCGAGCCAGAACCGAGTTGATCACCGTTCGCGATATTTCTGCTGCAGATGCCGTGACGCTGGCCAATGTGGCGGAAGTGTTGGCTGATCGCATGGCGAATATTCTGCGAATTCAAGCCAGGATGGATGCTGCGACAGCGGCGGAGTTACCGACCGAGACGCCGCGCCCGACCAACGAAGCGATAGCCCGCGCGACTCGTGAGCTCGATGATCTTCGACATTTGTTGCGAGTCTTGGGTGTTAGGATGCAAGTCGATCAGTTGCGAGCGGAATTGGACTCGCAAGTGAACGCGGAAACGCCGGCCCCTGCCCTGCGTGTCTTGATTCGCGCTGCCGACCTGGGATCGGCCGAACTGCAGGTGATCGATTTGGCGCTCGGCGGTGAACAGTGGAATGCGCGACCGACCGAGAAGGCCGCGCTTGTAATGCGCCGAGATGCCGCCGAACGTCAGTTGGCGGCGATGATATCTTTCATGGACGAACTATCTAAA
>JAXMBQ010000028.1:0-87869 GCA_046349815.1 Pirellulales bacterium | reverse complement strand
TCTCCTGCGGCTTCAAATCATAGAACCGTGCATTCTCCCAGTGACCGTGCGGACAAAGTACTGCCGGCACTTTGCGACCGGCCGGCAATGTTTCGGGGCGATAGAGGTTGCCGGTGACATAAAAACCGGGAAGCGATTCGAAGGTCACTTTTTCGATCGTGTATCCGTCGAGCGGAATCTTGCCGTAGATCTTCGGCTTGACCGGTTCCAACTTCGGCATGGGCCAAAGTCCGAGAGTCACCAGCAGTTGTTCCTTCAGCTCAGCGGCTCGCGGTTCCCATGCGGCCATCGATGCCGGTGGCGTGAACGGGCAATGACCATCGAGATCGCGCAGCTTCGGATAGGCGGCCGCGATCATTTCCGGAGTGAGCGACGGTTTTTCTTGAGTCGCTTCAGCCGCAGGCTTCTTGGCTTCTTCCTTTGCCCCCTTCGATGCGTCTTGCGCGGCAAGCGGCGAGATCAGGGCAAGTGATTGCGAGACAGCGAGCGTAGCAACAACAGCGATGCGCAGTGCGCGGCGTACGAGCACTCGCGCACTCGACCAACGGCGGGAAACGGTCATGGCTGGACCCCGACGAGCAGAAGGAGGGATGCAGGGAGTGAGGCGGGAATTTCGAGAGCATAATCTCCCGCGAAGCACCGGTCAAAGTAACCGACCTAAAGTCCAGCCCCTTCGCTACTTCGGAATGCGATTCAGCGTGTAATAAGCCTCCGCATGCAGCAACGCCTCTCCTTCGGCGGAACGCATGCCTTTCGCATGCAGCTCGTGAACATGGCCGATCTGCAGGCCTTCGATTTCCAGATCGACGCTCAGTCCATCAGCCGAGACCTGAGCCGATTTGATCGTCGGCTTGGTATGGTCCACTTCCGGACTGCCGTACTGTTCACGATAGATGTAGGTGTACGATTCGAGCGTATACGAAGCGACATCGCCGGCCGTCTTGGGATCAACCGCTTTGGTGAATGTCAAACGAAAACCGTTGGGCTGGGCCTGCATCGTTTTGATTTCGAAAGGCATGACACCGGTCCAGTCGAGCCGTTCGACGGCAAAGTCCTTCGGACCGCGCGAGCCCCAGCCGCGATTCGTACCACCGACGAACAGTGCACCCGACGGCGACATCTCCACACCGACTACACCCGATTGGAATCCGGCGCGAAACGGAAAACAGGCGCCTTGATAATCGCCGCCGACCACTTCCAAATAAACGCGCATAATCGTGCTGTGCGTTTGATCACCCACGAAGAGTTGCTTTTCAAACGGGCCGAACTTGCCGCCGGTCGTATCGCAAGCGATGCCGCTGGCCGATTGCCCCATCTTGTTGTACGGAAACATGATCGCGGTGGGAACGAGTTCCGGATGCTTCTCCGCTTCGACCATGATGCGACTGTTATCCTGCGGCTTCACCGCTGTCTTGCCTTGGAACGGTTCGGCGTCTTTCATCCACTTGTTACCGCCGGGATGACCGACGAAGCGACCGGGAATCAAATGTTTCAAGCCGCATGTTCCGTTCCATGGTCCTTGATTGTCCGTGTAGAAGACTTCACCGGTCGCATCAAACCCGACACCGCCGGGAGAGCGCACACCATAGGTCGTCGGAATCGTTTGACCATCGGGCGTGACGCGCATGGCCCAACCGCGATACGGTACTTCACTGGAGAACGAACCGGTCAGACACAGAGCGACCCAGATGTTGCCGTCTTTATCAAACTTCGAACCGATCGCGTACTCGTGATAGTCGCCGCTGATCTCCCAGCCGTCGCCGACGACTTCGAATTGATCCGCTATGCCGTCTCCGTTTGAATCGCGAATGCGAGAGACATCCGTGCGCTGGGTCACATATAACCAGCCGTCTCGTTCGGCCAAACCCAATGGTTCGTGCAGACCGTGAGCAAATCGAATGAAGTCACCGGGACCGATCGTCTTGGCGAAAGGATCTTTCACCATCCAAATCTCGCCGCGACGCGTGGCTACTGCCAAGCGACCGTCCTTCATGAGATTGAAGGCGCCCGCCTCGAGCACAGCACCTTGCGGAGTCTCAAAGGTAGTGATGCGGTAGAAGTCTTCTTCCTTGCGTGCAGTACCTTGCGCCGACAAAGTTTGCAGTGCAGTCAAAGACAACAGCGCGCACGTCAGAACGGTTTTTAAAGTCATGTTACGAGTCTTTCTCATGATCGAATGCGATTCTGACAATTACCAAGCGATGGTCTGAGTAAAAGCGATCTCTCCGTCTGCGGGAAGCACGGCGCGCAGTTCGGTCTTGCCTGCGACCGTCACGGTCTGCAACGTGACGCCTTCGCAGCGCACTGTTACTTTGTCATCAACGCGGAAGGACCCGTCCGCCTGTGAGGCGATGTTACCGACCGCCGCGCGCAATACCAACTTGTCACTGCCCGATCGGCTGCGCACTTTGAATTGTCTCTTGACGATCGACAGACCTTTATTACCCACTGCCGGAATCGGTGTCTCTTCGACTTCGGTCTCGCCGAATCGATAGCGGAACGTCGGGCGCCCGCCGGCGTCGAGTGCATAGCCGAGGAATTTGTAACCTTCCTCACGATCGGTCTTTGCCGGCCACGGTGCATCTTCAGCAGCCAGTCGGGCCAGAGGAGAATCGGTTTCGATATTTACGGCAAAGTCACCGAGCGGACCTTGGAAGCCAGGACCACGACCGACCCAGTGTTTCGAGGCATCGATGAATTCATTCTTCCACAACAACCGCAAGGCCATGCGATTCGCATCCCAAGCGATGTTCACGCGCTCCGGATAACCGACTGCAATGCCGCGCGGTGTCAGGCCTTCGATGAAGTTGCGATAGATGACCGGCTTTGCATCGGCTGAGAGAATGATCGCTTCCGCATCGATACCAGCCGGCGGTCGAGCGTCCTTGCCTTGAGCCAAGTACATCCACATCGCATCAATCTGCTTGTGTGCATCGCCGTCGAGCACACTACTGAGAACCGACTTGCCGTCAGGAAAGCTGAGCGGCATGCGCGTGCCGGGTCGATACTCGGCAGGCGCAAGCATGTATCGACGGAACCAATCGTCGCGCAGTCGCGAACTCATCTTCAGCAGATCCATGGCTTGAATGCCCGGCGTAGCTTTATTTCCGAAGACATGGCACTTGATACAGGCCAACCCTTCACCGCCGACCAGTTTGCGGCCCGACGAAATCAATTGCTTTCCGTCAGGACTATCTTGTCCGGGCAATGCGTGAGCCGCGCCTTCGCGACGATCGACGGCCACCAATTTTTCTCGCAACCCTGGAGTGGTCTCTCTGCCGAAAGCGGGCATGCGAGTCAGCATGTAAGGTCGATCTTTGGCACCGTCGGCGATGATCGAATCGATCACTTCAGGCTTCAGCTTGTCACCCACACCGGTGAGCGGCGGAGGGACTCGGCCTTCGTTACCCATCTCCTGTGTCTTGGTCAGGAACATCGGATCACGTACCGGTTCGGGACCGCCGAGCGTTCCGCGACTGTGACAAGCGTAGCAATTCTTACCGGCCAGTTGCAGATGGATCTGCTCGTCGTCTTTGAGAGGTGAGGCAATCGCCTTCAATGCCGCGGCAATCGAGCTGCGTTGATTCCACGTCAGTTCGTATTGCGGAGCACCGCGCGGCACATCTCCCGCCAAGCATCCCTTGTCTGCTTTCACGAGAGCCAACGGCGGAGCTTTGATCTCGCCGGTCAACAGACCGCCGTCGGTCTTCAGTGCGTGACAGTTGGCACAACCGCTGCGTGTGAATAGATCGCGACCCTTCTCCGCCTGAGACGAATCGGGTTTGAAGACAGCCGGAATCAACTCGCGTTTCACTTCTCCTTTTTCATCGGAAGTGATCAGCATGTTAATGGGCGAACGTCCGAAGTCAGCGCCTTCGACTTCCAAGGATAGGACCTCTTCGCCGCCTCCTTCAAAGTACTCCACGCGCACCTTGTGCATGCCTGCGGTCAATCGCTTGCGCCCGGCTCGTTCCGTTCGCGGATGGACTCCGTCGACCTTCACGACCTCTTCACCGTCGATAAGCAACCGACTGCCGTCGTCGGAGGCAATATGAAACGTGTATTGGCCGGCATTCGCGATCGGTAGAAAAGCCTCGAAGACGATAGCAAAGTTATCACGACGTCCGGCGATCGATAGATCCAGTCCTAAAGTATGAGCTTGTTTCACCGGTTGCAGTTCAGCGAAGTTCGGCAGCTTGTCCCATGAACCGTGATACACCGTAGCCGCGAACTGTTCCGCCCCCACACCGACGATGTCGTTGCCGAGTAAGTAGCAAGCCAAGTCGCGTGCCTCTGTCAATCCGTTTACGAGCCTCGGCATATTGCCGCTGGGGCGCACTGCATGCGGATTGATCAGAAATTTGGAAAGACTGTCAACCGTGTACTTAGCCGTTAAATTGCCGAGCGGCACGCTGGACGCAGCGAGATTGTGATCGCCTCGTCGCGGAGCATGACAGGCGATGCATCCGATCGAGTGATAGAGTTGCTCACCTCGCTCGATGGCCGCTGTATCACCGGGTCGATCCACGATCGAACCGGTCGTCGCCAGAAAGCTCGCGAGGGCTGCGCCGCGCTCGCGTCGCTCTTGTTCGCTCATGCCGTGAAACAAATCAGGCATCGTCGTTCCCGGCTTAACTGCATGAGCATCTGAACTGATGGCGAGCAAGGCATCAGGCCGCACGCGACCGCCGACACTGTCCAGGATCGGAGCTTGCTTGCGCGCGAGCAGTGCATCCTCGGTGGCATGGCAAGCCGCGCATCCGAGCTGGCATCAGTACGACCTGCGGTTATCATCCGCAGCGAATCGGTCCGCACCTGGAATGATCGGTCGCCGCGCTTCTCCGCGTTGCGTTCGACGAGCCATAGGCGTTGCGATAACGCACCGGATTGCCGTGGTCCTGCAGATGGATCGGTCCGGGCGAGTTTCCTTCGGCCAGCGGAGCGGCGCGCGTCGCATGCAGGACCGGAGTATCTTGCTGTACAGTCACGCCATTGAGGCGAACCGTTAACTTCGCGTCAGCCGTCTTCTTGCCTGTTGCATCGAACCGCGGTGCCGTAAAGTCGATATCGTAAGTCTGCCAAGCGAGCGGCGGAAAGCACATGTTCAGATCAGGATCGCGAATCTCATAGATACCGCCTGTCTCATTGTTCTTGCCGGCCAGCCCGAACGAATCGAGCACTTGCGTTTCGTATCGACCTTGATGGTAGACACCGCTGTTGCCGCGTCCCTGCCCTTCCGCTTTCGGTTGGAAAGGAGTTCGAAACTCGATATGCAATGTGTAGTCGCCGAAGGTTGCTTTGGTAGTGGCACCTTGCATCAACAATCCGTCGTCGGTGATCCGCGCGCCGCTCTGCCAATTCTTCTCCAGCGACTCTTTCGTACCATCGAAGAGAACGATCGCTCCTTGAGGTCGAGTTGCACCGAGCGTCGGACTCTTGCGATCGACTCGCTTGAGCGACTTCGACTTGACGATCCCCGCGACAGTATCCGCGTCCCCTTCGACTCGAGTCGGCGGCGTGCGGTCCCAACCTTCGCCCGGTAATCCCCCGGCATACGTCACGATCTCGAAGTCCCCGCCGCCGCGAGCAATGACTTGTAAGCCGAAGTTCGAGCCGGCGTACTCGCCTTGCACTGCGAAGTCAGCATTTGCTTGAGCCGCAATGGGATTGTCAACCGTTTCCTGCGCGACCAGTCGGCTGCTGATTGAAAGGGACAAACAGCTTGCGAATGCCAAGAACAGCTTGAACGAAAAACGTTTCATAGGAGGACAGCCTGAACAGTGGCGCTACGCACGAGGTCGACTCGCTGAAACATGTCATCCATTCGAGCGGCGTGAACGGACCGAAGAAATGACAGCGGAGCCGAGCGTAGACAAGAAGGCGGGGATTACGAAAGGGGCAAGTATACGCGGGCGGTGCCGAGCATTAAAGCTGGTTATTGCGATGAGAAAACCGCAAACTCCGCTTGCGGATCGATCTCCCGACCACTGTGAAGCATCGCGCCGAAGGTAAGTGACAGGCGCTCGCCGACCTTTACTTCGTATCGACTCTGTTCCCCTTGGTTCATGGCTTCGCGTCCGAAAGGATTTGCGACCATGAGTCCGTAGTCTCGGTTGTGCCACCAACTGGAACGAAAGTTCATTTCGCTCGCCATCAGGAGAACGCCGCATAGATTCGCTTGATCTCGGCCTTCGATTCGACCTTGAGTATCACACCAGGCGGCCGTTTTACCCCAAGTCTCTTTCGCAGAGACTGCACCAGTCGAACTCAAGATCCTACCGCCGCTCTTTTCCGTAATCTTCGTCGCGACACGAACTCCGAAGCCCATCTCCTCTTGATCGCCGAACACCAATGCTTCACCTTGCGGTGAGAAGTCCGCTTTCCAGACCAGCATCCAACCTGCGGGTCTCGCGATAAGCGTAATGCGACTGACTATCTCTCCAATCGTTCTACCTGAAGAGGTCACCAACTGGGATCGAATCGCGAAGGACAATCGATCCGCTTCCGCGCGAGGACCTTCGTCAAAGCCGATATGCCGTATGGCTCCCTTATTCCGCCAAAAATCTTCTCCGTTGATATCTCCGAAGGCCATCCAGATACCCGGGTGCATTGTGTCATGGTCAACTGCATCTTGCCCGGCGACCGGAGGATGGTTGCGAGTTAACTGCACATCGCCTGATCGCAAATTCGCGAAATAAGGACGCAGTATCTTGGCGTCCTTGAACATGAAATGAGTCGCCGGTCGGCCATCCAACTCGATCTCGATTCGATCGTCGCGCAGTACAGAGGAAAACCGCGTCGCGCGCTCGGGCTCCAGCGCGAACAAAGAATCCGACCCGGCGAGGCAACAAGACGAAAGTACCGTCAGAACAATCGATGCCGTGCGGATCATGAGACCGGCTTTCATCAGAGACAAGATCGACCAGAAGTATCGAAGACAAAGCTTCTTCAAAGCGTCTTAAGATACTCCAGCACAGCCGCTCGTTCATCCTCGGTCAGCACTTCGGCAAAGTCATGCCCGACGTTGCTCTTGCCGAACTGAGTCGTATCGAAGTAGTTGCGTCGTACTTGATTGTTCTTCATCGCCTCGGATGGCAGTTCGTCGAACGAGTCGATCTGGAATCCGACTTTCAATTGATCACAGGCGACGTCCTTGCGATGCCAAACCTTCGGTCTCGATTCAGGATGCAGTACGTGCCACAAAGTCGGTATCGAACCGTTATGCAGATACGGAGCTGAAGCCCATACACCGTCCAGCGGCGGAGCCATATAGCCGGCCGGATCCGACCAAGTCTCTTGTTTTCCGTAATACGCAAACCAACTCCGACCATATCCCGAACGATGCGAGGGAGTGAGAGAATCGAGCCGCACGCGATCGGTTCCGATTTCGTCGATATCGATCAGCTTTTCCGGATAGCGACTCTCTGCTCCATACGATCCATGGCAGCGAGAACAGTTGGCCTCGAACACGACGCGTCCGCGCTCGGCTAAGGGAGCATCGATCGCAAAGGGATACTTGGGAGGACGTAGCGATTCAATGAAGGCGTAAACATCTTCGAAGTCGGGCTCCCACTCGCGGAACTTGTCCGGTCCGTTCTCGCGCACGAGCATGAATTGCATCAGCCCGCGAGCTCCCTTCTCTGCAAAGCCGTCGATATAGATCCGACGCTTTCGATGGAACAGCCACCAAGCCGGCGGGTCCATATCGTGATGCACCATGCGCGGCGCGGATCGCAACGTATGAACGTTCAAGTCTTCATCTCGATAGTTCATCAGTGCCACACCGAACATCACCGCATTGGTAGTCCCCACGGTATTGCCGAGCGGCATGAACATCGATCCGAGGTCCATGTGTCCGAGCGGTTTGCCGAGCCGAAGCTTGGCAGCTCGCACGTCCTCGGTCAGCGTTTGCAGTTGATACTCGCTGTTGGGAGCACCGGGATATGTTTGACCATACACCGTTCCGCCATGGCAGGCGAAACAGTTCATAACCCATCGTCGCTGTTCATCGACCACATACTGTAAAGGGCGATCCAATAAGTCACTCGGTCGAACCGTCAAACCATAATGCCGCAGAACCTCGGGCGAGCCGGCTCCGACATGAGACTCCAGAAATCGCTTCTCTAATTCCTGACGCACATCATCGTCGAGATCTGCCGGAAGATAAGATTTTTCCGTCAGAAACCGGTAGCCCCGCTGAGCCGCTTCCGATTGCGTCTTGAGCCAAGCTGAAAACTCGACCGACCCGCGGTCACGACTGAGCTTTTCACCGGGCTCCGCAGCTTGTGCCAGTCCATGTGATACCGGCGACAGCAGCCAAACGACTGCCGCCGTCATGAGCATTGCCAACCAACCTTGTCCGAGCCTCACGGTCGCTTCCCTACCAGGATTAAGCCTCACACCGACGAATGACCTCACCGCCGAAAATACCGCGGCATAGTATTATCGTAACCGGACAATACTCGAAGGCATAACGTACGAGCCGTTCCGATCCCCGTGCGGTCATATGTTTCGACTGAACTCGGCTTTTGTTTGCCCCAATTACCCCAAAACGAAAAGCGAACCAATGAGAACTTGGTCAACCTCGGTACTCCTCTTTCTTGCGATATCGGTCGCATCGCTTTCCGCTGCCGATTCCGTACGCATCGAGGTCTCGGGGGGAGTCCCGCGATTGACGATAGACGGTCGCCCCGTTCGACCTCGCATTTTCTGGGGAGGCCCCGGCAGTCGACCGTTGCGAATTACTTCCCAGTGGCAGCAGATCGCATTTGAATTCGAAGCGATGCACGATGAACCGCAGCGCGGCACGATGCACTTGCGATTCGGCCAACTCCCGGGTGACATTTTTCTCGACGACATTCGTGTCGCGATTGCGGATGCCGCATCAGATAATGCGACAAGCAGATCGCCTGATGTCATTCCCCTCTGCGATTTTGAACAAGGGATGCAGGACTTTGACGAGCGCTGGACGTATTGGCCCCAGGGAAATGCAAACACGATCGGAACGGTAAACGTCGAAGCTGGTACCGGTCACGGTGGAACGAGTGGATTGAGAGTACGGATCCAAGCCCCGGCTGACGGTAATTGGCCCGACTTTCATCTCTTTCATCAACCGAGATTGGCTCTGCAAAAGGGGACCAAGTATCGAGTGACCCTCTGGGCTCGATCCGATGTGCCGCGCGACTTGACAATTGCCTTCTATCGTCCCGGCTCACCATTCCTTCAGCTAGGCGGTCCGCCCGATGTGCTCGCACGACAAGTGAAGTTGGCTGCAACAGGCGGAGTGAACCTCATCAGCTTTCCGGTACATCTCCCATGGCCGGAACCGGGACAGCAAGTCGAATGGGATGTCGTCGATCAGCAGTGTGCCATGGTGCTGGCAGCCAACCCGAATGCGCTGCTCATTCCGCGCATCTGGGTCGGAGCTCCGCAGTGGTGGTGCCGAGCCCATCCGAACTCAGTCATGCGCTGGGACGATCAACAACAGCATGCGCTCGATGCCTGTGTCGAATCACCGGAATACCTGCATGATGCTTCCGAGCGATTGAAAGAGCTTGTAGTCCATCTCGAAGAAAAGTTCGGACCGCACCTGGCGGGTTATCATCCGACCGGACAAAACACGGGAGAATGGTTTTATCACGACACCTGGAATACAGGACTCAACGGTTACTCTGCAGCGACGCGAGATGCTTGGCGAACTTGGTTGCGGGCCAAATATGGTTCGGATGACAAGCTGCGAGCCGCTTGGCGTACGCCTCAGGCAGCGATCGATCAATCTGAAGTGCCGTCAGCAGCCGATCGCCGCGCGGCACCGAACGGCCTGCTCCGAGACCCGCGCACGGAACAACCACTGATCGACTTTGCTGAGTATCAACAGCACCAAATGGCCGATTGCGTCTGCCGCTTTGCTAAGACCGTGCGAGAGGCCAGTCGCGGCAAGCGATTGGTGTTGATGTTCTACGGCTATGTTCATGAGTTCGGTGCGATACCGAATGGACCATCGGTCTCAGGTCACTACGCATTACGGCGCGCTCTCGATTGCCCGGATATCGACGTACTGTGCTCACCGATCTCCTACTTCGATCGAGCCCTGGGTGAAAGCGGACCGGCTATGACGGCGGCGGAAAGTGTTGCGCTCGCAGGCAAGATGTGGTTGGTCGAAGACGATACGTACACGCATCTCGGTACAGGAACTTTTCCAGGCTGGAACGTCGGCGCAAAGAACTTAGATGAGACCAAGAAACTCCTGATGCGCAACACGGCGCAGTGCGCCGTCAGAAACTTTGCGACGTGGTGGATGGATCTCGGTTCCAGCGGTTGGTTCGATGATCCTGAGATATGGGAAGTCATGCGAGAGCTCAGCGCGATGGACCAGGACTTCATCGACCACCCACAACCCTATCGTCCCGAAGTTGCCGTAGTCGTGGATGAAGCAAGCATGCTGCGAGTCGCAGCCGGCGGACACACAGTCACTCGTCCTTGCGTTTATGAAGTACGAGGACCGCTGGGTCGTATGGGAGCGCCGTACGGACAATATTTGTTAGACGATGTCATCGCCGGTCGCGTTCATGCCAAGATGTTTGTGTTCACGAATGCATGGTCTCTCACAGAAGAACAGCGAGCCTCGCTCCTGACGGCCACCGGACGATCGCTCTGTGTTTGGTGTTATGCGCCCGCTGCCACGGACGAGAGCGGACCGAATCTGAAGAACATGCAGTTGCTTACAGGACTAAAACTACAACCGATCGACTCAAAGGATGCCGTCGCGATTCCGACCGAAGCCGGCAAGTCACGAGGGTTGAACCAGTCATGGGGAGTCAAACAGCCGGTGCATCCATTATGGACGGTTGCTAATGCTTCGCCTGAATCGGTTTTGGCGCGATATAGCGATGGTTCGCCGGCCGCAGTCTGGAGGAATGGCGAGCACGGTACGCATCTCTTCGTCGGAGCTCCGGGACTGACATCGGAACTCTTAAGAGCATGTGCTCGACGTGCCGGAGTTCACCTCTACACGGATCGCGACTGCCAAGTCTACGTCGGCGGAAAATATGTTGTACTCCATGCCGCACAAGACGGCCCAATCGAAATCCATATCGACTCGGCCCAAGGACTCACAGACGCCATGACCGGCGAGACCATTGTCCTGAACCAAGGCACTGCAAAACTCAACATGACCAAAGGTGAGACAAGAGTACTAAGAAAAATATAATCCATCAAATGCTAACGCAAACCGCCGCTCGTTAATCTCGTTTAACAGTCAGCCGCAGGCGTACACGTTTAACCCGTTCGACCGTCAGCCGCAGGCGCACAACCTCATCACATACCCTACAATGCCGAGTGCAAGCCGATCAGCAATTGCAAGTGGATAATAACTCTTAGTCATAGGACAGGCCGTAGAGTATTGTACGCCTGCGGCTGACTGTTAAACGAGGAATGATGATTGAGGTGGAAGATGGTTCACGGGTACCACTTGATTCTGCCGCATTATGGTTTTTGGCTTCCCAACGATCCGCGTGGATCTTGGTCTGAGTTCGTCGCCAGTTGGGAAATCGCCAAGTTCGGAGAAACGACTAGGCATCTGGAGAGACGTACATTGGCCATGCTCTCCGCCGATGAACTGGCTCTACGTGAATCTGCACGACAGGCATTGAAATATCCACCTGTAACTTTGACGGGCAAGCAAGCCCTGTCGATCGCGAATGGCTTCAAAGATCAGGCGATCAAAAGCGGCTATGCAATCTGGGCCTGCTCAATTCTTCCTGAGCACACGCATCTTGTTGTCGCTCGGCATCGGTACCACGCAGAACAAATCGCCAATTTGTTAAAGGGGGCTGCAACCCGACAACTGATCGCGGACGATCTTCACCCTTTACGGCATTATGCCAAGTCCGGAAAGCGACCGCCCGGCATGTGGGCACGACATCAGTGGAAATCGTTTCTGGATAGTGATGCAGCCATTGAGAATGCGATCTCCTATGTCATCGAGAATCCAATCAAAGAAGGTATGCCAAAGCAAAACTGGAAATGGATGACACCCTACGCAGGCCTCGAGTCAGCCTGGACAACCTATCACTAAAAAATCGCAACGTTTAACAGTCAGCCGTAGGCGTACTCTGTTTAACAGTCAGCCGAAGGCGTACCTGCACCAATGTTCGCACTCAATCCACAACAATGTCGCAGGCTATACAGCAGTAATACAGTACGCCTGCGGCTGACTGTTAAACGAGGTATCGCAGGCTAGTCGGTTACGGCGTCGGTTTCGCGGGCGTGGCCGCTTCCGGTCGGCTCGATGGATGCGTCGGACCGACGTGAGCCCCCACCGCCGAGGACCTCGAACATCTGACGCGGAGCAGACCGCATGATCAGTTCTCGCTGCGGCAGAGCAATCTCGATTCCTTCGTCCGCAAAGCGGCGGTGAATCTGAGTATAAATCTGATGCAACGTATCGAGCCTCACATCCAGATTGGCCAAGAAGGCGCGGATCACCAGCACGAGGCTTCCCTCTTGAATGCCGTCGAACACGACCGTCAGCGGCGGGTCCTTCATGATGTTCGGATGTTGCTCGCAGATCTCTCGCAATATCTTGCAAGCTCGTTCCGTGTCGCTGCCGTAAACCACACTGACTTTGATTTGGATTCGATTCGTGGTATCGGACAACGTCCAGTTGAGCAGTTTGCCGGTGATCAGATCTTTGTTCGGGACGATCAATTCTTGTCGATCCCAATTGGTGATCGTGGTGGCACGCATGCGAATCTTCGACACCGATCCGGTAACGCCATCGATCGTGATCACGTCACCGACTCGAATCGGTTGTTCGAATAATAGAATCAAACCTGATACAAAGTTTGCAAAGATCTCCTGCAGGCCGAAGCCGAGACCGACGCCGAGCGCCGCCACCAGCCACTGCACACTCTGCCAGCGCAGACCGATGGCGCTCGAGACTCCGATGATGCCGAGAAACAAAATTGCATAACGACTGAGAGTCGAAATCGCGTAGCGCGCGGCACCGGTCAGCGGCAGATGCTGCAACAGCGCGATCTCCATCAGACCGGGAAGGTTTCGAGCGGCGATCGTTGTTAGTACTGCGATCGGCAATACGAATACCAAGTTTGCCAACGTAATCGTCACGATTTCGTCAGGCTTGCTGCCTTGCACATCCCACAGCTTGAAGTTCTCCAGCATGCCGATCGCAGGCAACACGTCGGACCAGATCAAGCTGACCGCGACCAGGCCGGCGACGATCATGAAGCTGGATACCAACCGCATAGTCTGTTCGTTGATGGCGGTGAGATTCAGTTCCTTCTCTTCTGAAGTCACACTCACAGCCTGCGACGGATCGCGCTTGGCTGCATCCGCTAAACGCTGCTTGGCCTGCGCGATCATGATCTTGCGACGAGACAGCAACAACCATCGCCTCAGTAGACAATAGACGGTCGTCAGACCGATCAACGTCCAGAAACTCGTATGCATGTGCTGCGACAAGCGCTGCGCCGTGTAATGAAAGCCGATGAAGCTGAGCGCCGCCAAGATGATGGGACTGATCACAATCAACGTGTACCAGCCGTAGCGTAGTCGATCGAGCCAACCGCCCGGATGCTTCTTCAAGTACTGCCCGAAGATCCCTTTGCTGGGGACGAAGATGCGCGCGAAGAAGATCAACAGCAGGCACATCAGCACCAAGAATGCGAGCCGTCCGAGCGACGATTCCCAGCGCGTGTTCAACTGACCTTCCATGATGCCGACCAGCGCCGACATGGGAGTGGCCAAATCGATCATCCAGCGCAGATTGCGGCTGAGCAGTTTCGTCGCTCCGCCGGACCAATCGAAATGTTTTTCCCCCAAGCCGCTCGGGCGGCAAAGCTGCCTGAGAAATTCGAGCGGTGAGAACACGGCTGCAGCTACGAGCAATCCATGGGCAACGGCTTTACAGAATCCTTGCGCGCCGTCATCGATGTCGGCCAGCCGCCAATGAAAGAAGAGCAGCGTCAGCGGAACAGGAAGCGAGATGACTACCGTCAGCAAAAAAGATTCCGTTGTCAGCACAAAGGACACCGCATTGCTCTTAGCGGCTCGGTCACCGACGAGAGTCAACGAACGTCGCATGCGCGAATGATTGAAAAGAATCACGGCCAGACCGACAGTGAATAGAATCCACCACCAAAAACGGCTTTGGATATCGGCTTGCAAACTAAGCCCGAGGAACTTCCAGTTCTCGTAGCTGACCAGCCAATGAAAGGCTTCGACGGCCTGCTTTAATTCCGACTTTTCCAGTTGATCGCTGCTGCGAATCCACAACACGTGCTTCTCGATGAACGAGTGATAGTTCTTGACGAGCAGACGCGTCTGTTCTTTAAGATCGGCCACCTGATAGAGATCGTTCTGATAAGTATCGATGTCGATTCTCATCTTCTCGATCAGTTCTTTTTCTTTCGTGAGCAGCCGTTCGAGTGCAGGCTTGTGTTCATCGACCACCGCTCGCGGTTCGAGCAATGGATTGGCGCCGGGAGCTTGCGTCACGAGTTCATCGCCGGATGAACCTCCGTCGCGCCACGAATTAATCTGCTGGAGGTCGTCCTCCATTTCGAACAATTGCTTGTCGGTATCTTGGTCTTCTTGTTGATATTCACGAATCGCACGTTCCAGCTTCTGAGGATCAGGGAGCTCACTGCGCTGTTTGCGCAGCATCAGTCCGACCCAACTGTTGAAGCCCGCTGTGACATCTTGTCCGGCCTGTGGTTCAACGCGATTGACCATCTTGGAGTAACGGTCTTTCCACTTTTCCAACAGCGCACGAGAACTCTCCAGTTCGGCTTTGATACCGGCTTTCTTGCGAGCCAGGTCGAGCCAATCCTGCACGCGTCGGAGCAATCGATCGCCGAAGGGTCGCAACTCGTCGGGTGATTTTTCAATCAACGCACGAACATCTTGGCGCTGTTGCAGGATCTGGTCCTGACGCATCCGCTCGATCTCTTCGCTCAAGCGACGTGTCTGCTCCTGCAGCGCTTTTTCATCCGCTCTTGCCAACTCGAGTTGCAAAGGCAAGAGTTCCGTTTCGGCTTCGTACACGCGTTGCTCTTGTTCGAGCAACTGCATCTGCTCGGTCACCGCTTGCTTCTGAGCAAGCTGCGCCCAGGTGGTGGCTTCTTTCAAAGCCGGGTCGGCGATCGGTGCCGCCACCGCAGCCGCCGGCGCTTGCTCGCGCGTCAATTGCTCCAGCTTCGTCCTGGCTTCGGAGATCAACTGCGGCAACTCTTTGCGCCGCTTTTCGCGTGTGTCGACTTGCTCAGCCAACTTCGTGCGTAGCTCGGTGGCCGCCGTCAACTTGGCTTGTCGTGTTTGCAGGTCCTTCTGCAACTCATCAAAGCTCAGCTCATCGACTTGCAGCAGGTCGAGCGAGTTGATCGGTTCGGAGCGAGCCGGCAACTGTTCTTTTTTCTTCTTCGCTTCAGCCAAGGCTTTCGGAGCTGCTTCCAATCGGACGGCTAAGTCTTTACGCAGTCTTTGCGACTCAGCCGCCGCCTTGAGATCCGCCAGCGCTCGTTGATACAAAGTCGTTAAGCTCTCGCGCATCGCCGCTTCCAATTCGAGCGACCGTTGCACTTGTTCCATGCGCGCGGAGATGGCTTCGGGAGTCAGAACGATCGACGGCGTCGCCGGTGTCACGGTCGTGGGAGGAGCCGGCTGCACATTGGGCTGAACTGGCGGTTGAATAGTCGGTTGCGCCGGCGGCACGGCGACTTGACCGTTCGCGCTAACCGTTGGATTGGTTGCACCTACCGGCGGATTGGTTTGAGCTGTTTGAGGCGGTGTTGTAGGAGTCGTGCCGGATTGAGCCGCAGGCGATTCTCCGGCAGGCGGATTGATCTGCAACTGGGCAGAAGCGGTGAGACAGATCTGCCCCCAAATGAAGAGCGCCAGACCCAATCGACCGAATGACATCCAACGCAAGGGTCCGAACATGCGACAGTTGTTCGAAGCATTAAGAGAGCGCAGGAGCAATGAGGGAACCGCAGCGGGCGCAGAATGGGAGGACAACAATTCGCTACCGCGCCCCGCTTTCATATCTGTTCATCCGCGAAGACAACTTGACGCCAATTACCCTCTGTACCCAATTTAGACATCGGCGGCAATGGCAAGTTCGGTGACTCGGGAGCGCGCGGAGCGATTAAGCCAAGTAATGTCCTCGCAAACTTTTCGGCAAATGATTCTGCAATCGTTCACCGGTGTGTTTCATCCAGCCCAGGGACTTTCCCCCATAGCATGCAACCGCGCGCACGGCATCGCCCGAACCTCGCCACGATTCACCTCCCATAAACCGAATCGCTTCGGACTTACTCAGCTCTATGGTTCGTCGTTTTAGGGGTCGACCGCCGATCGAATCGACACAGGCCATCGCATGATGCGGCACCCACCAGGGCCCGAACAAATCGCCGAGCGGGAAACCGCTGAGAGCCGCATCGATACTTCGCTCTGGAATATCGCGATGAAACGCATGCAGTTCGTGGGCTCGCACGAACAACCGTGCATCGCCTGCTGCCCAGTCTTCAAACGGATTCCCTTCCCAAGAAATCGTCGCGGGACCCGGCGACCAATGAAAGGAGGAACCGCTGCGCCGATGGCTTACCGCATCATCTCGGCCTGATGACGAAGGCGAAGACAGAGATGTGGCTTCGAATCGATCGAGCGATTCGAATGTCGAAGCTTCAGGTCGAACCAACCCGACCGCGAAGCCGCCGGAACACCCATCGCGCTGGGGCCACAATCGATAACAACCGTCCATGGCACCCGACTTCCAAGTTTGCAGTTCCGGTCGCTCGATCATTTGCCAATCGGGTAACCACTGAAGCATCGAAGCGACCACGGCCTCGTTCTCTGCATGAGCGAACGTGCACGTCGAGTAGATCAAGCGACCGCCGGGTCGCACCAAACGCACTGCGGAGCGAAGTATGGAAAGCTGCCGGAGCGCGCTGTGCTCGACTTGTCGCTGCGAATATGATGCGAGCGACTGCTTGCCGCGTGCGACCATCGACTGCCCCGTACAAGGCGCATCGACGATCACGCAATCGAACAGCTCCGCACAAGATTCAGCCAACGTCTCAGGCGATTGCGATGAGACGGCAAAGTTATCGTAACGGGATCGAGCCAGCGCCATCTGCAGTACATCGACTCGACCACGAATCACTTCATTGGCCAGAACGTATCCGCTACCTCGCAATCGTTCCAACGCAGCCGTCGACTTGCCCCCGGGCGATGCGCATAGATCGCAGACCTCTTCACCGGGCTTGATGTCAGCGATGGCCATCGGCAAAAGGGATGCGGCATCTTGGATGTAGTATTCGCCGACCGCGTAATCGAGAAACGCTCCCGGTCGTATCGAACTATCGATGAGAAAGCGACCCTGCGGATACCATGGAACCGCTTCAGTGGCAAACGGCAATGCCGCCGTGTCCGTTTCAGGATGCACGCGCACACATCGTTTGCCGTGTCGACCGATGGCTTCATCGAGCGCCGCGATGTCCGACGCTGTCAGGCCGCAGTGCTGAGCCGTTTCGCCGCCGAGATTCCAATCCCAATCGATACCGATCGCCTTCGAACTTGACTTCGACTTGGCCTTGTTATCTTTCTTCATACCGACACCTCAATTCGCGGTCGGTGTCAACACGAGCTTGCCGAACAGCATGGTGTCGTCATCCAAAGGGTCGGCGACTGTTTTGAATCCGAGACTCGCGTAGAGTCCACGACCGGTCGTGTTGTCCTTCTTCACTTCCAACGTGACGGACGCACAACCTTGTTCTCGCGCCTGCTCTATGACATGTTGCAACAATCGACGCCCTATGCCTCGCGATTGATAGGCTCGATGTACGGCCAGATCATGGACATTGACTAGCGGTTTAGCGGCGAAGGTGGAAAAACCGAGAAAGCAAGTGGCGATACCGACTGCCTTTCCATCCAAGGTCGCAAGAAAAATCATCGTGGTCGGATGAGCTCGCAGAGCGTCGATCAAACGACCGACCACATCGGCCGGCAGCGGCTTACTTCCGCCCATCGGATGCTGCGCGTAATGATCGGTCAGTCGAAGCACATCGGCCGCATCTTGTTCGTTATCAAGATCGGCTCGGCGAATCTCCAGCGAGGCTGCGATGTCGGCGGCAATGTCAGACATGGACGGTGGTCTTTCGTAAGAAGCTCGCTCAGCCAAGTCGGCGCTGCAGCCGCTCGAATTCGTCCGGCGTATTAAACGTCCAGTCAGCGGGCGATTCTGCGAGCTCCAGTTTTGCGGCTCGCCCCTGTTCGTGCAACTGCTGTAGAAGAGCCGACAACGACAACTGTTCGCGTCGCTCGGTTCGCGCTGCGATCATCGGCTGCAGGCTGATATGGTAGAGAGCCGGCAGCGGCTGCCAAGCTGTCGAGTAAAACGCGGCGGCTTGTAGTGACTGCGAACCATTCTGATCGCGATCGAGAACCGGCTGAGTCAGTTGATCGAGCCACTCGGCTCGCCAGATCAACTGATCACAACTGATCAGCAAGATCCATTCGGCGGCATCTTGATCCCTTGTCGCGCGCGACGAACACTCTTGCATCGCGGCCTCAAGTCCACCCATCGGTCCGCACTCGGGAACTCGATCGATCAAGCAGCTCAGTCCCAAGTCTTGGTAACGGTCCGATCGATCCGCCACCATGCAAACCGAACGACAACATGTGTCCAATACATCGCATAGTCGCAACAGATGCGCGCGACCGTCGATGATGATCCGTGCTTTATCTGATCCGAATCGCGACGATCGACCACCGCACAGAATCGACGCTTGCACACGCAAACGATTGTGAGAGTGTTCTGTCGAGTCCGTGGTCGACACGCGAGCGTCTTTCTTATTCGGTCGCGGCCGAATCGTTGGTGGGCGAATCGTAGGTAGGCGATTTGACAAAAGCAGTCGGCACGATCAGCAACCATCCGATGATGAACGCCATGCCTCCGGCGGGCACGACCAAGTTCATCCCTTTGAATCCGGTGAAGGCCTTCAAGTACAAGACACCCGAGAAGCAAGCGAGTCCGATCAAAAAAAAGACCGCCGATGCCGAACGAAGTTTTGTTGCATATCGAGCGGGCGCGGCAGCGAGTGCAAGCAGCGCCAGGGCGTGCAGCAGGTGATAGTCGACTGCAGTCTCAGCCAAGTTCAATCGGCCGGCAATTTCATCAGCGGGCAAACCCGATTTTTCGAGCGCTTTCTCAAAGCCGTGAGCCGTGTAGGCGCCAAGCGACACGGCAGCCGCTCCTATCAACCCAGCCACCGAAGCTATCCATCTGATCACAATGAGATTCCTCTTAGACCCGAGCGATCGAGCGCTGCGCGGCGACTATTTCGACGATTCACCGCCGACCAATCGCTTGGCACTGTCGACCAGTTTGTCCATTGCGAAGGGTTTACGCAGATAATCGCTGACGCCGAGCATTTCGGCATAAGCCTTATGACGATTCCCTTCGTTCGCCGTGATCATGATGACTTTCACGCTGTCATGACCGCTGCGACGCAGTTGTTCAAGCACCAAGAAACCGCTCCGTTTGGGCATCATCATGTCGAGAATCAGCAGGTCGGGCAGCATGGTCTCGGTCATGGCCAACCCTTGATTGCCGTCTCGAGCCACTGCCACCTCGAAACCGTCAGCTTCTAAGGCATACCGCATGGCTTCGACGATTTCACCGTCGTCGTCGACCAGCAGGACGCGAGGCTTGCGAGACGCCGATTCCGGCACTCCGGCATCAGAATTCTGTGAACTTGTCATGAGCAAAAAGAGTCCATACTGCATCAACATGTCACGGTCGAACGAAAAACGTGTCGATCGAGACTCGAAAACGGCGGGAAAAATGCGGGCGAGCGGTAACGCTCGGACTTCTGCCGGCTCTACCGGTTTGTCAGACTGATTATAGTCAAAAGTTCGGCGCAGCGGTTGCTCATCCGGCTCGTGTCGACAGTCGCGCCGAATCATCTGTTCGCACCTGCATGAAAAAACTCCTTCCCTTCTGAACGGTCTCAACAAGCACGATTCGCAACTTCGCTGGAGCCTTTATCGCTCGGCAGCGTTCCGTGACTTCATCCACTCTCTCTTCTCGGCAAAGTATCCGTGAACGATTCACACAGCTCCTCAGACTCAGACAACAACGACTTCGATGACGATAACAACAGTACCCAAGACGGGTCGCTCGATTCATCCGCACTGCAACAAAAGATTCTCGACTTCGTTTATCACCCGCAGTATCGCCCCATCAAACCCAAAGAGATCCACCGCGCACTGGAGCTCGACGACGAAGCGTACGCGCAAGTTCGTAAACTGATCAAGCGCATGGTTCTCCGCGGCGAACTCTCCTACGGATCGAACCACCTCGTCACCACACCTCAAGAAGCAACCGGATCGGACAAGCTCACGCGCGGCAAGTTCCGTCAAGCGGCTGCAGGATTCGGTTTCGTGCGACCGGTGCCGACCGGCAAACTCGGCGCCGTGGAAGACATCTTCATACCCAGTGACTCCACCGGCACCGCCATGGACGGAGATATGGTCGCCGTTCAACTTCGAGCAAGTCGGCGCGGCAGTGGACAAGAAGGTGTTGTGGTCGAAGTCATCGAACGAGCGCGACGCCAGTTCTCCGGATCTTACGATCTCCGCGACGGCAAGAGCATCGTCTATCTCGACGGCGTGACCGTCGGTTCGCCGGTCGAAGTCGGCGACGTGCGCGGCCTGCCGGTTGAGAAAGGGGACAAGGTCATCGTCGAACTCGTCCGCTTCCCCGACGGAGTTCATGTCGGCGAAGGTGTCATTCTCGAAGTGCTCGGTTCGAGCAAGAATCCGGCTGTCGATACGCTCGCTGTCATGGTGCAGTACGGACTGATCGACAAGTTCCCGGACGAAGTCATCGAACAAGCTCGCGAACAAGCTGATGCATTTCGCGAAGAGGAAATCCCTTCGGATCGTCGCGACTTGACTCAAGTCCCCACACTGACCATTGATCCTTTCGATGCTCGTGACTTCGACGATGCCATCTCGCTCAGTCGTAATGATCGCGGACATTGGGAGCTAATGGTACACATCGCCGACGTCTCGCACTTCGTGCCGATCGGATCGGCGCTCGACACCGAAGCCAAACGCCGCGCGACGAGCGTTTATCTTCCGGATCGCGTGATTCCGATGCTGCCGGAATTGATCAGTAATCACTTGGCCAGCTTGCAACCCGATCGTATTCGCATGACCAAAACGGTCCTCATGGAGATGACCGATTCGGGAACGCTCGTGCACTGGGAAGTGTTTAACTCGGCGATCCTCAATCAACAGCGATTGAACTACGAACAGGTCGATCAGTACTTGGCCGATCCCGCGCCGTGGCGAGCTCGACTCGCGCCGGCGATATGGCAGTTGCTGGCCGACATGCATGAACTGGCGATGGTGCTCCGCAAGAATCGCATGTCAGGCGGCGCGATCGAGTTGTTCCTGCCCGAGATCAAGTTGGAACTCGATCGCAACGGCAAAGTGAAAGGGGCTCGTGTCGTCGAATACACGGAGAGCCATCAGATCATCGAAGAGTTCATGCTTGCCGCCAATCAAGCCGTAGCTACCTGGCTCGATGACTTGGACATTCCTTTCCTGCGTCGAGCGCACGCTGCGCCGGAACCGCGCAAGCTGAAAAAACTAACCGAGTTCGTTCGCGATCTCGGCATCAAAGTGGACAGCTTAGAAAGTCGCTTTGAAATCCAAAAAGTCGTTCGCGAAGTCCGCGGCAAAACGACTGAGACGGCTGTGAACTATGCCATCCTGAAGTCGATGAGCAAAGCGGTTTACCAACCCGATATGGAGCAGCATTACGCTCTGCACTTTGAACATTATTGTCACTTCACCAGCCCCATTCGCCGCTATCCCGACTTGCAAGTCCATCGCACCGTCGAGCGCTTGCTGCAGAAACAGAAACCGTACGGCGATCCGATTCCGGTCTTGATCGGACTTGGCCATCACTGCTCCGATCAAGAACAGAACGCGGAGTCGGCTGAGCGCGAGGTGATCAAGATCAAGCTGTTGCACTTCCTCGGCAAACAGCTCGGACAGAACATGGACGGAGTCATCAGCGGTGTGGTCCCCGAAGGCTTCTACGTCCGCGGTTCCAAAATCCCGGCCGAAGGTTTTGTGCCGATCACCGCGCTCCCCGAAGATCGATATCGCTTCGAAAAGAAGGGTCATGTGATCGAGGGCTTCCGCAGCGGCAATCGATTCCGGCTCGGCGACGTCGTCACCGTACGCATCGACAACATCGACCTGGCGCGTCGAGCACTTACGTTCGGCTTCATCGCTAATCACACAGCCGGCCAAGAAGGTCGACACGGCAAAAGCGCCTCACATCATGCAGATCATTCGCACTCCCATGCAGTGCACGGCCGAAAGAAGGCTGTTGACAAGAAGAGGACTCCGAAAGATCGTAAGCCTCCGAAACTCGGCGGGCGCAGTAAGCGATCCGGTTCATCTCAGGCCAAGAAGAAACGTAAGTAGCGATTGGTCACTTCGATGAACGATGCTGTTACTTGTCCGCTGTGTGCCGGTGATTCACGAAACTTGTGGGAGCAACGCGGCTATCCGATACGTGAATGTGCCGCGTGCGAGCATCGGTTTACATCTGTAGCCGACGCCGCAGCTCACATAGCCGCGGTGTACGACGACAGCTACTTCACAGGCGGAGGCGCAGGGTACTCGAACTACTTGGCCGAAGGCGAACTGCTGCGCAAACGCGGTCGACGTTACGCCGACATAATGACCAAGGTCATGGGCTCGGCGGGTTCGATGATCGATGTCGGCGCTGCAGCCGGGTTCTTACTGCAAGGTTGGCAGGACAGGAACTGGCAAGGAATCGGTGTCGAACCGAATGCCTCGATGGTCGAATACGGCCGGCGCGAGTTGAAACTCGACATGCGCTGCGGATCGCTCGAATCGTTACCCGTCGATAGCTTGCCGCAAGTCGACTGCGTCGCCATGATCCAAGTGATCTCTCACTTTCCCGACCCGAAGGCCGCAGTGACGCGAGCGGTTCAAGCGCTCAAGCCCGGCGGTTATCTGCTGATCGAAACCTGGGATCGCTCCAGTCGCATCGCGAGGACCTGCGGCCGAGGCTGGCACGAGTACTCACCGCCGAGTGTCCTACACTGGTTCTCGCGCGAGTCACTGGCCGACATGGCAGCGCAATGTGGACTATCACTCGTCCGATCACGACGTACCTTGCGCTGGATCGGAGTTGGACATGCGAAGTCATTGCTTCGCCACATGGCCGCTACCTCCACGATGGGACGCATCGCATCCATCGTTGCAACACCGATCCCATCCCGCCTAAGCATCCCCTACCCCGGCGACGACTTGTTCTGGTCGGTGTTCAGAAAGATCACGTAGCGTGCTGCTGGAAAAATTACCGGCGTTTGGTTTGGTGCCAGTTGTGGCTGCCGGCTCGGTAGAGGCTTGAGTTACCGAACTTGGAGGTGACTTGATCGGCGAGTCGATCGATGGCGGTCGACGCTTCCTCTTCGGCTTGATCGAACAAACTCAGTTGCCGCGGCGCTCCGACGTCGGTCAGGTGCGATACGGAGACGCCCAGCAAACGGACCGGGCCGGGTTGCTTCTCGCAGAGTTCGTTCAGCAGCAGTTCAGCGGTCGAAGCTATGAGCTGCGTGCCGTCCGCTGCATCGGGCAGCATCTTCGTGCGACTGAATGTCTTGAAGTCTGCTCGCCGGTATTTCAAAGCTACGGACCGCGCCAGCCGTTCGGCATGTCGCAAGCGCCTGGCGACTTGTTCCGACAAGTAACTCACGACCGCTTGCATCCATTCGCGATCGGATAGATCTTCGTCGAACGTTCGTTCGTGACCGATCCGTTTCGCTTCGTGATCGGTTTCGACGATCCGCGGGTCGATGCCGTTGGCTAAGTCCCACAGGTGCTCACCCCACGCCCCGAAGCGCAGCTTCAAATGCTCGCGGTCGGTTACTCGCAAGTCGCGGACAGTTCGAAAGCCGAGCCTTTGCAACTTGGCTTCACCGACTTTGCCGACTCCCCATAGCCGCGAGATCGGCAACGGATCGAGAAACGATTGCACTTCGGTGGGCTTGATCTCGACAAAGCCGTCGGGTTTCCGAATATCGCTGGCGATCTTGGCGACGAACTTGAGCGGTGCGATGCCGACGCTGGCGGGCAAGTGCAGTTCGTCGCGAATCGCCGACTTGATGGCTCGTCCGATCGCCGTTCCATCGCCGTGCAGATGCATAGTCGGAGTCACATCGAGAAAGGCTTCGTCGAGCGACAAGGGTTCGATGAATGGTGTGTAACGCTGGAAGATCTCACGAGCTTGCCGGCCGACCGCAGCATAGTGATCGATGCGAGCTTTCACGAAGACGGCATGAGGACAGAGTTCGGCTGCGCGACGTCCGGGCATGGCGCTGTGGACACCGTAGGCTCGCGCTTCATAGCTGGCGGCCGAGACAACTCCGCGACCCCAGTTCCCGCCGACGACCACCGGCTTGCCGCGCAGTTCCGGATTATCTCGCTGCTCGATCGACGCATAGAACGCGTCCATATCGACATGCAGAATAACGCGGGAAGAATCGGAGCTCATTGCAACATCCGGACCGTGAAAGATTCCAAACTGCGATCGAGTGCGCAGCGGGATACGCGGCATTGTACAGGTTGCAACGAAAGGGCTCGGCAGTCTCTATGCGACTTTGCTGTGGCGGGCCACTTCAGCAGCGGCGCTCGACGACTGAATAAGCGAACTGACGTGAGGTTCTCGGCCGGATCGCAACAGCTTCAGCAGCTCGATCACCGACTCCGATTCTGTCTTTAACGTCTGCTGAGTGATGAAGCGACCCTTGTTCCATTTCATCGCGCAGTCAGGACCCGGCTTCAAGCCTCGATCTTTGAGCAATCGAAACGCCTCGTCCTCGGCGGCATGTTCTGCGTCAGCGTAGAGTCGGTTGCTGCAAAGGAAATGGAATCGCAGACCGTGAGGCGAATTGCCGAGCACCTGAATGCGACAGGTGAAGACGAGGACGGTGCGGGACCGCGGCCATCGACCCAGGGATTGCGTGTTCCACCAGGTGACAATCGAGGACAACATCTCTGTTCATACCCCATCGAAATGACCGACTCGAGATTAGTCAAACCCGAGAAACAATTCGTTGTGAGGTTTGCTTCGACCGGAGATGGATAGGCAACTTTGCGCGGCTGTTGAGACGGCCGAGCAAACGGTTGGGAGCCGGGCTCGAAGCCGACCGGCGACTCCGATTGCTCTCATTGTAAATCGAGCCGGCTCGCTTAAAAGTCACCGGACGATTTGTAATCATTCGGCCGAAACCAGGTGTAACTTGAATTCTGAATTTTAGTGTAGGTCGGTTGCCCTCAACCGACTCCAACAGACTCAGAAGTACCAACAACTTACGCGACACGGACAGATCGAGCGAGATCCGCCTGAAAGACGCGAGGCTGAGCCCCGTCGGGTAGTGGTAACGAGGCTGAGCCTCGTTACCAGAATGCCAGTCGTTACCAGAAGGCCAGTCGTTACCAGAGGGCCAGTCGTTACCAGAAAGCGTAACTCCCCGCATTGCTCCAGCCTGTTCACGCACTGCTCGCGAGGCTCCAGCCTCGCAGTGTCGAGCGTGCCACACAGTACAGGCAAGTGAGCGCCTGGCAGTTGGATACCGACTGAGGTGTTGGTACTCCGAACGGTGTTGGGGATCAAAGGTCGGTTGAGGGTCGGTTGAGGACAACCGACCTACACTTGACTGACCTACATTTGCGGCTTGAGGATGCGATCGACGAACTCGTAGGCCTTCTGTCGTTCCTCGATTGGAAAGCCGTGCTCGCCGGGTGGCGTGACGATCTGTAACTTGCTGTCGGCCGACAGTAACTGAAAGACCTTCCGAGCTTCCGCCGTACATTGCTTGGCACTTTCAACTTTGAAGTTACTGTCGCTCAGCGGAGCATGGATGTAGACGGCTCGCGGTGCGATTGCCGCCAGCACTTCCGGAAAGTCGAACGGGATCTTTTTCGGGTCTTTGCCGTAGATCGTTTCGATGCGCGGCATGTATCGCTTTTGACACCAGCCCGTCGGATTGCCGTTCATGTAGTCAAGAAACGAATCGAAACCGGAACTAGTCACCATGACCTTTAATCGCTCGTCGAACACGCTGACAAACAAACTGTTGTGCCCGCCCAGTGACACTCCAATCGTTCCCATACGGCTCGCATCCACTTCCGGAATGCTCTCCAGCAGATCGACCGCGCGCATGTGACTCCAGATCCCTTTCATCGTGCCGCTCGCATAGCCAAGCGATTCGGGGTCCGTCTGATTATCGCCGAGCAATGTATAGTCGGGAGCGATCGTCACATAACCACGTTCAGCCAGTTCCAATGCATAGCGAGCGTAGTCCGCACCCAAACCTGCAGTTCGTCCGCGCGGTCCGCTCGTGCCGTGCAGACAGAGCATCGCAGGACAACTCTTCGGCGCTTTGTTTTTCGGAATGAGCAAGTAAGCCGGAATACGATCGCCGGGGCCGGCCAGATAAGTGATCTTGCTGCGAGTCAACGTCGGCAGCTCTTCCATCTCGATCACTTGCATATCAAGCTCACCGCGCGACGCAGAGCTGGGCAGCGGCCCCATGACTTGCTGCATCCCCGCCAAGATATGTGCTCGACGCGTTTGCCAATGAGCAGCGCTGGTTACCGCTTGCAGGTCACCCTTGAAGTCGATCCACTGCATGACGTGCTGATGATCGGGATAAGCGGTCGCAGTCGTCTCTTGTGCATCTATCGATTGCACGATGCCTACGAAACTGAACATCATGACAGCGTAAACAACAGCAATACGCGCGATCATGGCCACCTCACAACGAAGCTATCGGTAAAGACTCAAAAGACGATCGAATAGAATCAAAGATGCGGCAACCATCGTCAGCACAATTCACGTCATGCCGCTCGGTTCATGCGGTTCGATGTTGCAGCAGTGGGGGCAGGCTGATTCTAATAGATAGTCCCGCCGCTCCTTCCCCCCCTGCGAGCACAATTTCCTACCTCCAGCCGCGATACGACTCCGAAACCATGCACCTATTCCGACACAGCATCCGGATTGCGACTTTAATCGCCGGCTGCCTTTGTTCTTTCGCACTGTGCGCGCTCGCTTCGGCCGCTCCACCGCAGGCCGAATTCCTGAAGACCAACTGCTTGGAATGCCATTCCGCTGACACCAAGAAAGGCGAGCTCGATCTCAGCCGTTTGATCAACGATGCGGATGTGGCTGAGCATCAGGCGCTGTGGATCAAAGTGCATGACCGCACCGCGGCCGGCGAGATGCCCCCGGCTGAGTTTGAACAGCCGAGCGCCGCGGCGCGACAGACGTTCACGCGCGATCTGACTTCGCAACTGATCAAGCTGGATAACGATCGGGCTGCGAAGGAAGGACGCGCGGTCCGTCGACGATTGAATCGCTATGAGTACGAGAACACGCTGCGAGATCTGCTGGATGCTCCTTGGCTGCAGATCAAGACCATGCTCCCCGAGGACGGTGAAGCCTATCGATTCAACAAAGTCGGAGAAGCGCTCGACGTCTCGCATGTGCAGATCGCTCGCTACATGGCGGCGGCTGACTACGCGCTGCGCGAAGTGATCGCTCACAAGACCGAAGCCCCCGCGCCGATGAAGCGCACCTTCTACGCGCGCGAGTGCGGTGCGTTCAGTCGCAAAGTGAAGTACAGCGAGTTCAATCGCAGTCCCGAGCGCGCGACGTTTCCAATTCTCGGTTTTGAAGCGGACATCGACGCGCTCGAAGAGAAAGTGCCGATGGCCGCCGGCGCGAAGAATCCGGAACGACGAGAACTCGAGGCGATGGGCGTCGTAGCCAGTTCCTATGAACCGATCGAACTCCGCTTCGATGCGTTCAAGGCGCCCGCCTCAGGTCGCTACAAGATCCGTGTCCATGCTTATTCGTTTTGGGCCGGCCCCGAGAGTGCCGACAAGTGGTATCGCCCCAGCCGCACCGACATCTCCAAAGGACGAACTCGCGAGCCTGTGAGTTTGTATTCCGAAACCCCGCCGCGGCTGCTGCGCAAGCTCGGGACCTTTGAAGTGACCCCTGAGCCGGCCGGTTACGAAATGGAAGTGATTCTGCTGAAAGGAGAATCGATTCGCCCCGATGCCGTGCGACTGTTCCGATCGAGACCACCGGGCCCCTGGCGCAATCCGCTGGCCGAAAAAGATAGACAACCCGGAGTCGCATTCCAACGTTTGGACGTCGAAGGGCCGATCATCGATCAATGGCCGAGCGCAGGTCATCGCTTGCTGTTCGATGACTTGCCGCTGGTGACAGTCGGCGGACAAGCCACGATTAAGTCCGACGATCCCGAGGCCGATGCGGCGCGATTGCTGCGTCGATTCATGCAGCGAGCTCTCCGACAGCCGTTCGCGGAAGAAGATGTCGAGCGCTTCATGAAAATCGTGCGGCACGCCCTACGATCCGAAAGCAGCTTTGAAGATGCCATGATCGCCGCTTACTCAGGCGTCCTCTGCTCACCCGCTTTCGTCACGACCGCTGAGAAAGCGGGCGAGCTCGACGATGCGGCATTGGCCGCGCGTCTCTCCTATTTCTTGTGGAACAGCGAGCCCGATGCAAAGCTGCGAGCCGACGCTCATAGCGGATCGTTACATGAAGCGTCACACTTGAAGAGCGCGGCAGAGCGATTGCTCGACGATGAAAAATCCGATCGCTTCGTACAAGCGTTTCTCGACTATTGGCTCGACCTTCGCAAGACCGATGCGACTTCGCCCGATGCGGCTCTTTATCCCGACTACTACTTAGATGACTATCTGGTCGAATGCGCGGGCGATGAAACTCGTGCGTTCTTTCGCGAACTCATGCGCCGCAATCTGCCGGCTAGCAACTTAATCGATTCGGACTTCGTGATCATCAACGAGCGATTGGCTCTGCACTATGAGATCCCGGGGGTGACAGGCGTGGCACTGCGCAAGGTCGATCTGCCGCCCGACTCGGTTCGCGGCGGGTTACTGACTCAAGCATCGATTCTAAAAGTCACAGCCAACGGTACGACGACTTCGCCTGTAGTGCGCGGAGTTTGGATGACGGAGCGAATTCTCGGCAAGCCGATTCCGCCTCCGCCGGCCGCCGTGCCGGCTGTCGAGCCGGATATTCGCGGCGCGGTCACCATTCGTGAACAGCTCGATAAACATCGCAGTCTCGAAAGCTGCAATGCGTGTCACGCACGCATCGATCCGCCGGGCTATGCGCTTGAGAACTTTGATGTGCTCGGAGGCTATCGAAAAGCTTATCGAAAGACCACAGACGAGATCGGCAACGAAAACAAAAAGCGATTGAACGCTCGCGGATACGGAAAGAACGGCCAACCGTTCGAATTCGCCGATGGACCGAGCGTGGATGCTTCCGGTGAACTTCCAAGCGGCGGCCGTTTCGCCGATATTGAAGGCCTGAAAGCTCTGCTACTGAAAGACGAGCGACAGGTCGCTCGCAACTTGGTTCATCAACTGGTCGTCTACGCGACCGGTGCACCGGTTCGCTTCGGTGATCGACCTGAAGTCGAAGCGGTGCTGGATCAGGCCGCGACAAGCAACTACGGTGTTCGCGATTTGATTCTGGCACTCGTGCAAAGTCCTTTGTTCCGAAACAAGTGAGTCTGACATGCTGTCTCTCTTTCAACGCAAGATATCTCGCCGACGATTGTTGCAAGCGGCCGGTGTAACGGTCGGGCTCCCTTTGCTCGATGCGATGACTCCCGCTTTGGCTCGCGGAGCCGATAAGGTTGCAGCGCCGCGGCGGATGTTGGCTGTGTGCAATAACCTCGGCTTGCTCCCTGAAAAGTTTTTTCCTGATCCCGATTCGGTCGGCATCGATTACAAGATGTCGACTTACCTGGAACATCTCTCCGCGCATCGACGCGACTTCACCGTTCTTAGCGGTGTATGGCATCCGGATGTCGACGGCGGCCATCCCGCAGACAACTGCTTTTTGACCGCTGCTCCGCACCCGGGCAGCGGCGGATTTCGCAACACCATTTCGCTCGATCAATACGCGGCAGAACACATCGGGCATCTGACTCGTTTCCCGTCTCTGACGCTCGGCGTCAATGTGCAGCAAGGTCAACGCAGCCTTTCGTGGACGGGTGGAGGTGTGTTGATCCCGTGCGAAGAGAAACCGTCGGAAGTGTTTCGCAAGTTGTTCTTACAAGGGACGAAGGCACAAGTCGACGAACAAGTGCGACGCCTTGAACTGGGCGAGAGCATCCTGGATGCAGTGGTCGGGCAAACGCAGAGCCTGGAGCGCGATCTGGGACCGCGCGATCGCGAACGGCTCGATCAATACTTGACCGGTGTGCGCGACATGGAAAAACGTTTGGCATCGGCTCGCGAATGGGAACGCAAACCGAAGCCTCATACGGATGAGAAGCCGCCGCAGGATCCGAATAATCGCGCGAGTATCTCGAGAAGACTCGACTGATGTACGACATGGCCAAGTATGCGTTCGAGTCGGATTCCACGCGCTTGGTCGCTCTGCTGCTCGACAGCGTCAATTCGCCGGCGATCGCAGTGGACGGGACCGACATCACCGACGGCTATCACAATCTATCGCACCACGGCAAGAACCCGCAGAAGTTGGCTCAGCTCGAGAGCATCGATCGCGAACACATGAAGTTGCTCGACTCGCTTTTCACTGACCTCAAAGGTCGCAAAGAAGGCGAGTCCGACTTGTTTGAGCGAACGATGATTCTCTACGGCAGCAACTTGGGGAACGCGAACACACACGTCACGACGAATCTACCGATCCTATTCGCAGGGGGCGGATTCAAACACGCCGGTCACTTGGCATTCGATCGCGAGAAGAATTATCCCTTGCCGAATCTATTTGTCTCGATGTTGAACAGGTTAGGGATCGAAACGGATAAGTTCGCAACGAGCACAGGAACAATGAGGGGGTTGGAAGAGGCTAGAGGCTAGAGGCTAGTGGCTAGTGGCTAGTGGCCAGTGGCCAGTGGCTAGTGGCTAGTGGCTAGAAAAGAGCGGGCTGTTTGCCTTTTCGTACTCGTACTCGACCAGCCTTCCCCCGTTCGAGTACGAGTACCGCTTCGCTGAGTACGAGTACGATGAAGGGGAAGAGGACGAGTGGGAATTTAGATCGATCCCGTTTTTTGAGATTGGCGAATATGCTGACTTCGAAGATGCGAATGATGCGATGCACGAACGATGCGGCGCGGAGGCCTAGAGCTTTTACGCTGGTAGAATTGCTCGTGGTCATCGCCATCATCGGGATCCTGGTCGGATTGCTGCTGCCGGCGGTTCAAGCCGCGCGCGAGGCGGCTCGTCGCATGCAGTGCAAGAACAATCTCAAGCAGCAAGGTCTCGCGTTTCTCAACTTCGAATCCACCTACAAAGGACTGCCGCCGCGACGCAGCACCGTAGCTCCGTTTCGAGGCCAGCGCCGCATTTCTTGCCGTATATCAACAGGCCGCGCTCAAAAAGCGGTTATGACATGAATCGGAATTCTATGATTCCGTGAATGCTTCGACCGTCAAAGTTCCGCTCAGCGTCTTTGCTTGTCCGTCGCCGCCGGAAGCCGCATGGTGACAATCATTGATCAGTCGAACAATGCGACGAGAACGGTCGGGGCCGCCGGTGATTACTTTGCAGCCAACAGCGTGGACGCTTATTGGTGGCCGACGGCTCGCTGCGTGGCTGCGGCTGATACGGTCAACTGTCCTGCATTGATGGACAATCGCCGTAACCACTCAGCAACATCGCGGACGGGTTGTCCAATACGCTGTTGGTCGGTGAGTTCGCAGGTCGCCCCGATCATTGGATTGGTGAAGGCAAACAAGCGACGAATGTCGGACTGCAATGGGCGAATTGGTGGGGACCGTGGGCATCGTACAACTCGTCGATCTTCCGCACGTGGTCGGCTTGATGGTGGCGGACACCCGGCGGACCATGCACCGTGAATTGCAACAACAACTGGGGTATCTATGCCTTCCACGTCGACGGTGCAAATATACTGCTATGCGACGGCAGCGTGCAGTCGTTTCGGCAACTGGACCGCGAGGTCTTTGCCGCCTGGTCACCAAGGCAGGTAACGAAGTGATCTTATCCGACGCTTTCAGCTCGCTGCAATATATCAGACTACGTCCATTCCGGCATGCCGACTTAGAGAGCAACCTCGATGTCTGGCCCTTGGTTATCCCTGCTGATTTGTGTCATCGATCCGGCGGCTGCCGTCAAGTTTCTCAGCACGATGCAGCGACCTTCGGGCGGATTCCCTCTCCGATCCGAATCGACCAACTGTCGCTGAACGTACCCACGCTACGTACCACGCGCACAGCCATCCGAGCCTATCGATTGCTCGGCCGCCGAACCGCCGAACCGAGATCGCATCCTGACGTTTCTTCATGACTCCTATGATGAGAAGATGAGCCTTCGCCGCTGCGCCGGGACAAGAGCCGGACCCGATCAGTACCGGTGTCGCGCTGATGATCTTGGGTGAGCTGAACGAGCCGCAGACGCCGTACTTGGACCGAGCATTGCAGTATATGAATGACTCGACCAAGGGCTTTGAACAGATACGCATGGTCGCTTCATCGCTCGAAGAACTCAATCGCACCGTACCCGCTGCGTCCGGCTGGCTCAAAGACTTGAATGCACAGCAGAATGCAGACGGTTCTTCGGCGAAAGGACCGGAACGAGCACGTGAGCCACAGCCATATCGATCACGGCCATGCAGCGATTGGGCGGCCAACCTGATGCTCTGCGTACGGTTCAGATCTTGCAACAGGGGCAACGAATCGATGCGGATTCGGCGGTGAGCGCTCGGCCCCTCCGATTTAGAATCGTGTTATCGAGTCGTCCGATTGCTACGACGCCTTAACGCTGCGCCACAAGATGCGGACCGATTGAAGAACTTTATCGAATCGTGTCGCAACACGGACGGCGGTTATGGTCGCACCGCGAGAGAGCATTCTTCGCTGCATGGAACTTACTATGCGACCATCATTCGATATTGGCTGGACGGCGGCGAGGCCGATGTGCCGCGACGGTGGTCGTTTGATGACCTCGAACCGGGAACATTACCGGACGGTTGGCGGACCGGAAACGGCCCTGGTCACCAGGCAGTCGCTGGCAAGTCGTTCGATCGGCGGAAGCAGGCCGCGGGAACGTGTTCAAGCAGTACTCGTCCCAAGGTGAGAAGAAGCAATTCAACTTGTGTATCGGCGACTGGTACTATGTCGACTTGAAATTGTCGGTCAGATTGAAAGCCGCCGATGGTCGAATCGATCGAGGCGGCGGCTTGATCTGGCGTCGTTCGGATCCGAACAACTATTACATCGCCCGCTGGAATCCTCTCGAGCAGAACGTTCGCATGTACAAAGTCGTCGACGGCATCCGATCACAGCTCGATACGGCACAAGCCCCCGGCGATCCGTCAGCATTTCACTCGTTATCGGTCGTGTGTGTCGGTCGCGACATGCGAGCCTACTTCGACGGCAAGTTATTGCTCGAAGCGGAAGATGATCAGTTCAACGCGCGCATTCGACTCTGGACCAAAGCCGACGCCGTTACTGAGTTCGATGACTTCTCCGTACAAGTCGCCGGCCCTGCTGACATCGAAGAGATCGGTGACAACAGAAACTAACTAACGCCCTAGCCGCCCGACCCGTCGCTTTCCCTCTACACTACTCCTCCCCTTCGTACTCGTACTCGTACTCGCTCTTCTCTTCGAATTCGAGTACGAGTACCGCTTCGCTGAGGGCGAGTACGAATTGGAGTAGGGAACCCGTCCTGGGGGACACGAATCTTCATCTTGCGTTCAGGTTCGCGGTGTATTCTCCGGGGTTGTGTTGACTAGGGCCGAAGGTGCCGCGCTTGGAACGGATGATAGGATCGCTATGAAACGAGGCGTCGTTGTTCTTGTCGGTGGCTTGGCCGGTATCGCGATTGTCGGTGGACTAGTTTGGAGCTGGTTCGGGGCCGGACCGCGCGGACCACATGGTCGACGTGGCTCTTCTCACGCCGCTCGCCCTCAGATCGACGATCAAAGAGAAGCTGCATCTAGTTCACAGCAAGATTCCTGAAGGTGCGAGCGCGGCAACGGCGAACTCTGACATGGGAGTACAGCAAAGGAGACGTCAGAAACACAAAAGATGAATCCAATCCCGCGGTACTCGTCACTTCGACGGACGCGTCCTCCGACTTGCCGGCTTGGTCTCGCTTTCGCGGCCCCAACGGTACTGGAATCTGTTCCGATGCAGCGGTACCGATCGAGTGGGGCGATTCCAAGAATCTGAAATGGAAAGCGGCTCTGCCGGGCCTCGGTTCGAGTAGTCCGGTGTTGACGGACAAGTTCCTCTTCGTGACTTGCTATTCGGGCTACGGTGAAGATCGCAGCGGCGGTGATATGCGGCAATTGAAGCGTCATGTGGTCTGCGTGCGCCGCGATGATGGATCGATAGCCTGGACGAAAACCATTGCAGCAGCCGATTCCGATGATCGGTATGAAGGGATGGGTGTACCGGAACACGGTTACGCCACCAACACGCCGGTGACTGATGGCAAACACCTGTTCGCTTTTCTCGGCAAGTCCGGAGTCTATGCATATGACATGGACGGCAACGAACTATGGCATACAGAGGTGGGCAAGGAATCGGGCAATCGCCGATGGGGAACAGCAGCTAGTCTAATACTGGTCGATAACCTCGTGATCGTTAACGCGAGCGAAGAGAGTCAAGCCGTCATCGCACTGGATAAGTCGACCGGCAAAGAAGTCTGGAAAGCTCCCGCATCGACCTTGGAACTCGCTTATGGAACTCCGGCTCTCTGCCGCGTCGATGATTCACGAACCGACCTCGTGCTAGCCGTCCCCGGTGAAGTGTGGGGATTGAATCCTAAGACCGGTAAGCTGGTATGGTTCGTCGAAACGAAGCTGACGGGTAATCTATCGCCGAGCGTCATCGTCGACGGCGATCGAATCTACGCCTTCGGCGGATATCGCTCGGCAGGCAGTGTTGCGATCAAGGCCGGCGGCAAGGGCGACGTGACCGGATCGCATGCCTTGTGGACAAGCAGCGGAACCTCGTACGTTTCGACTCCTGTACTAGTCGATGGCAAGTTCTATTGGATTGATGACAAGGGGATGTACTTCTGCCAAGACGCATCAGACGGCAAGATCGTGGAGCGATCCCGAGTCTCCGGGCTGTCAGGCGGACGCCCAGTCTATGCATCGTCGATAGCAGTCGGAGGGAACATTCTCATTCAAAGCCGCAATGACGGAGTGTTTGTCTTAGCCGCTCAACCCAAGCTCAAGATCGTCCACCAAAATCGCTTCGAGTCGGACACGAGCATGTCGAACGCCACACCCGCTGTAGATCGCGGTGCAATCTACCTGCGCACCAATCAAGCCCTCTACTGCGTCTCGCAGTAACAACTGTGGATCCATTTTCCCAAATGGATCCCAATCAAGCCCAAAGTCTTCGACTTTGTAGCGGTACGGCGCGAGCCGTCCGGTTCTTCACGATCGATAGTGCTCTACCGGATGGCCGCGCCGTACCGCTTGAATGGAATCACCCCTTAGTGCCGCTCCGCCACTTTTGCTTGATCGCGCAAACCGAAAGCGCCCAAGACTCGCTACTTGTACGAGTCAATCTCTACCGTTTGTTACTGCCATAGGTGTTGGTGCTTCTATCGGTGTTAGGATCCATTTGGGAAAATGGATCTACAACCTCGTTACCTGTACACCGGCCCCTTACCGGAGGATAGCCGACGCTGAGCACTACGGCTAAACTTGAATCTTTGCATCGAGACCGGTGCATCGAGACCTGGGCCGGGTTTTGGATCGTATTCCGCAAGTGGAAGCAACCAATCGATGGCAGCCTCGATGATCGGCCGTGTCGCTCCCGATTTTGAACTCCCATGCGTCGAATCGGACGGCGCAGTCGTTCACCGCAGCCTCACATCTTATCGTGGTCGCTGGTTGGCTCTCGTCTTCTATCCCCGCGACTTTTCGTTTGTGTGCCCGACAGAGCTTGTCGCGCTCAGCTCTCGTATCGAAGAATTCGCAGGCCGTAACTGCGACGTGCTGGCCGTCAGCGTCGATTCGATCGAGTCCCATGCGCAGTGGCGGAGCAAAGCGGAAAGCGACGGAGGAGTCAGCAATTTGCGATTCCCGCTCGGGTCTGATGTCGACGGCAGCCTCGGCAAAGCTTACGGCGTGTGGATGGATGAAAAAGGTGTCAGCACTCGCGGTTTATACCTCATCAATCCGGAAGGAATCGTCGAGTACCTCGTCCTGCACAACTTATCGGTAGGACGCAACATCGAAGAAATTCTCCGAGTGCTCGACGGGTTGCAAAGCGGCGGTCTCTGTCCGGCTAGTTGGCGTAATGCGGACGGCACGATCGATATCGCACGCGCGCTGCGACCGGGCCGAGTGCTCGGACATTATCGCCTCGTCAATGAGCTCGGCGCGGGAGCCTTCGGTCGAGTCTTCTCTGCTTGGGACTTGCAGTTGGAGCGGCATGTGGCGCTCAAGATCCTGATTAACGGCGACGAGCGAGATCGCTTCTTGTCGGAGGCGCGCGCAGTTGCCAAGATCGATCATCCGAACGTCTGCGGCATCTATGCGGCTGAGGTCAATGACGGCCTGGCCATGATCGCCATGCCGCTGCTGACCGGCGGTTCGCTGGAAAGTCGTATCGGCAAGCTCGAACGACGCGAAGCGACACGACTGGGTGCAAGTATCGCAAGCGGCATCGCCGCCGCACATGCTCAATCGATCGTTCACGGTGATCTCAAACCGGCAAACATCCTGCTGGACGCCAACGATGATCCGCAGATCGTCGACTTCGGACTCGCCAAGATCCATCGGACTATGCAGTTCGCAGGCAATGACCGACCGATGCGCTATCGGCTGGAAGGACGTCGCTTTGAAGAAACACTGTCGCCCGATCTGCAAGAGACCGATCAATGGCGATTGGTTCCGATGGAAGAATCCGATGAGACGAGTCCCGATCTCGTCGAATCGCAATCCGGCTTGGCAGCCACCTGGAATCAAGATGCTTCGTCGATTTCGGGAACGCCCGCTTACATGTCGCCCGAACAATTGTTGGGAGAAGCCGCCGCGCCGGCCAGCGATGTTTATGCTCTGGGGCTGATCCTGCGCGAGATGTTCTGCGGTCGCAGGCACTATCGATCTTTGGCCGATCTAGTCAAGGAACGCGTGGCAGACGTCCACTTGGCCAAACCGCTGTGTGAAAAGTATCCTCGCGAAAGTAGACTGGTCCAACTCCTCTTGCATCGAGATCCGTGCGCGCGACCGACGGCGGCGGAAGCGGCTGAGGAGCTGTCTCAATTGCTTGAACCGACTTCCGTACCCATTATCGTTTGAAATCCACATGGGGCTGATGCCTGCTGAATCGAATCGACCGCGTATTGCTCTCACCATGGGTGACCCGGCCGGGGTCGGGCCTGAAGTTTGTCTTCGCGTTCTGGCAGAGAAACACATTGCCGAGCTGTGTGTGCCGATCGTATTCGGTGATGCCGTCGCCATAGCCGCTTGTGCCGAGCGAACCGATTACCACTCTCCGCTCCGATCATCGATGGGTGCGAGCTCGATCAGATCGATCAGCCGAGCATCCTCGATCTGCGAACGATCACCATGCAGGACTTTACTCCCGGCACAATCAACGCGGCCACGGGAGACTTCGCATATCGTTACGTGAACAAAGCTACCGATCATGCGCTGGCCGGATACGTTTCAGCCGTCTCCACTGCACCGCTGAACAAAGAAGCGATGGTCATGGCGGGCCATCATTATCCCGGTCATACGGAAATCTTTCGCGGAGCGAACCGCTGCGGTTCGATCGTGCATGATGCAATATTCGGAAGAGATCACCCGCACGTTCGTTACGGTCCATGTCGGCTATCGCGAAGTCCCCGAACTGCTCACGATCGAACGCATTCTCGAAGTCATCGAGCTCACCGCAAGGTCTGGCCGCATCCGTCGCAGACGTCCGAAGATCGTCGTCTGCGGTTTGAATCCGCATGCCGGTGAACACGGTCTATTCGGTAATCGAGAAGAAGAGCGAATCATTATCCCGGCCATCGAAGAGGCTCGACGGCAAGGCCACGACGTCGAAGGTCCGCTCCCGCCCGATACGGCTTTCTTGCCGTGGAAGCGTAAGAGCACCGATGCCTTTGTGTGCATGTATCACGATCAAGGCCACATACCGGTCAAAGCCTTGGCGTTCGACTGCGCGGTCAATACGACACTCGGACTGCCGACGCCCGCACCAGCGTGGATCACGGAACGGGCGCTCGATATTGCTTGGCAAGGTAAGGCGCGCTCCCCGACAGTCTCTATTCGGCCCCTTCGCTTGGCAGTGAGATTGGTCAGCGCATGATTGTCGTTCTTGATGATCTGAGCGGGCGCTACGGAGCTCGCTGCCGCTGCATCGGCTCGCGGTCTAGCGACAGAAGTCCAGACCGAATGGGATATCGATTCCAAGGCCGATGTCGTCTGCCTCGATACAGACACGAGACTCTTGCCTGCCGAGCATGCCAGCGCAGAGTGACGCGCATCGCCACGGATATTGCGGCTGCCGGACCGACTTGGGTCTACAAAAATGCGACTCGGTACTACGCGGTCATCCGGCATCGGAAGCAAGCCATCGCTCGAGCCGCTCGGCTATCGAAGGACGCTGTTGATCCCGCTAACCCGACACGCGGTCGTGTGATTCGAGACGGGTGCCTCTGGATTCATGAGAAGCCGCCGCACGAGACGCTGTTCGCGCACGATCCGGATTATCCACGACTCACATCGCGAGTCGCTGAACTATTGCCCGACGCGTGATGAAAGCATTTTGTCCCCTAATGTCAGTTGACGGAACAACTGCAGGGATTCGCCCGAGGTCTCGACAAACACACGCTCGCCGCCGGCGGCGCGGAGTTCTTCGATGCACTGCTGGAAGCGATCGGATTCGATCCGCAACCCCTGGCGTCTGCATCGACAGTTTCATCACGCAGCACGTTACTCATCTGCGGCAGTGCCGCCGCATGGTCCGAGCGCACGGCCATCGCCGATTCGGTCGGCATTTCGATCGTGTCTATTGAACAACACGGTTGGCAACAAGCCTGCGCTGCGGCTGAGGCCGCCTGGCAAGAGCGAGGACAGTTACTGCTGGGCATCGGAGATGTGCGCGAGGATACGGTCGATCTCGAAGACAGCGATGCAGGATTGAGCTTCAGCCGAAGACTGCTGCGGCGGTTCGCGGGTACGGCTGAACAAACGCTGCATCGCTTGCAGCCCGGGCGCTGTTGCATCGAAGGTGGCGCCACAGCTGCGGCACTGATGCGATCCTGCGGCTGGACGAAATGTCGAGTCGCAGAAGTGGCCGATGTCGGCTTGGCTTATCTGCAGCCGATAACGTCTCACTTGGAAGGAACGGTGGAACCACCGACGCTGATCATCAAACCGGGCAGCTATCCTTGGCCTACTGCCATTTGGCCGAATGCGATTTGACCCTCGGCTATTTCGCAGGCGGTGTCTTCAGCGTTTTATCGATTGGAATAATCCGTTGGATTGCGGTTCGATCAGCGTTTCGTCGTAATCCACAAATCAAACCCGCCGATGCCTCCTTCTCGCATGGCATCGAAGATGAGAACACGGCCGTCGGGAGAGATCGCCGGTGCACCGACCACGCCGCTTTGAATCGACTCCGGAAGCGAAATCGCGTTTCCGAACGACTTTGTTTCCGCGCTCCATACAGCGCAGCGGATTTCTTGCCGACCGAATGAATTGGTGGTGAAGAAGAGTTCATTCGCGCCGCTAGCCACCCGCGGGAAGAAATCAAACCTGGAACCGTTCAACGCATCGCCCAGTCGTTGCGAATTGCCGAACGGCTGATCAACGGCAGTGCGTTCCGCGCGATAGAGATCGACCGGCTTGCCCTCATCCGGCTGTGCACAGTAAATCAGTGTCAGAAGATCATCAGAAATGTAGGGTGTCGATTCTTCTAATGCCGTGTTGATCGAACCTCGAATCGACTCCGGTTTATTGAACGGTTCCGAGCGAGAGGACCGATGAGCCAACCACAGGTCGTTCATTCCGCGGGTGCCGGCTCGATTGGAAGCGAAGCACAACGTGAGACCGTCACCGGTCACGTACGGACTATCCACCTGCGCATCGTTGATCTCACCGGCCAGGCGAACAGGCTCGTTGAAATCGACATCTCTTGATTCTCGATTAGCCTGCCATATCTGACCGTCGCGAATGAATAACAGTGTCAGTAGGTCTGATGTGATCGTCGGATGCTGTTCACCGATCTCCGAGTTGATCGCTCCTCTCAGCAAAACCGGTTCAGACCAAAGATCCTGCCCCGGCGGTTGCGAATAGCGACGCACTGATACAGTGGCTTTGACTTCGCCGCCCCGCTGAAGTGTAAACGTAGAAGTCGTCAGTTCGACATTGTCGGGACCGATGACTTGCAGATCGTAATCGCCGTGAGGCAATCGGTTCTTGCCTCGTTTCAATCGATATTCGGACTTCGTGGTTCGATCTTGAACAAGCAAGCCTCCCGACTTATCGATCGATGCGGACACTTCGGGGTCATCGGTGATGAGCGTGAATTCGCTGTTGTCGGTACGGATGGTGAAGACGACTGCGAGAATTGCCATCAGCAGAGCTGAGAATATCGTGCCGATCACGAGCCCTCGACGCGGAAAGCGATGAAGGCCTCCGTGATCACGCGACCTCGACGATTCGACCGACGCTCTCAAACGCAAGGCCGTTTCAGACGCCGATTGAATTCGATCCTCCGCCGACTTCGCTAACAGTCGCATCACGATCTCGTTCAGTTCTTCCGTGCTGCTCGAGTTGGCGACCGTGAGTGGATCCGGTGGATCGTGCATGACTTTGTACATCGTCCCCGGCACGGTTTCGCCGTGGAAGGGGACGCGGCCCGCGAGCATCGTGTACAGCAGCGTGCCGAGTGAAAAGAGATCGCTGCGATGATCCGCCTTATCACCTCGCGCTTGTTCCGGTGACATGAATTGCGGCGTCCCGGCGATGATGTCTCGATTCGTCAAATCGAGTTCTGCGGTAACTCGCGCCAACCCGAAGTCGGTAATCTTGACGGTGAATGGAACGGCGATCGAACCATCGAGCGCATGGGTAGGATGAGCACTGTCGAGCAGGATATTGGCGGGCTTCACATCTCGGTGAATCATTCCACGTTGATGAGCTGCAGCCAATCCCGAAGCGATCTGCGCGCCGATCAACGCGGCTTCGCGAGCGGGCAGCTTGCCGACGCGGCGTAGGTAGACGTCCAGCGTCTCGCCTTCGACTAACTCCATCACCAAGAACGGAATGCCTTGAAACTCCTCAACGGAGTAGATAGTCACCACATGCGGATGGCGCACCACGGCGGCCGCTCTAGCTTCACGAAGAAATCGCTCTTTCGCATTTTCGCGCCGGGCGGCATCGGGGTTGAGGATCTTGATCGCTACGTCACGGTGCAACCGCTGGTCATGGACTCGATACACGCGACCCATGCCTCCGTGCCCCAGCTCGCATTGGATGCTGTAGTGAGCGAGCAACATACCTGAAGTAAGTGATGCACCGTTAGACAAACAAACGCCGGTCTGCGATGCGACTTCGCCGCCGGATGTCGAATGGAACCAAGAGGAACTCGGCGACGCGACCTCGGCATCGAATTCATGCTTGGCAGTCTCGATCTGAATTGAGTAATCGGGAAACCGCCGTTTGTAGTCGTCTTTATCGATCGCTTCTCCTTTGGAACGGCGCATTTGCCATTCGATCAGGATCAGTTCCGGCAAGACACAGCGTTTACTTTGTTCATCCAAGTCCGCAGTGAACGATTCAATCGCAGTGCGGGACGAAGAGGCAAAAGCGGCTTCGAATCGATCGCACAATTGATCGAGACGCGACATCTCCTGAGTGGAAAGCTGTTCCCAGTCGGCTTCCAATCGATCTCGTAGAGAAGTGCTGACGGTCGAATTCATCTGAAACACACAGTTTGAAGTGGTCTGGCAGGCTGCCGTGAACGCTGGACCATGAACGCACGTTACAGGAATAGAAACCGCATTGCCTCTATGCCCTTTCGTTCGTCGGCAGGGACATCAGCCGTCGGGCGGCGCGGTTCCACCTGCTTTTTCTTTCCAGAGTTGCCGAATGATCAACAACTTACGCTGGACTGTTTTGCGCGTACATCCAAGTCGAACCGCGATCTCTTCGGCAGTGTAATTCTCGAGCTTCATCCAAGCGATGCGTCGAAGCTGATCATCGCCCAAAGTTTTCAACAGTTTATCCACGGACTCCGATACCTCGGCCGCAAGTTCAGGGGCCGGTTCAATGCAGGCGACTCCGGCCAGTCCTGATGACGCTCCAGCCTCGCCGCCGGCTTCAGCAGCGAACAACGAGTCGTGCAGCAAGCGCCGGACATCGCGTTTGTCTCGGTATTCAGCGCGGATACGATGCGAGATCTTTCGCTCGGCAATGGTAAGCAGTAGACGCCAAAGATCGTCTCGATCACGCAGATCAAATCGATTGGCCGCGATACCGGTGAAGAGGCTGTGAAAAGCACTCACGGCGACATCGTCTTCGTCATAGCCGGTGCGCACACGTGCCGGAACTTGGCATCGCGCAATGTGCATCACCCTCTCACAAAAGTGTTGCCAAATCGGCTGCGCAGCTACGGCATCACCCGCTTCCAATCGTCGAATCCACATTGTCACCGGCGCGTCCGTCTCGCTCTGTGACTGTTCAGACATGGCTATGGAGTTCTCGCATTGCAAGTCGTCCCGCCGACTTTTTGGCAGCGTGAAACGATCAGTATTAGGAAGCTATGAAGAGTCGGCTGAATGAAAGCGTCCAGGAATCGAAAAGATCTATCCCACACGATTCTTGTTAAGACGCTGAAATGCGTCAATCATTCCGCAAGATGACAACCAAGCTGCTGCAGATGAACAGCCGATTGCAACGGCTGTAGCGTTTCAGACACTCATTCCAAAATGGAATCATCCGCCCCGATGTCCGATGCGCGGCGGTCCGGCCGGTCTGGTCACTTCGTGTTTGGCGCCGTCCTCTCGGCCGCGCGACGCAGCGCCCGGGTCATGACCGTAACGGCCACTGCGATGGACCGTATGTAGACGGATGTTGCATTCCAGCCACAGCCACTCCGATGCCGTTTCTTGAACGGCGAGCGTACGGCAGGTGGCCAGTGCTCGTTCCTGCGAAGTCGGCACCTGAGATTCCGGACTAGCATCCGATTCATTCGGTCCCGACTTCTTTCCGGCCGACTCCATCGGAGAACCGGCTCGGGGCAAACCGGCTACATATCCTTCGGCATAAGACGCGCCGCTGCCGCGCGCATAACCTCCGTATCGAAGCATGGCCGAAGCGGCAATCGTCATCAGCATTTCGCGGAACAGCTCGATCGCATTGCGTACATCAGACCAGGGTCCGTAGAACCAAAACATCGTGCGGTGTTTGTGACTCGATCGAAACCACTGCACGACCGGTAGAATTTCCGTCGTGATGTACGCGGCCAACATGACTTCCCACGTACAGGCGCGAGCTCCGCTGACCGGACACGCCAGCCGCGTGAACTGAACGGAATCCGCTTTGTCATCCTGCGTGATGTCGCGGCGATTCAGATTATGACGAAGCATCAGGTCCTGCATCATGCGCAGTGCATTCCGTTTTTCACCCTCCGTACTGGCATCGTTGGACGCAGTGTTATCGAGAGCTCGAAGTCGCTTCAGAATCTTGTCGAACTCGGCCTGAGTCAAACTGCCGTTGCCGTCCATCCCGCCGGCTTGGTTGCGGCCGGTTGAACCGGCACCGGCGGCCAGAGGTTGATCGCTGGTCCAGTAGTCAGAGATTCGGTAGTCGCCGTCCTCGTACGGGTTCCATGTATCGTGAATGACATGATCGATCACGGTACATAGATGGCTCTTCGTCGACTCGGGCTGAGTGAGATGAACGATCACCGGACCTTTGGGAAGTGCGTTAGCGTTGAAGGGATGTCCGGCACCGGAATGACGGGTCCAACCGCGCTCGCTCAGCATTCCATCGAACACCGCGGGACGTACGCCGTTGCGAGGTGTTTTTTGAGTCGCATCGCCGATGGCTGCGTATATGTCTCGGTAGCTCGATCCGGTCGCGATCGCGATCGCTCGAACGACGCAGTCACCGGCCAAGCCGACAAAGCCGCTCGACGCACGACCTCCGTCATTCCAAACAAACTCCATTGCCTCAAAGCCTCTCACACGTTTTGACAGCCCATTAAAGCGGAACGGCGCAAGCCGTCCGGTTCTTCACGATCGATTATGCCTACCGGACGACAACAACACCGGGCGGCGGGTAGTTCTTGGCGGCTTCGTCGATCACGAGTACCCAATCCAGATTCTCTTCCGGTTCCGGAGAGGAAAAGGTCCGAGTCGCCTCGGCTTGGAACTCCTCTATGAACTGAGCAGTTCCGTTGCGAGGGTTGTACCACCAAGCCTTGAACTTTGGACCGTTCAGTGCATCGAGCTTGACCGTGAACGGACGAGCGACCAGCGCATAGACGAACGACAACTCCTTCGCTGTCACGTGCCGCTGAGAAACGATAGCGGCCGGCACCAGGAACACTGGTAGAGACTCGGTCTTCGACGATCAAAGAGGGATCTGGGATGCGAGTCAGATACGGTCGCGACAAAACCAGATTTTTACCGTATTGCATTTGAACAGCGCCGGGTTGGTCGATCGCTTTCGTCCACGGCATCAACGGATTGTTGACCGGCTTGCGATCCTCCGTCCAGAGTTGCCAGACAGAATGATGACCGTAAGTATGCCCGCACGCGCCGTTGAATAGATTCCAGTACAACGGTCGTCTGACATCGGTCGACGTCGAGTGTCCGAACTCAGGCGCTTTGAAGTTGATCGGATGATCTTCGTAGATCGGTTCACCATCGAGAACCGGCTTGGTCGGCGTGCGGTTGTAATCCTTGAGCGTGTTTTCGTAGCGACCGCTGTACTCTGCACCGTGCCCGTTCTGGCGCATATTGAAGTCGAGCCACGGGGCATCATGAAAGTACTGCGAAGAGCCCTGCCCGCCCGTCGGATGAAATGTCTTCAAGTGACGCCCGCCGTCTCCCGCGGTGATTCCTCGCGCCATGTTCTCGATGATCGCGCGCTGCGTGTCGTTTTCTATGGGACGATCGCCCCCCAATATCCAGATGAGACCGGCATCGCGATAGCGAGCGCCGATCCAGCGACCGTACTCTTCCGCATTCTCCGGGGTAAAGATCTCAGGACCGGTGCCCCATTTCTTATTCCACTTGTCGCCCCATGTCGGCAACAAGCCCACGACCAATCCTTTCGCATTGGCCATACGCACGATGGCATCCACATGGTCCCAGTAATCGTTATCAGGTCCGTCTTTCACGGCCGGTCGTGCCGGATCGTTATCGATCAGCGGCAAATGGCCGTTCGCGTTCGGGACCGTGATGCCGTCGAACTCAGCCAGCGCAACCGCTTGGATAACGGTAAAGCCCTTGGCGGCTCGATCCTGCAAGTATTGCTCTGCGTCTGCTCGCGATGCTCGATGAAACAGCTCCCAAACGGTATCGCCCAAGTAAAAGAAAGGGCGATTGTTTTCATCGACTAGGAATCGCTTGTTCTCACTGACTCTTACTTGTGGTGACTGCGACGTCGCGTACGACGATAGAACAAAGCTGCTGAGCAAGCAGCACATCACGACACGATTGAGGCTGAGCATTCTCGATTCTCGATTCTCGATGCAACGGATGCCTGACAATGGAGTCAGCATTGTAACATCGAGGATTCGAATCCATGCTCCGTATGCAGCAACCATCGGTAATTCAGAGTCACGAATGCCATCCAACTTCCGAGCTACATTTGCTCGCTCGATTCAGCCGGCGCGCGATGCACATCGCTGAGCGTCCGGCCATGCTCATCTTTCCATTCAACCCAACCGTTGGCCGAACGACCAAGTACAACAGCGGCTGCTGTGCTGGGCGATGAGAATAGAAAGTCTTGGGTAAAGTTGTACTCGCCGTCGCGTTCTTCCATCACACCCGATTGGATCAGCTTTTCACGTTGAGGCCTCACCGAACAGAAAGTAAACGCCAGGGTGATCGAGTTCCCATCGCAGTTTGCCTGCCGCGAATTCGCTACGAGGGATGAGGACCGCTAACACTAGACGCGTCGTGATATCCGCGATGCGAATCCCACGCGGCTCACCCGTCGGCAAATAGATCTGGATCGTTTTGGCGATTGCAGTAGTCACAAGTGGATTAGCCCCGAAACACTGTAAATTGTAGCGATTCTACAGGCCGGAGGCCATCGCTGACGGCTCCCAATGACGGAGGCCAAAACAGCCGGTGAAGGAATTGCACTATGCTGGTACAATCCTGGAATCTGATTGACGGAAATTATCGTGTGCCACAATTGCATTTTGGGTGGGCCGTCGTCGCAATCAGAATAGACAGCATCAGGCGGCAATGTAGGGCCCCATGGCGAAACGAAACTACACGAATCTCACAAACGCGGATTTGATCCAAACTCTTCGCCTGATCGAGATAAGCCGTGAGTAATCCGAAGTTTAAAATCAACACAACTGAGGAATTTGCTTCGTTGAGCAACGCGCCGATCGTCGAGGCCGTGTTGCAGTTCAATGCGCCTCCCTCCATTGCGTTTCATCAAGCCGAACTCAAAGATCTGCTGGCAAAAGAATTCCCAGGCTACAAGCTCCACGACCAGATGCAGCACGAGACGGGGTTTCAAAGTTCGGCTGACGGCAATGTCGCAATGCACCACCGATCTCAATGGGACGGTATCCGCCTTCATTCCGATGACGGAAAGTACATTTGCCAGTGGAAACGCAACTGCCTCGTATTCAGTCGATTGCAGCCTTACGATACATGGCCGAAACTGATAGACGCGGCGATGCCGTTCTGGTCGGCATACCGGAACCATGGCGAACCAGCAATAATCGAGGGGATTAGTGTACGTTTCATCTCTCAAATTCCTCTTAGAGAGAATGAAAAACCGTCGAAATACGTACAGAAAGTATATCCTCCGCTCAATGGCTTGGGCTTGCGTGCCGATGCCTTTTTTCATCAAGACACGATCCCCCTAAAAGGCTATCCTTATGAGGTTAGGCTCATTCGAGCGATGCAGCCTGCTGCAGAGAAAACTGGCAGCAAACGGGTGTTGATCGTAGACATCGACGTTTCGACTACCGAAGCAATAACTTTTGAACGCTTGGATCGTGCATTAGCCGACCTAAGATACATTAAGAACAAAGTGTTTTTCACGTACATGAGAGACGCGGACAAGCACTTCCAATAGAGAACGTTTGAAATATGGCAACAGTGCATTCAGGCGAGAGTGATGCTGCACTTGTAATAGAGCAAGTACAGAGCCAAATTCTAGATCGATTTAATTCATCGGTGACTCTGTCCAGGCGCGATGCGATTGAATCGGTTTTCGAAGCTTGGCAATCAACTGATGAAAGCGGTAAATACAACGATAAGGACGTAGCGATAACGGAAGATGTCAAAGACGCTTCGATTCGTTTTATCCAGAACCTCCCTCTTGGCTTCCCGCAGCCGGAGGTTTGCGGCGAACCTGACGGGCACATTAACTTTGAATGGTATCGCTCACCGCGCCGCGTATTTTCTGTAAGCATCGGCCCCGATAGTCGACTCTATTGGGCAGCGCTTATCGGTACGGAATCACCCAGAGGCAGTGCTCGATACATTGAACGAATCCCCGAGATTATTCTTGATCAAATCGCGAGGGTGTTCGAAGGTGATTGATTCGCAGGACATTCCACCTGTCGCTGACAACGAGTTGCTTGCGCGATTCATCCTCAACAGCAATGAAAAAAGGGATGATGGGAACGTCAATCATAAGCTCTTCATGCCGTACAAGTGGACTGAGTTATCTGTAAATCGGCATCGCGAAGCATCGGTAGACGAAACCTGGGCCATTGGCTTCGATATTGCTACACAACTTAGCAAAGTACTTTACGGCCTTGCAAACATTCGCTCAGGTAAATGCTATCAGGGGACCTTGAGAGTCGTTCCTGATCCAATTTTCCCAAACAATCCGAATCACGCGAACATCGTGGGGTATCCTGCAAGTAAAGAAGACCAAATGGCGCTCGCTAAGGTGCTGGCAGCATCGATTGAAGGTCAGTGGCAAGCGGCTCCCGATCGATCGTGATCGTTTGTAAGTACTAGGCACGCTCGATTACATTCGTCCGACGAAACCGATGAGATTTGTGTCTTCCACGATGTCACCCGGTTGTAAGAACAGTCCCAAGTCAGGCGATAAACCGACAGTTTGAACGCGGACGGACTTGTTGATCAACTGCCCCATCGGTGTGCGGGAATCAAAGGAGGCAGGAAAGACGATGTGATGTCTCTCCGTACCGTCTAGTCGCGTGAGAATGCTTACGGTCCATTGCGCTGAGGGACTTGCAGTTCGCAACCCGGGAATAGACTCGATGTTATTGGCCTTCGGGATAACAGGCTCCAAGCGTGGCTCTCGGCCCGGTTCGATTTTGAGATAGTTGAACGGTACCGGATGTCGCTCCGTGACGAACATGCATCGATTCAGCGGCAAGGTGTAGATCCGATCATTCGGTTGGAGAATGACTTGCCCTGCGTATTCTTCAATCAGCGCGAACGGCTCCAGGAAGTACCACCGATCGTTCCCGCGAGCCAGCACGATGCAGTCGTCTTCGAGCTTGAAAGGTTCGATATTCGTCGGATCTTGAATCTTCCGCACAGCGATCGAAAGAAGTGTCCTGCGGCTGTCGATTTTCGAATCAGCCAACACATCCTGCAGCGTCGTACGATTCTTCACGACAGGAACGGTGACGTTCCCCTCGATCCATGGACTGATCGTAACGACATCGGCCGGAATCCCTTTCTTCGGCAACCAGCTTTGAAAAGCGGCGCATCCCGACTGCGAGGCCAATGCCATGAGCAAAGCAAGGATGGAGAGTTTTCGCGCGATCATTTGCAACAATTCCGTTTGTTGACTTGTGAAGGCTACTGCCTTGAATATTCCCAGTCATCCCTGAGCGAGGCCGCAGGTATCGGCAATTTCAGCGCCTTGATAACGGCCGCGAACTGACATGCGTAAAGTACTTCGTTGTTGCCGACAACGCCGCCGAAGCACAAGCCGACGACGAGAAATCGCTCGCGCTGCGTCTGCGAGTCATAGATCGGAGCCACGAGCACACTGCCGCTGTCACCGTCCAAAGTAAACGTTCCGCTCCCGTTGCGACGAGCGCGAATAACATTGCGAAGATACCTGCCTTGGTAAGGAACTGTATCCGCTGTGTTCTCGATAAAGCCTTCGATGCGAGTCAGCGTCTTGGCGCCGAACTTGAATACTTTGCGAAAACTGTCTTGTCGATTCGAGTCGTCGTGGTAATCGCGCAGATAGGAACGTGCATAGAGAAACGGCTCGGCGGCGAATTCCTGCACCAAGTCGACTAACGAATGACGATTCGCTTTCAATGCAAAATAGGCCCCGTCGACGTAGAAACTTTCCTCGACACTCGAATCATACACGTTGGCATCGACTCGGTTCGATTCCACCACACTGCCGATCTCCCAAAGCGGCTGATCGGCCGGTGCAGGTTTTCGTGGCGGCTGGACCATCGATCCTATTCCGAAGTGTGAATTGACCAAAGCCAAGTGCTTGCCGTCTGTTTTGCTTTGGCACACGATGCCGACCGTACCCCAATCGCCATGATCGGCCTGCGAGGTCGGTAGACCTCCGATCAACTCCGTACTCGACAACAAGACGGCAGGTGTTCCGCCGATATCGCCCAGTCGGCCTGTTGCTGCGACGCGAACCGTGCCCGGTAGTTCCGCATCGGAATGAACGGCACCGGGATCATCGGTTCGATAAACTTGTGTCTCGATGACTTTGGTCAGAACACCGTCAACTGTTTGAGGCACTGCGTAGATTCGGCCTTTCGAAGGCTTGCGCTTGGCTCCACCATCAGGCCACGGAATCAACCGGGCATCGGTAGACTTGAAAGGCACATGGACTTCCAACACATAGCGCAGCGGCGAAATGATACGGCCGAATTTCTTGCGGAATGCGATCGAGCAACTGACCTCGCTTCCGAAATAACCTTTCTCGACCCACTTCGCCAATCGCTTCAGGGCTTTGGCGGCGACCGCTCGCTGCTCTTTCAGTTCCTCATGTCGAAGCCTGAACTCTGCCTCCATCTCAACTCGATCGATCACTCGCTCGACAGCGTTCGTACGCCGATTTACGAGTCGAAAGACTTGGTCTGCGCTACCGTACAAAAGATCCGCAGCCAAGTTGGTCTCAGGCAACGGAGCAGGCGGAACCTTGCTGTTTCGCTTGCCTGTCGTTTTTCTCTTGGCCATCGGGCATCTCCGAGTCGCAGACCATTAAAGCAATCGGCGAATCTCTTCGCCGACCGCCATTGTAGTTACGGCTACTGACTTAGTACGGACGGATTCCCGTTCACGTCAGCCTGACAGCCTTGGTTGCACGTAATATTGCATGCTTGGAATTGAGTTAGCCAATCATTCAATTCCAAGTGCCAAGTCGGAGACGCCAAAGAGAACTCACGCATCGCAATCGTACGCTTTATCTCTTGCAATTTTGTCCCTCCCACATCAGCCGCTGACGTCTTTTTGAGGAAACCTCCGAGGCTATTACTGCCGAGTATGTCGGTGATGTCCTCAATAGTTTTATCTTCGATGGATCCGCCGATTTTGGTGAGATAGCCGTCGCTGTTAAACGTGTAACCACCATCGTTGCCGGTCAGATCCAGTGTGCCTGCCAAGGGTCGCGGTATATGCACCATGAACACTTGATCTGAGTAAATCTTTTCTGTCGCGACTTCATAGAGCCGAGTGCTCGGCGCCAGAGTCTGTCCCGTTGCAGGATCGATAAACAACGTTTCCGTGATCACGGCGCGAACGCCGGTCTCCACTTTGAATTTGCAAGGAACGCCTCGCGTCGACGGCGAGCTGCAAGTCGGTGTGTACTTGCCGTCCGCTGCTCGGTGCAATTGCTTGGTCTTGATCGAAGCGCAGCCCGATGCACTCAATATAGCCAGAGCGAATAAGACAATTCTTTTAAGCTTTATAGGATCATGCATGGTTCGTCCTCCTTCATTGAGAACCATCACTTGGTCGGCGCATAGCCGGTCGGTGATTGGCAGTCAGTTGGGGCGCAAAGAGTGATGTACTGAGCGACGAATGCTTCGATGTCGCCCTGTTGGCATTGATTGATCGGGAACCGCTGAATAGCAATCGTGTGGTCAACGCGAACAACGTTGACAGGATCGTTCGGATCTTTACTGGCTGTCGGCTTGACTCCGAATGCTTTGAGCGCTGCGGTGGCCAGAGCTGCTGAATTCTTCAATGTTTCATCAACGGCTTTGTAATTGATCTTGGTAACGTTCCCTTTGCCATCTTCACTGTACTCGACCATGAACATGCCCTGCCCGGAAGCTGGACGTTTGGGATCAACGCTGATCCTTTGTCGGTTTGATCTCTTGGATCGACACAGTGCGAAGCGTCGCAGCCGGTAGCGAAACGCAGCCTCTTTACGGGGGTCACCTTCGACTTTCAAAAAGTCGGTCTGGACGATCGAAACTTCCAGGTGAGTCGGGACTTTTACAACGGCGAGTACGCCGTGGTCGCATCGATCAGGGTTTTCGTGGTGGCCATTCGGACTGACTGTCTGAAACGTCGTCTTGACGCTACTGCACCCAACCATGGCCAAAGCGGAGGGCTTCAGTAAATATTCTCCATCGCATTCCAAAACTCCTTTTTCGGAACAGGGCAAGGCGCGTTGCATCCGAGAATAAAAGAGACGAGTCCTCGATGAGTTGATCCGACTCTCGATCCGCGACCCCTGCATTCTGATATCGGGAACCGACTCAAACGGCTTGTTGCAATCGCCCCCTTTTGGTATTCGACAACCCCGACAGGGACAATACTAATGCGTAGATACGTTATAGTTTGTCAAGCATGAGCAATTAGCATCAAAGCATTGATAAACGGCTGCTCAAGATTCACGATGGTTGCAAGCAATAGAGCTCGCTGAAAACATCTTTTGCTAGCAGCTGGATGATGCAACCTATTTCGCGGCTGAGGAGATGAATTGAAAAGTCGGGCGGGACAGCGGCGATGATCCTGCTGTGGATTGCCACAGTTGTTTACACGGCGGCCATTTCCATTTTTAGGATTATATGGTTATGGGGTTCGTGTTTGGGTTGTTGATCCAGCATAAGACGCCCCAGTTTGCAACACGAAATGATCCTGTTTCTGGGCTCGTTCGGCGGAATGATTCTCCTCTGCGGTGCTGCGATGGCCGGTGGTTGGCTGTTTATCCTTGACGACTATACAGCTCTCTTGCCGTTGCTCCTGCCTATCGTGGCGGCGCTGGTCACCGGAATCTTTTGGTGGAGTACGATCCGCGGCGCGATGGCGCACAAGCTGCCGGGCGTCAGACTCAGATTATCCGAAGTTCAGGAGAATGCGTGCTTGAAGCAGACGATCAAAACTACAGCTGTCATACATGTTAGAAAAACGCCGATCGCACTGAAACCGATTCCGAATACGCCGAGTAGTTGTAGAGCCAGGCAAACGAGAACAAGCCGGATGCGGCTCCGACCAAAATAAGTAGAGTTACCAAGACCATTTGATTTCGGTGGAAAGTTCTGGTCGATGGATTCGTCGAAGTCATCAAAGGCGGCATTGAATGTCGATCGAACGCTGGCACGTTACCGTCGGCCGGGAAAGGGACCATACGAGTCTTACAATGCGGGCGCGGACGATTTCCATCACTCTAAATCTCCGAGACCGGCTACACAGTGAACTATTAAGCGGCGTTTTAGCATAAGAGTGCTTCTTATGACTTGGCTTTTTACCTTGAATCGATACGTAAGAAATCTTCGAAATAGCTGGAGCTTCCCGGTTTGTTTCAATCAGCGAGAATTGAGGCGGTGAGAAGAATACTCGCTCAACGCCCGAGCGGAAAAGTCAGCATCAGTGCGGAGTTGCTCGGCGTATTGAAACCGAGCTGCGAGACTTCCAACAGCAAGCTGAGGATAGGCTTTACTGTCGATCCGCGGCTATCCAGCAGAACAGATAAATCGTTGGTACTGAACAGCCGTTTTCAAGGCATATTCCGGCGGCTTTCTCGCCCACGATGATGATGGATCTTCATCAATCCTTGCATCCACCGCGTTCAATCAAACCTGCCTACGCTCGTCCCTGCCAATCACGTCGAAGGCGCGAGACGAGATTCAAGATTGCGGTCTCGACACATCGACCGGACTGAGAAGCAAAGAATAAGACTTGCAGGCGGTCGTTTCTAGGAATCCAATCGATCCAGACCGCCAGGAGGCATATCTGCATAGAACGGATCGACTTCGTCAGTCGTAAGCGAAAACTCTTCAGTTGCGGATTCAAAACTGAACGCTTCACAGAAGATAAGAAAGTCATGGTCGTCAAACGGGATCATACCGACTCGCAAAATCGGTTTCTTCTCTTTTGCGAACGATTACCCAGCGACCATCATCGAAGTATCTGATGTCGAGACCATCGCGAGCCGCTTCACAACACACGGCGGCCGCTAACTCGGTACATGGTCCCTTGAGCAATGACCTTTTCCACGGACTCATTGAAAATGGCGATCAACTTCCGATCTTGCAATCGCTGCAGAGCAAAGATACCGGCTTGAAACTCGCCATGCTCCGGTGCCTCACATGGCGTCGGTCCGCTGGCCGTCTCCGCGTTGGAAACCCAATTCAGATTCTCGAGATACAAACGGAAGACAGTCGAGATCGGCCAAGTCGTTTTACTCAGGTACGCCGTTCCGTCTAATGTGATCGGCGTGAACAATCGCCGCGTGAACTCCTGATCATCCATCGGCGTGTAACTAAGCGTCGGGCGCGATGCGCCGGCGATTTGAAGGCCTGGCAACACAGAACCTCGGTAACTGCCGACATCTCCGGCACCGGCTGACGTGAAGAAAGGTGTCAAACCGAGGTTCGCCGCCAGCTCGCGTTGGTCGGCGATGGAAGAGAGCGCCAGACTGCTCGGCGGGTCGGTGTATCGCAGTCTTACAATGTTTAATAGGAGCTGTTGTTCCGACGTCGTCTTCACCGCCTCGTTGTAAGGCAGCCTGCCGCTCGTCACCGCGCGCGGACCGAAACTGCAACCGGCAGCAAACAGCAAAGTAAGAAAACAAAACACGACCACACCGACATTCGCCATGAGTAGGCCATGCCGATTTGCTAGCACAAGAGTGCGTTGCCGTTCGGTTGTAATTCGAAGAGACCCTCGCATGGTCTCACTATCGGAAGGCGAACGCGCAAAGTCCTGTTTTCACGGGATTTCGACTGCAGTTCCGGGCGATTTCGAGATCGAGAGCATTTGGAGAGCCGAAGTTCCCAAGCGTCAAAGCGAGAAAGGCATCCGCGTCGGCGAATGCCTTTCTCAGTTTTGAACGGAGCGCTCGATCCGCTCTCGCGAGCGAGAGGCGCGTCGAATTAGGTCATCGTCGCGACTTGTACTGCGGAACCGCTGCCTACTGTGTTGCTGGTGATGATCGCTGTCAAACTGCCGGCATTCACGGGCTTGGTTCCGAAAGTGATCGTCAAGCTGGTCGCGGTGGCCGCGGTCACTGTACCGGTTGCACTGTTGTTGAATACAACCGTATTGTTGGCCGCCGTCGGGCTGAAGCCGAATCCGTTAATCGTGATCGTGTTGGCGGAGCGAGCCAAGTTGGTCAGGCTCTGCGTCACGACCGGCTTCACAGTTGCAACTTGGACAGCAGCGGCGCTCGCCACGCTGTTCGTCGTCACGATCGCAGTCAAGCTGCCTGCACTCGTCGGCTTCGTACTGAACGTTACCGTCAGAGCTGTGGACGTAGCGCTGGTCACCGTACCGACGGCGCCATTGTTGAACACGACAGTGTTGTTGCCGGCCGTGGTGCTGAAGCCGGTTCCATTGATCGTGATCGTTGCAGCATTCGCATCGAGGTTCGCGTTGCTGCTGGTGACCGTCGGCAGGACCTTGGCCACTTGGACAGCCGCACCGCTGCTCACGCCACCCACGCTGACACTGGCCGTCAAGTTACCGGCGGACGGAGCCGCTGACATAGTCACAGTCAGTGATGTAGCTGTTGCCGCTGTTACCGTACCAGTCGCACCGTTGTTGAAGGTCACTACGTTCTGGTTCGCCGTTGTACTGAATCCGGCACCGGCAATCGTAATGGTCGGAGCGTTGAAGGCGATGGTACCCGTATTCGCGGTTACGACCGGAATCACTGTGGCCACTTGCACGTTCGAACCGTTCGAGATCGAACTGGTCGAAACCGTGGCTGTCATGTTGCCGAGCGACGTCGGTTTTGTTCCGAAGGTCACCGTTAGTGACGTCTTGGTAGCAGCGGTCACTGTACCCGTGGCTCCGTTGCTGAACGTCACCACGTTTTGATTGGCCGTCGTACTGAAACCGAATCCGGCAATCGTAATGGTGTTCGCCGATGCACCGAGGTTGGCTGTACTGCTGGTGATCACCGGAATGACGGTTGCCACTTGAACTGCAGCCGCGTTTGCCTTCGTGTTCGTAGTCACGATAGCCGTTAGGCTGCCCGCGCTGTTCGGTTTCGTACCGAAGGTCACCGTCAGCGAGGTTGCTGTCGCAGCCGACACAGTTCCCGTCGCACCGTTGTTGAACGTCACAGTATTGCTGGCCAGTGTCGTGCTGAAGCCGAATCCGTTGATCGTCACGGTGAGTCGCATTAGCGGCCAGGTTCGTGATCGCAGATGTAATCACCGGCAGTACCGATGCGACTTGAACCGCAGTGCCGCTGTTCGATCCGCCGATGGTCACGATAGCCGTCAAGTTGCCTGCCGACGGCTTGGTCGAGAAGGTCACAGTCAACTGGGTCGCAGTCGCAGCCGTTACCGTTCCCACCGCGCCGTTGTTGAACGTTACGCTGTTATTGCCCGCCGTCGTACTGAAGCCGAAGCCTGCGATCGTCATCGTCGTCGCATCAGCATTCATGTTGGCCGTGCTCGCTGTCACCACCGGAGCGACTGTGGCCACTTGAACGGCCGAACCGCTGGAGATCGAGTTCGTGGTCACCACGGCCGTCAAACTGCCCACCGATGTCGGCTTGGTACCGAAGGTAACGGTCAGTTGAGTAGCCGTTGCTGTTGTCACCGTACCGGTCGCACCGTTATTGAACGTCACGGTGTTATTGCCGGCTGTGGTACTGAAACCGAAGCCCGCGATGGTTACCGTATTCGCAGTGATCGACAGATTCGCCGTCGAGGTCGTCACGTACGGCGTGACGTTGGCCACGGTTACGGCACTGCCGCTGCTTGCACTGCCGGTTGTCACCACAGCCGTCAGCGCACCGGCAGTCGGCTTGGTAGTGAAGTTCACGGTCAACGATGTGGCCGTGGCCGAAGCCACCGTACCCACCGCGCCGCTGCTGAACGCAACCGTATTGCTCGCCGCCGTCGTGCTGAAGCCCGAACCGTAAATCGTGATGGACGTCGCGTTGCCCGCCAAGTTCGCAGAACTGCTCATCACGATCGGAGCCACCGTAGCCACTTGCACGGCCGTTCCGCTGCTGACACCATTCGTCGTGACGACCGCCGTCAAATTGCCTGCGGTGACGGACGACGTGAAAGTGATCGTGAGCGATGTGGCCGATGCTGACGTTATGTTGCCTGTGATTCCACCGCTGAACACAACGGTGTTGTTGGCAGCGGTGGTGTCGAAGCCCAGACCATTGATCGTCATGGTCGTCGCATTCATAGCCAGCGAGCTCGTGCTCTGAGTGATCACAGGCTTGGCCGAAGCGATCTGCACCGGAGCTCCGCTGCTGACGGAGTTCGATGTCACGACCGCCGTCAAGTTGCCGGCAGTCGTCGGTTTGGTCCCGAAGGTGATCGTCATCGTAGTAGCCGTCGCGGCCGTTACAGTACCTGTCGCGCCGTTGCTTAGGACGACCGTATTGTTGCCCGCAGTCGTATCAAATCCGAATCCGGCCACGGCTACCGTGTTTGCATCCACACCCTGAGCGGTCACTGCGCTGGTGATGACAGGAATAACGGTCGCGATCTGAGTTGCCGAACCGCTATTGACGCTGCCGATCGTTACGACAGCCGTCAAGCTACCCGCAGATCGAGGTTTGGTACCGAACGAAACCGTCAAGGACGTCGGTGTAGCCGAAGTTACTGTGCCGACTGCATTGTTATTGAAGACGATTGTGTTTTGATTGGCCGTTGAGCTGAATCCGTAACCGTTGATAGTGATCGTCGAAGAGTTCGCAGCGAAGTTCGCAGTGCTGCTGGTGACGCTCGGCGTGATGTTCGCTACCTGAACAGCAGTGCCGCTGGTCACGCCGTCCCTGGTGACGATTGCGGTCAAACTGCCCGTGGTCGGTCGCGTACCGAAAGTCACGGTCAGCGCCGTTGCTGTCGCCGCTGTAACAGTCCCCGTCGCTATACCGTTGAATGTCACGACGTTATTGCCTGGCGTGACACTATCAAAGCCGAACCCGTTGATCGTAATCGTTGAAGACCCGGCACTGAGGTTGGTTGTGCTGCTGGTAACAACAGGCTTGGCCGTCGCCACTTGCACGGCAGAACCGCTCGACTTGCTGTTCGTCGTAACCACAGCCGTCAAGTTGCCCATCGTGGTCGGCTTGGTCCCCAGCGAGACCGTCAACTGCGTCGCCGTGGCGGCTGTCACCGTACCGACGGCTCCATTGTTGAACGCGACCGTGTTGTTGCCGGCTGTTAATATCAAATCCATAACCCGCGATCGTCATCGAAGTGGCATTGGCGAGCAAGGTTGCGGTGGATGCGGTAACAGTCTGGACCTTACAGTCGCGACTTGCACACCCGCGCCCCGCTCGACTTGCTGTTTGTCGTGACGACTGCCGTCATGTTCCAACCGACGTCGGTCGCGTGGACAGGGTAAGTGACAAGATGGTTTCAGTAGCGTTGCTGATCGTAGCCACCCGCACCGTTGCTAAGCGTCACCGAGTTGTTGGCCTTCGTCGGATCAAAGCGCCGTTGATTATCAGAGTCGTCAGACCCGCGGCTTGCTCCGCAGTGCTGCTACCTGGTCACCACCGGGATGACGCTGGCTACTTGCACGGCAGCACCGCTGGCAACGCCCGCATTGCTGACGATAGCCGTCAGTGTTCCGGCCTTCGGCTTGGTCGTGAACGTTACCGTCAACGATGTAGCAGAAGCGGAAGTCACGGTACCGAAGGCACCGTTGCTGAACACGACCGTATTGTTGGCTGCCGTCGTGCTGAAGCCGGTACCTGCAATCGTGATCGAGGTTGCGTTGGCATTGAGCGAACCGGTGTTGCTGGTCACCGTCGGAGCCGTCACGTTCGCTACCACGTTGGCGACTTGAACGGCTGAACCACTGGTCCGCGTGTTGCTCGTCACGATAGCCGTCAAGCTACCGGCCGCAGTGGGCTTGGTCGAGAACGTCACGAGCAGCGAAGTCGTTGTCGCGGTTGTCACGGTGCCCACAGCACTGCCATTCAACACGACCGAGTTATTGCCCGCGACGGGATCGAACCCGAAACCGTTGATGACCACGGTTGTACCGTTGAGTGCGAGGTTCGCGGTACTCGATGTGACGACAGGATTCACCGTCGCAACTTGAACTGCGGCTGAAGCGGCAACACCATTGGTCGTTACCGTAGCCGTCAGATTACCGGCCTTCGGTTTCGTACTCAGCGACACCGTCAAAGATGTCGTCGTCGCGGAAGTCACCGTACCGACGGCTCCGCTGCTGAACACAACTGTATTGTTCGCGGCGGTCGAACTGAAGCCTTGTCCCGCAATCGTTACTGTCGCGGCGTTAGCATTGATCGCACCGGTGTTGGCTGTCACCGACGGTTTGACGGTAGCCACTTGGACCGCCGTTCCACTGCTCACTCCGTTCGTGACGACAGCCGTCAGGTTGCCTGCGCTCGGCTTGGTGGAAAACGTTACTGTAATGGAGCTAGCAGATGCGGTCGTTACTGTTCCGACAGCACCGTTGTTGAACACGACGGTATTGCTGCCTGGTGTCGTATTGAAACCGGCACCCGTGATCACAAGCGTCGTGGCGCTCAAGGAAAGGTCCGAGGTACTCGCGGTGACGACCGGAATGACCTTGGCGACTTGGACCGCGGTTCCGCTGCTGGTTCCGTTGGTCGACACCGAGACGGTCAGATTGCCCATCGTGATCGGACGAGTCGAGAAGGTCACGGTCAGCGATGTAGCCGTAGCCGTCGTAACCGTTCCCACAGCGCCGTTATTGAACGTCAGTAGATTATTACCTGCAGTCGTATCGAAACCGGTACCGTTGATCGTGATCGTCGTCGAATCCGCACCCAGATTCGATGTGTTAGCCGTGACGACAGGTTTCACGTTCGCGACTTGAACGGCCGCTACGTTGCTGATTCCATTCACCGCGACTTGGGCCGTCAATGCGCCCCCTTCGGGCTTGGTCGAATAGGTCACGGTCAACGTGGTGGCAGTGGCCGAGGTCACCGTACCCACTGCTCCGCTGCTGAAGGTCACTACGTTGTTGGCTGCGGTGGTATCGAATCCGAAACCATAGATGAGGATTGTGCTGTCAGTTGCTGAGCGAGCCGTTGAGCTGGCGGTCACGACCGGAACGATCGACGCCACTTGTACAGCCGTGCCGCTGGACTGTGAATTGGTGGTTACGACAGCCGTCATGTTGCCTGCGGCAGTCGGCTTGACGGACAATGTCACGGTCAGCGATGTCGTCGAAGCCGCGGTCACCGTACCTACAGCGCCGTTGTTGAAGGTCACGGTGTTCTGCGATGGAGTTGTATCGAAGCCGAAGCCGGCGATGGTGATCGTCGCTGTATTAATGCTCACTGCGGCAGTGTTCGCAGTCACGACAGGCTTGACCGTGGCTACTTGTGTCGCGGCTCCGCTGGCCTGTCCACTGCTGGTGACGATCGCTGTCAAGTTGCCGACCGATGTCGGTTTAGTTCCGAAGCTGACAGTCAGTAAGTTCGGCGTTGCGGTCGTCACTGTACCGACCGCTCCGTTACTAAATGCGATGGTATTTTGATTGGCAGTTGAGCTGAAACCGAAGCCTGCGATCGTCATCGTCGCGGAACTGATTCCGAGAGAGGCCGTAGTTGCGGTTACCACCGGTGTCACGGTCGCGATCTGTACGGCCGATCCGCTTCCTGCTCCATTCGTCGTCACGATAGCGGTCAAGCTGCCGGCGGAGGCCGGTCGAGTCGAGAAGGTCACCGTGAGAGTCGTCGAGGTTGCTGAAGTGACCGTACCAGCAGCACCGTTGTTGAACAGCACCAGATTGTTTGCGGCTGTCGTATCGAAACCGGTACCGTTAATCGTCACCGTATTCGCGTTCGCCGCCACCTTCAGGCTCGCGTTCGCGGTCACAACAGGCGCTAGAGTTGCGATCTGCACAGCCGCCGGACTAGCGACTCCATTGGAAGTCACAATCGCGGTCACACTGCCTGCGATCTTGGGATTCGTGGTGAAAGTGACTGTCAGCGACGTAGCGGAGGCCGATGTCTGGTACCCTGGCGCGCTGTTATTGAACTGCACACTGTTGTTGGATGCGGTCGGATCAAGGCAAAACCGGCGATCGTCACTGTCGTGGCTGTCGACGACAAAGATGTGGTCGCAGCCGTGACGACAGGTCGTACCGTTGCGACTTGAATGCCCGATCCGCTGACGACCGAGTTCGTAGTGACATAAGCCGTCAAACTGCCTGCCGAAGTGGGCTTGGCCGAAAACGTTACGGTCAAAGATGTCGGTGTGGCAGCGGTGACTGTGCCGGAAGCGCCATTGTTAAACGTCACGACGTTGCTCAGAGCCGTGCTGCTGAATCCGAAACCGGCAATTGTCACCGAGTTTGCATCCGCGTTGAGGTTGGCTGAGCTTGTGGTAATCACCGGCACGACGCGAGCCACTTGGACCGGTGTTCCGCTGGACAGTGTGTTGGTGGTTACAACGGCAGTCAAACTACCCGCCGACGTCGGCTTGGTTGAAAAGCTGATAGTCAGCGTCGTACCGGTAGCACCGGTTACTGAACCGACGGCTCCGTTATTGAAGACAACCGTGTTGTTCGCAGCAGTCGAATCGAATCCCAAACCGTAAATCGTGATGCCGCTTGCGTTGGCGGCGATGTCGTCGGTGATGGCTGTCACCACCGGGATCACCGTTGCCACTTGGACGGGAGCAGCCGTGCTGAGCGTGCTGCTCGATACACTGGCCGTCAAACTGCCGACGGCATTGGGAGCCTTGGTGATGGAGACGGTAAGGCTGGTGGCCGTCGCAGCCGTGACTGTTCCCAAAGCGCCGTTATTGAACGTGACGATGTTGTCTCCGGCGATGGTGCTGAAACCGTAGCCGTTGATCGTAAGTGAAGTTGCGTTGGCGGCGAGGTCCGCGGTAGCCTCCGTCACGACCGGTTTCACGGTGGCCACTTGCACGCCTGCGCCGCTCGGTGCACTGTTCGTAGTGACGATGGCGGTCAACGATCCTGCACTGGCAGGCGTTGTCGAGAAGGTTACCGTCAACGAAGTAGCCGTCGCGGTCGTTACCGTTCCGACCGCACTGTCATTGAACGTCAATAGGTTGTTGCCGGCAGTGGGATCAAACCCATAACCGTTTATGGTGAGCGTCGTCGTGTCAGCGGTCAGGTCGGCAGCGCTGCTGGTGACGACAGGAATCACCGTCGCTACTTGCACAGCCGCTCCGTTCTCTTTGCCGTTGGTCGTGACGACAGCCGTCAAGCTGCCTGCAGTCGTCGGTTTGACGGAGAACAGAATCGACAGTGTTGTTGCCGTTGATGCGGTTACCGATCCGACTGCATCGTTGTTGAAGACGACCGTGTTATTGCCCGCTGTGGTATCGAACCCGACACCGTAGATCGTCATCGTGGTTGCATTCGCAGCCAGTTGCAGCCCAGAGTTCGCAGTCACCACCGGAATCACCGAAGCGATTTGAACGGTCGAGCTGTTCACTCCGCCGACCGACACGGAGGCGGAGAGGCTGCCTGCTTCTGTCGGTTTGTTGGCAAAGGTAACAGTGAGCGCCGTTGCCGTAGAGGCGGTCACTGTACCTGTCGCGCCGTTATCGAACGTCACGACGTTATTACCGGGGGTGGTGCTGAAACCGAAACCGTTGATCGTAACCGTCGCCGCGTTGGCCGCGATGTCGGTCGTATCTGAAGTAATCACAGGCACGACCGTAGCCACTTGCACGGCCGCTCCGCTGGCGACAGAGTTGGAAGTCACAATTGCCGTCAAACTTCCGGCCGTCGTCGGCGTGGTCGTCAAGCTGACCGTCAATGAAGTGCTCGTCGCCTGGGTTACCGTTCCCGCGGCGCCGTTGTTGAACGACACGGAGTTATTGGCTGCCGTCGGATCAAAACCGTAACCGTTGATCGTGATCGAAGAAGCGTCTGCATTCAGGTTCGCGGTCGAAGTCGTCACCACGGGGCGCACGGTTGCAACTTGAACAGCCGATCCGTTGATGATGCTGTTCGTCGTAACGATGGCGTTCAAGTTCCCGGCGGCAGGCGCACCGACGAGTGTGACCGTAAGCAACGAAGCGGTTGCGGAAGCGACGGTACCGGTGGCTCCTGAATCGAACACAACAGTGTTGTTGGCGGCTGTCGTGTCAAAGCCCAGACCGACGATGAGAACCGTCGATGCATTCGCAGCCAACTTAGCGGAGGAATTTGCCGTCACGACAGGCGAGACCGATGCGACCACCGTCGCACTACCGGCGACGCTATTGGTCGTCACAGTCGCGCTCAGCAAACCTGCCGTGGTCGGCTTGGTCGTAAAGTTCACCGTCATCGAGGTGTTCGTTGCCGATGCAATGGTTCCCACTGCACCATCGTCAAAGGAGATGCTGTTGTTGGCGAGAGTTGTATCGAAGCCGTAACCGGCGAATGTCACGCTGGTCGCATCGGCTGCAATAATGCTTGCCGGATTCGCCACGATGACCGGAACCACAGTGGCGACGGAGACCGCTGTACCGCTGTTGATCGAATCGGTCGCGACGCTGGCACTCAGCACGCCGGCTTCAACCGGTTTGGTCGAAAACGTCACGGTCATGGAGGTATTGGTGGCTGACGTAACGGTGCCGGCGGCACCGTCATCGAGCGTCACGATATTGTCACCGGCTGCCGTATCAAAACCGAAGCCGTTGATAACAAGTGTGGTGGCGTTGGCAGCGAGATTCGCAGTGCTGCTCGTGATCACCGGCTTGACAGTCGCAACCTGAACGGCATTACCGTCCCCTGCCCCGTTGGTCACAATGACGACGGAGAGATCGCCGGCCGCAGCAGGCTTCGTAGAGAACGTGACGGTCAGCGATGTGTTGCTTGCAGTCGTAACCGAACCCACAGCGCCGTTGTTGAAGGTGATGACGTTGTTGGCTTGAGTCAAATCGAAACCGAAGCCGGCGATCGTAATCGTCGAGGCGTTCGCAGCCAGTTGCGTCGAAGAGCTGGTGACAACGGGGATCACAGTCGCGACTTGAACGGCTGTGCCGCTGTCGATCGTGTTCACAGCTACCGACGCGGTCAAACTGCCGGCCGAGGTAGGTTTGGTACCAAGCGACACAGTCAATGTAGTCGCTGTTGCAGCGGTAACCGTTCCGGCGGCGCCCTTGTTGAACGTGAGCACATTGTTGCCGGGTGTGGAGGCGTCGAAACCAAAACCCGTAATGGTCATCGTCGCGGCCGAGGCCGACAGGTTCGTCGTCACTGCCGTGATGGCCGGAATGACTGTCGCAGCTTTCACTGCTGCCGCGATGGCTACCAGGAGTTCACAGTGACCGTCGCATTCAAGTCGCGCCGACGCGTCGGCATCGTGGAAAACGTGACCGTCAAACTATTCGCCGTAGCAGCGGTTACTGTTCCGACTGCGCCATTATCGAATGTGACGGAGTTGCTCGCGAGCGTCGTGCTGAAACCATAACCCGCGATGGTGATCGACGTGGCCGCGGCAGAAAGATTCGCGCTGTTGGTCGTTACGACAGGACGTACGGTAGCCACTTGAACAGCCGCGCCGCTGCTGACTCCGCCGACGGCCACGATGGCCGTGAGAGGACCGGCGGCTGTGGGTGGCGTAGTGATGGTCACGGTCAATGCAGTCGCTGTAGCACTGGCGACTGTTCCCACGGCTCCGTTGTTGAACGTCACGACGTTGTTCGAGGCTGTAGCCGGATCGAAGCCGAATCCGTTGATGTCATCGATGCATTGGCATTCAGTGCCGTCGACGCTGTCGGCAACAGCAGGTATGACCCGTAGCGACCTGAACAGCCGCGCCGCTGGCGGTGCTGTTGGTAGAAGCTTGAACCGTCAGGCCTGCCGACAGCGGGCTTAGTGCCGAACGATACCGTCAGTTGCGTGCTCGTCGCAGCGGTCACAGTTCGACAGCGCTGTCGTTGAATGTGGAGTACGTTATTGCCCGGCGTCGACGAATCGAAACCGAAGCCGTCGATGGTCATCGTGGTGGCATTGGCAGCCAGTTGGCTGTCTTCGCGGTCGACGGGAATGACTTTGGCGGCACCAGTGGCTGTGCCGACTGTGTTCGAGGTCTGATCGCGTTCAACGTCGCGGCGATCGTCGGCTTCGTCGTAATAGCCACTGTCAACGATGTCGGAGTGGCCGCAGTAATCGTACCTGCAGCGCGTTATTGAAGGTGACTGAGTTATTGGCTGCGGTAGATGAGGAAACCCAAACGGTGATCGTGAGTGTAGTAGCGTCGGCAGCCAAGTTTGAAGTGCTCGATGTGACATGCGGTTGCACCGTAGCGACTTGAACAGCACAACTGCCGTTACTGACGCTGTTGGTCGTCACAACGACGTTAAGAGAACCTGCGTTCGTCGGCTTAGTGGAAAAGTCAACGGTCAACTGGTTGGCTGTGGCGGCTGAAACCGTTCCCACGGCGGCGTTGTTGAATACGACCGTATTGTTTCCGGCCGTAGTGAAGCCGTAACCGGCGATCAGTATCTGAGATGCATTGGCGGACAGACCCGTCGAACTGGATGTGATCACCGGTACGACCGTAGCCACTTGCGGCAGATCCGTTGATCTGGCTGTTCGTGGTGACGACGCTTGGTGAGCAGGCTTGACTGCAGTGGGCGGCGTGGTGATGTTCACTGTCAACTCGTTACCCGGTGCCGGGCGTAACTGCGCACAGCGCCCGTTGGTGAATGCCAAGACATTGTTGGCGGCGGTGGTATCAAAAGCCCGAGCGGCAATGGTCATGGTGCTCAGGTGGCAGCCAGCAGCAGTCGATGCAGTAATGACCGGAATCACGGTCGCCGCTTGAACTGCGGAACGCCCGCTGTTTCAGCCAGGTGTTGACGATCGCGGTCAACGAGCCGGCCTCATCGGGCGGATCGAGTGAATTCCACGGTGAGCTGAGTCGGTGAAGCAGCAATGACGCCGATGGCTCCGGTGTTAGTGCAGGAGTCGTTGGCCACGATCGGATCAAAGCGTACCGTTGATCACGATGGCCGGTGCGTCAGGCAGCAAACTGGATGAACTCGATGTCACCGTAATCGTGAGCATCGCACGTTCTTCAAGGACTCGAATGGAGTCCGCCGGTCTGTGCGATTGCGTCTACGGTAGTTGCGAGTACGAGACTCTTGAATTGATTTGAACCAGGGGATATCAGCCGGTTCTGGCCCAAAATGATGGCTTCTTTTCCATTGCGTTCTCTGCCTAACGGGAACTGCGGAGAGCGAAACGGCTATCCTTAGACCACGAAATCTGTTCCTTACGGATGTCCACTTCAAGACGGACCGCGATCGTCGGCCGACTGAAGAAACAATGCCTCATCGAGCTAGTTCGGGTGTCAGGTGAAGAGGCATTAATCTCAGACTTGAGAAAAGCAGATAAGTTGCTCGAACGTCGAGCTGGACGAACTGGGCAGACCTTGCCGTTCCGACGACTGTGCAAGCTTCACAGCTTCTTCAAGCTCCGATTCGTCCGCTTCCAAAACGCAATTGGCCAATGCTAGAATGGGGTCTTCGCGGCCGATCCCCGAAACTTCCTGCGCAGATAACCCGTGCGCCCCGGTGCCAGTCATAGTGAATACCGTGTCAGACGGCAGCATGAATTCGGATCGCGCGTCGGTCGATGCATTCTTGATGGGCGGCGGAGAAATGGGCCGCCGTATACGAGCCTTCGATTGGGCCGCTTCGCTGCTGGGCCCGCTCCCAAACTGGTCGCCGCGCCTGCGATCTGCTCTGAGTATCTGTCTTAACTCGAACTTCCCGATCGCGCTGTACTGGCGCAGCGATCTCGTCCTTCTCTACAACGACGAGTGGAGTTCCATTCCGGGAACCAAACATCCCTGGGTACTCGGCCGCCCTGCGCATGAGGCCTGGCCTGAAATATGGCACATCATCGAGCCGCTCTTTCAGCATGTCTTCACGACGGGCGAAGCCACCAGGTCGCGCGATCAACTCCTTCCCATGCATCGCCACGGCTTCACGGAAGAATGCTATTTCGATTACACATTCAGTCCCATTCGTGACGAAGAGGGGCGAGTCGAAGGGATCTTCAATGCGGTACTCGAAACGACGACACGCGTCATCAGTGAGCGGCGATTGAAGACACTGCGAGTACTCAGTTCCTCGCAAGCAACGGCCTACCGCACGATTCAAGAAGCTTGCGCTGCGGTCACAACAATCATGGCTGCGAACCCCTTGGACCTACCGTTCGCAGCGTTATATCTCAGCGATGATGAAGGACGTTCGGCAACCTTGGCAGGCCAAAGCGGTCTTGTTCCCGGTTCTCGCTCGGCCGTCGAGCAGATCGATTTGACTGGGCCCGGCAGCGTTTGGCCTCTGTACGATGTTCAAGTCGACGGCACTGCACGCGTTATAACCGAGCTTCGCAATCAACGCGATGACTTTCTGCCGACGGCGTGGCCCGAGTCGGTGAGAGAAGCCGTTGTCCTGCCGATGCTCGCGGCCAATCGACGCGAACCGATCGGATTCTTAGTAGTCGGCATCAGTCCGCGATTAGCGCTGAGCGACGACTACCGCGGCTTTCTTGATCTCTTAGCTTCGCATACGACAGCCGTGATCACCGGCACGCAAACCTATATCGAAGAGCGACGTCGCGCCGAGGAACTGGCTGAGCTGGATCGCGCCAAGACGGTCTTCTTCAGCAACATCAGCCATGAGTTCCGTACTCCGTTGACACTCATGCTCTCTCCGCTCGAGGAGCTGTTAGCCGCTAAAGAAAACCATTCGCAACAGGTCACAGAGTCATTGCGCCTGATACATCGCAATGGTGTGCGATTGTCGCGATTGGTCAACACGCTGCTCGATTTCTCGCGCATCGAAGCGGGACGAGTGCAAGCCAAGTTCATGCCGCTGGATATTGCTGAACTGACATCCGACATCGTCGGTCTCTTTCGTTCCGCCATCGAATGGGCCGGGATCGAACTGCGAACCATTTGCACAGCACCGCGTGAACCGGTTTACGTCGACCCGGAGATGTGGGAGACGGTGTCCTGAACCTCCTCTCAACGCGTTTAAACACACGTTGAAGGGATTTATCGAGGTCACTGTAAAGCCGGTCGATGACTCGGTCGAACTGCTCGTACGGGACAGCGGCGTCGGTATACCGGAAGATGAGTTACCGCGCATCTTCAATCGCTTTCATCGCGTCGCCAGTACAACAGGACGGACTATTGAAGGAAGCGGAATCGGACTGTCGATGGTTCTGGAACTGGTTCGACTGCACGGCGGAACCGTAACTGCAGCCAGTCGGCTCGACGAAGGATCGAGCTTTACGGTACGCATACCTTGCGGCAGATCCCATCTTCCTGCCGATCAAATCGCAACCGTGAGGAATCGCCAAACGGGAAATCGCATGCTGGAATCGTTTGTCGAAGAGATTCGCAGTTGGTCCACGTCAGGGTCATCTCCAACACCTGCCGCCGCCGGCATCTCGAACGATCGAGAAAGCACCGTCGAGTCGGATTATTTCAAGCCGGCGAGCGAGCTCGATGCGTCAACCGACAATAAGCCGTTTGTGCTGTTGGTTGAAGACAACGCGGACATGCGTCGCTATATCCATCGCTTGCTGCAGGATGAGTACCTAGTGCATGCGACTTCAAACGGGATCGATGCACTGACAACACTGCGTCGTCATAAGCCGGAACTGATTCTGACCGACGTGATGATGCCGCACATGGACGGATTCGAACTGCTCAAACACATTCGCAGCGAACCGGATACTCAATACATTCCGGTCATCATGCTGTCGGCGAGAGCCGGAGAAGAGAGCCGTGTCGAAGGGATGCAGGCCGGTGCGGACGATTATCTCGTCAAACCTTTCAGCGGTCGTGAACTGCAGGCGCGAGTCGCGTCGCATTTGCAGATGGCCAAGCTGCGCCGCCGAACCGATGAATCGATCCGCGAAAGTGAAATGCGGTTCCGAGCGTTGACTTGCGCAGGCACGGATGTCGTTTATCAAATGAGCGCTGATTGGTCGCGCATGCTGTTCCTGCAAGGTCGCGAATTCATCAGTGACACGCAGTCACCGAGCGATTCATGGTTGGGAAAATACATCCTTCCCGAAGATCAGGAAACGGTGCTGGCGGCTATTCGACATGCCATCGATCACAAGTGCATGTTCGAACTGGAGCATCGGGTACTGCGCAGCGACGGAACTGTCGGCTGGACACATTCTCGCGCCGTTCCGATTCTCGATAACGATGGGAACATCTTGGAATGGATCGGCGCCGCAGGCGATGTGACGGCCCGCAAAGAAGCCGAAGTCGAACTGAGAGAGAGCGAACGACGCGAACGGTTGCGAGCCGATGAGCTGGAGACAATGATGCGGGCAGTACCGGCATGCGTCTGGATTGCTCACGACCCGGATTGTCGACGCATCACCGGCAACCACGAAGCTGATCGCGCTCTGCGATTGCCGATGCATGCCAATCCGTCACTGTCGGCACCCGACGATCAACGCCCCACACACTTTCGCGTGCTCAAGGCCGGCAGAGAGCTGAGTCCGCATGAGTTGCCCGTTCAACTTGCGGCCAGAGGAATGGAGGTTCGAGATTTTGAAGAAGAGATCGTCTTCAATGACGGCGCCCGCATCCATCTGTTCGGACATGCCATGCCGCTGTCGGATGAAAGGGGTCAAGTCCGCGGTTCCGTGGCGGCCTTCGTCGACATCAGCGAGCGTAAGCGAATCGAGGAAGCCAACGCTCAGTTGATCGATACACTGAAGAATGCCGATCAATTGAAAGACGAGTTTCTCGCAACTCTGGCTCATGAATTGCGCAATCCGCTGGCCCCCATACGGACGGGACTGCAAGTCATCAAACTGGTCTCGCACGATCAAGCCGCTGTGGCTCAGGCTCGCGAGATGATGGAGCGTCAACTCGGCCAGCTCGTTCATCTGGTCGATGATTTACTCGACCTCAGCCGCATCAGTCGCGGCAAGATCGAACTGCGTCGCGAAGCAGTCGACTTGGCAGACGTAATTCGTCAAGCAGTCGAGACCTGTCTGCCGCTGGTCGAACGAGCGGGTCACGAACTCAACGTCACCCTGCCGGACGAGCCCATCATGGTCGATGCGGATGCGACGCGACTGACGCAGATCTTTTCCAACTTGCTCAACAATGCCGCCAAATATACGGAACCCTCGGGTCAAATTGAGCTCTCGATGACTCGACATGAAAACGAAGTCTCCGTGGGAGTGAGAGACAACGGGTTGGGCATTCCCGAAGAGATGTTGCCGCTGGTGTTCGAAATGTTCACACAAGTGGACCGCAATTTAGAGCGCTCGCAAGGAGGGCTCGGGATCGGACTCAGTATCGTAAAACGACTGGTCGAAATGCATGGCGGACGAGTCACCGCCGAGAGTCGCGGGATCGGCAAAGGGAGTACCTTCACCGTCTCGCTACCGCTGCTGCAGACCATCGACACGGCCTCTAACATCACATCAGCCGCTCCGGCAGTTTCGAAACGCCGAATCTTGATTGCTGACGATAATCGCGACGCCGCGTACAGTCTGGCACTGATGCTGCGCCTAATGGGCAACGAGACGCGCACGGCGGAGGACGGTGTGCAGGCGCTGGAAGCGGCCGCCGAGTTTCGCCCGGATCTGATCGTGCTCGACTTGGGCATGCCGCGCATGAACGGATATGAAACGGCTCGACGCATTCGACTGCAATCCTGGGGCAAGCATGTTTTTCTGATCGCGCTCACCGGTTGGGGCCAGGAAGAAGATCGACGCAAATCGCAGGAGGCCGGGCGCTTTGATGCCCATATCGTCAAACCGATTGATCCAGCCGTCTTGGAAGAGTTGCTACCCGTCGCGAAGCAGAAGTGCGGTGACCTCAATCCTGAAACGACCTCGACCCGCATATCCGTCAGGATCGATTCCTGCCGCCGCCGGATGATCGCGAATTGTGCGCCGGGGCAGACTCACGGATGAAGTCTGACACGGTTTCTATACCGCGGCGATTTCAAAACGTGCCGGTTTGTCAATGGCAGCCAGGCCAAACTCTCGGCAGCCCGATGCATCTTGAACGAACAATCATCTCATTCCACAGGCCGACGACAATCCGCTCGCACGAGAGTCGCCCGGCCTGCGGGCGTAACGGCGAATGAGGAAACCGCGTCGGCATCGGAAACGCGCAGCAGCCACGATTGAATTGGCCGTCACGATACCGCTGATGATGACGCTGATCTTCGGAACCATCGAAGTTTGTCAGCGAATCTTCCTCAGACAAACGGCGGTCATAGCGGCATATGAAGGAGCTCGATTGGCGAGTCGTCGAACGGCCACGACCGATCAAGTGAAGACTCGTTGTCAATCGATCCTGACGAATCGTCGCGCTTCCAACGCTGTTGTCACACTCACTCCTGCGACTGTTGAAAATCAACCCATCGGTACAGTTATCCGCGTCAGCGTGACTGTCCCTTGGACGGGTAATACACCGATCAGCTTCGTCACGATCGGCTCCGGAAATGTCACCGTCAACGCGGCTATGGTTCGAGAATGACCTTGAAGTCAGGAATCGCCATGCATCGACATCTTCAAACATCAAAACGAGCCGGATTACGACTCCCTCGTACTCGTCGCAGGTCTCGCCTGACCGGTGCGATGCTCGCGCTGGAAGCGATGAGCCTGATGGCGATTATGCTGCTCAGTGCTTATGCGGTGAATTCCGCTTACATGGAATTGTCTCGCTCCGAGCTTCGGTTGGCGAACGATGCGGCAGCGAAGGCAGCGATTACTTCTCTCGGCCAAACACAGTCTGTTACGAGTGCTCGTGTGACAGCCGCTACGTAGCCGCGAACTGATCGCGGGCAAAACGTACTCGCTTAATGACTCCGATATCGAATTCGGCAACAGTTCACGTCAGTCCGACGGCACGTATCAATTCGTACTCAACGGAACGCCGATCAATTCGGTTCGTGTTAACGGCGGCAGTAACACGGCCAATCAAGCCATGGCAATCGGCTCGAGCAAGTTCTCGCTCAGCAACCAAACGATTGCAACTCGTGTCGATCACGATGTTTGCTTCGTCATCGATCGCAGCGGTTCGATGGCTTGGGATATGTCCAATGTGAAGTTCTCGTATCCGGGAGACCTGAACGGCAAGTCGCGACTGCAGAACTACTTCACACCGCCTCATGCCACGCTCAGCCGTTGGGCTGCTCTGCAAGGAGCCGTCAACGAGTTCAACAATGTGGTGAGTTTGAATTCATTAGAAGTTCGAGCCGGATTGGTGACCTACAGCAGCAACTATGAGTTCGGTAAATACAAATCGTTTCAAGCATCGACCAATCGCGATCTTACCGCGACGCTGAGTCAGATCCCCGCTGATTTGGTGACCATCGTTATCCATCATCGGCGATACGAACATCGCCGCCGGACTTACGGCCGGCGTGGCTGCTGAGCAGTTCCACGGCCGCTCGAATGACGGCGACGAAAACGATCATTCTGCTTTCTGACGGAGTCAAGACCGACGGTGGAGATCCGACTACGGTCGCCGCAGCCGCCAAAGCCGCCAATATTCGAGTTCACACGGATCGCCTTCGTGCCGCTCGGGCAGACACATGGCCGATGCAATCCGTGGCGTCTGCCGGGGGAGGCACCATTACTTCGCTCCCGATACGGCCTCACTCCACGCAGCGTTTCGACAGATTGCCGAATCCATTCCGTCCATCATCACCAAGTAAAACGCACCGAAATGATGAGACTGAGAAAACTTCCGACTCTCCGAAACAGAACCGCCGGCGGCACGGGCTCTTCAAGAACCTGCTCCGCCAACGGGCTGCGAAACCATGCCGCGGGCGCAGTGACCGTGGAATTCTCGCTCACCGCATCGTTGTTCTTTCTGTTGATCATGGCATCGTTCGAGTTCACGAGCGCTTGGTCTTCGCACGCCAAACGCTCGATCAAGCTGCTTACGGTTTGTCGCATCGCGATTGTGCCGGGCAACAGTGCCGACACGGCCAAAACCGCCGCCTCCGATTTCTTGTCTCGAGCCGGTATCAATCGCAGTACCGTGACGACAACTCCCGCAGGCCATCGACTCATCGACCAGAGCGTACTGGTCACCGTGCAAGCCGACTTTTCACAGAACAGTTGGCTGACCCCCGTGTTCGCCCGCAGTCTCATCCTACGTTCCGACGTCACGCCCGATCACGAGAATCTTTCGGCATTTTGCAGAATCCGTAGAGCCGATGCACCTTACATGGCGGCTTAACCGGATCGAATGATTCAGGCGAGATAACCGCTTCGAGGAAGGAGGCAGGAGGAGGAAGAGGAGGAGAAAGGATTCGAGTACGAGTGGGTCAGCGCGCTGAGTACGAGTACGAATTATTGTGGCACGCGCCGCTCTTTTAATTGCCGCTTCGCGACTCGCCGCACACTCCATCTTCCTTCGCCCTCCGTCTCCCCCTCGTTCTCTCAGTCTTGTTCGTCTAATCCGTCTTCTTCGTACTCGTTCTCGTACTCAGCGCAGCGGTACTCGTACTCGAACTTGTATTTGAATTTGAATTCGCCTCCCCGATCAAGGATTGATCATCCAATCCGGCAGGCCGCCGGGACGGCAGCAGTCGCAACCTCGAATTGATGGGAGCGATCCGCCGGCTTGCTGATCGGCTGCATGGAAGAAGAACTTCGGTGCCGGTTCGTTTCGGCCGCCGATCTCTTTCATCGTCGGAGCATCGAACAGCCGACCGTTGGCCATCACCATGGCGATGGCTTGTGAATCGCGAATGTCCTTGGTCGGATCATGTCCGCGTTCAATCACAATCAAGTCAGCCAGCTTTCCGGGCTCGATCGAACCGAGATCTTTATCCAAACCGAGATAGCGAGCTCCCAGAATCGTGCCGCAGCGCAGTGAGTCGAGATTGCTCATTCCGCCTTGAACCAAACTCCACAATTCCCAGTGCGTGTCCATGCCGATGAGCTGCCCATGGCCGCCGGTTTGAGCCAAGCCTCCCTGCTCCACGACTTGCTTGGCGATTTCGGCCACGCGCATATGGTTGTAGTCTTCCAGCGGTGCTTTCTCACGACGCCGCGACTTCGGATGCAGGATCGTCTTTGGCATGAACGCGTTCAAACGGGGATGCAGCCAGAGATCGTCCTGCTGATACCAATATCGTTCGCCCGAGATTCCACCGTAAGCAACACACAGCGTCGGTGTGTAACCGACCTCGGTACCGCGCCACAGATCCATCACATCGTCGTAAGCCGTTTGAACGCTGAGCGTGTGTTCGATGCCGGTATGTCCGTCGACGATCATCGTCATGTTGTGCATGAATGTCGATCCTCCCTCGGGCACTACCATCATTTGCAGTTCACGAGCCGCCGCGATCACTTGCTGCCGTTGATCGCGTCGCGGCTGGTTGTAACTCTTCACGCTGATTGCACCGACCGCTTTCATGCGCTGCAAGTGAAACTTCGCATCCTCCACACTCTCAATCTCAGCTTTGTAGCTCCCTGCTGCTCCGTAGAGAATCGTGCCTGTCGAAAAGACTCGCGGCCCAGTAATCACTCCAGCCTTGACCATTTCGCTTGCTGAAAAGATCCCTTGAGTATCGTTCGATGGATCGTGAATCGTGGTGACACCGAATGCGAGACGACAGTAGTTGCCCCAGTTGGCTTGCGGTGTGATTCCTTCCGTATCCATCGCGCCGTGAGCATGCGCGTCAATCAAACCGGGCATGACGACCAGTCCCGGTGTCTGCACGATGTGCGCGCCGTCCGGAATGGTGACTTCTGACTTGGAGCCGACCGCCTTGATGCGATTGCCTTCGACGACGATCACCCCATTTTCGATCGTACCTGCTTTGCTCATGGTCACGATCTTCGCACCCACGAGCACGGTGACTCCGACCGGTGCTGTGTAAGATTCTTCAAAACCGATATCGATCTTCTTCGGTTCGACCTTCTGCGGCTTCGCAGCGTCCTTGGCAACATCGGCAGAGGTGACCTGAGCATTTTCTTTATCGCCCGAAGTCGTCTTGGAGGTATTCGATGGATTCAGTCCGCTCGCGCCCGAGGCGGCGGCCTCCGAAGTGGAATCCTTCTTCAAGAATGGAAAAGCTTCTTCGAGCGATTGAGAGTAGAGGGTCGGTCCGACCGTCCAGTACAGCGTCCGGCTGTCACCGGAGAAGTGGACGAAGTCCCCCGACTCACTGCTCATCTTCGCCGTCGGCAGTGAAGCACTTCCCGGTCCGACATCGACCGAACCGCCGGTTTGCAAGAGCGGAACCAAGTACACGTTGAATCGCTCGATGAAGGCGATCCATTTGCCGTCGGGCGAAACGCGGTAATCGGTGCCCCAGCGGCTATTGCAATGCTGGCGCATCTCCTTGCCGTCCATGCCGATCGACATCAATACGAGATTGTCTGCGTCTTTGGATGAGTTGCGATCGACAAAGAAGACTCGCGAACCGTCCGCACCGAACTGAGGATTCGAACCACCTTCGTGCAGTTTGATCGGTTCACCGCCGCGAGCCTCGATGGAGTACAGACCCGGTTCACGCGACCAGAGCGGCGAGCGCAAGTAGCCGTCGGATGACTTGCGATAGACGATCCGGCTACCGTCAGGAGAAAAGACCGGTTCGAGATAGTGCCCCGGCTGCGAAGTGACTTTCCACGACTCTCCATCGCTTGGATTCGACGAGGCCACACGCACCGAACCGAGCTTTTCATCGTGCCATGTCGTGTAGACGATGTGCTTGCCGTCCGGCGAGAAACTGGGCATGAACTCGAAATGCTCGGACTGGCTGGTAAGTCGTTGCGGCTTGCCGCCTGAGAGCGATTTGACATAGATATGACCGAGCGCCTGGAACACGACTCGATCACCGGATGGAGAAACTTGAACCCAGCGCAGCATCTTCACCGGGAAGTTCTTGGGTGCCGCATCCACCGGGAATCGCACCGCTTTGCGCATTTCGCGTTTGTCTTCGATCTTGAAAGGGATGATCTCGGCACTGCCGTCTGCGACCGAGATGCGACGAATCTTCCCTTTGGCCCAAGCGATGATATGCGCGCCGTCCGGTGTCCATGCATACGCCGGATAGACACCGTGAATGGCCCATGCCTCTTGCATGTCTCGCTCGAGCGCATCGTAGACCAAACGAATGGATCCCGATTCGCAATCGAGTATATGCAGGCCGGTCTTAGCTCCGACACGGCGCACAAAAGCCAGCGACTTGCCGTCGGGCGAGGGAACCGGGCGACAAGCTCCGCCGGGACCGGTGATATAGTTCTCGGTAGTCCCTTTCTTTAGATCCAAACGTTTAACGACGTAGATTTGTTTGTTGGAGTCTTTGTCGTATTCAAATGAGTCTCCGGGAGTCGCGTCTTGCGAATAGAAGAGGTAACGACCGTCGCGAGAAAAGATCGGCTCGTTAACGTCCTTCTGATCATTGGGACGTTTGGTCAACTGAATACCTGCCGTCGAACCGACATCGATCGCCGATCGATGGTACAGCCACATCTCCCCGGAGCCTAACGATCGACGGCCTGTGAAATGTTTGCGAGCCACGATGTACTCGCCGTCAGGAGACCAAGCCGGACCGTTCAGCAGAGTAAAAGTCTCGTTGGTGACTTGTTTGGCGTCTGTGCCGTCGCGGCGCATGATCCAAATGTTGTCCCCTGCCTTTTCGCTCTTGCCGGCTCTATCACTGGTGAAAGCGATCCACTTTCCGTCCGGACTGAAACGAGGCTGCATGTCCCATGCGATACCGACCGTAAGCTTCGCAGGTCGCTTGCCGCCCGTTCCGTCAGCGCCGCCGATCGGCATGATGTAGATATCGCCCAGCAAGTCAAAGACGATCTCTTTGCCGTCGGGGGAGACGTCGAGACTGATCCAAGTCCCTTCATCGACGTCGATCTTCTGCTCGAACTTCTCGCCGGGAGGTGCCGCGCTGTCCCACTTCGGTTTGGCATTCTCCTTAGCATTCTGCTGGGCATTCTCCTGGACATCATCGGCCGGCACGACGGCGATCGGACAGAGCATGGCCGTCAGCATGAGTGTGCGAAACAACCGCGAAGAGAACAACGAGCGAGACATTTTTCAAACCTTGTTGTCGAACACACAATGAACGATTCAACCGAGGAGCCGATCGAGAGGTTCATTTTAGTTGCCGGCCCTGCGGCAACCACCCACCGCTCGATATCCGCGATCTATCGTGCAGCTTGAAGTTACGACCGTTTTCGCCTGCTCACCGGCAGCGACGGAGAAGTAGCAATACGTCGCAATCAGATACGATCTTGGGCCGACCGCCCCAGCGTTGATATAATCGGCGACGGATTTATCCTATGGAATCCTTGCTTGGATCATCAACTAGAACAACAGAGAGAACAACGATGCGCATGTGGATCTTTGCCTTGTGCCTGTCGGCTTTCGCCGCGCCGCTGCGAGCCGAAGTGCAAACGAAGACTATTCAATACACAGACGGTGATGTAACGCTGGAAGGGTTTGTAGCTGTCGACCCGGCGAAAGGGGGCGCTGCGAAGCCCGGAGTCTTGGTTGTCCATCAATGGTTGGGGTTAACCGACTACGAAAAGAGTCGATGCAAGCAGTTGGCTGAACTGGGTTATGTGGCTTTCGCGCTCGACATCTACGGCAAGGGTGTTCGTCCTGCAGGTACACAAGAAGCGGGCAAGCTGGCCGGCAAGTACAAAAACGATCGAGCTCTCTACCGTCGACGTTTGAACCTCGGCTTGGAACAGCTCAAAGCTCAACCCGGAGTTGCGCCGAAACAAATCGCTGCCATCGGTTATTGTTTCGGAGGAACCGGAGTGATCGAATTGGCTCGCAGCGGAGCCGACATCGCCGGCGGCGTCAGCTTCCACGGTGGTCTCGATTCGCCGACTCCTGAAGACGGCAAGAAGATCAAAGCCAAGCTGCTCATCTGCCACGGTGCCGACGACCCGTTCGTGCCGGTTGCCGAGATCGATGCGATGAAGGCTGAGTTCAACGCAGCCAAAGTTGATTGGCAGATGATCTATTATTCCGGCGCAGTCCATTCGTTTACGCAGCAGATGGCCGGCGACGACAATTCAAAAGGGGCTGCCTACAACGCAGCCGCCGATCGACGATCATGGCAAGCCATGCAGGATTTCTTCAACGAGATCTTCAAGCCTGCGAAGTAATCGGCAGATCAACCGGCGAGCTCTCTTGCATCAAGAGCTCGCCTTTTTTTGCGCACATAGATAGCCGTGCACCGCATGGCCACAGCGATGATCAACGCGGGTGCGGAGAAGGATGAGCTCAGTCCCAGACAGAGGCCTACTTGAGCATAGGCCCAACCGCGCAGCACACCCGCGAGAACATCCCCGGCCATGACCGCGAAAAAGCAGGTCAGCGGTGCAAAAATCCAGTCGCGAGTGACAAGCGCACTGAGAACAGACAGGCCGCAAGTCACGAAGAGCGTAGGCCATGCGCCGATCGCCGTCTTAAGCACAGCTTCATCGATGAACGTGTAGCTCAACGACAATACTGTGGATAGAACCATGCACGCGACAGCCCATTCACGTCGGACTTGCCAGAACTCGCGCTGCGTCTTGCGCACCGGGATTTCTACAACCGTCGGCGGCGAATAGGGATTGGGCTGAGAAGTAACCATGCGCGTTCGAACTTTCTCGGCAACATGGTTGCCATCGAGACGAACGCCGCCGCGAACCTTAGACGATCATCGTTACACGTGAGTTGTTGCGGCGGCGAGATCCGCCATTTTAAAGCGCAACTTGTTCCGTTTGGCATCGTACATCGCAAAGTCGGCAGCTTGCAGCAATTCGGCTGAGGTCGATCCGTGTTGCGGGTACATAGCCAGACCGATACTAGTCCCGGCCTCTACCGCGCATCCGGCCGCTTCCTTGATATCTGCGATCGCATCTTTGATCGTTTCGGCGATGGCCATTGCGGCTTGATCGTCCGTACCGGGAGCCAACACGATGGCGAACTCATCACCGCCGAGTCGAGCCACGAAATCGGAGACTCGAATCGAACTGCGGAAGCGAGCTCCGGCGGCGATCAACAGTGCATCACCGACGTGGTGCCCGAGCGTATCGTTCACTGTCTTGAATTTGTTGAGGTCCATCAGGAACACGGAGAATGACTGTTGAGTCTGCGAAGCGTACTGAATCGTCGCTTCCAGATGGCGTTCAAAGGCGGCACGATTCGGCAAGCCGGTCAGAGAGTCCTGTGTCGCTTGTCGCCGCAGCGCTTCCTCGCGAGCTCGCAGATCGGAGATATCGCGGAACGAAGCGTAACCGATCCAGCTCGATTCCACCGACACGGCGTTGATTGCCACATCGACATGTCGCTGTGTGTCAGTCGTCGAGAGGATCGCTTCTAATCGGCTCGGCCGATGAGCTCGCGCGGTCTGAAGCATGTCGTCCGCCATGTCGGGCAGGATGCTCGCCAGCGGTTTGCCGATGCACTCTTCCGCCTTGAGACCGAAGAGACGCTCGGCGGTTCGATTCACGGTGAGGATCGTCCCTTCGGGCGAGAAGGTGATGATCGAGTCGGCGCCTGAGTGGAACAGATTAGCCAACTGTAAGTCGACGTTCTCAGCCACAGCCTTCCAAGCTTGCCGTAATCCTTGAAAACACTTGCGAGTCAATGCTTCAGCACTCGCGTAAGCGGTTAACGTGGCGAGAATCATCGCGGTCGGGAAGAGTTCCTGATCGCCGAAACAAAATGCGGACCATGATCCGGCGACCCACGCCGCGATTATCGCCGTCGTCACAAGTGCCGATACCCAAGCCGTGACTCTCAGGAGCAAAAAGCTCGTCACGTAGAACAACGGTATGGAGGCCAACGCCACCAACACGCTATGAGCAGTCTTCGGTGAGCGGTGTTGTGCGATCGACTCGGCGGCCAACGCGACATACAGCGGATGGTGTATTTCTCCGTAGACGGGAACGTGCACCGGCTGAGTGATTTTCGACAAAGTCAAACCGATGATGACTCGTTTGTTTTTCAGTCGCGCTGCGACGTCGGCTTGTTGATGCAGCACAGCCTTCGCGCTGATGATCGGAATCGACCGAGGATCAATACGTGTGTCGAGCAACTGACGGCGGTCGCTGCTGACGGCTCGTGCAAGCCATTCGGATGCAGATGAGTATGTTACTTCATCGATGCGTCGAGCCGCCATGGCGTCGCGCACAACTCCGCGGCTGTCAAAATCAAAATCGACAGAAACCAAATGTGTGTGACGCCCGAATCTTTCCAGCGGCGAGTAACGACGAATCCTCACGCCGCCGTGTCCGTCGCTCTCTTCATCCCACTGCAGCGGCAGAGCGATACGATCTTGTTTGAAAACGGCAAAGGCCTCTTCGAGCGTCTGGTCGTCGACCTCGTTATGATTCGCGGTGAACGCCAGATCGACCAGCACTCGTTCCGGACCGCAGTCGGCGATTTGCTTGAGTAGACCGGCCAATCGACTGCGAACAGGCGGGTAGCCGCCTAGCTCGATAGTCGTCGGTTCATCGATCGCCACGATCACCAAATCGTTACCGGCAGGCCGTCTCGCCGAAACAGCAAATATATCTACTGCGTATTGATCGATGCTTGAGCCGAGACCTGTCAGCAGGCAGAAGAAGGACGCAAACAGCGCAGCGCCGCTGCAGGCCCAAGCTCGTCGATCTCGAAAACCGGAAAACAACATCTGGCTGATCTCTCTACCGACATCCGGAGCGTAAGTGAGGGACGCTTATCCCGTCGCTTACAGGCTTGTTGACTTAACCCTTACGGGCTTGTTGATCCAATAAAAGCGGAACGGCGCAAGCCGTCCGGTGGTGCACAATCGATCGTGAAGAACCGACGGCTGCGCCGTTCCGCTGTCAAGATGCATCTTTTGTTGAGATCGCAGTTGCGATCGTTTCAACTTGGCTGTCAGGGCGCAACCGGACCGTAGGTCGGCGTTGCCACGAATTCTTGGGGCTTTGCAGTTTCACCTGCTTGTGGAACACGTTCCTTAGCTCTAGGAATGGCTCGAGCCAACGGATCCGGGTTACCTGGTTCAAACTGAGTCGCGGTTGCATCGAGCGCTGAATTGAGCGCTTGCGACATCATCGAGATCGATCCCATGGCCACGAGTACCACGGCGGAAATGACTAATGCGTATTCCGCTGCGGTTGCTCCGCAACGTCGAACACGAGTCAATGTTTTAACAGAGTTCGTTTTCACTATTCCGTCATCGCGACCAAGACATGGTTTCATCGAGTGTCCCCGCCTGCTTCTAGAAAGATCGGGATGAGGCTCGCCCTTGCAAACTTAGGTTACAGGGGCAAACAACTGCGCTGCGACGACTTTTCGAGACGGAACAAATATCAATGCCATATCGACCGCATCGATCGGTACAATTGCCGCTCTTGGTTCCGATTTAACGATTGCAGCGATGAGCAGGATTCTGAGGCGTGCGAGAGAGAATCCCCGCTGCAGCCACTCAATCTTCTAGAGACTCCGGGTCCACGCTCTCGCCTCCGTCCCGAGAGACGAGTGCATCAAACGTTGAACGTTTGATCGAAAGAGGAATTTGAATCGTGCCACCGTCCATCAAGAGGCCGAACACGTATTTGTATTTCCGTTCTTTCTGGATCAGCGCGAACGCCTCGTCCGGTGTCAGGGTCGACGGCTTGGCCCAGGGCTGTGAATGGCTGACCAACGCAATAGCAATCAGTGTGTTGGACGTTCCGTCCGTACAGTCGCTGAACTGCGAATATCTTCCATTTGAAAACACCGTATTCGGACCGCCCGTTTTATAGGGACTCGATATCCAAAACACATGGGTCACGTCAGATTCTGGAGGATCGTTCGCGCGAAACGATCGGAGCACGGACGGCGCCGGTCCTTGCAAAGCGATGTTACTCGGACTGTCCCACGCCTTCACATTCTTCAAATCAATTCGATCGTAGGTTGAGTTCTCTTCCAAGTATGGAAGCAGCGAGATAACACCCGACAAAGCGGGTCGCCCTGCAGCATCATCGATCGTCGGAGCAGGAAACCTTTTGTGTACCGATTCGTAGTTGTGCAGTGCGAGCCCAATCTGGGCGAGATTGCTGTCGTCCTGCATGTACCCCGCTGCTTCTCGAACACCGGTTGCGACACGCCACACCATCAAGGCGATTCCACCGCAGATGAACAAGCCGATCCCGGACAACAGCCCCAGAATAAGCAACGCAATTTGGCCGCCGGATAAGCCCTGCTTCTTGGGAGCGGGGTTGAATTGATTTCCGGGGTTGGTGGTACCGTACCCCGGATCATTGCTTTGGCTCATCGATCGACCACTCAGTGCGGGCGTATTGCAGTGAAACGACGAAATCTGTCGAACTACTTGATCGTGCTCAAGTCCGCGACTTCACCGCCGTCGCGCGTGACGATCGCATCGAAGGTCGCACGATCAATAGTCGTCGGTAACGTCACCACGGAGCCGTCCATGAACAGACCAAGCACGTATTTGTCTTCTTTCTGAATCAGCGTATAGGCTTCATCGGGTGTCAACGTGGCCGGCTTAGCCCAAGGTTGGGAGTGTTTGACGAGCATAATAGCTAAAAGCGTATTGGATGTGCCGTCGGTAAAATCAGAGACCCTAAGGTAGAGACCGTCTGAAAACGCAGTATTCGGACCTCCCTGTTTTAAAGGTGTGGACAGCAAGAACACATGACCTGCATTGGAATCGGCCGGATCATTAGCTCGGATGGATCGGAAAGCCATGGGCGCCGGACCTTGCAACGCACTGTTGCTTGGGCTATCCCATGGCTGCATATTCTTGAAGTCGACCTTGTTGTAAATATTGACCTCTTCCACGAACGGGAGAATCGAAACGTTCCCTGAATAGACCGGCTTGCCCTCCCCATCCAGCACTACCGGGGCCGGAAGCTTTTTGTAGGTCGACTCGTAGTTCCACATTGCCAGCCCGACCATCTTGAGATTGTTCGAATCTTGCATGCGCTTGGCAGCTTCACGAGCTGAACCTACGGCAGGAATCAAGAGTAGGGCCAACGCTCCGCACACCAGCAGTCCAAAACCGAACAACACTCCGACGATGATCAACACGATCTTCATCGCGGAACCGCCGCCCGACTTGCCCTGCGGTTGGGGACTGAACTGCTGATTGCCGGGAGCATAGCCGGAGAAATTATCTTGACTCATGATTCGATCACCTAAGGGTCGGTTTGAAAAACGCGAAGGAACTTGCCGACCACTTCGTTCCGACATTCGGGATACAACGCTCCGCGTCGGAACTCATGACGGCATGAGGCGCTGCGGTGAGCATAACACATTACCCGTGCCGAACAATGCATCACTGCACGTCAGGCGATGGGCTACACATGATGCCGCTTCATCGCGCCGGCCGATCGTTTCGAGCGGCGACCATCGGGAATTTCGATCTTTAGCGAGCACACAGTTGCATAAAGCGCAGCTCACACGGCAGATGGATCGCGTTGGATCGGAGTTCTCAATTCGCCGGGCAAGTGATCCGCTGAGTTCCATTCGATCAGTTCCCAACGATCGTCGTTCCGTACCAGCCGCGATATGCCGGTGTTCCAAATCGGCTGCTCACTTCCCGCCCAACTATCGCTCAAGAGCATCTCTGCGATCAAAACACGTTTGAAGTCGGCATGGATCACCAGCGCCAAATCAAAGCCATCGGGTAGCGACGGCCATTCCGCGTGCAATCTGCGGGCAACATTGCGAGCTCGCACCTTCACTTCTTCATCATTCTCGTAGTCGCGCCCCGAGTTCCAGCCGTGCTCGCTGATAAGCGGATCGATATGCCAACCGCTGTATCTGGCGGCCAGCTCCGATCGACTCATCCCCGGCTCTCCTTTGAGCAAGCCCTCTTCGTAACCGCTATAGCAACCTCCCTGCTCATAGATGTCCGAGATGATCCTAGGCGTCATCTGAAGATGCTCTGCCGAGGGACGTGTGGTTTCGAGCGATCGGAGAAACGGGCTGCAATGCAGGTGAGCGATTCTCCGGCCGGCCAGCGCGGCGACCAATCGCTGAGCCTGCTCGACGCCGCGCTGCGTCAGGCCCGGATCGGGTACGCGTTCACATTCCGGAAGAGCATTATTCGCCGACTCGGCGTGACGAATCAGAAGAATCGATTTGGACATAACCCTCAACCGGAAACCGCTCGTGGAAGAACTCGATGAATGATCGCTTTCAATGTCCATGATTTTGACGACGTTGCCAGTCCCGTAAGCTCCGCCCGGTTATCATTCATGAACAATTAAGGAAGTGTGCAGCCCGTCTCGGCTCCCTTTGTCGGAACACGGAACTGCAACGTTTTTCATCAACACCTCCGCCCGGCCGCTCCGCTGCGCAACGAAAAATCGTCAAGTGCTCAACACCACTCAATGGACCGTTGTATTCCGCGCCGCGCGGGAGGACCGTCGCTCCGATCGCCCGGCGCTCAGCCAATTGATTGAGCGCTATCAACAGCCGTTGTATTTCTTTGCTCGCAGGCAAGGTCTTTCGGCTGACGATGCGGAAGATGCGGTACAGAGTTTTCTTACCGAACTCATCGAAGGGGATACACTGGCGGCAGCCGATCCGGCGAAGGGTCGCTTCCGAACCTATCTTCTCACCCTGTGGAAACGATTCCTCACGGATCGAGCTCGCTACGAGAATCGGTTGAAGCGAGGCGGAGGAATGGCGGTGACCTCCCTGTACTGTGCCGAGGGAGAAAAGGCTTGGGTCATGTGGTCGGGTTCATCGGCCTCCGATCGGGTCGATCCGGATCGAGCCTACTATCAACAATGGGCTTCCACGATCATCGAGAGCGTGCTGCGAGATTTGAAGAGCGAATATGTGCGCAGCGGCCGAACCGACGTCTTCGAAACGCTTCTCCCGCTGCTCACCGTGCCGGCCGATGCAGAAACCTACCGCAGCTCGGCGGCTCGCATGAACACGACCGAGGGAGCCGTGAAGGTGGCCCTGCATCGTCTGCGACAACGCTTTGCTCAGGCGCTGCGTCAGCAGGTGATCGAAACTCTCGACGATGCGGATGAACTCGAATCGGAACTGAACGAATTGAAGCGATATTACCTGCGTGCCGACGCGTAACAGACTATTGTCCGGCCGTGACGAAGTGAAATTCTTCGAAAAAATCGTACGCGGCTGTAACCGAACCGGTGAAGTATCGAATCATGAGGTGGCCGAGAAAATCATCTTCCCTCAGAACCGCTGAATCGACCTATGAAATCCTGCCCTGAATGTTCTTCACTGTTGCGTCCGGACGGGACTTGCGCCGCCTGCATGTTCCAGTTAGCCACAGGCTATCCACCATCGACCTCGACGGTGGATGAATCGGCGAACTTGGAAGCGCTGCGCAGCCAATTTCCGCAACTGGATATTTTGCGAATGGTCGGCCGCGGCGGGATGGGGGCGATCTACCAGGCTCGACAGACTTCGCTCGATCGCGATGTGGCAGTCAAAGTCATCGACCGTTCCGTTTCGGACGACCCCGCTTTCCTCGAGCGATTCGAACGCGAGGCCAAGGCGCTGGCTCGGCTCAGCCATCCCAACATCGTAGCTGTCTACGATTACGGGCGAACTCCCGACGGCTTGGCTTACTTCATCATGGAGTTCGTCCAAGGTTTGAACCTGCGCGAAGTGCTGCAGTCGATGTCGGTCGACGTTCCCTATGCACTCGAAATCATTCGCGCCGTATCGGATGCGCTCGATTATGCGCACTCGAAAGGGATCATCCACCGCGACATCAAACCGGAGAACATTTTGTTGAGCGATGACGGGCGCATCAAGCTCGCCGACTTCGGTATCGCGAAAGTCGCCGACGGACTGGGCGACAAGAAAATCACGGTTACAAATCAAGTGCTCGGAACCGTCCATTATTTGGCACCGGAACAATTGGCATCACCTACCGAAGTCGATCATCGCATCGACATCTATGCGCTGGGGGTGATTCTGTATGAACTTCTGACCGGCCAAGTACCCGTCGGCAGTTTTGAAGTTCCCAGCCAAATCAATCCGCAAGTTAATCCGGCACTCGATGAGATCGTCGTTCGCGCACTGCAGCGCCGCCCGACCGCTCGATATCAGCGAGTCGACGAACTCCGTTCGGCGCTGCATCAGTTCCAACAGTCGTTCGGTCAAGTGAATCCCGCACCGTTCGACGCGGAGCGGTTCAGTGCCTCTCTCCCCGCAACGGTTCCCTTCCTATGCGAAGGGATGAAAGGCTGGGCACTCGTACAAGGAACTTTGCAAGCCACCGACGATGGACTGCGCATCGAGTTTCAAAGTCAAGACAAGATCATCGGTCGCATCCGATCCCGCGTTCAAACACTGGATCTTCCCTGGGATCGCTTGGTACGCGTCGTGTATCGTCCGGGACTGATGCAGAGCTCTCTACAGATATACGGTGATTCGTTCAGCCTATTCTCCGACTTTCCTCGCACAGAGGACGGTTGTATGGCGGTCACCATTCGGCGCCAGAATCAAGAACTTGTCGCTGCCGTTCTGCAGCGTATCACCGCCAAACGGCCGAAGCTTGTCACGGGTCCGCTCAACACTAACTCGCTGCGCCAACCGATCGTGCTGGCTGTTCCCGTATTTCTGATCCTGTATGCGATCTTGAATGCCGGAGTACTTGCCATCTCCGAGACAGCCATCGGAACATCTTCGATGCCGGTGGTATACCAAGCGATGGCGGCTGTGTTCGTGGGTATCTGTTTAGCTCCGATCATGATTACGCAGCTCGTGGCCGGAATCGTCTACGCGGCAACCGGCATCAAGAAGGTCGGACAGCTCGGCGCTCTCGTCGCGATGATCCCCCTGACCCCGATCGCGTTCGTTTCCATTCCGTTCGGTATTTGGGCTCGCGATCAATTGGGCGGTCTTTTGACAGGTGCGCAGCCCGGTTCACAACGTCATACCGGTTGGGGACTGACTACGCTCATGTTCTCGCCCGACTCGCGCTATCGCAGACTCGTCTCATTCGCCGAAAGCGGTGTCGGCTTGATCGTGCTGGGGGCACTAGCGGTATGGCTATTCGGACTCTACCCGACAACGCTGCGTTATCGTATCGTCGGCAAAGTAGACGAAGAACAAACGTACCGCTTCATTCGAACGCGTCTTCAAGACTATGGGACTTTTAATGTGCATGTGATCGATGACCGGATCGAGATTCACACACTACAGAACATGCGAGAGCAAATTGACGAACTACTGGCGTTGACTGAGGCCCCGACGCTCGTCGTCTGTGCGCGCGTGGCGTCGGAAGGAAACGATTCAGCCGCAGGGAACTTTGTCCCCAGCTTATCAAGCCGGGTTCCAGGTGATGTCGTAACTCGCACCGCAGCCACAGGCTCTGAGGTTCTCGTCGAGAAAGAACTCCCGCTGGATAGTTCGTGGCTGAGCGCCGTTGAGCGGGAAGACTCCACCGCTGTAAAACTGACATGGAGCCGCGAAGGGAATAAGAAGCTGCGCGAACTGCTCAGCGACTATAACCAGACGCCGGTGCTCGCCATCAAAATCGATGGATGGATAGAAGCTGTCGCCCGCAAGGAGGATGATCCGTCCAAGTCGATCACTTTCACTTGGTATCAAACCAAACTATCGATGCGCAGCATCCAAGCCGCGTTTCGAGGCCCGTCGCTCCCGGTAGAACTCGAGCCGCTGCGGTAAGGACTGGCCACGCAGTAATCCATGTCTTGCTCAGACTGCCTACGACCGGCCGAAGCAATAGATTTTTTGTTGTGTGCGGATCACCAATCGTCCGTCGACGATGCAAGGCGTGGCTGCGATTTGTTCTTCCATATCGAGAGTGCCGAGGACTTTCAGGTCAGCCGTGCGCACGAGGCTTACTTTACCATCGAGGTTGGCGAGCACCATGCGACCGCCGGCAGTGACCGGAGATGCATAGTATTGACCGGATGCATTCCCCAATCGCACTCGATGGATTTGCTCGCCCGAGTCCGCATCCAGTGCCACCAAGACACCGCCGTCGTTGATTGCGTAAACCTTGCCTTCAACGACCAAGACCGACGGAATGTAGGGTGTGGACTTGGTGACCATCCACTTCAGCGACGCTTCGATTTTGCCTCCCTTGTCAGTCAACTCACAGCACGACAATCCACCCTTGTTCAAGAAGGTTCCGAAGCTCTTATCCCACTCTGCTTGATCGACCTTCCCG
>JAXMBQ010000027.1:0-88806 GCA_046349815.1 Pirellulales bacterium | reverse complement strand
TGTAATCGATTTAGCGGGCAAGGGCATTTCACCTACGGCGCATACGGACCTTGGCTGGAAGAACGCATGTTCCAGATGCGTCACCCGTGGTTCTGCTTGCTGGAGAAGAAAGAACGGGACTTTGTACGTAATGCCGATACGGCTTTTTGCGCCTGCATAACGGATGATTACTCATTCGCTTGCTCTCAGTGGTGGAGATGCATCGAAAGCGTCCTAAAGCGCCGACTGGTCGAACCGATTGGAAGACTCATCGACGAAAACCCGCAAGTGGTTCAATCCGCCGTCTCCGATGCGCCGGACAGGCCAAAGAATCACTTCGGCTTCGTCAATCTCATCGATCCGAACAAACGGAAACACATGTCGCTGTCCGAGATACTCTTCATACTTGAGGCTGCAATGAAAGACTTCAAAGCGCGTCGTGTTTCCGACTGTCCCGTGCGTCGTTTGGCAGTAGAGCACCTGAGCACTCGGATGTCCGAGTTCCGTTGGGTCACTGGCGAGTTGGATGACGTGGCGGATTTCAGGAGTGCGATTACGCCGCGGGTCTTTACTCCGGACACGATAAAAGCCTTTCGCAATGCGGCATCTCACGACCAACCGATGACATTCATTGATGCCGCAATCGGGCGACTGATTGCGATTCGAATTCTCGACTATATGCACTATCCGCGATATTGCGTTCCGGCCAAGCTTGAAGAACTCAAACAAGAACTGCAGAACAACTGGCCGATGGACTTGCATCTCTAGTCTGCCGGTCCCGAAACATCCGGAAAAATGGTAGACACTCGCCCGTTTTTCCGGATTCTTTGAAAAGTCTCGCGTTAGTTGCTTCCGTGGTCATCCAATGGGAAATGATGCGGAGGTCTGAGAGTTGAGTCATCTAACAACTTCGAGAGTAGTGTTTCTACATACCGCCGACTGGCAAATCGGAAAGCCATTCGCGTTTGTGAAAGACCCGGCCAAACGCGCGTCGCTGCAAGCGAGGCGCCTTGAGTCCATTCGCGATCTTGGGGAAGTCGCGAGAGCCAGAGGCGCTCAGTTCGTGGTGGTCGCAGGTGACGCCTTCGACTCACCTCGAGTCACGAAATCGACTATCTCAGAGGCCTGCGGCGCGATTGGTAGTATTGGTTTGCCGGTCATCCTGATTCCCGGAAACCACGATCACGCCGGCGAAGGCTGTCTATGGGATCAACAGTTCTTTCTGAAAGAGAGAGAACAGCTTGCTCCCAATCTTCTCGTCCTGACGCGTTGTCAGCCGCTGGAGTTGGATCAGGCCGTAATTCTGCCGTGTCCGTTGCTAAGACGCCACGAAGCCGGTGACCCCACAGAGTGGCTGAGATCGTCCGATTTAGAGGCCGAATCCTGCAGCGGCAAAGTTCGAATCGTCATCGCTCATGGTTCAGTGATGGATTTTGGACGAAGAACCGAGCCGGACGAAGCAGGTGGGTTAGTTAATTTCATCGACCTTGACCGCCTTCCGAAGAACCAGATCGACTACATCGCGTTAGGAGATTGGCACGGCACGAAACAAGTGAGCCAAAACGCATGGTATTCCGGCACTCCCGAGTCAGATCGATTTCCTAAGGGAATCGATCACGAAATGGGGAATGTCCTCATCGTAGAGGCGAGTCGAGGCAGTGAGCCGAAAGTCGACGTAGTCAATGTCGGCGGAATTCAATGGCATGAACTCGATTTAACGCTACCCGATGGATCATCGGCGGCTGATGTGTCGAGCGAACTCACGACACGAGTCGGAGTCCGAACAAGCAAGGATGTACTCCGGATCAATCTTCGAGGGATCCTGGGACTGGAGCAGTGTGCCGAGCTGGATTCGCTGATGGAGTCCTTTTCCTCTCGAGTGATTCACTTGGACCTCGAAAACGAAATACGGCCGACACCGAACGACGACGAACTGCAGCAGCTCACCCGACGTGCCGGTGATCGCGCGTGACATCACTCTGCTCGAGGATGATATCCGTCGTGACGGATCGATTTCGATTAAGTCACCAGACATTTGGGGAGACGGCGATTTGATCGCTGCCATCCAAGAATATGAAACCAATATGTCGTTGGGGAATAGTGCAGAGTTCAAAGATCGATTTTCGGAGTCTCTCCAAGGCTTGATTTCCCGCAGTGACTTCGCAGAGTTCCAGAGCGCTACCGCCATCGGTCAAGCGCTGGGAGGAGCCACAATCGGCAACCTTCCGGGTAATCCAGTGACTGGAGCCGATGGAAAAGCCACGCAAGTCAATGTGATCACGGCAACGCTTCCCGAATCAGCCGGTCTTGCGAAAAAGTTTGATTCCGATTCCATTTCCAGCGGTGCGGTTAAGGCGATTGCAAGTAACGTCAAGGGGCCAATCGGCATTGAGCCGACGGAACTCGATCGACAGAGATCAACCTTCATTCTGGCTAATCAAGCACTGCGTCGTCGCATGATCGGCGACGATAACACGCGAGCCGCGGGGTATGGATTGTACTTATTCCGCATCCCGGTTTCTGTATTGCCGGGTCGCGAAACTTCGGAAGGCTACAGCGCGGTCGCGACTCTGCGAGCTCAACTGCAGGTCGATGCAAACCACCTGAAGAACACGTTGCCGAAGATGGTCATCGCCGATGCCATCGAAAGCTTGATGCCTCGCATTCTGGCGGATTGGGACGATGCCATCGCGAGAAAGCATGAAAAACAATCGGAGAGTGCGCCGCAGAACAACGTACTGCCTCGAGCTGAGTTTGCTCCGAGTGCTAGTCCCAAGCCAATTGCGAGTGCGGTTCCGTATACGGCACAAGATGCCGTTTACGGACGCGAACAGATAGAACAAATTGAAGACCTGGCGATTGATCAGTTAGAGTCCCAACCGAAAGAGTTCACGCTGGATCGTCCCAAAGCGGAAGAGATTCGTCGTTTTCTTTATGGTTTGTTCGAGCAAACACATGCGGTACTCGAAGAGAACAATGTGTACGCCAATTCTGTGCAGCTCATCGATCTGACGGCGGATGAATTCGTGAAAGGCCGATATGCATCCCTTCCAAATCTTCGAAACGACTGGTGTGCCTCGGTAGGCACGTGCAACATTGATCCGCGGTATCGCAACGCGAGTTGGATCTTGGCGATGCACATGGGGATCACGGATCGCAACCTGAAGAAGCTTCTCAAAGACTTGGCTGCTCGCGGCGAAGTCGCGATGGAACAGTGCGGGAATATCGAAGTAGCGCACTTCTACGTCGCTTACGATCCCGTTGCCGTTCCCTTGTGGGAGACGATCATTCGCGAAGCATTTCCGCTGCACGTCTTCAATCTTGATCCGGTTGCGGAAGAGCAAAATGCTTTCGACGCCTTCTCTCGTCGACGCGAAATGCAAGTTGCACTGGCCTTCAGTGTAGCCAAAGGAAATGTGTTCACCGCCGATCAAAAACTGAAAATGAGCCGACAGTTAGCGCTCGACGAAGCAGCGATCGCGCTCAATCGTACCGCCATCGCTTTTGCTCACGGCGACGACACGTTCGGATGGTATTTCCATCCGCGAATTCAAACGCCTCCGACCGAATCTTCCAATCTGGGAGCGTTGGCTCGCACCATTTGGTCGACTGGTCCGACGGACCACTATGATCGTCGTCATCGACGACTGGAGCCGGGGATTCGGGAATGTGAAGTACTCGTTGCCATGCCTTCCTTCGTGTCGGAAGTCTCTTTCGACGTCACGACGAACTGGGAAAAGATTGCGTGCCCCGGAGTCACGAAGCGGTCTTACGAAGAAATGCTTGCCCAAGGCAGTCGCTTGCATCGCTTGCGGATGTGCATGAAAGAGCCGATGAATCAGCAGTGCTATCGACCGGGCGACATGCAGCGGATGGTGAGCCGTATCGACCAGCTTGAATCGATGCTCGGTATGCAGACGTATAACGTGAACCTGCCGTTCCGCAATGATCAGACCGGAACCAGCTTGCTCGATTCCGGCCGCAAACAACTGCTGCCGTCTGTCGACTTCTACTATGGACTCAGCTACATCGATGCGGGTGACGACAAGGGAGCTCAGTTCTTCATCACGGGCAGAAACTTCCATCCGACCTTGACGCATGTCGTTGTCGGCGGTGTCGAAGTCCACTCCAACCAAGAAGACAAAGTGGAAGTGATCAATCGCGAGCTGATTCGAGTAACGATCGGTAAGCTCAATACGAAGCTTTCCGCAGGAAATCACTTTGAAGTTCGAGTAGCAACGCCGGCAGGGATGTCGAATGTTCTGGTAATCAACAAAACTCCAGACGCGCCTGTACAATCAACTCCGACTTACGCATGGAAAAACGTAACGAAGCTCTCCGGCTACTTCGACTGCACGACACCGCCGCGAACAATTTCGATCGGGAATTTGCCGCCGCGGTTCGGAATCGCGGCGGATCCGGCTGCGGGTCTGCAGGAAGATGGAGTGATCTCGTTCCAAGTTGATTTCACTTCTCCGGCGGGCGACAAAGTAGCGACCGGAGTGATCGAAAAGATCCCATTCAAAAAGTGGGTGATGGAACGTACGGACTTTTTCAATGGGCTGAACAGTTTCGTCAGTACATTGCAGCCGAATCAGGCCATCGAAGGGACGATCACTTGCCAGGGCTATGTCATCGGTACAGTACCGGTCACGATCGATCCGCCGATTGTGATCCAAGTCACCAAACCGGTTTGTGTGGCGGATTGCAAAGAAGATGCCGGGGCCTCTCGGCCTTCGGCTACCGCTTAACCAGTTCCCGCCGCTTCAGGCGATACTTCGGTTAGCTCGCCGAAAAGTGGTCCCTATTGGTCAGGGCGATAACCGGTAAGCGGTCTGTCTGACACAGAGTTAAAGACAAGAAGGCTAGTGATCCAAGATCGCTAGCCTTCTGTCGTTGGTTTTGCAACTACGGCGAATGATCGGCACGAATAACTGCCGACGTCGGTAAACCGTCCGCTATAGCGTCTTGATACGGAATCGGCGGTATTCCATTTGGCCTCGATCTCCCACTATGCCGATGGGAAATAGAGGCACCAAGGTCGGGTCTTGTTGACAGGGGGATAGGATCAACTTCCGAGTCGGCGTTGCGGTGGATCACCGGCGAAAGAACGCAATCTGCTCGATAATTTACTGCACTCGTTGCGTCGTGTGAACGAGTCAAGCCGGACTGGCTATACAGACGAAAGCTTGCAGCTCGGCTCATCGGCAGAGCAGGCTAATCATGCGCGATGAGCCTGCTATGCAGGTGAACAAAACTGCGCGAATCTCACGGCATAGCACACCCGTATTCACCTTCACTCGCTCATACATCGGAATGAGTTCGGTCGATTATCGAACAGGGTGGGATCATTCTTCGTTGAATTACCGCAACGCCGACTTGGAAGACAATCTCCCCCCTGTAAAAGAGACCCGACCCCGGGACCTCGTCCATCGCCGGAAGCACAAGCAATGTTCGGATCCGCCGCTGACCCGGCGATCGGATAGATCAGGGAATCCAACGAAAGAATCTCCTCGAAGTCCAAATCGCGCATGATTAGTCTGCCCTGTCTGTGAACAAAGCTGCGCGCGTCCATCGTGAAGGCCATCGGGTATTCAGCTTAACGCGATCAACCGATGCCATGAGTTCGGTCGATGATCGAGCAGATTGGCTTCTTCCCCTAATGGTCAACCGGAACGGCGAACCGGAAGATAATCCCCCCCCCCGTCGACAAGACCCGAACCCGGGATCTCTTCCAAGCCAACTTTCGCAGATTGCTTGGCCACTTCAGCATTGAGCCCCATCGCATCAACGTACACTCATCGGAAGAGAACGGCGATTACGAATCGTCGCACTGTCACTTCAAAGACAACATCGATCAGCGATTGAGGCTTCGAGGCAGCAGAGATTTCGCAACGCTGGCCGAGTACAAAGAGTTTATGAATCGATGTATCGAAGAGCGCAATCGGCCGCGTGAGAAGCTCTTTAGTGAAGAGCAAGAGATGCTCAGCGAACTACCGCTGCGACCGTTTCCGACTTACCCGGAAGTGAGCTTGAGTGTCAGCAGTAACTCAATCTTCACCGTTAAGCCGAATTGCTACTCGGTACCCAGTTGCTTGATCGGACTGCGCGTTCAAGTGCGCGTGCATGCGGACGAGATCGAGCTATGGTACTCCGGTAAGAGGCAGTTCAGCACGCCGCGACTGACCGGAATTAAGCAGGAATTCGTTGCGCGAGAGGCCATTGCCCTCACTGCGCCAGGGGCAATGGCTTCTCGACGGCTCACCAAAAACCGAATGGCAATGCGCATTTTTCGGCGAGACATCTATTAAACGATAAATGCCTGCCTGACCCTAAAGTTGCCTCCGTCGATAACTCCTTTGACTCGCAGTTTTCGGCCAGTGACCAAGCAGAGCAGAAGCATCTGCCATATGATTCCCGAATGTTCGGCATCTGACTTCGACGGCGTTCCTAGATCCATACCTACTAGATTGAATTCGGAATTACCCGCGATTTCTGCGAACTTTACGTAATTTGGAAATTGATATCGCCGAACGGCTTCCGAATTGTTTACAAAGCCTGATATTTCCCGGGTAGTAAACTCGGACTCAGTAAGTTGCGTCTCAAGAAACGGAATTACAGTGTCAACAGCGTTCATAACTTCCCTCTGAGCAAAAGTGACCAAAGATTAAATTTCCGAAGTGAATTGCTCGAAGTCAACAAGCTCAGCATTTCAATCACATTCCGATGGCGCAGCATCCGGGCATGAAATGTCCGACCGCTAACTTGGTGCATCGCAAAACATAATCGCCTACCCAGCGACTGTCTACGCACCAATAGTGCGATAACGGAAGTTTTTTGAGACTCCTTTTCTGAACCTGTGTCAGGTTCTCACTCAAACGGCCGGATAACGATACTGCGATTTCGCGTTTGAATGCATTCTATCTGCCTAACTGCACTTTAGGCAAAGATCTGTAGCCCCTCATGAGGCACGCTGTCAGGCCGGTACTCTGTTAGGCTGCCAAGCATATAAGTTCGTCGAACAGCTCGATTGTTTTCGGCGTCAACTGGGCCGGAGGCAGTTCGGTTAAAAATCGATTCCTCAGCATTTCTATGGCGATTCGTCGTCGACGGTCGCCATGCGATGGTAAACGCCGGGGTTGTCCCATGGACGTTTGCTTCGGTCGACGTCTTGCTCCTGTGCAGCTTCCCAGCACTCCAATTCCACCAGGCTATAGAGCCAAGCATTTATGTTCCAGCAAGCGATGTTCGACCATACGTTGCGAACCTGCTGCTTGCCTGCTCCCCAGACTTCTTTGGTGTCGTGAAAGAACTCTTCGATGGCCCATCGGCCGGTTACTGTTTCTAAAATTCTCTATACTGACAAATTCTCATTGGTGCTGAAGTATGCAGCTGTTTCGCCATTTTCAAATCGAACGATCACCACTCGGATTGGTGCCTGAGCAATACTCGTGGTCGCCAAGAATGTCTTGTAGTGACGAAGCACAGCCACGCCGCGACACACGTAGCCAATGGACAGCCAACCTTGCTTGTTTTTCGATCGTCAAGAAAGGTCGATTCGGTTGTGGCCGTATTTGCGGAAGCGGCCGCGAGTGCCGGGCTTCGAGCCGGCGGCACATCAAACAGTTTCGCATTGCTTCGCAGGCGACTGACCGCAGTTACTTACAGGTTCACCAGCTCAGTAACAAGTTCACGCGCCGCGTAGATGCCGTCGAATACAACGCACAGTTTGGCTTGTGATCAAAGCACTTGCAACCAACTGACTACCTGCTTGATCATGCGCAACGCACGTTGATGTTTGGTTTGAAATTCCCAGCCATACTTGGCATCCAGAGCCGGAACATCGCACTGCCTGACATACAGCATCGAAAGCAAAGGCAAAGCGATGACGCCCCACAGCGGATGTGTCACGAGCAATGCCAGGCAAACCCAGTTGTGACCATACAGCCACTCACTATCAACCGGACCGGGCGTGGGATGGTGATGGATGTTAGCTCCTTCCACATGTCGACCGAATCGTTTCGTGGGACTGTCATCGACGGCCAGCGTCCAGTAGCCATCGGGACCTGGATCAAAACGCTTGATAATCAGCTTCAGCATTGGAAACGCCAACGGCGTGACGACCTTGCCAGCAGACACAAGCTGTTCGTAAAAGCGATCCCAATCATCCTTAACTCCAGCAGCTCGAAACCAACTTCTCGCAGTGCGACGACCACGAGCCATGAGCGCACCGGCGATAACAATCGGCAGTCGAAAGCCGATGCGAGCATGCAAAAGCGATTGCATGGCAGCTACCAAGATTGCAATACCACCAACCAGTGGCACACTGGCCGACTCGGTCTTGCGCCGAACCGAATTCGAAGTAGACAAACGACTGCGCTTGTCATGCTGCGATGGCGTCGACTTTTTACCATGCTGAAGTTGCGGTGCGCAACCGGATTGTTTATGCTTAGCGATCCTTGGCTCTCCTGGGGTGGGTTACGTTTGGCAACCAACTTGTCCCCTGAGGGCCATTTTCGTTTCAAGACCAATTCTCGCTCACCCCGCCATTGCCTTCAGATCTTTGCCTAAAGTGCAGTTTAGTTAGGCAAGCTGCATCGAAGCGATACTTTGTCGCAAGTCGAACTCAAGATGTTTCATCAGCGTTTTGTTGACGCGCTTAATCTCAGAATCCAACGTCACTTCGAGTTTTCTTGAACATCTCTTGATCTCTCGGTCTCGCCAAGAACAGGGGCGTTCCGTCGTCCACTGGCATCAAACTTTGCAGATACGTCAGCGCGATCTCCGCACAGCTGTGCGTAAGTAGAGCCACGAGATCAAACCGAAAAGTCGAATGCATCTAACCGAATGCTGCACAACCGTAGTTCACCGGGCGCTTACTGATTCATCCGGGTAAATGCCTTCAGTTTTGCAACAATACTTCTGGGTTGGTGCTTATAACGAGTCGTTCGAGTATGTCCGCTTGAGCAACGCGCAGTCTGGATCGATCAAGATCGCTGAGTTGGCTATCAACTTCATCAGCAGGGACGATCTTCGGATTGCGCCCAAGACGTGCAGTCAAACCGCAAATGATCATGCTGCCGAAGAATTCGCTGCCGGTACTCGCACCTCGCTCGCGAGCGTGCAGCGGATCGGGATGAGTCACACTCTAGTTTTCATTGCGTTCGCTGAAACGAGCAACGTTGTTCCCAAACCCAACGCGCTTTTCCAAACAGATCGAATGCCGTCAGAGAACGAACCGATGCGATCGGCAAGTTTGTGATGAGATGCCGGTTGTTGTTCGCTGATTCGCTTACCAATCCCTGAAGTGGCCGATGCCGAACCAGGAAAGTGTGATTCATGCAATTGCTGAGGAGAACGCTCTGAACCGCATTGATCTCTTGTTTGCAATGCGAGGGCGTCATACCCCCCAAGAAAAATTCTTCGAAGTAGACGGCGTCAATAATCTTCGTGTTTTAGTCCGTAAATTGTTGACATGATCCCTATCTGTTTCCTCTAATGCTCGGCGCCGAGCCATTCCGGCAGCCGCAAAGTTCTTTCACTTCGCTTTGCTGTGGGACTGTGCACTTACGTCCGAACCTACGAGCTTGTACCCCGAGAGGCTTAGTATGAACACAGAACCCGCTTATCTACCGGCACCGTACTCCAAGGCTCACGCGAAACGTGGCCGAACGCAAGTTCTGATCGCGTGCGACTAAGGGAAGTTGTTTCCGTAAGTCTCGCATTAGGACTTTGATAGTGGCGTTCGCACGTCGGCAGCTTTCGTCAGTTCGAGACTACGGTCTAGCTTGCTGAATGACTTCGTGATCAATCGTCTTCGGTTGAAACGCGTCCAGTTTTGTCGAAGGGTTGCGTAATTCGGCGACCTATCGACGCAACGCTATTCGGCGTTGATCAACCGATCGAAGCCGATCTGCAGTTGGATTGCTTCCGCTTGCCTTTAGTTCCCGACCTAATCTCGCATCACTCAACTTGTCACATACTCGCCCGAGGAGTAGATCATGAAGCGTAAGAACTCGTTTTGGAATCTTCGTCGCCGGCAATCGCGTCAACGCGTTCGGCAACGCATCATCGAATCGCTCGAGCAGCGAACGATGCTCACTGCCGATCAGCCTGGAGATGACCTGAACTCTGCTCAACTGATTGCGCCAGTGCCGGGCGTGATCCTTCCGTTGCAGGAAACGATCGGTAACGGCAACTACAGTTGGTCCGACGTTGACCTGTACAAAGTGCAGCTCAGCGCGGGCGATTCACTGACCGCCGACATCGACGCGCAGCGTTTGTCCAACGGTAGTTCGCTGAGTTCCTTGGACAGCCATTTACGTTTGTTCAACGCTGCAGGCGTGCAGATTGCGTCCAATGCAGATGAAGGTTGGGACGATGAGTTCAACCTGTTGACGGACTCCAAGCTGACTTACGAGATCGCAACTAGCGGAACGTACTATATCGGTGTCAGCGCACAAGGAAATGAATACTACGACCCTCATTTTCCCGGGATGGGTTTCGGCTACTCAAGCGGCGACTACATACTGAAACTCCTGGTCACCGGCAACGGCGCCGAGAATCATGCGCCGTCCGCCGCCGACGATAGCTTTACTGTTTGGGCGGGCATGGAATTCAATCAGTTCGGCAGCCTGCTTACGAACGATTCCGATCAAGACGGCAACACGATCACCGCAGTTCTCCAGCAGAAGCCGAGCCATGGAGTGCTCACGGCTCTCAGCGATGACGGCACGTTCTTATACACACCCAACGCAGGCTACGTTGGAACGGATACTTTCACTTATAAGTCGACGGATGGTCTGCTCCTCAGCAACACTGCCACCGTGACGCTGAACGTATCGTCCATGCTAAGCCCCGATGCCGGGAACGGAGGCAATAACTCCAGCGGCGCATCAACGATCGTGGTCAACAATGTCGGCGATGAACTGTTCCCGGCGACCGACGTTGTTACGCTGCGCAAAGCTCTGCAGCTCGCTGATTCAATGCCGGGACGCAACACGATCACTTTTGATCTACCGGCTTCACAGCGAACGATTCGGTTATCACAAGGACTGCCTTTGCTGATCCAGTCCGATGTGTCGATCGTCGGACCCACGGATGGAACATCACTAACGGTTACCGAGGCTGATTCGTCGCCGCACGTACGACTGGTCACGGTCGCTGCTCAGAGCAATGCGACGATTTCAGATTTGATGTTGACCGGTGGTATTCAGTCGGCCGGTGACGGCGGCAACATCTACAACTCCGGCCAACTGACATTGGAGCGCGTGACCCTTGCGGGCGGCGAAGCGACTATCGGGTATGGTGGAGCGGTATTCAATGCGGTCGGCGCAACGATTAGGCTGCGCAACGTGACGGTATCGGGAAACAGTTCGGGAGCAGCCGGCGGCGGCATCTACAACAGCGGCAGCCTCATCTCGACGAACTCAACGATCACCGAGAACACATCAACTGTGGGTGCGGGTATCGCAACGGTCTCCGGCGGGACTCTGCGGAACACTCTCGTATCCGGCAACCATGGACCCACAGATGTGATCGGTTCGTTCATCACCAACGGCCACAATTTGTTCGGCTCCATCGGTACTACGACCGGACTGAGCCCGCTCGATAAAGTAGGAGTCATGGACCCGCGGCTTGGGCCACTGCAAGACAACGGCGGGTCGACTTGGACACATCAAGTTTTAGTCGGCAGTCCCGTCATTGATGCCGGCGACAACGTCGACGCTGCAACCTTGGATGCGCGGCGAGCTCGACGCGTGCTCGACGGCCCTGAGGTTACGGCCCCGCTAGACACTGTCGCTACCGTCGATATCGGTGCGTTCGAGTTCGGCACATTGTTCGTGAATTCAAGCGTCGATGCTGTCGATGCGTCGCCGCTCGGTGACGGTCGTGTAGACCGGGACCCGTCCCTGCCCGGCGATCAGGTCACCCTACGCGGTGCTATTCAAGAGTTCGGAAAGACAGCGGGCTATGCGCGCGTCAGCCAAGTCTCGGATCAGACCAGCCCGAATAGCCCGGTTCGATTCGAGGCGTTCGTAACAGCCGGCGCGAACAGCAAGTTTCAGCGACTTTCGCTACGAGGTTCTAACGAGCTTTTAGCGACCACCGGCGATCTCGACATCTACGGAAACGTTTCGATCGAAGGCTTCGAAATCACTGGTGCCTACGCGCCACTTCAAGGGCCACCCGTCGGATCGTATCTTCAGGATCGATTGATTCGAGTCCATCCCGGATCGAAGTTCCAACTACTGGCTACCTCGCTTGCAGAAGGTGCGACCGACAGCGATGGAGCGTTAATCATGAGTGAGTCGGCAGACGTAAGAATCGACCACTCGACGCTCCTGACTTCGACATACATCCAGTCGGGTATACCCGTCGCTAATCGAGGCGGCGGCCTCTTCGCATTCAACAGCAACGTGACCGTAACGGCTTCGACGATTCAAGGTAATTCGGCCTTCAACGATTACAGCGCGAAACTCGGTGGCGGCATCTATTCGGAAGGAGGCACTCTGACCGTAACGGATGGTTCCAAGTTGGAGGGCAATGCTGCAGGTGATCGCGGCGGTGCGATCTACTTGGCGAGCGGAAGTCTGCTGGTGACCGGTGGTTCAAAACTGATCCACAATCGCATCGCAGGAACAGGTGCCGGCGCGGGTGGAGCGATCTACGTCGCATCGGGAGACGCAACCGTTCGCGGTAGCAGCCGCATCGATGAGAACAATATTCTGCTGACTGGCGGCTTACATGAAGCGGCCGGCATCTACAACCTCGGGCATCTCGCCGTCATCGAGGATTCTTCGGTCAGTCGCAATGGATTCTTGTTGGCAGTAGCCACTGGGATCGGCATTTACAACGTCGGTACGACCGAGATTCGCAATTCCCATGTCGACGGTAACCAAGGCGTCGGAGCGGCCGGCATCTTCAACGCGAGTTCCGGCACTCTCAATATCTATGACTCCAGTGTCTCGTCGAACATTTCACAGCGAGAGCAAGCAGGTGGTATCCATAACGATGGAGGATCGGTGAGGCTCGAACGAACGACCGTCTCGGGGAACTCTATCGACAAATACGGAGCGGGAGCCGGGATTCACAACCATAACGGTGACGTACTGATCATCGACTCAAAGATCCTCAACAACTCGCTGATGGGTGAGGGAGGCGGGATCTATAACTTCGACCTGGAAGCGCATCTTACCGTTATCAACTCGACCATTAACGGGAACATGGCAAACGTCGCCGGCGGCGGTGTTTTCAATCAGTTCGGAACGGTTACGTTCCAAAACAGTTCTATTTCTGAGAACAGAACAGGCAACGATTCGATCGGCGGAGCCGGAGTCTACGACCGAGGCGAAAACAAGTTGCTGGCAGAAGATCCGGGCCGCCTGGTAGTCCTCTCTGCGGCGATCAATGAAACTCAGAGTCGCATCTTCGTGAATGATACGTCTTCGCTGGACGGTCTCGCGCTGCCGTTGCCGGTTCTCATCGACGGCGAACGCATGGTGATCACGTCGGTTGACTCTGTTCAAGATGCACTCACCGTGTCTCGAACAAAACCGAAGTGGCACGAAGTGAACGCGCGCGTCCAGATTGTCATTGACGAGAAACAGACTCAACTGACATTGACCGATGTCACCGAACTCAAACGTTACTCGCTGCCGCTGGATGTCGTGATCAATTCGACTCCGGTGCCGGGTGACAACCGAAAAGTGATCGCCGAAGTCGTCACGGTGACTTCGATCGATGGAAACGTCGTTACGGTGCAGCGAGGGAGAAACGGCACAATCGCCTCAGAGTTCCCTTATCCATTGCAAGTCTGGGCCGTCGGCGGTTCGCTCAAGATCTCCGGTTCAACGATCTCCGGCAATGAGTCACTTTCGTCCGGCGCAGGGGTGTCTGTATTCGTCTCGCCATTCAGCTCATCCGTTGTCATCGAAAACTCCACCATCGCCGACAACTTCGGCAGCGTTGGCGCTAACCTCTCTACCGAGACCGGTGTGGGACGACTGAAGCAAGGAGTTACAACTCTGTCGCGAGCGGAATTCACGGACGCTGCTCCGAATTGGAGAGAGGATGCGACGAGAAGCGTCTTCATCCAGAACACCCTCATTTCGAACGCGCTCGGTCGCGATCAAAAACCGGTGGTCGATGTGCAAGGCTTCATCGCTTCCGGTGGTGGGAACCTGATTTCATCGGACGAAGTCATCAGCGGCACTTTAAAGGATGCCATCAGTCCCCAGACGACTCAGTTCACCATCGCGTGGCCCGCTGAAGGTCTTCCCCGGCGCCCATTCATGCTGCAGAGTTGCCCATGCGGCTCAGGTGAAGACGTTAACACGCCGTTTGACCAGTAAAGCTCGAGTACGAATTCATGGCTGTGACTTCGTACACGATATTCGACGATCCGGCGGCCAAAGTGCATACGGCTACGCTGCAGGTTGTGAGAGCGCAGGGCGGAACACAGGCCATTGCTCATGACGGCGGAACCGTTGTGACGATGAGCGGTAGCGGATTCTGGCAACCGACAGACAGGCACGGTTCGAATGAAGTCTTTAAGCTGACCTATTCGACGACGGTCAACGATCCGAATGGGCTGGACCCTTATCGCCGAGTGTTCCAAGTTGCCGACGCAGGCAACATGCCGCCCGTTCCTTTCCAAGCCGATATCCACTACTTGGCCGGTTCCGAACTGAAGACGGAAACAGTGATAGTGAACTCGGTCATCGGGAACATGCTGACGGTTACCCGATCGTCGTCGCCGATTACGATCCCCGATAAGTCTGAAATCACCTTCACTCGCACGATTTCGGCTCGACTCGACAAAGAGTTGAAGCCGCTCTCGATGCAAGACAATACGTGGACCCAGTCGCTCAAACCGGGCAGCACCTTAGTAGACGCCGGGACCGACTACGGCTCGCAAGGTGAACAGGTCAGCCTGACTTCAACGCTCGCAGCTTTCTATAGCGTGACGACTCCATTGTTGTTCTCGGTTATCCCGAACCAACCACATATCAAGAACATCTCTGTCGTGCTGACGACGGAAAGCCAAGTACAGGTGGACAGCAGCTCGGGTCTTCCGACTGTTCCCTTCTACATCAGGATCGAAGACGAAGTCATGCGCGTCACGGCGGTGAGTGCGACTTCCAACTCGCTGACTGTCGAGCGTGCCGCGGCTGGTACGAAGTCTGTGATTCACTATTCGAATTTGCCGATTCAAATCGGACAGATGACGACCGCATCGACCAGCGAGACCGTTCTGTCCGTCCTGAGCACGACGGCGATGCCGCCCGCTCCGTTCATCCTTCGCATCGAAAGCGAACTTGTAAAAGTTACGGCCGTCGATACTGCGCTCAACCAGTTGACAGTGGTCCGAGGCGCCTACGATTCGCCGCTCCGTGCCCATGAACCGGGAAAGGTTTTGACGAGCGAAGCCCCGGCTCAGACAGAGGTTCTGTTCTTCGGTCAGAAGACAGGTCGGATCAACTTTTCAGCAGTAAGTGAATTCGTTCCATTGATAGCGGCGATCGACAAGACTCAAACGTTCGTCCCTGTTAGTTTCCATGTCAGCTTCGTCTTCAATGCGACCAAGGACTTTCCCAAAAATCATAGGATCAAAATCGACGGCGAAGTGATGTTCGTGGAAGAGGTCCTTCAGAATGGACTGAGGGTCGTACGTGGATACGACGGTACGCCTGCAACCGCTCACGACATCAATGCGATCGCAACGCTGCGAGAAATTCCGGTCGCATACCTTGCGGCGTTGATGTACTTCCCGTCAAGCCGTTTTACGTTCGCGCAGGTGAGGAAGTTTTCCAGGCGACGGATGTTACGGATGGTTCGGCGCTGGGCGGTAGTCTCGGAGGAGCTGCGACAGAGACCGGTCTGCCCGCAAATGCTGTGATGCTCACGTTGACCCGAGCTCAACTCGGCACTCGCAAAATCAAACACGAATCCTCAGAAGATGCGACGATCGGCCGAGCCATCGACGGCACGACAGTCTTCGACACGTTTGCTGTTCGCAATGCACTGAACCTTCCGCCTGCCCCGTTCCTGGTGCGGCTGGGTAAGAACACTTTCGAAGTCAAGAGCGTGGACGTTCGTTACAACACGATCACCGTCGGGCCTGTTGTCACAGGAGCGCCGCTGCCCGTGGTCGATGTGGGAAGTCAATGGAGCGGTGGATCGTATGTGGAGGTTCAGAACGTCGGAGGCCTGAAGTCGGACTCGGTCCTGATCGCAGGCAGCGAACGGCTGCGAGTCACTTCGTTCGATCCGGAACATCACTTGCTTACGGTCTCTCGCGGTTATGAACGAACCCAACCGATCTCTCAGCGTGTGGGGATGACATTCCTGTTCGGTTCAGGAGAGCTAGAGGCTGGAATTGTCGGCCGCTTCGGCCGCACCGCGACTGCTTTGACGAGCAGTACGGAAACCGTGCTGAAGATCTCCAAACCGATCGGCACGATTCCAGACTCATTCGGCATCCGCGTAAGCAACGAGTCGATGCGCGTAACCAATTGGCTCGATACGGGCGACGGAACCATACAGTTAACGGTTGTTCGCGGTGACCAGGGGACGACCGCAACGCCGCATGCTGTCGGTGAACATGCGGTGTTCCAGTTTGACGGACTGAATACCCTTCGAAACATCGATGGGACCAATGACGGTTCGACACAAACGGATGCGGGAGCCGTCGAAGCCATCAACTTCGTCGTGAATAGTTTCCTTGACCTTCCCGATACCAATCCCGGTGACGGCATTGTCAACACTTCGATGCCCGGCGTGGTCACACTCCGTGCTGCCATTATGGAGGCCGGTGCATTAGGCGGGCCTTCAACAATCACTTTGCCTGCCGGGACCTATAACCTCGCATCGCATACTGACGTCCGCGGCAACATCACGATTCTCGGCGCAGGGCTTGGCATATCCACGATTCATGCGTCCGGGTCAGATCGCGCGTTTGTCGTGCTCCCTGATGCGAAACTACGACTCTTTCAACTAACGGTGAACAACGGCTCGGCACCGAATAGCTCGGGCGGAGCGATTCTGGTCGACCATGGCAAACTTGTCATCGATCGCAGTCTCATCACGGGCAGTTCTTCCGCGCGCGGCGGTGCCATTGCCGTTGTAGGTGGATCGCTGACGATCACACAAAGCGCTCTGCTCAACAATTCGGCCTCGGTCTGCGGCGGAGCTGTTTACTCGCATGACAGCCAAGTTGCGATCACGACCTCAACCCTGTCAGGCAATTCGAGCCAGTTGACGGCCGGCGCCATATACAGCGACTTAGACAGCACGATCACGATTCAAAGTGCAACGATCGCGTTTAACACGGCCTCGGGCGGTCCTGGCGCGGCGGTTCTCAGCCAGTCATCGATCGTGGGTAACTCGATCATCGCGAACAATTCAGTGAGCTCGAGTTCCGAGTTAGGCGGCAATGCACAATCGAGCGGCCATAACTTCATCGGTGCCTTCCAAGAACATTCGACGAATCTGGGGGCAAGCGTCAGTCAGACGGCATCGACTCTTCAAACGAGCGGCTTCTCAGATCCGTTCCCTTCGGTACCGTTTCATATTTGGGTCGGCAACGCTGAAGAAATGGTGGTGACCGCTGTCACCGGAAACATCCTTTCTGTTCAACGCGGCATCGGTGGTACGACGGCGATCCCGCACATGTCCGGTACGAAAATTCGCTATGACGGATTCTTCCGAGCCGGAGACAAATTCGGCAGTTCATCAGCGCCGCTCGATCCGGCACTGGGATCGCTTCAAACCGACAGCGGCAGTGCCCCCTACTATGCATCCACTTCGCCGCTCATCGTGGATCAAGGCGGCAGTTCGCTGGTCGGGCCGACCACTTTCTTGGCTCACGATACGATTCCAACCGATCGTCAAGTTCTGGTTCGCGATTGGCAAGGCCTTCCGCCGGTTCCGTTCAATATCGTCATCGGCTCGGATGTTCTCTCAGTGACTCGCGTAGACGGCGGTGTATTGAGCATCAGCTCCGTCGGATTACTCGGTAACCATCCGACAGGCAGTGTTGTAACCATCGCTGCCGATCAGTTGAATCGAGTTCGCCCCGTCGCAGTGGACTATGGTCCGCCGGTGGCACCGAACAGCGACTATTCGGGAGGTGGCAATACCGGCGGCAATTCGGGCGGGAACACTGGAGGCAGCGGTAGCGGTGGTGGCGGAGGCGGTTCAGGCGGCGGCCTGCCTCCCGATCCGGGAGGCGGTGGCGGTTCGATGCCCGGTGGCGGAGGACTTCCTCCAAATCCGGGTGGCGGCGGAGGATCAACGCCGGGCGGAGGTCTTCCTCCGAATCCAGGTGGCGGTGGATCTTCCGGCGGTGGAAGCGGTGGGGGGGGTAGCGGCAATTCCAACTGGCAGAATCAAATGCCGGCGCTGGACATCGGTGCCTATGAATTCCTGCCCGAACTGAACTTGGTTCCGATCAGCATGTCCATTGTTGAAGGGACAGGAACCGTGTCGACGCCGATGCAATTCAAGATCACGCGCAGCGGAAAGCTCTCTGACCGCACATGGGCTGAGTACCGAGTTCTCCACAACGGAAAACTTTCGGCGGATGCAGATGACTTTGTCGGCGGTTCGGCTCCATGGGGAACGGTGATCTTCGAACCGAATGAAACGGAAAAGATCGTTACGCTCAGCGTCGTCGCTGACAACATTCTCGAACCGACGGAGAGCTTCTCGGTCAATCTGGTCGATTACTCGCCCAGCGCTCTCGCATCGACGTCGTCGATCATCGGCACCATTCAGAACGACGATTCCAGCGCTCTCTCGATCTCTTCGCCGGCATCCGCTGAAGGTGTGCCGCTGGTATTTCGCTTTTCACTTACCAATCCGGTGCAAGGCGGATTCCGACTTCCCTACTCGACAGTCGCTGATACAGCCCAGCTGACCGACGACTTCACCGGCACGTCGGGGGACTTGAATTTTGCAGGACTCGCGGGCGAAAGCCTTTCGGTGATCGTGCGCACGAGCAGCGATTCAACGGTTGAACGCGATGAGACGATGAAACTGCTTACCGGCGCGATTCAACGTCTTGATCCCAGCATCCGCTCTCTGCTGCAAATACCACAGCAGTCAATCGGCACCATTCTCAATGACGACATGACTCGCATCTCGGTCCGGTCCGTACAGGTCACGGAAGGAGACTCTGGAACCGCGACAGCCGACTTTGAAATCAAGCTCGGTCCCAATCCGGTTGATACAGCTCTGTTCGTCAATGCCGCTACCGACTCTAACGGACAGACGGCAACCGCCGGGACGGATTACCAATCGACCCAGCAAATTCTCGGGTTCAGCGGCGAGGCCGATCAGTCGTTGACGATCCATGTTCCAATCAACGGCGACTTGCTTAACGAAGCCGACGAGCAGTTCAACTTAGCACTCGCGAACTTGGTTGCGGCCGGGCGAGAGAACGGCATCGTGTTGGTGAACGGTACAGGAACCATCGTCAACGATGACAGTCCGCGGATCGTCGTTTCGCGAGCCTTCTCGGCCGAAGGGGATTCGAATAATCGCAACATGACTTTTTCTGTCACGCTCATCAAACCGCTACCAGGTCCACAGTCGGTGACGGTCAGTACGGCGAGCGGAACGGCATCGGAAGGTTCCGACTTCATTGCCAAGTCTCAGACTCTCAGTTTCGCCGGCCTGGACGGCGAGTCGCAGACGTTCAATGTTACGATCAACTCCGACTCGACCACAGAGCTCGACGAATCGTTCGGTGTCAACCTATCGAACTTAACTCTCTCAAGCGGCGCGAGTCCGACTGCCTACAGTCTTTTCAACGGCACCGGTACGATTCTCAACGACGACAAAGCGGTGCTATCGATCACGGTGCTGCCGGGCGTCGACGAAGGCAAGCCTGCCGAGTTTCGCGTGAGATTGACCGGCGCTGTGGATGTTCCCATCACGGTATCTCTGAGGACTCTGAGCGAATCAGCCGTCGCTGAGAAGAACTTTACAGTTACGCAATCCAACGTCTCGCTGTTAGGTCACGACGGCGAAGTGGTCATTGTCAATGTTGCAACGACGCAAAATGTCGTGCCGCTCGAACCGGACGTGACGTTCGGCATGGAGCTTTGGAATGTCGTTGCGAGCGGCCGCAATGTCGGGCTTGCGCCATACGCAATGACAACCATCTACGACGACGATCAACTCCACGTTCAGCCGGGCGATGCCAAGCCCAAGGCCTGCAAACCGCGCGAGGTTCGTAACCTGATGACGGGTGCCGATCCGAATCCATCCTATGGAACATCCTGGAGCGATGCGCCGTTACCGCGCGCGGTTCCGGTACTGGTTGGATTCACCGGCGACCCCAACACCGTGGTGATTAACGATCAGGGTGAAATGTTCGACTCGACAGGACGCAGCTATGGAACAGGTTGGTACCGCGATCAAACAGGCTTGATCTATCACAACATCGTCGGTCCGTCCGGCATCACACCGGCCATAGGACAAGCCAACGTCGACAACCTGCCTCACACTGTCGGCAGCGGAGGTGCCGGACCAAGCGATCCGCTTCCACCACCGAAGACGAGCTGCGATCCACCCGACGATCCTGAACCAGAAGAGCTACCACCCCAGGAAGTGCCGGAATCCATCCACGCAGACTGGGTCGTCTCGATAAATCAACCGCTGACATTCAACCCATTCGCTGGATTCAACTACACGCGTACGGATGATGTCGTGCTCTCCATCAGCGTTGGCGACAAAATAGCGAAGGTTGGTGAGACGATCCCGCTATCCTTCGGCAGTGTAAAGGTCAATCCAGACAATACGCTTACTTATACGCCTGATCCAAATGCGTCATTGAAATGGCAAGACGCGCACTTGAAGCCTGAGAAAGATGCCAACGGTAACCCGGTGCGCTATACGGGCGAGGATAGCTTTACGGCTCACTATTTCAACAAGTCCGCCCTGGCAGGGATGACCACAGACAACGCCGAGCGCCAAATCGGCAAGCCTGATCCGATGGCCAGTACCCCCGTCAATCTGATGATCTCCAATCAATTGCCGGTGTTGATCGGTCAGCGCATACATGATGAATCGTTGACCGCTTCACGGCTCGATAGTCCGATCTACGCAGAGTACAACACGACTTACTTAGTCGACATGCAGAAGCTGTATGCGGACCCGGACGGAAACTCGAACGTTACTGTCGAGAACGTTGAATACGGAACCAAGAAGCTGACAGCTTCCGAGCCGCTCATGGTTCCGATCGGTGCCATCATGGGCATCAGTACCATAACGGGATTGCCCTATGAGATTGCCCAGAGGTCGCTGAAGGTAACACTCATTGACAAACACATCCTCGTCATTACCAATCCTATCACTATGGATGACGTTCAGGATTCCCAGCTCTGGTCGTACTCAGGATTTCCGAGTGAACTTCAGTTCTCATTGGAATTGTCGGACGGACAGCAGGTCCCCGGCAAGGATGCCCAAGGCCAAGCGGTTGCAAAGACCCACACGTGGAAGTTTGCGCTCCCGGTCCGTCCCAACAACATGTACAACACCGACTCCTTGTGGCGTAACAACTTGGGCGTTCCCGACATGGAGACACGCCCATGGCTGACTGCGGTCGATAATGGGGACAAACCCGAAGATTTAGTCAAGCAGTTTGACATCACCACGTTGACGTCCGACAAGATGGCATCGGCTTCGCGCGAAGACATCCGCGGTGTGGATGTCGACATGTTCAACGGGACGTTCACTAAGTTCCAAAACCTTGCCCTCGACGCATCCGGCGGTGATTCCGAGTTGTCCCTGCCCGGATTGATCTACGATTCCAGCACGGTCTTCAATGACGGTACAGGAGTCGGAGCCTCGAAAGCTAAGCCCAGCGTTTATATCAAAGTGGCCGGTCCCGCCGGCTCGACGCTTTCAGGCGCTCAGTTCTATTGGGACGATGATGCACCAATCGGCGTGACCTTTACCCAAGACTCCTCGGGCAACTATTGGGCTGCCGCTCAACCCACTCAAGTGACTCGCAGCGGCATACACAACTGGCGGATCACGCCACCGCCGTCGCTCGGCGGTTTAAGTGCCAAATTGAAAAGTATAGCGAATCCGTCGTCGCATTGAATGACAAAGAGAACGCGTTCGCGCAGGCTGGCAACTCGCCGATGTTCCCAGTTCATTTTCGATGATCGCGGTAACAATGAGCCCGCACGACGACCGCTTGATTGTCGCGTTTCCAGGCTCTCGGCCGAAAATCTTCGATGCTTCCTCCTCACTTCTACGGTAACTTCGACTGACCGGTCGTTTGAACAGTATTGCCGAAGGCATGACCTAACGAGCAGCTATGCTGATCCGCTCGAATTCGGAAAACTGGAATCCAGCGCATCAGGCATCGTCTACACATCGGCTGACGGGACTCAATATCATGCGAAGCATTACCACACTGCGGACGAAGCGCGCATTGCAAACACCGGCGAAGACTACTACTTGATCGATCGCATCGAGCAAGCCGGAGTCGACTTCAGCCCGGCAGATACGTCCACTGAAAAACGTCGCGGGGTTGCCTTTGAATGGAACACGACCGACGCAGCCGTCAAACATTCGATGCTGACTCGTATCGTATCAAGCGATCTATCGGCAACTGTGTTTGAATATAGCGCCGGCTATCTGACGAGTACAAAACTATTCAGTTCGGTCAATGCAAGCGGTGCGAACGTTGGATCAACCGTGCATCAGGTCGACTACTCCGTGGTCGGCGGATTGTTGAAAGAGGTCCGGGACGCGAACGCTGGGGGAACTCCGTTCACTCGTAAGTTCAGCTACGCCGGCGAGATTCTGAAGCTCGATCAACTCTACAACGGTATTCAGGCCGGATCGCTCGTCTTGGCAGCTCAAGAAACGATCGACATCGACATGAATACGTCGCGTGTGACTGCGATTCACAACGGCGATCCCAGCGGTCCGAGCGGCAGTTACTTGAGCTCGACCGTGACTGTCGGTTCGTTGCTGAACACCGATCCGCAGCGCCCGGGTGAGATCATCGCCACGATTTCCGAAGACGCGTCCGGGATGAATAATCTGGTGCTCGGACAACCTGCCCCCGTCAGTGGGTTTTCGGAGACGTTGATTGGGATGGACATGCGGGGCCATGAAGTAAGCACGCGAGCACAGTTCCGAGTCGGCTCGAGCACCACGTCGCTCGGCGAAGAAAAATGGACCTACGACGTCGTCGGATTGGTCAATTCGGCCTCAGAGCGAATCGCTCCCACAGGCAACGGTAGCGATGCATGGCGCAAGACGTTTTATCGCCACGACTACGAGATCCCGACTTCGTACACCTCGACCGATCCTGGAACTCCGGACGCATCGCCGAAGTATGATCCCTCGGATTATCGCGGCAACGTCACGTATGTTATCGGACTCGACGGTGAAACGAAGACTGAATACGAAACCGACAACGAACTCGGCTTGGTAGTCGGTCAAGCCGTCCACACCGTCGTCAACGCGCCTGTTGACGGAGCCGATTCAACGTCGGATGGCGGCGTGGCACAGGCTGCTGAGACCAAGCTGGAATATTATCCCGACGGTAGGTTGAAGTCATCGCGCACGATCAAAGGTCTAGACGATACTTCTCTGCTCGGCATGGTATTTTCGCTCTTTTCAAGCGGCACTTCGTCGGTTGACCAAGACATCGTCGAGTCTTGGGAATACGACACCAATGGACGATTGGCTCGACACACGGACGGCACCGGGCATGTTACGGATTACACGCTATACGATCACGGCCGATTGAAGAACGTCAAGGAAACCACCAAGTTCGGTACGGACGTGAAGTTCGAAGAGCGCAGTTACCATTACGACCCCCGAGGATTTGAAGACCAACTGATCGAGCGCGACGTGCATGGAACCATCCTCAGTCAAACGGACACCACGTCCGATACGCTCGGTTATGAAATCGAGAATACGGTAAAGGGAGCGAATGCATCGGGAACAACGGTCATCTTGGAGAAAGATCGACATGCATACGATGCCGCAGGTCGCGAGACTTCGACTTGGGACGCTGCGAACACACTCACGGAATCGATTTACCTCGTATCCGGTCTGCTGAAAGAAAGAACCGTTGCCAAGAACGCGGTCTACTATTCGCTGTACACCGGTCAGAACGAAGACGTTTCGCAGCGGACCGTTTACACCTACGGCGCCAACGGATCGCTTAACCGTGTGGATAGTCCGAGCGGCACGTCGACGGAGTACTTCGCCGACCCGCAATATCATCTCAGTTGGACTCGGCAGTCGGGTGTATCCGTCGGAGCACACACGGTTCAAACAAGCGGGGCGATCACCTTTGCATCGTCCGGCTATGTTACCACCGAAACAGAAACCGATTTCCGTGGACGAACGATCCGCGAAAAGAACTTACTGACCGGCGACGAGCAGACGTTCAGCTATGACGATGTGCGTCTCGATTCGGCTACCGGGTCGATCCATCGCGTCAATCAAGGCATGAAGGACGCGACAAGTTGGGATTTCCAAGATCGGACTTCCAAAGCCAAGTACAACAACTTCGGTGAAGTAGTCGCCACGACCGATGGCAACGGAGTTCGAGACGCGGTGGTGCGCGACAGTTTCGGAGCGGTGAAAAAGACCACCATCGGAATGCTCGGGGAATCCATGGCCGACGTGACACAAACCGTATTCACTAGCGATATCGTGAAGGGGATCTTCACGACTTCTGTCTCGGGTGCGGCAAGTCTGTCACCGAACCGTCCGAGCAAAACGGAAGTGACCACGACCAAGACGGATGACAGCGGGCAGACTCGAACCTACCAGGATCCCGAAATCGGTCATGAATCGAATGTCGCTGCTGCCAAAGAAGATTTTGATTACGACTTGGGATTGCGAACGGAAGTTTCCACCGATCGCTACGGAGCTGAAACCAAGAACTGGATCGATGCGCTGGGCCGAGTCGTACGGTCGGTGGATGCCGAAGGAGCTGTCACCACTAATTCGTATGATGCGAACGGGCAGCTTGTCGAAACACTTCTCACGCATGCCACGCAAGATCCGAACTTCCCCGATGTGCGTACGACCTACCAATACGATCAACTCGGTCGCCAACGTTCAACGGTGACGACGATCCATAATGTGTCCAAGTTCTCGGCCACAGACTATTTCCTTCCGGGTGCGGCGCATGCTAACGGTTGGAACGTCATCAGCTATCCGACTCTGCCCGGTGCCGGTCCGCAATCGCATTCGGTCGCGAATATCAACTCACGAGCCGTGAAGAAGGTAACGGATGGCCTTGGTAACACACTGTATGTCTTGTCTGCTGATCCGAACTTGCGCAGCGACGGAACCACGGCCGGCACGACCGATGCTTGGCCCGCTCAACTGACGACCTACGACTATGACGCGAATCAAAAGACGGTCATCGCGACCGTCCGCTCCGGCGCAGCGAAGCTCGTGGGCGATACGCCGAGCATCGATCTCAGCTACTCCGGTACGCGTGTGGTACGATCGGTATCGAATGATGTCGGTGAAGTCATCGAGTCGAGCGTTCGGACGTCCAATATGGCCGGGTCCGATTCAGTCGGCGGATCATCGAACTATTTCACGGGCGGATTCGTCGTCGGCGAGCTGACCAATTACGGTTTGGCGGGCGAGGTCACTAAGACGCGATCCCCGATGCCGAATACGGTCGACTTGACCGGTGATTTCCACGCTTTGAAGGCTGAGTATGACGCTCAGTATCGGCTGAAGAAAGCCACCGATCTGAACTCGGGCTCCGTAACCGAGAACAAATACGACGCCTTCGGCAACGTGGTCCACACGAGCGACGGCGTGCATTCTGCAGATCTTGAGTACGACCTGGACAATCGGCTGATCGGTGAGACCGACAAGTCCGGTAACTCGGAGACGATCAGCCATAAAGGTCTGGTCGACGAGGATCAGGATACGGGCGGCCATGACGAGAAGATCGTTCACGACAAGATGGGACGAGTCGTATCCGATCAGGCTCCGGGGCGAGCTCCGGTCACCTACACGTACAACACCGTCGGGGAAGTCGTGACCTCCACCGATGGTGACGGTGCCACGGTAACGATCACTTATGACAATTGGGGACGCAAAAAGACGGTCACCGATGCCTTGGGACTCGTGACATCCTACGAATACGACGACTTTGGAAATCTGAAGTCGGTCACAGCGCCGCTCGGCCGCAAGACTTCGTATCTCTACGACGGACTCGGACGATTGGTTTCGACAACCGACGCCGAGAACCACACCACGGCATTCACGTACGACGCTAACGGCAGTCGCTTGACGCTCACCGATGCAAGCGGCAATCGTACGGAATGGAAATACGATACCTACGGTCGAGTCATCGAGTCGAAGAACGCGTTGCAAAAACCGATCACGTACCAATACAACGAAGCGGGATCGATGTCGGTTCTGACTCGTCGTGATGGAACACGCATCGAGTATTCGCAGGATCTTGGCGCTCATACCACGACGGAGAAGTGGCTGACGGCATCCGGCAGCGTTGTTAAGACATTGACGTACGCATTCGATACAGCCGGCGACATGTTGAATGCGACCGACGGCAGTTCCACCATCGAATTCGGATATGTGGATGGGTTGCTGCGCAGCGAAACACAGTCGCTCGCTCCGGCCGTCTCCGCGCTCCTTACAACGTCCTACACAGAAGGTCGAGTCAGTTCGCTGTCGGCCGCGGTGAATGGAACGCTCGACTCGACGCTCAGTTATCAGTGGACCGACGACGGCTATCTCCGTCAGATCCAGCAAACCGCCGGATCGAAGACGAAGAGCGTCGTTTACAGCTATGACACGGCGGGCCTGTTGAGTTCAGTCGAGCGATTTGCAGACGCCGCCAACACCGTATCGGTGGTGAAGACGACCTACAACTATGCCAACGAGCGGTTGCAGAAGATCACACACAGTCATGGACAGACCGATTTGGCGAAGTACGTCTATGCCTACGACGACGCCGGTCGCTTGCAGGTGATGAATTCCCAGGAAGACGGTGCAGCGACCTTCGGTTACGACAAGACCGATCAGTTGATTTCGGCTGACTATGCAGACTTCGCTGATTTGAACTTCAGCTACGATGCAACCGGCAATCGAACCGGAACGGGTTACGTCGCCGGCACGGACAATCGCATGTCCGAAGATTCTAAGTTCACTTATCAATACGACGACAACGGCGACCTGATCCGCAAGACCGCCAAGTCCGATGGTCATGTCACCGAGTACTCTTACGATTACCACGATCGACTGACCGACGTCAAATTCCATGACTCATCATCCGGTCCGGTGAAGAAGGAAGTCACGTACGCGTACGATGCATTCGGACGCCGCATCTCGCAGAAGATCGATGGCAACGGAGACGGCACGTTTGAGACCGAGCGTTACTATGTCAACGACGGACAACGAGCCGACCAAGGGAACGCCGGCGACGAAGTCCTCTTGGTGTTAGATGGCACCGGCAAGGTCGTAAACCGTTACCTGCATGGTGCGGCGGTCGATGAAGTCCTGGCCGAAGACACGATCAGTGCATCAGGCGACGTCGATACGCTCTGGACTCTCGGCGACCACCAAGGCTCGATCCGCGATCTGGTTCGCTTCAACGAGACCACATCATCGGCCACAGTCGTCGATCACATCATGTACGACGCTTTCGGTCGCACGGTGGATGAAACGCATCCCGAAGTCGATCACCTCTACGGCTACACCGGCCGAGAGTACGACGACGCCATCGCCCTCCAATACAACCGAGCCCGCTTCTACGACGCCGAGCAAGGAAGATGGATCAGCCAAGATCCGATGAGCTTTGCGGCGGGGGATGTGAATCTGTACAGATATGCCGGAAGTAGAACAACGGATCAAAGTGATCCCAGCGGATACCAGACTCCAGGTGAAAAACGGAACAACTCAGAGAATCCTTCCTCCTTGCAAATTAGTCTTGAGATTGTCAACGATCCGATTGACGAGACGACTCAATCGTTTGAAACCAAGCTCCGAATGGAATTGGCTCTAGCCATAGATGCCGCACGCGGTGTCGAAATTCAACTAGAAGGTTTGAGACGTGAAAAACTGCTTACTGCAGCTGGATTGTCTTCCCGTGAGGCAGAGTACTTCAGTGATGGTGAACTCCAATTGATTGGCCAAATACGCCGATCTATTCACGCATATCACACCGAGCAAGCAGCAAAAAGGGAGGCAGTCCAACAATATTTCGACGACGAATATCACAAGGCGAACCGAAACTCAGCGGAAGTTGCATTTGAAGGATTAAACCAAAGACCTATGACCGAAGACACGGACCCGATCGTGCTTCAGCAGCTACAAGGAGTAAGGTTTTCAACGCCGCTACCAAGACGAAACGGACTACCGGGACAAAACTTGGGACAGCACATTTACCCCGGCGTTTCAGCTGTGCCTTTCTCTGAAAAAGATAGGGCCGAGCTCCGGATATCGAGAAAAAATGCGGAAGAGCTGCAAAGGACTGTTTCCTCAATCGTCTGGTCGTCTATCTTGGTAGGGGTTCCAGGGCCAGAGGATGTTGGCTTTGCCTTGCTTGGTAGGTTTGCAATGGGCGCTCGCACCGCGCGCATCGCAGATACAATCGACGATGCAGTGGACGGTGCAGCGGCCCCAACGAAACCATTGGGGGGCATTGGTCCAGTTAGCGGGCGTGAGTTCGACGCGGATAATGCTGGCGGAGCCATCCAACATCTAACAACGGACAGGGTCAAGGTTACGCACCGAGGTGTTGACTACGCCGAGCGGCATCTAGATCGATTTGGGCCTGACGGCCCGAATCAGATGATGATACAGCGGCTCCGTGATATCGTAGATGGTAAACTCAAGGCAACTCAGACTGATTTGAACTTCTATACTCACGAACTTCGGGAGTCCGTTCGCTATCGAAGGCTTGGATACAATAATGGTCAGCCACTCGATGAAGACGCTGCATACGACCTGTGGAATAATGCACATACAGCAACACTCGAAGACTACAGGCTTCTTGAAGGCCCGGGTGTGCTTTACCACCCAAGTACAGGAAGGTTGTCGAATTAGATGAACGATTTGCATCGAAACTGTCTGTTGGTGATCGATAGAAACAATGGGACGTATACTTGGTATCAAATAGATCGTGCGTTGTCCGAATCAGGAGCGGGACATAGAGGAAAGTTGATGCCAATACTTCGTGAACTTGTTTCATCAGGGTTCGTAAGAGCAGAGCCCAGCCCCAGCCATGCGCAGCCCGTTTATTGGATGACCGAAGAAGGCACGAAAGCGTTGCAGGCGAAACGATGAGGTAGTTGAGACCAAGAAAGAAGTTCGGCACACTCGTCGGGAACTGGTAATCAATCATTTCTTCAAAAAATACAGGTGCCATCGGCTGTCTTAAGTCCTGTCAAGGGCGAGCATGGAAGTACAGGTGCCATCGGCTGTCTTAAGTCCTGTCAAGAGCGAGTGACGGCTCGCGCCATGATTCTTTGTTACGGAGCATGATGTTCAGCGTGACGATCAGCTTTCGCATGACGGCTACGATGGCTACTTTTTTCGGTTTTCCTTTGGCGACCAGCCTCTGGTAAAACGCTTGCAACGGCAGGTTGTGGCGGGTTGCCACCAAGGCTGCCATGTAGAGCACCTTCCTTACCTGAGATCTTCCGGCTGCCGTCTTCCGTTTACTTTCACTCTGACCGCTCTCTCGCACGATCGGGGCTACGCCGACGAGTTTGGCGGCTTCTCCCCGGCTGAGTTTCCCTAGCTCCGGCAACTCGGCCAGCAGCGTGGCTACGGTTATCTTGCCGACTCCGGGGCACGACTGCAGAATCGCTGCTTTCGCGGATAGCTCAGGGCAGGCCGATACGGCATCGGCTATCTTTTTCTCCAGCACCTTGAGCTGCTCGCGATAGAACGCGATCGCTGCTTCGAGGCTTTCACGCAGTTCTTTGTCGACCTCTTCTGCTATTCGATTCTGTTCGCATCCCATCTGGGAGAGAATCTGGCTGCGGGGGTGTACTAGTCCTCGCAGTTTGCGCTCGGCCATGGTCGGCTTTGGATGCAGGCGCACATGCACCACCGAACCGAAGTGCGCGATGACCGCTGCATCGATTGCATCGTTTTTTTCAAGTTTTCCGCAACTCCTGGCGAACTGGAGAATGCGCAGCGGATTGAGGACCGCACAGTCGATGTCGGCATCTTGGAGCGAGTCTACCAATCGCGGTTCGTCCCCTAGGTACACCAAGAACTCGATCGAGATACTCGATGAGCAGACATTCTCGCATCTCCAAATTGGTGAGCGGAATGATTTACAGTGACGGCTCCGCGATCAGATCGAGATAATCGCTCCGCACGTGCTGGTGATCTCGGAAGAGTTCTGTGACTGGGATGACAGCCGACGGCGGATTGATCTACTGGCGATCGACAAGGATGCCAACCTCGTCGTCATCGAACTCAAGCGTACCGATGACGGAGGCCACATGGATCTGCAGTCCATTCGGTACGCTGCCATGGTCTCTTCGATGACGTTCGGCCAAGCCGTTCACGTGTTCTCTAAGTACCTGAAGAGTCGCGAAGACGGACGCGACGCACAACAAGTCCTACTGAACTTTCTCGGGTGGACGGAACCGAGAGAAGACGGGTTTGCAGGCGACGTTAGAATCGTATTAGCGTCTGCCGAATTCAGCAAAGAGATCACCACCGCTGTGCTCTGGATGAGGAACAAAGGAATCGATATTCGCTGCGTACGCATCAAACCGTATGGAACGAAGGATCTTCCGCTGCTCGACGTCCAGCAGATCGTTCCCTTGCCGGAGGCCGAGGACTACCAAATCCGTGTCCAGGAGAAAAACGAACTCGAGAGAGTATCACGGACCACGGCTCGTGACTTCACTCGCTATCGCGTAAAAGTCAACGGTCGAACCTTTGAAAACCTTCCGAAACGACGAGTCATGCTGCTCGTGGTAAAAGCGATCGTCGACGCCAACATCCCGCCAGAATCCTTAGCCGAAGACGTTCCCGGCCGGTTACTGTTTTTGAAGCTTCCCGGTCGGCTCGATGGGCCACAAACGCGAAGCGCCATTCGATCGAGTTCTCAAGTTGACCCGACTCGTTAGTTCACCGAAGACGCTGAACTCATTCACTTCGGCAACGCGACATACGCCATCAGCAATCAATGGGGTCAGCCCGCAATGGACAACGTCAATCGCATGACCGAGCGTTGTGATGAGAGTGAAATCGACTTCGAACCGATGAGCTGAAGCAGCGGGAGTTTTAATCGAGGACGGTACCGGCGAACTAATCGAAGTCGGCAAGTCGACGCGATCATCGTGCCCGATCGACTCCAACGTCAATCCGATCAAGTGCTTCAACGATTGGCTTCCGTTGATCCTTCGTGTTCAGTTTCGGTGACCGTGTTCCGGCACGCGAGTCTTTGGCCGGTTTTACCAGCAAATTGGCAGATGTCTAGTCAACAAACTTGAAGTGGTGCGACCCACGTGAGTTGCTCTTTGTTCGCAGCCGAACTTAACGCGATTCCACTTCTGTCGCGGGATCAGCAGAGACTGGGAGAGGGGCCGGATTCTACCTCCGCACAGCTGTGCGTACACTACGGAGCACGAGAATGAAATCGAACGAACATGCAACCTGGAGGTCATCTAGCCGAGGTCTTAACGAACCGGGAATTTTCCCGGATGGTCCGGGAACCTTCCCGGTAAGCTTGAAAAAACATGAGCGCATGTGATACGATTTGAAAGGCATAAGCATCGACCGAAATCGATGTTTTTGCTGCAAAAGTGCGATGGAATTGCATCTCATCAGAATCGTCTTCGGAACCGAGGGTTAAAGGTTCGAATCCTTCCGGGCGTACTTTCTTCAATGTCGCCTTTCGCTCAGTCGAAAGGCAGCTCTAGTAGCCTTTCGCTCTGCCGAAAGGCTTTCTCCCACCTGAGCTCACTTGCTCCAGACGCCCCGTTTTAAATCGGCGAATGCTCCCGATGATTATTTTCATGGCTGAGGCATGTTCATGTCCCCTTCGGTATACGAAGATGCCTGATCCAGTTGGTGTTTGGATGTTGTCATTCGGCAGTGAGATCGCTGCTAGTGAACACCGCTGAGCCCCGGATCGGTTTCGGGCCGTGGCCCCGGTGCCGGCCAAAAGAAGCGGCGCTCTGAAACTTGGATGGGTATGTCATTGATGCTGGCTTCTCGTCGGCGCATCAGCCCTTGCTCGTCAAACTCCCACAGCTCGTTGCCGTAGCTTCTGAACCAATGAGAGTTGACGTCATGCCATTCGTATTGAAACCGTACTGCGATGCGGTTCTCGCTGAAGGTCCACATCTCTTTGACTAATCGATAGTCGAGTTCACGCTCCCACTTGGCAGCCAAGAATCGCACAATCTCGTCACGCCCCTGGATGAAACGGTCTCGGTTGCGCCACATCGAGTCTTCGCTGTATGCCATCGAAACTCGCAGTGGATCGCGACTGTTCCAGGCATTCTCAGCAGCTCGAACTTTCGCAATGGCGTTGGCTTCATCAAAGGGCGGACGGATGATGGATGCGGACTTCATGACACCCTCGGAAGCTATTCCTAAACGCATCAACGTTTGAACGACGAAACGTGGACTACTTCTGTGATGAGCAACAAGCTTCACCTACATTGCACGCTTCATTCTCAATACTAAGAGGCGCCGCCTTGGGAAAGTCGATCTCCGTTTCCGCGACGTGATTGAAGTAGTTCGTGAAGATGTTGAGCGCGACGGCTCCGACGACTTCCGCGATTGTGGCATCGTTAAGCCCGGCGGCTCGTGCTTCATCGAGCTCGCGATCCGACACGCGACCTCGGTTGTCGACGAGCAGCCCAGCGAGTCGCAAGACGGCATCGGTCTTCGAGTCGATCGCCTTGCCGTGACGACTATCGAGAATCTGTTCCTCGGTCAGACCGGACATCTTGCCGATGGTCGAATGGGCAGCGAGGCAGTAGTCGCAATGGTTGCGCTGGCCGACAGTCAGCGCGATCTGCTCGCGAACCCTGGCCGACAACGTTCCTTTTGCCAGAGCACCGCTGAGTCCCAAGTAACCGTCGAGCACAGCCGGGGAGTTGGCCATCGCACGAGCCATGTTGGGAACCAGGCCGAGCTTTGCACCGACTGCATCGAGCAGTTCTTTGGCTTTACCAGTTGCTTGTTCAGGGGCGATCGCTTGGATTCGTGACATGATTTGCGTTCCTAGTGAGAGATCGTTTTCGCGCTAGAAAGTCCAACGCTTCTGCCATCTCTTAAAACACTTCGCGTGCCAAATCCCAAAACATTCCGCAAGTCATTCACCACAAAAGACTTACAGAAAATCGATGACAGGCAGACATTCGACGAAATCTCGTTGCATCACGACATTTCGTTGTATCTCCAACGAAATCTCGTTACGATGCTGCGATGGGAAATACTAAGGACAAGTCGAAAACCGAGGGTCTGCTGAGCGATCCCAAGGCTTTGCTCCTGGAGCTGGCCGGGCATCATCTGTTGACCGAACTGCTGCCTCTCGCAGTAAGTCGATTGGCTGCGAATCCAAACGTTGCCCTAGCCAGGATCTGGCTTAAGCTTCCGACGCCTCCCGACGATTGTGCCCAATGCAGATTCGCGACCGAATGTCCCAATCGCGATCAGTGCCTCCATCTGGTAGCCAGCAGTGGTGCATCGATCCGCGATGGCAATGCGAATTGGTCACGACTCGATGGAGACTTCCGCCGATTCCCGCTCGGAGTCCGAAAGGTCGGTCGCATTGCCACGACAGGGCAATCGCTGGAAGTCGCCGATGTGCGCACCGATCAAACTTGGATCGCCGACCCGGGCTGGATCAAAGACGAAAAAATCCAATCGTTCGCAGGACATCCATTGGTTCATCGTGGTGAAGTGCTAGGTGTCCTAGGGCTCTTCGCTCGCACTAAACCAGGCAGCACATGTTTCGAATGGTTCCGCATGATCGCCGACCATTTGGCTGCAGCCATCGCCAGCGCCAGGATGGTCGACGAGATCGCTGCTCTCAAGAGTCGGCTTGAAGTCGAGAACGAGTACTTGCGTGAAGAGGTCAACGTCAACTCGGCGTTCGGTGATCTGATTGGGGCGAGCCCAGCCATCCAACTCATCACTCGTCAGATCGATTTGGTTGCCAATACCGACAGCACCGTTTTGATTCTCGGCGAGAGCGGCACCGGCAAGGAAGTCGTAGCCAGAGAGATCCACCGATGCAGTCGCCGAGCCAATCGTCCGCTCATCAAAGTCAACTGCGCCGCCATTCCTCGTGAGCTCTATGAGAGCGAGTTCTTCGGTCACAGCAAAGGATCATTCACCGGAGCATTACGTGATCGAATCGGTCGATTCGAATTGGCCGACGGCGGCACTTTGTTCCTCGACGAGATCGGTGAGATACCGCTCGACATGCAGGCCAAGCTATTGCGAGTTCTCCAGGAAGGCGAGCTGGAGCGCATCGGCGAAGAGCGGACTCGCAAAGTCAACGTGCGCATCATCGCCGCCACCAATCGCGACTTACGCACCGAAGCCGAAGCCGGTCGCTTTCGACAAGATCTCTATTATCGACTGAGCGTCTTTCCGCTCGAGCTACCGCCGCTCCGCAAGCGGCTTGAAGACGTCCCGTTATTAGCCGAGCATTTTTTAACTCGCTTCGCACGTCAGCTAGGGCAATCGCGATACAAGTTGACTCTCGCGAACATCCAAGACCTACAGCGCTACTCCTGGCCCGGCAACGTCCGCGAGTTGCAGCACGTCCTCGAACGCGCCTGCATCGTCTCCGACCGAGGCCGTCTCAACTTCGAACACCTACGAGAATCCTCACCCGCGCCCGCACAAGCGAACACATCGCAAGCCGACGAGCGAGTCTTAACCATCACCGAACTCCGCCACCTAGAAATCCGCAACATCCAAACCGCCCTCAAACGCGCCGGCGGCAAGATCTACGGAGCGAACGGAGCCGCCGCCCTAATGGGCATGAAGCCCACTACGCTGACTTCGAGGATCAAAGCTCTTGGCATAAAGCTTGGCTGACGCGAACACTAAGGAAAACGTGCAGTTGATTCGAAGGAAGCGAATGACGCATCGTATCCAGTCGCGAAGCCTGAGCAAGATCGGATCCATTCCGACTCGCCCGTTTGCAACGAATCCTCAAAACATCTGTCGGTAGGATCATGCGTCACCAGTGAAAGCATGACCGTCCTTTCGCGACGTTGTGCAGAATTGCCCCGTCTTTTTCCAGCGTCTTGTCAAGACGTTGTCGTCGTGACCTCTGCCCTAGTGTCTGTTAGAATCGGGAGCTACTTCTCTCGATAGTGAATTCGCTTGTGAAACGTCAGGTAGTGTCGGCAGCAATGAGTCAAAGCTCGGAGTCAATTCAGAAGCTACTACTCGCTCATTTCGGAAGCGATGAGGCAGGCTTTCGTACAGCCGCCTGGGAAATCGTTCATGAGGAACGGAGGCTTAACCACAATGTGTTCGCAAATGAGCTAGAAAAGATCCTCGGGAAGGTGGGTGGTCAGCTGCCGTCAAAGAAGTTTTTGGCAGCCCTCAGCGCAAACAACGGTAACATGCCCAAGGATAGCGACAGAAATGCAAACCTCATCGAGCTGAGCCATCCCGATTCTGATTTGGATGATTTAATCCTATTGCCAGAGCTTCGAGCTGATATCGACCGAATCATCTGTGAACGCAGAAGTTCGGAAGTCCTTCGGAGCCATGGACTTAAGCCTGCCAGCAAATTGCTCTTTTGCGGGCCACCGGGTTGCGGAAAAACGGCAGCTGCAGCAGCTTTGGCTCAAGCGCTTTACCTACCGCTTGCGACAGTTCGCTTCGATGCAGTGGTATCGTCATATCTAGGTGAGACGGCTGGCAATCTCCGAAAAGTTTTCGACTATGCCCGAGTTCGACCTGTGTTATTGTTCTTCGATGAATTTGATGCGATTGGCAAGGAAAGAACTGCAGTTGATGAGCATGGTGAGCTTAAACGCGTCGTTAATTCTTTCTTACAGATGCTCGACAGCTTTCATTCTGAAACGCTGACGTTGGCAGCTACTAATCATCAGGGTATGCTTGACCCTGCGCTTTGGAGAAGATTCGACGACATTTTGTATTTCGACTTACCAACCGACACCGAAATCGAATTGTTGCTCTCAAAGCTTTTTCGTCAGGTGAAGCTCGCTCCAACTATCCGCGTAAAGGCGCTTGCAAAACAACTTGTTGGGTTCGCGCATGCCGACATAGAGCGGATCGCGAAGGAAGCAATCAAAGCCGTTGTACTAAACAATTTAGCGCAGGTGACTGCGACGATTATTCAAGTCGCTGTTGCGAGGCAAGAAAAGCGAAGATCGATCACGAACAATCAACGCATGCGGACTCCGACAAAACAAGGTCCGCCGAAAAAGAATTAGTATGCCGCACGATCCCAGAGACCAACGGTATCAGCACCTTACGCTTGTTAGAGAACAGATCAATCTAGAGCGTCGGAAGAAGTCAGCACCGCCAACGCCACCACCACATCGGGATGGCCGTTCACAGTTTGCCAACGACTTGCGGGGAAAGCTAAACGAGATCGAAGAGGATTTACAGGCGAAGCCGGCACCGCCGTTTGGCATCCAACCTCATCTCGTTTTTCGCGTACCACTGGCAAGTAATGTGTCGCCACTCCAAATCAGCGAGATGCTGAGTCAGCTTGACATAGCCGTTGTCTCCATCGAGCCAGACAACGCAATAATTGCGTTCAAAGATGACCTGGACCTCCGGGGCTTTCGCAATGCGGTCGACATCTACGAGCGTGGACCAACGATCAACACTAAGACTCAGGAGCCCTACAAATCAACGCGTTACGACATACTTGAGTACATCGAATCGAACGAGATGCGATTGCTTGGCCGCGCCGATCGCATTGGTGTTCGATTAGCGAGCGAGATTGGTGCTACCGGAGAGAATACGGCACCACATGAGCTCTACCATGTTGACGTTGAACTTTGGCATCGGGGTTCCGATGATTTGGCGCGAGCTGCTATTGAGGAGTTGCGGATTCTCGTACAAAGTAGTCGTGACCCAGCTGAGAAAGTTTGTGACTATTTCCACGGACAGCTTCTGTGCTTAGCGCGAGTAGCAGTGATGGGACTCACTCTTCATCAGCTGCTTGACCTTGATATCGTTGCCGAAGTGGAACTACCGCCAGTTGCTGTCTTTGATACCCAGCAAGCGATTCAGGCTGATCGCTCAGAATTTCCAACGCCGCCTCTTCCGTCGCCTGATGGACCTCGGGTTTGTGTAGTCGACTCTGGGGCCACGAGCAATCATCCACTACTCGTCAGCAACTTTGGCCATGCCGAGTCCGTCTTAACCAGCACTTCCACGGCTGCTGATGAAAATGGTCATGGCACGATGGTGGCAGGATTAGCGGTGTTTGGTCATATCCGCGCTTGCTATAGCGATGGTCACTTTTCATCGCCGATTACTCTGTTCAGCGCACGTGTTCTCAATGCGCGTAATCGTTTTGATGATGAAACACTCATTATCAAACAAGTGCAGAACGCAATTGATATCTTCGTGCGCGATCCGTACTCCTGCCGTGTTTTCAATCTCTCCCTTGGAGACGACAAAGCATGGTTACAACAAAACACTCGCCAGAGCTTATGGGCTGAGTCGCTTGATATCGTCGCACGAGAGAAAAATGTCTTACTCGTTTTGTGCACGGGGAATCATAATCGCGATGATGCACGCAACAGTTCTGAAGCAGAAGCAGTTGTCGTCGGATATCCCGATTATCTGTTCGCCCCTGAGTGCGGTTTGGCCGAACCCGCCACCGCTGCGATTCCAATAACGGTCGGCGGCATTACCGAGTCCGCCACTCCTGCTGTTCGACTTGGGCGAGCACGGGACGACATTACCTTTGGCATCGCCCAGCCATTGCAGCCATCGCCCTTTACCCGAATAGGGCCTGGCATCAACGATGCCATCAAGCCCGAGTTTGTTGCGTTTGCAGGCAACTCTGCATTTCGCGGAATGTCTGGATTTAGAACCGTAGCTAGCGACAACGGAATGTCTGTCATGTCGCTCTCGCATTCGCCCAGTGAACGCCTGTTTTCGTTCGATGTTGGTACGAGCTTTGCGGCACCTCTGGTGGCAAGAACAGCCGCAATAGCATGGAAAGAAATAGAAACCCAACTGGGGCGAGAACCTCAAGCGAACTTAATCCGAGCACTGCTCGCAGGTGCCGCAGCAATACCAGAGCCAATAAGGCAGCTGCTTAAGACGTCCCGTGATGAAGATGAAATAAGACGTGTTTGTGGATATGGCCTAATCGATGAAGAACTGGCAATCCAATCTGCGGACCGTTATGTAACGATGCTTTACGAAGGCAATATACAGCTCGACACCATCGAAGTTTTTGAGGTTCCGATACCCGCAGAGTTCCGTGAGGCATCAGGTCGAAAACGAATCACCGTCGCGCTCGCATTCAACCCGCCCGTCCGCCGTCGCCGAGCCGAGTACCTGGGGGTTCGCATGAACTACGCTTTAATTCGTGGCAAAAGACTAGACGAGATCATCGTTGCGTATCGTCAGCTTACGCAGCAAGAACGCGATGTGATGAAAAGTGGAGGAGCAAGACCTCAGGGAGCATTCCAGAGTCCGTTCAAATGCGATCTCCAACCTACATCAACAGTATTGCAGTGCAGCACCTTGCAGAAGTCGACGTGGCAATTTAACAAGTCGCACGATAAGTATGGCGAAAGTTACTATTTGGTGGTACGAGCCGAACGCCGCTGGGCACCTGCGTCGTTTACGAGTCAGGACTACTCCGTTGCAGTGTCATTACAAGCAGATGAGCCACAACTCTACAATCTCGTACGTAATCGGGTGCAAGTTCGACAACGAGCCAAAATGCGCCGGTAATTCCATCTCTCTCATTCATTAGCGAAAACAGAAGGCAGCCCGGGGTCACCTCTGTTTCTAGGGTGCATCTTTGCATGAAGGAGAACGATTGGCAATAACTGCGACGTCGATCGTCCTTTCTGCTCGATAAAGGAGTCGATGTTTCGGTTATAGTCACTCGCGCCGAAGCTATAGCGCATAACGCGATCGCTGTCTTCCACGTGGTGATCCGGAGTCGTGGGGCGGTGTTTTCTGCTGGGCACGGATGACCGAACTTGCAAGTGCTGCAACCATCGACGCGAATGGGTTGAGTCGGAACGGAAACGCTTCCGAGCCGGCTTCTCTTCGCGGAGTGGCGTAACTTTGTTGCGGTGATCTCCATAGGAAAAACGGCCTGCGGAGCTTCAGTCGCAGTCATTTCCGACCATTTTGTTGTCGTCAACAAAATGGTTCATCTCGCGTCAGGAGGCCAACGCGAGATCGCGGATACAATGGCAGTACAGTCGCTTAGCAATCGTGTAGCTAAGTAACTAGATTTGGAGTGGTGATGAACTCTGCATCGAGACAAACTGCGATCATCGAATCTGCAATACGGAGCAGCCGTTGAAGGAAAATACATTGCCGCAAGACAGTGATGCTGAGCCCTCTGCGACCGAGTCGAATGGGGCGGCAGGCCGGCCGACTTCTGGCCCCGGTGCTAAGCCAGGCGCCAAGGGTGATCCACTGCACGGCGTTACGCTCGAAAAGATGCTGGATCGCATGGTCACGCGCTATGGCTGGGATGAGATGGCCGATCGCATTCCGATCAAGTGCTTTCAGATCAATCCAAGCATCAAATCCAGTTTGGCGTTTCTCCGCAAAACACCCTGGGCCCGCAAGAAACTGGAAGACTGGTACGCTTACACAGCCAGACGTTTTGACATGGATACCGATGGGTGAACGTGGGAGAAACGAAAACGTGTCAGGTATGAGCATCCTCATAAAAGACTTTCGGACATGTGCCTACTTCTTCTTCGCTGGTTGCGGGCTTTCAAAGAGCGGATCGACGTTGCCTCGATTCCACGCATCGTAAGCTGTCTTCAGACGTGCGATCACTTCGGGATTGCGATCACCGACGTCCTTCGATTCGCTGATGTCATCTTTCAAGTTGAAGAGCAACGCTTTGCCTTCTGCCGGAACCGCAAGCTTCCAGTCTCCTTCACGGACGGCCCACGACTTGCCGCCGCCGGTCCGCCAGAAAAGTCGATCATGCGGCGCATTCGAGTTGCCACCCTTAATGAAGGGAAGCAGATTGACCCCTTCTAGTTTGTGATTCTCCGGCACTTGAGCGTTTGCGATGGCTGCAGACGTAGCGAAAACATCGAGCGAACTCACCGGTTGCGAGTAGTCCTTTCCGCCCGGCAGTTGAGCGGGCCATGAAATCAGGAACGGCACGCGCACTCCACCTTCGAAAATGCTTCCCTTTGCGCCTCTTAGCGGCGAGTTATTGGAGTTCGTGACAGAAACGGGACCTCCATTGTCGCTGAAAAACCAGACGACGGTGTCGTTCTCTTGACCGGACTCGTGCAACGCATCGAGTACAACTCCGATCGCGTCGTCCATACCGACAATCAGAGACGCGTACTTTCGACGTGTTTCATTGGAGATATTCTTGACACGCTCCAGATAGTTCTTCGTGCTTTGCAGCGGTGTATGCGGTGCATTGAACGCCAAGTATAGGAACCAGGGATCTTCTTTGTTGCGTCTGATATAGTCAGCTCCTTCACGCCCCAAAACATCCGTGAGGTACTCAGTCAAGTTCTCTTTCTTGCCATTTCGGTCGAGCGGGATCGTGTATTCCGCGCTCCCCTTTTGCTGCGGAAGATACATGTGACCGCCACCGAGCAGCCCGAAATAATCGTCGAATCCTCGCTTGTTGGGGTGAAACGAAGGATGAGCTCCGAGATGCCATTTGCCGACGCACCCGGTCCGGTATTCCGCTGTGTGCAAGACCTGCGGCAAGGTTGTCTGCGACAAGGGCAGTCCAACTGTCGGGTCTTCGGGTAACCACGCCGGATTGTTCTCATGTCCAAAGCGTTGCTGGTATCGTCCCGTCAGCAAGCAAGCTCGAGTCGGGCTGCAAAACGGATGTGTGACATAACCGTTGGTGCAGCGTAACGAACGCCCGGCGAGCTTGTCGAGATTCGGCGTCGGAATGTCGGTACAGCCCTGAAACCCGGTATCTGCATAGCCAAGATCGTCTGCAACGATCACCAGAATATTGGGCTTCGTTTTTTTACTTTGGCCGCAAGCGACACCAGGCAGGGCGGTGACAAAGGCGATCACAACCAACAACACCGACATACGAACTTTCATAACGCACTCCCGATAGGTGGGCTCACTAAACCGATGACGATCAACAATCCCATGCCGATCCCTAATATAGACGGCCGGTGTTTTCACCGTTCAACAGATCCTCGACTTCACATCCTAGCGAGTTTCCGATTGACGTGGCGCTGAGCGTAAAGGCGAAGCCTTACGGCTGGGGCAGCGCGAACGGATTATCGAAGCGGTTATCGCTTGCTTGGCTGTGACGCGTTTTGCGGATCGTCGTGCGGTGCTTGCGGTATCGAATGGTTTAACCAGCTTGGCCGCGCCCCACCCGAATCTCGCCTTCAGGGCTCGATTCGACCTCCCCTAAGCCGCAAGCTTCGGAGTGGTGTCGTGTATGCGCTTTGTTGGTTGGTGCGCGCGACGATTTGGTTCGTTGGCGGGCGCATATCATGCTGACACGGTACGCATGCTATCTTGTTACCCAACATGGCGGCCCGCTACGAAACCGATCGCTGTCGCGCAAACCCTTTTTCGCCGACCACGTTCAAACATAATAGCCCCGGGCTCGGTCCCGTTTCAGGAAAGACACTGAACCGGAGGGTGCACGCGAGAGCCTGCGGCAAGTTCAACAAGGACGCCGATATGCCGAAGTCGTTCGCCGCTATCATTCCCAAGAACGTATTCGGCAACGCGCCGCACAGTTCTTCGCAGGCTCCTGCCTCAGACACATTGCTCCTCGCGGCAAAGAGTGAAATCGACGATCTGTTCCGGCGCTTTGCGTCGCGCGCCGCTGGATTGTCCGATGAAGAAGCGCTGACTCGACTGCAACAAAACGGACCCAATGTACTAGCGAAGGATCAACGGCCGGGGATCGGGGCGATGTTCCTGCATGCAGTACTCAATCCTCTGGTACTTCTTCTGGCCGCACTGTCGGCGGTCTCGCTGGCGACTGGGGATTACCGCGCAGCCGCCATGATGGCGCTGATGATTCTCATCGGAGTCAGCTTGAAACTCATTCAAGAAGCAAAGGCGGACAACGCGGCGGCTAAGCTCAAGGCGATGATCTCGATCACGGCCACTGTTGTCCGCAGCGGCAAGGAACGCGAGATCCATGTCTCGCAATTAGTCCCGGGCGATGTCGTCGTACTTGCCGCAGGCGACATGATCCCGGCGGACATGCGTTTGATTGCGGCCAAAGACTTGTTCGTGGCTCAGAGCTCGCTCACCGGCGAGAGTATCCCAGTCGAGAAATTCTCCGTCGAAAAGAATGCCGCGGCATCGCTGCCGATGGAGCTGACCAGTATCGCGTTTCTCGGAACCAGTGTCGAAAGCGGTTCAGCCACCGGAGTCGTCGTCGCTACCGGCATGGACACGCATCTGGGAGCCGTCTCTGAATCGCTTTCCGAGCAGGAGCCGCCGACGAACTTTGATCGCGGGATCAATCAATTCACGTGGCTGATCATACGCTTTGTATCCGTGATGGTTCCATTGGTCTTCTTGATCAACGGGCTAACGAAGGGAAATTGGAGCGAAGCCTTCTTCTTTGCGATAGCCGTGGCCGTCGGACTGACGCCCGAAATGCTGCCGATGATCGTGACTGTCGGCCTTTCCAAAGGGGCCATCGCGATGAGCCGTAAGAAAGTGATCGTCAAGCGAATCAACGCGATTCAAAATCTCGGCGCGATGGACATTCTATGCACCGATAAGACCGGCACCTTGACGATGGACCGAGTCATTCTGGAACGCCACTGCGATGTCTTGCTGAAAGAAGACGAAGGGGTGCTCGCGCTGGCTTACATGAACAGCCACTTCCAAACCGGCTTGAAGAACGTGCTCGACCGCGCGGTGCTGGCACATGCGGAGACTCACCGCCATGCCAAGATACCGGAACATGCCAAAGTTGATGAGATCCCGTTCGATTTTGATCGACGCATCATGTCGGTCGTCGTCAGAACGCCGGAAGGGCAGGACCGCATCATCAGCAAAGGGGCACCCGAAGCGATCTTCCCATGTTGCCGCAGCTTTGAGCTGGACGGTTGTCTCTATCCGATGGATCACGCCCATATCGATCGCTTGAAACAGGAATACGAACTTCTTTCGGCGGACGGGTTTCGTGTTTTGGCTATCGCGAGCAAAGATGTTCAGCCTCGGTCGCATGCCGAAGAGGGTACCACAGCCTATTCAAAGCGCGATGAATCCGATTTGATCCTCAACGGTTATGTTGCCTTTCTGGATCCACCGAAGGAATCCGCGCGGTCAGCTATTGAAATGCTGGAGCAGCGCGGAGTCCAAGTGAAAGTCATCACGGGTGACAACGAACTCGTCGCGAAAAAAAATCTGCAAAGAAGTCGGGTTAGAAACCGACCGAGTACTTCTCGGGACGGACGTCGAAGCGATGACGGACGAAAGCTTGGCGGATGTATGCTTGGACACGACTCTGTTTGCCCGAGTCTCGCCGTCACACAAGCAGCGAATCATCAAGGCGCTGCAGTCAAAAAAACATACCGTCGGATTCATGGGAGACGGCATCAACGATGCTGCTGCGCTGCGAGCTGCGGATGTCGGCATCAGCGTCGATACGGCAGTGGACATTGCCAAAGAATCGGCGGACATGATACTGCTGGAAAAATCGCTGCTCGTGCTTGAGTCGGGTGTCATGGAAGGGAGAAAGGTCTTCGCCAATATCTTGAAATACATCCGGATGGGTGCAAGCAGCAACTTCGGAAACATGTTCAGCGTGTTGGGAGCCAGCGCCTTTGTTCCCTTCCTACCGATGGCTCCTATTCAGATCCTTGCGAACAACTTGCTGTATGACTTGAGCCAAACGGCGATTCCGACGGACGACGTCGATCCGGAACAAATTGAAAAGCCCAAACCTTGGGACATCGGACAACTGACTCGATTCATCTTGTTCATCGGTCCATGCTCATCGATCTTCGACTACAGCACATTCTTGGTCATGCTGTTCGTCTTCGGTTGCCGAGACGTTTCCAATCCTGAAACGGCCGCACAGAGCGAGAGTCTTTTTCAAACCGGCTGGTTCATCGAAAGCCTAATGACTCAGACGCTGATCATTCATATCATTCGCACCAATCGCATTCCGTTTCTGCAAAGTCGAGCATCTTGGCCGATGACCGTGATGTCCGTAGGCGTTGTAGGAATCGGAATCCTGCTGCCTACGATGACCATCGGCCGAGCCCTCGGATTCACCCCGCTGCCTGCCCTGTACTGGCCGATACTCGCGGTGACTCTTCTAGGCTATGGCTTACTCACGTACACGATCAAAACGTGGCTCGTGCGCCGCAAATGGATATGAGCGGTCCATGAGCTCACGTGCATGGCTACTGGCGGACATCGCTACGCGAATGGAAACAGCCGGTTACTTCACGAACGCCGCGCTGCTATCATCTTCGCGGTATTTTCAGGGAAGATCGATGTGCGAGGTTTGAAACGACTTGTTGCCGACGACGCTCCCGACTGAGATCTAAAGATTGAATGAACACCAAGTGTGATGCCCGAACACAACTCCAGCCCGATTAATCGGAGTTACTTGGTTCTATGAGTAAATCAAAGACGATCACCGCTGATCCACCCGAGGTCAGTCAGCTATTTGATGCGATCGCTGACCAGTATTCAACGGCTAGCGGCTTCAGTGGCGCTGTCGTCCGATGTGTGGCGGCTCGGTATGCCGGCAAGAACGATTTTTATTCGGGTGCAGGAGCCGCCAAGTCTGGCGGCCGTTGGAATCGGAAATGTATCGAAGCTGTTTATGCTTCGCTCGACATCGAAACCGCGAACAAAGAAGCCTTTCAGGACCTTATCTATCGAGGCATCCCGCTGTCTGCGATGATGCCGCGAGTTACTGCCGCAGCCCAGGTCAATCTGTCGCGAGTCTGTGACCTCACCCAAGGTAGCGTACGCCGGTCGATTGGCTTCACACGACAACAGTTAATCAGCGAGGACTGGCGAGCACTGCAAAAAGCCGGCGTCGAGTCTTGGACTCAAGCCATAGGTCGAGGGTGTTATCTTGCTGGATTCGAAGCGATGATCGTCCCTTCAGCCAGACGAAAGCAGGGTAAGAACATCGTTCTTTTTCCCAGCAAGTTCGCTAAAACAGTAAAGATCATGATTCTCGGCGCAGAACATCTTCCGAAGTAACCGCCTCAGACTATCCTGCAAAATTGCAGGATGGTCTGCTTGTCGAGTGAGCGCCGTCCGATAGGATTGGAAAGAGGAGAAGGTCGATGGCAACCAAGACAAAAAGCAAAGCAAAAGGTCGTGGCTCCCAGATCACTTCGAAGCGAGTAATCGTGGCAAGTTCAAAGACGGTTACTCTTGCGAATGGGAAAGTTGTTCAAGTTCGCGGGATTGCCGGTCTCAAAGGCGTCGGCCTGATCCGGGACGGCCGGACTCAGAAGTTGGAACTGCGAGCTCGCTTGCAAATGCCACGTCCGATTTTCGGAAAGATTGTGAATGTGGCCGAACGGACCATCGCTGACGTCGAGGCCGGCAAGAACAGTATCGGAAAGCTTAAGCGACCGTACAACGAGGTCTATCGACTGTATGAAGCCTTATCCGATGTCATTGCTCCAGAATTCCTTGGCCAATGGTTCCAAAGGCCGAATGAGTCCTTTGACGGCCATACACCGATGGACCTGATCGAACAGGGTGAGATTGATCAGCTCTGGAATATGGTGTTCGAGCTACAAACCGGCATGCCTGGCTGAGCCGAGTGAGGGGCCGACACTGAGTAATGTAAAGTCGCTAGGGCACAGCGACCAACTTCCCGTTACCTCAACAGACTCATCAAGCGGATCAGTTCTTTGTCAAATTCTTTTACGAACACGTCCGCTAATGCGTTGCTTACGGAGCGAGTCGCGTAGAGGGTGCCTTCGATGGCTTGCACTTGCGCCCGACCGTACGATTGGAAGATCGGAAGCAGTTCACTCTTTACCAGCCTGAATCCGTCTTTCTCCAGTTCCTTACTCAGGATCGACGAGAACTCTGCGGCCAACGCCCGCGCCGTTTGGCCGACTCCTTGACTCAGAGCGCCGGATTTCGTGGCAACGATGGCTCGATCAATAACCGAACGGTACGCAAACGCGGAGGCTTCGGCGCCGGCTTGCGCGACACCCTTCATGCTTAGTCCCGCGACTCGTGATAAAAAGCTCTTGAAGGCTCCGGGTCCGGCCTGCAGGACTAGACCGCCGACGTGCGTGGATATGCTGCCGAACAAACTCACGTAGCTGATGATGTCCAACCAGTAGGCGACATCCGAATAGCCCCCGACGTTCGCGACGATACTACCGACCGCCGACAAGGTTGAAATGATCGACAACGCGGCTGATATGGATGCCAAGTTCGTGTCGGGGGACTGTCCGCTTGCATCTGTCAAGTTCGTCGGGTTCACATACGCATAGACGTACCGATGCAGACTGATCGGATTCGATTCAATACCCGCGAACGGATCGGTCGATATAAATCTTCCGGTTTCGGAATCGTAGTAACGAGCTCGCAGATACGTGTAGTTGCTGGTTACCGATATCGGTTCGCCTGTATAGCGAGCCGCACCGTCACCGATGTTGCCGTTGAGCAGAATGCCGTATGCATCGTAAGCAAACGACTCTTTGGGCGTTCCGTTCGGATTGACGATCAGCCGAACGCTCCCTAAACGATCGGCCAGATAAGTCTCAGCGCCGCTTCCGCGATTGATCGAAACCAATTCCAGACCGCGTGTGTAGCTTGCCAGAACGACGCCGTTCGCTGCCAGCTCCGCAACGATCTGGGACAACGCGCCCGAGGTATCGAGCAGATAACGACGCTTCTCACCCGACGTATTCTTTACGCTGACACGGTTGCCTCGATCATCGTATTCCGTTTCCTCCGTTTCCGTCGTCGCCCCTCGAACGCGAGTCGTCTTGAGCAAGCGATGCTCGGCACTCCAAGTATTCGTCAGTCGTTCTGTCGGACTGACCGCCGACAACAAATCACCGGACGCGTTATACGCATACACAGTCGTCACACCGGAGTGTTCACTGCTGAGCAGCCGATCGTTGATGTCATATAAGTAGTTGGTTGTTCCTTCGACAGAGTCGATCTTGCGCAGCCGATTGCCAACCGCATCGAACTGATACTCCATCGCATGGTCCGAGCTGCCGTCACGAATGATCTCGGTCGTCAGCCTGCCCGCTGCATCGTAACGGTAGTCGGTCGTTCTGCCGTCTACATCGATACTCTGTGTGACGCGTCCGCCCGCATCTAACGAATAGCGGAAATCGGTGAGCACGGACAAGCCGCGCGAAGCCGTAATGCGAATCAAATCGCCGACATCGTTATAGGAGCGATGCTCGATCACCGAATTCGGATAATCGGTCTCGATCAAACTTCCCACTGCATCGTAGATATAGGCTGTCGTATTCCCATCGCCGTCGCGGACGCTTGCCATGCGGCCTGCATTGTCATACGTAAACTGCTGTGTCTGGCCCGCGGCAGCCAGCGACAACCTTCGACCCGCTGCATCGAAACTCATTTGCAATACTTGCCCATCGGGCTCGACCTGACGAACAAGTCGATCGCGAGCATCGTACTGATACGTCGTCGTTCCCCTTGCATCGATGGTGGTCAGCACCATACCCGATGCCGAATAGGTGGTCCGAGTCACTGCCGAGCCGACGGTCTTCTTCGTGACGCGATCGCGAGCGTCGTATTCGTATCGAATCTCGTTTCCGTCCGCGTCCACGGTGCCGATCACGTTTCCGACTGCATCATATTGCGTCGTGAAGAGTTGCCCGCCGGGAAGTCGCTTGCTCACTTCGCGACCCAAAGCGTCACGTACGATGACCGTCGACGAGCCGTTCGCGTCGATCGTCTCGACAAGTTCACCGCGGTTGTCGCGGCGATATGAAGTCCGGTTCCCGAGCGCATCCACGACGGCTGTCAGTCGGCCGTCTCCTCCATACTCATAGATGGTCGACGCGCCGGTCGCATCCACGGTTCGGCTGCGCAGGCCGAGATCGTTGAACTCTTGTTTGACCGTGCGACCGTCAGCGCTGATCGTCTCGATCAAGTGATTGAGTTCGTCGTACTCGTAGCGAGTCTTTCTTCCGAGTGCATCGGTGTAAACAGTTCGATTGCCTACCGCGTCGTACTCCGTCATCGTCTGAGCACCGCCCGGTTCCGCGACTCGAATCGGCCGCGCAAGCGCATCGTAAGCGGTCGTGCGTCGCAATCCGGTTTCGTCCGTCGTCGCGATCAAATTACCGACTGCATCGTATTCCGATCTAGTGCGAGGATTATCGGCGAGAGTCGCCGGAGTATCGTCCGGATAGATCGTGGTAATCCGTCTGCCGACAGAATCGTATTCGTATCGCGTGTCGCGATTCATCGTATCGGTGAAGATAATCAGCCTGCCGGCGGCATCGTACGCATAGTGTTCGTGAGAGCCGTCGGGATAGCGAACATCGGTCTTGCGGCCCGCAACATCGTAGTCCAGCGTTGTGCGTCGCCCGAGTTTATCGATCGTTGCCGTCTGACGGCCCGTCGCGTCGTACTCGTATCGCTCCGTAACTCCGTCGACATCGGTCACGGCCATCAATCGGCCGTTCGCGTCATAACTTCGTTTCTCGCTTAATGGAACACTTTGTGTTCCGAGTGTGGTCGTATAACGTCTCTCAAGCAACTGACCGACGTTATCGTAAACCATATCCACAGCCAAGCCGCGAGCATCGGTCATTCCGGTCGCTTTGCCGCTGCCGTCGTATTGAAAAGCAAATTGGCGGCCGTAGCCGTTATTTACTTGCCCGACCAAGCCGAATCCGGCTGTAGTTACTGTGGTCGTGACCCCGGCCGCATTCGATGACGAAAGCAGATTGCCTCGCGCATCATATTGATAAACTCGCGGTCGGCCGAGACCATCGACATCAGACAAGAGATTACCGAAGCGGCCATATGCGGATCGAGTCGTATTGCCCAGTGCGTCTGTCTTCTCTGTGACATTGCCGCGAGCGTCATAAACAAACGTGGTGATATTGCCGAGAGCGTCGGTCTGCGATGTGACTTGGTTCGAATCGTCGTACGCAAACTTCGAAGAGGAACCCGCGGCATCAATGACTTGAACGACATTACCGCGAGCATCGAATTCGGAGGTGGTGACGTTTCCGAGAGGATCGGTTGCCGACACAAGTGCATTGTCGATGTCATACGAAACCGTGGTTGCATTGCCCGCGCCGTCGATCGCGCGGCTCAATCGCCCGCTCGCATCGTATTCGACTCGCGATCCGACTCGACCGAGCGGATCGATCACCTGCTCCAGATAATGACTTGTCGTTCGATAACGATATTGCGTTACGTTCCCCATGCGATCCGTAACCGACAGCAGATCACCGCTCGGCGAATACGCATAGTGGATCACTTTGCCGGCGGGATCGACCAAGTCGACGATTCGCCCCGCTGCATCTCTGCGAATGGAGATCGAATCACCGTTTGATGCTTTGACAGCCGAGTCCGAGAACTCGACGCGATTGCCGTTGCGATCCGTAGCATTCGTCATCTTCCCTGTCGAGCCGTCGATCGCGTACTCAGTGCCATCCGCTGTCGTCAAGCGATAGCCGCCGAAGTCCGGACCAGCCGGATTCGAATACCGCCGCCGCGAAGAGCTCGCCGAACTCATTCACGGTCAGGCTGCCTCCTCCTGCCGGTACCGTGCGCACACCTTTATCCGGCGTGAAGCGCGGAGTGGCCAGCACGAGGAAGCTGTCAAATCCGAAGCCCGGCAAGACGTGAATTTCCGGAGTAAAGGTAAACCCTTGTCGTTCACCCCCTGGGAGCGTAATGAATACGGCGTTCCGCTCTTAAACGGGGTGAAGATCCCGATGTCTTCAAGTCCGCTCTTCGGCAAACTTGTCCTCAAATCTGCATTGCGGAACTCCATTCGCCAACCATATCCAAAGTCCCCCGACTTGCTTGCAGTGAGACTGTCGTACGTTCGTGCGATCGTCAATGGAATGCCTGCGACCGGGATCGTCATGTCTTCGAACGACAAGCGGTAATCACCGAGCTTCATCCGGCCGGTCACGGACACTTCTACTTCGACCGCGGATAGACTGCCGAAGGTATCGACCACTTCCAATTTCAAAACATAGTTATCGTTCTCCAGCAACGTGGTGTCCCACTTGCCCAGTGACCCGGCAGTGACCGCAGTCGTCGAAGTGCGAATCGTAGTGAACTGCGTCTCATCGGCCTCGATCGAGCTGAGGGAATAACTTGCGAAATCAGAGCCGCAGCCGTACCGATGACGTCGATCATGCCGGACACGTTAGCACCTTGTCCGATACTTGTTATGGCCGAGTCCGGGCGCGGGATTACCACTGCCGTCTTCCTTCACTGCTGCATGGAAACGCGGCCGATCGCTCGTCCTATGTTCCCCGCAGCGTCGGTTGCAATCGCTTCCAGACGCCCTAGGCGGCTCCTTGAAGAACACTCGCACGGTGCCGTCGGCCGCCAACTCGACCGGTTCTCCATCTACCTTCAATTGCACAGATGCCAATTTCACATCATCGGATGCGATGACGCGCACGATCGCAGCGCTGTCGTCCATGGATAGAGTACCGGTTCTCCGCCGGTGATAATCGTCAATCGCGCGCTTGCGTATCGGCAACAACCGCAAAGGTATAACTCCATGCGTGACCGCCGCTCCCAGACTGTCGTGAACGCGAACTACGACTTGCCGTGCGCCGAGCGGAGTATCGAGCTGCGTTTGCCATCGAACTCGACCCAATGCATCGACAGTCATTCCGATCGGAGCATCTGTCAGTTCATAGAACAGTGGTTCTCGATCCGGATCAGCCGCGATCACATCGTATTGATACAAGCCTTCTTGCGCGACCTTGAGCGTCGGAGCCGATCGAATCACCGGCGCCTGATTGGCAGGACGAACTTGTATCACCAGAGACTGCACCGCCGCACCGCCTTGTGGATCGACCGCCGTCAGAACGACGTTCACCGAACCGATATCCGCAGCCTGCGGATTCCAACTCACGAGACCGGTCGTCGACTGGACGGTCAGGCCGGCCGGCGCAGATCGCACCGCATATGTCAGCGACGATCCGTCCGGATCAGATCCCTGCAGTGTGTAAGTGTAAGTCTGTCCGACAATGGCGTCCAAGGAAGCGGAAGAAGTGATGACCGGCGGCCGATTGAGCGAGCCGGCTGATACGCTGATCCCAAACGATTGCGATGAGTAGTTGCCCACCGCGTCGGCGGCTCTGATGACGACCGTCGCGCTTCCCACCTGTAGCACGCTCGGCGTCCAAGTGATCACACCCGATTGCGAATCGATCGTCATTCCGTTCGGTGCAGCGCTCAGTGAGAACGTTATCGGACTGCGCGATGGATTGACCAGCTCGACGGCGTAAACAAGCGTCTGTCCGACTGCAGCTTCGGTCGGTGGTGCGCTGGAAATTGTCGGTACGATGGAGGAACTGCGAACGGTCAGACTGAACGATTGCGTGACCGTGTTTCCAAAGCTATCGCTCACCCGCAGCTTAACAGTTTGCACGCCGAGATGATCTTTCGTGGGCTGCCAGCGGATGGTCCCTCGCGCTGCATCGATAGACATACCGTCCGGTTTCGTCAGCAGTTCAAATGCGTTCCCTGCAGCTGCTTTCACATCGTAACTGTACAGTTCGTCCGTCACGGCTGCAGTAATCGGGACCGACGTAATCGTCAAACTGCTCGCAGGCGGTTTGGCCTCGCTGATGAAATGGAGCGTCTTGGTGTCTGATAGACCACGACTGTCGGTAACTTGGACCACGGCCTCAAAGGATCCGAGATCCGTAGGAGTCCACGTCAACGCGCCGCCGGTCGATACGTTCATGCCGGCCGGGCCGCTGATCAGTGCAAAGATCAGTGCATCATGGTCGGGTTCTTGAGCATCGAGCAGCAATCCGAATCGACGATTGACGACGACCGTCCACCGATCGATCACATCCAGAGTCGGCGCATGATTGGAGCCGGACGGAGCGGTATCGATGATCCACGATTGTTCTACGGCGCCTCAAGCTCGATCAGAGACGCGCACGACGACGTTATTCGTCCCGATCGCATCGGGAGTCCAACGAACTGTGCCGGTATCTGCATCGATGGTCATGCCGACCGGCGCGGTGATCAGCTCATAACGCAGCGAACTCTGTTCGGCGTCCTGAGCTCGCAGCCGGTATTCGTACGGAACTTGCCGGATCGCATTCGTGTGAGGAGTGGAAACAATGATCGGACTGCTGTTGGCCGTCACACGCAGCGTAAATCGTTGCATTGCAAAGCGGCCCGCCGAGTCGACAGCTTTGATCATGACGTCGTGTTCGCCTGCGTCCGTCGCGCGCGGGCTCCATCGAAGTAATCCACTGACGCGATCGATGAACATCTCTGTCGGGGCCGAGGCCAATGAGTAACTTACCGGTTCGCCGTCACCTGCCTGGGCAAAGGCTTGGAACATAAACACCGTCGGAGCGCTCAGATCCACAATGCCCGCATTCGCTGCGGGTTGCGTTAGGAACCGCGGACCGGCGGCGGACGGAACATCGTGAGTGGCCCACTCCATCGCGGCACTGGTCGGAGTTCCGCTGACTTGGAAAGGTGTCGAGGGAAAGGCTTGTACTGAACCGACCTTCTGCACAAGACCGAACCGTGCCGAAGCTCCCGGAGAAGCGATCGTGTAGAGACCTCGAGCGTTCGTCGTCGCCGTCGTCTCACCGGCGTCCCATCGATTGTTGAAATTGGAATCTACGTAGATCACTCGACCCGATTGAGCGGGCTCACTCACACCGGTCAAGATTTGCACATCGAAGGTACCGCGACTGTTATCCCAACTACTGGAGGCACCGCTCGCCAGCATCAATCGAGTCGCTCCGGCCGGCACAGTGATCGTCTGCTCGACCCCTTGATCGTTCTTTCCATCCCCGATGAAGAATAGCTGTCGTAGCGCCGGCGCCAACGATTGATAGTTCACTCCGCCGGGTACATTTCCACCGTTGCGGAAATCGAGCGTCGCAGGAGCCGATTGATTAGCGGGCGATTCATCGGATAAAAAGACGCCGACCAGCGCGCCGGTCACCGGTAGTTGTAAACCCGACAGACCGTTCAGCGCGCCGAGGTTGATGTTATCCGCGCGTCCGTCTGCCGATGGTCCCATGATAAAGCCTTGCGACAGGACTTGACCGGTCGCACTGAATCGCAAAACTTCGCCTGACGTTACAGAGACAGACGACGGCGAGCCCGCAGGCGCGATACTCCCCAGCGCCGTCGATCCATTCGGCATACCTGCCAGATAAGGATTGGCTTTACCCGATACGATCGCGCGTCGCGCGCCGGATTCGACGAGCAGAACGTCATCGATTGCCACGGCATTCTCCGCTGAGAGAAGGCCAGGATTGGGCGCAGTCAAATTTCCGAGCAGAACGATTTCAAAAGTGGATAGATCGGAGGTTGCGAAGAAATCCGACTTGAACTGCAGATAGGTTGCGGGTCCGACGTCGGCCGTATTCAGGATCGTGCCGAAGCTCTGACCGTTGAGACGCACCTGCAAGCGGGCTGCGTCGTAGTTATTCGGGCGCATCGCCCAGTAGCTGAAGCTATAGTTCGTTCCGCTCTGCGTCGCAATCGATTGTCGCCATACGACTTTGTCGGTCGCACCTCCGTTGGCAACCAACATCAGGTCACTCGCATTGCCGTATGTGTGTCCTTGATTATCACCGGTCAGCGGTACGGCCGATGATGAGTTGGATACGGTTGCTTGACCATCCGTCATCCATCCGCCGCCCGACTGCTCGCGGACCAGGAACTCGCTTTCGAAGGCTTGATTGCGCGATGAGAAATCCCCGTTCAAGACTAAGTTCTCGCCCAGTCGATGATCCCATTTTCCATTCGGGTTCAGATCGTCATATACAAAGCCGCTCACGTTGGTCGTGTACGGCAATTGCGAAGTAACGGTAAAGCTCTGATCGGCAAAGCCGCCGCGTCCGTCTTCGACTCGGATACGTACCGAGCGCGAACCGCTGTCTGCGAGCGTTGGAATCCTCTTGGGGAATCGGAAGAAGTCGGGCACTCCCAACAGTGTTCCATTGTTCTTCGCCGAAGATGAATCGAGCAGTGTCACCGCATCGGCCGACTCGTTCATACCTAAGTCGAGGACCAAGCCGCTTGTGTTGCTCGGCACTTGAGCCAACTGATTGGCAGCGATTTCAGTCGCACTGCGCGCATAATTCCAAACACGCAGCCGCGTCGCAACCATCATGTTAGCGCCCGAGTAAACCGGCTTGTCCGAATAACCGATTGCTTCGGGACTCACCGCTGAAGCCACTGCTTGACCATCTACAAATAGGGTCAATGTCTTCGTCGAATCGTCAAAGGTCATGGCCAAGTGAGTCCACTTTTCAAACGTCACCGGTGCCGGTGCGGTCACGAGTGCGAGAACACTTCCGTCGGCCCGTCCGATTCGAGCTCGAATGGTGCCGTAGAAATATTCCAAGCCCCACGAGGTATCGTTGCGAGATGTGGTCGCCTCCTTTGCTAACAACGGTTCAAACACTGCGGCACGCGGATCGGAAAAGTTGAACCATCCTTCCACTGTAACACTCGCGCTGTGAAAGTTCGGAGCATCGGGGATTTCAAACTGACCGAAGTTGCTGTTCTGAATCGGACCGGTAAACCCGTTGAGGTTGTCGACCAGCTTGAGACCTGTCGAACGCGAGTCCCACTGGATCGCTCCTGTACCGGGATCAATCGTCATGCCAACCGGCGATTCGACTAGAGAATAGCGCAACGATCCCGCGACTTCGCTTTGCACGTTCGGCTGATATCGGTAGATCTGGTCCGCCCCGAACGCGGTTACCGGTGACGATGTAAACACCGGCGCAGCCACTGCCACGGGCGCCGTGACGGTAACCGCGAAGCCTTGCTCCGTCGCGCCGCCGCGTCCATCGGTCGCAGTCAACACGACGTTGCTACGTCCCACTTGCTCCGGCATCGGTGCCCAATAGATCTTGCCGGTTGTACTGTCCAGCAACATCCCGCCCATGCGGCAGTGAGCTCGAATTGCACCGGATCACCATCGGGATCGATGGCCGTCGGCTGATAGCTCCACACTTGATTCGATCAAAACGATTGAGTATTAGGCTGAGCGTATTGTCGCCCGAGTTCGTAACCAACACATCGGGACGTCCATCGCGATTCACAGTGCACGGTCAATGAATCCGGTCGATCGCCGAGGTCAGAATGGTTTGCGGGTTTGTGAACCACCGCTGCCGCGATTGAAGAGAATACCGAGCTGATCACTTCGGCTTGTGCCGCCAGAATATCCTGTCGCCCATCTGCATTCATGTCGGCCAATCCGAGCGAGGCTGGTCCGTTGATCCGGAATGAACGTGGGCGTATCGATACTGTTGCCTCGACCTGCCAACACCACAATGCGGTCTCCGGTCTCGTCGCTCAGTACGATGTCCGCTTTACCATCGCCGGTCACATCACCCATCGCGATGTCGGCCGCTTCGGAACTAATCGGTAACGTAAATGAGACGCTATAGCTTCGGCGATCACCGATTAGACCCACAATCGCTTTGGATTTTCGACTGACGACCACGAGATCATCGATACCGTCACCGTTCAAGTCGCCGACTGACTTTATCAGGCACCACGGGCAAGTCGATGTCCTGACGTAAAGCTGTTCGGCGTCGAGCGGTGAACAACGATGATGTGCCGACTTTGTTGGCTGTGATAATATCGAGTAGTCCGTCGCTATCGGCCTGAACCAACTGCACGTCTACGGGCAAAGTGTCAGTCAGCATATTGACGCGAAAAGTTCGATCGGTCTTCTTCAATAGGATCTTCACGCGACTGAAGTCTTGACTGACAGAGACCACATCGGCATCACCGTCACCGTTCAGATCTCCGGTGACTAAGTCGACCAGTCCCGTGGGGCGCGAGACAAAGGCTTCAGGATTCTTGGGACCGCCGAGACCCGTTAAGTCAGACGCTCCATCGCCATTGAAGTCTCCGACAACGGGCGAGAAGGTAGTATCGGTAGACGAACTTGATGGGCGTCTGAGGAGTTTAGAAGGAACCGTCGGTTCGCCCGTAAAGCACACTTGCAAACGGCCTAACGCTGAAGGACGTTAAACCGCTTGCCCACATGCTCGCGATATCAGTCACGCCGTCGCCGTTAAAGTCTCCGCCTTCAATCAAAGGTCCGTTTGTCACGTAGAACGTGGCGTCTCGGAATTGAAAGTTTCCGGCACCGGTCAAGACTTCTAAACGAGCATCGTTAAGCGAACAGGCGAGATCGTTCAGACCGTCATGATTGAAGTCGTCGACAACGTAAGAGTAGATCGAAGCACCGCTCGGAATGAAATTCGGATTCTCAATGACCGTCTTCGTGAAGAAGTCAGACACGTCGCTTCCGAACGTGCTGCGCCGCTGAAAGATTGTAAATCGACCCGGAACGCTGGAATCAATCGGGGCACTGTATGTGAAGAACTCGCTTTGTCCATCGTTGTTCAGATCGCCCAATCCCAATGACTCATCGAGGTAGTAACCGCCGCGGCGAGGAGAACTGGTCAAGAGGTTCTTGATGATCGCTCAGGCGATCAACCGCCGATTGGTCGGGCTGTACAGCAGGACAACCATGCGAGTTTGAAAGTTGGTATCGATGTTGCCTGTTTGCAGACGCATCACCAAGTCGATACCGATCCACGTTGAAGTCGCTGACTTGCCGCTTGCTGTGTAATGTCAGCTGGCTACCGTCAAGAATCAATCCGGGCATCATCTGAAAAGCACCGTTGCCCAGTCCGAATGCGGCGCCGCTATTGCTCCCGTCGATCCACACAAGATCCAGATTGCCGTCTCGATCGATGTCGACGGCCTTCAAAGAATTCACGCTATTGATCAGACTCGAAGCAATCTGATAAGGCTCAAAACTGCCATCGCCATGGCCCGCAGCAAAGAAGAACGCTTGATCAAAGCGTGTCCCTGCAGCCGTAACAATGTCCTCATGTCCGTCGTTATCGAAGTCCCCCGCCACGGAGAATCCGCCACGTCCACGATCGACCCTATAGTCCGTCGCGCTGTAGGAGTTCACGAAGTTAGGCGCGCGGAGCGTACCGGGTTTGTCGCCCAAGAATATGCCGACCGATGCAGGCTGCGTACTGTCGCTGAGCGTCGCGGTCAAAGCATCATTGATGCCGTCGCGATTAAAGTCAGCGATGACGACATAAGGATTGCCTTGACCCGACTTCTTGGTACCGATCCCAGTGTCATCATTGAAGAAGCTGTTGTACTGTGTGATTCGAAACGAGCGGTCGGGCTGCTGCAGACCGATCATGATGTTCCCCTCGCTGGAACCATCGCCGAATACGAAGTCCGGTAAACCGTTCCCATCGACGTCGGGTGCTCGCCCGTCTGTCTGCGAGATGTTGGACCACTGCGGAGAGTCGCCATCGTCGACAACCAGCACTTTGTTTCCTTGCTCAGTGCGATCCCCGAAGCGGCCGTTACCTTGGCCCGACAATAGAACCACACTTTGATATCCGGTCACCAGCGCATCGACTTTACCGTCTCCGTTGAAGTCATCGATATACGCTGAGGTCGGATTCAACAATCTGCCGTTGGAGTCCGTTGACGAGAGGTAAGCTCGGAAGTCGTTGGAGATCATCGATCCGAACTGACCGGTTCCGTCATTCAACCAAGTCTCGAGGCGAGTATTGTTGTAGTTCAGTCGAACGAGATCCGGTCCGTTGATTCCATCAAGGTCCGCCACATACCCCAGGCCGCCGAAATCGTTTTCAGCCGCGACGAAAGTCAATCCGCTGAAGCGACCCGCGCCGTCCCCGAATTGAATACCGATCCCTGAACGACCGCCATTGTTGCCTTGATTTTCAATGGTCACCAAGTCCAATCGTCCGTCGCGATTCATGTCTGCAATCTGTGTACTGACGATAAGGCTACCGGTCAGCGCAGAGACGATTGGTGACATCGCGGGTAAACCCGTTGATTGCCCCGGATAAACCAAGGCTTGATTACCGACCAGCTCGGTCACGATCAGATCCGGAAGTGAATCACCCGTTACCTCGACCCACTGAATACGAGCCACACGATTGGTCTTGCTTGAAACAGCCGGTAATGTAGTTCGCCAGCCTTCTCGAAACGTTCCGTCGCCGTTGCCGAGCCGAACGATGACATACCCGGCTTCGTTCGTGTTTCCAAGGCTTCCATTGCTGTTGATACTGGCCGCGACAATAACGTCGGGGATGGAATCTTGATTCACGTCGGCGGTGAGTACACCTTGAATGTCGCGATTGATGTTCTGAGGCGAATTCGGAACGAGATCGATAGGTACATTGAGTCCTGTAATGAAACTGCTCGGATAGAGCGACGGAGCGGGCTCGCCGATACTGATCGACTGCGTACCCGACAGCGTATTGGACTGTCCCTTTAACATTCCCAGTTGTTGATCACCGGCGTTCGCGGTGATGATGTCAGCCAAACCGCCGGTTGTCGGCAAGACATCCGCTGCAACCGGACCGCTGCCGAGCGGATAGGTCAGCACTTCAAAAGGACTCGTGATCTGCGCATCGGTACTCGGCGTGCTCGTGATGACCGGAGGCCGATTAGGGATATCCGGCCGTACGTTTATTTGAAAACTGGTAACCGCTTTGGCACCGAATCGATCGGCGGCGGAAACTTGAACAGACCAACGTCCGATATCTGCTCCGGTCGGTGTCCATTGCATTCGACCTGTCTGAGCATCGACGCTCAGTCCCGCCGGTCCGGTGACAATCGAGTAAGTGAGTACATCACCGTCGGGATCGGTCGCATTCAATTGCCATGCCGACTGTTTACCTACCAAGACATCTGCCGCCGGCAAGCTCGCGATGGTCGGCGACTGGTTGAATCCGCTCAGCAGATCAAGTCGATAGCTGAATCGCGTCTGCGACTGAATACGAAACTGCATACTCTTGGATGCAATTGTTTCCCCGGGCGCGACGCCTTGCGGTGCCAGATTTGTAAGGTTCAAGTAAGGCGACCCGTCCGGCATAAAGCCGTCAGGATTCAACAGTGACGCAGTCGAGTCTGCATCACTGTGAACAACCGCAATTAGATTTCCGCGAACAGGCAGCGAAGCCGCGTTCGTCAGTTGAAAATCGGTACTGATGATCGAAGGATCGCCGGTCAGAGTCGTGCGTCCGTACTGAACATCGAAGGTGCTCGTTACATCCGTCAGCGTATTAAAGCGGACTTCGGGCAATGATTCGCGATTGTTTTGATCCGGCGCCATGCCGTTTGGGACCGATCCCGATGCCGTGACAAACTCAACGGAGTGGATCACCACCGAAGTTGCATCGTCGTGATCGTTGTTGAGCAGACGAGCAATGACTTTGATCGGCGTCCCAACGGCTAGGCCTGTGAGGTTGATGGTAGCGGAAGAGAAAACGGTGCCGCTGCCGACCGAGGATTCGCTGCCGCCGGCGATGAGCGGCGGTAGTTGTTCGCTCCAGTTGTAGGACGAGTCTTTGCCGTAGCGATAGGGCTGAGCCAGCGGTCGATTATTCGCATCCACCACCAGAACCTCGAAGGCATCGCGCATCGAACCGTTCGAGCTCAAGTCGAACTGCGGCGCTTCGAACTTTACTCTCACCGCGGAATTGGCAGTGGGGATCTTCAACTGCGACTGCAACTGCGTGACGGCGATGAACCCTGACGAGCCGAGCGCACAGGCTGCGGACTCGAAGCGACTGGTCGAACCATCCGGGAATTGCCGCGCTCGAGAATTGCCAACCCGGCGGCGTGACGCCGATATTCAGCGCGTTGATGACGATCAGCGCGTCCAGCGGCGTCACATGCTGGTCACATAACGTCGATCATAGGCGGCGTTCCCGGTCCGCTGTATACATCCGGCAAGCGAAGTCGTGCGATCGGCGTAGCTCGGATTATTGATCTCGTTAATGATCAGCAACGCGTCCAGAGGAGTGACTATATCATTCGGATATACATCCAACGACTGCAAGACGTTGCTCCAAATGGCCGCAGCAAACATCTGTCGAGCTTCCAGTTGTTCGAATCGGCTCAGTCGAACCTTCAATCGTTTGGAACGCTTTTGCATTGCGAACATGACCATTCGTTTCGGTAGATGTCGGAAGGACGGAGAGTACGCTGACGGCGGTCATCGCTCGGGCTCACGGCGGCGTCTCTCGAATCTGCTGGATGCCTCGAGAAATTCCGCCGAGGAACTACCGAATTTACGAGCCGAACTTGCGCCGGCATGCCGAAGATTGCGACAAAGAATTTTTCCGTTCATAATGGCGCAAGATCACGCTCTTCCTCAGGTAGTCCTTGATGACGAACTTCTCTTCCGACTTGACTACCCATCCGAGCCTGCTGCTGCGCGTGCGTGATGCCTCGGACCATCAAGCGTGGAGCGAGTTCGCCAAGATTTACGGGCCGCTCATTTACAGCTATTGCCGCAGACGCGGAATACAGGAGAGCGATGCGGCCGACGTGTCCCAAGAAGTGCTGAGTCGAGTCGCAGGAGCAATCGGGAATTTCGATTACCGGCGAGACAAAGGGAGCTTTCGCGGTTGGTTGGGTACGATCACGTTTCGCGAGTTGGCTCGGTTCGCACAAGGCAAGAACAAGAATGATCGGCCGATCGCCTCTTCCGGAAGCAATCGATGTTGCCGTGTCCCATCAGAGCCGCGGCGTCCGATTGGGACGACCACTTTCATGCCGCTTTGCTGCCGCAGCGCTGGAGCGCATCAAGAATGATTTTGATCCGATGAACTGGCAGGCATTTCAAGGCGGCGTTTGGATGAAACTCGAATCGGCAGACAAAGTCGCTGCGCGGTTGGGCATCTCTGTCGATAAGGTCTACGTGGCAAAATCTCGAGTCCTCAAACGCCTGCGCAGTGAAATCCTGACGCTGAGCGAAGATTCACCGTTAGCAACCCGTTGAATCAACAGGTGCTGACGATTTACGGGGTCTTCATAACCGGACTCGCAAGCGAGGGTTGGATTTAAAACACACGCCATGTTTTTAGGCCTGGAAGGCCGATACAAAGGGTCGGTCGTGGGCGGTGAACCGCCGGACCATGCACCATTGAAACAGAAAGACCCGAAGGGTCGAAACACAGCTTTGATTCCGCATTGTCTTTAATGTTTCGCCCCTCCGGGGCTTCGCATCCACGGTGTTCGTTGAATCCGGCGGCTTATGCCGCCGGCTAACGATGTGCCGGCCCTCCGGGCCTAATAACCCGGTCCTGACAGTGTTGTTGACTCAATCAATCCGCGACTAAATCAACACGCCCGCAAGCGAGGGACCGCGATTCCTCGGCTTACGCGTCAGAGTTATGATTTAACTAACCGATTGTTAGATTGACGTCCTTTGGACGATGCACAAGCCGATTAAGCGTAACGATCATGAGTTGTCCTTCCTCCGATGTTCTCCGCGCCTGCCTCGAGAGCGACTGGCCCGGTCACGAGCCGCGTTGGTCGAACACATTGCAGGCTGTGCCGATTGCCAGAGTCAGCTCAACACGCCTTCAGTGAAGACGGACAGCTGGCGGCTTCAAGGCGATGCTCACCGATCGATCGAGCAATCGATGCACATGGACGACGGATACCTCAAACTGCTCGAGGCACCGAAGTCGGCCCGCTCACCGATCGCTCCGAAGCAATCGAAACAATCTCGACGGATGAACTGCAATTCGCACCGCCTGCAATCCACGGCGATCTCGGCTTGCTGGGAAACTACCGCATCATTCGACGCCTGGGACAAGGCGGTATGGCCATCGTTTTTGAAGCGGTCGACCTGCGTCTCGGACGTCGTGTAGCCGTCAAAGTTCTCAGGCCCGATCATTGGAACAAGCGAGCTCGTGAACGCTTTGTGCGTGAAGCACAAGCGCTGGCCAAGATTAAACATCCCGGCGTTGTCGATATCTATGATGTGGCCGATCCCGAGAATGGTCCGCCCTACTTTGTTACAGAGCTGATGCACGGAACATTGCGCACCTGATTCAGACCGGACCTTCGAAGGCATGCTTCGAAATCATCGCTGCAGCAGCCGATGGTCTGCAGTCAGCTCACGACGCAGGCATGGTCCACCGCGATATCAAGCCGAGCAACATTCTGCTCAATCGCGCAGAGACCTCGAGCGGCTGGACTCCGAAAGTCAGCGACTTCGGATTGGCCAAGCTGCCGAAACGACAAGCCCGACTACTCAGACGCTCGGTTTGTCGGGCACGTGGCTTACATGAGCCCGGAGCAAATTGCAGATCCGACTAAAAGGTCACGATCGCGACCGATACCATTCGCTCGGTGCGTCGCTGTACGAAACCATTTGCGGCGAACTTCCTTTCTGGGTCCTCCTCATGCCGTTTCAATCAAATCGTCGAAGAAGAACTCTCGCCCGAGTCGCTTCAACTGGCGCGTACCGCGAGCAGAACTGAACTGATATGCCTTAAGGCGATAACGCGCGAGCCGCAGAATCGCTACTCGACAGCAGCCGAGTTTTCGCGAGACCTACGTATCCGGCTCGCAGGTGACCGATACAAGCCAAACCGATCGGATTGCCCGCCAAGTTTTTATGCTGGTGCCGACGCAATCGTCGTATCGCCCTGAGCTTCACCTGTGGCGGCTCTGATGAGCCTGCTGACTATCGGATCGATGACCGCATCGCTGATAATCTGGTCGTCGGAATCGGCTCTGCACGAACGTACGCTGGCTGCAGAAACCGCCAAATCCGCGGCGGAGAAAGCTCAGCAGTCGGCCGATGAAGCGGCTGCGCAGGCGATTCGACAGCGAAGAATCACACTCGATACTCTCAATGATCTCGTGGGAAATGTGCAGACGCAGTTGGAACGAAGACCCGACACCGGACAACTGCGCGAGGCATTGCTGAGCAAAGCTTTTGAGGGATTGCAGTCAGTCACCGATGCACTTGAACAAGAACAAAGAGATCGATCACACGATGATCACCAAAGCCCACATCAAAATGGCGGCGGACGACAGAGTTCGGCGATACACCTGCCGCCATGGATCAGGTCGCGAAAAGCCATCGCGCTGGCCGAACGAGCATTGGAACGAGCCGCGAAACAAGATCACGATCCGTCAGAACCAAACGACGAATTACTGCGAGACTTGGCCAACGCTCTCTCCACTCAATTCGAAAACGAGTTTCGCTGCCTACGCATTCGAGTCGGGAGCCCTCGCGACGGCCGAGCGGATCGCAGAAATCCGGCGGCAATTCTGCCATTCAAAACCCGACGATTTGATCGCAGCTCGCGGGCTGGTCGCCATCTGACAACCACTGCCGATCTTCAGTTGAGGTTAGGGACGCACAGTCGAAGCGACCGAACTTCACGGCGCTTGCCGATCAAATCGACACGCTTCAAGCAGCTGCGCATTCGACTTCCGTCGCGACAAAGCCGTTCTGCTGAATCGGCTGAGCAGCCTGCATCTCATGATGGGCGATTCAGCCAAAGCCGAGAGCTTGCGCGAACGAGTCTGAGTATTGTTACCGAGCAACTCAAGGAAGATGCGGCCAATGTCCAACATCGCTCAGACATGGCGTTTACCAAGAGTCGCTTAGCACAGCTTTGTTCGGGCGCTCGGTCGTCATGATGAGGCCGCCGCGGCAACTCGCGAGACAATCGACTTATACAAAGCCTTGGAGAAGGATGATCCGAATAATGTTCAGTATCGAACGAGTGAGCTGCGGAAAGATATGACATGCTCTACCAAATGCAACTCTCCAGGTGTGACGGCAGGGGCCCGCCAAGCAGTTGCAGTCACCGCCAATGATGGAAAATGCTGATCGAGCCCCTGATTCGTCTCGCCATCCTTTTAATGGCCATCGAGAACGTGGTGAAAATCGGAGATTCCTTTCGGCAAGAGGGCACTGCCGGAAACCATCGTCTGGTTCAAGAAGAGCATCGATTTGTTGAAACGTGCCAAGAAGACGACTGATTACGCTTCACAAACGATGCAGACCATCGAGTCGCAGCTTCCTCAAATTGTCAGCTATCTGGAATTGGTGAGCAGGGGAGCAAGCGTGGGGATGCATTGAAGAGTCAAATGGATACAGCGTACGATGCGCTGGCCACGTTGGTATACCGCGATGTCGTCCGTGGACAAACCGAGAATGTCCCGAAGAGAATTCGTGAACTGGCGGACGCACAACAGGGAACGATCGTTTCAAACGACTTCTCTTAACAAGTGTCGAGCATTGGGTCGCTGCCATCAGCGAGCCGGTGATATTGACAAAGCGGAGCTTGAAACTCGGGCCTCATACGATCCAGTCTGGAGATTCAACCGAGCAACAAACAACTCTTCGCCGACGAAACGGACCTGATGTCCGTACGTTCTCTCCCCCGCTTTTCGAGAACTGCTCAAATAAACTGCAGCATCTACCATGAATGCGCGAAGCAGTGTTTTTGGGTATTGATGCGGGCGGTGCGGGAGCCGCTCGGTAAAAGTCACGCCGCCGGTTCTGCTTTGCTTCGCCCAATCCCATCCGGACGACCAAGTGTACGCGAACGCAAACGTGCCGGTTCTGAACCCTTGCGGTATGACTCGCGAAAGTTATTGTTGAACTTGATGACCCATGATCTCCATACAGCGGAATAGTCTTAGCGTTCCCGCCTGATCGCTGAATTCATAGGCGTTCGGTCGGTGGACCTTCGCCGCGTATGATACTGCGTGCTATTGTCGGTCCCATGCGGCAATCCATTGAACAGCGATTGATGTTGCGAACTCAGTGACTCGCGGAGTCTTTCAGGTTTTTCCAGAAGCGTTCGTGTTCTCTAAGGCCGGCTTCTTTGAGAATGTCGGCGGCGTAGTCGGCATTTCGCACAAAGACTTGCGGTGACGAGGGCTGGAATCCTTTTTTGAACTCGATGACGTCCTGTAGTTTGGTCAGCATCGCGGCACCGATTTCTATATTGCCGCAACGGATCTCGGCTAGTCCTCGCCAAAATCGGGCTTCGCACAATGATGGATTCTCGGGTTCAGCTTTGACGTGGATCGCTTCTCCTTTTTCAAGCCATTTGATGGCCTCGTCCGCTTTACCGTCGCGAACGAGGCACTCTCCGAGCGATACAAAACACTTGCCTATCAAGAGGCTTTCCGGCGGCAAGCGGTGTTGCGATTTCGTGATGAACTCACGCAGTACACGCTCCGCCTCTGCAGGCTTATCGGCCCGAATGTAAAGCTTTGCCAACACACGTCCGACGTAGTTTTGATCTTCAACGTAGATCGAACAGTCCGGAACCCGTTCGATTAGCCGCTCTAGTCGTTGAACCGCGATTTCAGCCAATTGCAATACGCGCTGATCGTTGCCGGCTCGAAACTCTTTGTCGAGCAAGTTGACCAGCCCCAGTGCTCCGGTCGGATCTGTCCGATCCAGTTCCAAGTTCCCTTGGCGGACCGACCGTTTCTTGTCGGCTCGCATGACACGAAGATCTCCGCGTTCCGTGGCCACCAGTAGTTCAGAGTCATCTTCGTTGAAGCTGACAGCGACGACTGGGGAGGCGAACGGTCCCAGCGTGATTCGTTCTTGGCCGGTTTGCGTGTCCCACACACGGACAGTGGCGTCCGTGGAACAGGACGCTACCGACTGTCCATCTCTCGAGAAGACTAAGGAACGAATCCCTTCAGTGTGACCTGTCATCATCGATAACATCGAACCGTCCTTGCTGCGCCACACTCGCACGACCCCATTTGAGGTTCCGGTCACCAAGTACTTTTCATCTCGAGAAAACGCGAGACTGGAAATAGCGGGGAGACTGTCTTCGTCTTGATTAAACGAGAGCAATGGGTGCGCGTTCTCACTGTTACAAATCGCCGTTAACCAGTGCGGGTAGCCTATTGCAAACAACTGTCCTTGCGTGGAAAACGCGACGCTCGTCACGCCTATCGATTGAGTATTAATTCTTGGAGTCTCGAGCGTTCTCTGCTTTCTCCAGTCATGGATTCGGATGTCCTGAGACTCACGGTTCCATAGCGCGATCGTCTGTTTATCCCGGCTTAATGCGACTCGATTCATTTCCCCGTCCGCAGGAACGCCGGCAATGCGAGTCGCGCTTATGCCGTCGAGAATGACCGCTTCGGAATCGGAAAGAATCGCGAAGGCACCGCCATCGCTTGAGACGGCTCCGTAAACACTTGGCCAACTCTGCTCGCAAACTAACTCGGATGAACCGTTATCGAGCGTGTTACGACTCCACAGCCGAGTCTCATCGCTCGATATCGAAAGAATTTTTCCGCAATTTAGAAAACCCGCACTCAAGAGCTTCCCAGGATGAGCGGCATGCACATCGTTTCGATTCCGGTCCGACCTGTCCCAAACCTGGATACAACCATCGGTCGATGTGGAAATGATGAGCCGGCCTTGTTGCGCAAACGCCGCTTGAGAAACCGGTTTTTCATGCGGATAAGTCTCGACTACGTCCCCGGTTTCCGTTTCCAAGACGTAGGCCATTCGATCGTCTCCTGCCACGACAATCAATCGTCCGTCGGAAGAAAACGATGCATCCCACTTCATACTCGCGCCGACATCCAACGTTGACAACAGTTCGAGTTCAGGCACTTTCCACAAGCGAACTTGATTGCCTGCTGTTACCAGCTTGCCGGCGCTTGCTGAATACTCCACGGCATAGATGGGACCGGTATCCGCCTCAACCAAATGATCCTGCGTAAGAGACTTGTCGTTCAAACGCCAAACAGTCAGCTTTCCATCATGTCCGGCGGATACAAACTGCTGATCGGAAATCCAAGTGAGACACTTCTCCAAGGAATTTCGCTCAACTTGCGCCACCTCCTGCACCGTTTGTGCATCCCAAACCTTTACCATGCCAAATCCGCAACCGGCCACAAGTGTGCCGTCGGGCGAATAGGCGGCCCCTCGAATGCCGTTAAAAATACCGGGAGGAGCATTTGTACGGAGTTCAGCGGATTGCGCATCCCAAAACATCACGGACCAAGGAATACTCGTTGTTCCACCTGTCATGATCGTCTGACGATTCGGCGAAACGTCGACGCTCCAGTTGTTGCCGGAACCGATTCGACGGCGCATCTCAAGCTGTCCCCCGGATGTAAAGTCCACTTGGTCGACTCCAATCCAGCCCGCAAGTAATACAGAAAACAGATTCTTGGATCGGGACTCGGCAACATCGCTGGTCGGCGGCGTATCTTCGATGACCTTCAGTCCAAAGTACTGCCCATTCCCAGTGTCGAGTCGGCTAAGCAATTTCGGGTGACAGGCATTCCACAGGTAATTCCACTCAAAGCCTCGATAATCGTCTTCATCAAATCGAGGCCGAAGCTCCTCAAGCAACAACAGCAGCGCGATGTCACCCGGTGCCAGGCTGTGCAAGCCCAGTTGATCCGAGCTGCATACGCTTGACGTCGAGCCCTACTGCTTGCGGCGTCGGCCAGCCGCGTTGAGTCACTTCTTCCCTCTGCGACTTCCGGCACGTCACTTCTTTCCGTTGCGGCCACTTTCTCTGCGTCGATGGCTCGGTCACGTTCCCGGCGCACCGTTTGAGATTCCTTCAGCAATCAGGCTTCTGCTTTTCAAGCCCGCAGCATTTGCCCGATACTTATAACCAAGCCCAGACAGGGTTACTGCGAAAACGGTCAGAAAAGGGACCACAATGCGGCGATAACGTTGCATGAACTTGCGAAGATATGCGCGCCCGGTCTGGGCCTTGCAGCGACAGGATCACCGTCGAAAAAACGCCCACGTCGAACAAGCGATTCGACAGACGGATAGCGAAGCGATGGATCTTTCTCCAGACACTTCATGACGACCCAATCGAGATCCTCGCGAACTTGGGACGGACTGACTAGCGAATTGCTTTTCTGACCCGACGGAGTCTGGATGCACTTCTCAATGCAGCGGCTGGGGGAGAGAGGCACGCGGTGCCGAATTGCGTCCACGATTCCCTCGAAGCTCGGTTTTCCTTCTAAAACGCCGTGCATCGGGGATACACCGGTCAACAGTTCGTAACACAGAGTGCCGAGCGAGTAGATATCGCTGCGAGTGTCAACCTCGGAACAATCGCTCCGAGTCTGCTCCGGACTCATGGTCTCCAATGTTCCCACGAGTAACTCCTGCGTAACCGTGGAAGCATGGTCTTGAGCAGCCGTGTTCGAAAACTGGCTTTGCCAAACCTGGCTTTGCGTTATCTTGGCAACTCCAAAATCGATGATCTTGGGAACTGCGCGACCATCGACTTTGCATACGAGAACATTCGATGGTTTCAGATCTCGATGGATAATCCCCTTCTGATGCGCATGCTGTACAGCTAGACACACTTCTACAAAAATGCCAAGGCGCTGCTGCAAATTCAGCCGTTCGGAAAGGCAGTAATCGGTAATGGGTATGCCCGGAATCAGTTCCATGACGAAGTAAGGGCATCCTTCATGGTTTCCGCCGTCAAGCATTTTGGCGATGTGCGGATGATCCATCAGCGCCAATGTTTGTCGTTCGGATTCGAATCGAGCCAGAGTGTCTGCCGATAGGCCGCTTCCTTTAATTAGCTTTACAGCCACGCGGCGAAAGAAAGGTGACGTCTGCTCGGCTTCGTAAACATCACCCATGCCTCCATGCCCAAGCAAACGAATCAAATGATAGGCGCCGATTCGCGTCCCGGTTCGATCGGTGTTTGCGCCTCCCCGTTCCAGCCCATCGGTCAACGGTCGTTCTAGGAAGTCACCGAGAGAAGCGCTTGCTGAAACCAATCGATCGATGCGAGCGCGCAGGTCCGGTCGACCTCGGCACAACTCATCGAGTATGCGAGGGCGATCCTCGGCGGAGCAACGCAGGGCTTGGAGATAGATTTCGCGTTCAGTCATAGGTAGATCGTCTCTAAGCCTAAGTGCGCAAATGAGCCGCAAGAACCGCAGTCGAATTTGTCGCGGCCTACTCCGGTCCCAGTTTGTCTTTGAGCCAAGCTCGGGCATAGGACCACAGGTCGTACGCTGAACGCTCGCTGATTTCGAGTGTCTCCGCCGCTTCTGACATGCTTAGCCCGGCAAAGAATCGCAACTGCACAAGCTGCGCAGCGTCGACGTCCACTTTGGCAAAATCCTCCAGCGCTTCATGCAACTCTAATACGCTTTCATCAGGCATCGTCGTACGGAAGTCAGACTCGTCAAAATCTTGCTGCGTCGCCCCTCCGCCGCGCTTCGCAGCCAACCGCCTCCGCGACTGTTCAATCAAGATGCGGCGCATCGCCAGGGAGGCCGCGGAAAAGAAATGACGTCGGCTGCTCCACTTCTGGTTGTTGCCGAACAATCGTAGATAGGCTTCGTGCACTAAGGCTGTTGTCTGAAGCGTTCGATTGTGCACCTCGCCCGCCAATTGATTTGCGGCAATAGCTCGCAGTTGGTCATAAATCAGTCTAAGTAGATGATCGGCTGAACTCTCGCTTCCATGCTCGATCTCGCTGAGCAACTTAGTGATATTGTGCGGTTCCGACACAGCCGACAGCCTCAAGCATGAACTCACCGGCAGGCTCGGGCAACCGTGATGAGAATTCCGTCCAATCAAATTAGCAGCGCAATTCGCTAGCCGGATTCTATCTGAAGCGCATCCCGTTTTGTGTTAAATCATCTCCAAAAATGATCCGCAGGTATGTGGCGCCGATTCTCAAAGGGAATCGGCGACTCAGCGTCCAACTCGCGCCACAACGGCTGCACCGATTTGGCGACCCAACTGGAGTCCGGCCGAATTGTCAAACGAGAAGTGAATTCCACCGTAGATTCGGCTGATTCCCGCCTCCTCAGCCGCACTGCTGAAACTATTAAAGTGCCTGGTCGTCAACTTATCGGGAGACAGCGGACGCTGTTCCGGTCCGTCCTGTCCATCGCTCGTACTGTCAAACGGAGTCTCATCGCCGAACAGAAATGCCAACACCGCGCTCGCAGCGCCGCTGAACGTGCTGTGTCCTGAAGTGTAAGTGGGGAAGGGCGGCGTCTTGAGCAGCGGAATCCAATTTGAATCGGCCTGAGTGCCCTCGTTGCCATCCGTCTCAGCCTTTCTGATCGCGTCAATCGGCCGCCACAGATCGTAATAGTACTTGGCCTCCCACGCCGCTATCCCGGCATCGGCCATCGCGAGATCGACAAGTGCAAAGGCTCGAGCCGTTTCGATCAAGTTGCTGTTCCGCGCCAATGTTACATCGCTCGTGATACGATTCCAGTGCCCCGGTGGTGTCGCCGTACCGCCACCATCGGCCCAAAACAATGCAATGGCCGTTTGTTCATCCGTCCTATCCGTACTCTGGTATCCGCCGAGTCGCATCACTTGATCAACCGCAGTTGCATATTCCGCAGAATCCAGCGCCGGAGGTGGAGCAGGCCGAAACTCATCCGCTTCGGTTAACGCAAATGGTTTAACATGCGGCCACTGTGCGAGCAGAGGAGGCAGATAATCGGGGAACGTCCTTTTCCAGTGGCCGATTTCATCCACAGGTTGATAGGTGGGTTTGCTAGTTGCACCATCTGCTGCGCGGGCCGTCAACATGGCCTGCGCCGCTCGCTTACCGATCGCTATACCTAAGTCGCGAGCTGTCGAATCGACCACGGTGGCGAGAGCCTCTTCAAGCGATGATTGCCAAGCGCCCAATTCATCAGGTTCATGGTAAAGCGTCTTGGCCACTTCATATCCGGCCATCGCAGCAGCCGCAACTTCGGAAGCGTCAGGTTGCGGCGAATCTTGAAAGACATAACCAGCGTAGCGTCCTTCGATCGCATTTGCCGCATCGAACATCGCAGTGTGAATCATCGCCAAGTTCCGAGCCACCAGCGGCGGTTGCGACATCACCACTCGATTCGTGTAGGGGTCGTTCGACAGCGTAGTCCATTGACGTACGACGTTGAGCGCCGCCGCGTCGAAATCCTGAATGACATTCCCACGTTGCACCTTCAACTCCGCGAATGTCGAACGGCCTAACTCATCCGTCGCCTGCAAATGTACTTTGTACTCACCTATTCCTATGGGCAATTCAAAGTGATAACGCCCTTGCGAATCGGCAAATGTTGTACGGCTTGTATTCTGCAGGTCGTTGCAACTTGCTTCTATGCGAGAGCCCGGCAAAGCTTGACCTTCGATCTGTATTTGATCGACAAGCACGACTCCATCGCTATTGGGATCGGATGGCGCTGCGAGACCACTCACAATCGATGGATCGATTCCTCCCAATGAATTGATGGCATCGATCACCAATAGTGCATCAAGCGGGCTGCACAAATTGTCGCCGTTCACATCGACAAGCGGCTCGTTCGATTGCTCGTTCGTTGCAGGCAACGCGGCATCGAGATTTGTATTGATCCGATTGATAATCAAAAGAACATCGCGAGCCGTAACTCGGCCTGACTGATCCACGTCTCGAATGAGAACGGGGTTTTGCCAATCACTTGCCATCAGTGAACGACATTCCAGCGTCTCGATGTACATGCCGAAACGAGTTGAGCGTCTTGGTCGAGCCATAGTCCTTGTCCCCCGGAAGATTACTATTGCTCTTGATCTTGACCCAAGCCCGCTTTCACTTTGTCGTGAAAGCCGAATGCTTTGCCCAATGCAGAATTGTCGAGGTAAGACTCCAAAGCGTTCTGGATGCGCTCGGTAACTTTCCGCATTTCATGGAACGCGCGATTCTTGCGCATCTCATTCGGATTGCGAATCGAGCCGTCGCAAGAATCGTAGTTGGGGTCAGCCAATTTATCGTAGGTATTTTCCAACTCGTGCTCCCGCTGATACTTGGAGTATTCGAGTTCATTTTGAAAGCCTTGCAGATCGCTCTGCGCATCTTGAGCTTTGTCCACCCAGTCGAATGCAGAGGTGATCTTGCTCTTACCTTTCTTAAACAGCTTCTCACCTTTTTTGATGGCCGAGGCCAGCGGCTGAAGAATGGCCTCTGCGACTTTGTAGCTGAGGTTGTCCTTGTAGCTTGCATGTTGCTTGGCAAGGCCGCTTGGATCGCGATCTTCGATAGGCGAATTGGACACGTAGGCGTATAGATTCGGATCGCCTGCAGCGAGGCCCTTCGGATCCTGGCTTATGAATCGACCGGTAGACGAGTCATAGTACCTGGCACGGTTGTACTGCATTCCCGTTGCCGCATCCAACTCTCGGCCTGTGTAGTGGTAGCGAGTCTTGTGTCCCGTCGGATCGCTCGAGAAGACCAGGTTTCCGTAGCTGTCATACTTGAAGTGGTTGACAACCTGTCCTTGATTGTTGATTAGATCACGCACAGTCCCTAAATGATCAGTCAACATCCACTCGACACTACCGGCACTCTCTTGTGCCAACACTTCATCGATCGCGGGCCCATGCAAGTACCGAGTTGCAACCGTGGCCGAACCGGTTCCCGATCCATCAGCATCGATTACATCGGCGATAATATCTATTCCCGAATAGACGAAGTACGTCACGCTGCCGTCGTTAGCATCGCCGGGAGTCGTATCAACCATCGCGGCAATTCTGCGATCGAACACGTCATACGTGGTTGTACCGAACTGGGTTGCCGCACCGCTTGCATCGCGGTCGATGAACTTGACCATGCGGTTGCGGTGATCGTACTGAAACTCGCGCCATTTGCCCGTTGCAATCTCTGTCCGTCGTGTGAGGTTACCTTCCGCATCATAAGTGAAATTGAACACTCCATCCGTTGTCAATCGATTACCTGCGCTCGTTCTATACGCTGAACCGTTCTTGGTTGATGACAACCGATTCCCCGTTGCATCATAGCTGTATCCTTCATTACCCACGGCAGCATCCGCGTGAGTAGCACTTGTCAGTTCGTTTCGGCTGTCGTACTGGTAGTTGCTCAAACCATCGCGGTCCGTGATCTGCACAATGCGACTTGCCGCATCGTACGCATAGATCAACTGGTCGATCGTCTGACTGTTCGGGTCCGTCTGCTTGATCGATGTCAGCCGATTGTCGATGTCATACGAATAAGTGGTTTTGGCCACCGGCGATTGTCCCGTTAAATCGCTGGTGCGAGTCAACGTACGCAGGTTGCCGGTCGCATCGTAGGCAAAATCAACACGTTTGTTGGATGTGCCTCCGCCAAACTGCATGATTCGACTCGCTCGATTCAAACTGTCATAATTCGTGATCGTTGACGGACCGACAACTCCATTGATCGTGTCTGAGTAAGAACGCAGATTGCCATTGAGGTCGTAGCCGTAGGTGACTTTGGTCGAGGGAAGTCCATTTGGACCGCTTATCTCCGATTTGTCGAGCCAATCGAGCACGTTGTAGCTCATGACATTGGTGCTCGACACATCGCCCGCACTGATCTGATTGCCCACCGCGTCATACGCATAGGAAAGAGTGTCAACTGGCGTTCCATCACTCTTCTGCCATGTTTCCGTGGTCAACTGCCGGAGTTCGTCATAGCTATACTCGGTTGACCGACCTAGTCGATCAACTTTCCGAAGCAACAGCCCGGCTTTGTCATAGCTGAAGGATGTGTTCGCCCCGAGGGGATCGATTACCCGGGTGACACGTCCGACCGCGTCGTAAACGGTTTGCGTTCGGTTTCCATCCCCATCTATGACGGAGATGAGTTCATCGTCCGCGTCGTAAACGAATTGAGTGACGGCACCACTTGCATCGATGGTACTTCTCACACGATTCCGAACGTCGTAGTTCATCTGAGTACTGTGACCAAGCGGGTCGGTGATCCGTATCAGATTCCCTGCGACGTCATATGCTCGTCTCGTTTTATTTCCGGCCGCGTCGGTTATCGTAATTAATCGATCCAGCGTGTCGAACGCGGCTTTCGTCTCATTACCTGCCGCGTCTGTCGTCGAAATCAAGTTGCCGCGTGAATCATATCCAAAGGCCGTGATAGAGTTATCCGCGGCCGTGATCTGACTGATCCGTCGCATACTGTCATAAGCATATTGCGTTCGATTGCCATTGCGATCGACGTAGCCGGACATGTCGCCGGCTGTGTCATATTCCCAATGCTCCATTCCTTCAAACGCGGTTCCCTTGGCAGACGTCTTCGAAGTCAGACGACCAAGTGTGTCGTATTCGAACTGAGTGATGCGACCGAGCGCGTCCGTGATCGAAGCGACCTGGCCGTTCGACTTGTAGGTATAGCTTGTCACTCGATCATCCGTACCACCCACGGTACCGACTACCTCCCGAACGGCATTCAGATTTCCGGTTACAGAGTCGATATCGAACAGCGTTTTGCGACCTTCGGGGTCGATGTGACTCGTCATGCGATTGAAGACAGGGTCATATGTATAAGTGTCCGTCGCTGACAATCGCTGTTGCGGATGGTTCGTGTTCGAAGACGAGCCGACTTGCACAATCGTGGCCGACAGTCCCGTACCGTCAAACGTCACTTGGCTTATGTTGCTCATCAGGAACGTCACCACGTCGCCTTGCGTGAGGTGAGTGGCCTTCGCGAACGGAACGATGACACCGATCGAGAACGACGTTAGATCTGCTGCGACAAATGGGTGCGCCGAGTCATTGTTGAGATACGCTTCGACATGAACCGTAGCCATATCGACGGTCTCAAAGCGTCCGTTGATCAGAAAATCTCCGGATACAGGAGCCTTCCACTGAATGATAGAGGTCAGGCCGGAAATGCTCGGATCCATATTGACCATGTCGACCGGCGGAACATTGTGTTGGATGAAGCTGTCCAGAGTATTGCGATGCAAGGCGTCCGGTCCGTTGTTGAGTCCGTACCGAACGGAATAACGATCGTTTGATCCGACTTGAGCCATGGGAACAATCGTCGTCGAGTTTTCCGGAATGTATCCGTAACTCCACGACCCATTTGGATTGGACATCAGGTCATAGTCGCGAGCCACATCGTAGATTGTCGGCTTGGCAATTCCCGAGCGTCCCGTTTGGGCAATTGCGAGAATCTCCGACGCAGCCAATGCTCGACTGAACAAGTGCACTTCGTCGATTACGCCCGCGAAGGGAGCAAACAGCGTTGAGCTTGCGACTGTTCCGCCGATGGAGAGTGGTCCATTGGATGACGGACGTGAGATGGCAAGAGTCTTGACACCGGCGTCTTTGCCATCAATGTAAAACTTAACTGTACTGCCGCTTACAGCCACGGCTACGTGGCTTAGATCATTAAGTGGTACGAGTACATCAGCTGAAACGCTCGAAAATGTTCCGTTGGCAATGAGCGAACCAAACTTGAGAGTTCCATCCGGTTCGAAGAAGAAGACGAAAGTGATGTTACGCCCGTCATTGTCACGCTTAGAAACAATCGTGCGCTGAGCACCGGCAAAAACGGTCGGAAGAACCCAAGCATCGATCGTCAAGTCGCCCGTAATGCTGAGATCGTTCGAATGGGGAATGATGTCGACATCGTTCGCGCCGTCAAACTGAAATCCAAGCCCCACTTCAGCGGGCGCATAAGTCGTCCCGTTTGCATATTCCGAGAATCCGTGCTGCAGCGCTCCATTGTGCGATCCGACAATGTCATTCGAATTCTGATCGCCCGTCCACCACGCAACCATATTGGCCGGCGCGGCAATGGAGTCCGTGATAGTAATCGCCGCGTTCACGGAACTGATCGCGGAACCACTTGCAGTCCCGTCCAGATGATGATTGGTGGCGTCACTGACACTGATGCCGTCGAATGCATCAAACGAATAATAAGCTAGTAGCCCCGGTTCATCTCCTTTCAACGGCTTCGTGAAGTTCTGCTGAATCTCAGCTTTGCTTCGCACGGTTCCCCATATGCGCACGTCGTCGATCGCGCCGGGGAAATAGCCGGTCTCAGCTCCGTTGTCATTTTCCTTTCCGATCAAAGTCGGATGCGTATCGTAGACGATCGATCCGTCGAAAAGGTTGTACGCGACTTGCTCGCCGTCAACATACAGAACGGCTGCTTTGGTTGAATCGTTGAACGAAAAGGCGAAGTGATACCAATGACCAAGAATGGGCGCAAAAGGTGTGCGGAGCACATCAATCGAACTGTCATTTCGGGACAGCCCACCGTTCAATGAACCGTTAAAGAACCAAATATCATACGAATCGGAGAAGCCCCCGCCGACCGTTTTACCAATCATGTTCGCGAACTGCGGGATGGCATCAAACCGCGCCCAAAGCTCAACAGAGATGTTCGGCGAGTGCAGGAACGCAGCATCTGGAATCGAAACACCATCGTCGATTCCGTTGAACTGAACGGCTTGCGAGAACGGATTCGAGTCGGTCCCTAAATCGCTGGTGCTCGACAGCAAATTGCCTCGCGAGTCAAAGGTATTCACCGTTTTATTGCCGCGCCCGTCTGTGGTTTCGACAGGCATGTTCTGATTGTCGCGAAGAACCGTCGGCAAGCTCCCGACGCTATCGCGCTGCGATATCGCTTGTCCGCTGCCGTTCAGTTTCGTACTCAGTACATTACCGTTCGACTCGACAAACTTGGCGTCGACATTGCCGACGTGCTTGGCAAGCGGATTCTGATCACCGGCTAATCGTGGATCAGCAGCGGTCTGCTCTGGCGGATACAAACCGATCGTCTCGCTGGGGATGTACGATCGTTCCGTCCCATCCTTCATGGTGATACCCGTCAAACGCCCGTGAAAACCGTATTTTGCGGTGGCGAAATTGCCGAGTTGGTCAGTCTCTTTGACGACGTGATGCTTGTTGTCGTAACTGAACGACTCGGCCGATCCATCCGGATCGGTCACTTGAATAAGATTGTTTTGTGAATCAAGCGACAAGCGAGTTACGTGATTGCCGGGTGCGGTGATTGTCACATTACCGACCGTGTACGCGATGGTCGTCGCCAAACCAACGGGATCAGTCACGCTTAATAAACGGCCCTGAGCGTCGTATTGATACTGAGTGACATTGCTGTAGCGATCCGTAACCGTGAGCAGCTTTTGATTAGCCCCAAAGTGCTCGATCGTCTTATCCGGATAGCTGCGTTGGAATGTCCCGTCGCCGAGCTTTTCCAACGTAATGAAGCATCCGGCGGGACCTCGGTAGCTGCCATCACTATTCTTGGTGTAGACCAGTTCCGTCGCGTCTCCATCCAGCACGATTACGGTTCCGTCTGCTGCAACCACCAGTTCCTTCAAGCCATGAATGCCCCAACCGGCTCCGTACGGGCTGTCGATAGTGTTTACATTCAGCACTTGACCTGTCGACTTAACCGAGGTGCCGACGTAACGATCTACCGAGCCGGCATAGCCCAGCATGCCCGAGTAGAGCGTGTAATCAAAAATGCCTGTCGGCTGGTCGCTCAAATCGACTTGGAGAGCAGCATCGGCTGAGCCTGCATCGGGCTGCAAGCGAAAGAAATTCGCACCGGAAGTAAAGCCATAGGCACCGGAGAAACCGGGAACCTGCCGAGTCATTCCGTCGTGCGAGACGCTGAGATTGGCGACCAACCTTACCGCACTAGGCACACTATAAGTATTAGGATCTAGGTTATCGGTAGCGAAGTGAATGATCGGCCGCGAATCGGCTCGTAGTGAACTGTACGATAGGCTCAGGCTTCGGTCCGTTCCGTCTGACGAGTAGCCGACAAGTTCGTGTGTGATCAAGTGAGAACCAGTAGACATTTCACAGACCGATGCGGCGGCGGCCTTTTCCGAGTCACCGCTCGGGCAGGAGTTGCCGGTCGGCGAACTGGGTCCGTTGCCATTGCCACCACCACCGCCGCTGCCGCCGCTACCACCACCACCGCCCGACGAATTGCTGACTCCCGGATTACGAGGATCATTGGGTCGTGGCGGATTAGGACTAGGCGGCCCGAAGAAGTGCCAGCTCGAATTGTGAATGCCTCCGCTGATCGTATTGACCACCTTACCATCGTCACTGACTTTGCCGACGCCCACTTTGTCAAACGCGCCGGTCGACGGATTGATCGACCACAAATCCATCAGTGTGCCGGGAGCCATACCATCCACATTGGGCAACGACAGAGGGGCGGGTACGGCAAACGACATGTCACCCGGCTGTATGGTTACAACCAACGAAGGATTGAGATTATTCGGAACCGCAGCCGGAGTAAGGCTGGTCGGAACCGTTGTCATGCTCAAGGCCCCGGTGAATGGACTCCCTTGCTGATTCATCAACGTTCCGGAAGCCACAAAGACCGACGCCCCCGGAATAGCATTCGTTGTTACCGTCGTGTCACGCAGAGGATCGATCGACATTGCGTTGCCAGTATCGATAAGCGGCAGATAGATCGGCCTGACGATTACGTTGTTCACGTGATCGATTAGATCGTGCTCGAGTAACAACGGCAGCTTTTCGGCGATGAAGGGATACGACTTGCCGACGATCAATTCACCTCGAATGCGAATCGTATCGGTCACAACCGGAGCCGTTCCCAGATCGAGTTCGAACTTTCCTTCGCTGTCTGTCAATCCTTGGGCATTACCAATCTCCACTTTCACGCTGACGATCGGTGATTGATCAAGATTGAGCACCTTGCCTGCGACTCGCGTATTGCTATTCGGATCGGCGGATACTTGAAGCGTTACATGCTGCCGAGTCGATGCAGAGGAATCGCCGGCGATGACATCGAATGCGTAGGACCCGATTTGCGGAACTGTCGGCTGAATGATCAGTTGCCCATCGTCGCGCAGGGTCACATTGGGCAACGGAGTCGTCGAAACCAGCGAATACGCTACATCGTCACCATCGACGTCCGTTGCTTGAAATGGTACCGACAACGTTCCGCCCGGCGACACGCTCAAACTACCGATCGACGGCAAGGTAGGAGCATGATTTGAGTTGCCGATTACTGTGGGCTTCAGCACAAAGCGTGTCTGATTGGGATCGTTGATCAGCAACTGAATCCACGGACCGGCAGCATTCGCTCCAAGCCCGTTTCCGCCGCTTGGATTGACGTTTAAGTAAGGGACACCGTTGAGATCGCCGGAAGCATTCGCAAGTGTGACGCCGTTTGGCAGTCCGGGAAACAACACAGCCAGTTGCTTGCCTGCGCCCACATCGTGACTGAGGACTCGAATCGCTGCGCCGTATTTCGCCCTTTTGGAATCAAAGCCGACTTGACTGAACTCGACTCCCAGAGTTGCTTGAGTCGTCAGTGACGCAGCATTGAGCGCCGAGCCAGGTGCCATTGCAGGCGCCGGGTCCAACAATTCACCGGGAACAGCATCGTCTATATCATTACCGAGCGGAATGACTTGAACTTGCGAAGTCGAGTTTGCATGCCTGCTCAGCAACTGAAAACGGAGAAGCCCTGTATCAACAGAGTTGACTTGTGACACATCGATTGTCAAAACCGAGCCGTTCCAGTTGACAAGGCCGAGTGCCGGACGAGACGTGTTGGATGTTAAGCTGAAAAGTGCCGAACCCGATTGCCCTGCATCGACAAGCGTTTGCCCGGTATTCGGATCCAAGAGATAAACACTGAGAAGATCCGATTCTTCATCCGGCAAGTTTCTGGAATCAAACTGCGTATTGATCTGAACCTGCAACTGCCGTCTTCCCGTGGTTTGCCCAAGCGTAACGGTGACGTCTGTTTCGGATACGAACGAACCGCCTGCAAGCGTGCGATTTCCGTTCGGGTAATGATTGAGCTGGTTGATAACATAGAGTGCGTCGAGAGCCGTGACGAAATGATCGCCGGTCGCATCAAGGTACGGAGCTGACGCCGTATGCGGAGCAGTCAGGGCACCAGACCTTCCGGCGTTAAGTTCATTGATGATCGTCAGCGCGTCGAGCGGCGCGACTTGGTGGTTGCCATCGATATCCAGCGAATCTACGGGATTGCGCCAGTCGGACACCAACAATCGTCGCGCCTCCATTCGCTCGCAAATGAGCACACGACGTCTTTGCGATGGACGAGAAGAATGTCGAGTCGCCGTGCGCCGCATGGGAGGGTTCCGCCGGGAGAAGGGAGAGGGAAGACATTTCTAAGTGCGCAGAACACAAAGATTTTCTGCAGAAAAATGTCAACTTCTCTCAAGCGACGAACGATCCTCAAGTTCGCCTTTTCCAACTCCAGTGTTTACACGAACATGCGAGCAGCAATCAGAACGAAATCGACGGTTCTCCAGGCAACTTGCATCTGGCGGCGTCCAGGCGATTGCCATCCCCAGCCCGACGAACTGGGGATAGTTGGATTATGAGCGCTCGCTGCCTTGTCCAGACTTCCCGGGCTTTGGGGTGCCGAAAGTCGGCTGAGCTCAATTCTCTCCGATGCCGCCGCGCGAAGTGCAGCAGCTACTTTGCTCTCCATCTCTTTGGACCGTAGACATCGCCCTCATCCCACAGCCAGTTCAAATCGGTCCAAACTTCCGCAGCGTGGTTTTCCGATTGTCCAGCGCCACCGGCGGCCTGGACTGCTTGGGCTAAATCGAGTGCTGCTTGGTCTACGTCTTCCGCTTCTCCACTGAGAACGCGATTGATTTCGTTCATGACGAGCAATGCGTCCAGAGGACTCAATCGATTATCGCCGCTGACATCGTAGTACGGCTCGTTGGTCCTCACTCGGTTGCTCAAGTCACCACCTTCGCCGCGATTGATCGCGTTGATGAGCAACAAGACATCCAGTGCGCTGACATACCCCGATCCGTCTACATCAAATGAATCCGTCGGATTCTGCCACGGGTAGAGAACTGAGGACACATTGACAACAAACACCCTTGCGAATGATCGATCGTCAAACGTATCAAACAAGCCGTCCCAACCTGCATCGGTGACTGTTACCGTAATGACCGCCGAACCCAAGGCGATCGGCGTGAACTGCAATTGTCCCGTTACAGGCGCAAGACTCTCGTCGTAAACGATGGTTGGTGCAGATACGGCCGCAGTATTATTGCTGCTCGCCGTTACCCGCAATAACTGACCAGCCGCATCACCGTCCGTGATCCCGGTCAAGGAAACAGTTTGTAAGCCGGATGTCGGCAACACACGGGCGCCGGGAATCGTATTCAACGTCGGTGCATTGTTGAGTACAACCGTCACGGTCTCGACATGAGTTGCATCGTCTGCGGTCCCCATGATCCCGTCCGGCCCGGCGTCTTGAACCACAACCCCGACGGTGCCTGTCCCTCTCGATCCGGCCGCAAATACTAGATTCAAGCTCCCTGTCGCGGCCGGTGACTGATAGCTCGTCGTCGCGCTCGAGACGATGTTGCTTGTCGATGATGCATTACCGGTGATCGCCGAATCGACGACGTATAGCTGAAGGGTCTGGGTTTCATTGGCTCCTGCGGTAACGCCCGTCAAGTTGACCGTGTGATGAGTTGTACCGGAATCGAGCATGATCACCGGAACAGGATTCAACGTCGGTGGATCATTGCGTTCCGCCACCACTACGTCGATGGTTTGCGTGGTGGTGGTTAATCCATCATCGATGGTGATAAAAATCTTCGCCGTACCGCGCTGATTGAGTCCTGTTTCCAGAATGAGATCGGCAACGCTCAAGTCCTCGGGATTTCGTTCATAGCTCAAGGTCTTGAACATTCCCGGCTTGTCGGTGCTGACGCGAAGGGTCACCGCGTCGGTTTCCCTTGGGCCTGCTGTAATGTCGGTCAAGCGAATGCGTTGTGGACCGTCGTTCTCAACCAGAGATAGCAGAAGCGTCTCAGCGAAACCGGTCGGAGCATCGTTGACCGCTGTCACGTCGACGGTGACGGTCGAGTACGCGACCCCGTCGTCATCGGTGTCGAAGACGCCATCCAGACCCGCGTCGCGAGCTTCGATGTTTACCGTGCCAGTACCGAATGCATTGGGCACCGGCGTCAGAGTCAGAGTTGCGTTCGTACCTGTACCGACGTCAACCGCAACCGCAGCGAACAGCGTTGAATCAAAACCGGTCACGGTTAGACGCAAAGGTTCGTCTTCGCCGCCTCGCGAGAAGCCTGTCAAGGTAAAGCTGGTGGCTTCCGAATCTTCTGCCAAAGTCAACTTGTCTTGAGCTGCAATGGTCGGCGGATCATTGAATGCGAGGACATTGATCATGTAGTCCTCGACCTCGCCATCCTCGGCCAACCCCGTTGGATCCGGTGTACCAACGGTACTGATGCGGAATCGAGCGTAGGTCGTACCGAAGCTGACCAGTCCTTCACTTGGTGCAGTAAAGGTCAATGTATTAACACCATTGACGACCGTTTGCCGAGTCGCAATGCGTTCATCGATATCGAAAATCCCGTCGGCATTCCAATCGATCCACGCGTCCAGAGTCGCCGCTCCCGAAACTGCATTAGCGACCAAGATCGAGAAGACGTTTGCTTGACCCGCATAGACGGTCATCGTTGTCGCGCCGTCGGAAAGCGAAGGCTGAGTGACTCCGTCTTCATCGTTGGCGACCAAGGCCGACCCGTTGTCCTGCGCATTCCCATCCACGACATCGTCACCGTCGCCGAAGATCGAGGCGATACCGTCAACCTCGCTGTCCCGGTTCGTTCCCAAAGTAGGACCGGTAGCGAAATGGCGAGCTCCATCGTCGGCCAGCAGTGTACCGTACGACAAAGGTGCGTCACCGAAATCCAATCCCCGAGTAGCTCGAGCGGTCAACACTACGTCATTGCCGTCACCACCCGCGTAGTCGATGGTGAATTGAGAATCGCCGACGATGAGCATGCCGTCCTGCGGTAGACCCGCGAAAGTCCCGCTGACAGTCGAACTCGGGTCGCTCAACGAGAGAATGGTGAACGAACTGCCCGCGGCCGTAACAAATCCCAGCGACAGGTCCAACACGGCATCGTTCAGATCGACGACTCGATCGGGACCCGTCACGACAACTTGGTCGTACCGGGGTTCCAGCGTTGGGACTGCTGGAACTCTAATCAGCGAAGGTATCTCCGCCAGACATCGCCTGAGATCGTCAACGTCGCGCACCCGCTCCCACCTGCAGTGCTCCACCACCATCGCCTGCAGGCCGCCTGCTGAAGAACCTGCGACCACCGCCGTCCCGCCATCGAGAACCATTGCACCGACAAGTCCATTCGGTAGCTCGACAACTCCGTCGACAACAGTGAGCTGTCCGGCAAATGCTTGGTTGCTTAGCCGCAATGTTCCACTGCCATCCTTAATGAGACTGAACGATCCCTGAATGGCCGTTGCCAACACGGTCGTTCCATCGAAAGACAACGCAGCGTCGTCTCCGAGACTCAACGTCCCGTTGATCGTGAGCGTCCCGACGATGTCGAGCCGGCCGTTAAGCGTTACGGCGCCGTTCAATACGAGGTTGCCGGTGCCGGTTATCGAACCGATAGTGATCGTCGAACCTGTCAAGATTGTGTCACCGGACAGAACGAGATCGCCGAAGAACAGTGGGCTGTCGATCGTCTGTATCGAACCTTGCACGGTCGTCACACTGGACGTGCTGATGAGCCCACTATCGAACTCGAACACGTCCGTCACGGCGTCGCCCAAGGTTACTCCAGTCGTGTTGCTGAATGTCATCGGGCTCGATAAATGAGCTCCCGAAAGCAATGCGATTGCGAAATCTCCGTCCGTCGTAAAGCTCGAACCGGTGGCTCGGCTCTCAATCGTCAGGGTTCCGTCGCTCTTCTTCAGCGTCTTGCCGCTCAGATTCAGATCGCCCGTTGCAGTCCGCAGCGTATCGTTTCCACTTCCCGCCGTGACCGTGACGGGAACGGTCAGTCCCGTGTCCAGCGAACCAAAGATCAGCGTATCGTTCCCCTCACCCAAATCGATGGTCAACGACACGGTCGGATTGACGAAATCAACTGACTCACTCGAATCGACACTAGTGACTCGCGACAGGCCATCATTCGTCGCCCCACTATCGCCCAGCGTCACGACGTCGTCATCGTCACCAAAGGTAAACGTGCGATTCAGTGAAACAGCAACATCGATGATAGGCTCGAGACCCGTGTAATGAATGCTCTTCCCGTCGATTTCAACCGAGCCGTCATGAGCGTTGGTGAACAGATGGTTCAGCGCTACGATGGTACCGCCTGAGTTGCGAATGTTGAGCACATCCAAGTCACCGCTGCCATTCCCGTTGTAGATCAGCCCACCTGCAGGAATCGCCGCTGCGTCGATCGTGACGTTGTTGTTGCCGGCGTCGCCTTCGATCACCAGCGAGCTTATCGACGAAGCAGGTATAACCGAGACCACTTGGCCTGCGACTCTCACTACGATGTCGCTCGCTTCCAGACTGATCTCCATCGGATCACTACCCACGTGAATGGTCATCGAATCGGCCGCGGTCGCGCTTTCGAATGTGAACACGTAGTCTTCTACTTCTCCATCCATTGCAATGCCGGTCGGAGCAAGCCCTCCGGCCGTGCTCAATCGGAAGCGAGCATACGTATCACCCACGAACGCACCCGCAGGGATAGTGAATGACAAGCGGTTGCTGCCTGCTGTCACATCTGTGCTCACGAAAATCTGCTCGCCCTCGTCGTCCCAATCATTGTCGTGATTGAAGTCGATCCAAGCATCCAGCTTCGCATCAGCCGTTGTCGTTACCAGAAGACCTCCCACAGTAGAACGGTTCGGGCTGGTGATGAGTTCACCGATCACTGTGACTCCGTCGTCTTGCAAATCGCCGACAAAGCCGTCCTCTTCAAAGCCGCGACCCGCTCCGAGCGACGGCCCGACGTTGCGGTGAGCCGCACCGAGTTCGCTCTTGAAGGACTCGAACGGTGCGTCGCCGTAGTCACCTACTCCGTAGCCCACGATCACAAATTGATGTGTTTCGCCGACAGGACGCAGGTAATCGGCTACTGCATCGCTGCTGCCCACGCTGATGAACTCCTGCGAACCACCGCAAAGCTACCGGCCAGATCCATCGCTTGCACGAAGACCAAACGGTCGCCCAGCCGAGGTTCAAACGCCAGATCATCGAACAGCCATGCATCGTTGAGCTGATCGTCGCGGCCGTTACTCGACCGAGCGTGCTCGCGTCGGTGCCCTGCAGGACGAATCCACCGTCACTGTCGAAGGAGAGTGCCCCATCGACGGTAAACCACTGCACAGCGTCGGGAGTCGGAGACAAGTGTCCGTTCACTCCGATTTCAAGATCACCATGAATGGTTCCAGCTCCCGTCAGAGTTGCATCGGTAACAACAACCTTTGATGCCACGCTGCCGGACAATCTCAATTCCCCGCCGACCACGTGCGTCTCACCTTGGTATGTGTTGGCGCTGTGGAGAACCACGCTGCTGAGAGTGGTCAGTCCTCCGATGCCGCTGACTTCGCCGGCAAAGTCGGCATCTCCTTCGATTCGCAAATCATTGAGAAGCACGACCGGACCGGTATAGGTCTGCATACCTTCGGTTCGAATCAGCCCACCGGCAACGGTAAGGCTATTCGATGCAAAGTTTGCCAAAGCGGAGTGTGCCCCCACTGCGCCGTTGAGTGCCGCCGCTCCTTGAAGCGTCAAACCGTACGACGCATCTTCCGCCGAGTCCACTTCCGCCAACGAGATCGTCGAACCGGTAAAGGCAACATCGTCTATCAATTGCACCGGCAGGTTGATCGAGATCGCCCCGCTCGCAGTCACATCTCCGCCGACTCGAGCAATCAAGACCGCATCTTCGCCGACAGAGATCGGCCCCGAAACACTCAATGCGCTTAGTGTCATCTTGCCGGTCAGCGTCAAGTCGGGCGTGACGATCGCAAGTGATTGAGCTGCGACAGCATCGATGTCACCCTCAAAGACGACGCTGGTTCCTTGGAGCGAAACATTGCTTGCGAGCTTCACGTTCCCTTGGAAGAGCATGTCGCCGGAAGTCACGATCGAGGTCACGTCGAGCACAATCGATTCAGCTTGAATCGATAGGCCGGCGAACTCACCCAAACCGGCACTCCAGGTAACCGAATCGACAGCGTTTTGACCATCCACTTCAACGCTCGCCGCAAATCCGGAACCGAATCCTTGGATCTGCAAACTGTCGGCTTGCGAATCTCCACCGTGAAGGCTGAAGGTGTCACTTGGGTTCTGCAACCAGATCGTCGGCGATCCCGCCAAGCTACTCACCAGCCGTGTGACCGATGCAGTCCCGGAATCGCTGACCGTAATCGTTTCGGCCAGATCGCTGTAACCGATACTGGACTTCGCATTAACAATCGAAGAAAGATCGAGTTGATCGACGTTGGAAAACGCAATCGTCGGTACTGATGTATCGAGGGCTTCCAAGTCGAGCGTCGCACGATTCCGATCTTGGAAAGCCATGTTCAGCTTTTCCCAGGTAATCGAGCTATCGACCAACAACTGGTTGTCGGCTGTCTCGGAGAAGTTCAGCTCCAAGAGAGTCGCGAGACCATCTGTCGAAATGTTTGCCTCGGAGTTACCGTCAGCAACGTCGACAGTGAGACGATCCAAACCGAAGTATCTCAGCGATCCTCCGGCACCGAAGAGATTCAATCCTCCTTGGCCGATGATCGAGTCACTATCGATTGCGAACTTGTCGCCGCTTGTATCGGAACTATCGATGATCAGCATCTGATCGCCGCCTTGGCCGCCCGCATCTACGATCAGTTCAAAGTCGATGAACTCGACAGAGCCATCAGCACCCGCCGCGCCATTGTCGTCGAGCCGAATCGTATCGTCGCCTTCTCCGGTTTGAATCGACAGTCTCTGCGGTTGAGCGAACGTCAGGATGCCTGAGAGCGAGATGCCGGTTCCCGATTTCATCAGTTCGACATCGTCGTCGGTAGAACCATACGCAACCGACAAGTCATCGATGATGAGCGCGGAAGTGATCGACTCAGCTTCGTAGTCGACAACTTCTTCATCGGAGAAGGCAATGCGTCCCGAAGAACTCGACAGAACATTGACAGAGGCACCTGCAAAGCTACTTCCTTGCATCACAACGTGATCGGTTCCTGCACCACCAAGGAAGCGAATGCGAGAAAGAAGTTCCCCTGAAGCAAAGTCCAGAGTGAGTTCGTCATCGCCGCCCAACGTGTCGACAATGACGCTATCGGCGATTTCCGCGAGAGGAATCTTCAACGTGTGCGTACCGTCACCATGTGCCAATACAAGGTCGCTGGTCAGAATGAGGTCCGGATCCTCGATGATCAAGTAGACACCGTCAGATCGAAGAGTGATTCGATCGTTGGAATCTCCCCCGTCCACGTCTTGAATCACTAAGTCATTGTCAACCAACGTGACAAGAGTCGTACCGGTGACAATCGGGCGAGACGGATTGATGGTGAGAGAGTAATCTTCCACTTCCCCGTCGGCAGCCGGCAGATCAGGATCGTCCGGGCCGAGATTGCCGGCGGTACTGATTCGGAAGCGCGCGTAGGTCGATCCCGCGGTCGAACCGCTGGGCATTTCGAACTCGAGAATATTGCGCCCGTCGACCACCGCAACGCTTTGGAAGATCTTTTCGCCCGCATCGTTGAAGTCGCCGTCGCGATTGAAGTCGATCCAACCGTCGAGCTTCGCGCCCGAACCTACGTTGCTCGCATCAACACGCACAAAGGAACTACCGCCGACGCGCACCTCTCCGAAAATGACTCCGTCTTCATCGTTGATTCCATCAGCGTCATCGGTGCCCGTGAGGCTCGATTCCATGTCGACCAAATGACCGAGCTGAGGACCGCCCACGATATGGGCTGCCGAACTGTAGCCCGGCGCGCCGCCCAAATCGAGATTGCTGAGAATCGTGACCGGATAGTCTTCGACTTCACCGTCAGCCACTTCACCGGTCGGCAAGTACGAGCCCGTGCTGCTCAATCGGAAGCGAGCGTACGTATTGCCTGCCAAGGCGGTCATCGGAACACTCAGCACAAGAGTGTTCAATCCCGAAGTGACATGCTCTTGGCTGAAGACCTTCTCATCCGCATCAAAGTCACCATCGCCATTGAAGTCGATCCAAGCATCGATCATGGCGTTCTTATCAATCGTGTTGACAACGAAGACATCGACTTGAGCTTGATCGTCGCCGATCCTCAACGCACCGAAGGTCACACCATCGCTATCGTCAGTCGTCAAACCGTTCTCATCGGCAGATTGATTTACACCGAGTTGCAGACCGGAGCCAAGACGATGGCGAGGTCCGTCACTTGCAAATGAAGTCGAATAAGACTCAGGTGCGTTGCCGAAATCACGAGCGTAGTCGATGACAGTGAAGACCACGTCGTTCGTCGCGCCGTCGAGGTCCGAGTCGACTCCGTAATGAACCTCCAGTCGGAAACCGCCTGCAGTGAAGGTTCCCCCTTCGATGATCTCATTCCCCTGCGCATCATCAAAGTGTCCGACCGGCGAAGAAGTCGGATCGGCAACTCGCACGACTGTGTAGAAGTCACCGATGTTCGCGATGTATCCCACGTACGGAAGCAAGTTCACTCGGCCCAGATCGATCGTGTTGCCGGCTCCCGTCAACAGCAATTGATCGTGCTCGCTGCCCGGTACTGTCCCGTTGAATTCCAGCTTGAGCTGAGCGTCATCGGAAAAGACCGTGTTGCTGACTACAGACAAGATCCCGGGCGAAGCGCCAGGGTTGATGATCGAACCCGGGACTTGAATCGTCTTACCTTTGACGACACCCTTGCCGCCGAGCTTGGCACCCGCGCCGACGGAAACATCGCCGGCAATTGAGGCCCCAACGTCCAGACGGAGTTCGCCC
>JAXMBQ010000026.1:0-89009 GCA_046349815.1 Pirellulales bacterium | reverse complement strand
TGTCGGGTCCCAATAGATCGACGTTTGTGAGTTCGGCTGTGTCAATTCATCGGCTTCATCGACCGCACCGTCACTATCTTCATCCGCGCCATTACCTAACGGACGATTCAGGTCGAGTGGTCGGTTCTGGCGAAACTCCAGCGGGAATAACTGCGCGAAAACGTTATTGGCGATGTAGGGGTACACCGAACTTTGACCGGCAAACCGATTCTGAACGAGTGCTTCAACCAGTTCAGGAAAAGACGAAATCGGAACATTCGTCGAACTATTTAATGGATCCGTATACGTTCCAGGGAAGCTCGGTAGAGTCAGTGCCGCATTACGAGGCGAGATACTTCGGATATGCCCCATCGAGGAGGCGGCAAAACTTGTCCCGGTGATCCGTTCTAAATCGCGAGACTGCGACGAGTGGTCCCAGTCATTGAATCGCACCAAGCGTTCGTACTCCGACGCCGAAAAGGGATTGTCGCCGTGCGGATTGAGTAGAATCCGAGAATCATACGGATCGTCGGTCGCTTCGTTCCAGCGCCCTGTGGCAGTAAGATCATTCACCACGCGCGTATTGCCCAACAGATCCACGGCCAAACCAATCTGTCCCTGCATCGAGAAGGGAAGCATCGGCAGTATCCCTGCATTGTCGTTCTTTCGACGCCAGCCTCGCGTGACGACGCTGCTGCCTGCATCATCCACGCTGTCGTTACCCGGCGCTCCTGCGTAACGACGCAATAAAACTTGTGGATAACTGCCGTTCTGGAACAAATGGGAAAGCGAAATGTCTCCCGTTCCCGCACCGAGTCCCTGCGGCCAATTCATCGGTTGATTGTTTTGACGCAGACCGTAAGCCGTATCATTCAGAGGCAATGCAAAGCCAGGTGATGCTTGGAACTGGCTGCCCGATGCATTCAAATCAAGCTTGCCGTCCATGTCTTCGATATAAAACGCGACGAGAATCTTGAGCAGCTTTCCTTCCGGCGATGTCATCAGCGGGAAGTTCAAGTCGACCCACACGCTGTCATTCAGTCCATCTCCGTCGTTATCCACATCCCACGAACCGCGTGTTTGCCAGCGCAACCATGCATCGAAGTTGGCTTGTTCGTTATTACGATTCGCCCAGTCGAAGACGAGCTGCGGATTACGATTACCGTAAGTAGGTTTTGAAGCCGGTGCCGTTTCCACGGGCGAATTACCTGTGAAATACGGATTCAACTGCAGCACTTGACCGTTCGTCGGGAAGTTTGAAATACGGCATGAGATCGGACGCCCCGAAGCGCGTTGCACTAGATCGAGGAACGATACGAATTCGGCTGCTGCAGTCGGATTGGTCATCGTCGATAGATTGATCGAACCGTTTGCCGTACCGTTTGGATAGCGAGCCGCGATGTGTTGGATTACCGCCGGTCGATGAAACGATGGAATAATCTCGTCGCACGACAAACTCGACGAAGAACTTTGGCGAGTCATAGCCAAGAAGAAGTTCTGATAATCGGCCGCATCGTAGGGCTCGTCGAGATCACCCGAGGCTGTGAGCCGGATTATTGCTCGTTATATACGCATGGTTCGGCAGCAGTTCTTCTACGTCGAAAAACGGTGACTGCAGATTCGTTCAGGATAAAACGTCTTGTTGGAATTCGTTGCGGTTGCAACGGTCCCATTGTTGGAGATACCCGCCCCGAATGCGTTGAACACACTGCCATTGAGCAGAATGTCGAATGGACCGATCAGCGGCGATCCTGCAGCAGCTCCGCTGGCGGCGCTCGCATACAAAAGCGCCGCACCATTTGGCTCTAGTAAGGCCCATTGCGTAACAGTTCGGGCCGACACACCTCCAAGGGGAAGCAATTGCTGAGTGACTTCTGAGAGATCGACGATAATCGAATACTGAACTCCTAAATAGGGAGTCAATTGCGCGACATTGGTTGCCGGGACTTCTCCGATATACCGAACCACACGCAGTGAATGGCCTGAGAGTGGTCCCCCTTGGAATGTAACCACACGTCCGGTCCAAGCATCGTTAAGTCGTGGCAGTGAAGGACTCCACTGCAGCGGAATCTTCAGCAGATGACCGCCGTAGAGTTGCGGTCCTTCCGGCTGGCCTTGTTGAAGAGCAGGCAATGCCGACGGGTTGTACATGGGAATCAATGCAGATCGCGCCGGATTGTCCCACTGATTGATTCGAGCACGGAGCGTAACGCCGCCGTCGCCGACTCCATTCAAGTCTTCCAGCAAGCTGTTGTGAAACAATACCGAATGAGTGTCGGTCGTGCCGCGGATAACTTGCTTGATTGCATAGTCCATCAGCTTATCAGGCGGTGTGCCGCGGTTATCACGCGCACTCATCGCCATACTGGCAGTGCGAGATTGGCCCGCGTAAACCACATACGTGACGGCTAAGAAGCTGAACAGTGTCAGCATGCCGAGCACGACCAGCAGGATCAAACCGCGTGATCGACGATTGTTTCTTCGTGCCATGATTCTTCCCTTAACCGAATATCCCCGCCACGCGCTCTGATACTTCGAATGGAATTGCTTGATCATCTGACTTCAACGATGCGTTCGATCACATTGACCGCGCCCTTTACGATGGTCGCCGTCGTCGGCGTCATCACAGTGACAGGACCGCTTGATGTCTGTACCACCACCGAAGGTGAAAAGCTCCAGTCAGGACCGTCCAATACAACGTTACGACTCCAAACTTGGTTCGGAGGCGTATTTCCGTAGGGATCGGTTGTCGGAGCCGAAGCAACACCGATCGGAGCGAGCTTCGCATCCGAGTCGATCGCGACAACGCGATACCAACGATTCACCGAACAACCGCGGAACGAAGGCAGCGGCGGAACCGAAGCGGCGGCGTCGATGTCGATATATTTGGACAACATGATCCAACTACCGACAAAGATTTCCGGATCCGTCCCGTCGCTGCAGATCAACTGAACACGTCCGCCGTGTCCACCGTCAAAATCTCCGGACATCGGCCAAACCCATGAGATCCGTTCCCCCTGCAATCCGTTTTCGATTCTGGCAGATTCTGCAGCATTGCGAGGAGTGGGAGTCGACGGATCGAACACTGCATAGTCGCGGTGGTAGAGTACGACCAGGGACATTGTGTAAAGCGATTTGGCACTGGTATTGATCGGCTGCGAAGAAGCCTGAATCGTCTCCGCAGGGCTCATGGTCGCAAACCAAGAATAGGCTTGAGCTGTCGATGTCTTCGCAATGGGAATCGCCTTAGCCGGCATCGTCGGCTGCCACGCGGGCGGATTCGCGTAGGAAGCATCGTCCAGTTTGAAGGGATAGTAGAACTGCGGCGAACGAGTGGGACGAATGGATTTGTCGCCGTCATCCAGATCGAGGTTCAACTCGTCTTGGGAAGAGAATACTTTTTCAAGAGCCTTGGCCGCAGAAAAAGAAGTCACACGAGTCATGCGAGGTTGATCTTCCCAAGCCGTGCCGCTAGACCCCAAAGCCGGATCAGAAAGCGGATTCGTTCGATCGTGAAAGTACGGAAAAACACACGGACGAATCCATCCGCTTGATGTCGGCGTATTGCCGACATCGCGACCGGCCATGAAGGCGGGATCGAGGCAGACCGATTCCGTACCCAGTTCGCGCAGCAGCGTGTTGGGAAGAAACAGAGCGCCCTTGCCGGGCCGCGAAGAAGCGACGGTCTTAGTTACCGTGTATCTGGCAGGAGCCGTTTCATCGAAACCTTGCCAGAGCGTTGAATTGTTTGCTCCGCGTGCCAGAGCTTCGCCAAACCAATGTTGAGCGAGAGCCTGCGACTCAGCAGCGCGAGCGCTTTCGCTGGCTCGACGCCCGGCGACGGCGAAGACGGATGCAATACCCATCATGCCGACGATTACTACTGCGGTTGCAAAGAGCACTTCCAGAATGGTCACACCGTAGCGTGATCGGCGGGTTTTCCATTTGTGCGAAATCGGTTGCATCTTGTTCACCCTATCCTTCACTAGTAACCCACCGATGAAACAGCCACCGTTGCATTGGATCGGGCTTCGATCAAGCGCGACGCGACCGTCATCGGGTTCTGCGGAGCAGCCACCGCCGTAACCGGACTCGTATAAATGTTTCCCGAATAGGGATTAAGCGACAGCCAATAGTTGCTTGCATCATTCAAGTTCGAAGTGAAATCATCGCGGCTGCTGATCTGTCCGCCACTGTACGGTGCGAGAAGATTCGACGGTTGAACTTGTTCTGTTCTACCTATCAAAAAGTGCAACACGCCTGTCGGCAGAACTCTTCGCAAACCGGGAATGTATCCCCCGCTGCCGTTGGAGACGCGACCTTGGAAATAAGCGATATCGACGGAACCGCGAGGATTAAAGACGATGAAGATCGGTCCATAGTCACCTGCCGATGCAGCGATGCCGGCACCACTGCTGATCGCATCGGCACTGAAATCCCTACCCGCAGGACCGACCCCTGAACAAGAGATGTCGATGCATGTACCGCGCGGCAATGTCACCGAACCCGACATGGTCTTACTGGGCAAACGGAAGATCTTGAACCGCACACCATTATCCGCCATCTCTTGAGTCAGAGGCCACATGGCTTCATTCGATTGTGCGGCGTAGCCTGTACCCGGCAGAGCGATCGACGGCGCATTGGCAAGTGGAATCCGAATGTTCCCTGCGAGTGTTATGGACGGGGTGCCGCTTACGATGAAGCCTTGACTGCGATCGCCTAGTTGCACTAGAGCTCCCAACGAAACAAAACCGTTCGGTACCGGAGGGCTTTGATTGAGATCAAGCAGTGTCGCCGCTTGTGCGACCGGGATATCGATTGCATCCACGTATCCGCTGCCGGCGACGGATACCGGTGTTGCAGTGCTCCCGGCCCAATCACCTTCGTAAGGCGGGAAGACTTCTGCAATCGATAAATGCGTACTCGTTTCATTGGCGATCAATGCATCGCTGCCGACACCGCCACCGGCATCGGCACGAGCTCGTTCAATCACCAATGCAACGCGACGTCCCGATGCAATGGCTCGCGACTTGGCGGATTCCGCATAAGCCTCCACCATGCGGGCGGCTTGCGGAACTTGCGAATGTTTGAGCACTTGACGCAAAGTCGGCAGTGTAAGCGCAGCCAACAACGTAATGAGTGCGATCACAATCAGCAGTTCAACCAGCGTCACACCGCGGCGGTTTTGATTAGTCATGTTCAGCATCTCCTCAACAATTCCTTGCAATCGCCGCCGTTACTCGAGGATGATCTCATAGTTGGTGATGTTGTCCGTCGTGCCGATAGTACTCGTCGAACTATCTTCGTCGATGAATTGCCCTAAACCGCCGGCCCCGGCTACGGCCGGATTCTGGGACGTGTCATAGAATCCGACGTACGGATCCACAAAGTAATATGGGCCGCCGGAAGTATGCGCCGTTGAATCCGTTCCGAACGTCCAAGTCTGGACGGCGTAGATCGTGGACGGCGAAGTATCAAACTGAAGATCGAACATTCCGTCGGCACCGGCGGACACGATCAGTGGAACAAGCATCCAAGGCTTCTGCACGTTGTTGAATCGCGAATTCGTCCAGCGCCAATCTGTATGCAACGAATCCAATGGATCGGGTGTCGACGTGTCATTCAAAATGGAATCAGGTGGGCGACGTTCTTGAATGTACTGAGCTCGTTGAGCAGCAGGCACACTGGAAGCATCCACAACGCCATATCCTGCAGGCCAACGCAACCACATGATCGGCTGTCCCCAAGCATCGATGAACTCAGGCATGCCATCGCTGTCGACATCCCCGATTTCGCTCGGGTGAAACATCTCCAGTCCCGTACTGCCGTTGTAACTGGATGATGCGACTATCTGATAAAGCCACTCCGCGTTTTCATACTGCACCATGGTCGTAATCGGCGGATAAGGAGCCGGCACCGGAGTCACATTCGGTGTGACATATGGATTGCCGAGCGGTGGCAAACCCATCTTCTCGCGAAAGCTGTTGTAGCTTCCCGGCACCTGCCTCGGTATGAAGCCGTTCGATGGTGTAACGACCAAAGAGTCCGGCACAATGTTGTTATTCGGCGGTCCGTTATCTCCCGAGAACGCAGCGATCTTATAGATGGAGGGTGGATACCAAATATCAGCGTATCGGTCGGGAAGTTCCATGCGCATGGTATCCCGGAGGATCATCATCCGCGCTCGCGCACCTTCACGCGGACTGATCGGAACTTGACCGGAAAGTGGATTGCCGGTGACCTGAGGAATGCGCTGCAAAAAAGCGTCCGGAACATTGATCTTCGCACCGCGATATCGAAATTCTTCCCAGCGATGCAGAATGATCTCGTTGATCTTCTTGATCGTGCTGCGAGTCTTCGCATTCAAAGAGTCACGTCGCACTCCGGACAGTGCGAACAGAATCATACCGGCCATGATGCCGATCACTGCCACTGTCACAAGTAATTCGACGAGAGTGAAACTCGGACGCGATGTCTTCGCTCGCTCTGCACGGAGACGCCATTCACTGAGGGCGCTTGCAATGGCGAGCCGCGCCTTGGCGGCGGGCCGATGATGAGCGGTGGTGTTCATGATCACTTTCACATTCATGATTCTTTGCCGAGACTCGACTCCCAAACCGATGCGATCCGAGCAGCCGAGCCTCGAGCAGAAAACCGAGACATGCCCACCACGCCGGCTATCTGTTCTCTCGCAGCTCAACCCGTTCTTACGCGGGCCTGGTTCCCCCTCAGCTCCTTAGTTCGACAAGGAATCCGACAACGGACCTTCTGCAAAATTCGTAGCGTTATCGAATTGGTAATTGAGCGGAGGATCGGTGTCCTTATATCGCGTCCAAGTTCCGGCAGTCGGAGCCGTGCTCGAATTCCAGTTGCTGTAGTCCAGGCTCTGACCGCCAGGGAACATATACAGAACTGGACCGGCCGGTGTGCCGCCGATCGGAATCCCGCCGTAGTTGTCATCCAAGCCGGCGCTGACGATCTGGAACTTGCGATTGTTCATGTATTCGTAGTAAGTCTCAGCATTGGCAGCAGTCGCGGCAACGTTTGTATTGACTTTCGACGATTTGTAGGGTCTCGCAAAGCCGACGGTCACTGAGCCGTAGTAGTTGAAAAAAGTACCGTTGCGATAGCTTACGTTCGTACTTGGCGAAGCAGTGGCCGGAAAGCTGTAAGTGCGGCTGTCAAAGTAAACGAACGGTGCAGTCAGACCCTTGGGGTGATAGACAGGAATCGCATCGCCATCTTCGGAAGACAGTGTTGAGCCCGACGATGTATCGATCGTCAACTGAGCCACATTGAATTCGTAAATCGGTTCCGTGCGATCGGTGTTGTACTGATACGTAACGGGGTTCGAACCCGGTACAGAGATCAGCGGACCGCCGGGACCGGTGAATGGATGAATTGCATCTTTGCTGAAGCCGCCGAGTGCAAACACCAGCGCTTCGGGCGGATCCATCACACCGGTGTTATTCGCTGCCAATGTCGGATCACCCGGGTTCACACACGCATAGAGAATCGTGAACTCCGTAGCGGCGATCTGCGGAAACAGCTTGCGGTAGTGACGTTCAAACACCACTCGGTTCGTTCCATCAGGCGGATAGTCACCGTACTTATTCTTGTAGGCTTCTATATCCTGCGCCAGACCGTTAACCTCGATGGCGATCGCCTTTACTTTGACGCTTCGCATCGCATAGAACACAGCCGGCACGATTAAACCGACCAGGATGCCGATGATGGCGATAACCATCATCAACTCGATCAATGTGAAACCGGTTCGAGGTATGGGGAGGTTCTGCGCATCATCCTGTTCTCCAACAAGGCTATTTCTTAAATCGCTTGGATTCGTCTCAATCAGTTTCAGCACAACCGTCAGAACTCATTCGTCCGCCGAGCCCGACTCGGACGGACGATCTCCCACCGCTTTGCCGACGCTAAGTCAGCGACGTAATCAACTGCACGAGAGGCATGAAGAGCGAAATCACGATGAAGCCGACCGACACGCCGAGGAACACGATCAAGAGCGGTTCGATCAATCGTGTCAGACCTTCCGTCATCACTCGCACTTCGTCGTCGTAGGTGTCAGCCACCTTGTACAGCATCGTATCCAGCTCGCCCGTCTCTTCACCGACGTCGACCATGTTGACGACCAGTTCGTCGATCACGCGGACTTGCATCTTCATCAAGTAGAACAGCAGCGCACCTACCACGCCGACGAGCACGGCGATACCGCCGGTCTGCATCAACGTTTCAGTCGCACCTTTGGCACTCTTACCGGTGATGGCTCGACCGGCGGTCAACGCCACCGACAAAATCATCACGCCCGGGAACGTACCGAGGAAGCACCAGAAGAACGCGGCCAGCGGATGGAAACCTGGAACCGCATTGTCGCGCAGCGGCTTGCTGATCACTTCCCCTTCGCGAATCGCTTCGGTCACCTTATTGAAGATCCGCTCGAACAGCGCGTTACCGGATGTTTCACGCGTAATGTTGAGCGCCTCGAGAATCGGCACACCGGACGTCACCAGTGTGCCTAACGTACGCGTAGTACGAGCCAAGATGTTCTTTTCGATCAACGTCCCGAAGACCGGGACCTTTAATATGAACATGTCGAAGCCCATCCTCCCCTGTTTGAACTTGCGCACCAGCAACGTAGCGAGCCAGTAGATGAAGGGGATGATCAGCACCAGGAACCAGTACTTCACCAAGTAATCGCTCATCGCGATCAGCAGCAAGGTCGGAGCCGGCAGTTTGAGGTCGAATTCTTCGAACATCTTCTTAAACGTGGGCACGATGAAAGTCATAATGCCCGCGAGGATCAAGCCCGCGATGATCACCACCGAGATCGGATAGATCAACGCACCCTTCACCTTACGCTTGAGTGCTTCGGAGCTTTCCAAGAAGTCGGCCAAGCGCTGGAGAATCGTTTCGAGAGCACCGCCGGCCTCACCGGCTTTGATCATGTTCACATACAAACGGCTGAAGACTTTCGGGCTCTTCGTCATAGCCTCAGAAAGAGTACAACCGGTTTCAATTTCATCGCAGACATCGCCGAGTGCGTTTTTCAGCTTGCCCGGTTTATTGTTCGCTTCCAGAATTCGGAGGCTGCGCAGAATCGGCAGACCGGCGTCTTGAAGAATCGAGAGCTGACGAGTGAACGTACAGATGTGCTTGGTCTTCGCGCCGCCGAGAGCGAATGGGCGCTTCTTCTTTTGTCCGACAGCGGCCTGTTTACCCGTCCCCTTTTTGACTTGGATCTTGGTAACGAAATAGCCCATCTGCCGGATAGTAGTTTGGGCTTCATCCTCGGTCGCGGCTTCGATCACGTCCTTGATCTCTTGCCCGGTCGCGTCCATCGCCTCAAATTGAAAAGTTGGCATAATTCGGCTCTGCGTTAATCAGGATTCGCTGAATTCGTTATTCAAACTCGGCATTCAAAACTCGACCCAACCATCTTCCTTAACCGTTCATTCGTTCCAGTGCTCGTCATCAGCACCGCGGCAGCGACTAGTCGCTGATCGTTTCTCGCAACACTTCATCGACCGTGGTCACCCCTTCAAAAATGAAGTTAATGCCGTAGCGACGAAGGGTGACCATTCCGTAACTGGCCGCTTTGTCTCGCATTTCATCCGTAGTCACATTTCGCATGACCGCATCGCGCAAGTCATCGTTCATGACCATCAGTTCAAACAACCCCACGCGACCCTTGTAGCCCGTGTTGTTGCAGTTATCGCATCCGCGTCCGCGGAAGAACTTCTTCCCGGCCGCTTCACTTTCTTGGATACCGAGGTCCATCAGCAGTTCCTTGCTGACTTCGGTTTCCTCGCGGCACTTGGTACAGATGCGACGCACCAAGCGCTGAGCCAAGATGGCTTCGACGCAGGCGGTGATCAAGAACGTCGGGATCCCCATGTCTTTCAAGCGAGTGACCGTGCTCGGTGCATCATTGGTGTGCAACGTGCTGAACACCAAGTGACCGGTCAGCGAAGCTTGAATCGCGATCTCGGCCGTTTCCAAATCGCGGATCTCACCGACCAGAATCACATCCGGGTCCTGCCGCAGAATAGCGCGGAGACAGGAGGCGAAGGTCACACCGATCTCGTGATCGATCGGGATCTGTACGATGCCGTCGATGTCGTATTCGACAGGGTCTTCCGTCGTGATCAACTTGTCTTCAATATCGTTCAGCTCGGAGAGCGCCGAGTAGAGCGTCGTGGTCTTACCGGAACCTGTAGGACCGGTCACGAGAATGATGCCGTTCGGCCGATCGATGATCTTGCGGAACTTCGTCAACGTGAAGTCATTCATCCCCACGTTTCCGAGGCTGAGCGAAACCACGGAGCGGTCGAGAATTCGCATAACCACGCTTTCACCGAACATGGTCGGCAAAACGCTGACACGCAAGTCGACGGGGTGACCGCCGACCATCAATTCAATACGACCGTCCTGCGGCAAGCGTCGTTCGGCGATGTCGAGGTTGGCCATAACCTTGATGCGCGTAGTGATCGCAAAAGCCAAGTGACGTGGCGGCGGCACCATTTCATAGAGCACACCTTCCGCTTTGATGCGGATGCGGAACTCATCTTCAAACGGTTCAAAGTGAATATCGCTGGCGTGATCTTTAATCGCGAGCAACAGTACCATGTTCAGCAGCTTGCGAACCGGCACCGAGTCGGCGAGCGCTGCAGCATCCGTCAAGTTAAATGGACCGTCGCCAGTGAGCGCCTTGGCGGCTTCGGCCAGTTCCGAATCTTTCGCGATCGTCTCGATCACGCGCTCGAGCGTATCGAGTTCGGTTGAGTAGTACTTGTCGACTGCCGCAAGGATGTCGCGCTCTGTAGCCACAACCATCCGAATCTCGAAACCCAAGAAGGTGCGCAGTTCGTCTTGGATGCTCAAGTTCTGCGGATCGCAGGTGGCAACTGTCAGAGTGGAGCCGTCGAAGTGAACGGGCACGACGCGATACATCTGCGCCATGGTTTCGGTCATCTTGTCGATCACGTCAGGCGGCAGCTTGGTATCGCCGAGCTGAACTACTTGCATGTTCAGTTGTTCGGCGAGCGCTTGAGCGAGTTGTTCATCAGAGATGAGACCGGCTTCTTCGGCGATCTTGCCGAAGAGCGCGCCGGGGCGCTGCTGCTGTTCGTCGAGCACCTGCTCCAATTGCTCGTCGGTTATGAAACCCATATCGACGAGCACTTGGCCGATCTTTCTTACGGACATGATGGAACTCTACAAGACAGGAACAAGCTCAAAAAGTCATTCAAACTGCAAGACACCGAACATATCGCTTCATAGCGACAGCTTAGTGGCCGTCGCCGTCTTCAACCGGGATCTCATCCATGATGCCGCGCCGCGCGTTGACGATACGCTTGGCCAAGTCATCCGGACGGTGGCTCTTCGACAACACGTCTTCGACCGTGACCTTGCCATCGCGCCACAAGTTGAACAGGGCATCGTCCATCAGATTCATGCCGTACTTGGCACCTGTCTGAATGGCCGAGTTAATACGGAACGTTTTGTTTTCGCGGATCAAGTTGGCGATGCCGGGAGTAACGACGAGCACTTCGTAGGCCGCACAACGACCGCCGCCGATTTTCGGCAGCAGCGTTTGAGCCACCACGCCGATCAGCGAGGTGCTGAGCTGCGTACGAATCTGATCCTGAAGGTTACCCGGGAACGCGTCGATGATACGGTTGACCGTGCCTTGAGCACTGTTGGTGTGCAAAGTACCGAACACAACGTGGCCCGTTTCAGCCGCGCTGATCGCCGCTTGAATCGTTTCCAAGTCACGAAGCTCACCGACCAGGATCACGTCCGGGTCTTGTCGCAGTGCGCGTCGAATGGCTTCTGCAAAGCTCGGCACATCGACCCCCACCTCACGTTGGTTGACGGTCGACTTCTTGTGATCGTGATAAAACTCGATCGGGTCTTCGATCGTGATAATGTGGTGGTCGTGCGACTCGTTCAGGTAATTGATGAGACTGGCTAGTGTCGTACTCTTGCCCGATCCTGTCGGACCCGTGACAAGCACCAAGCCGCGAGGACGTTCGACCATTCGCACCACAGCATCAGCCAAGCCGAGTTGCTCAGGTGTCAGCTTGTCGTTCGGAATCTGACGCAACACCATCGAGATGTTGCCCTTCTGCTTGAAGATCGACACGCGAAAGCGAGCCAATTCTCCGAAGGCGAAACCGAAGTCGGAACTACCGTTCTCCTGGAGTTCGCGCTGACAGCGCTCGGGCGCGATACTCTTCATCAGCGCCATGCTGTCTTCCGGCTCGAGCACTTTCGTTTCGAGCTTGCGCATGCGGCCGTGCAAACGAAAAACGGGAGGCTGACCCACGACGATGTGGATATCGCTGGCCCCTTGTTTAACGGCCGCCTGGAGCAACTTGTCGATGAGAACTGTAGCCATAGGACCCTGAAAAGCTGTTTAGGGTTACCGCACGCGGGTGCGGCGGACCGCATGACCAAGATGGTGAATGGAAAACAACTGCTGGAAAAGGTGATGCCGATTGCTGACGGATATCGGAACTGGCCCATCCGTCTTTCAATTTCATGTTCTCCCCATCCGTCGATGGTTATGAGAACCGCGTGGCCCGGAACAGGCCAATTGGGAACGAGTTCGTACGAAGTCGGTGAGGGCAGATCGAAGAATAGATAAGAATGGATCGAAGGCCTGCACTCAGTCGGCTCAGTGGCATTGTAGTTGCCACCTAGCAAAAGGGCGAAATCGTTTCCTCAAGCGCCACACGAAAAAGCCCGACTTGCGAGGGGCAAGAGCGGAACACTCTGTGATTTCCTCACGGGCGAGCCGAAACCATTCCGCGCTCGCCACACGCCGCCGCCAGCTACATCGGAGTCCCGGCAGCAGCCCCTTCTCGTAGCTCGCGGAACACGTGCTCCATCGCTTTGCTATCCTGCTCGGTCCGCTTGGCTGCGCGATACACCTCTTCCAAAGAAGTGATCCCCTTGAGCACTTTTCGGATACCGTCGCAGTAGAGCGTGGTCATACCTTGCTTGATCGCTTCTTCGCGAATTTGCACGGTGGCCGCACCTTGGAACATCATTTCGCGGACTCGGCTGGTCACCACCATCAGCTCATAAATACCGATACGACCGCGATAGCCCGACTTCTGACAGTAGCTGCACCCCTTACCCTTCGTAAAGGTGGCCATGGACGCAATGTCAGGGGGTATTCCAGCATCCTCGAGAACCGCGTCCGTAAGCTTGAATGGAGCCTTGCAACGCTTGCAAATCGTGCGGACCAGACGCTGCCCTAGGACCGCGATCACGCTACTCGCCACCAGGTAGCCGGGTACTCCCATATCCGTCATACGTGTAACAGCACTGGGCGCATCGTTCGTATGCAGTGTACTGAATACCAAGTGTCCAGTCAGAGAGGCTTGAATACCCATCGATGCGGTCTCGGTGTCCCGCATCTCGCCGACCAAGATGATGTTCGGGGCTTGTCGCAGCATCGCACGAATGATGCGAGAGAAGTCGAGCCCGATATTGTGGCGCACTTCAACTTGATTGATGCCGGGGAGATAGTACTCGACAGGATCCTCAGCCGTGATGATTTTGCGGTCCGGCCGATTCATAGCATTCAAAGCTGCGTATAATGTCGTAGTCTTTCCGGAACCTGTCGGCCCCGTCACCAGGAGGATACCGTTGGGCCGCTTGATCATGCTGGTAAAGATCTTGAAATCCCGATCAGCTAGACCGAGCTGCCTGACACCGACCTTGATGTTGTCCTTATCGAGTAGCCGCATGACCACCGACTGGCCGTGGTTGGTCGGGATCACACTCACGCGCAGGTCGAGCTCCTTCTCCCCCACGGTGACCTTAATACGACCATCTTGAGGGCGACGACGCTCAGCGATGTCCATCTTTGCGAGAATCTTGATACGGGAGAGAATCGCCCCCAACAAACGGCGAGGCGGACTGTCGCGCTCGACCAGCACCCCGTCGATTCGGTAACGAATGCGAACCCGATCCTCAAACGGTTCGACGTGAATATCGGAGGCACGAAGCTGGACAGCTTCTTGAATCATCAAACCGACCAAGCGGACGACCGGAGCGCTGCTCTCATCCACTAACTCGTCGCTTCCACCGCCTCCATCTTCTGAGGTCTCAGTGAAGTCGATTTGGGTGTCGGTGAATTCCTGCAGAATCGAGTCAGCCGATTCACCTTCGACCTGGCCATAGTAGCGGTTGATCGCCTCGAAAATCGTTTCGCGAGGCGAAAGCGCCGTTTCGATGCGGCGGTTAAGAATGAATCGCAGCTTTTCAATGGTTTCCAGGTCAAATGGGTCGCTGACGAGCACGACCAGGGCGTCGCCATCCTCTTGGTAAGGAATAATCGAGTTTTCGCGAGCCACCGATTCCGGGACCAACTGAATGATCGAATCCTCGATCCGCACACTCTGCAAATCGACGAATGTCATTTTGTGGAAGTCTGCCAGTGCCTGATATACATCCTTGCCTTCTGCGTATTGAAGCTTGACCAACGCGTCAGCCACAGAGATATCGTCTTGCCGAGCCATAGAGGTCGCTTCCGACAACTGGTCGAGACTGACGACACCGCGGCGGAGGAGCAAATCGGTAAAATCTCGCATCGGTTGGTCCATGATGGGATCCTCAAGGCTTCAGCTAAGTTCAAAAACCGTCGTCTCTAGAGACGCGGGGGCCCCCAGCAATCATCGAATTGCGGTCAAAAATGCAATCCTGCATAAGACTCGCACAGCGATTTGATTCCGGCAACCGGGCCAACTAGACGAGGGGCCGAGCCGTTTCTCCGGAAATCCGGCAACAGGTGATTGCATGTGGATAAGGTAATCGGTGCACCGCAATCATCTTGACTGATTCGACAATCCATTGTCAACATTTTCAGACCGATCCGCCACATTTTCACGTATTCATTACTCATCATCCGCCCACTACATTTCTGAAGGAAACTCAATTTGACCGAAATCACTGCCAGCTCATCCAATCCGGCTCCTGATCGAAGCCGTCGCGGGGTTGCTTTAGTGACGGGAGCCAGCCAAGGAATAGGCGAAGGGATCGCCCTACGACTGTCGGCTGAAGGCTATTACTTGGTCATCAATCACTTCAATCGAGCGGAGGATGCTTCCCGAGTTGTCGACAAAATCAAGTCGGCGGGAGGCGATGCGATGGCTATCTCGGCTGACGTCGGCAGCTCGGCTTCCGTAGCCGCCATGTTCTCGCAGGTCTCCGCGCTGCCGTTGCCGCTGAAGCTGCTAGTCAATAACGCAGGGGTCCAGACGTTTGCCCCGCTGATCGATTTGAAGGAAGAAGATTTCGACCGCACTCTGCGGACGAACCTGAAAGGAACCTTCCTATGCATGCAGCAAGCAGCTCGTCTGATGAAGGAAACAGGGGGCGACATGATCAACATCGGATCGGGAGCCAACCGCATTCCCTTTCGAACCTGGGAGATTACTGCGCCAGCAAGGAGGCATCGACATGCTGACGAAAGTCGGGGCTGTCGAGTTCGGTCGCTACGGAATTCGAGTGAACTGCATCGCTCCCGGAGCGATCGAAAACGAGCGGACCAAATTGGAAGATCCGACCTACGCCAAGACTTGGGGGGACATCACTCCACTACCTCGCGTCGGAACAATCGGCGACGTCGCCGGGACCGTAGCTATGCTGCTCACACCGAAGCCAACTTCATCAACGGCCAAACGATCTTCGTCGACGGTGGACTTTGGATCCGCGGCCAATGGCCGTATGCTTTTTAGCATCGATCCGTCCAGTTTTTCAAAATCGATGGGGGCTTAACCGGACGGCTCGGGGGCTGCCAATTAAACCAGCTTCGACAGATCTAGTTTCCAATCACAACCCAACGCGTAAGCAGGGACCCGCATCCGTCGCTTATGCGTCGGGTTACAATTAAATCCGCGAGCCCTCACGCCGTTCTGCTTGTGTTAAAACAGCAAGCTCATCTGCCGCGGTTGGTAACGTGAGGAATGCGTTTTTGAGCGAAGCGGGGGCAGTGCCGGCTTCATCCGATATTGAGGGCCGAACGAGTGCCCCGTATACTGGCGAGCTTCAATCAATAGGAAGCAAACGATGAAGAGCGAACGGCGGCACGAACTGCAGACGAATTACCTGGCGGACCATTTGGGTACAGCCGTCGAGGGAGGAAAACCGTTCGGCGTATGGATCGTCGGCGGTATTATCGGTGTAGCCCTGGCCGCGCTCGGCTATGGAATCTACACCTCTTTCTCTCAAAAAGCGGATTCGCAAGCTTGGTCGCAGTACTATTTCCAATTGGCCAACACTGATTCGGAAGCCTTCCAATCAGTCATCGATGACCATCCGAAATCGCAACAGCGGCATGGGCGTCGCAGAACTTGGCTGACGGTCAACTACTGGCCGGACTTGATCTGATCTACACCGACCGAGATCAGGCCGAAGAAAAAATCAACTCCGCCATCAAGAGTTACGAATCGCTCGTCGCGACGACTCTGGATATGGAATTGAAGGACCGAGCCACCATGGGCTTGGCCCAAGCCTACGAAGGTCTCGGCAAGCTTGACGAAGCGGCCAAGTACTATCAGCAAGTTTCGGAAAGCAAAGTTCTGCCCGCAGTAGCTACCACCGCAACCGAGCGATTGGCCTGGATTCGCAGCCCGCAAGCCAAAGAGTTTTACACTTGGTTTTCTTCCACCAAGCCGAAGCCCGATGCTCCGCCGATCATTCCGAGCGATTTGACTCAGCCTCCGAAGTCACCTGATATTTCGCTATCTCCCAATGTAAATGTAACCTTGCCCCAGTCGACGCCGCCGACAACAACGACGCCGGCCGATTCGGCTCCGCTGAATCTACCGCAGCCGACTGCTCAACCCGACGCCGCCGCGCCGGCACCTGCAATGCCTGCATCGGAACCGGCTGCACCTGCTCCAACACAACCCGCGCCGCCCGCAACGACGGAACCGAAGGTAGATGCCCCGGCCGCCGATGCAACTCCAGCGGCTCCGCCGTCCGCTCCGACTGAAGCTCCTCCCAAGTAATCTCGCGGCCGCCGGTTTACGGCACTTAATAGTGATAGGTCTTTCTTGAACCCAGTTCCCTCCACTCTGTTTGAGCATTGCGTAACCGGGGACGAGACCGGAACACGAATTGATTCGGTTCTCGCCGCACACCTCAACGCATACAGCAGAGTCTTCTTGCGTAAGGTGGTGCAAGAAGGAAACTGCCGGGTCGAGGGCGAAATCGTCAAGCCGAGCTTTAAGGTACGCGAAGGGCAACGGATCGCTGTCGATCTGCCTCCGCCTCCCAGCGATGGCCCGCAGCCGGAAGCAATCGCGCTCAACATTCTTTACGAAGACGAACACTTCATCGTCATCGACAAGCCGCCCAACATGGTCGTGCATCCGGCCAAGGGACACTGGGCCGGAACCCTCACCAGCGCGCTGGCATACCACTTCAAACAACTCAGCTCAGTCGGTGGCGCAACCCGACCCGGCATCGTCCATCGACTCGACCGTGATACGAGCGGTGTGATCTTGGTAGCAAAGACAAACACCGTGCATCTTGAATTGGCTGCGCAGTTCGAATCGCGCGAGGTCCACAAAGAGTATTGGGCGATCACGCTCGGCAATGTCGGAATGGATCGTGACATCATTCGGGCGCCGATCGGGCCGCACCCTTACCAACGCGATAAGATGACGATACGCACCGGCCATCCGGATAGTCGCGATGCAGAAACCATGTATGAAGTCATCGAACGTTTCGACGGATACACGATCGTGAAGTGTTTACCGAAGACCGGTCGCACCCATCAGATTCGAGTACATCTATCACATATCGGATCGCCGGTGTTGTGCGACCGCCTCTATGCGGGCCACGCACACATCACCCGTGGGCAGCTCGCACGTCGCTTGGCGCGCCGTATGCCGTCCCAACCGGGCGACGACGATATATTGCTCGAGCGACAAGCGCTGCATGCCCGGCGACTGGAACTGAAGCATCCGGTCACCGGCAAAGTGATGAGCTTTGAAAGCGAGATTCCGGAAGACTTGGCTCGCGTCGTCCAAGCACTGCGCGAAGTGAGATAGTTCTCGACTCGGAACGATTCATCTGTTGCCGACGATCTCTCCGCGCGTGCATAACACCTCGAGGGAAAAGTCATGTTACGGATTGCGATCACAGGCAGCTCCGGGCTGGTCGGCAGAGCTCTGTCCGAAGCCCTTCATTCCCGAGGCGATCAAGTCTTACGACTCGTTCGGCCCGACACAGGCAGCGAAAAGGCGTCATACGCGGCCGTAGACTCGTGGCCATGGAATCCGGAGAGCGGCTTGGCAAATGCCACTCAATTCCCTGCAGTCGACTGCATCATCCACTTGGCTGGACGCAGCATTGCAGCCGCGCGGTGGAACGATTCGGAGAAACGCAGGTTGCGAGATTCGCGAGTTGCCGCCACGCGATTGCTCTGTGAACAACTTGCCGCGCTACAGAATCCACCTCGTACATTCATCGGCGCATCGGCAGTCGGTATCTATGGAGATCGAGGCAATGAAACGATCACTGAGTCTTCTGTGCGTGGTAAAGGCTTCATGGCGGATCTGGCGGATGAATGGGAATCCGCATCACAACCATTGGCTGCAATAGGAACCCGGATCGCTCACGCGCGATTCGGCGTAGTCATTTCCGTTTGCGGCGGAGCGCTTCAGAAGATGATGCCGCTGTTTCGTTGGGGACTCGGCGGGCGACTCGGATCGGGTCATCAATTCTGGAGTTGGATCAGCCTAGAAGATGTTGTGCGCGCGCTAATTCACTTGATCGACAACTCGGAAAGCACCGGGCCATACAACTTGTGCTCGCCTCAAGCTGTCACGAACAGCGAGTTCACTCGAGCCTTGGGACGAGCATTGCATCGCCCGACCATCTTTCCTGCTCCTGCAGCAGCGCTGAGATTTTTCGCCGGCGAGATGGCTGACGCCGTTTTGCTGGCCGGATGCCGCGCGGTACCGGAAAGATTGGAGGCGGAAGGCTTCATCTTCCGCCACGCAACCATCGAGTCCGCTCTGGGAGCGGAGCTCGAGGCTTCTCGGCATTGATACTGATCCGCGTGACTTATCGCAGCGGATTGAGCGGTGTGGTCTCAATAACCGGTGAGACGACCGGAAGGGAGTCGACGAACGGCAGAGGCTGCAACTGAGGAGCAGCAGGCAGCGCGACGAGCGCCGATGCCTGCACCACTTCGCTCTGAGTTGCCGCGGCTCTTTCACTCAGCAGTTCCACAATGCTCTTCGGAGCCGAGCGCTGCGATCCGTTTCGACCGACAACCATCCGCATGCTCTTCGGAGCAGTCAACGTAGCGCGGACAGCTTGAGCATCGAACGCTTCCCCATACGGACGCGTTGTGTTTTCCGATGTTCCCTTTGGCTCGTCAGATCCAGGTGCAGCATGCGAAGCCGGTTGCGTGGATCGCTGCTTCCACTTCACATCGCTTTGAGCATCATCTTGGAATGGGTCGTTCTTCAGGTCTTCAGCTTCGGGCTTCGACTTCGGAACGCCGGGCGTGCGAATCGGAAGCTCACGCGGTAGATCGCGCGGCACTTCGCGAAGTGGCGGCACGGCTTCGACACTCGGTGCTACAGGTAATTGCGGTAATGAAGGAATGGGCTTCACTTCGGGCTGAGTTATTGCCGTGCCGATCGGCGATTCATCCGACTTAACGATCGGTTTTTCGGTGTTCGGCAAACTGCGTACATCGACGGGTCGAGGTACAGGTGGTTTAGCTGCAGGCGCTTTAGGGATCGGCGATGGTTGTACCGGTGCCTTGGGAATCGGTGTTTGTGCGGCGTACGGGACGGCAGCGGGAACGCGCGGCGGAGCCTGCACGGTTTCTTCGTGAATCCCGCCGGCACATCCGGTGCAAGCCGATGAGCCGCACTTGCAACTGCGCGGTGACGAACTGATGTGGCGACGCTTGGGAAACTCTAAGCCGCAGGTGGGCTCGGACTCGAGACCGCAACTCGGCTCGACACCACAAGTCGGTTCCGCGGCGCAAGGGGCTTCGGTCCCGCATGTCGGTTCGGCACCGCATGTCGGTTCGGTCGTACAATTCGATGCGCGGCGGTGCTTGCCGGAGCGGATGTCGAGCGACAGTTCGACTTTGAATGCGCTCAAGATGGACTGTCTTCGTTCGGGCAGTTGGGGCAGGCGGCACGCGAAATCATCAAGCCTGTCCAGTAAGCCTTTGTTGCTGCAGGGCGAGCAGTGATGCGTGCGAGAGAACAACGGAGTCGGTCCGTCGCACGATTCGACTCCACAAGATTGTTCAACGCCGCAAGTCTGAGCGTGGAGGCTCCCGGCTGTCATGGATCCCAGCGGAATCCATCCGGAGGTCATCAAACCGAAGGTCAAAGTCCCGGCAGTCAGCGAGTGTACGCCGAGAGAGACATTGAGGAACGGTGAACGGCGGGAGCGTTTCATCTGGCAACTCCAACGGATCCAATCGTGATCAGGGCGGAACGCGGCTGCGAAGTCACCCTCGAGGCAACGAGGTATCGCCGACTCAACCGCTCAAGTCGTATCGAACCGGCACGCCTGGAATTTGCAGAACTTCCGTTACGACCCGTACCTCCTTCCAAGATCCGCCATCTTGCCAAACATCACTTAGCCCACGACTTCGTCGATCCTGTCGGGCGACCTCGCTCTCTCGGAAGTTAACGTCTTTTTCCTGCTTTCCGTTTCGCGGCCAATTGTCGTTCATTAGATTAAGTGCAACTTTGCAAGCCCCATCCCATTCCAATCTCCCACCTCGGAGTCGGTCATGACCTCGCTCTCGCGTCGCTCCTTCGTAGCTGCAACCACGCTCGCCGCGTCCGCAACACTGCTTCCCAAAGCTGCTCGCGCCGCTCTCGCCAACGATGAAATTCATCTGGGCTTCATCGGTTGCGGCGGGCGCGCCGGTGAGCACATGGAAGTTTACAAGTCGCTGCCCGGCGTGAAAGTCGTGGGGCTGTGCGACCCGGATCAAAGCCGAACCGCCGCTGCCAAGAAGCGCTTCCCCGACGCTGAAACGTACAAAGACTTGCGCGAGCTGCTCGACAACAAGAGCATCAATGCCATCGTGATCGCCTCGTGCAATCACTGGCATTGCTTGGCAGCCATTTGGGCCATGCAAGCGGGCAAAGATGTTTATGTTGAAAAGCCTCTTTCGCACAGCCAATGGGAAGGAGACCAAACCGTCGCTGCAGCTCGCAAGTACAAACGCATTTGCCAAGTGGGTACTCAGCAGCGATCCGATCCGATGCAAGCCGAGATCAAGAAGTTTTTGCACGAAGAAAAAGCCCTCGGCGCGATCCTATCGGCGCGAGTCAATCGATATGGAGTCCGGGCTTCCATCGGCAAGCGAGACATGCCGCTCCTGATCGATCCGGCCATCGATTACAACCTGTGGCTCGGTCCCGCGCAGGAAGAAACACTCTATCGCAACGCGCTGCAATACGACTGGCATTGGTCATGGAATACCGGATCGGGTGAGATGGGCAACTGGGGAGTTCACGTGCTGGACGACCTCCGCAACAACGTTTTCCAAGACAAAGTCACCTTGCCCAAGCGCATCTTCGGCGGCGGTGGTCGCGTCGCTTGGAATGATGCGGGAGAAACGCCGAACGTCCATTTCGTTTACTTCGATACCGGCTCGATTCCCGTCGTGATCGGACTAAGTAACTTGACTGCCGGTCCTGATGCGAAGGACTCGCCGAAGCGACCCGGACCAGGCAGCGGCTACATTGCGTATTGCGAAGGTGGTCGACTGGAAGGCCAGCGAGGCAGCGCGGTTGCATATGACAAAGCAGGCAAGGAGATTCGTCGCTTCAAGGGGAACAGCGGCGGAAAACTGCATCAGCAGAATTTCCTGGAGGCGGTTCGTGAACAGAACCCGGCAAAGCTCAACACGGAAGTACTCGTCGGCCATCATTCGACAGGTTGGTGCAATCTGGCCAACATCGCGTTCCAAGCAGGCAGCGAGTTCTCCGCCGATGCAGCTCGCGAAATCAAGCATCCGGGTTGGAACGAGCTGCTCGATGAAATGGAAAAGCACGTCGCGGCTCACGGTCTGAAACTGGACGGCAAGCAATTCAAGCTCAGCCCGGTCCTGGAATTCGACACCGAAAAGAATGCGTTCGTCGGCAGCGGCAAGGATCGAGCCAATGCCCTGCTGAAGCGTCAGTACCGAGCACCGTTCGTCGTCCCGGAGATCACCGTTTAAGCATCTCGACCGACGCTGATCAAACCGATCCGGTCGGTTCATCGGCCCTCGCTCGTTGCGAGCTACCTCGCTAAAATCGTGACTCGGCACTGCGGCGCACCGGCCGCAGTGCCGTTTTTTTCTTTATCAGCTCTCGCGAAGCAAACTCAGTCGATGAACCAGCCAGTTAATCCGGATCCCGTGCCTTCGGGGAACAATCCCGCTTCTGATTCCGATCTCGGTGCCCATCAACAGGCTCGATTGAACAAACTGAAGAAGATCGAGGAGCTGGGTGTCGACCCGTGGGGCGGACGCTTCGCGGATCGTGAATGGATCGCCGATGTGCGAAATCGCGCCGGCGAAGTCAAGTTTCAACTGGCCGACGGCAAACAGCTCGATCTCCCCAGTTTCGAGGGCACAGAACCAGTCGACTATCGCAAATGGAAGAGCGAACAAGGCGCAGGCGAAGAGATCGGACCGAGAGTCCGTGTCGCCGGACGAATCGTGCTGATGCGCCCGACCGGCAAGCTGATTTTCGTCAACCTGCGAGACTGGACAGGCGACCTGCAGATCTTCATCGGTAAAGCCCAAGTAGGTGACGCTGACTTTGAGTTGGCTCAATTTTTCGACTTAGCGGACTGGATAGGCATCGACGGTCGACTCGGTCGAACCAACACGGGTGAACTGACCGTGTTCGCAGACAAGCTGCACTTCATGTGCAAGACGATGGAGCCGCCGCCTGAGAAGCACGCCGGTCTGACAGATCCCGAGCTGCGACAACGTCAACGGTACTTGGACCTGACGTACAACGAAGGGGTCATGAAGACCTTCTTGAATCGTACCAAGATCGTGCAGTCGGTTCGTGATACGCTCAATCGTCGCGGATATTGCGAGATCGAAGGTCCGACGTTGCACACGATCGCCGGCGGCGCCGCCGCAAGACCGTTCCTCACGCACCACAACGCGCTCGACATGCCGCTGTTCATGCGCATCGCGTTGGAACTCCACTTGAAGCGCTTGCTGGTCGGCGGCATCGAACGCGTTTATGAATTGGGGCGTGTGTATCGCAACGAAGGAATCAGCCCTCGGCACAATCCGGAATTCACCATGCTGGAGGCATACGAGGCCTTCGGTAACTATGAAGTCATGATGGATCTGACCGAGCAAATCATTCTCGATGCGCTCAAGGTCACTGAGCAAGGAACTGTCCTGCAGTGGAACAACAAGACGATTGACTTCACGCCGCCGTTCCGCCGTGCTCGCTACGACGATTTATTCTTGGAAGCGACCGGCATCGATCCGACCGACCAAGCAGGTATCGCCAAGTTCCATCGTAAGATCGGACTCGATCCGACCGGCAAGCATCCGGATGTCGTAAAGAGCGAAGTGTTCGAAGAGAAGTGCGAAGAGAGCCTCACCGATCCGACGTTCGTCATCGATTACCCCGCCAGTATTTGTCCGCTCACAAAGCGTAAGACCGATAACCCGCTCGTCGCTGAACGCTTTGAACTATTCATCCACGGCATGGAACTGGCCAATGCCTATACGGAGCTGAATGATCCTCTGCTGCAAGAAGAGTTGTTCCGTACGCAGTTGGAAGGCCAAGCCGAAGAAGATTCGATGGCCAAGATGGATCATGACTTCGTGCTCGCGCTGCGAAACGGCATGCCGCCGGCCGGTGGACTGGGAATAGGTATCGATCGCCTCGTCATGCTGCTCACGAACTCTCGCAGCATTCGAGACATTGTCTTGTTCCCATTACTGCGTCACGAAACGAAGTAACGATTCGATGCGAACGGACAATTCGCATTGATCTTTCAGGGCTGAGCGATTTCCTGTGGAGTGAAACGATGAAGGCTCGCGTCTTGGCCGGCATTCCGGCGGAGAATCATGCGCTCTACCACCGCGTTCGATTCGGAGTCGGTGATCCGGCGGCTTGGCTGGAGATCGAAGACGGTTCGAATCGACGAACGGTCTTCATTGTTCGAGACATAGAGGTAGAGCGAGCCAAGGCGGCGGTCAAAGCCGACTTGATCATTCCTCCGGCTGCGAGTGCTCCGGCAGGAGGCCTATCGGGAGATCGAGCTACCGCGACGGCGCAGTCGGTCGCCGAGTATTTGAAGCGAGCCGGTGTTACATATGTCGTCACCGATCGCACACTGCCTTACATCTATGCCTGGCACATCGCTCAAGCCGGCCTCACGCTGGACTACTCCGCAGAGTTCGGAGTTCTCGAGCGTCGCGTGAAAGACGAGCAGGAGATCCAATGGCTGTCGGCCGCACAGAGCGTTACCGAAGACGCGATCGCGATGGCTTGCGGCACGATCGCACGAGCCAAAGCCGATGCAGAGGGCAACCTGCATCACGCCGGCGCGGTGCTGACCAGCGAGCGGATGCGCAAGATGATCAGCGTCTACTTGCTGGAGCGTGGGTTCTCGAATCATCACGATTCGATCGTCGCCTCGCTGCCTCACTCGGCCGATTGTCATGATCGCGGAGCCGGTCCGCTGAAAACAGGCGAAGCGGTTATCGTCGACATTTTTCCACAGGACATAGCCACGCACTACTGGGGCGATTGCACTCGGACCGTCGTTCACGGTGAAGTGCGTGACGAGTTGAACCGGATGCATGCCGCCGTTATGGCCGCCAAAGCTGCCGCGACCGCAGCACTTGTTCCAGGAGCCTCGGCCGACGCTGTACATGCGGCCACAACATCCACCTTGGCGACTTACGGATATCGATTCGCTCGCGGCGAAATCTCGGATGATCCGGTCATGCCTCACGGCACCGGGCACGGAGTGGGCCTGGAAGTCCACGAACCGATCCTCTTGGATATCAACGGCGGAACGCTGATGGAAGGGGAAGTGTTCACCGTTGAACCTGGATTGTATGGTCGTCGAACGGGCGGCGTGCGAGTGGAAGATATGCTGGTTGTGCGGGCAGGCAAGCCGCAGAACCTGAACCGCTTGCCTGAAGGACTAGACTGGAAATAACAAAGGTCGCGGCCGCTGACTTGGAAATCCGAACCAGGATAGGCAAAATCGGTCGAGACTTGCCGAATGTCGGCTCATCAGCATATAAAATAGGGTTGTACGCGAACGGTCTCCTGGACCGTGTCTTCGCCCATAAGTTTGGTTTTCTACGAGGATTCGTCCCATGCCCGTTGTTTTGACCGAGAAGGCAGCAGCACAAGTCAAGAAGTTTCAGGAAGAGCATCAATTTCCCGAAGACCACTTTTTGCGCATCGGCCTGGTAGCAGGCGGCTGCAGCGGCTTCAGCTATTCGCTCGCTTTCGATGACAAGTTCGACGAGGAAAAAGACTCTCGCTTCGATCAACACGGTGTCGCGGTTGTAGTCGACAAGAAGAGTGCTTTGTACCTGGACGGCACGACGGTAGATTGGCATCAGCAAATCGATCGCCAAGGATTCAGCTTTGAAAATCCGCATGCTCGCAAGTCCGGTATGCGGCAGCTCATTCTCAGTCTAGTGCGTCCTGCTCAGCGCGGGCGCTCGACAATCGCCTGAATCGGCTCCCTCGTGATTGCCCGATTCAGCCGACGTCGGAACCATCCAACCGAAAGCGACGGGTTTATTCCCCGTCGCTTTTTGTTTTGCAGCTCCGAATCGCCGGATCGAGAGGATGAGCCATGTCCGACGTACCGCAGAAACAAGTTCTTATTGCGGCCAATCCCAAATCGGGCGCTTCATCCGGTCGGCAAGCCGTTGCAGCTCTGCGCGACGCACTCAACGACCGCGGCTATTCGACTACGATTTACGATTCACTGGCTGACTTGAGCCGTGAAAGCGATGCGGCTTCAGAAGCCGGAAGATTGCGATGCGTCGTCAGCGCGGGAGGCGACGGTACCGCTGCGGCTGTAGTAAATCTAATTCCGGCTACAATTCCAATGGTGCTTTTTCCGCTCGGCACGGAAAACCTGTTGGCTCGATATCTCGGACAAACACAGTCGGTAGAGCAGGCAGTGGCCACGGTGGAATCGGGGCGAGAGATCTTGCTGGACGCAGGCTCTGCCGGCGGTCGTCTGTTTCTAATCATGCTCAGTTGCGGTTTCGATGCTCATGTCGTCCGCGAGCTGCATTCTGCGAGGAAAGGCCACATCCGTCGCTCGAGTTATTTCAAACCGATTTGGCAAGCGATGCGTAGTTATCGGTATCCGCAGATTGAAATCGAGATCATGGACTCCGGTTCGCCCGTAGTTTCGGGTGCCGAACGACCAGGCTCAGCGACCGAATCTCGGACTGAACTGCATATCGATGATCAGCGACTTCAAGCAACGTGGTTCTTTGCGTTCAACCTTCCGAGGTACGCCGCAGGCTTACCATTTTGCCCGCAAGCGGACGGCTCGGACGGAAAGCTGGACATTTGTACGTTCCGCCGCGGCGGCACTTGGCGAGGCTTGATTTACTTGTCGCATTTGTGGTTCGGTAGACATCAACAGTTACAGGATTTTCAACACACCAAGGCTCGCCGTTTTAGGTTATCCTCTTCCGAACCAATTCCGTATCAAGTAGACGGAGACCCGGGAGGAACACTACCGCTCGATGTCGAGGTGCTCCCAGGTCGTTTGCGTCTACTCGTTCCGCCGACTGAGTGAATACCAAGCTGACAAAACGGTCAGATCGCCGGTGCGTAGAAGTGGGATCGGACATTCAGTCGGCGACTACGCTCGAATAGTTTTAATTGACGGATCCATGACTCTGACTTCAAAGCCCCTAAACAACCGACCCGCAGTTCAAGTCGCCGACGTGACGTTCGGCGGAGCAGGACCGCTCGTAGTCATCGCCGGCCCATGCGTCATAGAATCACGCGACCTCACGCTGAACATCGCAGAGGAACTCAAACGCATTACGACGAAGTTGAATCTGCCGCTGGTCTTCAAGGCCTCGTTCGACAAAGCCAACCGCACCAGTCGCACGGGCTATCGCGGATTGGGAATCGATGCCGGACTGAAGATTTTGGACGAAGTCGGAAAAGCGTTTCAGCTTCCAACGGTAACGGATGTCCACTTACCGGAGCAAGCCGTGCCGACTGCACAAGTCTGTTCGCTCCTCCAGATCCCCGCGTTTTTGGCTCGTCAGTCGGACCTGCTGGAAGCATGCGCTGCGACCGGTAAACCGCTGCATGTGAAGAAGGGGCAATTCATGGCTCCGCTCGACATGCGATATGTGCTGGACAAAGTGTCCGCTGCAGGGACAGGCGGATGCATCCTATGCGAACGCGGCACGTTCTTCGGTTACGGTCGGCTCGTCAACGACATGCAGTCGCTTCCGATCATGCGCAGCTTGGGAGCTCCGGTCGTCTTCGATGCTACCCATTCGGTCCAACAACCGGGCGGGCTGGGTGGAGCGACGGGAGGCAACCGTGAAATGGTGGAACCGCTGGCTCGAGCCGCCGTGGCTATCGGAGTCGACGGTGTCTTTCTTGAAACGCATCCCGATCCGGATCGATCGCCCAGCGATGGACCGAACATGGTTCCGCTTTCGGGCATGGAATCTCTACTTCAACGCCTCCGACAAATCTCGGAATTAACAAAGTCATGGTAAGTGCGGATTCGCCAGTCGGAGCTCGTCACGTCACACAACATAGTTGCGGCACGTTCAGCGAAACATGCCGTGGCATCGGCGTAATAACAATGCTGCTCCTCAGCATCGGATGCGGCGATCGAACGGATCGAATGCAGCCGGTGCAGCAGACAACGGCTCGAGCCAAGAACGGCGGCGATGACTTGCGCAGCGCTATGCGCTATCTGGCTCAGATGACTCCGCTCAATCGCGAGGCCATCTCGAAGGAAGTGCAGCTCTATCTGAACAAATGGTCCTATACGCTGAAGCTTGATAAAGGGTCGGTCGAGACCCAAAAGCTTCTCGACGGCTTACCGCCGGATTTGCGCAGCGAAACGGGACTCGCCGCGACCGATGCGAAACTGTTTAACATCCACGACATCGAATACCTCTACCAATGCCGAAACGCGAAACAGATTTCCGATTGGGTGACAGCCGCACCGCTGCGTGATTCTCTGTTAAAGCCGGGCATCGAAACGCTATCCAAGAAACTTGGACCGGAAGAAGCGCAGGCAGTTGGAACAAGCCTGCAAACTGTTCGACTGGACAATGCGGAACGTCGCGTTGAAAGGTGATGCTGCCGATATCGAAAAACTCTCCGACGATTCGCGAAAGCCTCTATCCGACAATGGTGTGGGATACGGTTACCTCCCATGGCAAACGACCCTGTTCTCGCGCGCGGCGACTTCATCGAACGCGGTCGTGTCTTTACGACTTTGGCCAAGCAGCGCGGGATTCGCGTTTGTTGGATCGGTTTGCGACCGGCCGATTCTCCCACGACCAAGATTTGGGCTGTCGGAGTCCTGGTCGGTGATGAGTGCTATGTCTTCGACCCGAAACTCAGCTTGCCGATATTGAATCCTGACACGCTGATCCTCGCATCCCTGAAGGAAATCCAGAAGGATCCACGTATCCTGCGTCGCTGCGATATCCCGGTAAGTTCGATTACGCAGTGAATCCGACGGACGTAAACAAGCTCGAATTCTTCCTGGATGTCGAACCATCGGCGTTAGCAACCCGCGTAGTCGAGTTGGAACGTGTGCTGCTGGGGGACGAGCGCATGTTGATTGCCTCCGATGCGGATGCTGTATCGGGCATATGCGCAGGACTTTTCCTGAGGCCACGATCTCTCTCTGGCAGACACCGGTACTGGCCCAAATCTATGCCGAGTATGTTCGGCAACGCATCACTCAGAACTCTCCGTTCACGGCCAGTACATGACTGAACACGCGATTTGGTTCAATGACTCTCCCGCAAGCGCGAGCCTCGAATCAAACACTTGCGAGGCGAGTTCCAGTCAACGCTCGAGGGTGACGGTGCGGCTTACCGCGTATGTGAATTGCCATATACCGGAGGAACAGATCAGCCGCTTGGTGGACGATCCAGACATCCAAAAGGAACTGGGAATCACTCGCAATCGAGGCGAAGAGATGCCGACTTTCCAAGCTCGCATGAAGCTCATGCAACTCTTGCTCGGGCGATCCAAGCTGGATGCGAACTTTCTGCTCGGGCAATTGCACTTCGACCTCGGTGACTACGGCTCGGCCGAGTTCATGTTGAAGAATCGTACTCTCGGTGATAACCGCGCGCACCTTGGTTCCCGGCCGCTTGGTACACGCTGGCTCGCACGTATGAAGAAGAGGGTAAAATCGACAAAGCGCTTGAGGTCTACACGCAAGGCCCCAGCCAAATGGAGCCGGGCAACCGCCTACGAATGAGATACCTGACGCGCGAACAATCTGCAGCAGCGAGCGGCAACTAAAAACGGCTCGGTTGCGAACCTGCTTTCCTAGAGGATCCCGTCACATGCTCCGTCGCTCGTTACTGAAAGCAGGCTTCGCGACGGCGGCCATCGCAGGTACGCAGTCGCTCTACGGCAACTCGATGATGGAATCTGAAATGCGACTAGAAGAAGCGGAAGCGATACTGAACCGAGCAGTCGAGAGTGGATTGGTCAAATCAGCAACGATGCATGTTTCGAGCCAGCAGGGGAAAGCGGAACGGTTCTTCGGAGCTGCCGCTGACGCCGAAGCGATGTTCTTGCTGGGATCCATCTCAAAGCCGATCACCGTCACCGCGCTGATGGCCCTTTTCGATCAAGGAGCATTCGCCCTCGATGACCCGCTCTACAAGTACTTGCCGAAATTCCGCGGTGAAGGACGTGATGCGGTCACGCTAAAACATCTACTGTCTCATACATCGGGTCTCCCGGATCAACTACCGGGTAACGATGCGTTGCGACGGTCCCATGCGCCTCTCACTGAATTCATCGAACGAACGCATGAAGTGCCGTTGCATTTCGCACCGGGGAAAAAGTACGAATACTCGAGCATGGGAATACTGCTGGCCGCACATGTGGCAGAACTCCTGAGCGGCAAAGATATTCGAGAGCTCACCGAGGACGCGGTGTTCAAACCACTGGATATGCGACGCTCGGCACAAGGACTGGGACGATTCCATCTGCAAGACATGCAACCGATGCAAACGGAGTACGCTGCGCCTGAAGCAGGAGGCGGCGATCCGAATGCGAAGGAATGGGATTGGAACAGCGAGTATTGGCGCAAGCTCGGTGCGCCCTGGGGCGGTACGCACGCGTCGGCCGGAGACATCGCTAAGTTTTTAAGTGAGTTTCTCTTCGCGCAAGGCCGAGCCGTGAAACCGAAGACAGCAGAACTGATGACCACAAACCAAAACGGAGCGGGGCTGACTCCGCGCGGACTCGGGATGGCTGTCGGCTCGTCCATTGCAGTTCCGGGATGCTCGCCGGCAACCTTCGGTCATACCGGATCGACAGGTACGATTGCTTGGGCCGATCCGGCCACCAAATGGATCTGCGTGATACTCACGTCGCTTCCGGCTCGCGCTGTGACTCCTCACCCTCGCGATCATGCAGCTCTCGCTGTCGCGAAAGCGATGAGCAAGTCTTAGTCGTTTTAACTGCCGGCGACTTTGGTGACTACGGCTGCATCGAAATAGTTGATTGACATACCGGCGTCGACCACGATCGACTGAGCCGTAATGCCGGAGCTGCGAGGGCTGAGCAGAAAGAGAGCCGTGTCGGCCACTTCATCCGTGGATACGGCCTTATGTCGAGGTATCACTTGCTCTGCGAACAGATACGAATCGACATAACCGGGGATGCCGGCTGAGGCGCTGGTCTTGAGTAGTCCGGCCGCCACCGCGTTGAATCGCACTTGAGAAAAGCGGCTGAATGACTTGGTTAAGAAGGCGAGCGAGGAATCGAGCGCAGCCTTAACAGGGGCCATGAAGCCATAGCTTTCGCTGGCCATGCGCGTCGTCGAAATACTGATTGTGACCACGGATGCATCTGCGGCTAAACGGTCTTTTAGTGAATTGCACACAGCGATCAGCGAGTAGCAGGAGATATCCATCGCCTGCAGAAATTGTCGACGTCCCGTTTCGTGGAAAGGCTTAATACCGTCCGAATAATCTGCGAACGCGATCGAATGGACCAAGCCGGCAAATTCACCTTGCTCGGCAGCTAACTTCGCAGCCAACGCATCAATTTCGTTTTGACGTTCGACATCGCAAATATAAAGCGGTGCATCGCCGATCAACTTGCGCACTTGTTCCGCTCGCTGTTCACTGCGAACGACATACACAACATGAGCACCGACGTCGGTCAGGCCCCTGGCGATACGATAGGCCACACTCTTTTTGTTGGCGACGCCGAATACCAAAACGTTCTTACCGGCAAGTTGCAGGAAGTCCACGTGATCGATCCTCAAAACAGACAATGCGACAGGCGATTGAACAGAACGTCGACTTGCGGTGCTCAGTTGGGTACAGCCACTGTGCAAGCGAAATCCAATCGCGCCGCCAGTTTACCGCCGACGGTCACTTTGCCCGTCATGAAGTAAGCGGTCGACACAACTTCGTTGAGCGATACTTCGATGTTGACCGTGTCGCCGGGTCGAACCATCTGCTTGAACTTCACTCCGTCCAGCCGCGTCGCGACCGGGACCATGGCGGCGTCCGTAACCTTGTCCGCCAACAGAATGGCGCCGGACTGCAAGCTGCATTCGCACAGGATGACTCCGGGAACCAATGGAAAATCAGGGAAGTGTCCTTGCAAGAAATACTCATCCGGCCGAAACGTTTTGCGGCAGACGATTCGATTTTCGGTTTGCTCAACGATCTCATCGACCAATAACATCGGAGGTCGATGCGGAATGGCGGCGAGGATTTTTTCTTTGGAACTGTCGGTCATGATTCAATATCCAGGGCATTCAAACGACAGGCAGCGACGAACGCGGCTCAACTAATGGACGGATCATTATTCATAGTCGCCAAGTTTCGACCAGCAGTCATACAACAGCAATAAACCGGTGCGAACTATACATGTACCGCAGCGGCCGAGTCGCATTACTTGGCTTTGGCCTGTTTCAATTGATCGTGCTCAGGACGTTCTTTGTAAAACGGATCGAGAGGATAACAGCCGCTGACAATGCCGTTGCGAGGCGCAGTCGTACAATCGCTGAATGTGCGGCAGATCAACTTTCGGGCCGGAGCAACACCTGCGAGCGTATCGCGAGGAAGCGTCGGATACGAAAGGACCATACGTCCAAGTCCCACGAGATCGGTCATGCCGCTGCGCACAACGGCTTGCCCGACTTGGGGCAGAAAGTCCTGCAAGTATGAATAACCGGAACCGACGATAGGGAGTTGCGGAAACGCGGCTTTGATCTCGGCGGTAACTTGAATCTGTCTGGCGACTCCGACGAGAGGGTCTTCCGGCGGTTGATATCCGTCACTCGGCGGAAAAGTCGCGGGTCGTTGAATATGGGGGTTGTAGTAAGGACTGCCGCATGAAATGTTTACGGCGGCCACACCCGCATCGACCAATCGCTGAATCAGCTCTTTCGGCTCCGACAAATCCATTTTCGTCGGATCTTCAGGATCGGCGCCGAACGCGTGCGGATAAGTCTTGCCGGCAGGCCAAGCCATCGGTTCACCGTGCTCGGCCCCTTGCTCGAATGGAAGAAAATCGAAAGCGCTCAAACGCACGACGACAGTCAGTTTGGTTTCGGCCAGTACACGACCGATGATGGTCAGCAGAGCCCGCGAGCGACCGGACAAGTCGCCGCCGAAGCGACCCGAACGACTGCGGGCGCTGAGGAACTCATGCATCAAGTATCCGTGGCAAGCTTTGACATCGACGAACTGAAACCCGACACGCTCGGCCAACACAGCAGCCTTTACATAATCATCGATCAGTTGTTCGATCTCATCATCAGTGAAGACCATTGAATCGTCGTTGGGATCGATCTTCATCCGTGCATCGAGCAACGGATGATGATAAGCGATCCGAGGTTGCCAACGTTTGTGGTCTTCGGGTTTGCAGAATCGACCCGAGTGCGTCAGTTGTAGTCCGACAGCCAGGTCGTCAGTCGACATGCCCGATGCGCGGTGGGCCTGCGACAAAGTATCGAGCAATGTGCGCAGACCGACTTCGTTTGAAGCAACCGCCATCGTCTGATTCGGATTGGCTCGACCGTCGGGACGCACGGCAGCCGCTTCGCCGCCCCAAATCAGTTTGGCTCCGCTCTCGCCGAAACGATACCAACGACGAATGGTCAACTCGGTTGGGCTGCCGTCGCGATTAGCATCCCAGCCTTCCATGGGATGGATGCACCAACGATTTCCGACGGCGAGCGAACCGATGCGAATCGGCTCGGCCAGCGGCGAATGCTGTTCGCGGCTGAGGATTTCAGCATCGCAGGGGATGGATACGCCCAGTTCAGCCAGTCGGGCGTTCAGACCGTCGACTCCTCGCAACTGTGCAACTCGCGGATAGCCGCCTGCCATATCTAGTCCCCGCCTGATCTGGATTGGATTACAACAGTGCTAAGCTTAACCGCGCCGCAGTCGGCCACAAACAGGGCTGCGTGAACGATTGACCTATCGTGAGAAAGGAGAATAACCGGAACGGACTGCTCATGGATCTGATCATTCCCATCCTGCGAGCCGCACGCTGTCGCAGCACGCATCACTTCTTTGCCATCGACGCTCTGGAGCGGATCGGAACTCCGCGCGGTAAGTTGCTGCGCGATATGTTGCTGAAGTATTACGGCGACTATCTAAACGGTTCCAAAGATCCGGACGATTGCTTTCGAGACTTTCAAAACCACGTGATCCATGTCTCTCAAAACAACTGGGGAGGAGCTCCGAAAGCGTGTGAAGAATGGCTGGCCGAAGTGTTCGAGTGCTTGTCGCAAGAACGTTGGCGCGAGGCGGCGTATGCTTGTGGCGTGCTGAGCCATTACTTCACCGACCCGATCATGCCTCTGCATACCGGACAGACGGAACGTGAGAACTTGATTCACCGTCCGATGGAATGGAGCATATGCAAAGCATACGAAGAGATCTACGAGCTGTGTCGTTTCAATCATGCCGAGTACCATCTGGAACTCGATGCCGAGTCCGGCTGGATGCGCCGCGCGGTACTCAGCGCCGCCTCTATTTCTCATCAGCATTACGATCGGCTGTGCGAGATCTACAATGTTGCGCGCGGCGTTGTCGATCCTCCGCGCGGCCTCACCAAAGAAGCGAGAACCATACTCGCCGACCTTTTCGACTTGGCAATCGGCGGCTGGGCGACGATTCTCACTCGCATCGCGGCGGACACGCAAGCTGTATTGCCGATCGTCTCATTGAGTGCTCCGACGATCATTGCTACGCTCGATGTACCACGAGCTTGGGTCGTGCGCAAGATCACGGACGCAAATGAACGAGCTGCAGTGAATCAACTGTTTGATGAGTATGCCAAGACCGGTGCAGTCGAACAGAACTTGCCGCAAGAGATCCGCGTTGTTCGTAAAGAATCGAAGCGTCCAATACAGCGAGATGCAGCCGCTGATTTGACAGAATCGACCACTGCTCCCAAGCAAAACAAATCGATAGACAAGCTCGAGAGCAAGCCGCAAACTCCGAAACTTGTTGAACGGGTGATGCTTTCACCACCACCCGAACCTTCAGAGCCGCCGAGAACATTACCGCCGCAGCCTCCGGCAGAAGAGCCGCAGCAGGACATACGCCCGGCACCTCAGCCGGAAGTCACGCCCCCTCGTTCTCGACAGATCGAGCCGGAGCCGAAGATTACCCCAGCGTCGCGAAAACCGGAAACGCCGGACATCGTTGCATCTGAAAGCAGAATCGACTTGCACTCTCCGCTCGTCGATGCACCCTCGATCGGCCCCAAGACAGCAGATCGGTTTGCACAGATCGGCATTCATACGATCGGAGATTTTTTGGCCGCTGACCCGGACGAGATGGCCGAGCAGATCGACACAGGATGGATCAAGCCGGAGCTCATCGATGATTGGCAGGCGCAAACTGAACTTGTGATCGAAGTACCCGCGTTATGCGGCTACAAGGCTCAGCTCTTAGTCGCGGTCGGCTGTCGTTCGGCGGATGAGTTGGCCGAAGCTGATCCGGACAAGTTGTTCGAAGAGATCGGGCGTTTCTGCCGCACAAAAGAAGCACAGCGCATCCTTCGTAGTGCGACACATCCTACTCTCCGCGACATTGTGCAATGGATCGACTCCGCCTCGCATTCAGAACCAACTGAGCTCGGCCTATAGGCCTGTTTCAAATTAGGTCTATCCATGTAGGTCAAATTGACCTACATCAAATTGACCTACACCTCCATCGACCTACTTATCGTCGGCCTTCTTAACCTCGGGCTTTTCTTCCTTGGATTTCTCAGCCTTATCTTTATCTGCTTTTTCTTTGTCAGCCTTTTCTTTGGCTGCTTTGGCTTTCTTGGCCGGGGACTCAATCATCTTCGGCAACTCTTTTCCCTCAGGGATGAATCTCATCGAGATCGAGTTCACGCAATGACGAGTGTTCTTAGCTGTGAAGCCTTCGCCCAGGAAGACGTGTCCCAAGTGACCGCCGCAGTTTTCGCACACAATCTCAGTGCGGCCGGTACCGTCTGATTCTCGACGTCGTTTCACCGCACCTTTGATCTCATCGTCAAAGCTGGGCCAGCCGCACTCGCTTACGAACTTGTCTTTCGCTGCGTAGAGCGGCGCATTGCAGCGCCGGCAAATGTAAGTTCCCGGATCTTTGGTGGTCGTATACTCACCCGTGAACGGTAACTCGGTGCCTTTGCGAAGCAGCACGCGAGCTTCTTCGGGGCTCAGTTTATTGAAGGAGGGTTCTTCTTCCACCGAACGATTCCTTTTGGCATTGGACGGTTTGGGCTTGGTATCATCGTCGTCATCGGCCGGAGCGGAAATCGGGGTCAATGGAACGAAGGCAAGTCCGTTCGACGGCGATGATCTTCGAATCAGACCGGCTGCAACGCCGAGTCCGCAAACGGCGATGGTCCAGACACAGAGAGTCGTAGTTCTCAGTTTCATCACACTCTCCTTCGACGGTCGACGGCTTCGCATTGAAACCGCCTCGACACTTGACGACTTGGAAAAACAGTATGCGGCTTGTCACCGCGCTCGACAGAATCATTTTACACTCAAGTCCAGTACGGCGTGCAAGTCCGATCTCCGCAACTCGGCTGCAACATGTCCGACAAATGGACCGATGTGGTAACGACATCTTTATTGTTTGAAAGACCGATTCATCATGATCAGCCCGCAGCGGCAACAAAGAAACCGGGACGTATTCGGGACCGAGCAACCGATTGCGCTCGTCACCGGCAGCGGATCGCCGCGCGTAGGTCGCACGATCGCCAGACACTTGGCCGAATCGGGATATCACGCGGTCTTGCATGCGGACCGATCTATCGAGGCAGCCAAGGAGACTTGTACCGCTTGGCAATCCGAAGGTCTGTCGGCCAGCATGGTCTCGGGGTCGATCGAAGACGAGCAAGCTATCGAACTGTGGATCAATCAGATCGTCCAAGATTACGGCGGCCTGCATGTCGTCGTTAATTCGGCGGCCATATGGGAGCCGACTCCACTGGAGTCGTTGAACGCGAAGGCGCTGGAGCGTCAGTGGCGGATTAATTTGGTCGGCCCGACCGTGCTGACTCGAGCCGCAGGGCTGGCAATGATAAAGCAAAGCTGCGGCGGTGCGATCATCAATATCGGTGATGCGGGCATCAATAAACCATACTGTGATTTTGCCGCGTATTTGCTGAGTAAGAGTGCGATACCGGCGATGACTCGTATCATGGCTCGAGAACTATCTCAGCGCAACCCCAACGTCCGAGTGAGCGCCGTGATGCCCGGCCCGGTACTGTTAGACGATTCGATACCCACGGAAAAGAGGGAGCTCATTCTTCGCCAAACGTTGCTCCACAGAACCGGCACTCCCGGCGATGTGGCTGAAGCAGTCCAGTATCTGTGCGAAGCCAAGTTCGTTACCGGTGCGATTCTTGAGGTCGACGGCGGTCGCAGCTTTCATGATCCGGGAAAGGACGAAACCCTTGCGCATCCGACATACCAGCCTCGACACGTATGATCCGCAAAAGCGGCAATCTCATCGCGAGCGACAAGGTGCCGCCGGAAAACTCACCGTCAAGCGTTAATTGCTACCGAAATGATCCTTCATGAGGACGATCAATAACGCTGTGTACCAACATTAGGGTCCGGTACGGGCATTAGGGTCCGGTACGGGCATTAGGGTCCGGTACGGGAAAGGAGTTCTCGGATGTCGCCTGAATTTCAAGCTCGGCAAGCAGCCGCCTCGCGCAGAATGGAACCGGCGGAGAACACACGCGCCGCCTCATCGAGTTCTTTCGTCAAGGTGCAGAGCAGTCGCACCTCGGAAGCGATCCAACCGCGCCGCCGCGATCGCGTTCATGAAACCATCGCCACCCCGGCCGGTCCGATGCCTTGGCCGGCTGCGTCAAGCAAAGGTGCGACACCTGCGCTTCAACCGATTCGACCCGCAGTCGATTCATCCGCGCAAGAGCGATCCGTTCGCCATGCCAAACTCGCAGGCTTTGAAAGCCGTTCGCTTGAGCAAGTTATGTCGGGCGCGACACGCGAACTGACTCCGGACGATCTGATGGATGCCGCTCGCAGCTTGCTCGAGGAAGCCGCGCACGAGATCCTCGCACCGCTCGCAGTGGCTCAACAACTGATCGGTGCAGCTTGCGATCCGATGATGGATGCACTGGTCGGTGATTCGATGCAGTCGAATTGGTCGAGCAGCGAGCGACGGAAACTGCTTCAGATCGCTCAAGGCCGCATGGAACAAGCATCCTTGTGGGCGGAGAACATCCTCTCCTCGCGAAGACTGCGATCGCCGCGTCCGCTGGGAGTGCGTCAGCGGTTCTTTCCCGATCAGTGGAAACGTCGAGCTCAACCGCTCATCGATCGCATCGCGGGCGGACACGGAGTCAGCGTGCAATGGATCGGATGGGAACGCTCGTTACCGAAGTTGTATCTTCCGTCGGATCACTTGACGCGCGTCGTCACCAACTTAGTTGTCAATGCAGCCGCCGCATGCACGCGCGGTCAAAGTGTCTCGGTACGAGTGGCCTGGCAAACGTCGGTAACACAATCCCTGGTCATTGCCGTTGAAGACCATGGCATCGGTGCCCCCGATGACGTCATTAGTTTTCTGAACGGGCCGGAATCGTCTGCCATGCGTTCTCAACTGCGCATGCGCAACGGCATCGGTTTGCAGATGGTGAAACAACTGGTACACGGCATGGGCGGAACGATCCATGCTCGAAGAACGGGCAACGAAGGGACGAATCAGTCCGGCACGATCATCCGAGTAGCGTTACCCGTAGACGATCGCATGACCTTGGTCCGACTGTTCCTGGAACGGCAGATGAGTTCCTCGCGCATCGGTATGAATGAAACATCGATGCAATCCGCCGATCGTCGTGATCGCGCGAGTAATCGAAGCAGCCAAGCCCCGATGTTGCATCTATACATGATCGGACACACGCCTCAGTCGATGTTCGATTCCTCAGCGGCAGCCAACTTGGCTTTGCACGAAATCGCCGATCCGGAAGACTTCATCTATCGCGTCGATCGAGGTCGCTGGCTGTGGCTGACCACAGCGACGGAATTGCCGATGGAGCTCACGCTGACACCGTGGCGATCGGCACTCGCCGCCAAATGGGTTTGGCCGAAAACGGTAATCGATCCGATTCAGTCGGGAATGACTCCGCCGCTGCGAGCCGCAGCGCTGGCAAAGTTTGCTCGCTCGATTGCCGACACCATGGACCTGTTGCTTAATCGCCACGTTCCGCCGTTAGATGACTTGAGCGGTGAACATGTCAGCCATCGCATGTTGCGAGACGATGCGCCGCATTCGATGCAGAAACAGACACGTCAGAGCGGTGTGATTCGGTCGAGCGACCTCGGCGATTCTTCGATCGGAGTGTCCGCGCGTCAACCGCATGCGCCGCGTCTTCGTCAGCCCCAACGAAACGGAGCGACGAAAGCGTGAAGACATCGGGCGATCACTCTTGACAAAGTTTTCGCCGTGTAATTAATTTCAAGAGGTGGGTAGGGTAATCACGTTTACGGAGGTTGCCTATGGCCGGCGAAAATGCTGCGTCCACGCTCGAGAGATTCTTCACAGGTCTAAGCGAGTACGTTTTCTTTTCTCAACTGGGTGTCGCCGACACCCAACTCGTTGACTACGTCAGCGATCTGCTTGTCCGTTTCAGCCGAACGGACACGATGCATCGCGTCCGTCAAATGGACGGTCGTCGCGCTACCGAAGTTGTCGCAATGGTAGCCGAAGCCGAACAGCGCATCGGCGAAGCCAAGCGAGAAGTTCATCGTCACATCGGGGACTACACGCTCTTTTGGACGGGAGTTTATCCGGAGGCTCTGCGCGAGATGCAATCGAGCGACAGGCGTGATCAGTTCATCAGTTACTGTGCTCAAGGCAAACGAGCCTACAGTATTGCCGGTGACATCGCGCCTCAAGGCAGACAGGTCCCGTGCGATCTGCTTAAACGCTTAAGCACTCACTTCGAGATGTGCGCGTACGGCTTACGAGAAATTCGGCGGGAGTGGGAACGTCGGGATGAAGACGGTAGCAGCGATGTACCGTACATACTGATCTAGCACATCCTAATCGAGAACATCCGATCGCATTCAGATTCATGCGATGCGGCGACCGGTAGATCGTCTGACGATTTGCCTCCCGCAATTTGGTGCGACATATAGCGGTTCCGCGGTTGGCATCGGCTCGATGAGCCCGATCTGTGGGACGGTCGATGAAGTAGGTGTACAATCTTCAAGTTCGCTCGCTCTTAAGGACGAACTCGGTTGCACACAACCCCTTCAATTCTGTTTCACTCCAACCCGAGCCCGATGCATGTCCGGCGGCCCATCGTCTGAATCCGGCGGCCCCCCCAAACCGCCGCGCTCCGCTCCCGCGGACGTGACTCGCTTCACCGACCATGAAGACGATATCGGCGAATTTGAGTTCGATGAATCGCATCCGCAGACAGGCGGACCGTTAGGCATTCTGGGCGAGTACCTGCTGCTGGAACGTATCGGCGCCGGCGGCATGGGTGAAGTGTTTCGTGCGGAACATCGCACGATGAACCGCTTGGTCGCACTGAAAGTGCTCAGCCGAGCCTTCGCGGATCGAAAGGATCTGCTCGAGCGGTTCTTTCATGAAATTCGCGCGGTTGCGAAGCTAATGCATCCGAACATCGTTACCGCTTTCGATGCCGGCAGTGCGGGAGGTGTTTATTACTTGGTGATGGAGCTCGTCGAAGGCGAATTGCTTTCGAGACATGTTACCGAGAAGGGACCACTCAATACGATTCCAGCCACCGACATGTTGGTACAAGCCGCTCGGGGGCTCGACTACGCGCATCGATTAGGAGTGATCCACCGAGACATCAAGCCCAGCAACTTGATGCTCAGTCGCACCGGCACACTGAAGATCCTCGACTTCGGCTTGGCGCAACTAGAACGACCGCGCGAGCTGAAGTCCGCCAATCGTGTGTTTATGGGTACCGTCGAGTACATGTCGCCGGAACAAATCGAGCATCCGGAGAAGGTCGACGCGCGGAGCGATCTTTACAGTTTGGGGGCAACGCTTTTTTATCTGTTGACCGGCAAGCCGATGTTCGGCGGCGACGCGATGCAAATCGCTGTTGCCCATCAGAGACAGCGACCGCCGGCACTGTACGAAGTGCGTCCCGACATCGATTTGCGACTCGACGCGATCTTTCAGCGCTTGGTCGCCAAGTCGCCGGCCGATCGCTTTCCGTCGGCATCGGCCCTAATTGAATCCGTCACCCACTCCAATCTTTTGGCCGGCGAACGAACCGGAACCGATCGAAAGATTTCCGACGGCTCATCATTGAACTTTTCACTTTCGAGTCTCGGTACATCGGAACGACCGACCAGCAAGGGAACGTCGCACTCGACTCTTTCCAAGCGCACAGCCACTGTCGGCATCGATCTGGGAATGCTCACTTCCAGCGTCGCCTTTTGTGATCCCAAAACCGGATTGCAAAATGTCCAACTGCCGGAAAGCGGCCAGACAGTTCGGAACATGCTGTGGAGTGAAGGCGAACAGATCGTCATCGGCGGCGAAGCAGTGACGTTGCGACAGACGCAGCCGGACAAAGTCTTTCACTCGCTGCAGCGCTGGATCGGACTGAAGCAAATCGAGAGACCGTTCGGCGGTCGCATCGTGCCGCCGGAAGTTCCGTTGGCGGCCATGCTTCGTTATCTACTGAATCTGTCGCAAGCCGCAGTAGCCGGCGCCACACACGCCGTCGTCACGGTTCCGGGTTGTTATGACCAGATGCATCGCTTGGCGATTCAGAATGCCTGTCGCATCGCCGGCGTCGAACTCTTGCAGATGCTCGAGAAACCGTTGGCCGCGGCAGTGTCGTGGATCGACGTGAATTTTCGCTTGGCATCCAGCAAAGACCTACGGCGACGAAGCAATTCGACGCTGCTGGTCGTTCATGTCGGCGGTACCGGACTAGAAGCCAGCGTCGTGGAAGTCGAAGGACTAACGGCTACGATGCGAGGCACGAGCGGTAATATCAAGCTCGGTACGCTCAGGTGGCAACATCGCCTGGCGGAAGTCTTTGAAGAAAAGTTTCGAACTCAGTTCGGCCGCGATATCCGCCAAGACTTAGCTGCAGCCGCTCGCTTGCAGCGTACTGTCGAGATGGTGCTTCAACGCTTGACCAAGAATTCGAAAGTGGATGTGCGATTCGAATGGCGAGGCGATTCGATTGAAGAGTCTCTGTCGCAGGAAGCATTGTTGAAGATGGCTCCGCAATTGGTCGAGGCCATTGGTCAGACGATTCGTCGCGCATGTACGACAGCGCGCGTCGAGCCGTCCGAGATCGATCACATTTTGCTGACCGGATCGTTGCTGCGGATCAGTGCTCTTCAAAATCATGTACGAAAACAATTACCCCACGCACCTGGGGCGACGTTCTTGGAACAGTCCGAGGTGGCCCAGGGTGCCGCCTTGCACTCTCAACATCTCGTGCCGCTCGACGGTTCGAACGCCACCATGCCTTTTGCGAAAAGCGCTGCTTCATATGATCTGGGATTGCTTGTCGCCGATGCGTCCGGCAAGCTCAAACCGCGAGTGCTCATTCAGGCAGGTGCGACTCTGCCTGCATCGGTTACCAGGTCGCTGCGCAGTGCGGGACCGGACCAATCCTCGATTCTCAACATGATCGAATCAACTAGTATGGGAGATTCGACATGGCATCGACTCGGCAGTCTCGATCTCAATCGAACGTTTCCGTACTTAGCACCGCAAAGTCCGTTGCAGTTGAAACTGAGCGTCGATGAAAGCGGACTTCTTTCCACGCAACTGTTTCAACCGGAACAGGGAATCAGCCAAGCATTCCCGCCGCTCGATGAGGGCGTCCTACCCGCATCCGCAGTCGCCCCTTGGAAAGCATGGCTGGAAACACTTCTCTTGTGCTCGACGCGCATCAGCACTTGATCTAAGCGAGTGAAACGTACTGCAGACCGAAAGTCTCCGCCACGGGAAGATTCGTCACTTGCCCGCGCACGATGTTCGCCGCAGTAGCGATCGGTTTCAGATCTGCGATCGCGCGATCGATTCCACGCGTCGCCAACTGTAACACCCACGGCAATGTCACATTGCACAGGGCAAAAGTGCTCGTACGCCCGACGGCTCCCGGCATATTGGTGACACAGTAATGCAGTACATCGTCGACCATGTAGATCGGATCTTTATGAGTCGTCGGACGACTGGTCTCGACGCAACCCCCTTGGTCAATCGCCACGTCGATGATGACCGAACCGGGCTTCATCAAGATCAGGTCTTCGCGTCGAATCAGATATGGAGCCTTTGCACCAGGGATCAGCACGGCGCCGATGACCAAGTCTGCGAGCTTCAATTGATCGCGAATCGTATGGCGATCGCTGAACAGCGCGTTGACGTTCGGCGGCATGACGTCATCGAGGTAGCGTAGACGATCAAGGTTCACGTCCAGGATTGCCACATCGGCTTGGAAGCCGGCGGCGATCCGCGCTGCGTTGGCACCAACCACACCGCCGCCGAGGATCGTGATGTGCGCCGGAGCCACTCCGGGTACACCGCCTAAAAGAATGCCGCGACCTTGCTGCGGGCGCTCGAGATACTTTGCACCTTCTTGAATGCTCATGCGCCCGGCCACTTCGCTCATCGGCGTCAGCAGCGGTAAACGTCCCTGTCCGTCAGACAGAGTTTCATACGCTAAGCACGTAGCGCCCGATTGCACCATCGCTTCCGTAAGAGTTCGCGAAGCAGCGAAGTGAAAGTAGGTGAACAGCGTTTGACCGGGACGTATCAGCGGAAACTCTTCGGCTTGCGGTTCTTTGACTTTGACGATCAAGTCAGCCGCTTCGTAAACATCTTTGATGTCGGCGACGAGCTTGGCGCCGGCGTGCAAGTAAGCGTGATCCGCGATTCCGGAACCGAGGCCCGCGCCGGCCTGCATTACCACTTGATGCCCGCGTGTCACCAACTCTTCCACCCCGACCGGCAACATAGCTACGCGGTATTCGTCTTGCTTGATCTCTCGTGGCACGCCGACAATCACAATGCACCTCGCCCGTCAATGAAAAAGAACTTCGCGGAAAAACCGGTCGATAAACTCCGGCGGCACCGCGCGAGAGGGCATTGTAGTGCTCGACAAAGTCAGTTCGTAGTTGGGTTCCTCCGACTCAAACGAGATTTCCATCAATCGCGCAGACGCATCTGCACAATTTGATTCGGCGATTCGGCGTCCATGCTCCCAGTCCTACAAATGCAAGGCGGTTTGAAATCACCGAACTCTCGCAGCGACGTGGTCTAACCCGGCACTGAAGGTGCGACTGCCTCCTGCTCGGCTAGTTCGCGCAGTTTGATCAACGCACGCTGTTCAAGTTGTCGAACGCGCTCTTTAGAGATGCCGAGCAGATCGGCTAAGCGCTGCAACGTCTGAACCTGGCGATGAGCCCCCAAGCAAAATCGCGATCGGATGATCACTTGCTCGCGTCGGCTGAGCAGCGGCAAGAGAACGCTTAGTCGTTCACGCCATGCAAGCCATCGGGCTTGATCGCTGCTGTTGTCGCCCGGTTCAGGCATCGCATCGAGTCCTTCACCGAGTTCACTGGCAATGAATCGCGAGCGATCGATGTGTCGTTCATGAACTTGGTGGTAGCACTCTCGACGAACGACTTGGGTGGCGTAGGTGCTGAACCGGAAGCCTCGTGTCGGATCGAATTTGTTGACCGCTCGCATCAATGCCACGATACCGTCGCTCAACATTTCATCGAAGGGATTTTGTACGTTTGCAATCTTCTTGACGATCGAGACGACCAGACGCATGTTGGCTTTGACGATCAAATCGCGATGCCAAAGCGAGGCTTGCAGCAAGGCGGATGCTCGCTCGCGATCCCACTCTGTGCATTCAGGATTTTCAATCAACCGATAGCCGCGATGCTTGAGATAGTTCATACGCAAGAACACGCTGCGTTCTTCATCAGGAGAAAGAAGTCGCGGTTCACACAATCGACCGAGCAGCCCGGGAGTCTTCGTCATCGGGGAAGGATTCTCGGCCGCAAGCGACGGCTCGAGCAGGTTCTCGCCGCAGATCGATTTCTCGGCTGTCGGTGCGTCAAACTCTTCCGCGGCGATGCGATCGTCAAGCTGTTCAAGCAATTCACGACGCGTCGGAACCGAGCCTACATTCCGATTCTTCTCGGTCACCAACTGACAAAAGGAAATGAACGCTTCTTCGAGCCCTTTCGATTTGAAAGTCCGCGACGCCGAAGACTTGGCTTGAGCCCGTTTACGAGCAGATTTTGCTTTGGTTTCGACTGAGATTTCCACTGCGACACTCATCAACGCCCCCCAGCCGTATTTGACGGCAATCGTTCAGCTCGGCCCACAAATCGACCAATACGTCCAAATCGCTCAATAGTTCTACCGCGGTTGTCGGACGTTGACAACTTGCGATTTGATAAATAATTCCCCTTTTCGTCATGTTGACTCTCAGACTGCTCGACAATTCTGCTCACAATAAAACGCTCAATTCGTTCAGACCTCTGGCAGAGAGGGGAAATGTTTTTGGCGGAGGATTTGGCCGCGATGGGATGGATTAATTGACCACGATAGAGCGGAGACGCTGCGAGTCAGCGAATCCTCAAAGTAGCCGCTGGTGCGATCAGGGGTTAATCCCCACGATCCGCACAGCAGGAGGGCATCGTCGTGTCGAACGCGGCAGCTTGTCTGAGTTCCTCGCCGCCTCGAATGGGAATCTCCCCACAAGCAGAGTCTCGCAGCGATGACGCGGAGTTTTCGCAAGCTGGGCAACACTGCTTTCGAATTGCGATCGCAGTTCCAGCAAGCCTAGTGTCAGGAGAAGAGCGTCGCGTCGACAGTTGTTGATGCCCGATATAGAGGTCAGGATGAAGAGCCTGCGGAACTCGGAGACGAGTTAATCGCCTCCACGTTTGAAGAGATCGGTCAGCTCTGGGAATGCGGTCGCGTTGAAGTTTTTGAAGAGCGACGAAGCTGTCAAATGTGTCTTTCGCAACTTCTGATGGAACTGCGAGGCGCCGCGAAAGAGCCGCCGCCCGGTGCGCCGCGAGCCATCGGCGGTGCACTCGAAGGACCATTACACTCTGGCTACGTGAAGCGAGTTGAGTTGGAAGTGCGCGAAGCAGGCTGGGACGCAGTCAACCTAGGAGGTAACATTCCGTTTGCCTCGCTGAAGAAAGCCATTCGGCAAGAACAACCTCGATTATTGTGGTTGAGTATCTTCGAGCATTCCGGATGCAGAGAAGTTTGTGGCACAGTTCCGCAGCTTTTCGGAAGATCTACCCGACGACTTGCTGATCGTCGTCGGGGGTCGAGCTGTGACGCCAACCGCGTACACAGCGCACCATGCATTGCGACAACCTACAACAACTGGCTTCATTCGCCCATGCAGTTTTCGGAGTACGATGAACGCTGAATCGGACAATCACAAGTTGATCGATTCGAACAACGATGTCGACTGGACGCGCGCGATGCTCAAGCTCGCGTCGATGCTTGGATTCAATCGATCGGTGTTCGATATTTCTCCGAGCTGACCAACCTGGCACAACTTGTGGAGGAAGTCGGTGAGGTGGCTCGAATTATTTCGAGGACCTACGGAGATCAGAGCTTCAAAGAAACTGACAAGGCGCATAAGTTGAGCGATGAGCTGGCCGATGTGCTGTTCGTGTTGATCTGTTTGGCCAACCAAACCGGGATCGACTTGCAAGCGGCACTGGCGGCGAACATCGAAAAGAAAACACGCCGCGACGGCGAGCGACACCAAAACAACCCCAAGCTCTGATCAGGAGATATGCAGTCAATGAGCCTTACGATCATGCGCCGTATCAAGTTTTGTGCGGGGCACCGCTTGCTCGGCCACGGCGGCAAGTGCGAACACTTTCACGGGCACAATTATGTTGTTGACTTCTTCGTCACAGAAAATTCGCTGACCAGAAGTCGAGTCATCGATTTCTCCGACCTGAAGAATCGAGTGAAGGGCTGGATCGATGTTTATTGGGACCACGCGTTCGTCATTTGGGAAGATGACTCGAACGCTCGAGCCGCTTTAGAAATGGTGACGCCGCAGCGCATTTCTACTTCCATACAATCCGACCGCCGAAAACATGGCGAAATACCTGCTGGAAGTCATGGCCCCGCAAGCGCTGGCAGGCACGGGAGCCCGAGCCGTTCAGGTACGGCTTTGGGAATCCGATGAATCGTATGCGGAAGCAACAGTAGATCCGTCCTAGTTGTCGCAACCGGCTCAAAGGCGATTCGAGGAGCCGCGACATCAGTTTATAATCATGCTCCGTTTACAACCCGCCCACATGCCTGCCTGCCCAACTGCCCGTACGGAGATGCCGCGACCATGAACTTCCCGCCATGTGATCTCACGTCCTCAACAACGAACTGCATGGCTCTTTCTGGTGAGCCCTTTCCCGTCGATCGGCCTCTTCGATCATCGCGGGTTTAATGACATGGTCGATCGCCTGCGGCTTCACATCCGGCTGCTGGTAATCGACGTTCAATGCGTCATCAACAGTCTCTTGTGTATCCATTTGTTCGGCGGGTGAAGCACAGACGGTCGCCGGTACAGTGTGTGCGGGGGCGATTATTCGCGGGGCGACGGAGGGCCGCCGAAAAAAGCCGCAATTGAATAACTGTACGCAGTCTCGCGCGGACCGGATGGATTCATTTACATCTGCGACGTAGACAACCATCGAATCCGACGCATCGACACAGAGGGGAAGATCAGCACCTACGCCGGCAGCGGAGTCCGCGGCTATGCAGGTGACGGGGGACCGGCCAAATCCGCAGCGCTCGTGCAACCCTATGAAATGGCCTGGGACAAATCGGGCAATTTATACTTCGTCGATATCGGCACCCATACCGTTCGCAAGATCGATGCTGAGACGCAAGTCATCACAACAGTCGCAGGGATCGGCAAAGCAGGTTTCGGCGGCGATAACGGTCAAGCCATTGCGGCTCAGCTCAATCAACCGCACAGCTTGGCGATCAACGGCAACGGTGACCTGTTCATTTGCGATATCCTGAATCATCGCATTCGCAAGGTAGACACGAAGACCGGCGTCATTACGACTTGGGCAGGCACCGGCGAGAAGAAGACGGCAGCAGGCGGTTCCAAGATCACAGGATCGCCGCTGAACGGTCCGCGGGCACTCGCCTTTGCAGAGGACGGAGCATTATGGCTGGCGCTGCGAGAAGGAAACGCCGTCCTCAAACTCGACCCTTCTTCGAATCGAATCACGCATGTCGCCGGCACCGGCAAGAGCGGCTTCACCGGCAACGGTGGACCAGCGCTGCAAGCAACTCTGTCCGGTCCCAAGTGCGTCAGCCTGGATGCAGACGGTAATGTCTATCTGGCCGACACGGAGAGTCATACGATTCGGATGATCGACATCGCCAAAGGCACTTTGGAACTGATCGTGGGTGACGGCAAAAAAGGGGACGGACCCGACGGACCTCCGCTCGCTTGCCGGCTATCTCGGCCCCACGGCGTATTCGTCGATAACGACGGATCGATCTTTATCGGCGACAGCGAAAACCACCGCGTTCGGCGATTGGCTCGCGACGGAAAACCGTCCGACAATTGAAGTCGGTACTGAGACATCAGACCTCGATCGCCGCGGCTTGTTGGGTTCGCCGGGCAGTGGTATCTTCGTCCTCTCACAAGGAGAAGAAACATGCTTGCCAAAGAAATGAAGCCGGGTGCCGTCGTCGTCAACGAAGGTTCGCCGATCATTATTGAATCGGTGTCCGTGCAGTCCCCGAGCGCTCGCGGCGCAGCCACTCTGTACAAGTTCCGCGGCCGCAATTTGATCACTCGCCAGAAAATCGACATCGTGCTGAAAGGGACGGACAATCTCCCCGAAGCCGATTTCCACAAGCGCGTCGTGAAGATGATGTACAAAGACGTCGACGCAGTCCACTTGCTCGACCAAGAAGACTACAACCAGTTTTCTTTGAGCGTCGAGGATGCGGGGGACCAACTCCCTTACCTGACGGAAGAGCTCGAAGGCATGCTCGCATTGATCTATGAAGGCGAGTGCGTCGGCATTCAGTTGCCGGCTTCGGTGGAGCTGGTCATCACGCAATGCGACCCATCCATTCGCGGCAACTCGGCGACGGCTCGAACCAAACCTGCAACGCTTCAAACCGGTTTAATAGTACAAGTACCCGAGTACATCAAAGAAGGTGAGCGGATCAAGGTTGATACTCGCACCGGCGAGTTCCTGTCGCGAGCCTAATCGATCACGCTGCTTTCGCGAGTGCGTGAACGCGACGATCAACCATCCTCGTTATGAACTCCCGCGGAGATTTGAGAATGCAACAGATCAAGCTGTTCAAGAGCATCGAAAGCGAACTCGAAGCGCTCGAAGCGGAGATGAACACCTGGATTCGCGAATCCGGAATCAAGGTGTTATCGGTTACCGGTAACATCGCCCCGCAGACCGGAAGCGGAGTCCCAATGGGATCGTTCTCCGCGTCCGACGTATTGATCATCGTCGTTTATGAAGACGGGAAGAATTGATGAACGTGGAAGGATCGGTTCGCATTTTGGTGATCGGAGCGCATCCGGATGATGCAGAGATTCATGCCGGCGGGTTACTTGTTCGACAAGCAGCCGCAGGCGCAGTCATTCGCATCGTATCGGTCAGCGACGGTCGCAGCGGCCATCATGAGATTCCTCCCATCGATCTCGTTCCCATTCGCAGGCAAGAAGCTCATGATGCGGGTCGAGTCATCGGAGCCGAATCGGTGACGTGGGATTTTCACGACGGCGGATTGCAACCAGACTTAGCGATGCGAGCCTCGATCATCCGCGAGATCCGAGCGTTCCGCCCCGATTTGGTGCTGACTCATCGAACTTGCGATTACCATCCCGATCACCGCGCTGTTGGCCAAGCCGTGCAGGATGCAGCTTACCTTGTGACAGTTCCGCATGTAGCCGCGGATGTTCCTGCTCTGCGCAAAGATCCGGTAACGGCTTATATGGTCGATATGTTCTCTCGTCCCCAGCGACATCGCGCCGACGTGCTGATGGATGTGACCCAGGAACTGGATACGGTCGTCAAGATGACGGCCTGCCATCAGTCGCAAGTCTTTCAGTGGCTGCCGTATCATGACGGCCTACTGGATTCGTTACCGGATGAAGAATCGGCACGATTGGAATGGCTGCGCAATTGGTTTCTAGCGATCAATAACAAGCGGCGATTGCATTTCGCTGAAGAGCTGGTCAAGGTAGGAGGTACGTCCGCGGCGGCGATCGAGGCATTCGAGATCAGCGAGTACTCTGCTCAGCCGTCAGCCGGCGAACTGCGAAGACTGTTCCCCGGAGCGTTAACGACTCATTGAGAATAAAAGCGGTACGGCGCAAGCCGTCCGGTTCTTCAAGAGCAATCGTACATTACTGGACCGCTTGCGGCTCGTTGAATCAGTCAACAATCGTAGCGGTGATCGGCAAAAAGCAGCATATTGACGCGGTACGACGCAATGCCGTCCGGTATGGCGCTATCGGTCGTGAAGGACCGGACGGCCTGCGCCGTTCCGCTTGAATTGAATCGACAAGCTCGTAAACCGCGGCTTGTGAATGATCGGTCTGCGCAAACCCATCCATGCAAGGCGGATTTGATTGAACGACCAAGTTGCCGCAGCCATCCTGGGCATCGTTGAAGGCTTGACGGAATTCCTACCGGTCAGCTCGACCGCGCATATTCGGCTCGTACAAGGTCTGCTTAGCCAAGACCTCGAGAGCGACTACTGGAAGATGTTCGCCGTCGTGATCCAGCTCGGTGCGATACTCTCCGTGGTCGTTTACTTCTTTCGCCGCTTGATGAACTTCGTCAGCTCGTTCTTCACGTCGATGCGAGCAGGCAATCGACGTCATCCGCTGATCTTGGTCCTGATCAGCTTCATCGTTACAGCAGGTCCGTGTTTTCTCATTGAAAAGCTGATCGACGAAACTCTGGAGAACATGTTCGTCATCTCCGCCGCACTCATCATCGGCGGCATTGCCATGTGGTGGATCGACAGGCGATTCAGTCTTCAGCCCGCCACAACGCAAGTCGAGGATATGACGGTCAAACAAGCCGTTGTGATCGGGTTGGTGCAAATCTTGGCCGCAGCCTTTCCCGGCACCAGCCGTTCGATGGCCACGATCGCAGGCGGACAGCTCATGGGACTCTCTCGATCCGCCGCGCTGGAATACAGTTTCTTTTTGTCCATTCCCGTTATGGCTGCAGCGACCGGATACAAGCTGCTCAAGTTCATGATGAACAGTCCGACCGGAATGACCGGCGATGCATGGCTGACTTTGGCCGTCGGATTTGCGGTCAGCTTTGTCACCGCACTGATCGTCATTGCCTGGTTCATGCAATGGGTACGCAAACACGGCTTTGCGCCGTTTGCCGTCTACCGTGTCGTGTTAGGCTTGATCGTGCTGGCGGCCGCGATCTACGGTTGGGGACGCTAAGCGAACCGATCAAGCAGGTCGAGTCGGCCTGCGGCTGAATCGCATCAGCAATAAACCGCCGATCATCAAAACGCCGCCGATGATCTGCGGCATCAGCAATTGCTCCGACAGCAGAAAGCATCCGGCAAGCACCGCGACCAAGGTCACCACGTTTTGATAAACAGATGCGTGCGACCCGCCCAGCCTTCGTACGCCGACATGCCACGTCGCGTAAGCAATCCCCGTGGAGAAGATCCCGGAATAGATGAGGCAACCGAAATTCACCGGCTCCGTGAACTTCGGCAGCGTCGAAGGGAGATCTTTGGCAACGATCAGCAAGTGCATCGGCGTCGTGATAAGGGCCGCCCAGAAAGCCATCTGCAGTGGTGTAATCTGTTTCAGTAGCGGACCGCTGATCACCGTTGCTGACGCCCACGTCAGTGCCGAGACGAGGATCAACAAGTTGCCGGTGAAGTAGTCGACCGACGACAGATTCACATTGCCTCGTGCAAACAAAACAATCGCCGTCCCTGAGAAAGTAATTCCGAGCGCGGTCCAAGTCAGCAGCGGCAATCGTTCGCGAATGAACAGCGCGCTGAGCACTGCAGTCCACATCGGCATCGATGCCAAGAGCAAGGCGGTGTTGCCGGCCGTAGTGCGATTGATACCGAACATGAACAGCAGCGGATAAGCCAATCCGCTGGCCAGAGCAAAGATGAACAAACGTCGCTTGTCGAGCTTGGCATCGGGTTGCTTGACAAGCTTCCATTCCAGCCATGCCAACACGGCCAGTGTAATGGTGGAAAGCACCATTCGCGACGCGTTGAAGACCAATGGCGGTGCACCCTGAGTCGCCAGTTTGACGACTGGGATATTGATGCCCCAAAGAATCGAGGTCAGCATCAAACTTCCGTCGGCGATATATCGATCCCAACGACTGATCGGTGCGACCGCACGGCTTTTCATTTCCTGTCGCGTCGAACTATTCACTGTGTCACTCACGCTCGACGATGGCGGCTCGACCGCTCCTGTTTCGTTTTGATCTTTCAACACACTCGCCACCATTGTTCTGCTGAATGTCCGAGCGCATCGGCACAGGATGCGATCGCCTCTCGAAATCGTTTTGCATCTGTCGGATAACCCGCGGTGGGTTGTAGATTCGGCAAGTGCTGCTGCCAATAACGATTGAGGATCTCCATAAAACGTTCGCGAAGATATTTGGCGATCATGGATGCAAGAGCCGTCGCAGGAAAACTATCGCCACCGACCGAAAAGTGCACGAGGCATTCCGGATCGCGACGTCGACGATAACTGGATCGAGCGTCTTGTTCGCCGAGGACATCGAACCATTCGTCCGGCATGGCCTGCATCAGAACACTGCTGTACTTCTTGCGTCCTCCTTGACGATCACAGAAGACTTCGACGGGAAAGCCGTCAAAACTACTGACGAGCTCCTTAGTCAGATCCATCGTGACCTCTGAAAGAAGTCGGCCTTTTGAGCCGTACGCAGCCACCGCTCGATTGAACTCGAATTCCGTTACGACACGAGCTCGCGCATCGAGCAACTCGAATCCTCGCTTGTTCAGTTCGCGGGCCGCTTGTTCTGTAAGGTGTGCGAGCTCTTCCTGTTCGACATGCGAAGGCACTTTCAAATCCTGCGGCAAATGCCACTCGGCGAAGCCGGAACTGCGGCCGACTCCGCCGACTTCGCTGCCCACTCCGAGACTTTGCAGAAATTCTTCAAAGCGCTGCGGCACAGGGTGGATCTGCCCGAGCATTGCGATGAGGCCCGCCTCAAGCGACCTAAGTCCAGTGGCCGGTGTGTAGAGTTTTTTGGAGTCTCCGAGCGGTATGTGGTCGGCCCCCATGGACCATGGTACTGGTCGAAATGAGTCGGCCATCGAAGCGACAAGTTGCTTTTCCGTTATCCCATACGGAACACGCCATGCGGTAGCGGCAACGATTAAGGGGCCGATGTTCGGACCATAACCCGCTTCGTCGACTCCGATGACGATTCGAGAAACTTTTCCTTCAGGCTGCATTGCGGGAAATTGCCTTCACAACCAAACCATCCATAATGGGGAGTCGACTTTCGGGAACGCCCTTCTCCCGAGTAGCGTCCTTCAACCTGATGTGGAGCCGGACAAGGGCAATCTGTTCTTACTGTACTGATCGATTCTGCACTGATCGATGGAAACCGGGATCCATCCAATGTTCACGATCTGCTTTAAATAAACCGGGCATGTCGGGCACTCTAGGTTCATGGGCCGATAGACGGAGTGCCTTTCAGACACCGCAACACGATTTTCAAGTAAGGCGACGCCTGCAAGACTTACTTGAACAAGCAACCAACCCGACGCAACACAGCTTAACCAATCCCTGAGTAGACGCTATCCCATGAGATTTCATGTCCACCGCCGGACAGCCCTGTTCCGGCGGATTTTCAATACTGGCGCATTCGGACTGCGAAGCACTTTGCATGTTGCTCCGGCTCTGATCCTTTCAACGTTTGTTTGCAGCGTTGCGAGTCTCGCGCAAGAACCGGCGGTTGTGGTAGAAAGCGCAGCCCCGGTGGCTGTCGCAGTCCCTCAGGATGGAACGACGCCGGCACCAACTGCAACGCCTCCGACTACGGAAACACCGGCGACTCCTCCGGCTGAAGGAGCTCCCGCGCCGGGCGAGCCGCCTAAGGATGGCAAACCCGCGACCCCCGGCGATAAGAAAGGAGACGGCAAGGCCGAACCTCCGCAGACGATCGCTCGACCGACCAAGCCCGATGTTCCTGCTGATCCAAAAGAACTTGAGGTCCGTCCGAATAGTGACGGGATGTTGCAATTCCAGTTTCGCAATCAACCCTGGCCCGATCTGCTGAAGTGGTTGGCCGAGGTCTCCAGCCTTTCGCTCGACTGGCAAGAGCTTCCGGCAGACTTCTTGAATGTTGCCACACAGCGACCTCACTCATTGGTTGAAACACGAGACCTGTTCAATCGTCATCTGCTGGCGCGAGGTTTCACCATGCTCGAAAACGATGGAGGCCTCTCCGTCGTGAAGATCTCGGCGCTAAATCCTGCGATGGTGCCGCGCGTCGCGCCAACGCAACTCTCCGATCAACCGCCTCATCGCTTTGTCCGCACATCGATCGAGCTCAGTTACTTGATCGCATCGGATGTCGAACTCGAATTCAAGTCGATGCTCAGTCCGAACGGAAAGATCACGGCGCTCGACGCCGTCAACCGCTTGGAGATCATGGACGCCGCAGCCAACGTTCGCGACATCGCAGACGTCGTCGAACAGGAGCAATCCTCTGCGGCGCTCGAGGGACTCGCCCGAGAGTTTCCATTGAAGTACGCACGCGCGGAAAACGTAAAACTGCAACTCGAGGCATTCCTCGGCATCAAGAACTCCGGTTCGCGCGGCGGCGGCGACGGCGGTGGAGGAATGGGTTTTGAAATGATGCAGCAAATGCAGCAACAGATGCAGCAGCAGATGCAACAGATGCAGCAGCAAATGCAGCCGGGCGGCGAAGGGGGCGGAGCCAATCGCAAACGTCAGAAACAAAACAACGATGTGTATGTCGTTGCCAACAATCGAAATAACAGCCTCATCGTTTCGGCTGCTCCGCAAAAGCTGGCCGTTGCGGCCGCATTCATTCAACGGATCGATGTTCCGAATCAAACGGCCGCCGACTTTCAGCGCATGCAGACGCGCATGAAAGTCTTTCGTCTGGCGACTCTCGATCCTAAGCGATTGGCCGCTTCGCTCATTGAAATGGACGCGCTCGAGCCCGCCACGAAGTTGCAGGTTGATGAAGAGAACAAAGCCATCATCGCTTATGCATCGCTCGCCGATCAGTTCGTGATCCAGTCGGTGATCGAGCGATTGGACGGGACCGGACGCAAGTTTGAAGTCATTCAGTTGCGGCGACTCGACGCCGAATCGGTTGCCGGCAGCATCCAATTCTTGATGGGTGCACAGGAAGAAAAGGGCGAAGACAACAATCGTTATCGACCCTGGTACATGTTCGATGACGGCGCATCGAACAAAAAGAAGAATGATGACAAGATGCGCGTCGGGGCCAATGTCCGCGACAACCAAGTCATGCTGTGGGCCAACACGATCGAGATGGAAGAGGTACGCAACCTTCTCATTAAGCTCGGAGAGATCCCGCCGGAGGGCGCGCGTCCCAGCCATCTGCGAGTCATCGACGGTACGCGCAGTCCAGCGACGCTCGAATATCTCAAACAACTGCAGGAGCGCTGGGGTCGCTCATCCGGCAATCCTCTTATCCTGCCGGATGAGAGCGAGTTTCAGTCGGATGACGAGTCCACCAAGTCGAAGGAAAACAGCAAGGAACGCTCTGAACCAGATTCCTCGAACGACAAACCGAAAGAAGGAGCAGGGGATAGGTCGACGGAAGTAACATGGGATCGGCCGATTCGCTCGCTTGATCCGCTCAGTTCCGAAGCTGTAGCAACATCTCACGCGACACAAGACGAGCCGCCGCGCGCTGCAACATTCGTCAGCGCCCCTGAACCGCCCGATACTCAGGCCGTACCGCGTGAGGCGCAGTCCGAACCGCGCGAGGCGCAACTTGTTCCGCGCAAGTCACAAGCCGTTCCGCGCGAGACGCAGGCCGCACCGCCTGCAGCCAGTCCGATTCACATCTCGCTGGACGACGAAGGAAACATTGTTCTTCAGTCAGATGACACCGAAGCCCTCGATCGGCTCGAAGAGTTGATGCAGTTGAACAAGCCGCCGCGACGGCCGTATGACATCTTCCGTGTTCAATATGCGAGAGCCAGTTGGATCGTCCTCAACCTGCAGGACTATTTCAAAGTCGAATCCGGGAAGGAGAATGATTCTCGTGATCGCTTCTTCGCTTATCTCTTTGATATGCCGACACCCAAAGCAAACAAAACTCCCGAACGGCAACTCGGCAAAAAATCGCCGCTCAAGTTCCTGGCCGACAACGATACCAATACGATCATCGTTCAAGGTGCCGACGATTCGGATCGTCGCACAATTCAAGAACTGATCGATCTGTGGGACGTCCCGGAACCGCTCAACAGCAGCAGCGTACGCTTCACCAAACTGGTGCGCATCGAATACTCGCAAGCTGAATCGGTGGCAGAAGCCATCAAAGATGCGTATCGCGATCTCCTCTCCGCCAACGACAAAGCGTTTCAGCAACAAGCAGGCAAAGCAGCGGCAGGCGGTAACAGCGAGAACAAACGCGGCGGCGGTTCCGACGTCGTTGCATCCGGCGGCGGTGTGAACTTCGCGTTCAAAGGAAAGCTCTCGGTCGGCGTCGACAAAGTTACGAACTCTCTGCTGGTATCGGCTGAAGGTCAACCGCTGTTGGAGTTGGTCTGCGACATGATCAAGGAACTTGATGAAGCAGCAAAGCCTCAAGGCTCGTTGCAGATTCATCAGTTGTCGAGCACCGGCGGCACGGAGTCGGTCCAGAAAGCCTTGCGAGCCATTCTGCAAAAAGCCGGAAAGAACCCCGGCAACAATCAGGCTCGCCCAGGCATGCCCGGTCAACCTGGAGGCGAACAACCGGTGCAACAACAGCAAGTGATCGAGGGATCGCCTCAGTAGTCTCCGCTGCCTCGCTTCAATTACATTTTCATCCGCTCTTTGCGTTGTGATCTCCTTCCCCTTCAGAGATCGCACGCATCCGATTCTTACCATGTGCTACAATGCTCGCCGGTCGATTGTGCAATCGACATTTACGCGTGCGACCGGTAGATCAGGTGACGAATGGATGCAGCGCAATTTCGAGAAAAAGTCCTCGGAATTCTGAAGGAAGAGTTTGTCGACGAGGATTTCCAAAACGGCTCGCGCGATGACATTGTGCAATGGGGCGACACGGAGATCAGCGTCCAGAACCTGCATGCAGAACTCGCCATCGCGGAGATGGATGAAGCCACTGCCAGATCGATCATCGTCGAGCATTTCGTGCGCGTCCTGGGGATGATTCGCAATGAAACGCAGATCATTCCGCCGACTTGGGATGAAGCTAAATCAAGAGTCCGATTGCAACTCATGTTGGCTTCCTTTCGCAACGACTTCAGCGTCACCTATCCGTTCCTGGATGATGTCCTGATCAGTGTCGTGGTCGACGCCGAACATGGTTATGCATTCATCCGACAGGAAGATCTCGAGCGCTGGGACATCAACAGCATCGACTTGTACGAGACCGCTCGCGACAACTTGGAAGAAGCGTCTCGCAACCTCGACGTCTCCTATGTGGCCGGCCCGCCTTCATTGCTCGCGCTCGGAACGCAAGATGGATACGATGCGGCTCGAATACTCCTACCGCGACTGCGCGAGTTCGCTGCCGACCGCTTGGGATCGCCCTTTCTTGCTGGGATACCCAACCGCGATTTCTTGATCATGTGGTCGGAAGACGATGAAGGACCGTTCTCCGAAAACATCAAGCTGCAATTGCAAGAAGACAGCCGCATGCGTCCCCATCCGCTGACGGCCCGCATCTTGCGAGTCACCGAAGACACGATCGAACCAATTCTGTAGTGTGTCTCAAATCACAACGATGACCGTCGGATGAAGCGGCCTGCTCAAGCCCTGCCGGCAACCTCATCAATCAGCTCCGCAGTGCGCTCGATCGCTTCTCCGCAGATCATGTGCGGACCGACAAAGCGAATGAAGTCGACTGCACAACCACTCTCCTCAAGCAATTCCTTCAGCCACAGTCCAGTGCGGATCGGCAGGATCATGTCTTGATCGCCGTGACTCTGCACGATGCTGCAATCTCGCAGCTTGTCGGCCCCCGCCTTCCATTGCTTTTCACGAATAAGACAACCGGAATAGAGCACGAGGCCGGCCGGAGGCCCATCGAAACCGCAGCATGCGCACTCCATCGAGAGCATCGCCCCTTGAGAGAAGCCGCCGAGCACGAGGGCTGACATGTCCAAGTCGTATTCATTGAGAAGAATATTGACCGTACCAACCAGAGCAGTGCGAGCGGCGTCGATCCCTTCAGGACTTTCTTCGCGAATGAGTTCGTATTGCCCGTCTTCGATCGCTGAAATCAGCCGCTGGATACTGAGCCGCCACCAGGCTCGGCTATCGCCGTAACCTTCATCGGCCAGCGATAGAAGCGCGGCCGGATAGACAAGCACGACCGGTTCGTCACCGCTGCGCGAGCTCAACAAATCATTACTGAGTCCGACCAAGTCATCACCGCCGGCGCCGAATCCATGACACAAGACCACCATCGCTTTGACATCGACCTTGGAATCGGGTGCGACCACGATGCATTCGAGGGAGCCGACGGACCGACGAGAGGCACGGTACTTCAAAGCAGACACGACAGGACCTCGCAAGCAACAGAGGCGAACCAAAACAGAACAGGCAACGGAGCCTTAATCGGCGCGTTCGCATGGTAACAGATTCGACGCAGCATGAGAGGCAGGGCAGGGGACGGCACGATCCGCATCTTCATTACATACGTCACAAATGTGTTGCTGAAAACAACCGAGAACCCGGGCGTAGCACATTCGGCAAGCTAGAGTTTCAGACGCCCATTCGCAGGAATTCGATTCATTACTGGAACATGCTGAAGCTGTTGCTTAAACCCGTGCATGGAACGCCTTGGCTGCTGCTCGTCTGCGCCTGGAGCGTCGTCGCCCTCACCGTCATGCACAACAATCCGAACTTTCAATGGACGGACTTGGAACGAGACGCTCCGTACGGGGGCGATTTCGTGCAAGAATGGACTGGTGCCGATATCCTCAATAGCTCGTCCGCCGGACAGCTTTACGATCTCGGTTACTTCGGCAGTTGGCAACACGATCCGCTGCGACTCGGCTTTCGCTGGAGTGAAAACCAGTACTATCCTCCGGTCTATCCGCCGGTCTACTACTGGCTCCTCAAACCTTTGGCGATGCTCAGCTTTCATACGGCAGCTGAAGTCTGGTTTACGATTCTCTTGTTGAGCTACATTGGTGCGGTTTGCTTGACCGAAAGGTTCGCCGCGCCGCTCGCTGTCTCCTGCCCGCTCGTCGCTCCGGAACGCAAATCGGACGGTCGGCCCATCTCATCCGATGTCCTGCCGGTCCAAGCCGCCGCGTTCTGGATGGCTATGCTTCTGCTCCCCGCGATGCTCAGCAGTTGGGTCATGGCTCAAAAGGGGACGATCTGGTTGCTGGTCGCGACGATCAGTTGGATACTCTGGCAACGCGATCGCAAGGTCTCCGCCGGATTTGTCGTCGCACTCTTATCGATCAAGCCGACGCTCTTTGTTTGTCTTCCGCTGTTCATGCTTTGGAAGCGACAAGGTTGGTTTCTCGTCGGCCTTACGCTCGGCACTGCGGCCTTGTGGTTGACCGCGGCTTGCACATTGCCCCAGTCAATCTGGTACGACTATCTCAAGTTCGTGGCAGAAGCAGGCAGTTATCAACTGAACAGCGGCTACCAGATGACTTGGTCATGCAGCCTGGTATCGTTGTTTGAATTCGGACACGTCGGGTCTTTCCCGACACTCAAGACCATCCTGTGGTTGATCCTGGCCGGCTTCGTGCTCGGATCATTGAGAGAGATTCGCAGCGAACAACTCAAGTCGAGCGAGACGCTATTTCGATTGATGATGGCCACATGCTTACTCAGTCCGCATTGGTACTACTACGATCTCGTCTGGCTGGTGTTACCGCTGCGCATGATGCTGGCAACCGCCCCCAAACGTGCGATTGCATATACAGTGGTTCTATGGCTGGGTATGACATCCGCACAACTGCTCGGCAATCATGTTCAGTTTCCGATCTTAGCGCTAGTCTGCTTCGGCGTACTAATGCATTCGCGAGTCGTCTCTCGTCGCAAGCGAAAGGAAACGAACAAGCACATGGAACTGGTCGAGAGAGCATCGGAGCTCAACGCACTCAAACCTCAGTTGGCTACCCGCTAAGAATTTGCGTGATCGTTTGCGATCACACAATGCACCCGGTGAATGCGAATCGTCGCAAGCCATCCGGTCACGCACTACGGCGTGTGGTGTACTCTTCACACACGCAGATGAGCCGTTGGTCGGATTGCTTGTCGAGCAGGAAAGGCGTTGCGAGGTCAGCCTCAGTGCGCAATGTCACGTGGATGAGTGTTACCCACAGATGATGGCAGATCTTCACAGTGACATCTGCAGCGTATTCATTATCTTCACACATTTGCGTCAATCTGCGGTTCACATATTGAATCATCGAAACCGCTTGAATGTCCACTTCTCGATCCTGGTGCCAAGACACCTTCGCGTCGTAGCATCTATGCGTGAGGCGACCAGATTGATCTCACACGGGCGCGGGCTGAGAGACCAAGTGAGGCATTCCGCGTGATGGATATCCTCTCTTCATGCAATTGGGCGGGCGTTTGGACCGGATTCGAAGCAACTCCCAGCCCGCTGCCCCGGGTTGCGACCAGTGGTGGAACGATCTGGAACACGGCTAGAATGAAGCAATGTCGTCTATTCATTCTGTGCTCGATCATAGCCGAATGAATGGAGCAAAAAAGGTCATGAATGAGTCGTCCAAGAAACGAATCTCTTTCGCTCATTCTGCAGTTCGACATTCGCTTCCTGATGTTTGCAACGGCGATCGTCGGAGTTGGGGTGTGGTGGAAAGACCGACAGCGTCTGGAAGAACGCCTTGCTGCCATCAGGCGCAGTACCAACCTTTCGTCGGCAGCGGCGGATGCATTGAACAAGCGACGGGTAAGCCGAACACAATTCCGCCGGGGGACAAGCAGACTGCGTGGGCCTCGATGACTCCAGACGGGCAGGAGGAGTGGTTGGAGTTGAACTACAGCAGGTATGCCGTGAGAACATACGCCGTGGAAATCCACGAGACTTTCAATCCAGGCGCAGTGTTCAAGTGACGACATTCGACGCATCGAACCATGGTCGATTGCTGGCAGGAGACGGACCCGACACCCCGCACTGAAATCAGGCGTCTCAAAGATACCGCTGAAGACCCCAGTGCTGACCGACAGAATCCGGATCTATTTGGATTCAAAGAACGTAAGCGGTTGGAACGAAATCGATGCAGTCGGCCTGCACTACGGGTTTATCGACACTGTGATTTGGGCCAACAAGGCATCTGCAAGCAGCTCCTTCGGCACAAACGGCAAATGGAGTTCATATTCTTTTTCCTACTAGCGGGTGAGAATGCCTGGTTCACGATCTGGCTCACGACTTCTCCTATGCGTAATTAGGTGAAGGCCACGTGGACTGATTCGCATCTAGATTGTGCCGCGTACGTGTAATTAAAGCCGATCCTCTCGGACCAAGACAAAGCCAATTGAATCGCTGAGCCAGCGACAAATGCATCGCCGAAATGCCGAGGAGATTTCAGAAGGCACCGGCGGCAGGTTCGGTGCCATGTTTTGTTCGCTCGTGTCGGTCAATACTCACGCGGCAACGGAGTGATCTCCATCGGCGATGGACTGTTCCTTACACCGAAATGCTCCGTGATCTTCCTGCGTATCAACTCTTCGTGCGAAATGGCGCAGTCGGGAAGTCGATTCAAGAGTGGGACTGCCTCTTCGAACATATCCGGGCAAACAGGATCCACGACTACGAACCGTTCCCTGCCATCGATGATCAAGGGAACGGTACAGTGCATTCTCGCAAATCGCTCGCCTACACATTCCAATGTGTCAATCGCGATAGGAAAGTCCAACGTGCTCAAGAACGGTACTCGGTGATAGCCTGCAATCCGAACGAGCAGTTGCTCTTCGGTTGTCCGGCCCAATGTCCCAGCGAGCAAAATTTGCGTCGGCAGCGCAGTAAAACGGTGGCCGCATTGGACACACACGCAGTATGGCTTCATCGCCTCGAAAGTGCACCCGCAGGCAGGACAGTCACGCAATGGCACGGAGATGTGCCTAATTCAGTCAAAAAGCGATCAGAGACAATTCGGCTCGCAATTCGTCCGCATCGCTGAGCAATTCCGGCTTGAAGGCATCGAACAGATCTTGGATCCGAGTTGCACCGCCATGCTTCCTCGTTTTCATGACGCAGCTCACATCTCTTAACTCAAGCCGTTCTTCTTTCGCGGCACAACCATTCTCCATCCGGTTTGTTCCGTTATTGCCCAACTGTGGTAATGCCTGCGTCCACGTTCAATCGTGTTCGCGAATATCCAAGGGGTTCCGTATTCATCGATCATCGCAACGCGTACCGGCTTTTTTCGTTTCAGCATCCGTTTCATGAACGCTTTCGCATCGCGGTGGATGACGTAGCCCGGCCGGTTCCACTCCTCGGGTAGAGAAATGAAATGGACTCGGTCGCCAATTTTCAGTTCCAGTGGATTCGGCATGGGATTTATTGCTTGCCCGAATGCGACGCGCACCAATCGCCGCGAGACGCTTTCCACCTAAGGCCGGCCGATGCATGTCTCGCATAGCACATTTCACTGTTTGGCGAGGTCCGATTGGAGCTTTGAAATCTTGCGAGGAAGAAGAAGAAGAAGAAGAAGATATGCTGCACGCTGCATCTCGAAAAACCGAAGCGGCACGGCGTGAATCGTCCTGGTTCGTTCATCTTCCATAAAGGAAACGGGCCGCTCGCGCTGCTCGGCTTACAAGGACGCACCGTCGTGCAATAGAGGGCAGGACGTGACGATTGCAACTCGCGGCGGCTAAAGATATCAGTCAGCAAGACTGCAGTCAAAAAAAATCGGCCTGCGTTACAGGAGGATCGGTTCCGCTTTCGCGACTGCAAGCGATCTTGCTCTTCAAAGACGCGCCGAAGACAGATTTGCCTTCGGTTCACGGTACTATCGGCTTCACTGTGCCACACGAAAAAACACTGTCGTGTATCGCGCGAGTAGTGTGATTGTAAATGCAGCCGAATTGGCATATCGTGCGATAACGCGTTTCCGATATGCCGCATGAACATTTGAAAGGGTTCGCAATGCCACAAGATAAGGCTGTATTTCTAGGGCTGAATCAGACAGGATTGATCGCCTTCATCCTTCTGCTGTTCTTTTGCCTCCCGCTTTGCTGGATTCCCTTCTTGATTGACTCATGCAAGGGAGTCGCAGAGTAGCACGTTGCGTATTGAAACGCGGAATGACAAGATGCTTACTGTTCACGAGCGACTGTTGAGGTGTTCAGCCGTCGCCGTGATGGTTGTTTACGGGATGTGGCAGGTTTACTGGCTAAGCAGTGGACTCATTCCGCCTTCCCTGTGTATTGCCTTGACGGGATTGCCGTCCCCGACAACAGGTGGGACCCGCAGCTTGAGAGCGCTCCTCTCCGGCGACATTTTGCTTTCCTTGTATCACAACTCAATGACGGTTCCTCTCGTCTGCCTCTTCCTCATCACTGCGGGATGGGCTCTATTCAATTTTCGCCGACTGCGAACATCGAGCTTACCCAAACCAATCGTACATTCCTGGCTTGTTGCATTGACAATCGCGTGGCTCGTCAAGCTATGCCAGGGCGTGTGGTAGGCAGCTCACCAGCCTTCGGAACGACCCGCTCACTACCGCCGAAATTGCATCGCTTGAAATGATGAACCGGCTCGGTCCTTCTCATCCGGATAATGCACCCGACGTTCACGTGCTTCTTTTTGCCGGGAAGTAGGAACTGCAGTTTGACATCGATGTTTGCGCACATAAAAGCCATGCAAACTTCATCTTTGATGATCTGCGATCATCGGCGATTAACAGTCATCGAAGTGCGATAGCGGATGTGCCGCCCGTTGGATTCGAATTCAGTCATAATGAAGCGTGGGCCGAATTTCAGCTATGGGAGATTCTCATGCGATTCTCGGTAACGACGCTCCTGGGATTGGTGACACTATCCGCCGTTTGCGTCAGTGCTTTGCTCGCTTCAAACGAGTTGGCAATGAAGGGAATGGTTTCGTTGACGCTGCTGCTATCCATCGTGTCTCTATCCGCAAGTGTGTTTGGTTCAAGCAGTGCGAGAACTTGGGCGCTCGGGTTTCTGATCGGATGCTTGCCGTATCTCTACTGCACGCAGTTCATCAAGGGCGACGGAATGCTGCTCACGGACTCGTTGCTCGACGAGTTGGATGCTCGCCTCGAATTCTCACGTCCCGATGAAACACCAGCGGGAGAGACGGTTGAGTTGCGAGAAGACGGGATCGCAGAAATCAGAGGCCCCCGTGGTTCTGTAGCCAAAACGTGGGCCGACATCAAGAAGATGGGTTACCAGCGATACGCGTACGCACCCGGAGAGAGGCCGACGTTGCGTCACTACAAGACGATCGGGCATTTCGCCTTCGCTATGATTGTGGGCTGCCTCAATGGCCTTTTTGCGAGTTGGTTGGTCCGACGCTCCATCGTTTGACGGCAGTTCGGCGCAGGTGGCTTATTGAATTGAACCACTTCGAGAGTTTCAGGTCCCTATCACAACCCGAAGCGTAGGCGAAGAACTCGCATCCCTCGCTTACGCTTCGGGTTATGATTAAATCAACATGCCGCATGACGTCCGGTGAAGCACAATCGATCGTGAAGAACTGGACGGCTTGCGCCGTTCCGCTTGCCTTTTTTCGCAAGAATCCTGATCGGCTTGTGTCCCATTCGGCGAGTAGGCATCGTTGGGTATGATGAATCGTTCAAAAAGATCACTTCGTTGCTGACCGCATCATCAACTCAGTGCTCAACCTCCCATAGCTCAACGTCTCAGAGAACAATCCGTGACCCCAATCGATCGATACTCACGAGCTCGCCGATTCTCGGCTCTGGGTGACGCCGGCCAGTCGAGTATCGAAGGGTCGCGCGTCGCCGTGTTCGGCTGCGGTGCGTTAGGATCGATGATCTCCGAACGGCTCGTTCGATCCGGTGTCGGTACGGTGCGCATCATCGATCGCGACTGGGTGGAACTGTCGAACCTTCAGCGACAAACTCTGTTCACAGAATCCGATGCCGAAGCGGCTGAGCCGAAGGCGATTGCGGCTGCCGCATCACTGCGACACATCAACAGCACAATCACCATCGAAGCCCGCGTCGAAGATATCAGCTATCGAAACATCGCCGAACTAGCCGCCGACGTCGACTTGATCATGGATGGCACAGATAACTTCGAGACACGCTTCCTAATCAATGACTTCTGCTTGTCGACGGGACTGCCGTGGATTCATGGTGGTGTACTTGGAGCGGCCGGGCAGGTCATGTCGATCGTCCCCGGCAAGACGGCTTGTCTGCGGTGTTTAATCCCCGACATTCCGTCGCGAGAATCGATGCCCACATGCGACAGTGCCGGCGTAATGGCTCCGGCAGTCGGTGTCATCGCATCTCTCCAAGCCGCTGAAGCACTAAAGATCCTCAGCGGTCGCAGCGATGCGATCTGCACAGATCTAATGGTGATCGACACCTGGCATACAACGTTGCGCCAGATTTCGATCAGCTCCGGACCCGAAGATCGAGCCGCATGTCCGGCTTGCGGGCTCAAGCGATTTGATTTCTTGACCGGGTCACAACATTCAGCGACGACGATTCTCTGCGGCAAGAATGCGGTGCAGATCGATCCGCCGGCAGGAGCGCCGCCTCCGAATCTGAATGAACTCGCGGCGCGACTCAGACTCCTGGGTCCTGTTCAGCTCAATATGTTTCTCCTGCGGCTGAACATGGGCGAACATCGGATCACCCTCTTTCGAGACGGTCGAGCCATCATAGATGGGACCACAGACCCCTCTGCTGCTCGATCCATTCTGACCAAAGGCCTGGGAGGCTGACCGGCTGAAGATGAAGATCGTGTGGGAAATCATTCCACAGAGTTTTTTTCCGGTCGGGTTGTAGCTTTTTATCACTAGGGTGCGTAATCTAACATTAGCTCCCGTGGCGGCGGGAGTTGTGTTGCTGCTGATCACAAACACTTCCGAAGCGCTCGGCTGATTCCTTTGAATACTAGGGCGGACGATCAATCGTTCACATCTGGTACTTCAGAGGCAGGGAAATCTGCCGATGAGCTGATGCCTTTAAAAAAGAAGATCTCCCTCGATGCGTTACGAATTCCGTCTAGCCGAGTTGCTGGGACACACGCCGGATCGCAAGAAGCGGCCCGGTACGATCAAGGCCATCGTCGAATACACCGGCCTGGATCGACATCAAGTTGCTTCGCTTCTGAAGAACGAAGCCAAGTACATTCCACTCGAAGCTCTCTCGCGTCTGTGCGATTACCTGGTTGAACACGGCTATGCATCAGCCGATCAGCTTCCCGGTGCACTGTTCGCCGTGAAGCCCGAACACTTTTGGGAGCTGCTGGCTCGCCGTCGACGATTAGAGATCTGCGTCGGTGTGCGACGTCCGCAGAAGGACGAGTCACCCGATACGGCGTGGGTCGTTGCTTCCGACGCCGTGCTGCTCGGGGAAATGCTCAGCGGAGTGACGACGCTCGGCGGCACCGACAAGCTCGCGCGCACCATGCAGCAGACTCGCAGTGAAATGCCGACCCACCCTGAATTGCTCAAGCAAACCCTGGTGTGGAGTCCAGGTGTCGTTCCGCAGTCCGAAGCCATCGAACGCGCGCAATCGGTTTACGAAGATTTCAAGTCGGCTGCGGGCGATCGCGCTTTGATCTGCTTGGGCAGCGTGAAGAGTAACCCGGTCGTCGAACTGATCTTTGCCGAATCCTTCGGCGCGACGCCGTTTGAATCGCAAGACAACATCGCGACCGCGGCGGATCGTCCATGCCCGTTCTTCTTGCGCTACCGCGACCACGACCCGCATCCTTCGTGCGCCTCGGCAGGTGTGCAACTGAGCAAGAAAGACAAAGCGGATCAGCCGGGCATTTATTATGAACAAGCCGATGGCACGTGGGCCTACGCCGGCGGCCAAGACACCGCTTTGGTGTTCTACATCTACCGTGAATCACTCGGCCGTTTGGAAATGGTCCTCAGCGGCTTCAGCGGTCGCGCGACGCGCTTGTTGGCTCGAACACTTTCCAACCGCGGCGAAGATTTCTGGCCCCCGGTACTGCAAACAGACTACCTGCAAGTCGGTGCGTACATCGTTCAGTACAAACCATCTGACGAACCGGAAGATCCCTACGACATCCTTCGCACGGACTTGGTTTCTGCACCGACGATTACGCCGCTGCCGATCGAAGCCCTGCGTCGTCGTTTGACTCAGTAACGGATTGTGAACGGATCTGATCTGTAAACCGTGCCTCTAAACAGCGGCGAGGTCGTCGAAAACGACGGCCTCGTCTCCACTCTCCACTCAATCGCTCCCCAATTGCCGGATGGAAAATGGCTTCCGAAACTCCGATTGAAATCGACGTCGCAACCGTGAAACAATGGCTCGACGCCGGCAAGGATTTTTTGTTCATCGATTGTCGCGAGCCTTCGGAATACGAGACTGCGTCGATCTCGGGAGCGGAACTGATGCCGATGAGCAAGTGGCCCGAATTCGCGCCGCGTTTGGAGTCGCTCCGCGGTAAAGAAGCAGTCGTGCATTGCCATCATGGAGGTCGCAGTCTTCGTGTCGCCATGTGGCTGCGCAGCAACGGATTTCCGGACGCTCAAAGTATGGCGGGCGGGATCGATGCATGGAGCGAACAGATCGATCCGCAAGTGACTCGCTACTGATTCCGGAACGGTTCAGCTCTCTTTCGCATCTAGCCTCGTTTAACTGGACTGACACCTCGTCCGGTTTCTCTCCGTTCGACGCTCAAGCTTTCTCCCGCTTAGGACGATGGTCGATCTAGTGGGCCTACGTAAACTTAGCGGGCCTTCTCACCAGCACGAATTTCCTTGCGAATGAGTCGAAGCCATCAGACCCAAGGCTAGCAATCAACGGTTCAAACGTTGAGGCGAGGCGTGGGGAGCATGGATGAACCGATGCCCGAACAAAACGTCACCATAGAACGACCGCAGCGATGGGACCATCCGCTCGATCCGTCGATGAGCGAGGAAGCGGTTTCGTGGTTACTTACACAAACGCCGTTCGCCGAAATGGATCGGCGTCGCTTCGGATCGCAAGCGCCGCTGGAGGACATTCTGCGCAATGACGCGAAACTGCATCGATTGACTCCGGGCGACATCGTCTTTCAAAAAGGACAGTACGGCAGCAGCGCGTACTTGGTGATGGCTGGCACCATTCGCGTGTTCCTAACAGACTTCTTGGACATCAGCAGTGATGAAGCCGGCCGGCGTTCATCGCGCTCGCCCGGTACCGCTTGGTTGCAATGGTTTCGCGCCAAGACTCGCTTCCACGACCGCCGGACCCGACCGAGACGCGAAATTGCCGAAATACGCCGTGATGATGCGCGCATCAGCATGCGCGGTGAGGGAGCTGAAACGCGTTTGTTTCTCCAAGACGTTCCCGGTGTCCTCGACGACCATGACACGACGGCCGTCGGTGCCGGTGAACTGTTCGGCGAGCTCGCTGCCATCACGCGCAGTCCGCGAGAATTCACGGCTGTCTCAGAAACCGAATCCTTCGTCCTCGAAGTGCGATGGCAAGGCCTGAAACTGCTTAAACAAAGCCCTGAGTTCCGTGACTTACTGGATCAACGATTTCGCACCGGCGGTCTACGACTCCATCTGCAAGAGACGGAACTGTTCACTCACGTCCCCGACCACGAACTGGACGCCATCGCCGAAGCCACGCGGCTGGAATCCTTCGGTGAGATGGAATGGTACGCCGACTATCGCAAACATGCGTCGAAAGATCCGGCAGAGCGCATCGCACGCGAACCTTTGATTGCCGAAGAAGGAAGCTACGCCGCAGGCCTGTGGATCATTCGAGGCGGATTCGCACGACTGAGCCGTCGGCAAGGCGCAGGTCATCGCACATTGGCCTATCTCGGCAAGGGGCACATCTTCGGTCTTAGAGAGCTGGTTCACAATTGGCGGCAACCGTCATCTCATGCCACATTACCGTTTCAAGAATCATTGCGAGCCGTAGGCTACGTCGATGCGCTCTGCATTCCGAAGCAAGTCATCATTCGGCATGCACTCCCTTACTTTCGCAAGAGCGAACTTCCGCCCGACATCGCCCATCCTCGCTACCGCTTCGGCCGTCCGGTGACAGAAGCACCGGCGGATGATTCCGATTTTCCTCTCGAGACCGGCCTGCTCGAATTCCTTGTAGACCAACGGCTGATGAACGGACGGCAGACGATGGTCATCGATACATTGCGCTGCACGCGCTGCGATGATTGTGTCCGAGCATGTGCGTCGACGCATGACGATCAACCGGTCTTTGAACGACGCGGAGCGCAGTACGGTCCGTGGTTGTTCCCGCAAGCCTGTATGCACTGCGAAGATCCGGTCTGCATGATCGGATGTCCGACGGGTGCCATCCACCGCGAAGCAACCGACGGAGTCGTACAGATTCGCGCGGAGTCCTGCATCGGTTGCAAGACATGTGCAGAGAGCTGCCCGTACGACAATATCCGGATGGTTGAAAGCCGCGATGAGAGCGGGCGAAAGCGAATCGACAAACAATCGGGACTTCCGATCTTACAGGCATCCAAGTGCGATCTCTGCACTTCTGACGGAGGCAGACCGGCATGCCAGTCTGCTTGCCCGCACGATGCTCTAATTCGGCTCGACATGAGTGATCTGAAAGGAGTCGCCCGATGGCTTCAATCCAAGGGAGAATAGTTTCCTTTCAAGCTCGCCGCCTGTTCAGCCTCACGATTACCGCGGCTGTCATCTGCACAGCGGCTGCCGCCTTCGTGTGGATCGAAACATCGATGTATGACAAAGCCATCGCCAGCGGCTGGACCTTGCTCGTCTCGACAGCCGGTCTCTATGGTCTGAGCTTACGTAAGCGCTGGGCCGGCGGTCGACGCATCCCAATGGCTGCATGGCTGCAGTTCCATTCGTACCTTGGAACCTTTGCACTTGCCGCTTTCTGCCTCCATGTGCGCTGGCCGATTCGCGGGCAATTTGAACTCGCGCTGGGAGCCATGTTCCTCTTCGTATCGCTCTCAGGCATCTTTCTGTTGGTGCTCAGTCGCAGGATGCCGCGTCTACTGAGTGCGGTTAAGTCGGATGCACGCTTGGAAGACATTCCACGGTTGCGAGCGGAGCTTGGGGACCGCGTGCATGACCATCTGGCTCTCGATGCCTCGCAGCTTGGTGAAGGTGCCGCACTGGCAGAATTGTACGAACATCGCTTACTCAAGTTCTTTCATTCACCGCGCAGTCTTTGGTATCGCACATTTCCAAACGGTCACACGCGCCGTCGGCTGCTTCGAGACTTGGAAGACATGGATCGATACCTCGATCCCCAAGGGCGCAGCACACGACAAGTATTCTCCGAGCTGGTTATCCGGAAAGACGATCTCGATTTTCATCAAGCGATCCAACGACGACTGCGAAACTTGGTAACGCTGCATACCGCCTTCACTTGGTCGCTCATCCTCATGATCGCCGTCCATGTGGTTCTGGCTCTCGAGTTTCAAGGAGCCATGCGTTGAGCGACTCCTCATTGAAGCGAGAGTTGTCCGCGAAGCGCGATGTAACGGCACCGCGTTCGATGCCCAATCGAGCCTGGGTCTGTGGTTACGCGGAGTTGGGCTGCCCCTGCAAAACGGGACCGACTGCAGATGGACGATGCGGTCGATTGGTCCGGGCCGAAGAAGCCGCGGCGGCGAACGCCATCGCGGACAAACCACCAACCGCCACCTCGGACGATGCCGAGGCGATGGAATTCTGTATTCCACGTCGCTCGATCCCTGCATCTCGCCATCTAATCTCGAAGTATCTGGCGCTCGCCACCGGCATGACACTTTTACTATGCATGCTCCTCCCGTCGCGCGAACAGATATTTGTTCCGGGTGATCTGTCCCATAAACACGCTCAAATACTCGACAACACTCTTGTCTCGCAGCGTTGCAGCCTCTGCCATCCTTCATCACATGGATCGGACTGGTTTCAATTTATGACCACCGATTCGACATCGCTCGCCACACAAGACGAACTCTGCATGCGTTGTCACACGGCTCATATCCCGCGCGGCACGGAACGACTAGCGCACGATCTTTCACCGGAAGACTTGCTGCGTCCCACTAAGCATGCACCTGCGACCGACGTCGCTCAAAACCGTTCGGCCCGTTCGATCCCGGCCCGTTTGGTATCGACCGGCCTCGAAGGGAATTCCCCGTCCGATCAGAGTGCGAACAGCCCAGGGATACCCGAGCATAAAACTGTATCGCAAGCCACGAGTTGCGCATGGTGCCACATGGAACATCATGGTCGGCAATTCGACCTAAAACTGATCACCGATGCACGATGTCAAGCGTGTCATCAGGCGCAATTCGAGTCGTTCTCGCGCGGTCACCCCGAGTTCACGAACTATCCGCAGCAACAAGCTCGCAGTCTTTCATTCACGCACACGGCCCATCGCGACAAACACTTTCCGCAAAAGAATAAATCGTTCGATTGCCGCACCTGCCATGTCGACGGTAATCACCCCTCGGGCGTCGGCCCAGTTTCGAGATCGCTCGGGTTCGAGCGAACATGCGCCGAATGTCATCGCGAACCGATAAGGATGTCCATGTCGGAAGGTTGGACAGTTCTATCGCTTCCCAGTATCGAACAGTCCGATGCCAAAGCAGGCTCCGATCTCCATTCATGGCCGACTGGCGGTCGCTTCGGTTATGAAGGGAAGATCAGCCCTATCCTGCGAGCCTTGTTAGCGGCCGATCCGCAAGTTCAAAATGCTCTTCGCGAGTTACCGCCCTCGGGCAACTTAACCGAAGTACCGGCAGCGCGACGCCCCGTGATCACACGAGTCATTGCCTCGGGAACTCAGCGCCTCGTGCAAGAGATCGGTGCATCAGGACAAAAGGGATGGCGTTCAAGACTTGAACGACTCACCGAACAAGTGCTTGGGCGACCATGCAACGCAGAGGAGAAACTGCTGCTCGATCGGACCACGGCCGACATTCCTCCGGATCTCTTTCGCATGATGTTGACCAAATGGTTCATCGCGGATGGTGAGTCGCAGAGTAAACATGCAAACAACGATGACGAGGTGAGCATACGTCCGGTCGCAATTTGCAGAAACCAATCCACCCAGCGATCTCTGGATGCAGAAATTCGAACTCACCGACGGTCGCTCGGGGCCGGTACCATCATCGGACTCGTTGCTACTCAATGAACCCAAGGCCGATTCGACGCCGAACTCGCCCAAGAAGAACGGCTTTTCTCGGATGAAAGGTATGGAGCATCTTCCGGCCGGTGGCTGGTACTTGGATGACGACACCCTCTCGCTGATGAAGCTGCCGACGGGTCACGCTGACCCTACACTCACCGCTTGGCATGAATGGCTACGGTTGGCCACAGCGACCGATCTGGGTCGCGCACTCGACACACTCGCCGGCGGCAACAATTCGACTCAGGCCGTATTGCCGGGTTCGTGCATGCAGTGCCACTCGATCATGCCCCAAGCCGACATCTCTGCAGTGCACCACAAACCGAGTTCGATCTGGTCTGCTTCACGACGCTCGCCACTGGAGAAGCCATTCACCAAATTCGACCACTCGCCCCATCTCTCCCTACCCGCAGTGCGAGATTGTCGACATTGCCATGTGCTCGAGACTCCGAGTTCTTCCCATTTAGAACAACGTCTCGATTCGCTGGCCCAGGCTCCGTCGCTCGACGCCAAAAAGCTCGTCAGTACGCAGACGATGCCGCACACCACGATGCATCCTAAGATGAATGAGTTCAAGGCGATCGAACGGGCTCAATGCAACGCCTGCCATCGTAGCGGCGGAGCAGGCGAGGGATGCACACAGTGCCACAACTATCACATCCGCCCGCCGGAGTCGAATGTCAGTAGCGATGCAAAAATCAGCGCGCTTACAACCGAGCCCTAAACTTCAGTCGCAAGACTTATCGAGTTCCGCACGCTTCTTATCGCGTTGCGTTCGCTTGCGACGGGTGAACAACAATCCGGCCGCTAAAACGCCGACCGATAGATAGGCTTGCTTCGTCGCGCCGGCCGCTACCTGGTCTGTGTCAGATGACTGAACAGCACTCAATACACCGGACGTCTCGCCATCTTCACAAATTAGAGCATTTGATGACGACTCTGCGTCTTCCCACTCAGCACGAGCTACAGAAAGCTGAAAACTGCGAAGCACTCCTTCGGCACTGGCCGGACTCAGTACTTCATAGGAACTTTCCGACAGTACATTGTCGACAGAGGCTGCCCAAGCAAACCGATCGAAGTCGGTTCCCGGCGTGACGTCTACAAAACGCTCGTCGACGGACCGCTCCACTTCATAGCTTGCAGTGACGACCTCTGTATCTCCGCGCTGCGACGGTGACAACCGTTTTGTTGCGGCTGCAGACTTCCTTTCGAACGAAGTGCTGAGCCGAGCATCGGATTCTGCAGAGCGAGATTCAGTGCTGCTCACGCGACTCGATTCCAGCGTCTCACCCGTTACTCGTCGAGACATGCTGCTCAAGCTCTCGTCCGTGCGTCCTTGTTCGCCTCGGATACTGCGAAGTTCAGAGAGTAGCAATAATTCCTTCACGAACTGTGCCGTCGAACCGGTCGTCGAAGCAACACTACTATTGATAGGAGCCATCGCTGTTGAAGATGTTCGAACGGCAGCATCTAAGTTTGTACGACCGGTAGCAAGCGGCGAAGCGGAAGAAGAATTGTTTGCGAGGTTCGTGCGCAGTTCTCCGACCGGACCGCTCAAGCTAGAACTATCTAAACGAGGAGCGGCGTTGGAGAGCAGCGAGTTAGAACTTGATGACTCTGTAAAGGATCGACCGATCTTCGTATCGGTAACTGAAGTCGGCGAGACCGGCGTCATCGGTCCACCATCAACACCAGTTCTCAGCGTCGGTAGGGTCGGCCCAAAATCGAATCCGTTGCCGGGACGACTTCCGATGCTGCCGACATTTGAATTAGTCGGACGATCCGAAAGCGAACTGGCTGTTCGAGGATCAGCAGTGGTTGGTCGATCCGCATTCGGATTCGACGTTGATACCGGAATGACCGTCGGAGCTTGATTTACCTTCGGAACATCATTCGGATCAAAACCATGTCCGGCCGGAGCGGTAGGAACTCCGGTCATTCCAGAGGGACCACCGCGATCTATCAGATCCAAAGAAAAGCCTTCACCTTCCGGTTTGGAAGGTGCATGATGTCCACGGTGTTCGAAATCCGGATAACGGTCTTCAGCTTGAACGAACGGTCGCGCACCACCAGGCGACAAATCAAAGTGATCCGCTTCCGGTACTTGATTTGCGGTAATCACATTCTCGCTGCGATAGTCTGACGAATCCGAGTTCGACACGGAAGCGAATGGATGATGCTCGTCTATACGCATCCAAACGACATGCGGTCGATCGTCTTGCGTCGCTTCAGGCATCCGATGATCGGAAGGCATGGGCCCTTCCAGCATGGGCCCGGCATGATACAAGCTACGCGTCTCCAATTGCTCGAGCAGCAATCGGTTGGCGCATCGGCGTCGAAGTTCGACGTTGCGGCGGCGTGTTTTCGGCGTCTTGCTCATGGTCGCGAGAACTCAGAAAGGTTGCCGAAGCGTTTCAGCGAGACGAGAGGTGGTTTTTCCAGATCTTCTGATTGTATCAAGAACCGCGTTTTACGTACTAGACGCAAAGTATCAAAAGCGGCGTCCGCATATCGCCGGGCAAGCTGCTCGTCGCCACCCGATTGAGCGGGCCTGGCGGCATACGCAGCCAGTTCCTTGGCCACAGACAAAAGGGCGGCTCCATTCTCTGCGGCTAGCTCACGTCGGGCAAGGGTTTGCTCCAGAGCTTTCTCGGGCCGTTTGGATTTTCTCAGCCATTCAGCGTAATTAATAAGATAGCGATGCAGGACGTCATGGTATTTCGCATTACTGCGTGCCAGCTCTACCGCCGTGCGTTGATGTTCAATCGCCGACTCGTACAACTGATCGACTTCGCTCGCTTCGGCGCGTCCCTCCTGCAGCATGGCGAGACTGTTATAAACGGCGCTGAGTTCATGCTGAAATTGCGGGTCATTCGAAAGATCCGGTATCATTTGTTCGTAATGTGCGATCGCTTCGCGGAAGTACCGCTCTGATTCCTGCGGATGGTTTTGTCTCTCTTCTAGCTTGCCCATGTTATTGAGGCTGACACATAGCCCCTGCTTGAGCGAAGAACTGTTAGGGGCCTGATCCAGCAGCCGACGGTTGCGATCCAAAGCTTTTTGAAAGGAGGCGGCGGCACCTTCGAGATCGTGTAGATCGAGTTGCTTGGATCCGATATTGTTATGCAAGAGTGCGAGCCATTCCTCGGAGGAGGATTCCGTCAACTTGTCGAACCGCTCGCACCTTTCCAGCGCCGAGCGATAATACGACTGAGCTGTCTCGGCATCGATCGTATCGTACAGTCCGCCGCGCTTGACATAGGCATAGGTGAGCATCTTTAAGATATGCGGCTTCTCCGACACCTCTCGAATCAATGTCTCTAAAAGATCAATCGATTCATGCAGCGCGCGATCGGCAGACCGGGAATCACCGGCTGCTTGATAGTAGCGACCTAGTGAGTACAAGGCGTCGGCCAAGCGTTCACGGCGATATTCCGTCGCATTGACTTGGGACAACTTACGGAACTGTTCGACTGATTCCTTGAGCAAGGCCTGAGCTTCCTTCATATTTCCGGCCTGCAACTCGGCCAATCCGAGCTCACGACGACATTCGGCCAGTTCGTCGACGAACACGGAACTCTCGGGCGAAGCGGCCAATACCTTAAGGTAATTGGCCTCCGCTTCTGCAAGACTCTGCCTCCCCTGTTGGAATTCGACCAACTGCATGCTGATTCGGCCGATCTTGTACTGGCTAGCGGCGATTTCGTGAAGCAGCGGCATGTCGGGCCGCCTGGCGTATGCAGCCGTCGACTCGCGCAGAATCTGGTTGTAATAGTCGCGCACGACTATCAGCTGCTCGCGGCGAAATCGCTCCCAGTTGCCGGGCCGCTCGAGCAACACGGTCCTACTATTGAAATTGTCGACCAACTGTTCGGCTTCTCGCCGGATCGAGTTAGCCTGCTCCGCTTCCAACCGCAGATATCGAGTCGTTGTCGTGATTTGAATGAAGTATGCGATGAACACGATGACGGCGAGGACCGCGACAGATGTCAGTACCGTTACCAATCGTGCATGACGCACTGCCCATTTTGCCGATCGCAATAACAGCGCCGGAGGCTTCGCCAGAATCGGTTCGCCGGCGCAACACGCTGCAGATCGTCCGCAAGGGCTTGCGCGTCGCGGTAGCGCTCCTCGCGGAGATTTGCTCATCGCCGTTTCGATGACCGTCACCAAATCGCGAGGCATATCGGGACGTATTTGGCGCAGCGACGTAGGATGCTGCGTCTCAATGGCCCTCAGCAACTGCGGAGCATTCGCCCCTTTGATCGCAGGTTGCAGCGCCAGCAACTCATAGAGCGTAGCCCCCAACGAATAGATGTCGCTGCGCGCGTCGACGAGCGCCGACTGTCCGGCAGCTTGTTCAGGGCTCATGTATCGCAGTGTCCCGAGCACATCGCCGCTGGCCGTGATCGTTTTGTCGTTTTGCTGTCGAGCCAATCCGAAGTCGGTGACCCAGAGCTTGCCGCTGCGATCGAGCATCAAGTTTGAGGGCTTGATGTCGCGGTGCACAATACCTTCTTCATGAGCGGCAAAGACGGCGGTCGCCGCTTCAATACCTAGTCGAATGACGGTCCGATAATCGCTGAGCACCGTCCCGTGTCGATGCATACGCAGCTTCGCATCGTGCAACAGTTTGACGGCCGTCGGCGAGGACTCGAATGCATCTCCGCCTTCGCCGTCGACTTGCTCGACATCGGTTTTAAGTTCACCTCGTTCGTGGCGTAGTTCGGCGATCAATTGATCGAGCGGCGCGCCGTCGATGAATCGCATCGCGTAGTAGTGAACTCCGCGCACCACACCGACTGCGTAGACCGGCACGATGTGAGGATGCTGAAGTCGCGCCGCCGCCTGCGCTTCGTTCTTGAATCGTTTGATCTGCGTCGAATCTAAAACGGAAACCAACGGCAGCAGCTTGAGCGCGACGCGACGCTTGAGCGATGTCTGTTCGGCTTCATAGACGATCCCCATCCCGCCCCGTCCGACGATGCGGACCAATCGAAAGTCGCCCAGTCGTCGCACTTCGCCTTGGTCGTTGGTATCGACTTCCAATTCATTCGTACCTGCCACCCAGTCTTCACCGGACTCCCCTTCCTGCGCGGTAACACCGGACGCATGCGACTTGGCACCACTGACGTCACCGTCGACGTCATCGGCGGAGACCATCGGTGTAAAGCCCCCCGCGAATTTGTAGAGCTCGCCGAGCTTTGAGAGATACAACGCGAGCGGTTCACGTAGATCGGGATGCGCTTTCAGCAGCAGGTCGGCATCGGGCGGATTCGCTCGCTCCATACCGGACAAGTAATCGTCGAGCGCTCGCGAGAGTCGCTCCATCTGCGCCGGTGTGAGATTGCGAAGAATCTCCGGTTGCTCTCCGGACAACGAGAGCAATGCGGAATGGGCCTGAGCCGAATGGTTATGAGAACGCGAACTGGATGCTTGCGAAGCGTCGGACATCGCTGAGGGTTCCTTCCCTCCCATGATAATCCTTCGGATGCGTCCATCGCTCGCCGGCACCGACGGAACACGAAGACCATGGTCCGTCTGTTTCGATTATGCCGACCAAGCCAGGCAAGCCGACTCGGTCGACATCGTCACGGCAACAATCAATTCGGAAGCGATTCAAGATTGCCGGGCGAAGTTCGATTACTTGACGACCATCAACAGATCGCCGGCTTCCACTTGCGTACCCGACTTCACCAACAATTGCTCGACGTTTCCATCGCGATCCGCCGAGATCACCGTCTCCATCTTCATCGCTTCCAATGCCAACAGTTTGTCGCCCTTCTTCACCGCATCACCCTGACGGACCGCGACAGCGATGACCATGCCGGGCATGCTGGCCGCGATCTGCGTCGGGTCATTGGCATCGGCTTTGACATTCTTCACGGCTCCGGCTTCCAGCGAATTGTCGACGACTTCGATTTCTCGCGGCTGTCCGTTCAATTCAAAAAACACGGTCCGTGTGCCGTCTGGCTTCGGTTGACCGATAGCCAAAAATCGAATGATCAATCGCTTGCCGGTTTCGATATCGATCGAGACTTCGTCCGAGACATCGGGACCGTAAAGGAAGCAAGGCGTCGGCAGTACGCTCACGTCGCCGTATTGCTTTTGATGCTGCACGAACTCTTCAAAGACTTTCGGATACAGCAAGTAGGTGACGACTTGTCGATCAGAAACGTCTCCGCCGATCAGGTCAGCCAGTTTCTTGCGAGCTGCGGCAAAGTCCGCCGGTGGCAGCGATTCACCCGGGCGGCCGGCGACAACCGGTTTGTCCTTGAGAATCGCCTTTTGAACATCCGCCGGAAAACCTCCCGGCGGTTGTCCCATCATGCCGCTGAGCAGATCGAGCACGGAAGCGGGGAATGACAGCTCGCGCCTCGATTGCAGGATGTCCTGCGGTTGCAGATTGTTGGATACCAACATCAATGCCAAGTCGCCGACCGCTTTGGAGGTTGGTGTGACTTTAACAATATCACCAAGCAACTCATTGGCTGCGGCGTATGTGCGACAAACCTCATGCCAACGATCAGCCAGGCCGAGAGCTCGCGCTTGTTGATACAGATTCGTGTACTGACCTCCCGGCATTTCGTGTTCGTACAAATCACCGCCTGCTGCGAGCGCTTCGCTCTCGAACGGTAGATAGAACTCGCGAACTGCTTTCCAATAGTCAGAAAGCTCAACAAGTACGTCGGCCGAGACATCACTTTCGCGAGGTCCGAATCGCAGAGCTTCGACGAGCGTATTGAGATTCACTTGCGAAGTGCCCCCCGACATCGATGCCAGCGCAGCATCGGCGATATCCAGTCGTTCATCGGCAGCAGCGAGTATCGATGCGGCTTGAATGCCGGCCGTATCATGCGTGTGGAAGTGAATCGGTATGCCGATTTCATTCTTCAGTGCTCGCACAAGCTGTCGCGCCGCTTCGGGTTTGCAGAGGCCGGCCATATCTTTGATGGCCAGCATGTGAGCGCCCATCTTTTCGAGCTGCTTAGCCAGATCGACATAGTATTTCAGATTGTACTTCTGTCGTTTCGGGTTCAGAATGTCGCCCGTGTAGCAGATGGCCGCTTCGCAAATGGTGCCGCTCTCCACCACGGCCTCCATCGCCACTCGCATGTTTTCAACCCAATTCAAGGCATCGAACACGCGGAAGACATCAATGCCTGCGTCCGCCGCCTCTTTTACGAACAACCGGACAATGTTGTCGGGATAGTTCGTATAGCCGACCGCATTGCTGGCTCGCAGCAACATCTGGAACAGGATGTTCGGCACGCGCTCTCGCATTTGTACCAGGCGCTGCCACGGACTCTCTTTCAAGAATCGCATCGACGTGTCAAAGGTGGCTCCGCCCCACATTTCCAAAGAGAACAACTGCGGTGCCAACCTCGCGTAGGCGTCGGCTATTTGCAGCATGTCGTATGAACGCAGACGCGTGGCTAAGAGCGATTGATGCGCATCGCGCATGGTGGTATCGGTCAAAAGCAACGACTTCTGGTCGAGCACCCACTGCGAGAATTTCCCCGGCCCGAGCTCTTTCAATAGATCGCGAGTCCCTGTCGGAATCGGGTCACCGCGCTTCACGGCAGGAATCGGAGCCGCTTCGCGCCGCTTGGCGACCGGCATACCCTTCACTTGTGGATTACCGTTCACCAGAGTCTCCGCCAAGAACCGCAGAACGCGGGTCGCGCGGTCGCGGCGCTTCGGCAGCTCAAATAACTCCGGCGTAGTATCGATCATGCGAGTCGTTGAAGCGCCGGTCAGAAATCTCTCGTTGGTCACCAAGCGAATAAAGAACGGAATATTGGTCTTCACACCGCGGATACGAAACTCCTGCAGCGCTCGTTCCATGCGCTTGGATGCTTCGCCGAGATCGCGACCGCGCGCGGTTACTTTCACCAACATCGAATCGTAGAATGGATTGACGACGGCACCGCTGAATGCGCTGCCGGCATCCAAGCGGATGCCCATTCCGCCGGCACTACGATAGTGCGTAATACGACCGTAGTCGGGTCGAAACTGATTCGCCGGGTCCTCCGTGGTCACGCGACACTGCACGGCAAAACCGTTCAGCTTCACATCGTCCTGCTTCGGCAATCCCACGTCGGCATCACCCAGTTTATGACCCATCGATACGAGAATCTGAGCTCGCACCAAATCAATACCCGTGACTTCTTCCGTCACCGTGTGTTCCACTTGGATGCGAGGATTGACTTCGATGAAGTAGAACTTGCCGGAATCCGTATCAAGCAAAAACTCGACCGTACCTGCAGCTCGATAGCCGACATGCCGACCGATCGACAACGCAGCTTCATGTAGTTCGGCAGCCAGCTTACGATCCAGGTTGGGAGCCGGCGCTAGCTCGACCACTTTCTGATGGCGTCTTTGAACCGAGCAATCTCGCTCGAACAAGTGAATCAAATCGCCGTGGTCATCGCCGAGGATCTGGACTTCCAAGTGCCGAGCATTCCGCACGAGCTTTTCGATAAAGACTTCGTCGGACCCGAACGCGTTGAGCGATTCACGCTGCGCGGTCTCAAGTGCTGTAGCCAAACCTTCCTCTGAGTCGACCATCCGCATCCCACGTCCGCCGCCCCCTTTGGCAGCTTTAAGCATGACGGGATATCCCATTTTAGCCGCTAGAGCTTTCGCGTCGTCCAAGGATCGCACCGCTTCGGAGCTACCTGCGAGCACAGGCACGCCGGCCTTCATCGCGATGTCGCGCGCAGCAACTTTATCACCGAGCAAGTGCAATGCGGAAACGCTCGGACCGATAAAGGTGATGCCCGCCTGCTCTAAAGCCGCGGCGAAGTTCGGATTCTCGGAAAGGAAACCATAGCCTGGATGCACAGCGTCGATGTGATAACGCTTGCAGATGTCGACGATGGATTCGATGTCCAAGTAAGAACGAATCGGTTCTCCCGGCTTACCGATCTGATAGGCCTCGTCCGCTTTAAATCGATGAAGTGCAAATCGATCTTCGTGCGAATAGATTGCGACCGTTCGAATACCGAGTTCATGAGCGCTGCGAAAAACACGAGTGGCGATTTCGCTGCGGTTGGCAGCCAAGAGCTTACGAATGGGCTTCATGGAGGGGTGTTTTGCTTGTAGGTTTTATCGGGAAAACAGCAGAACGATCGGAGGTGGATTGCCGACCTATTTGAATCGCGCTCGCCACCCATGTAAACAGGATGCGAAGGCGGAGAGATCCCAGTAACGACTGCGTCGAATAAAAGAGGCTGACGAAGGTAAATCGTCAGCCTCTCAATTCACACACAGTAAATCAGTCACTGCTGAATCGACTTTACAGAAGCACGGCGAGCTTCTGCTTCGGCAATTCCGATACAACATCAGTCGGTCGGAAAGCCTCGTTTGCGCAGCAGTGCTTTGATATCGACGTCGCGACCGCGGAACTTGCGAAAGCCTTCGGCCGGATCGATCGTATCACCCACGGACATCACATGGTCGTGCAGTCGGGCGGCAACGGCTTTGTCATAGAAACTACCGGCTTCTTTGAAGGCTTCCGCAGCATCGGCAGTCAGCGCGTCGGACCAAAGATAACTGTAGTAGCCTGCAGAGTAACCGTCGTCTGCAAAGATATGAGAGAACTGTGGGGTGCGATGACGCATGACGATCTCGCGCGGCATCCCCAGCTCTTTCAGAGTCTCGCGTTCGAAAGCATCGGGATCGATCTTGGCTGCACCGGCCAAATGCAACTTCATATCCATCAGCGCGCTGGCCAGGAATTCGACTGTACTGAACCCTTGATTGAAGGTAGCCGCTTTCTGAATCTTCTCGAGCAGCGATTTCGGCATCGGCTCACCGGTCTTGTAATGCACCGCAAATCGGTTCAACACTTCCGGCGTACTCAACCAGTGCTCGTTGATCTGCGATGGGAACTCGACGTAATCGCGAGCCACATTCGTGCCGGACTGAGACGGATACTTCACCTTTGAATTTAACCCATGCAGAGCATGCCCGAACTCGTGGAACAGCGTAACCGCATCGTCCCATGAAATCAGAACCGGCTCGCCCGGTTCGCCTTTGACGAAGTTGGAATTGTTGGACACGATCGTCGTGATCGGCTCAGTCACGTTCTCTTGTTCACGATAAGCATTCATCCATGCGCCGGATCGCTTCCCTTCTCGTGCATAGGGGTCAAAGTACCAAAGGCCGACATGTTTGCCGTTCCGATCGGTGACCTCCCACACTCGCACATCGGGATGATAGACAGGAACGTCGAAGATCTGCTTGTACTGGAATCCATACAGTTGAGTGGATGCCCACATCATCCCTTCGCGCAGTTTTTCAAGTTGCAGATACGGCTTCACTTCGTTGAAGTCGAGATCGTACTTTGCCTTGCGAACCTTCTCGGCATAGTAACGATAATCCCAAGGCTCGATAGTCACGCCGGGATCTTCCGCGTCGGCGATCTTCTGCATATCAGCAACTTCTTCTTTGACGCGAGCCGTTGCTTTGGACCAAATCTTCAGCATCAGGTCCATGGCCGCTTCGGGCGTCTTGGCCATCTGCGGTTCGAGTCGCCAATGCGCATGCGTTGCATAGCCGAGCAGTTTGGCGCGAGCCGCGCGCAGCGAAAGGATCTCGCTGATAATGCCGTTGTTATCATGCGCGTCGCCGTTGTCGCCGCGACTGTAATAGGTCTTCCAAACCTTTTCACGCAACGCTCGATTCTTGGCATTCGTCAAAAACGGTTCCATCGAGGATCGCGTGTTCGTGACAGCCCACTGGCCGGGCTTGCCACGTTCTTTGGCCGCAGCAGCCATCGCCGCCACGGTGCTCGGCGGCAGACCTGCTAACGACTTCTCGTCGTCGATCCAGGTCACGTGATCCTTTTCATCAGCCAGAACATTTTGGCTGAAGTCGGTGAACAACGTCGCCAGGCGCAGATTGAACTGGGACAAGCGTTGTTTGTCAGCGGCCGACAGCTTGGCTCCTTGTCGCACGTATTCTTTGTACGTGTGATCAACCAACCGCTGCTCGGTCGGCCCCAGCTTCTTGAACTCCGGCCCTTGGAAGACAGCTTCGATTCGCGCAAACAACTTTTCGTTCTGCGTAATACTGTCTTGGAACTCAGCCAGCTTCGGGGCAATCCCGCGCTCGATGTCGCCCATCGGACCGACATTCAAGTTCGACGTGTGCACGTCATAAAGAGTGGACAGACTGTTCAATTGGCGGCCGGAGATTTCCAAAGCCACGATCGTGTTCTCAAAAGTGGCGGAAGCCGGATTGTCGGCAATGGCTTGGATCTCGGCGGCAGCGGCAGCGATTGCGGCATCCATGGCGGCCGGGAAGTCGGTCGGGTTCACTTGATTCCAGGGCGGCACGCCGCCGTACGGTCCGCTCCATTTTTGCAGCATCGCCTCTTTGCTCGTCTTCATCCCCGATTTTCCTTCCTGTCCCCAAGCTGTCCGTTGCGAAACCATGGTCGTCGCGTGCATGGTTGCAGCCGATATCAGTCCGGCAATTGCCGCGTTTCGTATCCAATTGCACTTCACGTCGACTTCTCCCTCGATTGAGACTGAGAACGGCAACCCGATGGGTAAACCATTCCAAGAACGTAGTTTTGTACCACTCTACACGCGAAAGTGGACATTCTGAGAGCGGGCAATGAACTTTTCCATGCCCGTCCGACGTAGAACCGGCGAGCGAAGGTCGGCGTGTTGCTGCGCAGTGACTGAATCAGAACGCCCTGGCAGCGGGCAGATTGAGATCTGCGAGGTTCGCAACGAGTTTGCGGCCGGCTGCCGAATCCGACCGCTGCTCGCGTTGCCGTGTCGCCTAGTGTGCGACCTTCAACACTCCTGTGCCTGACTTGTCCACGACTTCCCCGCAGACTGATCCCGAAAAGCCATGGATTTATCTTTCGTCTCAGACATGCTGTTGGTTGCCCAAGCCGCCGGACAAGAGCAGCCCGGTCCTCAGACAGCCGGACAAAACGACTATTGGCTCTCCAAGTGGATGACTCCATTCTGGTTTGTCGGGGTCGGAATCCTGCTCGGTCTGTTGGCCATCGTGCTGCTGGTCGTGCTCCTGAAAATCCTCTCGAAGGTTCGCCCCTGGGCGGCCCTCTCGGAAAATCCCCCGGTCGGCCACGGCGTCGCGGCTGCGATCAGCGTCCTGATTAGTTTCGGGTTGTTCCGCGCCGTGCAAGGTTTCGGTTTCGACGGCCAAGAACAGTTGCTGGTCTATCTTGCGTTATTGTTTCTGTCGAGCATCGTCGGCTGGACTCTGGTGTTCGGATCGAACGCACAAGCTGCCCGTGGTGTGGTTGGAACTTTGACGGAAGGCGTTGCCTCGATCCTCGGTGTTGTGCTGGTCGTTGTCATGGTTGTGGGCCTCGCCTCCACCTTGATCGTACGTGAGCCGGTTGCCGCACTCCGCAGTATTCCGAAGATCTTCGAGACCGGAGTCGTAACACTCGATGTCGACCTCAAAGGTATCGGAGAGCAAAATCCGGACACAGCTCCGCTGGAAAAAGTGAAGCTGCCGATCGACGTCAGCCTGCTCGACAAGTACACCGTCACCACCTCCGGTACGGTCGTCTTCGGTGACTCGGAACTTGTTTCCGAATTCCGGTTGTCCCCGAAGCGCCTGACCAAAGATGAACAGTTGATCTGGGTTCGCAAGACTGACGGACTGCCGAGCCTAGCCATTGAGCGCGGCGCGGTCTTCATTCAAAACCGCGAAGTCGACTCGACACGTGTCTCGTTCGTTCTGGAAACTCTTCCCGCCGTGCCTCAAGCTGCGACGATCTTGATTACGGCCCTTGCAGTCTTGCTACTGGGTATGGCCGTGATCGTTCAGCAAGCCGCTGCACCGCGTGCATCAGCCGTTGCACTCGCAACGATTAAGAACGAACTCGCACAGCCTTTGTTCACCGTACTCGTGCTGCTCGGGTTCGCAGCCATCGTGCTCTTTGAATTCCTCTCATTCAACACGCTCGGCGAGGACATCAAGCTGCTCAAAGATTGCGGTATCACCGTCATCATGCTGATGGCCGCTTTCCAAGGCATTTGGTCAGCCAGCAGTTCGATCAGCGAAGAAATCGAAGGACGTACCGCACTCACCATTCTCAGCAAGCCGATCCAGCGCCGTTCATTCGTGATCGGCAAGTTCCTAGGCATCTTCTGGGTCGTCGCAATGCTCTTCCTGATCCTCGGGATTGCCGAGTTGGGTGCAGTTGCTTACAAACCCATCTACGAAGCGCGTGAGAACTCTCTCGAAGAACCAATTTGGCAAGATTGCCATCGCGAAATGATTTCGACCGTTCCCGGCTTGGTGCTCGGTTTGATGCAAGCCACCGTGCTGAGCGCGATCAGCGTCGCCCTGGCAACTCGTTTGCCGCAACTGGCGAACATCTCGGTCTGCTTCGCCGTCTATCTCGTCGGTCACTTGGCCACAGCCATCGTCAGCAGCACAGCACAGGGCTTTGAGATCGTGAAGTTCGTGGCACAGCTCGTGGCTACGATCATTCCTATCCTCGAGCACTTTTCGATGCAAGCGGCGATCGATTCGGGAACACCGATCACGATGTCGCTGCTCGCCGGCACATTGATCTACTGCTTGCTCTATGTATTGATGTCGATGTTCCTCGCTCTCCTACTGTTTGAAGACCGTGACTTGGCGTAAAGCCGGTACGTAGGGAAGTCGACAGCTTCCGCTAAGACAAGATTCGATAAGAGCCTCGCTGCAAAGCGGGGCTTTTTCATTCCATGTGATTTCATCTGAGCCATGTTCTGCATTGAGGCGACCATCGCGGGCTCATTTCTCGGCACCGCGAAAACAGCTAAACTATCGACCCTCTTTTTGACAGTTCGATACGACCCATCCGCGGCTAGTCGAGCGCATAGCCCATCCCGAAGGAGCGACTCTTGACTCCTGCTGAGCAAATCTCGCAGTTGCGATCCCTCATCCGACACCATGATCGGAAGTACTACGTCGAGGCTTCGCCCGAGATCACCGACTTGGAATACGATCGCCTGCTCCAAGATCTCAAGAGCTTGGAAGCGGAACATCCGGAATGGATCACCGAAGACAGTCCGACTCAACGCATCGGTGACGCGCCGGTTTCGGAACTGCGTCAGGTCAGACACCAAGTCCCGATGCTGTCGATCGACAACACCTACAACTTGGATGAGCTGCAGGCGTTCTTCGCGCGCGTGGAAAAATCGCTCGGGGGTATCAAGCCTGCCTGGATCATGGAGTTAAAAGTGGATGGTGTTGCGGCAGCCGTCGTATACGAAAATGGTCTGCTGAATCGAGCAGTGACGCGGGGCAACGGAGAAGTCGGCGACGATGTCACTCACAACATACGCACCATACCCGACGTCCCGCTCAGGCTCTCCGGCAATCCGCCTCCATTGTTGGAAGTACGAGGCGAGGTCTATATGACCAACTCCGATCTCGTGCGACTAAACTTGGAGCGAACGCAGGCCGGTGAAGCCCCTTATGCAAACACACGTAATGTCACAGCGGGCTCCATCCGACTGCAGGACCCGCGCATCTGTGCGCAGCGCCGACTGCGATTCTTTTGCCACGGTGTCGAATACTGCGAGGGCATGCAAGCCGAAACGCACATGGACTTTCTGAAGCAATTGAACGACTTCGGACTCCCATCGACGCCTGGCGTACGAAGGTTTGAAACCTCCGACGATGTCGTTGCAGCCGTTGAAGAACTGGAGTCACAACTCCATACGCTCGACTTCGAAGTGGACGGTCTAGTCTTCAAATTGGATCGCTTTGAATATCGCAATCAATTGGGCACGACCAGCAAGAGTCCGCGCTGGGTCGTGGCCTACAAGTTTGAAAAATACGAAGCAGTGACACGACTGAACGACATTCGTGTGCAAGTCGGGAAGACAGGGACGATCACGCCGGTCGCGGAGCTCGAACCGGTGCAGCTCGCCGGCACCACGGTGTCGCGAGCCAGTCTGCACAACGCGGAAGAGATCCAGCGCAAGGATGTCCGGATCGGCGACTGGGTTGTTGTCGAAAAGGCGGGGAAGATCATTCCCCACATCGTTCGAGTCGAACAACATCGTCGCGCGGACGAGTTACCCGAGTATCAGTTTCCGACTCATTGTCCAGAGTGCGATACTCCGCTGACTAAAGACGAAGGAGGCGTCTACATCCGCTGCACGAACGAAGTGTGTCCTGCGAAACTTCGACAGAAACTTCGATACTTTGCGGGGCGTGACGCCATGGAAATCGACGGCTTGGGAGAGAAGATCATCGAGCAATTGGTCGATGCCGGCAGCGTTCGGTCCTACGCTGACCTCTATCGATTGACGGAAGAAGACCTGCTCAAGCTGGAAGGATTCGGCAAGAGGAAAGCGGAGAAGCTATTGGCCGGAATCGCCGGCAGTCGCGAGCGAGGCTTGGCTCGTCTTTTGGCCGGACTATCGATCCGCCATGTCGGTTCTCGGGTGGCCGGCATCCTAGCCAAACAATATCGTTCGGTGGAAAAACTCAGCACCGCCGGCGCGGCCGAGCTGTCCGAAGTGGACGAGATTGGACCGATCATCGCGGAGAGTATCGCCGGATTTTTTTCCTCTGCGGGCGGAAAGCAGACAATCGCCGACCTTGCACAAGTCGGTGTGAAACTCGAAGATGAGCCGTCTCCGGAGTCGGATGCGACCGCTCTGCCGCTCGCCGGCAAGACGTTCGTCGTGACCGGCACGCTGCTTCGATACAAACGAGACGAAATCGAACGCTTGATCGAACAATTGGGCGGACGAGCCTCAGTCAGCGTCTCAACCGCGACCTCCTACTTGGTGGCAGGTGAAAAAGCGGGCAACAAGTTGGCGAAAGCCGAGCAGTTGGGAATTCCGGTTTTGAACGAAGATCAATTCGATCAACTCATTCAGTCCTCTTCGCAAGCGTGAACCGATCGCACATGGCGGCACCAGAACTCGATCCTTCCAAACTATCCGTTGTCACGTTCCCGCATCTCGGTCTGCGGCATTCGGCTAAGCCTATTCGAAGAGTGGACGCCCAGTTGCAGAAAGTGGCTGAGCGCATGGTCGAACTGATGTTCGCGCATGCCGGCGTCGGTCTCGCGGCGACGCAGGTCAACGTGCCGCTGCGCATGTTTGTTTGGAACCCGACCGGAAAAGCCGATCAAGCGCAGACCACCGTCGTGCTGAATCCGACGATCTCCAAACCGCGAGGAAATGAAGAAGCGGAAGAAGGTTGCTTGAGCCTACCGGGACTCCACGCCAATGTGGTCCGCGCTAAGACCATTCACCTGCATGGATACGATATCCGCGGTCAGGAGATCGATCGCGATTTCACCGGATTCGAAGCTCGTATTCTGCAACATGAAACCGATCACTTGAACGGCGTCATGTTCATCGATCGCTTGAGCGAATCGCAACTGCGCGATCATGCAGAAACACTAGCGATCTTCGAGACCGATTTCCTATCGCGCCAGCGGACGGGATCACTCCCGGACGATGCCGCCATTCGAGCCGAAATAGCTGCCTGGGAAGCGAGATACGCATAAACCAGGGCAATGGATCTCCTGCCCACGCCGTCTTGACTTCATTCAAGCGGAACGGCGCAAGCCGTCCGTTGATTTAATCCGCTTCGATCGATTAAGGTCTGAATCCCAACCCGAAGCGTAAGCGAGGGACCTGCATCCCACGCTTACGCTTCGGGTTTC
>JAXMBQ010000025.1:0-90231 GCA_046349815.1 Pirellulales bacterium | reverse complement strand
CCGTGTTGGCCTGGATGGTGTAGGTCGCACCAGCACCGAATGCGCCACCGGAGTATACGGAGGTTTCGTCGTCGAGGTCGTCTTCAATGACGATGGAGGTTGCGGAAGAGTAGGTCTTCACGCGGTACCACTGGGTGTGGCCGAGAGCCTTGAAAGGCTTACCAACCATCGCAGCGGTGAAGGTCGTACCCGAACCGGTGACTGCACCAGTGCCGGTGGTGACGGTCACGGTGCCGGTGGTGTAGTCGGTGCCGTACCAGTTACCTGAACCTACGTCAGCGTGGAAGCCGAACAGGTAGGTCATGAGGTTCTTGCGGCGTTCGTTCAGGGTCTGAACGTTGACGAACTTCGTCGGGTCCTTGATGAAGGACTTGAACATGTCAAGCGTCTTCACCTTGTAGTAGAACGACTTGAACACGTTGATGTCCAAGATTGCGTTCGCTTCAGTGAGGGAGTCAGCCGTCAGGGGGGAACCTGAGTAGGTCTTTTCCGTCACCTTACCGAGGGTCAGCATATTGAGTCTGCTGCCTACTTGGGTGATTTCACCTTCGTAGTCTCGGTTGACCATCTCTTCGATGGGCATCTTCTCGTACATCCACACAAGGGCTTTGGAGGAGAAAGCCTCCGCCAGCTTAGTGGCGTATGGACTATTTGGCATTTGGGCTTACTTGTGCCCGGTGCGTCAGTCCCTATCCGTCAATCACGTCGTCAACCATGTCGATTTTCGACGTGAGTTCTCGCCATGCTTTAAAGTCAGTCTCTCGGAGCGTTCTCAGCTCTGAGGCTTTGTACTTCTTGGCCATGTTCTGTTCGCCCCGTGGGCCGCCGCTACCTCTCGGCAGTGCTGCTTCTGGTGATGGCTCGGGAGCCGGAGCCGCTGGGGCTGCCGAGCCGGATTCGAACAGGTACGAGTTGGCGAGGATATTGAGATTCACTCCGCGGTTCTCGGGCTTCAGGGCGTATGCCTGGAAGGCCCGGTCTGCGGCGAGTTTGCTGTACCGTGAGTCAGCTGTCAGCGTCTCCATTTCACTCTGCCAGCGGTTGCGGGCGGTGAGCTCCATGAGTTGCTTGTGCTGATTGAACTGGTTCTGAGCGACACGCTTGGCGAAGTCGTCGAGCTGGTCATACTCAGGGAACAGCTGCTTGATCTCGGAGGCTAGGGGGTCAGCACTGGGCGTTACTTGTTGAGGGGTAACGTTCTTGGCCCGTTCAGCGGCAAGGTCTTTTTCAAGCTGCGTGTTTGCGGTCGCGAGGCGTTGAGCCTCCCTGCTGGATTCCGAAAACTTCTGCTTGTAGTCTGGCTCTTGCTCTGGGTTTGGGTTGCCCTGGTCTTTCCCAGCGTCCGGTACAGTGCCTGCACCTGCGGTGTTATCGACTTCCGTGTCGTCCGTCCCTGACGGGGTTTGGATATCGGTCATGTGATTGGGTGCCGTCTCTCGTGCGGAGAGGTTTGGCGAGTTTTAATGTGCCGTCCTATTGCTAGGGTTTGGCGTGAACAAACGAATTTACTCGGCTGCTTCCGTCTTCTTGCCCTTCTTCTCTTTTGCCTCGACGGTGACAACCTCAGGGGTGCCGTCCACACTGATGCCGTAGTCAGCAATCTGCTGCGGAGTAAGGTAGGAAGCGCGAGCCGTCATGAATGCGCGTTCCTGCTCGGTGATGCCGCTCGGATGCTTTGCCGTCAGGGTCGCGAGGTACTCAAGAAAGTCCATGCTAGTTTTGTTTAATTCTTTGGTCGATTTGCTCAGACGCCCACTGGCGCTGCGCTTCCGGCCCGTTGATGAACGCGAGAATAAAATCGGCGTTGCGGATCTGCGCTTTCAGGAAGAGATCCTTCGCGGGGTCGTTGTTGTAGTCATTCTGCTCCGTGTGAAGCTTTTTGACAAGACCCGTGAGGTAGCTCTTCAGATCCGCAATCGTGACATCCTTCGCGCTAAGTGCTGTCTGCCATTCGCTGAGCGTCTTCTGCTCGGCGGCTGTGAGCTTATCGCGCGACAGGCCCAGGTGCTGGAGGTACTCCGATACTTTGTCCATTTGGTATTCCGGTTACTGATTGAACTTGGTGCGCTTGGGTATCTGCCATCTGCTTCTCGAAGTCGAGCACTCTGGCCTTTTCCTCCGGGTTGAGGTCAGCGAAGTCGAGCAGCTTCTGTTGGTAGATTTCTTTCATCGCGGCGTTGCCAGGGAACTGTGCAGCGACACCGTTGAGCTTCTGAACGGCCTGGGCGCTCTGGTTCTTGCGGTCGTTGGCCGAGACGGCAACACACTCGTAGCCCTTGCCGTCAGGTTTCAGTTTGCTGAGGTCGATTTCGTTCTCGAAGAAGTTACCGGAGTAGCCCTTCTTGTAGAGCTTCACTTTACTGAGCTTCGAGCCGTTGGCCAAAACCATCGCAGCCCACTTGTTCCCAAACTCCACCTGGGCGAGGGTGTTGTACTTCGTAATCGACGTGATGCGCTCTGTAGCGTTACCCACCGCAATTTCAATTTCGCCGAGGGTAATCTTCTGCTGGCCGGCTTCACCCTGGAGAGTTGAGGTTGCTTTTTTTTTTTTTTGTTGTACTTTAGCCGGTTACGTATTGCTTTCAAATGAATGTTTGTATGCGATGACTTGGCTCTGTCTCAAAACATATTGTTGCATCTCGGAGACGCAGAATCATCAGCGTTTCGGAGAAACGCTGCTACGTGGATTCATCTTTTGATGACAAAGCCTAGTGTAATGTCGTTTTCAAGCGTGACTCGGTACACTTTCCGAATCACGGCTCGGCCGATCCGCCGGATCGCGATTGAGCGCAGGCCGAGAATCCGCATCCGCCTAGGACACATCACATTCCGATCTCGATTTCGGATTTGAACATGAATAGCCCGGAAGTTGACGTCTACATCGATTCCTTCCCGGAAGCGACACGCAAGATTCTAACCAAGATTCGGGATACGATTCGCAAAGCGGCTCCCGATGCCGAAGAGGTCATCAGCTATCGCATGCCCGCTTTTCGACAAGGGGGTATCGTCGTTTACTATGCCGCGTGGAAACATCATATCGGTTTATACCCGCCAGTGACCGGTGACAAAGAACTGGAAGCGGCCGTTGCGCATTATGCCGGTCCCAAGGAACTTGCAGTTTCCGATCGATGAGCCCATGCCGCTGGAACTGATCAAACGTATCGTCAAGCTCCGCTTGAATCAGATCGCTGCGAAGCAAGCTGTGAAGCGAAAACGGAAATGAACAGCTCATTTTTTGGATCGCATCGCCATGCGCCTGATCGAATGAGTTCACGAGGTTCTTTTGGCTGAATACCACGTTTCGTTTGACTGGGGGATCATCTACTTCCTGGCCATTGTGTTCATGCAATCGGCAGTTGGACCATGTTTCCTTTCCCGTCTTAAAGCGTGTTGGAACGCTCATGGTCGCCTCACGCGATAACACTTGCGGACTTCGTAGGACTCACCACCATCACCACGGTAATTTCGTTCGTCACAGTTTCGCGATTGAAACATCGAAAAAACGGACAACTTGATTCTCCTACTTGCGTCGAATGCTTCGGCTGTGGTCTGGTGGGCCGTTTTGTGCGCAAGCTTGTCTCGGGTTCAGATTTCTGCGCCGCGGCGACGAACTCTTTATCAGTTCGTAGTCATCACGTCAGCAGTCTTGATCGCACCGGCGATTTGCCTTTACGCACTGCGATTCTTGATAGACTTCTTTTCAGCCGGCGGGTACCGGCCCTGGATCGATCTAATTGAAATCATGCTAGGATTGACGTGGGTACAATTCTGCAGATACCTCAGTCTCCGACTTGCCGATGGAACCACGCATGATCAATTCGACGAAGTCGGTTAAGCATTTCCTTCGCATCGCTCTACTTTTCGTCCCCTTCGCGGTTTGGATCGGTTGCAGCACCAACTCTCCAAAGGCAACGATTGATGCCGACGCGGGCTCGCCTGAAGCTGAAGCCGTCAACGCGAACTCTGAATCGACGAAGGGTGAAGAATCGTTCGAAGTGCGCGATCATCAATCCAAACGATGGGATTCTCGTCGTGTTGAATTCAAACGCGATGCGAACTCACCGTCTCTCCAAAACTTGTTATGCAAGCCGTTAAGCCTAGCGAATTGATTGGAAGTTCCGGGACGAATGATCTCCCCGAGGTTATCTATCACAACGGACTCAGAGACGAGAGGTTTCTCGATATCCTTTTGTTCGCATCGCCGGACGGGAAGATCGTCACGTTGAAAGATGTGGCAACACTTCGGCTTGCAGACGAGCGAATGGACGCCTCGGCAGAAAGCAACATTGGACCAATGAGAACCATCCGGCAGGTCGCGGTGCCGGAAGAAATTGTTCTGTTCCTATCGGGACTGGACCTCCCGTCATTCGTGCACAGCTCCGATCGCGGAATGTTCTGGGTTCAGTCACGCGACAATTCGTCTCAGCGGCTTGCGAAGTGACGACGAGTTGCGTGCCGCGAATGAGAGAGTCCACTTTTACGGGGTTCTCCGACCGATGATCCACGATCTCCACCGACGCGATCTCGCCTTCCACTTCGCACTTTGTTTTATTCAGTGCGCTGTTAGCCAGTGCCAACTGTGCCGACTAAAGCGGCTCGCGGGCAAACTGTAGCCTTTGATCTCGAAGAGGAGCCGCTGAAGTACACGGAGACTCTTCCGAATAATAAAGTTTCCCAACTAGCGGCGGCGATTGCCAAAGGCGGATCAAACTCGAATACCACGATGCGGACAAAGGCTACCTTCGCTCGTTGCTCAAGCATCTGGAGATCTCGGAGAGCTCGCAGATCCTCGTCTTTTCGAAGACCAGCTTGCAAGTCCAGCACATATCGCCGCGCAGCAGGCGGTCTTTTTCAACGACGACACTTACGTGGGTTGGATACCAGGCAGCTCTCTGCTGGAGTATCCACGCACGATCCCAAACTCGGCGGCACGCGTTTTACAGTTTCCAAATGTCTCCGCATGCTCCTCGCATTCGCCGGGAAACTTATCAATGCCTGGGCTGCCATGCCACCTCGATGACGATGGGCGTGCCGGGACACGCTGTGCGAAGCGTGCAGCCGAACTTTGACGGCGCATTCGATGCGAAGAGCCCGGCTTATGTGACCGAAGATTCCAGCGACTTCAAACAGCAGCAGGGAGGTTGGTACGTGACAGGCAGTCACGGCATGCAACACATGGGGAACACCTACGTGCGCGGTGCATTCGACACATCGCGCAGCGGCAACTTGCAGACGCTCAATGATCTGTTCAACGTCGGTAAGTATCTGACACCTCACAGCGATATCGTAGCGCTGATGGTCTTAGAACATCAGACGCAAATGCACAACGCGCTGACCCGAGCCGACTTCAGCGTGAGGCAATGGCAGTCGGAAGGATCGGAAACAAACAGCGCTGAACGGACAGTTCAGCTCGTGCACTTGCCAAGGAAGTCGTCGATCGACTCTTTTTCACCAAAGAGTTCACCCTCAGTTCGCCGGTCAGCGGTACCGGTGGGTTTGAAAAGGAGAGTTTGTCGCGCATGACGGCTGACTCGTCGGGGCGATCGCTGCGCGGTTGATCTTCAGACTCGAATGTTCAAGTACCCGCTCAGCTACATAATCTACTCCCGGAAGCATTCGATGATCTGCAGCCCGTGTTGCGCACGGAGATTTGCAGGCAGATCAAATTGATTCTCGAGTCAGACGAACCCGCGGAAGAGTATCGCCGCTTAACTCCCGAGCTTCGTCGTCAGATCAGAAATCGTGCTTTGCCACGAAGCCTGATATCTTGCGGCACGAGCGGGCGAAAACTGCAAAGACCTTGAGGACATGGATGAATGGAATGTGAGAATGATGGGCCGCCGCTAATCTCGTTTGTGTTCTCCCAGCATCTGTTTCACTTTCCAGCGAGCAGCTTGGTAGACTCTACGGCATGGAAGTCATCACCTTGCAATCCGGAAGCTCAGGCAACTGCATTTTCGTATGCAGCGGCAATACGCGTGTGCTCTTCGACGCCGGTATCAGCGGCAGCAAAGCGGAACAGCGACTGGCCGCGTTCGGGCACAATATCCGGGACTGCGATGCAGTCGTTCTGTCGCACGAACACTGTGATCACATCAGCGGCATCGGAGCCTTTCACAGGAAGTTCGGATTGCCGGTCTATGCCAACTTGCGAACTTGGAACGCGACACGATCGAAACCTTCGACCGGGCATATCGGCACCCCGCAGCATTTCGTAACGGGCAAACCGTTTCAAATCGGTTCGCTGTGGATCGAACCGTTGAGCACACCGCACGATGCGATCGACGGAGTTTGCTTCGTCATCGAGGATACGGAGCAAGGACAGCGTTTCGGCTTGCTCACTGATTTGGGGCATGCCTTCAGCGGACTGCAACGAGTGATCAACACTCTGGATGCGATGCTGATCCGGAAACGGCTACATTGACATGCTGCGCGACGGACCCTATCCGCAGCGGCTCAAGGATCGAATCGCAGGAAGGGGGCACATCTCGAATCGAGATGCCGCAGAACTTTTGAACCTGTGTGATGCAAGGCGTTTGCAGTGGGCGTGTCTAGGACACCTCTCGGCCCACAACAACTCACCGGAGGTCGCTCTTCAAACGCATCGTGAATTGCACGGCGAGCGGTTCAATCTATTTTGTGCTGACCGCGAAGGGCCTACTCAGCTTCCAAAAATTCGACAAAGCGAGTTCGCGCTGCAAGCCGGATGAAGTCATCGCGGCTGGGCTTGTTGATTTATACGGGAATCGTCGCGCCCAAGTTGGACAGTGTATGGATATTGAAGCGGAACGGCGCAGCCGTCCAGTGAGCACCATCAATCTTGAAGAACCGGACGGCTTGCATCGTACCGCTTGAATTGAATCAACAACCGCCAAGCAGTCCGGCGAGAAGTCACTGGAGCGAGCCGACGAAATGAAGGATTCGGCCGATAGTCGAGAGCAACAGCTCGCAGCGGTCTGGCAAAAGCGACCAGCCGAGCATCGTCGTTTGCGTATTTCGTGATGGAAAGCCGTATCACCGCGACATGCGAGGATGTCTTCGCGTTTCATGAGAGCCCACAAGCACTCTCGCAATTGATTCCGCCGTGGGAGCGAGTCCGTGTGCAAGTTCCGACGGATCGCTGCACCGTGGTAGCCGGGTCATCCTCACGGGTTCACTGCCGGGGATACCGCTGCGCTGGGTAACGGATCACTATGAATACGAACCGCGGAAACCTTTTTCACGACATCAAGCGTCCGGACCATTCGCGTGGTGGTACCATCGTCATCACGTTTTCCATGCGGCCGATAGAGAATCGATCTTGAGAGACGAGGTCGAGTACACTTCCCGCTCGGTACACTCGGCAGAATCGTCGGGCGGTCGTATGATTCAAAAGAAACTGCAACGCATGTTCGAATATCGCCATCGAAAAACAGCCGAGATCTGTACTGCGGTGGGCGGGTCCGTGAGGCACTGATTCAGCCCGAAGGGCCGGTACAGCGTCAGCCGCCGGACCACGCATGCACCGTTGAATCAGAGAGACCCGAAGGGTCGACACACAAGCAGCATTCTGTTTTAAGTTTAACGTGCCGCCCCTCCGGGGCTTCGGCTGTACGGTGTTCGTTAGGAACGGCGGTTCACGCCGCCGGCTGACGTGTTCCGGCCTACCGGGCCTGACAACGGAGTGACTTGATTAAAGCAACAAGCTCTTACGCTTCCGGTTAAGATTAAATCAACATGCCCGAGCCGTCCGGTAAAAGCGATCGATCTTGAAGAACCGGACGGCTTGCGCCCGTTCCGCTTGAATTACTTCAAAAGACGCTGATGTTTAGGTTGCGATGATCAGCTAGTTCGCGGCTATCGATCCGACGTCGAATCGTGCATGTTTGAACAGCCCATCGGCTCCTGCAAACCGAAAGAGCAAGGTTGACATTTGATCGCGCGTCCATGAACTGATGCGTCCTTCCCACTGCAACATCTTGCCGAAACGCCACGCTTCATTGGTTATTGCTGAGGTCCGCCGGAACCGCTCTTTCTCGAATGCTTGAAGAGCCGACGGTACATCCTGCATTGAACTTCGGAGCCCGACGAGCCAGTACCACGGCGTCCTCGATAGCCATACCGCCACCTTGTCCGAAGTTCGGAGTGGTCGAGTGAGCCGCATCGCCGACGAGAACTGAACGCCCTTGGGCCCATGGCCGACGTGGAGGACGATCGATGATGTCTGCGCGGATTACTTTGCTCGGTTCCGTCGAAGCTAAGACCTCCGGCAATGGTGATGCCCAATCGGCAAACATCTTCATCACCGTCGCATGCTCGTCGCCTGCATGTCCGCCGCTCGCATGTCGGCCGATGGGCATTCTTAGTCGCGAACCAGTAAACGCGATCACCGGTGAAGTTGATACCGACTTGACTTCCCGGTCGGTCAGGGTTGTACTTCACCGGGTGAAAATCCGTCCAGGGCGAGGAGCAATACCGCGCTGGCATGTATATCCCGCATAACAAAGTTCACTGTTATCGAACAATTGCCTGCGTACGCGGGAATGGATACCGTCTGCGCCCGATAACGAGATCGGCTTCATCCGCATGCCCGTTGGCGAATCGTACACGAACTCGATTTGCAATCTCCTCGATCCCGTTGCAATCGAAACCGCATTGAACGAACCAGTCCCGACCGGCAACGGAGCAGCCAAAGCGTTGACGAAGCTCCGCCGCGGTGAGCAAACCCGGCAGCAGGCGCGCGGCGAACTCTTCGTTCAATATCGTTGGACGCAATTGTTAGTTGAACGCGGTACCCCTTGTTCGCAGCCAAATGCATCTGAGTCACGGGCATGACGACCGGATGCACCTGCTCCCAAACATCCAAGCATGAGGGCTCGCAGCGCATTAGCCCAGAGCATGATGCGAGCACCGACTTCTCGAATCTCCGGCGCGCGTTCGTAGACGACGACTTCGACACCGATTTTCCGAAGACCAAGTGCACAGCTCAGCCCGCCGATTCCCGCTCCGATAACAATTGCACGCATGGTTTCATTCGAGGAGAAGATTCCTCGCTTACAGGCTTGTTGAGCAGCTACAAACGGAACAGCGCGGCGTCCGTTGATTTAATCCGCTTCGATCGATTAAGGTCCGAATTCCAACCCGAAGCGTAAGCGAGGGACCTGCATCGCTTACGCTTCGGGTTTCGATTAAGTCAACAAGCCCCAAGCTGTCCGGTGAAGCATGATCGATCTTGAAGAACCGGACGGCTTGCGCCCGTTCCGCTTAGTAAATCAACATGCTGCAGGAAGAGCAGGGAGCGTCAATACTTCGGAAAGATGGCCGGAGTCGGGAAGCGTCTTCGTGGTAAAATTCCCGTCGCCGAGAACTCTTCGCGCGGCAAATCGACTTGCGGCCAACTATTCGGGCGAACGCGGACGACGCGGTGCGGGCGAATACCTTCGATTACTAGATCGGTCTCGAATCGGATCTGAATGCCGCTGCTCCCGAGCGGAATCGACTCCGTCGACTTCGTTACGTCCAAGAAGGTTCCTTTGGAAGCCATATGCGCCGGACCGTAGTTCCCGCCGGCATGCTTGAGCGTATTTTCAGCCGCATTCATATAACCGTTCGTTCCCTTCTTGAAATCGGCATAGAGCGATTCATCCATGCCGCCGAAGAGCGTCGCCGTCACTGTGGCTCGACCGAAACTTGCCGTACTCCACAGTGTCGATCAAGCAGCATCCACCGACTGCGAATGAATGCCTTATGCACTTCCGTCTGATTGTGCGACGCTCGCTGCATCGACACGTCGTCCAACCAAATATCCGAGATATGAAAGCGAGTGAAGATATTGTCCGGCGTGGGTCTCCAGGTAACACCGAGCAGGACGCTTTGGTTGTCGAGCGATTTCTTGCCGGCAGCCGGCCATGCCCCTTCGGAGATCATTTCATCCATCGATATGCATTCACGGCCTCGCCATATTCGAACTGATGCATCCAAAGTCATCTTCTCATCGTCCGTCTTCGCAGTGCCGCCCTCTTTGGATTCCAGGCGGCCCGTCACCAGCCCTTGACCATTTTGCATGTCCAGCTCTTTGAGCCGCCAGCGCTTTCCTTCATCAGACACAATAGCTCGGTTCGTCTTCGAGCAACAAGACATGGTTCTCGGCGAAGCGGCTGTGCCCGCACCGCTGTAGCCGGAATTCTTTTGGCGGTTATCAACAGGTAAGACAGGCACCGCCGATGTTTTCGGATCAGGCGGGAGAAAGGCTTTGAGGTGCAGGACAGTACCCAGCGGAATATCTCGCAGGTCTGCCGGCGGCGAGATAACGAATCACCCCGTACGGCAACATGGCGAACGGGTGAGGGCATTGCGAAAATAAGTTCCCGCTGCTTGCACTCACGCACGCTTCCGCGGCGGTTCGCATGATCGACGAAGACCAACTCGCCGCGATACTCGAGCGATTTTTCAATCGGCGGAAACTTTCCGGCTTCCGGACGAAAGGCTCTTCAGCCAAACCTTCGCGTCCATGCGCGACGATGGAAGATCAACAAAACGAAGAGAGACCGATGCGGCTTTCATAGCTCGATCACCCGATTGCTGTCGCCGAACGTGTCGATCTCTACACCCATTCGCTGTACCATCAGCAGGAGCAGATTGCTCATGTGTGCCTCAGGATTTGCCGGACGACTGCAGAGCGCATAGTGTTCACCCGGTTTGTCGAGTTGATAACCGGCGAAGTGTCCTTGATTGAAGTCCAAATGCCCGCCGTGCTTGAGCCCCAAATCGGAACCGCCGGCAAGCACCAACGGCAAATTGGCGTTACCGTGGCTATGACCGTAGGACATACCGCTGCCGAATAACGACATCGTTGAACTTAATAGCGGACGACCGTTGAGGTCCTTGGTCTCGGCCAATCGCGTGAGAAAGTAACTGAACTGCTCGATGGCAAAGGTGTCGTACTGTGTCAGTTTTTCGATGTAGCCCGGATCACCGCCGTGATGGCTGAGCTGATGTCGAGACTCAGTAATCCCGATTTCCGGAATAGAAAAGCATCACCTTCGCCGCCGAGACTGAAGGTGGCCACGCGCGTGACGTCGGTTTGAAAAGCGAGCACAATTAGATCGTAAACCGTGCGGAAATACTCGCCGGCTTTCGTTGCAGCGATGTCGCGATTGGTCCGACTTCGGTCTTTTTCCGAGATCGTCGGCAGGGGAGTATCGAGCCAAGCGTCGGCGCGCCGCGTTCGAATCTCCGCTTCGCGTACCGAAGTCAGATACTGCTCCAGTCGGCCGCGGTCGGCTGTTCCCAAGTTCTGTTCGAGCCCGCGAACTTCTTCGAGATTTGCATCGAACACTCGCTTTCTTACGCAAAGCCTTGCGGCGCGGCTGCGGTGCCTCCCTTGGGCGATTCAAACAGCGACGCAAAGATCTCGCTGCAGCGGCGCATGGCGGGCAAGCGAACTCCGTCTGCGGTCCAAGCAAGCGAGTCCTGCGTCAGCGCATCTCCATCGATGGATAGCGGGTATGGCCTTGGCAGTGATCTCCGCCATCTTCTGATCGACGGAAATCGTGTTGCGATCCGACGGCCCGAGCTTACCGCCGGTCAGCCAGACGGAAATACAGTTGTGATGATGACTCAATGCTCCCGGATGATGAAGGCCGCTGATGGGTGTAATCGCTTCGCGATGCTTCTCAAGCGGCTTCAGCGAGCGAGAGAACTGATAGTCCTTACCGGTTTTCGTGATCTGATAATTGAGCGAATGAACACCGTTTGCCAAATAGATGAACGCACTGCGTCGCGGCGTAGCGGTCTGCTCTTCCGCGGCGCGAAGCGGCACCATGCATTCGAGGAAAGGCAACGCGATACACGTTCCCAACGCTCGCAGCGCGTAGCGGCGGTCGAGCAACCATCTTTGCGAATGAAAATGCATGGGTCATCCTTCAGGGTTAAGATTCCGATTCCCGACTCGACGCTTCATCGTTTCTTCATGAGATCGGACAACGCGGCGGCCCGCACGATGTCGCGAATCCGATATTCTTGCTTCGCAGCTTGCTCTGCGATCCGTTTCACATCCTCTTCATCATCGATCGTCAACACACGACGCAAAGCGTAAGTGCAAAGGTGTTCGATGAAGGCTCATTTTAATGCGGCTCGATCTTCCACTAAGCGTAGCGAACTGAACGGCATCTTGGAACGCACGTCCGTCAGGCAAAACACCGGTTGCATCCACTAAAGGATCTTCGCGGTGCCGGCCGGAACGGTTTCTCGCGTGCGCCACTGTCCGATCGCGCATCGTACTGATCAAACGCGAACCCGAGCGGATCGATGCCGCGATGACACGCTGCACAACTGCGTTCTGCGCATGGGCGGCCAGCTTCTGTCGAATCGTCGCTTTCGGACTCTGCGGCGTATTCAGTTCGATCGGATCGACATTGGCCGGCAGGGCGGGGGTGTCTTGTTGAAAATCGGCTTCGCTCAACCACACGCCGCGATGCACAGGACGATGCCGAGTACCGTCCGAAGTCAGTCCGAGCACGGCTCCCATCGTCAGCAATCCGCCGCGATGATCGTCCGGCCGTAGCCGCTACAGTTGGAAACCGCTCTCCTTCGGTTCCGGCAATCCATAGAAATCGCAGAGCCTCGCATTATGCATGGTCCAGTTTGACTCGACAAAGTGATCGATCGAGGTTCTTCGAAAACACCTCGCGAAAGTACTCGACCGGTTCCGCTCTAAGGCTGGTCTGCAGCCAGTCATCGTAGACCGGATAGAGCTTTCGATCAGGTGGAAACATTCCGGCGATGGAGTTGTAACCATTGTCTCGCAAAGTCATCCACGAATCTTTGAGTTCGATGATCGCTGAGCATGCGGTCGACATGCTGTGATAAGGCATCGCCGGTCAATTGCCCCGACGCGGCTGCATCGAACAGTTCCTTGTCTCCCATCGAACTCCACAAAAAGTACGAGAGGCGGAAGCGAGTTCCCAGTCATTGAGCTGTTCGTGCGGCTTGGGTTCACCTTCGACGAGATAGATAAAGTTGCGTGAGGTGAGTACCTTGCATCGCCGCACAGAAAGCATCGGATAGCTTCTCGCCCGCATCGCGGCTCCGCTTGATAGGCTCGCAAGTAATCAGCCAGCTCCTTAGACGCAACCGGACGCCGCCAAGCCAACTGGGCGAATCGCTTGAGATGTTCGGTCACTGTGTCGATCGTTGCATCTTCAGAAGGCAGGACATCGTGTCGCTTGGCTTTTCTCCGCGTCCGGTGCAACGGACCTTCCCATTCGATCCAGTCCAACAAGGCATGATCGAGAACAGTCCATTCCCTTTATCATCGAACACCTGCGGTGCATTCGGATTGAGCAACAGAGTTTCGCTGCTGTGCGTGAACAAACCACGGCTGGAAAGAGCATTTCGAAAAGCGGCTCCTCCTCGGCGATCGATGATGTCGGTCGCAACCACGCAGAAATCGAGGCTTGTCGGCATCTCGAGGAAGACATCGAACTCGTAAACCTGCGGACTATCTTCCGGTGCAGTGAAGATCGAATTCGATGAGCCCGTCGACAGTCTCTTCGCCGGTGGCTTTGCCGATACTCAAGTGAGCAGGTTGTCCTCCGATCGGACGAATGCCGCTGGATTGCAATCGAACTTTATAAAGTCCGCTGTGCTCAGGTCCCGTCTGACCGAACCAATGCGGAGCCAACGCTGTTTCGACGCGACCGGGGAAGAGCAGATAGCGCAGCGGACGCTTGATACCGAATCGATCGAGAGCTGCTTGAGCATCCTTTGCGCCGGCGTAGCGGAGATCGAGCGGCGTCTTCCGAACTTTGCGAGGTTCGGCGGTCACTTTCGGAAAGGCTCGATCCAGTACGATGCCGGCCGCCTTGTAATAGCGATCCACATGCGACGGCGAAAGCGTGAGTTCCGAGCCGAGGCGTTCGAATCCGTGCCAACGCGTATCCTCGTTCAGTTCACCGGGCTTAGCCGGATCGTAGCGAACGCCGAGCAGATCGTAGACAGTGTTCTGATACTCCTTCCGACTGAGGCGATAATGCGTCACCGCCGGACGAGCCGCCATCCGAGCCGCTCGACCTTCCTTCAGCCGCGCATCAAGCGTTGTGACAAACGCTGCGATCTCATCCTGGGTGGGCTGAGGCTCTTTCTTCGGCGGCATCTCGCCGGTGTTCACTTTGTCTAACGATTCGGCCCAATGATGTGTGTCAGTACCCGATTTGAAATCGCGAGAAAGCTGATCAAGTCTCAGATCACCTTCGCTCTTCTCGGATCCATGACAACGAACACAGTGCTTGGTCAGAAAAGCATCGATCGAATCGGCTCGACAACGACCGGACAGAAGACCGGCGCTGATAAGCAAACATAGACCTATCACGAGGCGGGGCTGGAGCATGGCAGGATCCGTTCGGGGATCGATGGAGTGGGCAGGATCGAGCCGGCGCTTAGCAAAAATGACCACGCGAATCGCTCGGAGCTCGATTCTGTATTGTAATCGAATCCGGAATCAGCCATGTGATGCGATTCCGTTCGACTTAGGTGGTGCCCTTCGGTTTGTTTCGGACTGCAGACTTTTTCGGCTTTTTCATTACTAGTCTGACGATGAAAACGAGCAGCATGAGCAGAGCGAGTCCAAGACCAATTCCGACCGCAATCGCATTCGCGGTGGTGAACTGAGCGATCGAAGTCCAATGCTGATAGGTTTCAAAGCCGATGATCGGAGTGAGAATACAAAACAGACTCTTGAACGGTACGACTGAAAAAATATCGAGCAACATGGGAGACGGAGGAGCTTCCTCTTCCCAACTGGATTTCACGTAGGTTCCGGTTTCAAACCAGGGCTTCCAGAAGTCGCGAATGAAGTCCTCATCAAAGAAATCGCTGTGTTCAAAATCGTGTGCTCGGTCGGTAACGTCAGCACGTCCGAATCCATATCGACCCGTTTCGTCGTAACCCCAACTTAGTTTCTTGGCCATCAAAGGCCAGATATCGCGCGTGCCGTAGTCGTTGATGACCTCCGTCTTGATCCGATCGGCGAGTGCATCCCAAGCAAATCGTCGCTTCACGATGCTGCCGCACAATATCAAACGATGCAGAGCCAGATCCTTGGTTCTCGAAAGGATCGTGGTGATCGCATAAGTGCCGAAGCTATGCGCGATGACCGAATACCGTTCCGCTTGGTAGCGGTTCTTTCCTATCTGTATCTGCTCTTGAGTAAATGCGACGGCTCCGTTTCGCGTCCAGAAAGGAAACCAAAACCGGATGACGTCCAAGTAACCGAACTTGATCGGGATGGCTTTGACGCCGGGAATCTCTTCCAGTATCCGCCTCACTCTCGACTGCCAACGAGCTCTGTCGCGAATGCCGTGAATGATGAACACCACCTCGCGCACTTCAGCAGCGTCGTCCCCATCCGCATCGGTTGCCGGAAACGGTATTGTGACGCGCGGTTCTACGCGGCGCAGTTCCAATTCGAAGGTCTCGGGCATGTCATCCTGTTGTTCCCAACCGGTTGCTTTTGCAAACGGCGAAATCGGTGCCTCGATTCGCCGTGAACCTGGGTCGGGATTGTCCTGCTTGAGTACCTGAAAGGGATAGGCTTGCCGAATTCTGGTCAAAGCACTTTCCACATCCCCTTCATACTCAAGCAATCCGAATATGGCCTGCGTACTACGTCCCTCAACGACTGAGTTCTTGAGGTGGAAGCGAACAGAGCGCAGGTTCTTGTCGTCGAGAAAGACGGTGGATCGAAACTGATCTTCAAGGCCGGCCGCTGCGTGCTGAACGAGCGATTGTCTCAGCATCTCTTCGCCGCTTGGATTATCGGACATGTCTGGCCCTCATCTGTTCGGCTTTGATGGTGCCGTTAAACGAAATCCGTCCGCTCTCTTCGGCTACTTTGACCGACTTTCCGATCTGAGAAAGAGGCGACGACAACCAAACTCCTTCGACAGATTCAAAGACTCGCGTATTCAGCTTGGATTCAAAGATCGACTTGTCGATCCGAAATGAGCTCTCTTGCATCTCCAATGGAACGCGGCTTAAAAACGCGGATCGATAGTCTTTGTCTAGATACTTGCGAGCCACTTCTTTAAAGGTCCAATCCTGCTCGGGCGCGCGTGGAATCGCGAGCACTGCCGTATAGAGTTGTTCGCGCTCTTTTCCCAAGGAGCCATCGAATGCCTCGCGCAAATATTGAACCAACTGATGAGTCGCGTTTTGCGGGTCCATCGCATATCGAGCATTCAGGAACAGACGAATCCAAAAGTCTGCGGCTGTATCGTCTGTCTTTCCCGACTGCATATCGATGATGCGTCCGCTGCGGAAACCGTTTCTGTTATCGGCACCTGCAAACAATGCGGCTTTGCGCCAAGACGAGGACTTGCTGAACACGTCGGTCAGCAATTCGAGATCCGGCTGTCGCTTCCCCGCAACGAAACGGAAGACATCTTCTTTGGGAAACAGCCACATGACGATACGTCTCGTGCTCCCTCGTCCGTAGGTCACGAGCACCAACAACGATTGCCTGGCCGAACGCTTATCCATCGACACGCTGAGCTTGGCGGCAATCTCTCGCGCGGATTGGGCAGCTTCGTCGTCGGTTCTGAAACAAGTGATCGACAACCAATCGCGAATACTGTTTCGGTACGGTGAGTTTTCTTCGTCATCGGAAAGAAGATTGATGATCGACTTCGATTCGAGCTTCGAACTCCTCACGAGATCATCAAAGAGCGAACCCAGTTCCTGCGAAGGGTCGAACGCACCTCCGATCGGTTTGGGCGTGACGCTGACCGTTCGTAACGGAGTGACTTGAAAAGCAAACGTACGGGCGATATCCATCGAAGTTCAACCTTGCTGAACCGCGTCAAAGATGACTGACCGATATTGTCAGTCGAAATGAATATGTTATAGCACCGCCGGATTTTTGTTGCGGCTTTTTTAAGCCTAGTATTCGTGTTTCCAACTTACGCAAATCGAGCATTCCGGATTGCGGCGTTGTGAAACCCGATGACGTGCATCGCGGACGCACGATTTCTCACTTGCCTGTTGCTTTGACGTACGTAGACCGAATCAGGCTCGGCGCAAGATCGCGTTAACGCCACTGAAAGATACGAATTTGTGCAAGTCGGTATCCCAGAGTTTCAGTCGTAGACAACTGAAGATGTCGGCGATCGAAAGCGACGTACATCCGGGCGACTGCAAACCGACTAGACCGTTCATTGCTTCGGGTAAGCGGTAGAACGGGATCTTAGCATTGAGATGATGGACGTGATGAAACCCGATGTTGCCGGTGAACCATCTCATCACCAAACCGGTTTTCAAAAAGCTGGACGCTGTCAGCGCTGCATCCGAATACGTCCAATCCTGAGCGCTGCGTACTTGAGCCTGCGGAAAGTTGTGCTGGATATAAAACAGGTACGCACCGGAGAGCATCGCAATATAAGTGGGTATTGCACACGCGAAGAGAGTGAATGACGCGCCCATGCATATGAAGCTCAGCAAGAAGGCACCGAAATGCAGCACCAGCGTTCCGACCACCTGCAGATTGCGTCGCGCATCGTTCAAGAGCGGGTTGAGGCACATCCCGAACAGAAAGACAGTGAAGTATCCGAATACGATAATCCAGACACTGCGAGCCATGCGGTACTCGAGCCGTTCCGCGCGACTGGCTCCTAGATAACCGGAAGTGGTCATGACCGGAAATGATCCGATACTTGCACCGAAGATCTTCGAATTATGGCGATGGTGATCATGCGTCCGTCGCCATATCGTCGGCGGGGTCAACATGAGGTGACCATAAAACTTCAACAAGGATCCCGCTACTATGGAGTCTTTGAAGATGGTCTGATGAAGGTAGTCATGATAGAGAATGAACATCCGCACCAGTGTCAGTCCGATCACGAGACTGCAAGCGGAACGGATCAAATGCCGTGACAAAGGCCACTACTGTCATCAAACCGATCAGCACCGCCAGCGTGGACAGTAAGTGCCACCAACTCTTCCAACGCACTTCGGACGCATAAGCTCGACTCGCAATCGAAGTCAGCGGTCCTCAGAATCCAGTCGTTCGTCGCGGGCGACCGAACCTTGGCTGATGTTTTCTGGCACGAAGTGCTCCGGTTTTCGGATCGAAACGGATATCTACACGAAACGATCCGAATAGAAAGAATCGAGCGTAGTGATTTCGAGGAGCTGCGGTCAATCGCAATTCGTCGTTCAGCGATCGACTTGACGGAACATTCATCCGATCTCCGGAATCGTGCTCGATTAAAAGCGGAACGGCGAAATCCGTCCGGTGTAGCACAATCGATTTTGAAGAACCGGACGGCTTGCGCCGTTCCGCTTTCATGGGGAGCAATTCTCAATCGCTGTCGCGAGGGCGGCTCCACAACTTGGAATGATCATCAGCGTGATGCCGCTGACTTCAATCCCAATTCAAAACGATCGGCGTTCATGACTTTGGTCCAAGCTGCCGTGAAATCGTTGACGAATTTCTCCTTTCCGTCGGAACTCGCGTAGACTTCGGCGATGGCTCGCAGTTGTGAGTTCGATCCGAAGACGAGATCGACGCGGCCTGCCGTCCATTTCAGTTTACCGGTCTTGCGATCTTTGCCTTCGAACAAGTTCTCATCGCCTGCCGACTTGCTCCAATTCGTATCCATATCCAACAAGTTCACGAAGAAGTCGTTTGACAACGTCCCCGGTCGCTTCGTCAAAACGCCGACTGAAGTGTGACCTGTGTTCGCGTTGAGAGATCGCATGCCGCCGACGAGCACGGTCATCTCCGGAGCAGACAGTTTCAGCATTTGAGCTCGATCGATCAGCAACTCTTCTGCGGACCGAGTCAGTCCAGGTTTCAAATAGTTGCGAAAGCCGTCTGCGGCCGGCTCCAAGACCGCAAACGATGCAGCATCTGTCATCTCTTGCGTGGCGTCGGTGCGACCAGGAGTGAAGGGAACGCGAACGGTTACTCCGGCTTCTTTCGCAGCCGATTCCACGGCAGCACAACCGCCCAGGACGATCATGTCGGCGATGGAGACTTTCTTGCCGCCGGTCTGCGAACGATTGAACTGTTGCTGGATATTGGTGAGAGCAACAATGACCTTTTCGAGCTCCGCGGGCTGATTGACTTCCCAATCCTTCTGAGGGGCCAGACGAATACGAGCCCCGTTGGCTCCGCCGCGATTGTCGGTGCCGCGGAATGTGGATGCTGAGGCCCAAGCAGCAGAGATCAACTCAGGAACAGTCAATCCAGATGACATGATCCGACTCTTGAGGACCGTAACATCTTCCTCTGTCACCAACAGATGATCGACTGTTGGAACGGGATCTTGCCAAAGTTGAGCGGGCGGAACACTTGGTCCCAGCAATCGCGAGACAGGTCCCATATCGCGATGGGTCAGCTTGAACCAAGCCTTTGCGAATGCCGTTCGAAACTCATCGGGACGGTCGTGGAAGCGCATCGAAATCTTCGCGTAAGCGGGATCGACCTTGAGTGCCAAGTCGGTCGTGAACATCATCGGTGCATGGCTCTTCGACTTGTCATGCGCGTCGGGAACCGACCCTTTCGCCGCATTCTCTTTCGGAGTCCATTGCCATGCCCCGGCCGGACTCTTCGTCAGCTCCCATTCATAGCCGAACAGGTTTTCAAAGTAACCGTTCGACCACTGAGTAGGTGTCGATGTCCATGCTCCTTCCAAACCGCTGGTGATCGTATCCCCTGCGTTTCCCAGGCCGAAGCTGTTCTTCCAGCCGAGCCCTTGCTCTTCGAGTGAAGCTCCTTCCGGTTCCGGTCCGACTTGATTCTTCGGACTCGCAGCCCCGTGAGCTTTACCGAACGTGTGACCGCCCGCGATGAGCGCTACGGTCTCTTCATCGTTCATGGCCATGCGTGCGAATGTCTCTCGGATATCGCGGGCGGCGGCCGCCGGATCAGGCTTGCCGTTAGGGCCTTCCGGATTGACATAGATCAAACCCATTTGCACGGCGGCCAGTGGCTTTTCCAACTGACGATCGCCGCTGTAACGTTTATCGCCGAGCCACTCGCTTTCGGGTCCCCAGTAGATATCTTCTTGCGGTTCCCACACGTCTTCGCGTCCGCCTGCAAACCCGAACGGTTTCATTCCCATCGATTCGAGTGCGCAGTTGCCGGCCAAAACCATGAGGTCGGCCCAAGAAATCTTGTTCCCGTACTTTTGCTTGATCGGCCACAATAGGCGACGTGCCTTATCCAAGTTGGCGTTGTCCGGCCAGCTATTGAGCGGAGCAAATCGCTGCGTTCCGTAGCGAGCTCCTCCGCGACCGTCGGTCACTCGATATGTCCCTGCGCTGTGCCATGCCATGCGAATGAAAAGCGGACCGTAATGTCCGTAGTCAGCCGGCCACCACTCTTGAGACGTGGTCATGAGTTCGATGATATCCTTCTTGACCGCTTCCAGGTCCAGCTTCTGGAACTCCTCCGCATAGTTGAACTGTTGCCCCATGGGATTCGAGGCCGGCGAGTTCTGATGTAGGACCTTGAGGTTCAACTGATTAGGCCACCAGTCCGCGTTTCCGGGTACACCGGCAAGCGTATTCCCTTGTGGTTCGACTTTGCGCTCAGACGCATTCACAGCCGTGAAGGTCGTCACAGCTCGAATCGCTCCGGTGATCGGGCACTTTGAACCAGCCGGAAAGTTGTCACTGTGCTGAGGTACCGGCGGAGTCGTATCGTGTTGAGCGAAGAGCTCGACAGTCGAAAAACTTGCATAAGCCATCGTCAGTGCCGCAGCGAAACACAGTCTCCGCCCGCGGCGCAGCGATTTACCCGGGTCCATTTCGGCGACAGTTTGCAACGTTGGGATTGCATCGATCGAGTTCGTCATTGTCCGTCTCCATGCGCAGGAAGAATTCAAGCTGCCCGATCGCTTCGGGATACCATTCATTACTACGCAAGTATCGACTCAACCCGACTATGCGTCCAATGCATAATACGCATACCACCCATGCGTTTTTCGCATGAGCAATTCTCGTAGACCGCCCTGAATTCCCCACGACCCGCGCTTCAGTTCCGCCTCGCTCGTACTCGTACTCAGCGCCAGCGGTACTCGTACTCGAAATCCGCAATTCGAGTACGAGTACGAGTACGAGTAGGAGTAGGAGTAGGAGTAGGAGTAGGAGTAGGAGTTGTGACGCGCAACGCGTCTCACCCAACACGTGTTACTTGTCTGCTTCACGGTTGGAGCCCTGCTTCTCCAACTGTTCGATGCGCCCTTCCAAGTCGCGCACGCGCCTGCAGAGATAGTGGATCGGCGGGATGGTTATAAAACAGAGAGGGATCCATAATCCCCAGAGCATCGAAATGACGGCGCCCTTCATCAGTACCGCGGACAGCGTGTGAGCTCCGATATCGAGCAGCGCTCCGCCCACCGCGAAGACGATGGCGATTCGCATCACAGTCGTATCAGATCTAGCGGCAAACGCGTTGATGGTCTCTGTATCTGCTGCCTTCATGGTACATAAGCTCCGAGCGTTAATAGCGGGCGATATCGGACACAGGTCGGGCGGGATTGTAACTCAGTCAACGGATAACCTGACACCACCTGCTTCGCAACCCGCTTCGATGCTTACGCACTCGGGCCGAGGATCTACTAAGTGCAGCAATCGGCTGAAGCACCGACTCCGCATCGATCAGGAGCCAAGCATTCGGTCCGTTTACCGACGAGTTGTAATTGAACGGTGCCGAAGATGATGTCCGCGTTTGCGAGCGAGTAAGTCGAAGCGTATTCGACTCCATATTCGACTTCCACGGGTAAATCTTGACCTTTGAGTACCGGGTCAGCCAATTTCAGAATCGCGGCCAACTTGCCGGCCTTCAATCGATGATGCAAGTCATCGGCTGTCCAAAGTTGCAATTGGCACGATGCGAGCTTCCGGATCGTACCACCGCAGTCGATGAAGTTCTTTTCCACGCGTCCGACTTCGGTGACGTGAAAGTGGTCCGGCACGGGCTCGCCGCCGGGGAGCACGAACTTGAGCGGCGCAGTGGGATTGGCTTCAAGCAAAAGGGAAAGCTGTCGAGAGTCCATAGTAAGATATTCCAATTCCAAGTTCAGCGGTTGGAGGCGATGCGTCGAGCACGAGCGAGCACCGATAACATCGTACGCGCAATGTTGTCGCGCTCCTCGGCATACTTGGCGGCTTCAAGAGCTCCGTCGTCGTACGCTTTCGGATCGAAGAACGGCATCGAGATTCGAAGGGCAGCACCTTTCACGATTGGGCAGCCTTCATCGGCGTCGGTGCAGACCATGACCGCCGCGAAATCCGACTGAGGATTCCGAGCATCACCGTAGTGCTTGGAAAATTCAACAGATTGAAGCCCTTCACCCCAACTGACATTGCAGATCGGATTCGCCGTTTCAACACTGCCGCGCGCGGCCTCTTCACCGGTGGCATCGATCTTGAACCCGATACTGCGCAGCGTGTTGATTGTCCGCGAGTTGAATGCGGAGGGCGCTGTTCCACCCGAATGAAAGTGGAGATTCTCAAATCCGTAATAAGCGGCTGCCGCGTTCCCCATACATGACCCGAGCATGCTGCGACGCGAGTTGCCGGTGCAAACGATGATGACATGCAGCGGCTTCTGTTCCGCTTGATTCTCAGCGATCCAAGCGGCGAGCTTCGCGATCGATTCCTCGTGAGCCGGATTGAGTTGGTCGAGGGAAGTGGCCAATAGGTCGAGATGCGTCGTGATCGCCGGGTTCAATCGCGAGCGAGAGCCGGGAGTGGCGTCGATGACAGCGCTATGAATTTCTTCAGGTTTCATTAACTTGTCTTTCCCGGCGACCTTGTCAAAGGCTTCAGCCGAAATGATGTTACGAACTTCGTCGTATGCAATGACTCCGTCCTTCGCTAGCGCTTTGGCCAAAGTCGCTTTCACGACTCGTTCCTGCTGTGCGCCGCCGTCGACCGAGTTGCCTGCGAATTGGAAGAGCCAGAGGGCTTCGGCGAACGAACCGGCGCCGGCCCCTACGATACAGATCAGGGCGGAGGCCATGATTTGAGTGATCGGGAACAGCATTTCAGCTCCTCAGCCTTAACGTAAGTCAGGTGACGGATCGATGAACTTTGCAGCAAGGTATGCTGCAAAACGGGAAGTTATCCAGAGCGTTTGGACGAACAGTTCCCATCGGTCAAGCAAAGCGCGAGTTCCACGAGAGGTTCGACACACTCGTTGCGCACACGATAGACCATGTTGTTACCATCTCGACGAGAACTGAGTATGCCGAGATCGGAAAGTCGTTGGAGTTGGTTGGATACGGCTTGCGGTTTCATCGCCAGCGAGTCGGCGATGGATGTAACACACAGTTCGCCGGAGCGTACGATCGCATGCAAGATCCGCAGTCGTGTATCGTTGGCCAGCACTTTGAACAACGTTTGGAGTCCGAGGGCTTGCTCTGCGGACAACAAATTGCGCGAGGCAAGGCCTGCTCCTTTGCCGCATGTACCTTTAGCTGTTTTTTTCATGTCCCCCCCGATCCACGATTACACTACCCCGTGTAATAGACTTCGTCAATGGGGCCGGGATTGGTGAGGGCACAAAGGCATCTGATCCAGAGGCTGTACAGCCGTGGACGTTCGATCCCTGATCGGATGTCGAAGCGAACCGCCGTATGAAGCGGCATGCCTGCGTTTTCTCGGGCGGAACAAGTCGCCGGCGAGTGCCTACCGGGACGTGATGGGGAAGATTATACTGTGCGGCTTGCCGTGCTTTCGGGCGGCGTTTCTCCTAGCTGGAAGACGATTTTCGCCGCTTTTTCCGCACTTTCTCAGATCCCCAGTACACGATTCAACTGAGCACTATGTCGAATTCCTACATTTTCTCGTCCGAGAGCGTCGGTGAAGGCCATCCGGACAAAGTCTGCGACACTATTTCTGACGCCGTCCTCGATGCTTGCTTGTCTGTCGACCCGAAGAGCCGCGTGGCTTGCGAAACATTTGCCAAGAGCAACATAGTGGTCGTCGGCGGCGAAATCACGATTCCCAAGCTGGGCACCAAGCCGATCGGCGAAGCCATCAACATCGACAAAGTCATCCGCGATGCAGTCCGCGGCATCGGCTATGTCAACGATGATGACGTGTTCCATGCCGACAAGATCTTCATCAACAACTATCTGACCACTCAGTCTCCGGACATCGCTCAAGGGGTCGATGCCAAGAAGGCCAAGCACAAAGACACCTCGGAACAAGGTGCCGGCGACCAAGGCATCATGTTCGGTTACGCGTGCAACGAGACACCGGAACTGATGCCGGCTCCGATCATGTATGCTCACCGTCTCGGTCGTGAACTGACCCGCATCCGCAAAGCCGGTAAGGTGAAGTGGCTGCGCCCGGATGCGAAGAGCCAAGTCTCGGTCGAATACGTAGACGGCAAGCCGACGCGCATCGTCAACGTAGTGATTTCGACTCAACACGCCGCGGATGTTGAGCATCCGGAGATTCGCAAGTTCGCGATCGATCAGGTCGTCAAGAAAGTTCTGCCGAAGAACATGTTGACCGACGAGACCGAATACCTCATCAATCCGACCGGACGTTTCGTCGTCGGTGGTCCTCAAGGTGACAGCGGTTTGACCGGTCGCAAGATCATTGTTGACACCTACGGCGGGATGGGCCGACACGGCGGCGGTGCATTCTCAGGTAAAGACCCGTCAAAGGTCGACCGCAGCGCCGCATATATGGGTCGCTGGGTTGCGAAGAACATTGTGGCCGCGGAACTGGCCACCAAGTGCGAAATCCAATTCGCTTACGCCATCGGCCATCCGAAGCCGGTGAGTGTCCATGTCGATACGTTCGGCACAGGCTCCGTGAGCGACGATGCAATCCTGGCCGCTGTGCTGAAAGTATTCAGCTTCAAGCCGGCAGACATCGTCAAGCAACTTGACTTGCTTCGCCCGATTTACGGCAAGAGCACGAACTACGGTCACTTCGGAAAAGACGATGCCGATCTGACTTGGGAAACAACTTCCAAGGCAGACGCTCTTCGAAAAGCAATCGGCAAGAAGTAGTCCACGCAACGGCGCAGCTTAATAGCTCGCGAAACGCACATTGAAAACTCCGCTACGCTCTTGGGCGCGGCGGAGTTTTTTTATTGGGTGAGTACACCAATATTTAAGGCAGAGACTCCTTCAATTCATGCGCTGCGTTCTGACCGGAACGCTTCAGGGCGGCAGCGTCGTCGCGGATTCGTCCTTTGTCCAGCGTAATGTCGACTTGGACATGATTACCCGACGGGTCCGTTCGGTGCGACCCGATCGTCAACCAACCTCTGCCGAACCCGATCAATACGATGATCAGTAGAACCACCAACAGGCCCGAGATGAAACGTACCATGCTCGCGCTCCTCTAACTGCAGACAACCCTCCGTTGGCCAAGTACCAACATCCTGAGAAGCTGGGCAACTCTTGCCTCGATCTTCGGATGATCAACGATGCAAACATCGGGCCAAAGCAGCTCTCTGGGATTCGACAAAATGCTGGCGCCGCTTCGCGGCTAATCGAAATACGCGTCCAGAACTCTGCGGGCTCACGCCCGCAGCTACGTGCCGGCGCCGCTACGCGGCTATTCGAAACCCGAGTTCTTTTCCGATCGCAACCGATCCTAATCACGACTCTTCCTAATCACGGCTCTAACTAATCGCGAAGCGATGGCCGCACATAGCCATGGGCGTGAGCCCATGGTGAACAGCGATCGAACCGAAACCCTAGAGCCGCGGAGCGGCGGCAGCGAGATCAACCGTGGTGTTCGTCTTCGAAGAGATACTCCCTTCGAAATGCAATTCCGTGGCGACTTAGCAGCTCCATGTACTCTTCTTCAAACGACTTCTCGTGATGATGTCCTTGCTGATTCTGTATATATGCCTGAACTTTTTCTAACTGCGAATAGCTGACTGTGAACGCGCTGTAGCCTTTCTGCCATTCAAACGAATGGTCCACTTCGGATTGATCATTCATCCATCGCGAAGTATTGGCTTTGATGTCTCGTATCACCTCGGATACAGACAAGGCTGGTGATAGTCGAGCGAGAATATGAACATGGTCTTCGATACCGCCGATTTCAATGAGACAACCATGTTTCGCGCGGATCGTTCCTCCTGTGTATTCGTAGAGCCGTTCACGGAGACGAGCTCTGATTGTCGGACGTCGATATTTCGTCGCGTAAACAATGTGATAAGCGAGCTGCGTGAAGCTACTCATGCTAGATCTCAACATAGAGGGGCGTTGTGAGATTGTGATGTTGAATCCGTCGAGCTGTTATACGATGTATTCGCTGCTCATGCGCTGGCGCCGCTTCGCGGCTCATCGACATACGCGTCGAAAACTCTGCGGGCTCACGCCCGCAGCTACGTGCTGACGCCGCTACGCGGCTATTCGAGACTCTGGGATGCACCCAATCGCACCCGACCGGAATCGCGGCTCTTCCGAATCGCGAAGCGATGGCCGCACGTAGCCATGGGTGTGAGCCCATGGAGGTGCATCAAACGCAATGCGATACGGAGCCGCGGAGCGGCGCCAGCGGGATTCGGCAAATTGCTGACGCCGCTACGCGGCTATTCGACACCCGCGGTTGTTCCCAACTGCGACAGTGCCCAGCGTACGGCTTCGGCTACGCCTGGGTCGGGTTCATTCAAGAGCGTTTCGAGCGCAGGTTTAGCCTCTTGTATCCGTCTCCTGCCGACCAGTAGAGCCGCGTTGCGAAGCAAACCTATTCGTTTCGTTCGCCACAACGGAGTTCGACGGAAGTGTTGACGAAATGTTCCATCATCCAATGACAACAGGTGTAAGAGATCTGCTGATCGGAGTTCGACGAAAGGTTGAGGTATCGCGTGGCCGGCGGACGGGGCTCGCCGATTCCACGGACAAACGTCCTGACAGACATCGCAACCGAAAATCCAATCACCGAAGCGCTGTTGCACTTCATGATCGATCGGGCCGCGATGCTCGATCGTCCAATAGCTGATGCACTTGCGAGCATCGAGCACATAGGGTTCCGGAAACGCATCGGTAGGACACGCGTCGAGGCATGCTCGGCAAGTTCCGCAATAGCCTTTATCGAGCGGCTGGTCGATCACGAGAGGAACGTCGGTCAGCAGTGCGGCTAAAAAGAAATAGCTTCCCCAACGACGGTTCAGCAACAGAGTATTCTTGCCGACCCATCCGAGTCCGGCAGCTTCCGCGAACTCACGCTCTAACAGCGGAGCCGTGTCAACCACGCCGCGAACGCGCGCACCGGGTCGCCGACTCAATACCCATGCCTTCAGGCGTTTGAGCTTCTCATGCAGTGCATCGTGATAATCAGGCGAGCCCCATGCGTACCGAGCAACTCTGCCTGTCGTATGCAACGGCTCAGGCGGTTCTTCCGTGCGATACGGATAGGCGAGCATCAACAATGTACTGCATCCTTCCATCACTGCGGAAGGATGAGCATAAGCCGCGCGGCGATCCTCAAGGTAATCCATGGAAGCGGCAAAACCGGCATCGAGCCAACGTTGAAAAGCTGCATAGCGAGCAGGATGCGCAGCGGCTGCCACTCCGCTGAGCACGAATCCTTCGTGCTCGGCGGCCTCTTTCAACTCGCGGGTTAATGCTTCATCCGTCAAGAAAGTGACTCAGTTGCTGGATTGTTGGATTGCCATCCCCTATCTTAGTCGCCGGCAGTCGATCTCATCTTACACCGCGACTATTCCGTTTCTTATTGGTCGCAGTGTTGAGAATCCACCATCGTCGGCTGAACCTTAATCCATTTGCTTGAATGTTCATTTCGCCTTCCCGGCAACTCTATTTCTAGCGGGTCACATTCATGGATTCATCTACGTCTTCCTCGTCCGAATCAGTCAGCGCCGAGAATCCCCAGTCGGAATCCAAGCCGACTGTGCACTCTTCGTTGACTCCCGCCGATTCGATCAGAAAACATCCGATTCGAACGACCTTCTTTGTGATTTGCGTCTTGATCACATCCGTAGTCGTCACCACCGCCGTTCGCATCGAATTGCTCAACTCAGCCGCAGGCGGTCCGCTGCCCTTAACGATAAATTCGTACGACGGCAAATGGTATCCTGCTGACATCGTCTATGTGATGAAGTCAACGGACCACAACATCGGGCTGATTCGGCAGAACCTTTTCAAGCAAAATCATCCGATGGAAGAGGTGCCCGAACTGGAATCGTTCATAGGGCCTCCCTACAGCGTTGATGAACAGAAACGGCTGGACACCGCCGAGAAAAATCACGGGCTCGGCATCGCCTTGTATTCGTCGCTTCGCAGCATGGGAATCCCCCAGTATTTCCTCGCCCCGACCGCATTTGCCCTCTGCATGCTCGGATATTTTGTCTTCCTGAGATGGCCGGCGAGGTTAGCAAGCTTGACGTTAGCCGGCTTATCCGGCTGGGCTATCTACCTGATAATGGTTCGAGAATACTCTGTCGTTTGGTATTCATAGCTTGCAGTTCGGCAGCAACATCCGGGGACGATTCCATCGCCTTGACGTCGAAATCATTCCCTTGAATCGACGTCAGCTTTTGACCCGCAGGCTGTTCTTCAATGTACACATCGACCTGTTGACCCGGAGCAGCTTGCAACTTCTCCGGTTCAACTTTGTAGATGACTTGCAGAACTCGGGTATCGACTCGTTCGCTGACACTTCCGCTCAGCGCTCGCTTCGGAATGACATAGGGTTCCATACGCACGAACTCGATCGGAACTTGTACTTCCGGTCGACCTCGCACTGACGCGTAAGCCTTGGACCCGGATTGAAAACGGGGGATCTCCGATTCGTCGATGTCGACCCGTACATGCAACGGATCGGTAACTCCGAGAATCATCAATGCATTCTGAAGTACGGCGGCGGCGGCGAACTCTCCGACTCGGATTTTGACTTGCAGGACCGTCGCGTCCAGCGGAGCTCGGATGACATGCATATCGAGAGCGACCTCTTCCTTGGCTACGGCGGCGCGAGCCTGTTCGATGGCAGCTCGCTGAACATCCAATCGCGGCGCACCCTCCTTGCCGGCCAGTAAGTCGAGCGCCGCCCGCGTGTCACGCAGCTTAGCTTCCGCCTCGGTAACTCGCGCTGATGCCATCGCGGCCGCAAAGGTACGAACGTCGAACTCTTCGTCTGAGATAGCATCTTTGGCTCGCAGCGCCTGAGCGCGCTGAGCCTGCTGCTGGGCATTTGTGGCGTCGGCCCGCGCCTGAGCCAAAAAGGCTTCGGCGGCCGAGACTTTGGCTTGAGCCGAAGGGATCTCCGATTCGATGGCTTTTAATTGCCACTCTGCAGCCAAGAGATTCGACTTGGCGATCGCCAATCCTGCTTTGGCTGCTCGACTATCAAGTTCAAAAAGCGGGTCACCACGCCGCACATGATCTCCCGGTCGAACGGTGACAGCCGTAACGATACCCGGCAACTCGGTGCCGATCGCTACTGCTTCGCCGGCAGGTTCGACTATGCCGATACCGCCGATGAACTTCGAATCGGGAGCCTCTCCCGCTTTGACCGGACGATGATCCAGTGTGGTTCCAGGTTGCATCGGCGGTTGGTAACGAACCTCGGCGGCTCGCTTGCGCGGCATGTTCTTGTTGATCAAGTATACGCCCCAGCTCAAGATGCTCAGGGCAGCGAGCACCGTGCCGCATGCAAACAAGCGATTGATCCAGCGGTTCATATGGATGCCTCTTCGGTACTCTCACCGCGCACGGCGGATGGGGTGCTATGACTTGTTTCAACGTGAGTGATGTGCCCGTCGGACATGTGTGCGATGCGTTGTGCGAACCCGAAGATCCGATCGTCGTGTGTGACGACGATCACCGCGCGATCCGGGGCGAGAGCCAAATCGGTCAGCATGCGCATCACGGTATGACCCGTATCTGCATCGAGCGATGCGGTCGGTTCATCGCAGATCACCATTCGCGGCTGATGTACGAGCGCCCGCGCAATGGCTACACGCTGCTGCTGACCACCCGACATTTGACTGGGATACTTATTGAACTGCTTGTCCAATCCGAGTTCACTGAGCAGAGCTTTCGCTTGTCGTACGGCTGAGGAGAATGATCTTCCTTGCGCAACCAAGGGGACAGCCGCATTCTCAGCCGCAGAGAGCGTCGGAATGAGATTGAACTGCTGAAAGATGAAGCCGAGATTGCGTGACCGAAAGTCGACCAACCTTCCGCCTCGCAGCTTCTTCAATTCGTTCCCCAGGACTTGAACCGAACCCGCGTTGGGCGTCAACAATCCGGCCAGTACCGAGATAAGCGTTGTCTTGCCGCAACCGCTCGGTCCGACCAGAAACGTCATCTCGCCGAAGCGCACGTCCAGATCAACACTGCGCAAAACTTGGATGCGAGTCTGACCGCTACCGAACTCTTTTACGATACCGCGGCAGCGAATCGCGATGTCAGGCGACAGCGCATCTGTTTGAGTGGATACAACCAACGTTAACCTCGGAACACAGTAGCCGGATCGATGAATAGGACTCGACGCAATGCAAACAGCGCAGCGATGCACATGATGCCACCGGCCACCGCTCCCGAGCCGACGGCGACCTGCCACGGCAAATAAAAGCCTTTGAAGTTCGGACTGCGGCCGGCGAATTCAAAGAAGGAAGCCGCCGCCCCCAATCCTAAGGAGTAGCCGACAAGCCCCACGACAAAAGCCTGCAGCAGCACCATCATCAGCAATCTGCGGTTTTTGACACCGATCGCTTTCAGCACGGCGAAGTGTTTGAGATTTTCCAGCACGAATAGATTGAACATCAAACCGACGACCGCGACCCCGACAATGACTCCGAGACCGATCACCGTGGCAAAGCTGACCGGAATACCTGTGTTGTCGATCACATACTGGACCGCTTTGTCTCGAAACTCGGTGCTGGTCAGGGCCATTAGACCTGTTTGATTGCGAATCGCCGCAGCTACCTCTTTATTATCGAGCGAACCGTCTCCCTTCGCGAGGACGAATGACAGTTGATTGCGCCCGTTATTTGTGTACTGCAGAGCCTGAGAGTAGCGAGTGTAAAAAGTGATTGACGAGGTAAACTTCGGCGAGTCTTCAACGATCGCCACCACGACGGCTCTGCGATCATTCAGTTCCAACGTCTTGCCGAGTGCTAAAGGCTCACCGCGCCAAACTTTGCCGAACGAATCTTTGGCTACGGCCACGGCATCGGGTCGCTTCAGTTCGCTGATGTCACCCATCGTAACTTTCATCGGAACTCCGACCAACGAACTGTCGTCGGCTCCGATCAACAGCGCGGACTCCAGTTCCCCGGTCTGAGTGCGGATCGTCGCCATCGATTTGAAGTAGGGAACGGCCCACTTCACGCCGGAGACTCCGCGGACACGAGCCAATTCCGTATCGCGCAGGGGAAAGACGGTGTCTAAGTTTTTAACGCCCGGGTCCATCACCCAGATATCTGCTTCAGGAATATCATCGACCAAGCTGCCGGCCCGCGAAATCAAACCGACGAAGATGCCGCATTGCTGGTTGATAAGCAAAGTGGAAAACGCCACACCGAAGACGAGCCCTATGTATTTGGCTCGATCACCGAACAGCATTTTGAGTGCGATAAGAAACATGCATTGTCCATGCAAAAATCGGTCGCTATCGAGCCCCGGACGCGTGCCGGCGCAGCTCCACTGGGAGATTGTAGAGACAAGGCTTGTATCATGTCACCACTCCCGAGCATCGGAAGCAGTTCTAACTCATCTGACCTCACCAAAGCGATTCTCAGCCGCGTCTCCCTCGCAACCGCGAAGCAGAGGTGACTTGAACTCGATAAACCATGACAGACAATCCCTTCTCCAGCATATGGGTACGACAACCTCACTAGAAGTGATTTCGGGGGCTGCTCTACAACCGCTTCGGCCATTAAACTCTTCAGACGTCCTGCGAAACGTCGCGGCCGAGGACTTGAATCCCTGCAACTTGTTATCTTGCGATTGGAAAGCAACGAAACTTCATGCGACAGCGAGCCGAATGGCAGCTTCCGAAAGGAGTCAGCCGCGGGACATGGGACTATGTGATCGAGCCGGCCATCGCTGATGACTACGATCGCTTCCACGGCGAACAGCCACTGATGAAGTTGGACTCGGACTGGGTTGCTGAAGAGCTCAGACGACGAACACAGGCCGGTCGATCACCGGAGTTGATTCTCACGGCCGACTTCGGATGCGGTACCGCCCGCATCGCTCGCCGGTTTCTCTCACAGGGATTTCGCTTTCTCAATATCGATCTCAGCTCACACATGCTGCAAGAAGCGTCGCGAGCCTGTGAGCCGTCGGCGGGAGCAGGGCAAGTGAGAAGCAACCTGGTCGAGCTCGATTGGTTGAAGTCATCTTCCATCGATATCGGCCTCTGCCTGTTCAGCAGCATCGGGATGATTCGCGGCCGAGCCAATCGACGTGCATTTCTCAAACACCTGCATCGAGTTCTCAAACCGGACGGCTGCGGTCTCGTACACGTTCACAATCGACACCAGAGTTGGCTTGACCCCGCCGGTCCTTGGTGGCTGATCAGTACTTTTCTTCGCAGTGTTGTGGATCGCAAGTGCGAGTTCGGGGATCGAATCTATGCGTATCGCGGACTGCCGAAGATGTTCCTCCATATCTACAGTCGCGGTGAGTTGCAGCGCGATCTGAAAGTCGCCGGTTTCGAGAAGATAGAAATACTCCGCCTGGATCATCGCAGCGCATCGGTTCTGCCCGGCCGCGGCGGGATCTTTTCACCGCTGCGCACAGGCGGCTACTTCGCTGTCTGCCGCAAGTAACGAGCTGCCTGCCTCAGATAACGGGAGCAACTCGAGCTGCGATCGGTATGCCGACCAGCGCGGTCGTAGCGACAATGACGACGAATTCGGCGATCACAACCACGGATCAAAGCCGGATGGTTCGAAGTTCCTCGACCGCTCGGACCGGCGCGAGCTACGTTTTCATGGAATCAGATTGTGATCAATCGAGATCCTTTCCTCGAAAACAATGCGTCTCATGAATCATTCTTCGGTCCAAGTTCCATTACGTCGCGGCCTGACGTTTACGGAAACGATCATCGCCATGTCCGTGATGGGAATCCTAGCAGCGGCCGCGCTTCCGAAATGGTCCAAGGCGTTGGAAGCGCAGCGAGTGCGCAGCGCGGCTCGTGCGGTGGAGAGCGATTTGCGAACCGCCATGCGACTGGCCGCGATCCGTTCGGTACCGGTAAGTTTCAAAATCACCACCGGTACGGCCATCGTTGAATTCACACCGCCGATCAGTGCGGGTGCGACAGGAACATCCGAGAAGATCGACTATGCGCAGTCGTATCCCGGTGTGAAGTTCTCCAAAGCCGACTTCAATCAAACGGCGGCGGGTCGCATCGATATGTATCAGCAGTTGACGACGTCAGATGCCGCTTCCGTGCTTACGACCGCATTGGTGCAAGTCAATTCCGGTTCGTCATCGATGGATGTGAACCTGATCGACAATTATGCGCCCACAGCAGTTGCATCGACGACACCGTCGACTTCCATCGCATCAGTTGTGACAACGGCTAGCGCTGCGACAACCGCGGCGGCTTCAACCACTACCTCGTCATCGACGTCCTGGATTACCGCATTAATCAACTTGCTCGGCGGATGAGAACCATGACTGGAGTCGATGCGATGCGTGAACAAGCGAGACCAATAACTGCGAAGCTCTTTCGACGTCGTCGCGCCGGTATGCAGCTCATCGAAATGGTCGCGTCACTCGCCATCTCCGCCATTCTGCTTACCGGCGTTGCATCAAGCGTTTACCTATCTCAGCGTTCAGTCGCCAAAGCGGGCGATCAACTTCGGCTTCGCAATCGAACAGAGTTCGGCCTCCAGCGGCTTCAACAAGACTTGGCCGAAGCAAAACAGGTCACAGCTCGGACTTCGACTTCCGTCAGCCTGCTCGTTCCAGATCGCAACGGTGATGGAAACGCGGACTCTATTTATTACCGTTGGAATGCGAGCCTCGGACCGCTTGAAAGATCGACCGACAACACCACCTGGACGCCGCTTACAGATAATATCCAAGATCTGTCGCTGAAATGGCGAACAGCAACTCCGCCTGTCGTTGAGCCTAGTCCGATTTTGGATTCGATTCCGGGATTAGTCTTTCGAGGTCGAACCTTTGCTTCGGCAACATCCAATACGGCGACGCTGATCGTCGCGAGTCCTCCCGCTTGCTTGACCGGTGACTTGTTCATCGGGGCGGTGACCGTGACAGGCAATACGAATCTTAATACACCCGCCGGCTGGACCAAGATCTACGAAAACAGTACACCGTCCGTGACAACCGGTATCTATACCTGTACCAACCTCACGGGCAACACGGTCTTCACCTGGAAGGACGTCGGAGTAGCAGTCGGAACGGTGATTCATTTCAGCGGAAACAGCGCAATTTCTCCCTTCGTGCTAAGCGCTGATAACAAAGGAAGCGGCGTGATCACTGCGCCTGCGATCAGCGGAACCTTCGACAAACATCAGATCGTGCGCATCCTCGGTGGTGTCGGTAAAGGGACCGTAACGGAAGCGCCACGAGTCAGCAGCCACTCGACAATCCTGCTGCGTCAAGTTGCGATTCCGTCGTCATCAAGCTATCTAACACTCGCTGTAGTAACCCGACCTGTCCCTTCATCCAGTGTGTCTACTGCGGTCTTTAATTTCTCGCCTTCTCCCACGTCCGCTTGCTGTATCACGGCGATCTTCAAACCATGATGCAACCCTTACCCTCTCGTCCTTACGTTACTCTGACCCGCGCTGCTGGACCTCGACGAATCAAGCGCGGTTTCAGCATGATGGAAACCAGTATCGCGACCGTCCTGACCGGGATCCTTTTGGTCACCGGAGCGGGATCGTATGGATTCGTCAGCAAGACGCTCAACCGTTCGGGATCAGCCCATAAAGCAGCCGAAGTCGCTCAACTACTGCTCGTCGAAATCGCCGAAAAGCCGTTTGAAGAAGTCGGTACGAGTACCTATTTTCTCGGAACCGAGAGCGGCGAATCGCTGAATACACGGTCGACATTGGACGATGTCGACGATTACAACGGACTGTCGATGAACACCATTACGGACCGCGACGGAAATGCGGTGCCGGGTACCACCGGCTGGCGCTGCTCGATCAACGTTTCACACGTTACCCCTTCGACCTTCACTGACGCATACTTCATTCGCACCGGACTCAAACGTATCGATGTCACCATAACCGACGCATCCGGCCGGTCGTTCAAGTATTCGACCTCTCGATCCACCAGCGGTCCTCTTATGGCGCAAGCCGCATCGGCTTCCGACGTGTTGCAAACATCGGTCGACATCTCTGGATCAGCGGCCAATCTGAAGTGGTCATCGACGGCGAGACTCAATAACCAACAGATCGTTGACGGTTCGGGGACCAAGCCATGATCCTACGCTGTTCCCATCGACCTATCCAGATGCATCCACGTCGCGGCAGTGTTTACTTGTCGGTATTGTTTGCCGGACTTCTCGTCGCCTCCGCATGCGCCGCCGCATTGCTCACATCCAATCGTGTCGTGCGATTGGAGACCGAGGAAGGAAACAATCGAGCGGCTCAATTGTTGGCGGACAGCGCTTTGGAATGGGCTGTCGCCTGTCTCAACGATAACAGTTCATGGAGAACGAAGTATCCGCACAATGTCGACGTAACGCCGATGAAGCTGCAAGGCGGCACGATGACCTTTCGCTTAGTCGATACCGACGGCAGCTTGAGCGATGATAACTTCGATCCGGTCGACATCATTGCGACCGGTCGCATCGGATCGGCAGCGCATGCTTGGCAAGCCACGTTGGAACCGAGCGGCTCCGCGGCATCGGGACTCTCGTACTCGATTGCCGCGCGCAAATCGATCAGCCTCAGCGCGCCTGCATCGTGGGCCACGAACGAATCCATCGCAGCGGGGCAGGGAATCGCGGTTGCCTCAGGGGCAGTTCTTTCAGCTAATTACACCGTGGGCACCACCGCCTCCGGGACAATCACCGGAGCCGGCAGCGTCAGCACCACTGCTCCGGAGATTCCCGGTGTCACTGCGCTCGACGGCTACAGCAAGATCGCCGTCAAACTCGACGTCTCGTTGCTCAAGTTAAGCGGAACGGAACGACGCATTTTCGGCTCAGCTCCTCAGTGGCGGTGACAACACGCTTGGCGGAACAGTTAATCCCAAAGGTGTTTACACGTTGGACTGCGGAGGAGCAACACTTCGCATTCAGAACAGTCGCTTAGTCGCCACACTGATCGTCAAGAATGCAACGTCGATCATCTTGTCTGACTCGGTGCATTGGGAAGCGCCGAAAGGAAACTATCCTCTTCTCGTGACCGACGCTCCAGTCACATTGGCCGTGACTCGATTTTCGCTCGACGAAACCACATTGCTGGTCAATTTCAACCCTCCGACCACTCCCTATCGTGATCAAAGCGACATTCTGAAGATTGCGAATTTCCCCTCGCAACTGCGAGGCATGATCTATACGAACAGCACCATCACGGTCGATCCGACGGCGGAGATCGAATTGCAGGGATGCCTTCAGTGCGATTCGATCGCGGGCAGCGGACTTTTATTGATCGAACATCGCGACGTGTTTCGAGCCACACCGCCGCGCGGTTTCCGCAAGTCGAATCAAATGACCATGGTCCCGGGCACTCTGAGAAGAACAGCCCTGCCGTAACTCAACTAAACGTAGAGAACGGTATTTGATTTAAACGACCGTGTTCAACGGATTTGAGCTACGGCGTGACACAGCAAGATTACTGTCGGCGTCTCGATTCAACACTCGATTCTTACTCCGTGCCCTCCGCTTCTCTGTATTTCCAACTGCACAACTTCTACTACAACCATCAAGCGTGATTCGTTGAAAGGGAGGAAGTTGAAACACGGAGTAACGGAGTAACGGAGTAACGGAGTAACGGAGTACACGGAGGACAGACTCCGTTCCCAGGTTTACAGACCGGCGTCCTCAATCACGCTTCTTCAAGCAAAGGTTGCAGACCTTAGAACAACGCAGCCGGGTCGGCTCTTTGGAGCTTGCGCAGGGCCAAACTGCCGCTGACGAAACACATCATCAAAGTCAGCGTCCAGACCAGCCCGATACGATAAGGAGTCAATCGCATGACCAGCCCGCTGGCCTCCGCCAACATCTCGTACAACATCCATGACAGAGTCAAACCGGGTATGAAGCCGATGCACGCCAAGTACAGCGATTGGCACAGGATTAATCCCCAGAAGTAAGCCGGACTGTATCCCATCGCTTTCAGCGTCGCCAGTTCCGGCATGTTATCGCTGATCTCTGTAAACTGAATCTGGTAACAGATGATCGCTCCCACGATCAGCCCCATAATCGTCCCGATTCCGAAGATCACTCCGATCGGCGTGTTGCGAGACCAGAAACGAAGCTCGCGAGCCACGAAGTCGTCCATCGTCAGCACATCGACTTCACCGGGACTGACCGCTGCGATCGCATCCACCGCAGCATGGATGTCAGCTCCGGGCAGAATCTTCACGAGCCCAATATCAACGGTGTCGAGCGGATCACCGGATGGAGAGCGAAACGGAAAGTATTTCGAAAACGTGCGTTCGGAGATCAACACCGAACCGTCGTTGGCAAAGTCAGTGCCGAGTGTGAAGGAGCCCGATAGGGGCAAGGTCTTGTTGTTCAGCTCCACATGCTGCTGCCGCAACTCATCTTGATTGTCGACATCGAAACCGTAACTACTTTTGCTGCGTCGGTCGACGAGCGCTCCACTGGTTTGCTCTGCAAGTCCGAGTTGATCTTCCAGGCGAGCATCTTTCAAAAATCCCCGTCCCGGTTGCAACGACAATACTCGAATCGACTTGGCTTTGTGTCCCTCCACTTTCACAACGGCTTGAGTCCGTTCCGTTCGCAGCGCACATCCGCGGTCCACACCTTGAACGGAGAGCGCACTCTCGAACAGCGAGCGGCTGAATCGTCGTTCGCTTGACAAGTTGTATCGTGCACGACTGACGATCACGATGTCGGCATCGAAGATGCGAATAAGTTGCACGTTGCTATCGAGCAGAGCGTTACGGAATCCGATTTGCATGAACATGAGCAACACGGCAAAACCGACTCCGGCCGCGGACAAGAATAACTTGTTGCGGCTGGAAGTAAGATTGTGCCAAGCTAGTGCTGTTCGCATCGCCATCGGATCTTCTGAAACTTCGCCTAAAACAAATTCGCCGGCTCGGCCTTCCATAACTTGCGCAGCGCCAGAGTGCCGCCTCCCGCGCATACGATCAAACCGAGCAGCGCTACGCCGACGACTCGTCCCATATTCATCGAGATCGGAATCCCCGAAGCCTGTTCGGTGACGCGATAGAGTATCTCAGAAACAAGCCATGCCCCCGCGAATCCTGCAATCCCGAGCGCCGTGGCTTGAGAGAGTACGACCGCGCACAGATAACGATGCGAGTAGCCCATCGCGAGCAACGTGGCGTACTCGGACAAGCGATCGGCGACGTCGGTCGCCAGGACCATATAGACGATCGCGGCACCGACCAGAAGAGAAAGCGCAACGCCAAGTTGAAAAATCAATCCAATCGGAGTCTGCCTCAGCCAACGAGTTCGCTCCCAATCGATGATTGCTTGTTTGGTCAGTATCTCGACCGATGCCGCTCGATCCTGCAAACTCGCTTTACCGATCCGCTCTCTCAGTCGTTCGGCTGTCGTAAGTGGGTCGGCTCCTGGTTTAAGTCGCACGAGTCCCATCGACGGCTGTTGCGACGCGTCCCACGGAACCAATCGATCAAACCCTTGATTACTCGTTAACAGAGCGGCGTTCGCGGCTAAACCTGTTCCGAGCCGAAACACACCGACAATCCGTACCGATTGTCCACCGACTTCGGTCTCGCGACCTGCATCATCGTCGTCGAACTTTTTCCCGTTGCGAGGACCATAATCTTTGCGTGTGGAGTCATCGACGAGGATGCGATTGTCGCCGGTGAGCATCGATTGCTTCTCATTGATCTCGGGCAAATCGAATACACGTCTTCCCGGTTCCACACCCATAATGGCCAGCGGTAGAAACTGCGTACGGAAACCGGATGGCTGACTCCGCGAGTCGTCAGACGAACCCTGTTTCGGGTTCTCAGCAGGATTCGGATTTTCAGGCGGCATCGTACGCCAATTTTGCAAACCGATCCAAAATGGGACGACTTCTTGCACGTCTTCATCGGCCGCAGCCGCATCCAAGTTGCGTTTGGCCACGGTCCCCGGTTCGTACAAGTGCATGTAGTCAGCATCGCGAATCACCAGATCGAATTCGACATGGTCGTAGACGTTGACTGCCGTGTGTGAAACGGCACCTTGGAAACCAAGCTGCATGAATACGAGCAGCAGTGCAAAGCCGACACCTCCGACGGAAACCGCTGTTCGGGCTCCCTGGTGTCGCAAGTTGTAGAGTCCCAGCGGCGTCTTCATGAGCCGGCGGCAGCAGGAGCGGTTCCATCCGCTTCGATCTCGACTTCGACTTGAAGCTGCAACCATTGAGCGGCCGCGGCGGTGTCCTCGCGATCGATCTCGATCACGGCCACGATCGTGCGATAGTCGACTTTGGCCAGCGGGTCGGAACTGCGCAGGTGAGGATTGCCGATCAATCGGTCAACCTGCACGACTCGCCCTCGCAGAGACTTGCTCAGTGCCGCATTGCGAATCACGGCACCGCGTCCTACGTTCAATCGCACGGCATCGGTTTGATAAACTTCCACGCGACAAATCATCTTGGACAGATCGGCTAATTGGACGAGTGGCAATTGTCCGACGGTATCACCGACATGCGCATCAACGGCCACAATCGTGCCGTCGATCGGTGATGTGATCCGTGAGGCGCTCAGTTGTTGCTCCGCGGCCTCGATCTGAGCCGCGAGGACTGCTGAGGGCTGAGCGGATTTGGTGAGCCCCAACGTCTTCTCTGCCGCCGACACTTTTTCTTCAGCCGCTTGTTCGGCGAAACGCGCCGCATCGCGAGCCGACGTCCATGTTTCCAATTGCTGCGAATACTGCAGCTTTGCTCCGTCCACTTCAGAACGCTGTTTGTCGAGATCGAGCTGGCTGATCATGTTCTTCGTGAGCGGATCAGCCGCGATCGATTCGGCTCGGGCAAGCCCCGCTTCGGCGTCGGTCACCTGCTTCTTGCCGATGTCGAGAGCTTCACGTCGACGCTCCATCGAGGCCGCCTGCTCGTGTGCTTGCTGCAGTTGTAGACGAGCCGCTTTCAGTTCTAACTCGGCTTTGATCACGGCGGCTTGCTGCTGCAGTTCGGCTTCTTGCTGTTGAATGCGCAGGGCGTTGATCTGAGCCGCACGAGTTTGAGCACTGCGCATTTCAAGCAGCAGTTCCCCGGCGGCAACGGCCGATCCGGCTTTGATCAAGACTTTCTCCACGACATCGCCCGGTACGGCAGCAATGCGAGCGATACCGTCGGCCGGCAATAGTTGGCCTTGAGCGACGATCTTGTTCTTGAACCCGACATGTTGCGAAGAACTTGCATTGCGTGAAAGCTCCGAAGAAGCCGTCACGCCGGTCACCTTGCCATTGCATCCGCAAACGATCCAAGGTGATAGGAGAACTGCGGTGAGTGCCACGGACGTAAAGGGCGTCTCGCAGGAGCGGGAGATCCCAATGTAACGTGACGACCGCGCGGCTTTGCGATCACCGCGCAGCAGTACACCCCGCCGATCGAGACGGTGACGAGCCTGCGTTCTTCCAGCTTTGCAGAATCTCATAAGCCGCAGAAAAAACCTCAACGGGGATGAATAACGGCTCGATGATCGCTCGTGAAGCCGCGATCGGAGCGAGTTCTTTGCCATGCTCAACTTGCCGAGTTCAACAATTGTCGGCATCTCGACGGATTTCTCACGCTAAACTGACAAGTCCTTGCTAATTTACCCAAACTTACCGATCCAATTGACCGGACCTTGCCGAAATTGCCATTGTTGAGGGCAAACTTAAGCGCCCTGCTCGTTTCGGGCCGCTCCTTCCCTGCAAGACGATATCGCGATGACCAGCCTCGCAGCTCAACAATCCGCAGTTCGATTCGATCCCCGCTGGCGCGAGAGGATGGCGGATGGTATTCGTCCGGCCGTAGCCGCCGACCACTTGGACCACTTTTATGGTGCCGGAGAACTGCGCAAGCAGGTGTTGCACGACAATTGCTTAGAAATCTATCCGGGCGAAATCATTATCATGACCGGCCCCAGCGGGTCCGGGAAAACGACGCTACTAACGCTGATCGGGACGTTGCGTCGAGTTCAATCGGGATCGCTCGATGTGCTGGGGCACGCTCTGCACAAAGCAACTCCCCCTGACTTGATGCGACTGCGAAGAGAGATCGGCTTCATCTTTCAAGCTCACAACCTATTCGATTCACTGACCGCCGCGCAAAACGTGCGCATGGCATTGGAATTGGTCGAACCGAACGGAGATCGCCGCGATCAAACCCAGCGAGCCAAAGAGATGCTGGCCGCAGTGGGGCTCGAACATCGAACAGGTCACAAGCCGAAACAGCTCTCCGGCGGACAGAAGCAGCGAGTTGCAATCGCGCGCGGTCTGGTACACAAGCCGAAGCTGATCCTGGCCGATGAACCGACAGCGGCCCTTGATGAACAGAGCGGCCGAACGGTCGTCGAACTGCTGAAGCGACGCGCCAAAGAAGAGAACACGGCCATCATCATCGTGACCCATGACAATCGTATCTTGGATGTCGCCGATCGGATCATCAACTTAGTCGACGGCCGAATCCGCAGTGACGTCTTGGTTCAAGAAGCAGCCATCATCAGCCAAATGCTCGCACGCTGCGATATCTTCCGCCACCTGACGCCTCGCTCTCTCACAGAAATGGCGGATCAAATGATCGTCGAGCATGTTCCGGAGAACACACGAGTTATTAAGGAAGGTGATCCGGGCGACAAGTTCTATCTGATTCGACAGGGACGCTTAGCCGTACGTCGCAAACCGAACGAAGAGACCATCGCGGAACTGGGAGAAGGGGACTTCTTCGGCGAGACCGCGCTCCTCACCGGTCAACCGCGCAACGCCAGCGTAGTGACATTGACCGATTCAGTTCTGTGCAGTCTCAATCAGGAGAACTTCCAACGAGCCATGCGAGAACGTGCCTCGTTCGAAGCAGAAATTCGTACCAGCCTCTTCGATCGGCAGTAGTGTTCAACGGTCCCCGTGGTCCATAACACGACCTCAGGGCGTGTTGATCTAACTCTAGCGTAACGGCGCAAGCCGTCCGGTTCTTCCCGATCGATCGTGCCCTACCGGACGGCTCGGGGCATGTTGACCTAGTCGAAACCCGAAGAGTAAGCGAGTGATGCGGGTCCCTCGCTTACGCGTTTTGAAGTTGCGATTTTGGATGGTCTCTCGTACTCGTACTCAATGAAATGGTACTCGTACTCGATGCGTCATGATCGAGTACGTTTACGAGTACTGCCTGCGGCTGAGTACGAGTACGAATATTCAGGAGATGCGAAAGCCTTGGTTCAGCATTTCTCGAAAAGCGCAACTTCAAAACTTACGCGTCGGGTTGTGATTCGTACCTTAATCAGTCGAACCGGATCAAATCAACCAGCCCCTCGCGGTTTACATCTACTTCGGCAAGTCGATAACGATCCGCATCGGTCGGTGATCGGATGTCTTCTCGTCATCCGGAAAATCACCGGCACGAACGACGACTTCGGATTCAATCTTCCAAGATTCAGCCGCTGGATTGACGAACGTGTAGTCGAGGATCGAGTCGGGATAATCGTCTTGGCCGTCGCGATTGCGGTCAGCCCAATTGTTATCGATGAGCTCTCTGGGCTTATTCCATTTCCAAACTCCGGACTCCATAAACGCGTCGAACGATTCATTCCCTTTTTTAGTTCGAAAGTCATAGTCGAAGTTGTAGCCGCCGATCGCGATGCATGCACCGCTCTGCGCTCTGCCCCATTCGCAGAGCAGTTGCGCTTGGGTCTTGCGAAGCTCAGCGGCACACCGCGTGCGAAAGTGATTCATGACGACAGAAAACTCTCGCCCGGTCGACTTGTGCTTGAAGCGCTTTGACTAGAGCCGCCGACTGCAAACCAGGTGCAAGCTCGCGATCTCCCACTTTGCGTACTATGGCATCCAACTTTTCGAGACAGGCGGATTCCATGCGATCAGCATGCGCTCACGGTCCCCCCGACTCGCCGACAACCGCCGCCTCGGGCTTCCATCGATCTGCAAATTCCGCGGTCTTCTCTTGGGGACTTCCGACAGAGCCAAGATATCGAACGGCTCTAAACCGGGTGGGCTGACGGGCGATCTCTGCCGGATCGCTGCCGCCGGCCCTCGATGTTTTCCCATTCAAGAATCGTGATTCGTTGCACTAGACTCGTCCGCGGCTTGACCCGCAGCCCCGGTGATGACCGAGTACGCACAACAGAGGAATGCAAACGACTTTAAACTTGTGGTACAGTTCGCGTATTTGTGCAGCTCCTTTGGTTAATGCGTTCAGTTCAACGTCCGTGGGATTGAGAGGACGATTTATTGCTGATTGGGGAAAGATGTGAGAACTTTAACGATGATAACCTTTTCGGCACTGCTTTGCGGTTCAGTGTTCCTTTATCCGCACAGTCTGATTCCCAAAGCGTTTTCGATCTGAGTGGGAAACTACCGTCAGCGCGATCAATAGAGTGCGAAATTGCATAACAACGCGCGATACGAGCTACCCGATTTTCGGTATCGCCGGAAAAAAGGTGAAAAAGTTTGGGCTTGCCGATTCTCTGGCTCACGGCGGCCGCGGCACCGCAGGGTCCGATTAACGGATCGATTCCGGCAACAGTGCTGAATTAGGAATGCATGCATGTAGCCCGTCGCAGCCTTGCAGGTCCCTAGTTTCCGAAGAACGAGCGGGAAGATGTTTGAATACGGTGCCATGATCCGCTAGACTCTGGTCAACCCTTTTCCCAACAAATCCGAAGTTCACGTTCTCACTCGGTTCGATCGAGCCGATTCATCTTTTTCCGTGGGTTCCTTTCGGAGTTTTATTATGTCAGGGCACGTCGTCGGACGGCGCGGTTTTACACTGGTGGAGTTGCTGGTGGTAATCGCGATCATCGGAATCTTGGTAGGCCTGTTGTTGCCCGCCGTTCAACAAGCTCGTGAAGCGGCTCGCCGCATGCAATGCAGCAACAATCTGAAGCAACTCGGATTGGCACTGCACAACTACGAAGGGGCTTATAAAAAGCTCCCTGCAGGACGCAGCAGTTTGGGATTCTGCCAGAACGCTACGACGACCAATGTTCCTGATCCGCTCTCTAAAAACGCACACGGCCTAGTGGCACTGCTTCCGTTCATCGAACAGTCGGCGATCTACAACAGGTTCGATCAGCGCGGTGCATTCGGCAACTATGTAACGACCGGCAAACCGACGCCGCCGAGCCTGGATGCAACCGCTTCCGGCAACGCAGCCTTGTCGGCGAACGTAATTCCGACGTACGTGTGTCCGTCAGATTTTACTCCGCCTCTCGATACGCCCGCTGCTGCATATAGCCCGGACCTCGGAACGAACACTACGTTGAATTACGCGAAAACATCCTACGACTTTGTGTCGCCGTGTCTCTCGCTACGATACTTCAACTATCACCGAACGCTGACCAGCGATTCTCGATATATGTTCGGCGAGAACAGCTACACGCGTTTCTCGGAAGTGACCGACGGCCTCAGCAACACGCTGGCGATGACTGAGCAAACTCTTTCGACTTTCAACGGCCGCACATCGGGTTGGTCGTTCGCCGGTTGGGTATCGGTCGGTGTCGATCCGGTCGGTGCCTTCAATGTCACCTTCCCGTCGCAAGGCCTGAACATTTGGAACTACAACAATAACACCAGCACGCTCAACAACGTTCGCGGACGTCGTGCCAGTTGGTACAACGCGGCCAGCCTTCACCCGGGCGGTGTTCAAGCAGTATCCGGTGACGGATCCGTGCGCTTCATCGCTCAGACGCTCGACATCCCGACGCTGACCTATCTGTGCCGCATGGCAGACGGCCAAGTCGTGCAACTCGACAACTGATCAAGATCGTTAGTTATTCGGGTGCATAACTCAAGCGAAATTGTCACTCTTTGAACAGTGAACATTCCGTGATGCACTGTCATTTGCCGTACGCAGGTGACAGTGCACGACGTCGGCGAATCGTTCAACTCCCTACTCTGTATTTCATTGAACCTGGATCGATATAGGTTGCCATGCTTCGTAACAGTTTGATTGGTATCGGTGCTGGTTGTTTTCTCTTGGTTGGCTGCCTCACGCTCAGCGGCTGCGGTGACGGTTTGACGCGCGTTCCGATTACGGGACTACTGACCGTACAAGGCCAACCACTGGCAGGCGCGAGCGTCCAGTTCTTTCCAACCGGATCGACCCAGGGCCTCGGGGCTATTGGTACCTCTGGACCTGACGGCAAGTTCACCGTGATCAGTTCGCGAGACAACGACGCCGGTGTTCCCGCAGGCAAGTACACGGTACGTGTCAGCTTGATGATGGACGGCAAGGGGAACATCCTTCCGCCGGAAGCACTGCAGGCGGACTATCCCGATGCGCAAGAAGCGGTCCCCGCGCCGTATTCGACATCTTCCTCAAATCTTGAGATCACCATTCCAGAACAAGGCGGCGAAGTCAAAATCGATCTCCCCGTAAAACTGAAAGGCAAGAAGAAGTAAGCCCCCGTTTCACGCCTCAGCCCGAAGTTTGCAACAAGGAGTTCATCGTGAGTGTTCGTCGGATCGCTTGGTGTTTGTCAATCACATGCTGTCTCGTGATCGGATGCAGCAAAAAGGCCGAACCACCCAAGGCGGCACAGTCGGTCGAGGTCACGCACGAACCCGGAGTGATTGAGATCAGCAAAGTAGATGTGGCGGTGTCCGACGAACAGGTCGCCACTTTTCGTATCCACTACAAATTCACTTCGGGCAAGCCCAACAAGTTTTACATGTGCAACTTGGTCTTCCCTGGAAGCGAAAAGAAGGGAATGAAGCCGCTCGACGCTTGGGAGATGAAACCGGAAGGAAATGTCCTGACGCGACTTGAAATCGACGACTCGGTAAACGATTTCACCATCCAGTTCTCCGAAGCCGATTCGCCGGACAAGGGCTACACGGCCAACTCCAACACGTTTGCCGGTAAAGTGTTTCCGGATAAGCAATCGTCGGCAAAGGCGGCGGAGTCCGGCGGAGTATCACCTGAGATCACGCCGACCGAATCGTCGGAAGCACCGCCGAAGCCGAGTAATTAGTCCCCACCTGGTTATCTGATGATGAAGTAAACGCACACGCGTTGCTGCTCACTATCCATCGACCTTGACTCACCGGGCAACAGATTGCTACAAGTCGGCGAAATGGGCAAACTCTGACAACTGGGTGTCGGTTTGACCGGCGATTGTCATGGTTGGCACAAATACTGTCGAGCAGCGATTTCGTGGGCACCGTTCGAGCACCTTCCCGAGAAACATCGGACGCGGTTCCCTTACCGCGTCTTGTTTCGTTTGACGAACCCATTCGCTCGCGCGGAAAGTTACATCCTTGGGTGCGGCTCGCCAGGCCGCAGCAATGGGTGAAGAATCTCTTTCTCGCAGTCCCGATGTGCCTCACACCGGGATTGCTCACCTTCGCATCATCGCTGCGAGTCGCCTTGGGCTTTATCGCCTTTTCGTGCCTGGCCAGTGCGGTTTATGCACTGAATGACTATTGCGATCGCGAGGCCGACAAGCTGCATCCGACGAAACGGAATCGTCCGATCGCAGGAGGTCAAATCGCTCCCGTCACCGCGCTCAGCTTTTCAGCCGCACTGACGGCGATCGGCGCGCCACTCGGCTTTTGGCTCGGGCAAGACGTCGGCGGTCTCTGCGTCGCGTATCTCTTGCTGAACATCGCTTATTCATTCCGACTGAAAAATGAAGCCATCCTCGACGTGTTGATCGTGGCTTCGTGTTACATCATCCGCGTCATTGCAGGCAGCCGCATCGTCGGCATCGAAGCGACTCCGTGGCTGATCATCTTCACAGGACTCGCGGCTCTGTTCATTGCCTTTGCCAAACGTCGCGACGATGTTTCCAAAGCACTGACATGTAACCATCGCCCGAGTCTCGCCGGCTACAACCAAGCCTTTCTCGATACAGCCATCGCCATTACGCTCGGTGCCCTAGTGGCCATTTACTGTGTCTACGCTGCCGCGACGGACACGGCAGAACGATACGAGACCACCAAGATGTTCTATACGATTCCATTCGTCTTAGCGGGTGCATTGCGATACTTGCAGGCCACGATGGTCGAGGAGCAGTCCGGCGAACCGACTCGCTTCGTCGTGCGCGATCGATTCTTAATCATCTGCGGCATCGGCTGGCTGACGACACTATTCGCTGTGATCCATCATTGGGTTTGATCTATTGAGGGTTCGATCGAATTGGAGTCGGGTCGCTTGTTACCGGATACAAAATACGAACGCGAAGATCGACTTCCCCGATTCTCATCACTGATCCTCTACGACCGCCTGCTCGCATTCCTCATTGTTGTAATGACCTTCTCGCCGCTGTGGCCGGTAGGACTGACCAATACCGATGATATGGTCTACTCGCAGTTAGGAGCGGCGCGTGATTGGGACAGTCCACTGACCAATGCGATCGGAATGGGACGTTTCTATTATCTCTACTCGGGGTTCCTTTACATGGCCCCGTACTTGGTGAAGCATCATTGGTATTTCAAACTCCTTTCGCTCGGTCCGCTGATCGCCATTGCTTGGTTGTTGGGACGAACCGTGGAAAAGCAAACCGGAACGCGTGGCACTGGATTGCTGACAATGGTCATCTATTGCGTCGGTCTACAGTTCTATACCGACTATTATCCGACAACTGCATTTCCGTTTGCATTCACTTTCTCCATCAGTCTATTCCTGATTTCGCATTTGCAGTTCATGGCCTTCATGAAAACGCGGCACACCAGGCATGCCGCGAGGGCTCTGGTCCTATTTACAATCGCGGTCATCCCATACGAATCATTTCTGCTCCTTTTCAGTACGGTCACTGCGCTGACCGTTCTGCTACCCAAAATCGCACGACGAGAAAAGCTATCGCAAGTCGTGCGAGCTTCGCTTTGGGAATTGCGAGGACACGTGATCGTACTAGCGCTGATCCTGATCGCTTATGCCGCGTTCACGTTGTTGCCGACCCCTGAAGGTTTCTCGCGCGACCATTACAAGATGTCGAAAGAGGGATTGGATGTTCGTCAGTTCCTTTCCGCATGGGAACACTTGTCATGCTCATCCTTGCCTCTCAGCAGTCTGTGCTATCGCAATACGCGGTTTCTCGTGGACTTGTATTGGAATGATCCGCAATTCATGACCGGCTTCGGGGACATCCTGCGCGTCGCAAAGCTCGATTGGTGGCTGCGAGCGCTCATTGCAGGTGTGTTGGGCGCGGCCACGTTATCCCGCTTACCGCAAGTCAATCGTCGCAGCTTTGTCGGGATAGCGATCACAGGCGTTGCCGTGTTCCTCGGCGGTCCCGTGCTACATGCGTTAACAGCCAAGTATCAGCAATCCGTTGCATCGGGAGTTTATGTTTATCTCCCGACTTACTTTTCCTATCTCGGCTTCGTTGCAGCGGCCGTCTCAGCAATCGTGCTTCTTAACGACATGATTAAGCGTGGCCGAGTCCACAGCGCTTGGAGTGCGCTGATCGGTCTGATGCTTGGGACTGTCTCATTAGTACACAGCTTCAACAACTACCACGTGGCTCGCTATCAAGCTCATCTCTCTTTTACTTGGACAGTGATGGACCAAGTGCTCAAGAGCGATGCGTTTCAATCCATTCAAGAGGGCGCGACGATCTACACCCCTTCGCTGCAAAAGTCGGCGGTTACTTATGACATGCTGAAGAATGAAGTCGGCGACTACTGGTCTGACTACGCGTTTCGAGCCTCTGGCAAACGTGTGCGGTTGATCTACGACAAAGCTGAGTTGCCCGATGATAAGTCAGCGGAGATGTACTTCTTGAGCCTCAACAAGCTGTCGAAAGACTTTGAGGCGATCGTTGTTATCGCGAAGCTGCCCTCTGATCGAACCGACGCAACGCCGGTAGCGGACGACTTCCAACTGCTGACGTACTCGAAATACAAAGAGTTCAGTCTGTCATTTGAAAGCGCAGGGGAGCGAGACACACCGGTGACGATTGAGGGCCAACGGCCGATGAGCCTCGAAGGGCGAATCTTTAAGGCCTTTATTTCCCGAGGCGTCGTGCAGCCTCTGGTTCAGACTCGTGTTCAAGCTTCCGCCGTTGACTTAAGCAGTGTCGATGTCTCTTTCTTCAAACCGATCGCGAATTAGCCGAGATCAATAATCGGCTACTAAGACCAAGCCCAGACCAAAAAACATCGCAACTTGAAAACACACCCGAATTGGGGTTCCAAGTGCCCGCGTTGCGTCTCGACGGAATAGACCTAAGTCGTTAGAATTTCGGCCCTTGGGGAAGATTTCCGACGAATCACCTGCTCGGCAGTGAACCAGCAGGCTCCACACTAGGGGATTTTCGTGATATTGATCCTGCGCAGCGGCGCTACCGAAGACGAGATTTCGCACGTTGTACAGCGTGTGGAAGCCTTGGGCCTTGCTGCGCACATCAGTCGTGGAACCTATCGAACCATCATCGGGCTGATCGGTGATGAAGACAAGACACGCGAAGAGCCGCTCCGCGCGATCCCGGGCGTTTCCGATGTTATTCCGGTCCTGCCGCCCTATAAATTGGCCAGTCGCGACGCGCATCCGAAAGAAAGTATCGTCGATGTATCGGGAGTAAAAATCGGCGGCGGCCAGTTAGGCATGATTGCCGGACCTTGCTCCGTGGAAGAACCCGATCGCATGCTGCGAATCGCGCAAGCGGTCAAACATTCAGGTGCGAACATCTATCGCGGCGGAGCCTACAAACCGCGAACGAGCCCTTACGCGTTCCAAGGTTTGGGCGAAGAGGGACTGAAGATCCTGCGCGATACGGGCCGCGCGGTCGGCATGCCCACGGTTACGGAAGTTACCGATCCGCGGAATGTCGAGATCGTGGCCGAGTATGCAGACATGATCCAAGTCGGTGCGCGCAACATGCAAAACTTCGTCTTGCTTACCGAAGTCGGCAAGACAAAGCGACCAATCCTGCTCAAGCGAGGGATGTCGGCCTCGGTGATCGACCTCCTGATGAGCGCGGAGTACATTCTTTCGCAAGGTAATTCGCAAGTCGTGCTGTGCGAGCGCGGCATTCGCGGCTTCGACAATTTGACCCGCAACCTGTACGACGTGGCCGCCGTTGCACTGGTTAAACAATTGAGCCACTTGCCGATCATCGTCGATCCGAGTCACGCGACCGGTAAACCCGACTTGATCGGCCCTTGTGCACTGGCCGGTTTGGCAGCAGGTGCGGACGGTGTGCACATCGAAGTGCATGATTGCCCGGAAGTCGCGAAGAGTGACGGGCCGCAGGCTTTGTTACCGAAACAATACGACGATTTGATGCAGCAGATGCGTAAGCTCGCTGCGGTTTTTAATAAACACATTTCAACTGGTGCGGAGTAAATGAGTCGAGTTCCGTTCATCGCCGGCAACTGGAAAATGAACCTGCTGAGTGCGGGGAGTGCATCGCTGATCGCCGGTTTGCAAAAGGAATTGGCAGGCGTCAGCGGCGTCGACGTTGCTGTGTGTCCGCCCAATCTGTACCTCGTTCCTGTCGCTGCGGCCCTCCAAGGCTCGTCGATCGGCGTCGGTGCTCAAAACATGCATCAGGAGAAGGAAGGGGCTTTCACCGGCGAAGTCAGCGGACCGCAATTGGTCGACGTCGGATGCCGCTACGTGATTCTCGGTCACAGCGAACGCCGGCAGTTCTTCGGTGAAACAGACAAAGGTGTGAACGCGAAGATTTTTGCCGCTCAAGCAGTCGGCCTGATTCCGATCGTGTGCGTCGGCGAGACGCTGGCCGAACGTGAAAGCGGCAAGACGACCGAAGTGATTTCGACTCAAACCCGCGGCTCGCTCGCAAACTTGACAACAGATCAAGCAGCGAAGTTAGTAATCGCCTACGAACCGGTATGGGCCATCGGCACCGGTAAGACGGCAACACCTGAACAAGCGGAAGAAGTCCACGCTCAGATCCGCGGCTTGCTCACCGAACTATTCGGCGAAGCGACCGCTCAAAAGATTCGTATTCAATACGGCGGCAGTGTCAAAGCGGATAACGCGGCAGAACTGCTTCGCAAACCGAACATCGACGGCGCGCTCGTCGGAGGAGCGTCGCTGAAAGCAGACAGCTTTGCGGCCATCGTCAAAGCTGCCCTTCAATCGTAAACGTCAGCAAACCAAAGTTAGGAAACTTGCCATGCTCGTCGGTGCTTTAGGTCAATACTTCTTCGGCATCACTATCTTCCTGACCAGTGTCTTTCTGGTGCTGCTGGTCCTCGTCCAGCGCGGTCGCGGCGGCGGTCTGACCGGTGCCCTCGGCGGCCCCGGCGGTCAAAGTGCATTCGGTACCAAAGCCGGTGACTTGTTCACTCGTATCACGATTGTTGTGGCTGCTATTTGGATCTTCCTGTGTGCAGCGTCCGTCAAAGTGCTGAACCCCGCCGTCGCTCCTAACTTCGGTTTGTCCGACAACGTGGAAGTCGAATCGGCATCGATGAATCCGAGCACTAATCCAGACGATACGAAACCGTCAGATACAAAGCCTGCCGACGCAGCGCCGGCAGCTACTACACCGGCAGCTACTACACCGGCAGCTACTACACCGGCTCCTGCAACACCGGCGCCAACAACTCCGACACCGGAAGCGACTTTACCGGCGACAACGCCTGCTGCGGATGCTCCGAAGGCAGACGCCACGCCTGCGACAGAGCCCGCCAAAGCAGAACCGGCTAAGACAGAACCGGTCCCGACCGAGCCTGCCAAGCCGGATGCAGATCCGCCTAAGTAAGTTCTTTCATCGTTTGCCCACAACGGCGATTTGTCCCATTTCCGGCTCTTCGAGCTGCCTTGTTCTTTGAGGGTAGAGCACGTGCTTGTAAGTATGACCGGTCAAGGCCAGAGCCGACGCGTCGTCGGTCCCATGGAGTTGACGGTCGAGGTGCGCGCCGTGAACAACCGCTTTTTCAAACTGCAATTGAGGACTAGCGACTCGCTTTCACGGCTTGAACCGCAGATCGAAGCCCTCGTTCGACAGCACGTCCGACGCGGTTCATTGAACATGTCGGTGTACGTCAGTCGACAAGCGCGACAGAGCGATTATCGATTAGAGACGGTGGCGATTGAGAGTTACTACGCGCAGTGCCAAGCGGCTGCTGCGAAGCTCGGTATTGCTGCAGATGTGACGCTCGGACAACTGTTGGCGCTCCCCGGCATTGTCGTCGAGAACAACACACTGGACCGAGAACCGAGCGATGAACTGACTGCGGAAACGTTGGCGGCTGTCGAAGAAGCGCTGAACTGTTTGAATCGCATGCGACAAACAGAAGGGGCTCATATGGCCGTTGAGCTGCGAGAACAACTGGAACGCATCACGGTGCTCAAATCAACGATCGAAGAGAAAGCGCCTTCGGTGATCGATGATTATCGCGAGCGACTCCGCCAGCGTGTACAGCAAGGAATGACGATCGTCGGCGTCGAAGTTTTGCCGGCTGACTTGATTCGTGAAACACAGATCTACGCCGACAAAGCAGATGTGCGAGAAGAGATCGTTCGGCTGCGCAGTCACGTGCGTCAGTTCGGAGCTCTCATCGAGGACAAGGAAAGCCAAGGCCGTAAGCTGGACTTCCTCATCCAAGAAATGTTCCGCGAAGCGAATACGATCGGATCGAAAGCGGGAGATTCCGAGATCGCTCAACGTGTCGTCGACATTAAAGCGATCATCGAACAAATGCGAGAACTGGTACAAAACGCGGAGTAACTCAGCAGTGGCCGAATCGGGACGTCTGGTCATACTCTCCGGTCCGTCCGGAGCGGGCAAGTCGACCGTAGTGCGCGAACTACTCGCCGCCTGCTCCTTGCCGTTGGTACTGTTCGTGTCGGCTACGACACGAGCTCCCCGGCCGGGCGAAGTAAACGGGAAAGATTATCATTTCATTACCAAGCAAGAGTTCGAACAGCGACGCGAGGCTGACGAGTTTCTTGAATGCAAAGAAGTCTTCGGACGAGGTGATTGGTACGGCACACTGAGAGAAACGGTCGACTCCGGTTTGAGCTCGGGCAAGTGGGTGATCCTCGAGATCGATGTCCAAGGAGCTCTGACCGTCATCGACCGCAGACCGGATACGATCAGCCTGTTCGTCCATCCGGGTTCCGAGGAAGAATTAGAACGCCGACTCCGCAGGCGCGGGACCGATTCGGAAGAAGCGATTCGTCGCCGGCTCGAAGTGGCCGCCGATGAACTAACCTATAAGCATCACTACGATTACGAAGTCATCAACCGGGACGTCGCCGAGACGGTCCGTGAAATCTGTCAACTGCTGAAACAGTCCATCAACCAGGAGAGCAAGCACAATGCTTGAAGAACTTAAAGAAGAAGGCATCGTCAACAAAGTCGGCGGTCGCTTCAAACTATCGACGCTCATCCAAAAGCGTCTCGTGCAGCTCAACCGCGGCAGCCGCCCATTGATTGACAATCCGCCTGAAAACAAGATGGAGATCGTGCTGCAAGAGATCCTGCAGGACAAGATCTATCTGACTCAGTCCGGCAACGTCTCGATCGTCGGCGAGCCCGAAGGTGGCGAGCTGCTCGACATGGATTCGTTTGATCTATGACCTCGGCTCGGATCGTAGTCGGTATCACCGGCGGCGTGGCGGCCTTCAAAATGGCAACGGTCGTCAGCCGCTTGGTACAGGCGGGACATCACGTCGATGTGGTGCTCTCTCATGGAGCTCAGCAGTTCGTCGGCCCGGCGACGTTCGCTGCTTTGTGCGGGCGATCCCCAGTGACCGATACTAACGATCCGCGCTTTCCGCTCGGTGCACACATCGAACTGGCTGATCGAGCGGACGCTCTGTTGATTGCACCCGCGACCGCTCGCATCCTCGCCGCGTGCGCTCAAGGCTCAGCCGATGACTTGCTCGCGACTCTTTACTTAGCTTGTACATGCCCGGTCATCATGGCTCCGGCGATGAACAACGCGATGTGGGCCAAGCCGGCTGTGCAGCGCAATGTCGATCAATTGCAAAAAGACGGCGTCACGATCATCGGTCCCGAATCGGGATGGTTGAGCTGTCGAAAACAGGGAGCCGGTCGCATGTCCGAACCTGAAACGTTGTTGGCGGCTCTCGAGCAAGTATTGCCGAAGTAGTTGACGCGGAGCACTGGAACTTGCAGAGGACTGTCTGCCGCCGTGGCCAAGATTCTGATTACATCCGGTCCGACTCGCCAGTATCTCGACCCGGTACGATACATCACCAACGCCAGCAGCGGGCGGATGGGTTCGGCACTCGCCCAAGCCGCGATCGCTCGCAACCATCATGTAACCATCGTCAGCGGTCCGGTATCGGTCACGTATCCGGAACAAGCCACTGTAGTGTGGGTCGATACGACCGATGAAATGCTGCAGGCCGTGATGAGTCACTTTCCGCAACATGACGGCATGATCGGAGCCGCCGCGCCGTGCGATTACATGCCCAGGCGCGTGAGCACTCAAAAACTCGCCAAGTCAGGCGAACCGCTGCAGCTCGAACTGATTGAAACTGCCGACATCGTATCGACGGCGGCTCATTCCAAACGAGCCGATCAGTGGGTTATAGGCTTTGCACTGGAAACTGAGGATCAACGGTTTCGAGCCATCGTGAAGATGGAACGCAAGTGCTGTGACATGATGGTCTCCAACAGCGCCTCAGCCATCAACTCGGCCGATAACGACATCGAGATCCTGGCCGCCGACGGCTCGACCATCGCTCGAGTCCAAGGCAGTAAACTCGAAGCCGCCGGCGCTATCATCCACGCGGCTGAACAGCATCTGATAAAGCTCGATTAGCTTTCGATCGGCCGCCGCTGATGCAGCTTTGTTACCACACAAAGTTGCAGAGGGAATTCCACATCGCAGTATGTAGGACCTCCTACACTACGAGTCTTCCCAGAAGTGTTGAACCGCAGATTTTCACAGATTTACGCAGATGAAGAATGCTGACCACTGATATCTGCGAGCATCTGCGTTCATCTGCGTTTTACAATGTATTCGTCCAAGACCGGAAAAAACTTTTTCGCGGCGTTAGACAAATGCTCCTCTGTCGCGCATCCTACGGGCTATGAGCGAGCATAGCGTCCTTTCCGAACATGTCCGGCAATGTGCCCAGCGCATTTGCGAGAGCGGAGCGGCCGCCCTTTCGGGGTTGGTCGATCTGGCTTCTGTTCGGCTCGTTCGTTTTGCCGCGACCGTGACTCGCAATCAGCATGATGCCGAAGACGCGGTGCAGGCCGCTCTCGTTCGCGTAGTCACGGACCCGTTCGTACTCGTAAGAGCAAATGCGCCCGTGGCCTTACCTGCTGCGAATGGTTCGGAACGAAGCGCTCGTTGTGCTGCGTCGCAGGAAACGCTGGTCGCTGGTGAATAACTTGGCCGACTTGCTGACGCGTCGCAATGTCGATGAGCTCGAGCAAGAAGATACGCATCGCGCCGTGTGGATGGCGCTCCGAACTCTGCCGCATCAGCAAAGCGAAGTTGTCGTGCTCAAGATTTGGGAAGAGCTTACATTCGCCCAGATCGCCGAGATCCTCGACATACCCGCTCCGACAGCCGCCAGTCGCTATCGATACGCCATGGAAAAGCTCGCCCGACTCCTTGGGGCTCATGCTGATTCGATCGCTCAAGGAGATCGATCATGAGCAACTCCGTCGATCGACCTGACAATGATCTTTCTCACGACGGCGGCGAACTTTCGGATCTGGAGACCAAGATTCGACAAGCGTCCGGATACGTCGTGCCCTCGGACACATTTCGTGCTCGAGTGCTTGAGGCCGCGCGCGATCGAGCTCAATCCGCTTCGAATAATCGTCGCGTCTTCGGTGCTGCGTTGGCCATGGTCTTCGGACTGGTATTGGCCCTTCAGGTCACCGAATACTTGCGAGCCAAATGCGAGAGCAGGATCGTTTGGCCGTCTGCAATTGAAGAGCAAGTGGAAAAGCTGAACGAGACCCCGGGCGTTGGTCCGAATTGGGCACCGTACGAAGCTGTACGCGAGCTGAGGAGCAGCTCGAATCTGCAATGGTCAGACTCTGATGTCAGCGCGACGATTAAATAAATCGGCTCTTCGGCTGCATCCATAGTGCGAGCGACCAAACGGTCGAGCCGCAACGTCCCTTGCTGAACGTTCTCGTTTTCTTCTCTCAGTGTTACTCTTTGGCGCAGCCATTGGCAGTCAGGTTATTGAACATGCCGTCCTCCGGGTCCATTGATGATGTACTTGAGTATCATCGCCACCTGCGATTGCTGGCCGAAGCAGGCGTACCGGTGGAACTCTCCGACAGCCGAAGTGATCATCCCTTATCACGACAGTTAGAGCAGATTGAATCCGAGCTAGGCCTTAGAATCGGTCGCGCGGAAACGCTCGAAGACATTCTGTCGCGCTCGGGTGCGTTGCCTGATCGATATCGTCGCGGGCTCGCTCTTTGGCTTGCATGTGACGGAAGTCCAGCGGCATTGCAGGCTGTCGCTGAACATGCCGATGCGATGAAGGGAGTCAGGCAATCGCTGATTTCTTCGCTGCTGCATCCGATGATCGTCATGATCCTCGGACTGTTCGTCTTTTCTGTGCTGCTGTTTCACACAGCACCGAGAATCACGCAGCAATATCAGATGATCGGCGCGACCCCGGATTGGATCACTCTCTTTTTGAACGCTGCGGCAGCCACCTTTGCGTATTGGTTGCCTGTCGTCGCATTGCTTGTCGCATGGGGCTGCTACAGATGGCACAAGCATGTCACGACTTCTGAACCGAAACTATTGCCCGGCTACAAAGAGTTCGTGCGACACGCGGGCTCCGCGGAATTGGCCGATTGCTTGGCTAATCTTGAATTGACAACACTCGATCGAACGGCGAAGCAGCAGTTGGCGGGACTTCGATCGCAATCGAAAAGGAATGCCGGATCGCGATCGAATGACGACCCAATAACGGACGCGCCTGGTTCTGAATTGCAGCCGATCAAACCGTCTGCCTCATCGGGAACAATATCAGAACGGCCTGCATCGCCGCTGCTTCGATGGGCCGATGCGTGCTCGGATGATCCGGCTCAGCGATCTCAGCTATTTCTCTTCACTTCGAACTTCTATCGCAGCCGAGCGGCACGTAGAGCTGACATGTGGCGGAGTTGGGCTCCGGCTGTGATCGGCGGCCTGTTAGGCGGTACTGTGGTCCTGGCCTATGCTCTGTCCTTGTTCATTCCCATGGTTTCACTTCTGCGAGCCATTGTCGTTCCCTAGTACAGGACGCTAATCGGGGTCCAAACGTTTGTTGTATGCCGATTCAGCGTGCAAGGTTCCAGCAGTCCCTCAGGTTTCATCATGAAGATTTATCAATACAGCGCTGTCGACGACAAAGGGAACTTGCACGACGGTCGACTTACCGCCGCGGATGTGCTCGATGCCATCAAGCAATTACAAATCCAGGGACTGGATGTGCTCGGTCTGCAACTCAAAGGTGAGACAACTGCCTTACCCGATGCGGAGCCGACGAGTGACGAATTCCATAATCGTCTGGCGGCACCTGAAGATCGCGGTCGCATCATCGCGTGTCTGGAGGCGCTGGCAGAGGAACTGAAATCGACCGCCGAAGGTCGCATCGTGCAGGAGCTGGTTCTGCGCTTGAAACGTGATGAAGAGCCGAAGGACTGGCTGCGCAGTGAAAAGCTATTGCCGTGGCTATCCCTGGTCGTACGCGGTTCGACCGAACTCACAAGCGACGGTTCGCTGCTGCAGTCACTGCGCGAGGCGCAAAGGGAAGCTGAACGAGCAAGAGAACATCGTCGAGCATGGATCTATCCGCTTACGATTATGGCGATGTGCGGGCTCTTGTTGATCTACTTGTTCGTTTTTGTCGTACCCACTTTCAGCGAGATCGTTCGCGACTTCCACTTGCGAATACCCACAGAAACCTGGCTCGCACTGACAGCGAGTCGTTATCTACGCGAGCAACCCATTCTGACTCTGGCTGCAATGGTCGGCCTACTTTCGATCACGACATTTTTCGTTCGGTGGTGGACTGCTCACGCCCTTACGACACGGCTCGCGGGGATGTGGATCGCCGGGAACACTCCGAGCGTTTTAGCTATGGCTCGCTTCTCGAACACTCTCGCGGACATGCTAAGTCTAGGAGCACCGAAGACCGAAGCCCTGAAGCTTTCCGGAATCGCTTGCCGACATGCTCACTTTCGCTCTGCTGCCTTCGCACTGGCGGACGAATTGGATGGCCAAGGACGTATGCCCAACACCAGTCTCTACGCCCATAACTTCCCGGCGAACGTGATCTATGCACTGTCGCTTGATCGCACCGAAGGGAAAGGAATCGGACTGCTGAAAAGCCTAGCCAATATGTACTACGACGAAGCTCGCAGTCGCCCCATGCTCAGCCGCGAAGCAAGCGGTGGGTTAGGGGTTTTCTTCGTAGGTATCGTCGTGTTCATCACGACGTTAGCCCTACTGTCACCGTTCGTTCAGTTGATTACGAGTCTGACTTAATATGGCCATCTATCTCGACGAGTTCTTGGAGCGCATCGGTTTCTCCACGTTGCGGCTGCGTCGCGGTCCGACCTGGAAGCTGACGCCTCTGTGGTACGGAAGTCGGTTGAACCATCGACAATTCACTTTGCAACAAGCGATCGCCGCATCGATCGAGCATCGACTCGAACCGGCCCCGCTCATCCGCAATTTAGCTTCCGAGCATCGCGGGTATTATCGACGGACTCTGCGACGATTAGCGCGGCGTATCGAATCTGGAACACCGCTGACAGTGGCTTTAGAACAGACGCCCGGCGTGCTGAGTAATGACGCTGTTCTTGCCCTGCAATACGGATCGCAGCTCGGAACGTTGCGAGAGAATCTCTTGATGACCTTGGAATCCGAACCGAAGGATGCCGAGGTTTATCAGCCCATGCGCAGGTTGTTGAGTTATCAGACGATTTGCGTCTCTCTGACCATTCTTGTTGCCGCGTTTATCGCAGTTACGATTATTCCCGTTTCGCGGCACCTAGCCCGAGAATTCGGCGCGATGGATTACTTCGGTGGTCTACGGCCTGTTGTTGAAGTCGTTTCGGACCTAGCGAACTTTGCACCGATTCTGGCATTCGTGGTCGTTCCTTTCTTACTTCTGTTCGGCGCTCCGGTCGCGAGACGATGGCTTATCAGGTCCTTCCCGCAACTCTTTGCCGGTCCGAGACGCGTATTGCGCAAAGCAAGGTTGCTCGAACTCCTTTCGACGTCGCTCGAACAAGGTCGACCCTTACCGTCGGCACTTTCCACACTGGCTCGTTATCACTTCGATCGATCCTTGCGACTGAAGTTGCTCGAAACACGAAACAACGTCGAACAAGGTGCGGATGCGTGGCAGTGTTTGAGCGAAGCGGGCATTGTGAACAGACACGAAGCAGCAGTCATGCAATCCGCGCGCTCCGGCGCTGTGGGAGCATGGGCGCTCCGAGCATTTGCACGACGACGAAGAGCAGAGTTCGCCGCTTGGATAGCCGGTGGAACGAGCATTCTGTTTCCATGTGTAGTGCTGGGGTTCGGCGCTATCGTTCTCAGCGTATGGTGGATCGTTTTCGGGTTCGTAGTACAACTGACTCAATCGCTTTCATAGAGGTCGAGCTGATGACTGTTGATTCAAAGCGCAGCAATCAAGCTGCCCTGAGACGTAGCTCGATACATCGCCGCGTGCAGTCGCGCCGCGCGGGTGCGATGATGTCGGAAGTGTTGGTCGCTGCTTCGCTGGTGGCTTGCCTGGCAGCTATCGTCGCACCATTGGCCTTTCGGATGCAGCGAGTTCATCTCGATGCGGTCCGTTACCGAATCGCCGTGGATGAGTTGCGCAATCAAGCCGATCGACTAACCGCCATGTCCGACGATTCGCGTCGAAAGGCAGTGGTCGCAGCCGAACTCTCCGAATTCGCAAAGTCGAAATTGCCCGATGCCGAACTGACCCTCCAATCGATCGATGACAGCGACGATGCGAGATTGTTGTTAACACTGCACTGGGATCGCGGGGGCGAAGCGGTTCCTCCCAGTTTAGTCGTGTGGCTACCGCTGTCGAAAAACTTGCCACAAGTCGATCCGGTCGAACCGAACACGACAACAACGGAGGCCAAGCCATGATGCGTAGATCCAACGGAACTACATTAACCGAAGTCACCATGGCTCTCGCGGCCGGGTCCACCGTTTGCTTAGCCGCCATCGGATTTGTGCATCAAGTCTTTCGCATCGAAGCGACTACACGGCTGCGATCAGCCAACGAACATGCGGCGGCCCGATTGTCTCAGCAGTGGCGAGCAGATGCTCGTATTGCAGAGCGTGTCGAGTCTTTGAGCGATGGACCACTTTCGATTGTTACGTCCGACGGGAGCAACATTCAATATCGGATCGACAACCGACATGTCATTCGGACAGTAACAGGCGCCGCGCTGCCGAAAGCGCACCATGAAGCGTATGCAGTCGCCGAAGAATCTGAGGTCGAGTTTCAAAGAAAAAGCGACCCCGAGCGCATCGTATTGTTGATGCACAAACGCGTTGCAGAGAGTGCTCAGCCTGCCGGCGTGGATCTGGAAGTCGAAGCGGTCGTCGGTAAGTGGAGCACATTGGGAATTCAAGTCCGGGAGCCGAACACCAAGTGATCGCTAATCAACACTTCCGACGCAAGAGACCCGGCACAGTCATGATCCTGGTACTGGCTTGTACCGTCGCTGTCACGGGCATCGCTGCTGCAGTAATTCGTGGATCACTGACTGCTCGACGCGAAGCACGCTTGCTGCGCCAGGCGGCGCAGGCCGAACTTCTTTGCGAAGCCGGCGCGATGAGAGCTCGTCATCGCTTGCTCACCGAACCCGAGTATCGCAGTGAAACATGGACACCTGATCTCAGCTCGATTGGCTACGCCTTTGCGGAGGTCGTTATTGAGAGTGGAGAGAGTGTTGAGCCGGGATTCAAGGAGTTTCGAGTGCAAGCCGGTGTCGGTGGTCTCGAACCCAGCGAGCCCATTATTCAGAAGAGCCTCGTATTCGTCGTCCGACAATAGAACATTTCCTGCCGAACAAATCATCCAAACCGAACCGTTGCGGAGTTGTCATTCATGAAGACAGTTAACAGTCGCCTCTACGCTGATCGATCACTGCGGCAGGCATTTACATTGATCGAATTGTTGGTCGTCATCGCGATCATCGGAATCTTAGTCGGCCTGTTGCTCCCCGCCGTACAATCGGCTCGCGAAGCAGCTCGACGTTGCGCTTGCATGAACAACATGAGTCAACTTGGATTGGCCATTCACCACTACGAATTCAACATGGAACATCTTCCACCCGGATCGATCAACTCGGACGGTCCGATTCGGAGCGAGGCGATCGGGCAACATGTGAGTTGGATGGTCGAGATACTTCCCTACATCGAACAAACATCGGCTTTTCGTGCGTTCGATCGCAAGGCAGGCGCGTACGCTGAAGCCAACCTCCCTGTACGTCGAGCCAAGATCTCGACTTTCTTATGTCCATCATCACCGGATCAATATTCGCAGCTTGACGGTGCGACAGATAAGAACGCGTACGGCGTTTCGAGTTATGCGGGCTGTTACAACGATATAGAAGCACCGATCAGCGAAGAGAATAACGGACTACTCTTCTTGAACAGCCGAGTGCGCTACCGCGAGATATTCGACGGTAGTAGTCAAACGATTTTGATCGGCGAGTGCTTCACTGAAGAGCGTTCGCTGGGCTGGGTCTCGGGGACTCGAGCAACCTTGCGCAATACGAGCGGGATTGCCACGACTTCGCCTCGTGCTCAACGCATGCAACAAGGGGCAGGGGGAGGCATTGCGACTCCGAGTGAACAACCGGTCTCGCCTTTGTCTGTGGGAGGTTTCGGCAGCTACCACACCGGCGGCGCTAACTTTACGTTTGCCGATGGATCAGTTCGATTTCTAAGTCAGAACATCGAACCCGAAGTTCTGCAAGCTCTCGGCAATCGGGCTGACGGAAAGTTCAATCTCGGGTCGGACTATTGAGCGGCAATCGTAACGACGCTTGAGCACGCGGCGGGTGAATTCGGGGTAAAATAAAGGACTCCCCATCCCACCCTCCGCTGCTGAACTGTGAAACGATGATTGTTGCATCGCCGCTTTTGTCTTTTCTAAAGCCCGCTTCGCGTATCTTCATTTGCCTCTTCTTGTGCGGCTGGATTCTATGTTTTGAATCGGTCGCGTTTTCCGCGACGGCGGATGTCGATCCTGATTTTGCTCGCGATGTCCGTCCCATCTTGTCGCAGTACTGTTTCAAGTGCCATGGCCCGGATGCCAAAGCGAGGCAAGGCGGACTGAAGCTCGATGATCGCGAGTCGGCTCTCGCCGGCGGTGATTCCGGAAAACCTGCCATCGCGCCGAAGTCAACATCGACGAGCGAATTGATTGCACGCATCACTACCGAAGATGTCGACTCAGTGATGCCTCCGCCGCACACGAAACAACAACTCAGCGACGGACAGAAAGAGATGCTTAAGCGCTGGATTAATTCAGGCGCAGTCTATGCAGATCACTGGGCCTTTGAACCCCGCACGCGCCCTGTGCCCCCTGACGTACCTGCAGGATTCACAGCCGCGAATGCCGTCGATGCGTTCGTGCAGAATAACTATTCCCGACTAGGTCTGGTCGCAAACGGCCCGGCTGATCCGGCGACTTGGCTGCGACGTGTCAGTTTGGATCTGACCGGTTTGCCGCCGAGCTTTGAACAAGTCGAAGCATTCAAAGCAGACCGTTCGCCGGATGCCAAGCAACGCGTCGTCGATCGCTTGCTCGCCTCTCCGGCCTTGGGCGAGCGATGGGCGCGGCGTTGGTTGGATTTGGCTCGTTATGCCGATACCAACGGCTATGAAAAAGATCGACCACGTTCGATCTGGCCTTATCGTGATTGGGTCATCCGCGCGATCAACGATGACATGCCGTTGGATGAATTCTCGATCAAACAAATCGCAGGCGATTTGCTCCCTGCTCCGACGAATGATGATTTGACGGCGACCGGGCTGCATCGCAATACGATGACGAACGAAGAGGGGGGCATCGATCCGCTCGAGTATCGTTTCTACGCGATGGTGGATCGAGTCAACACCACCGGCACGATTTGGATGGGTCTGACCGTAGGTTGCGTGCAGTGTCATGATCACAAATATGATCCGTTGACGCAGCACGATTACTACGGCTTGATGGCACTGATGAACGATGCTGAGGAGCCTGAGTTAACGCTGATCGATCCGGCCGTGGAAGCGGCTCGCGAGCAAGTCGATGCTGAAATTGCCGAGATGCGATCGACGCGAGCGGAACGGTTTCCGCCGGACCCGGCTGACCTGCACTGGGCTCCCGTTGCAATCCGATCGATTGATTCACAAAGCGGCGTCGATTGGGAAATCGTGAACAAGTCTTACGCTCAATCAAACGCTCCCAAGAAGGGAACGGCTAAGAAGAGCGGCGCTGCCTTGCCTGACAAAGATACCGTCACGGTGCACTGCACGCCGACGTTGACGACTCGGTTGCCGCAGACTCCGAAGGTAAGAGTGACCGCGCTTAGATTACGAGCCTTACCGCAGCGAGCGAAAGAGACGAAACCGCAGCCGAAGAGTGCGCCGCTCGGCTGGAGCGAATCTGAGAATTTCGTGATCACCGGAGTCAGCCTGTCACGCAGTGCCGAAGGAAACGGTTCGAATCAACCTATCAAAATTGCCTCGGCCGAGGCAACGTTCAATCAGCCCGGTTATACGGCGGCTGATAGTATCGACGCATCGGATAGCAGCGGCTGGGCAGTCGGCGGACACGGTGATCAAGTCTGCGAAATCACATGGAAGCTCGCTGAGCCGATCGAGATTGATCCGAACTCACTACCAGAGTTCCATGTTGAATTAAAGCAGAACCACGGTGGTCGGCATTTGCTTCGTGCCTTTGAACTGGAAGCAAACATTGCAACGAACGCATCGACCGACTTAACGAAGTCGCGACAAGCTCATTTGGAAAAGCAATTTCAAACTTGGATTCAAAGTCTGCCTGCCCACGTGGCAAGTTGGAAGCCTGCGAAGGTTAGTTCGGCACAGGCCAATGAGGCGATGCTGGTACGTCAGTCGGATGATTCCTTCTTGGCGATCGGCGACATCACCAAACGTGACTTCTACGATCTCGATTTGGCAGACAACGCCGCAGGTACGACGGCGATCATGGTGGAAGTGATGACCGATCCTTCTCTGCCGAAGCAAGGTCCGGGTCGTACCTATTATGAAGGTCCGATAGGCGACTTCTTCCTCAGCGAAGTTACGTTGAAGGCTGATGGCGATCAGGCGATCGCCATCAGCGAAGCGTTTGCCGACTACGCCGGTGCAGGTCGCGAACCGCGATTGTCACTTGATCGCGATCCGGCGACCGGATGGGCTATCGACGGCGGACAAGGTAAAGCGCACCGAATCGTATTCAAGCTTGCCGAGCCCTTGTCGTCCGCTCGGACACTGCGATTGAACCTACTGTTCGAAAGATACTACGCATCTCCGATCGGGCGTTTAAAGGTCTTTACAACTCAGAGTCCCGTAACCGATCAGGCCGCGAAGTGGGATGCAGCGACTCAGAACAATGTGCTCAATGTCATTGCCGCTTCGAAGAATGATCGAAGTGCGCTCGCACTCGAGAATGCCGAGCTCTTGAGATTGTTTCTGGATGTTGCGCCGGAGATGGCAGAGGTGAATGCCGAGATTACGGCCAAGGCGGCGCGCAAACCGAACCATCCGACTACGTTGATCTTGAAATCGCGACCGGCCGGCTTTGTTCGGAAGACGCATCGTCATCATCGCGGCGAGTTTCTCAGTCCGCGTGAGTCGGTGGAACCGGCGAGCCCGAAGTTCTTGGCGGATCAAGTTTCGCTCACTCCGAAGAACAGGCTCCAACTCGCGCAGTGGTTGGTCGCTCCCGAAAATCCGTTGACCGCTCGCGTGCTTGCCAATCGCATGTGGGCCACTTTGTTCGGTCGCGGTTTAGTTCAGACAGAAGAAGACTTTGGATATCAAGGAGCGTTTCCATCAAACCAAGCCCTTTTGGATTGGGCGGCATCCGAGTTGATCGCGGGCGAGTTCGGGCCGGGATTTAACGTAACACGAAAAAACGGATCGGCGAGCAGTTTGATTTGGTCGCAAAAACGTTGGCTGCGCAAGATCGTATTGAGTGAGACTTATGGGCTATCGGGAGACGTCTCGGAAGATGCTCGCAAAGCCGACCCCAATAATGTCTATCTCGCTCGGAGCTCGCGTCGTCGCCTTGAGGGTGAGCAGCTTCGCGATGCAACCTTGGCAGCAGCGGGACTTTTGACTCGCAAGGTCGGCGGACCGAGTGTCTTTCCGCCTCAGCCGGCAACCGTCACCACGGAGGGAACATACGGGCGCATGCAATGGGAGCCGTCGGTCGGAGCCGATCGTTATCGTCGCGGACTCTATACATATAGTAAGCGCACCGCCCCGTTCGCCATGTTGCAAGCATTCGACGCACCGAGCGGCGAATCGTGTCTCGCTCGCCGTGAATCGACCGATACACCGTTGCAAGCATTAACAACGATGAACGACGAAGCGTTCATGGAAGCTTGCAAAGAATTAGGAAGACTGGCAATTCAGCAAACCTGGGACAGCAACCAAACTCCGGCAGGTGCCACCCACCTCGTAACGGCGATGTGTCGACGGGTGTGGTTGCGCGAACCGAGTGCGACCGAGCGTGACGCACTTGTTAGCTATTATTCGGAGCAGCGCGACCAGCTTGAAAAGTCGTCTGACTCCGTCGCAGCATTGATTCCGAAAGAAGAGTCGGCGTCGAGTGCAGATCGCAAAGCTGCGATTGCGGCCGCGGTACTGACGGCTCGTGTCCTGCTGAACACTGACGAATTCATCAACCGAAACTAACGCATCTTGACTGCCGGTGAGTCAGTTTGATAGTGTGCCCGCCGGTAGTTTGTCGTCGCATGCAGGCAACGGATGGCTTGCACGATGATGGAACGACGAAACGTCCAGCAAGGATGCAGCGATGGTTCGGCAACCTGTTTGTTCGGGTGCGAGAGGCAAATGGATTCAGTTTTTCTGCCTCGGATTTCTCAGCGGCAGTGTGCTGCTGTCCACCGGCTGTGTATCGAGTTGGTTCAGTCGGCCGAAGGACCCCGTTGAAGAAGAGAAAGAGCGACGCAAGGACTTGCGCGCGATCTATGAATCGGAGGAGCGACCGCGCCTCGTCCGTGAAGTTGCATCACGCCCGCGACTGACGCTTAGTCGCCTTGAAAACATCGGTCTCCTCACGCACTTACCCGGCACCGGCGGAAAGGTTGCCCCGAGCGGACAGCGAGATAACCTGCTTGACGAGATTCGTCTGAAGGACATCAAGAATCCGAACCAGTTGTTGGATGACCCCAGCACTGCGATGGTTGTAGTTGACGTGTTGGTACCTCCGGTAGCTCGCAAGAATGATCGCTTGGATGTGAACATCAAGTTGTCTGCGCAGGCTCAAGCAACCGACTTGCAAGGTGGTTGGCTGCTGGCGACCGATTTGATGGAAATGAATCTTCTGGCCGGTAGTGTCCGCAAAGGCTTTCCGAATGCGAGAGCCGGTGGACCATTGGTTACGAAAGCTCAGATCTTCGGGCAAGTCAAACCGGAAGATGCGCTGTCGGGCGTCATCGTCGGCGGCGGTGAATTGCTGAAACCGCGTACGATCGGACTCTACATCGATGAAGAGTACTGCGATGCGTTGACCATGGCTGCTGTTTTGCCGGCGATCAACCGTCGCTTCACAGTCTTTGACGGAGGCAACAACGTCGGAGTCGGCACGCCCGAGGGAGATAGCTACGTCGACCTGAAAGTGCCGGTGAAATACCAAGCCGACCCATTCCACTTCGCAAGCGTCATTCAAAATCTCGGCATACTCGAATCGCAAGACGATCAGAAAAAGCGAATGGAGATTTGCCGAGCTCAACTCTGTGAACCGACAACGGCTCGCTTAGCTGCCTGTCAATTGGAAGCGATCGGCAAAGAGGCCGTTCCCGCTCTGGTCGAAGGGAGCAAGCACCCAAACAAAGAAGTCCGTTTCTATTCAGCTCACTCGCTCGGTTACCTGAATGATCTACGAGCCGTCAAGCCGTTGGCCGAGTTGGCTGAGACCGAGCCCGCATTCCGCGCGATGTGCTTTAACGCGCTCGCTATCATCGAACGATTTGAAGCACGTGATGCGCTTGAAGAGCTGCTGCACAAAGGTGACGCCGAAGTTCGTTACGGCGCCGTCCGTGCTCTGCGAGCTCGTGATCCGGGATCGCTGGTAGTGAGCGGAGAGCAAGTCGGAGAAACCGGAAAGATCCTTTCCATATCATCGCCCGGTGCGCCGCTGGTCGCAGTCAGTCTCTCGCAAGTCCCTGAAGTAGTCATCTTTGGTGAGTCCCCCAAGGTTCAACTGCCGGTCTTCATGTATGTCAATCCGCGATTGATGCTGCGAGTCAAAGGCCCGGATCGTATCTCGATAAGCCACTTGGCTCCTGATAAAGAAGATCGCTTGACCGAATGCAATGCTGACCTGCACAGTTTGTTGGCCGCTATGGCTGAAGTAGGAGCAGGTTACGGCGATTGGGTTAGCCTCTTGCGTCAGCTCAAAGAAGGCAATCACATCGCAGCCGAGGTCGCTATGAATCCGATTCCGATCAGCGGAAGAAAGTTCGAGCGCAATGAATCCGAATTGGAACCGGGAGACAAAATCCTTGAAGGTTCCGTCGCCGACGCTCCGGCCGTCGCTCCGCCGCGCGAACTGATCGAAGCCAACAAAGAACGGGCCGTTTGGTACAACCCCAAGACTTGGTTCACGCCGTAAACCATCCACTGCGTGAGACTCGTAGGACGATATGCTCAAAGCCCTGGAACTGGCAGGCTTCAAAAGCTTCGCCGACAAAACGCGCTTCGACTTTCCCGACGGCATCACCGTCGTCGTTGGACCGAACGGTTCCGGCAAGTCGAATGTCGTGGACGCGATCAAGTGGGTGCTTGGTGCTCAGAGCGCGAAAGCTCTGCGCGGCAAGGACATGGTCGACGTCATCTTCAAGGGTTCGGCATCTGCAGGCCGCAAGCCTTGTAATTCGGCTGAAGCGACGCTGATCTTTGATAATACCGGCGGTAAACTTCCGGTCGATGCTCCGGAAGTCCACGTCACGCGCCGTGTCTTTCGTTCCGGCGAAGGTGAATACCTCATCAATCAACAGCCGTGCCGGCTGAAGGACATCAAAGATCTGTTTCGTGGAACAGGTGTCGGTGTCGATGCGTACAGCTTGATCGAACAAGGAAAAGTCGATCGAATGCTGCAGGCATCTCCCAAAGATCGCCGTATCATCTTTGAAGAAGCGGCAGGCATCAGTCGTTTCAAAGTCAAGAAGACTGAAGCACTCCGTCGCCTGCAGCGCGTGGAACAGAACCTTCTTCGACTGCGCGACATCGTCGACGAAGTCCGCGGCCGCTTGGACTCTCTGAAGAAGCAAGCCAGCAAGGCCCAGGCCTACCGCGAAATGACGGCTAGGCTGTCCGAACTGCGACTGCAGTTGAGCTGGACGGAATACTGCGAATTCGAAACACGCAAGACAACGGCTGAAACGCTCTTCGCTCAGTTGCAAAGCGAAACACAAGCGAAGTCCGAGTCGTTGGCGCTGGCCAAATCGCAAGCTCATGAAGCCGATCTCGAACTGCATCGTGTAGCGGAGCGCTGTCAGAAGGTCGAAGCGGCTCTCAAGGAAGCTCTACAACAGATCGCCGTCCTCGAAAGTCGCAAGACAAGCACCTCGGAGCGATTGGAAGAGACGCAAGCGGAAGAAGTGCGAGCCCGCGATCGATTGGCTGCACTCGAAGAACGTGCCGCCAAAATCGTCGAAGAGGTCGACGCCTTCAAAGCTCGCGTCGATGAAGCTCGCACCGAAGTGGAAGCGGCTCGCGCTCGCGTTACGGCAGCGGAAGCAGCATCAACCGACCTTTCGTCACACTACAGCCGCCAAGCCGAACAGCTTGAGAACCTACGGCGTGAACATGTGTTACTGCTCCGCGGCGTTTCCGAGCTGACCAACCAAGAATCGCAATGCCTCAGTCGCATCGGCGATCTCGATAAACTCATACGGACCACGGAAGAAGAGATTGCAACCGTCTCGCGCACCGAGATGCAAGCCAGGCGCAACGCCGAACAGGCGGCTCAGCAACTGAAACAGATTCATCTGGAAAGCAACACGGCCGGCGAAACACTCGTACAGCAGCAATCGCATTTGGAAGAGATGCGAATCATGCTGTCCAAGCGACAGGAAGAAGCGGCTCTGGCCAACGGACGGCTCGAAGGAGCTCGCGAACGCGTCGGTGTCCTCGAGACTCTGGTACAGCAACAAGAAGGGATCGACGCCGGTGCGCGACAACTGCTGCACCTGGCACAAGAAACCGCGGAACCATTGTGGCAATCCGTACGCGGTCTTGTCGGCGACTTGGTGGAATGCGATGTTCATTTGGCCCCGCTCATCGACACAGCGCTGGGAACTCTCGGCCAAGCCGTAGTGCTCAGCGACGGTCGCGTCATCGAACAGATTCGCGAAAACCAAATCACAATCGACGGCCGCGTAACCCTGCTGCGGCTCGATCGACTCCCGACGCGCGCCGCGGGCGAACGGATTCAGCTCGACGGTGTCGCCGGAATCATCGGTCGCGCAGACCGATTGATTCGATATCCGCAAGAGTTCGCTGGTCTATTCCGTTACTTGCTCGGCACAACTTGGCTGGTCGATAGTCTGACTACAGCCATGGAGCTGGGGCATTTTCGCGATGCTGGGCTGCGCTTCGTCACTGCCGATTGCCGCTTGATCGACGGTGATATTTCCGTAACGCTCGGAGCGCTGCAAGCGGCTTCCGGTCTGGTATCGCGGCGCAGTGAGCTGGCCGCCGCGAAGTCTGAAATCGAGCGCTACAGCAGCGAGTATCAAACGGCTCACGCCGATGTGCAGCGCTATCAACTGCGAAGCTCCCAGTTAGCACCCGATGTTCAAGCGCTGGAAATCAAAGTCCGCGAACTCAACAAAGACTTTGCAAGACAACAGGTACGAGCTCAACAAGCGGTCAGCCGTTTGGACGAGCTGGAGCAACAAGGGTTGCGTCTTCAAAGCCAATTGGAAGATGCACGTCGTCGCCGTGTAGAACAAGAACCGGAACTGACTCAGCTTTCGACGCAGCTTCAAGACGCGAAAGCAAAGATAGCAACCGTCGAATCAGAGCTGTTGACGACTCGCAGCTCACACGAAGAAGAACAACTCCGTCTCAAGCAGCTCGGCGAAGAGCTGACGAGCGGTCGCATCGAACTGGCTCGATCCGAGCAGCGTTACGATGCATCTGCTGCAGTGCTCAGCGGAGCAGAGCAAACCTATCGTGAGCGTCGTCACTCGGTTGAAGAGGGCCGCGGGGAGATCGACCGTCTGGGCGAACGACAGCGTCAGTTTGCATCGGAATTGGAAACGATTGCCGTTCATTTGCTGGAAGCGGCAGAACGCAGCACCACCGAACAAGCCGCGCTCGACACGCTGGCTGCAGAGGCATCTGCGCTCAAAGAACGACGGCAGCAGGCGCACAAGCAGTTTGAAAGCGAGCAGCGAGAGTTTGACAAGCTGTCGGTAAAGCTTCAGAACACACAGATGGAACTTGAGCGAAGTTCCGAAAACATCATCCAATTGCTGAAGCGACTGCAAGAAGACCATCAACTCGCCTTGGATGATTTGCGTGGTGCCGAGCTCATCACCGACGCAGCGCTGCGCAGCAAATTGGAATCGGAGGCCGCGCAGCTCAAGCAGGATATTGCCGGTGTCGGCAATGTGAACTTGGCCGCGCTCGCTGAGTTGGATGAACTGCAATCACGATACGATCACTTGAACGGTCAGTATCAAGATCTAGTCGCGGCCAAAGAGTCGCTGCAACGGATCATTCAGAAGATCAACGCGGATAGTCGTCGCTTATTCCTCGAGACACTTGAAGTAATCCGAGCGAATTTCCAAAAACTGTATCGCAAGTCTTTCGGTGGCGGCAGCGCGGACATCATCCTCGAAGAAGGTGAAGATGTACTTGAGTGCGGTGTCGACATCATCGCAACTCCGCCGGGCAAGACCGCTTTGTCCAACTCACTGCTGTCAGGCGGAGAAAAAGCGCTGACGGCGGTGGCTCTACTGCTGGCGATCTTTGAGTTCCGACCAAGTCCCTTTTGCGTGCTGGACGAAGTCGATGCTCCGTTCGATGAAGCGAACATCGGACGCTTTGTGAATGTCCTTACCGAGTTCCTTGACTGGACCAAGTTCATCGTCGTGACTCACTCGAAGAAAACGATGACGGCCGGAAATACTTTGTACGGCGTCACGATGCAAGAATCGGGTGTGAGCAAGCAAGTGGCGGTCAAGTTCGAGGATGTGAGTGAGGACGGCGAGATACTCACTGAGAAAGAAGGCAGAGATCGCAGTCGTCGCGCCGCGTAGTTTCATTCGCGACGCTTCTTTTTTGACTACGCGACCTCAGAGCGGAATAATTCTTGCGCATCCCGTTGCAGTGCGTCGCTCCGTCGAACGTTTCATCAACGGTCTTAAACTACCATGCTGTTCGCCAGATCAACTTGAGTTCAAATCGATTCGATCACGCCGATTGATTCGGATAGTACCGTTCGCGGGTATTAAAGCGATCGAGCTGCAGCAGCGGAAGCGATGGCAGCGAATCTGACGGTACGACTGGCGTTCGGCCGTCGAGCTTGAGATCGCGCGGCGAAATCGGAGGTTTTGATAAGTTGGCGCGTTTGCACGGTTGCGTTAGGTGGATTATGGCGGTCGAAGCTAAGCAATCGAGCAATCTCTCTAAAGTAGTTACCCGGCTAGAATCGAAAACAATCTCCGGACAGTTTGTTCTGCTCAGTCCCAACGCATCGATTGTTACGGGGCGGTTGTAGAACGGCTGGACGGTTAGGGGGGAATTTGAAACTGCTGCTCGGCTCGCCGTGCGGCTGCGCTACCGTGCGCTGAAGTCTGGCTATGCGCTAAGACTTTACGCGGACGAGGTGCACAGATTCTCTACGTGCCGCGAATTCTTGCGGCGACCGCCGGTCGGATTCTTCCGTCGAGTACACAATCGGTTTGTCGGGTAACCATTCGGGGGTGTGGTTTCCACGCGACAAAACGTTGACGCGGGACCTGCATGCGAGCTGACCGAACGTTGGTGTAGGTGTCCGCCGGAGCTTCCCGGCGTGTCACCAGCCACATGGAATGCCCTGACCCAAGTGTTCGAGTTTGCAGTGAGGTGATGAACTTCACCGGCGCCGAGTATGCATGATTGCATGAACGGCCGCAATCCGAATAGGGGCGCACAGTGCTGAACCGAACGGCCCATAAACCGGTCGGCGAAGCTTGAAAATTTTGAAAGGAAAACGGAGATCCTTAATATGAAGGTGTTCACCACAGGACAGGTCGCGAAGATCTGCAAGGTGGCCCCTCGGACCGTGAGCAAGTGGTTCGACTCCGGCCGGCTCAAGGGGTATCGCATTCCGGGTTCGCAAGACCGCCGGATCCCACGCGAATACCTCATCAAGTTCCTCAAAGAGCATGGTATGCCTTTGGGAGATCTTGAAGACGAAGCCATGGCCAAGGTCCTCATCGTTGCTCAGGACCAAGTCTTGATCGAGAACCTGAAGCGGGAACTGCCGCTTGAGAAATCGTTCAAGGTTGGTACCGCTGCCAGCGGTTTCGAAGCAGGCATTCAAGCAGAGAGCTTCCATCCCGACTGCATGATCGTAGACTTCTCGATCGGCAAAGTGGAAGCGTTGCAGATCTGCCAGAACTTGCGCAAGAACAACGACTTTACAGATATTATCCTGATCGCTCTGCTGCCCGACGACGGCCAGACGTTCAGCTTCGATCGATCCAGCATCAATGAAACGTTCAAGAAGCCGTTCGACGCCCGCTTGCTGGCAGAACGTCTGCGAACGTTGATCGGTGGCAAGAAAGAACTAGTCTAAGTCGGACCTCCTTTTCCGCTCGGAAGGTCCCGCGTAACTAGCTCTCATTCCCCATCGGCTGTTGACGTCAACACAAGGCTTGGGTTCTCAAACGAGAATCCAAGCCTTTTTTCGTTGGTGGTCAGGGACTCGACTCCCCAAGCGACGTTCGCCTCATCTCGAAATCGTACTCGTACTCGTACTCGTACTCGTACTCGAAGAAACCCCAGTCGAGTACGAGAACCGCTTCGCTGAGTACGAGTACGAGAAGACAAGAGAAGTTGACGAGTAGATAGTTGAACGTGAGCACGCGTTATCTACGCGAGTAGATCTTGGATGACGTGGCCGTGGACGTCGGTTAATCTGCGATCGACTCCACCGCTGCGAACAGTCAAGCGAGTATGATCGATGCCGAGCAAATGCAGCATCGTGGCGTGGATGTCATAGACCGCCGTTCCTCTGGTTCGATCCAGCGGTTTATATCCCCATTGGTCCGATTCGCCGACCGTGATTCCGCCTCGAACGCCTCCCCCTGCCAACCAGTTCGTAAAGACGAACGGATTGTGATCGCGACCTTTACCACCCTGCGATGAAGGCAATCTACCGAACTCGGTCGTCCACAGGATCAACGTATCTTCCAGCAATCCTCGCTGTTTCAAGTCTTGGATCAAAGCAGCAGCACCGTTCGCCATGCCTGTAGCGAGCGGTCCATGATCACGTTCGATATCTTCGTGCGAATCCCAGTTGCGTCGCGGAAACCCATTGTCGTTACCTGACCAAATCTGAATGAACCTCACCCCTCGTTCAATCAGCCGACGCGCAGTCAAACACTTGCGACTGAACAAAACGGTCTCTTCGCGCGCGTTGATCTCCGCCGGGAAACTCGACGGTACCGAATCCAGTCCATACATCCGCAGCACATGCTCCGGCTCATCGGAGAAGTCGAGCGCCTCAGGTGCGGAAAGCTGCATTGCAGCCGCCAGCTCATAACTCCGAATGCGTGACTCGAGCCGTGCATCGCCGGGCCGTCCGAGCGCATGCGTGCGATTAAGTTGTGTCATCAGCGATAGTGCCTCGCTGTCTGCAGACGTATCCAGTTTCAGGATCGATGAATCTGCGAACAAGTCGGTGATCGGTTGAGCTCGATCAGGGTAGAGGACCGTGCCTGCAGAGTTCGGAGGCAGAAAAGCGCTGTCCCAGTTCTTTGTTCCATTGGAAGCTAATCCGCGATGATCCGGCATCACCACAAATGTCGGCAGATTATCGTTGAGTGATCCGAGTCCGTAGCTGATCCAAGCGCCTGCAGATGGGAAACCCGGACGGTCGAAGCCGGTCGTCTGCAGCAACGTGGCTTGGCTGTGCACTCCCGACTTGCCGACAACATCGTGAACGAAGGCGATGTCGTCGATCACATTACCTAGCGGTCGGACCACATCGCTGAGCATCTTGCCGGATTCGCCGTACGGACGAAACTTCCAGACTGGGCCGAGCCACGGCCCGAGTCCGTTTTGAAAGGCTTCGATCGGCTCGCCGAAATCCGACGGCTTGCCCGAGTTCTTTACCAGCTCCGGTTTGTAGTCGAACAAATCGATCGGACTGGCGGCACCGGCCATGAACAGTTGAATGACTCGCTTGGCTCGCGGACGATGATGCAACACGCCGTCCGCGCGGCGCTTGTCACTCGACTTTTCGGCTGAACGCAGTTGCTCGGCAAACATTGCGGTTGCAGCCAGTGCGCCGAATCCATGGCCGCAACGAGTCAACCAATCGCGCCGCGATACAGCGTTCTGATTCGTATTCAATCTGCGGCGATTAGTCCACATATAGGAACTCATTCAGGTTGAAGACAATTCGAGCAGTTGCGGCTAGCCCATGCTTCTCGGAGTACTCGGTCATCGCGCTTAACTCGGTCGGTTGAGGTGTTCGGCCGAGAGCTTGATACCACATTTGCCGGACAGCCTGCTCCGTCTCTTGTGAAGTGAATGGTTTCGCATCCTCGCTGCCGACGGTCGGTCGTACGATTCGGCGAGCCCCTGCGGCCCAAAGCTCGGCCGCCATCAAACTGAAACGATTGTTGAGCATCGTGAGTGCCTGGGACGGCGAGTTCGATTCGGTTCGCACGTCGACCTGCATCGAAGGATCGGCGCAGTCGAGCGACGTGAGCATCGGTTGCGTCTGCGATCGGACAATCATGCGATAGATACTGCGACGATGCGTTTTCGGATCGAAGGGATCATGCAACCTGTATTCGTAATGGGGCGAATGCTCGGGATGTTCGACAACAAAGTCCTGATAACTTGGGCCGCCCATCGTGCGATCCAAGCTGCCGCCGATCATTAATAACGAGTCGCGAATCTCTTCTGCATCAAGTCGGCGGCGCGACATCTTGGCCAGCATGGCATTGTCCGGATCGACAGCCGATAATCGCCGCGTCCGGTCTTCGTCACCCGCTTGCGAGGACTGTGCATACGTGCTGCTGAGAACTAATTGACGGCGCAGCCTTTTGATCGACGGATTGTCTCGGAACTGCGCCGCTAAGGAATCAAGTAGTTCAGGATGAGTCGGCAGCGACCCCATATGACCGAAGTCGTTCGGAGTGCTCACAATGCCGCGACCGAAATGCGATTGCCAAACTCGATTGACTGCAGATCGCCAAGTCAACACATTGTCAGGGGACGTTAACCACATCGCCAGTTTCGTGCGCCGATCACCGTCTGGCGAATCGATGTCAGCCAACTCCGCTTCCAAGCCTGAAACACAACGAATCGTTTGCGGGGCGATCGGGTCGGTCGGCTTGCGCACGTCGCCGCGAGCCAGCAAGTATATCGGCCTAGGTTTCCCTCCTTGCCCACCGGTTCCGGTAAACGCCCCTTGCCCGGTGTGGATCATGGCTGAATAGACGCGAGCCGGGGACGGCAGAGCAGCCATGGCCTTGCGTGCGTCCTCTCGGGCTCGCTCCACGGTATTCAAGTCACTCAACAACTCAGAAGGCACGTGGTCCTTGAGGTATTGATCTCTGGTCGCAACAGCAGCATCGATTTCGGATTTCGATGAAGCCGACCGCGGGGCTTTTCCGTCCACAATATTCAGCATGCGCCAACGCGGCGGTGCTTCTATGGAATCGAGCGCGGTAACCGTTGCGTTACCCGAACAAAGCGTTCCCTCTGAATCAAAAACCTGCAGTTCCGACAATGCAAATATGTAATCGTTCTTGCGTTCCGCCAGCTTGACCGCGGTGAATCGAACGTAGCGAGCGGAAGTCGGTTTCAAGTCCAGCTGCTGAGTTTGAATGCCGGGGTTGAGCGCATCTGAGCTCGTTCGATCCACGAGCGTGACGACCCCGGCGTTGAAGGATGGATCGTCTGACGCTTCGATTCTGAAGCGCAGCGGAAATCCGAAGCCGTCGCCGATACCGGCAAAGTCATCGTGGCATGCTGTCCAAGCCAAACGCGTGAAGGTTTGCGGCGAACCGAAGTCGAGCTGTACCCACTTCGTTTGATCGGCTTTGTCAGCGATGGCCGAATGATAACCGTGTTCGGGCGGATACAAATTCGCCTGCGATCTGAGATTCTGGATTTGATCTTCCAGTGTCTTCAAGGTGGGACCGGCCGCTTGCTCGACTTTCTGACGAACGATTGAAAACTCGGATTCGCATCTCGATTGTTCGGCTTGCAATCGAACAAATTCCTTTTGCAGCTTCGCGTCCGAATAGTAGGTTCTCTCTGAGCGATCGAGGGCTGCGAAGACGGCTTGCAATCCGTAGTATTCTCGCTGGGAAACGGGATCGAACTTGTGATCATGACACTGAGCACAACCGACCGTCAAGCTCTGAAACGTGACCATCGTGTTTTGAACCATATCGTCGCGGTCCAAGTGTCGCGCGATCTTGCCGTCGATTTTGGTTTCAGGAACTTCCGCATGTCCTATGAAGTCCCATGGACCGGCGGATAAAAATCCGAGAGCTTCCACCGCCGATGGATCTGCCGGGTTTAAGACATCGCCCGCGATCTGCTCGCGGACGAATTGGCCATAGTCTTTATCCTCGTTGAAAGAACGAATGACGTAGTCGCGATAGGGCCAAGCGGACGGACGCGGTTTATCTTTGTCATAGCCGTGTGTCTCGCCGTAGTGCACAAGGTCCAACCAACGCCTGGCAGCCTTTTCACCATAAGCCGGCGAGGCCAACAACCGATCAACGACGCGCTCTTTTGCATCAGGCGCCGTATTGGACTCGAACTCTTCGAGCGCTTCGATAGTCGGCGGAAGACCCGTTAAATCCAAGGTCACACGTCGCAGCCACTCTCGCTTGGCAGCGCGCGGACTCGGCCCCAACTCAGGTCGATCCCATTTCGCAGCAACGAAACTATCGATCGGACTGCTGACCCACGCTATCAGTTGTTCATTGACCGCAGGCACAGCCGCATTACGAATCGGTTGCAAGGACCACCACGCATCGTCCGCACTCGACGTGGGTTTTAGAACAATGTCGCTGGGCCAAACGGCACCAGATGCAATCCACTTTCGAATGTTTTCCACATCGCCGCTCGCAAGCGGCGGACGGCCTTTCGGCATATTGGGCTTTTCGTCTTCCGCAGCAGGCAGGATTTGAGTCAATACCTCACTGGTCGCTACATCACCGGCTCGAACCGCCGGTCCCGAATCACCCCCCTCAGCAAACTCAGCCGCGTTTGTCAGCGACAATCCACCTTCACGCCGATCGGAACGATGGCATTCAACGCACCGGCGTGCAAGAAGCGGCGCGACTTTATCACGGAACTGCTCGGCTGATGCTCGGATACGCTCTGCGTCAGTCTGAGCATGCAGTGCCCGCGCAGGACATATCAGAAAACCGATAGAGAGTACGACGTATCCAATTTGTCGAATGAATAGCCGACGGATGTGAGTAGCGAGGTTGGATTCGATCATCGATCCGCTCGAACGTCAGTCCTACATTGCTTGAAATCGAACTGATAATGTCTACGTTTGCGGGAGTGCAACGAGCGACAGTGGAACAGTCTCGAATGATCAGCAATGTGGGCCGGGTGGGAAATGAAGGGAGTCGTTATTATCGTCGCGAGATATGCGACTGACAATCGTCAGGACTGCGACTGATACCATCAAGTGGTAAAAACTCGGTAGGCTTCATCGCTCTGTCGGCGAAACAACGGGGCTGTGGAACGGGAATCTGATAAGATGTCGCAACTAACTCTGACTGGAAGGGTGCGACACGCCTCTCTCCCCTCGACCGTGTTTGGGAAGCTGATTTTTACGATGTTTCGCGCAGCCGTGAACCGCATTCCGGTTTCTCTCTTTGTTACGGCCGCGGCATGTTGGTCGTTTGGACTCGCGCATGCGCAGCCGAGTAATCAGGTCGATTCTGTTGCAGCAAATCGGACCATAGTCGGCGAGTCTGACTTAGTCGGGCTGCCGCAACCCGGAACCGCAGATCAAGAATTGTTGCTTGAGCAAATCGATCAACTTGTTCCGGCAGGTCAACTCGACGAAGCCCTTAGTCAGTTGGCACGCCTAGCAGATGAATCTCGCGGCATACTGATGAATCTCGGACCGGCTCAACGAGCCGGAACGCAGACGGTTCAAACGGCCGTTACCATGGATCGATACTTAGCATGGCACACAGCGGCGCTGGCTAAACTGCGTCCGGAGTTGATCGATCTATTGCAGGAACGCTGGAGCAAGCGAACAGCCAAGTCGGTTGAAAACCAACTTCAAGAACGAGATTTCTCAGGGCTGCGTCGAACGGTCGATGAAGACTGGATCACCGAACCGGCGTTTCAAGGTCGCTTGGCGGCAATCGATGCCGCACTGGATCGCGGCGCAACCATCGCGGCGCGTCAGTTGTTGCAAAGTCCTGCTTGCGCGCTGTCCATAGAATCGAATCGATCGGGAACTGAAGATCAAATCGTTGCTTGGCCCTGGCTTGTACGCTCCTCGAAGACCAATGTCGTGGAGAAGTCGGTAGGCAATTCCGTCGAGGCGTTTCTCTCGCGACACGCTGATCAACTTCGTAGGTCGATCGGCAACAAGGGCGAAGTGACTCGCGATTTGAAGGCGGCTGCAGAGAATCGATTGGTCGAAGTATGCGATCGATTATTGCGCTGCGCGGCGCTCGATGCCTCGGATGAGGAATTCCCAAACACCATCACTTGGATGAAATCAATCGCCGCGTTCATGAGCAACGACGGACAAGAACGATTGGCGAGTTCGCTCGCTCGGTCTCAATCTTGGCGCATTGCACTGGCATCTCGTGATCGGTCACGCGATTTCTCAAACGAATGGCCGATGTTCGCCGGCAATACGCAGCGACACTCCGGCACAGTCGGATCGATACGCCTGCCGGGTTGGTCCAGTTGGACTCGACCTTTGGAGCGAGTCACAGCACAGTCAGATCGCACCCCGGCATCGAAGCCGCCTGTGGCTGAGAACTCAACCGGCACTCTCAGTTCCTTTCCCGCATTACACGGGGGTCGAGTTTATGTTCACGAACTGACGCGCATCATGGCTTATGAACTCGACAGCGGTAAGGTTTGGCCACAGAGCGATCCTCCCGTTCCGCTATTCGAAAGTGGAATCGCGTTCGCAGAATTCATGCCGCTCGGCTATCCGACTGTCGGAGTACCGAGAGGCACTTTGACGATACACGAAAACAAATTGTTCGCCCGCATGGGGCCGGCCGTAACCGGTTATATCGGTAAGACCGGTGTCAGTGACGGAGGATCGGCAAGTTACTTGGTCGGCTTGGATCTGGACCGGCAGGGGAGCATGTTGCCCGGATATCCCATCCGCTTTGCAGCACCCGAGACAAAAATCAGCGGTATGAACACGAACGGGGCGCCGGAATTTGAAGGGTGTCCGGTGGTGGTCGGTGATCGATTGCTTGTCGCAGCGGCACTGCGAGACAACGTCGGACTCAGGCGCTACGTGGCAATGTTTGATGCGGAAGGAGGCAAGTTCAGGCGACTCTCGCCCTTGCTCGCTTCAGGTATCGTATCGGGAGCGGAACAAGCCAATCTCATCTCTCATCAGTTGCTTACCGTCGGCGGCGGTCGCGTGTTTGTTTCCACGAACTTAGGAGCGATCGTTTGCCTCGATCCGGACAGTGGAGAAATCGTTTGGCACACTCGATACCGACGAGCGCGTCCGGCTGCAGATGATCCGTATCCGCTGGCCGCGCGTTATCGATATCGCGATTTGACTCCGTGCATGTTGGTAGGCACCTTGCTCGTATGCGCACCGAAAGACTGTCCCGAAGTCTTCGCTCTCGATACGGTTACCGGAACGTTGGTTTGGTCGACCTCGGCCGACGAAACGAACACCGTGACTCAGCTATTGGGATGTGTAGGCGACAGTGTGGTTGTAGCCGGAGATCGATTGCTCTGGATCGATCGCGTCACGGGTCGTATCCAACAAAGTTTTCCGGCCGCCGTTCCGACCGGAACAGTGAATGCACTGGCTTCGCCGCGCGCATCGGTCGCGGAATCATCGCGGGAGGTCAAGTTGTGTGGCCGACTCAGGACGAGCTATTTGTCTTCGATGTCAAGGCACCGAGTAACGTTGTCAATGCACAGCCGGTGATTCGCGCGCGAATGGATCTACGGAGTCGCGGAGCAGAAGGAGGCAATCTGGTCGAGTAGAGGCTGGATGATTATCACCACAGCGAGCAGAATGTTCGCTTTCAAACAAGAACCCTAGAGCGCCTCGCCGTAAATTCACCAATATGCAACCATTGCCGCTGATCATCGGACTCGGAGAAATCCTGTGGGACGTGTTTCCCGACGTTATGCACTTCGGAGGAGCACCCGCGAATTTCGCGTTTCATGCGAGGGGACTCGGCGCACAGGCCGCTGTCATCAGCGCCGTCGGGAATGATGAACTGGGAGATCGTGCCGTCGAGACGTTGCAAAGTCACGGTCTGATCGTTTCCGGTGTCATGCGTGATGACCATCCCACAGGCCGAGTCGATGTCAAAATCGATGCGGCCGGCAAACCGACGTATCACTTCGCTCCGGATTGTGCATGGGATCATTTGCGAGCGACCGAGGAAGCGTTGGCCTTGATCCACCGCGCAGCCGTCGTCTGTTACGGAACGCTGGCACAGCGCAGCGTCGAATCGCAGCGATCCGTGATCGAGATGCTGAATCGATGCGAGTCAGGCACGCTACGCGTTTTCGATGTGAACTTACGAGGAAACTTCTACTCAGCCGAAACGATTCGTCGTTCCATGGAAGTCGCCGATGTATTGAAGCTGAATGATGAAGAGCTGCCGATCGTCGCGGCGGCATGCGATTGTTCCGGAGACGGGATTGAAGGTCTCCAAGCGATCATGCGCCGATTCGAAATTCAAACAGCCGCTCTTACGCTCGGCTCGGAAGGATCGGTGCTGGTGAGCGGCGACAAGGTCGACCATGCCTCGCCTGCTCGCGTCGAGGTTCGCGATACAGTCGGTGCCGGCGACGCTTTCACCGCCGCTTTCGTCATTGGACTCCTATTGAATCAGCCATTGTCGGAGATCCATCACCGAGCCGCACAGACGGCTGCATATGTGTGTACTCAACCCGGAGCCACACCTACGTTGCCGACTGAACTGAAGATGATAACCGCTTAGCAAAGACCGCTTTTGTCGAGCGACCGATGCGGGTTACCAAACAGGTCACCGGTGTTCCTTCGGGTTGCGAGTACTTGCGCTGATAGAGATTGGCGTCGAGTTGAATCAGACGCTTTTTTACTTCAAGTTCTCCGGCGCCGAACTTGCGCAGCCAAGCTCGTATCTTGCGATCGTCCCATGCCTCGATCCCGAGAATCTCAAAGCCTTGTAGCCAAGGACTATCGATACGTTCATCGCCGAAAAAATAGCCGAGGCTGCCGCCCAAGCATGCCAAGCCGTTGCCCGCTGCCCACGCCCCGCTGAGCTCAGCAGCGTACAGCGCAGGATGCAGTTCATAGAGAAAGCGGTGACTGATTTCGTCAATGGATTCCGCAGTTTCCGGGTCAGCCGAAAAGATAAGCGGCGCTCGCATATCTTGCAAAAGGACCGCCGAACGCGAATGGGCAAAAGCAGGCTGATCGACCGCGCCGCGGACCAGCAACTGAACGGGACATTCCCGATTGCGACCGATCCAAATACGTTTCCATGGCCCGCTCGTGTAGAGTGCGTGCGGTTCATCGAATTCAGTACCCGGAGCCACTTTGATTGCGGCCCCGGCCGCACGCTCGGCCAGTCCGCACAGCGCATCAAGCGGCGGTTGAAACTGATCCCCTTGTTGCGTTCTTCGATCCCCCGGCCGTCGGTCAGGATCGAAATGAACGAACACATTTTTTCGATCGGCAAGGATCGTCATGACGTCGGCGTGTACGATCTCGGCGCTGAGCCCTTGATGTTGGAGATTGGATCGCGCCAACTCGCACATCGCGCGATCATTATCGACAGCAACAGTTCGGCAACCGTGTCGAGCCAGCGCGAACGCATTGGAGCCCGCTCCGCAACAGCCGTCGATGACCATAGCATCTTGCGGAAAGAGCGACGCAGTGAAGTGCGCCGAACGTTCGTCGGTGGCTTGCTGCAAACTACGATCGGTCCAAATCCAATTCGTCAGACTCGGAAATCGATCACGAGCGCGCACGTGATACGAACGTTGCTCGCGCAATAGTTCGCTTTGCCATGTACTCAACCCTGAATGCGCGCGACCGGACGAAGTGTCATTGAGCGACGACTCTATTCCCTCGAATAGATGGCGGCGACCTTCACCGAACAGCCAGCGCAGACGCGATACATCGCTCATGTCGTCCGGTACAGCATTCGAGCGCTATCGAGCAAACTGAGCCGATCACATCGAACTGCGATTTGGAAAGCAATCGGCTGATTAGTTCGAACGGTAAAGGATGCAAAGCAATGCCTGCATGACTTCATATCAAGCTTACGGGCAGGCCGACTGGTTGAGAGGAAACGAATCTATGTACGCGTTTGACGAAAGCCAGAATGGCCGCACCATCACCTGGCTTCACCAAGGCAATAATGTCGCGGTTTTCGTACAGGACCAATCCAGTCTTCTCGCCTACCGCCTCGACGATAACCGTGTAATGGAAGTCGTTAGGTTCGTAGTAGCCGACAAGATTCCCATCGTCGCAGGAGTTATCAAAGTGGAGGGACTCGAGCTTATGTTTTTCTAGCAATGAGAGATGTCGGCTAAGCTCTGTGAACGTTTTGAAATGGCCGCTCATGCTTTGAGCCCTTTGGCACTTAAGTCGTTATTTCAACGACGGTTAGTATGGCAGAACTTGTTTTTGTTGAAAAGTCCAATCAATTGACTCGTAATCTGCGGCTCGCCCCCATTAGAAGTTTTGACCGGCGCGTTACAACCTACGCATTCTTACGAGTCGGACTTTCGATTTCCTTCATCGCCTGAGTCGCTTGGAGAATCCAGACATGAGTTCGACAGTCCGATTCATTCGTTCTTCAAAGCGAGGAGAAAGTCGTACTCGAACTTTGGTATTGCCGGCGAGTCTGTCTTGGAGGGCCTGTTCAAAAACCTTTTCGTCCTTCTGTCGAAGATCGCGGCCGCGGAGAAAAACGCCGGGAAGAGTGGGACTTAAACTTGGAACGAGCACCAAGAGCTGACGAAGCAAGTCACAGAATTCAGACGAATCACGCCCGAAATCGCGAATGTGGGATCGGAAGAGCCCTCGCAAGAAGACTCCCCGATCCAGCCAAAGGTTCGGCACTGCAGAAACCCGCTGCGCGTTTGTATCGACGCGCAATTTGGGTTCGAGCGCTAGTAGCTCCCCGTAGGACACGGCTCGAGTTTCACGGATCTCACTCCGCGGGGTGTGCAGCGCAGTGGCGAGATGGCTGATACCGTCGATGGAGCGAACCGGCAATCCCACACCTTCTTGCATGCGGCGAATATTCATTTCACGCGAGCAGAGTTTGTCAAATGCCTGATGCGCCAAGCCGAGCGATCGCGACCCTTTGGCAACAGCCATGTGCCAATCACCGCGAGTTGAAAAGGCACCGGGTAATGCGATAGGTGCCAACGACTTGTTCTCTTCCTGGCAGAGTACGGCCGGAGCAAACCACGTTCGAATCGCAACCGCGTTTAGATTCGGCGGGCGTGAGGTAAAGTGCTCCCGGGCCGATGAGTTGTAAAGCATCTGTCCTTTGAGCAGTCGGATGGCGCGATACAAGTAAGCCCCCCAGTTACGTACCCACTCCCCGATGGAAAGCCTTTTGTCCGGATCGACGAGACATGCGATCGTCGGGTTGGACGGATCATCCGACTTCTTTGACGCGGACAGTTCAGAGAACCAGATCTCCAAGATCAACGAAGACAGCGTTTCTGTCGTACGCATGTCGATGTCGAATGCAGGCTTGCGAAGGTGGGAGCCGATCGTTTCGCAGGCCAGGAAAAAGAAATTCCAGTCCGGATGCGAGCAAAGCTCCTCCTCCATTGGAAACTTGTCTTGGGGAATACACATTGCATTCCACACATGCCCTACCAAGATCTTTCGTTCTTCCTTCGCATGCGCTTTGACACGTCCGATCTTGCGAAGTGGTCGGAAGTGGACGGAAGGATCATCGGTCGAGGTCGATCCCTTCTCCCTCCTCGTCCTTGGAGCATCAGTGCCGTTCAAGACCGGATATGTCATCAATGAAATCGGTTCGTCTTTGCATTGGAACCACGAATCACGGTCTGCTAGAAGAAAACCGAAGTCCTTATGGAGTGGAATGCTGTAGACATTTTCCGGCGCTTTGATTTCACTGATCACGCTGCGATGAAACGCATGCTTCCGCAACACCCGGGCAATCGAGCCTTTCTCGTCCGATGGTACCTGAACGTTATCTCTCTCCTTGGTACGCGGCAGTGTTATTGGAACGCCCGGCCCATCGTCGATGGATATCGGACCGAACTCGACATCGGTACTCGTATCTTCATTCCAGTAGTCGGTCAGATCCGCCAGACCTTGCTGGAACGTGCCGCTGTTCCAGAACTCATCCACCTGAAAAACACTCGTATGACGCAACTGTGTCTGTTGTTGCGATTGGACGTAGTCTTTCAGTTCGTTGTAATCCTCGATCGGTGAAAAATTGACGACTTCACCTTGCGCGGCGGAAATGGGAAAGAGGTCGCTGAATAGTGACTTTACCTGGCGCGCGTATTGGTTCGCCGCTGACGCTGAAACAGCATCACGGTGATAGCCGCTATACAACTTGATCTTCAAGTCGACGCGCTTCGGCCGGCCTTTGTCGACGTCGTCGTAGAGCGTAAAGTTGCTGTCGGCTCGCAGTAACATGGGATTGGCCGTATCCGTTGTGAGCTCGTAGATCGTCGGTGCGCGGTTTCTTCCCACAGATACAGACGCGGAAACCGCAACGCGTCTCGTACCGAAGAAGTCTACCGGCCACAGGTGTATTCGGGATATTTCCAATCCGGTTAAGTCGTGAATGCGCTCCAGTTGCGATCCGGAACTCGGGCTTCCGACTTGCGTTCCGATCAAGCAGGCCGTCACGTGCTCGTCTCGGAGAAAGGTGATCAAGGACTGAAGCAGCCGTGGATCGTCCTTCAGTGCCGGATGACCGTCCAGCAATGTTGTCCAGTTATCGATCACGACTCGCAGATTTACACAATTGTCATCCTCTCGGATTTGCAGCTTTTTCTTCATGGCTCGAATGCAGGTGCGCAGACGAAACATGAACCCTGCACTCGATAGGTAACGAGGAGAGATGGATCGCGTCATGACTTTGTCGGCCAGATTGACGTGATCAAATTTTCCTAAACCGGACTTCCTGATCCACTTTTCGATCACCTCTTTAACGTGATCGGATTTGGCTCCTTCAGTCGATATGATTACGACGCCGGCCTTTTCATTTAGTTCCCCGCCTACTGTGACTCCGTTTAGAAAGGCTTGAGCGGCGAAGGCAATTCCCAACCGGCTCTTGAACGTGCCGCTTTCACCTACGACAGCCAACAATCGATCCAAGTTGCCGATATCGTTCTTGCCGGGCTTGTGATTGTTCTGCGGTCGCAGCCAATCATCGAGCGGCGAAATTCCGAACCATCGATTTGGCATATCTCGGTTGCTGTTATTTCCAATGGTCGGGTCCACATCCGGCTTCACGTCCAAACTCGGCATCACCTGCACATAGGCGAACGTGTCGTCATCTTTCTTTGCGTCCGCCTGGTTTGCTGCCGACGCTGCTGGTTCATCGATCGTCATGATCGGTTCGTCCGCACAATTCCCGCCGAGATCGCAGCCTGCCCCTTTACGAATTTGGAATTCATGCCTGCCGCGAATATGGGGAACGCCGCGAGCCTTTTCGATTTCGATCGTCTTCCGCTGGTACCCGTAACTGTCTGAAGCGCGCAGTCGAATGACGAAGTCGGCTATGAATACTTCGTCGAGATGGACGTGTTCTTCACGCTGTTCGATGATAAAGATCAGATTGCATCCGACCTTTTTGGAAACGCGAACAAGTTGCGCCAGTCGGGATCGTCGACTTCGTTTCAATCCGAAGGCGTCGCGATCACCCACCATCGCTTCCAAGCCTTCCACGGCATCTAGAATAACCAGATGATTACAACGATCCGTTGCGATTGGTGCAGAATCCTTCAAGTCCGCGAAGAGGCCGAGCATACGGTTGATCAGGCCCCAATCATCACCGGCGGAATAGCGAGCCAAATCCAATAGGTGCACCTCCGGAACATAGGGTCCAACGGTCGATTGCGGTTCGAGAATCGTGCGAAACGATTTTGGTTGATTGTCTTGTGTAGTGTCCAGAATGTGCGGACTCACCCAGTTGAGCCTACAGGACTCAGCAAGCAAATCGTCTCTCTCTTTTAACTCCTCCAACAACTTGGGAGATGAGATAGCCAAGGAATCCAACTTGTCTCGCAGTCGCGTTCGTCTTTTTAAAGGACGATGCAGCGCAAACTTCCCCCAGCTCGATTTTGCCTGTTCATGGCTTAGGTCGGTCGAAGCATACACGACGATCGGGCGCGTACTGCCGTCCCCTCGAGCGTAGTGCGCAGCCGCATGCAGACCGAGTATGGACTTTCCCACGCCGTCCGGACCGGCAATGCATCCTACAAATGTGCCGTCTTCGACTGTGTAGCCCAGTCCATCCGGATCCAACAAACTGTCGATTCCGGGAACCCCCGTCGAGAAGATATACTTTGTCATGTCGGCTAAGCCTCGGGCGAGAAAATCAAGTGAGCGACAGATCGGCCGTAAGAGCCGTGCGGGCAGTAATTTCGTTCAGAATGGAGTAGTCGAGATTGTTGAGATGCAGTGTCTGTTGACGATTCAGAATTCGCCGACTCATCGCAACTCGACTCAGCGTGTTATCACCATCGCTGAATATGGAACTGAGCCCATCGACGACAAAATTCGTCACGGATTCATTGGTCTGACGCCAGACTTGGAAAAGAGTTTGTTCATCCCGGAGCGATACCCTCGATTCTTCTTTCGAGTTATCACTCTCTCCGTAATGCGATCTCAGTAGACTCCAGTCGAATTTTTCATTGGCCAGATGTACGACTCCTCGCAACGATGCGGCTATGGTGTGACGTTCTTCAGCGGTCTTACATCGCTTGCCTGCGATTTTGAGAAAGGCATCGATCAAGGTCGATGCGTGACAGGTCGTGACGACCAAATGTCCGGTGGACGACAACTGAAGCACGAATTGCCAGTCGGCTTCGTTCCGCACTTCGCCGACGTAAACAATAGTGGGCTTCTGCCGCAAGGCATGCATACATGCTTCCTGCAAACTCAAAACGTCGTGTTTCTTTTCTCTGGCTGTCAAAGCGACCAGCTTGCCCGACCTGACCGATTCACGCAGCGGATCCGCCCACCTGTCGCTCGGGTACTTGCCCGTCAACAGATACGATTCTTTTTCTTTGTTCGCAAAGAACTTCCACGGCTCGATGGGGTCTTCAAACGTAACCAGATGCGGCGGCGAATGTCCATCTTGGCGAATAAGCCCTTGTCTCAAGAGCAGTCGCAAAACGAATGTGGTGGCCGCCACCGTTTTGCCGGTACCGGTAGCACCGGCAAATACGACCAGTCCCGCCGGATGAGATGCAATTTCAAAACGACTGGATCGGCTCTTTAAACACTCCGACTGCATGGGAAGATTCGGAGCAGATGCGTCATCTTGAAAATGTACTAATCCCAGTAGAGATAACAGTTCGTCCGCAACGCTGTCCGCCCAGAAGAGATATCTGTTGTCGGGCTCGATGCAGAATGAGTCAATCAACTCGGTACGCTTGACCGGCAGAAATCCGCCGGTCGCCACAACCTTTTGCGGCCTGTTTTTCTTCGGAGACTTCTTGGCTTTGCGTTTCTCCGCTTGTTCCTTCTTGCGTTTCTCCGATTTGGATATGTAAGTCTTGGCCTGATTGAGCAGCCGCAGTGAAGCGCAAAGTCGAGTCTTCCGCTCGCTGAATGTGATCAGTGACCGAGCTTGAACGACTTTGCTTGTTCTATCGTGAGCTTCAAGACGTAGCGAAATCTCTTCTTCAAGCGACCAATCGCCCTTGAGATCCGACACGCTACGACTGTCATGAAGACGCTTGGTGATGCCGGGCCATCGATCGATGTCGAGAAAGCAGCAAAAGTCACCGACTCCGGGCGGATACTCGTGAGCATGCAAAATCAGCTCATCGACGCCGGCCGCATCCTTCGACTCCGTAGTCATAGGCGGTACTTGTGCGACAGATTGCTTCGAGATCCGTTTCGTCCGGCCGGGCGTTTTCTTTCTCGAAGTCTTGCTCTTTCGAGCAGGCGAGATTTTTTTCGACGAAGATGCGGGCGCAGCTCGCTTCGGCATGCGTATTTATCCACTCGGGCTTGGGTAAATTCGGACATGTAGATTTCTGAGCAAGCTACCGAAGCGATCCACCAGTTGCAATATGGGACCATGCGGTGGATGAAGAAACGTTGCGTCTTCGCGTCCGACATCGTTCCTTTCCGATGTGCGGACCGAATGATGTGTTTTTTGACCTCGATATCTGCCGACGAATCTTGCTTCAAACCTCCAAAGAGCGTTCAATGGAAAAATTGTGAAGATGCGAATCTGCCCCGTCGCGAGGTGATTATGGTTGTGCGAAAACCATTATGCAGCGGTCCTGTCCGGCGTAGAGACTTTGTTCGCGTCGGCGCACTGGGGCTCGGCGGACTTGGAATGGCTGACCTCTTGGCAATGCGTGCTTCGGCTGCAGCACCGGATCGCTCTGATACATCGATCATCTTTGTTTGGCTTCCAGGCGGCCCCCCGCATCTCGATACTTACGATATGAAGCCCGATGCACCGGCTGAGTATCGAGGACCGTTTCGCCCGATCAAGACATGCGTCAGCGGCATGGAGATCTGTGAACTGTTTCCCGAGCAAGCCAAAGTCGCGGATCGCTTCAACATCATTCGCTCCATCTCGCATGAGTTCGCAGATCACGGCGGCGGTCACAAGCGATTCATCACGGCTCGCGTTCCGCGTGAGCCGACAGGAACAGTGAACGATGCTCCGGCTGTCGGCTCCATCGTCGCCAAACAACGTGAACATATTCGCCGTGGCGTGCCCAACTATGTTGCGGCCACCGACGCCGGTCGAGGCGGTGTCGACGTGTTTGCATTCGGCGCATCCTATCTCGGTTCGGCTTATACACCGTTCACGGTAACGGGGAATCCGAACGCGTCGAGCTTTCAGGTTCAGGATCTGAGCGTTGCACCGGCGATGGAGTCGCGATTGGGACAGAGAGCCGAATTACTGCGAGGGCTTGATCGCTTTCGTCGTGAAGTCGATACGTCGGGATCGATGTCGGCTCTCGATCAATTCAATCAGAAAGCGCTCGAGATGCTGACCGGTCCGGAAGCACGACGCGCATTCGATCTGTCACTTGAGAACGATGCAATTCGCGATAAGTACGGTCGACATCCCTACGGACAGCGCTGTCTATTGGCTCGTCGCTTGA
>JAXMBQ010000024.1:0-93873 GCA_046349815.1 Pirellulales bacterium | reverse complement strand
GGATCCCATCAACAATCCTAGTGTCAAGGATCATTGTAACGCTTCGACAACTTTTCCTATACTGATAACGGATCGCAACCAGACTCTTTCGGTCGAGGAATCTTCATGTCCGCCACACCCGCATCGGTCGTACCCGAAGCACAAACGATGCCGGAAACCAAGGCCGAAGCAGTAGCCGATGCGATCAAGCTTTTATCCGAACCATTGTCCGGTCCGATCGACGATCTGAGTTTACTACGCCAATCGCTCTTGTTCGCTGAGATCGCCAAACTCTCTTATTACCGCGATGATGTCGTGCGCGAAGCGGCTCGCCAGGTCGGACTCGAAGAAGTTCATTACTTTGAAAATGACGGTGCTCAGGCTTATGTATTCGGGAACCAGTATGATCGCATCGTCGCCTGCCGCGGCACGGAACCGAATGAATGGAACGATATCCGTGCCGACGTAAATGCGATCAGCGTCATCGCTGAATCGATGGGCCGTGTGCACCGCGGATTCAAGAAAGAAGTAGACGATCTCTGGCCGGTGATCGAACAGTACTTGAAGGACAACGACAAAACTCTGTGGTTTACGGGTCATTCACTCGGAGGCGCGATGGCGACAATCTGCGCCGGACGCTGCAAAATCTCCGAGATTCCCTCAAATCCACAAGGCCTGTTCACTTTCGGCAGCCCGCGTGTCGGTGACAAGCGCTACATCAACTTTGTGAAGATCCATCATTATCGTTGGGTCAATAACAACGATATTGTGACGCGAGTCCCTCCGATGTGGATGGGTTATCGCCACAGCGGACACGAGATGTATTTCAACGCGTTCGGCAGGCTACGCAAGTATCGCCCGTGGCGACGGTTCCGCGATCGAATGCACGGATTGATGATGAGCCTCGCAAAGTGGAAGATCGACTGGTTGTGCGATCATTCGATGGTGTTCTATGTCGCCAACATCAAGCAAGCGATCGAAGATGAAAAAGCCGGCCGCATCAGGCCCGTCCGCAAATTGCCTCCTACGATCGGTTGAACATTGAACGCGATGATCGGACGACTCGCTCCCTCACCGACGGGCGCCTTGCACTTGGGGAATGCTCGCTCTTTCCTTATCGCCTGGCTCTCCGCGCGGCAACAGCAGGGAAAGCTTATCCTGCGTATCGAAGACATCGATTCGCCCCGAATCAAAGCGTGGGCTGTAGCCCAAACGCTTGCGGACCTGAAATGGCTGGGGCTCGATTGGGACTACGGTCCAGATATCGGCGGACCGCATGCACCATACATTCAAACGGAACGACGAGCGTTTTATGGTGAATTGCTCGATCGCTTGATCGCATGTGAGCGAGTTTATCCTTGCACTTGCTCGCGCTCGGACATCGCAGCGGCCGCTTCGGCACCGCATGAATCGGGCGAGCCGCCGATCTATCCAGGAACATGCAGCAGACGCTGTGCCGCCGATGCCTCGCACTTGACCCCCGCTGACTTCGCATGGCGTTATCGCGCTTCGTCGGATGCCTTCGAGTGGAATGATTCTGTGGTCGGACTCCAAAGCGGCTCGGTCCGAACGCGACTCGGTGATTTCGTCATCGCTAAAGGGGACGGCACGCCGGCCTATCAATTGGCCGTTGTCGCTGACGATCATGCTATGCAAGTCACCGAAGTCGTGCGAGGGAACGATCTGATAGCCAGCACATTGAGGCAACTTGATCTCATGCAAGCCTTCGGCTTCGATCCGCCTCACTACGCACACCTGCCGTTGATGGTAGGCACCGACGGTCGACGTTTAGCCAAGCGACACGGCGATACGCGTCTGAGTTGGTTTCGAGATCAAGGTTTTACCAGCCGCCGAATCGTCGGCTATCTCGCATTCACTCTCGGACTCCTTCCATCCGGTTCAGAAGCGAAGCCGCAGGATTTGCTCGACCGCTTCAGCCTGGCCGGTATCTCGTCGGAACCGACCGTGGTCGATGTCGAGCAGCTCGTTCAACAATTGAGAAACTGAAAGTGGTACGGCGCAAGCCGTCCGGTTCTTCATGAACGATAGTGACAACTCCGTACGGCATGCGGTCTGTAGAATTAATCAGCTTCGGCAGATAAAGGCCCCAATCACCAACCCGACGCGTAAGCGATTGTTGGTCTATTCAAGAATTCCCCGGTTTTTAGGACTGGAAGGCAGGCACAACGCTTGGCCCCATTACTTCGCAGGCACGACGCTCAGCCAAAGAGTCTGACCCGGCACATTCGTTCCGACGTTCTTTTGAACATGTGTCGTTTTACTTTCGGCCGCGATGCGAATAGGACCTTGATACGCCTGAGCAGATTGAATCGACAGCTTCACTTTTTTTGCCGAATCTCCCCTTCGCGGCCGACACCACGGCATCAGGCAGAAACGCCGGCCGCGTCAACGATCCGTACTTCTAAATCTTCATCGAAACTGCCGCTGCGATCGATCGCGATTTCATTTCGATCGGCTTGCCGGCCGTTCCCTCTATCGTCGGAACTGAATGATGCACGAAACTCCGGTTGAACGGCCGATACGATCAACCGATAAAAATGCATCGATGTTCCGTGCCGAAACGTATCGCGGACAACCAAGCGATAAGTCCTGATCAGCCGTAAGACCTTCCATTCGAAACTCGGATCGACGTTCGGGCCTTTGTCGTCTTGCGTCGACAGAACTTTGTCATCCGCCGCCAGAATCATCACCGTCGCATCCAGCGGCGAACCGAGCTCACGAGCCGCACATTCAAAGCGCCATAGCGAGCCACTCTTGGCATCGAACGCAAAGACGTGCTCGGTGCGCGGTGATGCAATGACGCCTGCGCGCAGAACGGAAGCGTTACGTTTCGCGGCGCCGTACGGGAAGACTTTGTCGTCAGCCATCACGATCGGCATCGAGACCATCGGCAACCGAAAGACGGCTGAGCTTTCCGCACACGGGATCATGATCGGAGTCGGTAGTCTTCAAGCGCTTCGGTCGCTTCTGCGCTCGTCACCGTGCGAGAACCAGGCATGGGACTGTTGTATCCGACCCAAGACAAGGTTGTGTCGGCAACCGCAGAAACGGCAGGCGGCATCGGCGATTCGACATGAGCCGCCGCAGTCAACGTTAAACGATAGACGTATTGATTGCTTCCGCTGAAGGCGATGGTGCTGTCCGGTGCACTGGGAAATCCGAAGACACGCACCAGATATTTGCCGCTCTGCTTGGCTTGGTAAACAATTTGCGGATCGAGGTTGTGAGCGTCTAGATTCTGCGCGACAACGAATCCTTTTGCGTCGAGCACTTGCATACACGCGTCGACCGGCGATGCGAGTTCTTCGTTGGCAGTGAGCGTCGCGACAAGTTGCTGCCCTTCCTCTAAATCGACAGCAAACGTATCGACATCTCGCGCTTGCTCGAGCACGCCGTTGATCGCGATCGGGAAACTGCTGATCACAGTCGCCTGTTTGACCGCTTCGTTCGGTTCTTGTTCGTTTTGTTCCGGGTACGAGCCGACAATGAACGGCTTCAGCTTCGCTGCGCCGTCGGCTGATGAAAATCGAAGCCAGTGCACTCCCAGCGGGGCGTCTTCAGCGATCGTGACTTGGAACTTTCCGGCATCTCCTGCGGGCTGCCAATTCAAGCCGCCGGAACTATCCGTCACCACCACCGGCCAAGGGGCGAACTTGCCGACTGCAGTAACTTCAAACGCCGTTCCGCGCTTGCCGCCGGCCGGCAACAAACGCGTGACTTGCGGAGCTTCAGCCCGCGACTCGCAGCATATCCCTACGACTAAACCGATGATCGTCCATGCAAACCAAGTCAAACACTGGACGATCACATCAGCTCCTTGATCGGAGTGGGATCACTTACCAAGTGCGACGGTCGACCGGTCGGTGTCACATAAAACTTGTCAGGATTGATCCCCATTTTCATGTACACGGTCGATACAAAGTTCTCCGGCGCGAGCACTCGCTCGACAGCGGAATGACCTTGGCGATCAGTGGCACCGATGACTTGTCCGCCCGGCGTTCCGCCTCCTGCGAAGAGGATCGACATCGCGTTAGCCCAGTGATCGCGGCCCGCTTTGCTTTGACCTGCCAATGTCGAAATCTTCGGCGTACGACCGAACTCTCCGAGTGCAATCACCATCGTCGTTTCGAGCAGACCACGGCTATCCAAATCACTGATCAATGTGGCTACCGTCTGATCCCAAGTAGGAAGCCGTGTTCTCAGAGCTCCGAATAGATCGCTGTGATGGTCCCAGCCTCCGTCGACGATGGTGACGAAGGGCACGCCGGCTTCTACCAAGCGGCGAGCCAACAAAGCTCGTTGCCCGAACCCGTTACGACCATAGGCTTCACGCAGTTCCTTCGGTTCGCTTTGAATGTCGAACGCTTTCTGAGCGGCCGGAGTCGTGATCAAGTCGTAGCCTTGCTGATAGTACTCGTCGAGAGCCATCACCGGGTCAGCCACTGCAGGATCGGTGTAGCGAGGCATCTTATCCACAACCGAACGCAAGTCGCGCCGCGATTGGAAACGAGGCTCGAGGATGCCGTCAGGCAGAGCTACGTCGCGCACCCGGAAGCGGTCGCTGTTCGGATCATTCGAAACAACAAACGGGGCATACTTTGCACCGAGAAAATTGGGACCGCCCGACCGAGACATACCTGGCATAGAGAAATATGCCGGCAGTCCATGAGGTGCATTGCGTTCACGAGCCGCGACCGAACCCATACTGGGATGAAACTCACGAAGGCTCCGCAACCTACCGGAATGCGAGGCGATTGCGCTGATCATCATGTAGTGATTACCTGCGCCATGGTTCACTTGGTTATGACAGACGGAGCGTACGATCGCGTACTTGTCGGCCATCTTCGCCAGCTTCGGCAAGTGTTCGCTGATGCGGATGCCCGACACGTTCGTTTCAATCGCGCTGAACTCACCGCGAATTTCAGCCGGAGCTTCCGGTTTGGGGTCGAATGTTTCGAAGTGAGTCGGACCGCCGTCCATCCAAATCAAGATGCAATTGCTCAGCGGCTTGTTCCCCAGAGGTCGATCAGCAGCCGATGCATCGCGCAAACGAAGCAAGTTGGCGAGGCCTCCGCCTGCTAAACCGGCTACACCGAGTTTCAGAGTTGTACGTCGATCCATGTTCACAGCTCTCCGTCAGATATCAATCGATGTAGAGGAATTCCGGGGTATTCAGAAGTGACCACATAATGTCTTCCGTTACTCGTCGCCGAATCGCGTCCGGCTTAGCGTACTCAGCCTCAAGCGCTGATCGCTCTTCAGCACTCGGCATTCTCGAATAGATCTTGATGCACAGCTCTTCTATTATCTGACTTGGTGACTTCTCACTTGCAGCCAATTGCGCGCTCGGCTCGCATCGTCGGCGATCTTCTGTTGGATCTTCGGAGCATTCATCATGTGCAGCAGCTGAGTCATCGTCGCATCGGGTGTTTCGCCTCACACGGCGGATCTTGATTCGGGTCAGGTCATGAAGGTGTCGAGCATCTCGGACTCGGATCGAAACGTCCCGCAACTCGACAGCCTAGAGTCCGCAGGCATCGCTGCAAACGAATCCGTGCGACCCGTGACATCGGGTGCATCCGCCAGAACTTCAGCTCTCAGCCGCTTACGATAGTGTCGCGAAAAGTTGCGATAGATGCTTCCGTTTCGAAGCCTTTAGTAGTCGACTGCTGCGTGCATACGTTTCAGACGCCAGGATCGTCCGCAAGAGTTCCTTGGTATTAAAGTGCACATCGCGATAGTGCTGTGCCAGGGCCGCCAACAACTCCGGATTGCTCGGCGGATTCGTGGCTCGCATATCATCGATCGGCTCGACGACTCCCGTCCCCATGAGATCAGCCCATATGCGATTCACGGCAACTTGAGCAAAGTAGGGATTGTCGACCGAAGTCATCCATTGGACTAGTTCCGCGCGCGGGTCGCTGTCTTCCGGGATTTCGACGGTATCGGCCTTCAGCGGCTTTGGGGCAAGCAACTCTTTCGTAAGCGGATGACGCACTTCACCTTTAGCTTTGACGAAGACCATTTCTTCGCTTCCCGAAATCGGTGGAGAAAGACCGGTCCCTTTGTAACCCACGCGACTGAAAAATGCCGCAAGACTGTAGAAGTCGCGCTGGCCGTAGACTTCGAACGGATGCTGATGACACTTGGCACAGTCTAAGCGCACTCCGAGAAACAGTTGACTGACCATCGTCGTGATCTCTTCCGGTTCACGACGATCACGAAAGACGACAGTCGCTCCGTTGCGCCATGTGCTTCCTTGAGCCGTCAAGAGTTCAGCAACGAATTGATCGTGCGGCAAGTTTCTGCGGAATGCGTCGCGCAGCCAAAGATCGAGACTCATCGTCGCTTTGATGCCGACTCGATACGGATTCGGACGCAACAAGTCTGCCCACTTGTTCGCCCAAAAGTCCGCGTACTCGGGTCGCTGCAAGAGTGCATCGACCAGACGAGCTCGCTTGTCCGGAAGCGTATCCGCGAGGAACGCGCGTGCTTCGTCGGCACTCGGCAAGCGACCGATGACATCCAGGTAAGCACGTCGCATGTACTGATGATCGTCGCAAGGTCCGCTCGGTTCGATGTTCAGCTTGGCAAGTTTCTGCAGCACATGATCATCGATGAAGTTCTTGCGAGGCTGTGCAGCGTAGACCGTAGAATCGACCGCTTGAGGCCGCGGGACTGCTGTGCTCCAAGTCGCGATCAGCCCCATATAGCGAGCCATGATGGTCGCTTCGCCGGGCAGAGATCCCGCTTTCAATCGCCCTTCAGGATTCACGGAAACAATTACCGACTCGTTACTCTGATAAGCACAAGTGCGAGTCACATCGCGCTTCGATCCGTCGTTGTAAACAGCCGTAACAGTGAGCGATATTTCTTGTCCTGCCGTCATCGTGTGCGGAGGCGGAGCAATTTCGATCGCTGTCAGTTTTGGATCAGTATCTTCGACGCGAGGCGTTCCTCGTTCGATCCACTCGATGAGCGTACGATACTCGGGGCTCTGTCGATCCAGTTTGATACCGCCGCCGTGAGGCAGCTCACCAGTGGCTTTGGCGAGCAGCAAACTCTGCTCCGGCGCCGAGGGAGCCAACCGCCGACCGCGCGACGCCGTCACGATGGCTTCGTAATCCATATCGGCATCAAATGCCAACAGTGAAAGTGCAAAACCGTTTTGACCTCGCGCCTTACCATGGCAAGGGCCCGAGTTGCAGCCCCGCGAAGTCAGAATCGGTTGAATATCGAGTTCGAACTTCGGTCCTGCAGGGATCAGGCTTTCGACCGCCGTATCAGCACCGCTAACTGGAAGGATTCCGCCGATACTGATCCACGATAGGCAAGTCGAAATGAATACGACGCAAATGATGGAACGCGGCGAACGACGATTCAATGCGCGTTCTCGATACTTCGAGCCCCAGACCGTGCCGGCCGGCGCAGCTTGAAACCTGGGAACCTGGTCATCCGGAACCATGTTCAACAACTCTGTTTGCAGGAAGGAGGGCGGGCGAGCGGCGGGAGGGGCTTAAGGGCGGGAATGTCTGTTTTAGTCTAATCCAGAGGGAGATTCAAGGTTGAGGCGCTGGTCTCGGCGTCTCCTTCGGATAGGATGTTCGCGATCCAGTCATTGCGGTTTCGGCGGCCATTCAGGATAGAGAGCGGTTCGCAAGCGTAGGCGAATCAGAGGAGGGAGCGCGTGGGTAAACAGATGCAGGGATTGCTGATTGTCGGAGCAGGTTGGATCGGGCGACAAGTGGCGCTGCGAACTGCAATCTGCGGTCTCCCCGTCGCGCTGCTCGACAAGTCGCCGGCCGTTCTATCCGATGCTCGCAGTTGGATGCAAACTCAGGCTCCCGACTATCTCCGCACGATCACCGATGAATCACGGACGATCGACCTTCAACCTCTTGGGACGTTTCATTTCGATCTTAACTCAGCAATGGATTGGCAAGATCGCCTCTCCTTTTCCGAAAAGTGGGAGTCGAACTCAGCGGTACCGGCAGTCGTTCTGGAGTGTGTTCCGGAACAAGTTGCGATCAAGCGTCGCGTCTTGAAAGAGTTTTCAGAGACCTTTGATGAGTCGGTCATCATCGCCTCCAATAGTTCCTACTTCACTCCGGGAATGCTCAAGCGATACGTCGTTCATCCGCAGCGATTTGCCCACTGGCACTTCCATGTTCCGCTCGAACGATCAAGCATCGCTGATGTCAGCCCGGCAGAAGAAACTGGTGCTTGGGTAGTCGAACGACTGGTTGAGCTGAGTGTTCGCATCGGTCAATATCCGCTGGTACTTCGCCATGAGCATTCGGGTTACGTATTCAATTGGTTGCTGCAATCCGTCCTGCGCGGAGCACTTGAGCTGGCAGCCGAAGACGTTGTCGACCCTCGCGAAATCGATCGCGCTTGGGTGGCTGTGTCAAAGATGCCGATCGGTCCTTTCGCCATGATGGATCACATCGGACTGGACGTAATCGAGCAAGTGCTGAGCAACGCGCGGTGGGCCGATGAGCGAAGTGTGCCGATCGATTCCCTGTTGGCGATTTTGAAGAAGCCGATTGAACAGGGTCATCTGGGAATCAAAAGCGGTGAAGGCTTTTACAAATACAAAAAGGAAGAATAACGTTGGAATCAGCTCGAGAGCGCTACGCCCGCCGACTCCGCGAGACAACGGCTGTCAGCGAGCAAGTGGCTTCACGTCAACGATTCATGACCGCAGTGCGTACGATCCTCTTCTTCGTAGCTGCGGCGGGCCTGATCGCCGGCTATTCGGGCTCTGAGCCCCGAACACTACTATTGCTGGTCGGTTGGGCTTCCGCGCTCGGCTTTTTGATCGCCATCACCGTCCATGAGTACTTTCGTATCGCAGACGTCGAAGCCAAACGTTCGAACGAACTTTATCGGCGATTGAAAGCTAGAACAGAGCGTGATTGGGAATCCATTCCCGGTTTGCACGGCGAGTTCCCCGGTTCGGCGCTTGCCGATGACTTGGATCTCTTCGGATCAGCCAGCCTTTGGCAGTTGCTCAACCTCGGCGGGACACCGGACGGAAGGCGAACCCTCTTCCAATGGTTGATCACACCTCCGACGCGAGATGAGATCAGGCATCGACAAGAGGCCGTAAAAGAGCTGCGTGACACTCCTGCTCAGCGAGAACGTCTCGTAGAGATCATTTCATCGTTCAGCGACGAGTCGGATTCAGTCAGCGCGCTGGCGGCGTGGGCATCCGGACCGCGCTGGTTGCCCGCGCATCGCATAGTGCATGCCCTATCATACTTAGGCCCATCTCTGTTTTTGGCCGGTTGTATCGTGCTCGTGATCGCTACAGCCGGACAAGTGCGCCGTGAAGGCGCCCTGTCTGTACCTGTGATGACCGGCATCGGGCTGATAGCCGGCGCCTTTGTATTGAACCTCTTGGTAACAGTAACTTCGGGCAGTTGGCTGCATGAGATATTCGTACGGATTAACGGGCGCTACAAACAATCATCGCGAGTGGCAGAAGCATTCGACGAACTCGGCGGACTTGCAGGCAACAGCGAGTTGATACGATCGATACGCAGCCGCGCTGCAGAAGGAGACCATTCAGCAGTGAACGGGTTCCGACGCTTGCGATTGTGGATCTGGTGCGCCAACCTGCAGCGAGATCCTTTGTTTTACATCATCTATTTGATGTTGCAGTTGACGGTGCTATGGGATTTTCGCATCCTCGAACGCTTGGAAGCTTGGCAGTCGAAGTTCGGCAGCTCTTCGCGCGGATGGTTTGAAGCGCTCGGCGACTGCGAAGCGCTCATCAGCGGAGCCACTCTGGCTGAGGAGTATCCCGATTGGTGTTTCCCAAACCCGCTGACATCGCCGAGTATGCGATTCGTCGCCGAAGCCATGGGCCATCCGCTGCTCAAGGATACGCAGCGAGTGACAAACAATGTGCACTTGGAATCCGAGCGACCGTTGCTGCTCGTAACCGGCTCGAACATGGCCGGCAAGAGTACGTTACTGCGAGCCTGGGTTTTAAATGAACTCTTGCATCGTATCGGTGCACCGGTTTGTGCCAAGTCCTATCAGTCGCCGATCTTTGAACTGGCGACGAGCAACTGAGTGCGAGACAGTCTCAAAGAGGGCGGCGTCTCGTTCTTTATGGCGGAATTGAAACGACCTGCAAAGAAGTCGCTGTCGACATTGCAGAGCAGGGGAGACGCAACCGCTGACAAACAAGGCAACGTTCTCTTCTCGTTAGACGAAATCCTTCTGCAGGGAACCAACAGTCGGGAACGTCAAATCGCAGTGGTCCGTGTAGTGCAGCAGTTGGTAGAGTTCGGCTCTTGCGGTGCGATTTCAACGCACGACCTGGAACTGGCCGATCAACCCGACTTGCTGCGCATCAGCCAGATCGTTCACTTCCGCGAGTATTTTGAGCAAGTGAACGGCGAAGAACGAATGCGCTTCGATTATCAAATGCGTCCGGGCCCGACACCGACCAGTAATGCGTTGAAACTGTTGGCCCTGGTAGGGCTCGGTGAGTGTTAGCGAGCCGCACCCCGGCAGTGTTTTTGCTCTTCGGTTGACGGTTCGCGCTGCACGGCCGTATGGCTTCGCCATTACGCTCAGCGCATGAACATCCTACGTTCTGCCGCTACACTTTGCTGACTTGCCGTTGGGGTCTGGCAGCGAAATATGCCGGAACCAACAGTGAACGGATGACCAGTGTGTCGAGCATAACACCGAGAGACAACGCGAACCCCATTTCTGTGATACCGCGCAGCACAGGCTGCGATTGATGAATCCCAAGGCTCGGCCAGTTCTCGGATAACCAAGCGGATACGGCTGGACTGGCCATCGCGATAAAGGTCCCGGCCATTACCGCCCCGCAACTGGTGATGATTCCGCCGGTCAGTCCCAACGCGCGACGTATTCCTTCTTTCCCTGGATACGTTCGCTGTTCTTCGAATATCCGAGTCGTTAGGTAAACGTTGTAGTCTTGTCCAACAGCAACCAAGATCACGAACAGGAACAACGGCACTTTCCAATCGAGCCCATTGTATTCGGCTCCGTACAGCCAACTGAACACTGCATAGGTGAAACCGAGCGTGCTGAAATAACTGAGCAGCACGGTAAAGATCAAGTAAGTCGCGAGCCCCCAATGTCTCACTAAAAACAATAGCACGATCCATACGCCGACAGTAACCAACAGTTGAATGCGATGCTGATCCGCTTGCGTCACCGTCCGCAAATCAGTGATGCCCACCGTAGTGCCTGCCACCGTCATTCTCGATTTGTACCAAGGCGACTCAGCATCTTGCGTCTCTTTTTGGACCATATCGAGAATGCGACCGAGAGTAGAAGACGCTTCCAAGGAAAAGGGGTTGTCTTTCAGCACGATATCGAACTTTGCAAGTCGCTTTTGATAACCGTCTACCGAACTTAAGTAGCGGCCGCGACTGACGCGGTGCAGTTTCAAGACTCTGCGCCGCCACGAATCCTGACTGAAAAGGCTCATCCACCGTTGAGGCGGATAGTCACCGAGCGGATCGTTGAGACTCCGTACCGATTCGACTCCGCTGACATAAAGTGATTTGGCGAGCTCGTCACTGGCCGCATTCACGTCGTCGTCACCGGCGAACTCTTCGGGCTTCACGAGGATCAGTGTAACGGGACTTCCCGAGTTCGGCGGGAAATATCGGCTGAGCAACTCAGTACCACGACGACTGGGCGCATCTGCCGACAATTCTTCGGCAAAGTTATAAGTAACCCAGCCCAAGCAGTTCCAACCGTGATAGGCAGGAACGGCCAAGAGCGCCATGGTCAGAACCAAAGTCGGCGCCGGATAGCGCACGACGAAAGTTCCGACTCGAAACCAAAATCGATTCCAGAACTTGTCACGATGTTCGCCGTTTCGATTCGGACTTGGACGGAGCGATGGCCAGAATGCCACACGTCCCACCGCGCTCAAAAGGGCAGGTGTAAAGGTCAAGCAGACGAGCAGCGTCACTGCCAGCGAAATCGCAATGATCGGTCCGCTGTATCGGAACTTCTCGAACCGCGAGACCCACATCAGAGCCAGACCCACGATGGTCGTCATGGCACTGGCCACGAGCGCATTGTGAACGCTGCGCCACGCTCGGCCGACGGCTCGATAGAAGTGGCTGCGAGTCGGCGTCGCTTGCTTTTCGAGGATCTCTCGACATCGAGCCAGGAAGAACAAACAGAAGTCGGTGCCGGCGCCAAACAGCAACACCACGATGAAGATGCGAGTCGTGGTGAAGACGCCCAGCCCGAATGAACCGGGACGCGAGGGGTCGCGAGCCAGCAGCGCCAACACTCCGGTCGCGATGATCAGGCTGAGAGCGATACTGGTCAGCGGAATCGCCACCAGGAACGGGCCTCGATAGACCAGCGTAAGAATGACCAGCACTAAGAGTACCGTCACTCCTTCCGTCTGCTTTACACTGCCGGCCGCAGCTCTCAGCATGTCGGCGCCCACCGCCGCTGAACCGCTGATCCCAATTTCCAGATCGGAAGAGATGTCCTGCCCGTGTTCGGCGCGAACCTCTTCGACTAAGCGCTCAACACCTTCCAACAAGGCGATGTTGCTCACCGCCGTGAATTCGTTGCTCAATTGAATCGCAATCAACTTCGCGTGTCTGTTATTGCTGCCGAACTTGTGTCCGAGCACTCCGTCGCGCCAAGTCCAGACATCATGAATGGCTTTGGACCATGTCCGCACCGGTTCTTCGAGGATCGGAACCTTCTGCGCAGCCAATAACTTCGACGTTTCAAAATCCCGGCTCGACTCTTCTTTCTTATTCAAACGCTCGTACAAGCGTCCGCGCATCTCATAGGCCAGAAACAAGCGAGGCGAGTCCTTCCCTTCTTGCGCTTGAAAACCGGCGAGGACGTCGCCGATCTCGATGCATTGAGTCAGATTGTCTTGTACCGCTTCCAATGAACTCTGTTGTGTTGCAGTGAGCGTGTCTGCGCTCCACTGCGGTTTGTCCTGCGGTAATTTCTCCCATTCATTGCGAGATGCAATCATGTGCAGGCGGCGAGCGATGTCGAGCCCGACGGCTGTGTCGTCGTCAGTCATAGCGGCCGAACGTCGCGCGAGCACGATAACCATTTGGCTGCGAGCCGACGCGCCGGGAAAGGCCGCATCCAGTTGACGCTGACCGACAACGCTGGGAACGGTAGCGGGAAGGAATGCCAGATCGCCGTCAGCGGCGATTGAATCCCAAGTGGGTGCGAAGAAACGGAGGAGCAACGCCAGTGCAATCCAGCCGGCCAATACTCCGGGCCAATAGCGGGTTACCAAGCGACTGCCGGCGACTTTGTACCAACCCAACTTCCACCACCTTCCTGAGCCGCATGCCTATGCAGGCTCTCAGCTCCGGCCGATAGGGTGCCGTCCGCTCTAAGATTAGGTCGCTTAGTATAGTCGATAACAAGAGGGGCAAGTAAACCACCCTACTGCCTCCGCGCTGCAACTCGTCTGTGCTATTCTTCTCCTCTGAAGAGTCAGCGATTCGCGAACTTCGTCGTTAGACTCGTTTGCCCCACACTCACATCCGTCCTAAGGCCAGTCATAAAACATCCATGGATACTCGCACCATTACCCCGGCTCGCCTCGCCGCCAGTGTTGTCGCTGTTCCTCCTTTGGCTCGCAACTCAGACCTGCAGGTCGATGCGGAACAGAACAAACGCTTGGTACGCTTCTTGGAAGCCGGCGGAATCACCACGTTGCTCTACGGCGGCAACGCGGTCTTGTATCACGTGCGACTCAGCGAATTCGCAGGCATGCTGCGAATCCTGGCTGACATCGCTGCCGATCAGACGTTGGTCGTCCCTTCGGTAGGACCTGCGTTCGGCACGATGATGGACCAAGCCGAAGTGCTGCTTGATTTCGATTTTCCTACCGTCATGATTCTTCCACAGAAAGAAATAGCGGATCCCGCAGGCATCGCGACCGGCGTTCGTATCTTCGCTGAAAAATACGGTAAGCCGATCGTCCTATACCTCAAGCACGACCGTTGGCTCGACCCGGCCGCTGTCGGCAAGCTCCATCGCGACGGACTCATCAGTTGGATCAAGTACGCAGTCGTGCGTGACAATCCGTCCGATGACAACTATCTGCGCGAAGTCTTGCAGCAGGTCCCTGGCGAAGTGGTTGTCAGCGGCATCGGTGAACAACCGGCAATCATCCATATGCGCGACTTCGGTATCGGCTCGTTCACCAGCGGTTGCGTCTGCGTGGCTCCGAAGCGATCGATGGATACGCTACGAGCCATCCAAGCTGGTCGTTGGGAGGAAGCCGAAGCATTGCGAGAACGCTTCCTCTTGTTGGAGGATCTACGCAACCAGATTCAACCGATCCGAGTCCTACACCGCGCTGTCGCGTCGGCCGGCATCGCCGAGACCGGTCCCATGTTGCCGCTGCTTGGCGAACTCTCCGCGTCTGACGACCAAGCCGTTGCCGCCGCTGCCAAGTCGCTGCTCGCCTGGAACAATAGCTAGAACGGAACATCGGCTGAACGACATCCGGACGTGGTTAACAATTGATGAAAGATCTGGTAAAGCCCTGCAGCTAAGCACACATCAAAACGCTGATGCGTGATGTAATAAAAGCGGAACGGCGCGAGCAAAGATGCCTAGCTTGCCAGGATTACATACCTGCCGGTAAGTCGACGAGATTCGCAACGTAATGAACGCTGATGAACGCAGAGCCCGCTCTGCCGGCGTTGAATTGGAGAACCACCTCGCCTACAACTAAGCCTACCCATACGACCCTCAGCGGATGAACCGCTCACTGCCCCACTTTCTTACTCCGATCCCAAGGGCTGAACAGATCAACATGGATGCTAACAAGTACGACGTCATCGTCATCGGCACGGGTCCCGGCGGCGAAGGAGCCGCCATGCAAGCCGCAAAGGGTGGCAAGCGTGTGGCAGTAATTGAACGCCACACTCGGATCGGCGGCGGATGCACTCATTGGGGCACGATTCCGAGCAAGTCCCTGCGGTTCTCCATCTACTCCGTGATGGAAGCGCTCAACAACCCGATCCTCAAAGATCTGGGCTTGAGAGTCAACCCGACGCTCGAACAGTTGCGAGCCGGTAGCCGTTCGATCATCTCCAAACAGGAATCGATGCGGCAGACTTTTTACGACCGTAACAATGTACCGGTTATCCAAGGTCACGCTCGCATCCTGGATCCGCACACCGTCGAAATAGACGGCCGTCAAAAACTGACTGCCGACGCCATCGTCATCGCCACCGGCTCGCGTCCTTATCGACCGCCGAATGTCGATTTCTCGCACCCTCGCATTTTCGATAGTGACACGATCCTCGACCTTCGACTGAAACCGCAGTCGATCTGTGTCTACGGTGCCGGCGTTATCGGCTGTGAATACGCGTCGATGTTTCGCAATCTCGGCATCAAAGTAAACCTCGTCAACACGCGAGATAAACTCCTCGAGTTCCTCGACGATGAGATCATTGATGCACTCTCTTATCACCTTCGCGATCAAGGCATTCTGATCCGTCACAATGAAGCGTTTTCGCGGATCGAAGGTCACGAAGACGGAGTCGTCCTGTACCTCGAGAGCGGCAAGCAACTCAAGACTGACGTGCTGCTATGGGCCAACGGCCGAAACGGCAATACGGAGAATCTCGGACTCGAAAACATCGGCGTCGAACCGACTCCTCGCGGTACACTGAAGGTTAACGAGTTCTTCCAGACCAAGTGTGAGTCTGTTTACGCAGTCGGCGACGTCATCGGTTTTCCGGCGCTCGCAAGCGCCGCTTACATGCAGGGTCGCGCCGCAGCGCAACATTTCACCGGCTGCACAGGCAGCAGTTGCTTGAAACTCGACGATGTCCCGACCGGTATCTATACCAGCCCAGAGATCAGCAGCGTCGGCAAGTCAGAGCGTGAGCTCACGGCCGCCAAGATTCCTTACGAAGTCGGTCACTCGCAGTTCAAGAGTTTGGCTCGAGCTCAGATCACCGGTCGTGCGATCGGTATGCTGAAGTTGCTCTTCCATCGTGAAACGCTCGAGATCCTAGGCGTCCACTGCTTCGGTCCGAATGCCGCTGAGATCGTGCACATCGGTCAAGCCATCATGAAGCAACCGACCCCCTACAACACGCTCGAGTACTTCATCAACACGACGTTTAATTATCCAACCATGGCCGAAGCCTACCGCGTCGCAGCCCTGAATGGTTTTAATCGATTGTTCTGAAACTCGAGTCAAAGCGCCGGCGTCGTATGCTACAGATCCGTTTTTTTGTAGATCAGTTTTCCAAATTGATCCTAACGAAGCCGGATGCACCAACACCTATTGCGTTACCAACCTAACCCAGCCACAACATTCCCCTGGTAACGAGGCTCCAGCCTCGTTACCCACCGCAGGCGAGGCTCCAGCCTCGCAAACTGCTGAATTGCGATCGCACTCAATCAATCATTACCGTTCGAGGTGTTGGTAATGCGAACTTGGTTAGGATCAATTGAGGACAATTGATCTACACTTTTACGGCATCAGGCAGATGCGTTTGATCGCTGCGACCAAGCGATCGATTTCTTCTTTCGTGTTGTAGAACGAAAGAGACGGGCGCACGGTGGTCTCTAGTCCGAAGCGCCTCAGCGATGGCTGCGAACAATGGTGTCCGGCTCGCACAGCGATTCCTTCTTGATCGAGCGCTCGACCAATTTCTTCCGTCCGTTTATGCGGCAGAACAAATGATAGAACTCCGACTTTTTCGCGAGCCGTACCGACCAAGCGCAGACCGTTGATTCCGAGCATGCGTTCGGTCGCATATCCGAGCAGTTCATGCTCATAGGCCGCGATGTTCGGTAGTCCGAGATGATTGACGTAGTCGAGCGCTGCGCCCAACCCCACTGCATCCGCTACGTTCGGCGTACCGGCCTCGAACTTGGCAGGCGCTTCGCTGTACGTGGTCTCTTCAAACGTCACGTTGCGAATCATGTTGCCGCCTCCTTGCCACGGAGGCAGGACATCGTGCAACTCTTCGCGAATGTAAACAGCTCCGATACCATTCGGCCCGAAGATTTTGTGACCGGAGAAGACGAAGAAGTCCGCTCCCATTTGCTCGACATTCACGGGAATGTGAGCCACCGACTGAGCGCCGTCGATCAAGACTCGAGCATTGTACCGTTTGGCCATCGCCGTCATCTCAGCCACTGGCAGCACAGTTCCCAAGCTGTTCGAGGCCTGCGTCAATGCCACGACTTTTGTCCTGGGACCGAGTAGCTTTTGATACTCTTCCAGCATCACTTCGCCGCGATCGTTCACCGGAATGACTCGCAGCACGGCTCCCTTCTCTTTGGCAATCGTTTGCCAAGGAACGATGTTCGCATGATGCTCAAGCTGCGACAAAACAATCTCATCGCCGGGCTGCAAGAACTTACGACCGTACGTGTTGACGACCAAGTTAATTCCCTCGGTTGTACCGCGTACAAAGACAATCTCTTTCGTGTCCGCAGCACCTATAAAGGAGCGGATCTTCTCGCGAGCCTTTTCGTAGGCGTCTGTTGATCGAGCCGCCAGAGTGTGCGCAGCGCGATGAATGTTCGAGTTATCTTGTTCGTAAAATCGTGAGATCGCATCGATCACGCTGCGCGGCTTTTGCGTCGTCGCCGCGTTATCGAACCATGCCAGCGGCTTGCCGTTGATGAGCTGATGCAGGATCGGAAAATCGGCTCGAATCGCATTCACATCGAACGGTCGCGAACCTCCATTGGATACCGCAGAGGTCGGATCGATTCGCGGATGAAACGTGAACGGAGAGGGGCCGTTCGAGGTCGAACTCGATGAACTGCGATCGGCGTGCGTCATCCGAATCTGGCTGACGAACCGCTTCAAACCGTCGTCATGCGAAGAACCGCCTGTCGAATGACTAGGCCCGTGACTCATCGGCGCGCTCAAAGTCGGCGAAGATATGCGTGACGATGCTGACTTGAAAAAATCCGGCACTGCATTGTGTCCCGGCGACGGAAAACCGGAGGATGCCGGCGATGAGAACGGAATGCCTTGGTTGGTCACTGCAGAAATCGGCGCCGAACCGGGAGACCCGCCTGCCATTCCGCCGTACGCCGGAACGTGATTCGGTACCGTCGCATGATTCCCGAAGCTTGGGCTCACTGCACTGCCAGGTATGGAGGATGGATGAACGCTCGATGACCCTGGTCCACTTGGATGCGACTGGTGAGGCAATCGACCCAGATGACTCGGATTCTGACCAGTCACATACGGTGTCGATTCGGCGACATGGCCGTGCTGAACAGATGCAGGGCTCGCATGCGAAGCCGATGGCGAAGCAGGCAACGACGGACCTGCGGCTTGACCCGGAGCACTGATTCCTTCGTTGTAGACCCGCGAGGCCATTCGAGCCACCAGATCCGGCGTGATCTCATCCATCGTCATGACTCCTCATCGCGGCTCCGCACGGAACCGACAGCTTCGCCCCGAATCGCTCGTTACTTAATCCCGCTTACTTGACCTTGGTAGGCCGATGATCGTAATCGTGATAGTAACCCACTTCTACGTTCTCAAGCACACCCAGCGCATCGTCCGTCAAGACGGCGCACGAGAAGTAAAGCGTCAGCAGGTAGGACGCCACGCCGAGGCTGTCGAGTCCCATCAGTCGAGCGGACAGGCTGGGACTGATCTCGCCCGGAATACCGGCTTGATGCAATCCGACGACACCTTGATCCGCTTCTCCGACTCGCAGCAGCAGGATACTCGTCGTTCCGTACCATTGATTCGATTGGTAACGACTCTTCATCTCCAGTTTGTCACAAGGAACAAGCGGCACGCCGCGCCATGTGATCACCGGAGTTCCGAACAGATTCATCGTGACAGGCGGCACACCGCGCCATGTGCACTCACGCTCGAACGCAGCGATTGCTTTGGGATGCGCCAAGAAGAATGCCGGCTTCTTCCAAACGAGTGCCAGGAGTTCATCCAAGTCATCGGGAGTCGGAGCGCCATAGCGAGTGCTGATACGCATGGCCGGATCGACGGAATGGATCAAACCGAACTTGGTACTGTTGATCAGCTCCCACTCTTGTCGCTCTTTGATCCCTTCGATCGTCAATCGCATTTGTTCTTCGAGCTGGTCATACGGACCGTTGTATAGATCCGAGACGCGAGTATGAACGCGAACAACCGTTTGGACGGAGGACAACGAGTACTCGCGCGGATTGGCCGAGTAATCGACAAACGTTTCAGGAATCTCGACGTTCTCTGCAAAACCGGAGACAAGATCGATGTTCCGTTCGCCGTAACGATTCACCGTCGAACGGAGTTCGCGATGTTCATCGATGGCTTTGTTGAACTCTTCGTTCAGACTCGGGACTTCGCCGAGCACTGAGTCGAGATCTTTGCGAGACAGGGTCAGCAGAACGCAAGGGGTGATCGTGCGCACGGTGATGTCGGAAGGCTTGTCAGAAACAAGATCGCTCTCGCCGAAGAACTCGCCTTCTGTCAGCAACGCGATTCGCAGGTTGCTGCCGTGAATGCCTTTGCTGAGCACTTCTACTTGGCCCTGAGCGATGATGAAGAACTTGCTGCGATCTTCACCTTCGACGATCAATTTGTTGCCCAGTGAGACTTCTTCGGTCTTGAATCGGCCGGCCATTCGCGTCAGCACAACTTCGGACAGCTTGCTGAACAGCGGCACACTTCTCAGTGATTCCGTCGGGAACGTAAATGCGTTCTCACGAATATCGACTCCGATTCGCTCCGCCTTGCTCAACTCGACCTTAGTACGATTGACGCGATAAGTACCGCCGTCCACTTGCACCCACGGCAACAGACTGAGCAACCATCGCGGAGTGATCGACATCATCTTCGGCGCGGTCTTAGTCGTGTTGGCTAAGTTCCGAGCGGTCGAAGTGGTCACGCTGCGTTGAAGTAGATTATCCGACATGAATTGGCCCCCTATATTCCTGATCCGTGGTCAAAGCCGCTCATTTCGCGATTGTTGTAGTCGTGGTAGTAACCTACCTCGACGTTTTCCAAAACACCGAGTGCATCGTCCGTGAGAACGGCGCATGAGTAATACAAAGTCAGCAAGTACGATGCGACGCCGAGGCTATCGAGCCCCATGAGTCGTGCTGAAAGACTTGGACGAATTTCGCCGGGGATGCCTGCTTGATGCAGCCCGACGACGCCTTGATCCGCTTCACCGATACGCAGCAGCAGAATGTCGGTCGTGCCCAGCCAACGATTCGAAGAGTAACGGCTCTTTACTTCCAGCTTGTCACTGGGAACCAGAGGCACGCCGCGCCATGTGATGACTTCGGTACCGAACAAATTCATTGTCGGCGGCGTTGTTCCGCGCCATGTGCATTCACGTTCGAAGGCAGCGATCGCTTTCGGGTGAGCCAAGAAGAAGGCGGGCTTTTTCCAGACCATGGCCAGAAGATCATCGAGATCATCCGGTGTCGGAGCGCCGTAGCGAGGGCTGATGCGCATCGACGAATCGGCTGCACTGAGCAACCCGAACTTCTTGTTGTTGATCAGCTCCCATTCCTGACGCTCGAGTATTCCTTCGATCGTCAGTCGCATCTGCTCTTCAAGCTGGTCATACGGACCGTTGTATAAATCCGACACGCGAGTGTGTACGCGAACAACCGTTTGAACGGCCGATAGCGAGTATTCTTTCGGATTGGCTGAGTAATCAACGAACGTTTCCGGAATCTCCACGTTCTCGGCGAAGCCTGAAACCAAATCAATATTGCGTTCACCGTAGCGATTGACTTCGGATCGAAGCTCGAGAACTTCGTCGATCGCAGAGCGGAGTGTATCTTTCAGTTGAGGTTCGTCTGCCAAGCGTGCATCGAGATCGGCGCGAGACAGGGTGAGCAGCAGGCAAGGTGTGGTCGTCTTGACGGTGAGCTCGGAGAGTTTGTCAGAGACCAAATCGGTCTCGCCGAAGAATTCGCCTTCGGTGAGCAGCGCGATGCGTAAGTCGCTGCCGTGCATCCCTTTGCTGAGCACTTCTACTTGGCCGGCTGCGATGATAAAGAACTTGCCCGGATCCTGCCCTTCGGTCAACAGTTTACTGCCGAGCGGAACCTCTTCGATCTTGAGCGCAGTGACCATTCGAGCCAGAACTGCGTCAGGCACGCGCGAAAACAGCGGCACGCTCCGCAAGGCTTCGGTCGGCAACGAGGCCACGCCGTTTTGAATTTCGACCTCGATGCGCTGAGCTTTGCTCAGTTCGACCTTGGTGCGATTCACACGGTACGTTCCTCCTTCTACCTGCACCCAAGGGAGTAGGCTGAGGAGCAACCTCGGCGTGATCGACATCATCTTGGGAGATGTCTTGGTCGTGTGCGCGAGATTCCGTGCCACGCTGGTCGTGACGCTGCGCTGCAATAAGCTGTCCGACATGACCGCTATCCTGACGTGCGAAAACCGTGAAAATCCAGGCGAGCCAACTGAGGCTGCCGATCCATCGTGCTGGGCCGAAAAAGTTGAAACGCTTGGGGACGCATGCGAGAAGCACTGCGTCCGATGTGCTTGGGCTCGATGCCGCTGGCATCGAGAATTGGGCACTTCCGGTTGTCCGGTCAGTTGTTCTTTGCAGGCAATAGCCGCTAAAGTTTATCCAACTTAGCGAATTTCTGCATGTTGAAAAGTGGTCAATAAACCCGGTCGACCGGGCTGAATAGGGAAAGAACTGAGCTAGTCTAGCTTTCCTTAACGCGCCAAAATGAAAAAGTTCGGCAAATGCTCGAAACTCCGAAGCCCAAGTTTCCGATCACCACTTACCGATTATGCCGAGATTGTTTTTTTGTCGGGAGCACACCGACCCGCGAATTCAACGCGTTTTCCGCGACGAGGAATGAACATGCCTGCATCCACCATTTCGCCGAATCAACTCATGGATCGTTGCCGTAACTCCGGGTCGGTAGAGCTGATCGATGTTCGCACGCCGGTGGAGTTCAGGGAAGTACATGTCGAATTCGCTCGCAACATCCCGCTTGATCGCCTCGACCCGAAAGCCATTCTCGCAGAGCGGAAATCATCTGCCTCGGAACCGCTGTACGTAATCTGTAAAGCTGGTGGTCGTGGACAACAAGCTTGCGACAAATTCGTAGCCGCCGGATTCGATAACGTAGTGAACGTAGAAGGTGGAACTCAAGCCGCAGTGGCAGCAGGACTGCCTGTAGTTCGCGGCAAGAAAGCCGTGTCGCTGGAACGCCAAGTGAGAATCGCGGCCGGTTCACTTATCGTGCTCGGCTGCGTGCTCGGCACATTTGTCCATCCGTATCTCTTCGGACTAGCCGCCTTTGTAGGGGCCGGACTCGTCTTCGCCGGCGTGACCGATACTTGCGGCATGGGCATGGTCCTCGCACGCATGCCGTGGAACCAAGTCAACAATTCGAAGTGCGCGGGCTAGTGCATCCGCATGCGCGATAGATCGATGAAAAGATCTGAGCAACAACTCTTCCTCGTACTCGTACTCAGCGTCAGCGGTACTCGTACTCGGATTCGAAAAAACGCCGAGTACGAGTCGGAGTTTGGAGCCGGAGCAATACCCTATGCCGCGGCGTGAATCCCTTCTTCCAGTTCGTCCTCATCTTCCGCTTCGTGCTTGTGCTCTGCCGCAAGTATGAGATAGAGGGCGGGCACGACGAACAAGGTGAACACGGTTCCGATGGCCATGCCGGCCACGAGCACTACACCGATACTGTTTCGGGCTTCAGCTCCGGGACCAGTCACAAGCACCAACGGATAATGCCCGCACACCGTCGCAGCACTGGTCATCAGCACCGGACGCAATCGCGTTTGAGCGGCTTCGATGATGGCAGTGGCTTTACTGCGTCCTTCCATTTGCAGCGCGTTCGCAAACTCCACAATCAAGATGCCGTTCTTCGCAACCAAACCGACGAGCGTGATGAGTCCGACTTGCGAATAAATGTTGATCGTGGTCGTACCGAGGAACGTGATGACCAGTGCGCCCGAGATAGCCAGCGGCACCGATCCTAGGAGCACGATGAGCGGATCGCGGAAGGAATGGAACTGCGCTGCCAGAACCAAGTAGATCATCACCAATGCAAAACCGAGTGTAACGGTCAGCGCAGATCCTTCTTGTCGAATCTGACGCGACTCACCCGCGTAGTCGAGCGTCGCGGTGTTACCCAATACTTCTTGAGCGATATGCTCGAGCGTATCTAGTCCTTGTTCCTTCGTCACACCGGGAACAACACCGCCGTTTAGACGCAGCGAACTCTGCTGCTGAAACTTAGTCAATGTCCGAGGTGCTGTGACCGGTTCGATGGTCGCGAAGTTCGACACGGGGATCAGGTCACCACCCGGACTGCGGATCTTAATATCCATCAGCGACGAAACCGACTTGCGATCCTGTTCAGATAACTGGGGGATGACTTGATACGATCGGTTGAAATAGTTGAAACGATTGACGTATCCACCTCCGAGCAGAACACCGAGCTCTTGTGCTACAGCAGCCAGATCCATTCCGAGGTCAGCCACTTTTTCACGATCCACGGTGACTCGAGCTTGAGGAAGATCGAGCTTGAGGTCGGTGTTCACGAACATGAACTTACCCGACTTCTGCGCCTCGACAGCAATCTCTGCAGCCAGTTCAGCGAGTTGTTCCGGGGGCTGGTCGCTCTTCACCACCAGCTCGACATCGTACTGTCCCGCACCGGGCAACGGCGGCAGCAGAATCGGGAAGGGCTCGACGCCGGGGATGGCGGACACCTTCATAAAGACTTCACCGTACATATCTGAAGTGCTGCGACTTCGCTCATGGAAGTCTTTGGTGATCACGCCGCCGAATCCTGTTCCTGGAGTGACCAGAGCCCACATGTACTTGGACTCTTCAAGTTCCTGAAGTGCACCGGCCATCTCTTTGGTCCAGCGCGTCGTCGACTTGAGGGTTGCGTCGGGTGAGGCAGTAAGGAAGACGGCGATGGCACTTTGATCTTCGACAGGCGCCAGTTCTTTGCCGCTGAACATATAGAGCGGAACGGCGGCGGCTGCGATCAACAACGTGCATACAACGATTGCCCAGCGCACGGCGATCGCACCGTCGAGCATCCACGCATATAGGCGACGCACACTTTCGAACCGCGCGTTGACAAATCGGGTCAGAAAGCTCTCCTTCCCGGCCGGATGCACCATCATAGCGCTCATCACGGGACTGAGCGTCACAGCCACGATGCCGGAGACGACAACGGCCGCCGCTAATGTAAATGCAAACTCGCGGAACAGCATGCCCGTCAATCCGCCTTGGAAACCGATCGGTGCGTAGACAACTGCCAATGTGATCGTCATCGCGATGATCGGTCCCACAAGCTCACGTGCTCCGATCAGCGCCGCTCGCATGCGACTCTTACCCTCCTGCACGTGACGTTGAATGTTCTCAACGACCACAATGGCATCATCAACAACGAGTCCGACGGCGAGCACAATGGCGAGGATCGTCAGCAAATTCAACGAGAATCCGAGCATGTACATCATCATGGTCGCACCGATCAACGAAACGGGCATCGCGATCAGCGGAACGAGCGCAGTGCGCAGCGATCCAACGAACAAGAAGACTACGATGCCGACGATCAGGATCGTTTCCCCGAGCGTCTTCGATATTTCCTTCAGCGCATCCTCCATAAATTTCGTCGCGTCGAATGCCAACTGCATATCGATGTGCTCGGGCAAGGTCGGACGCAATCGTTCCAGTTCAGCGCGAAGATTGTGAGCCACTTCGATTTCGTTGCTGCCCGGAAGAGGCCAAACGGAAACGTAGACCGCTTCCTGGCCTTGATACATCGCAGTCGCCATCGGTTCCTCTGAACCGATTTCAATTTTCGCGATATCCTTCAAGCGCGTGATGGCTCCATCTCTTTGCATCACGATCAGCTCTTCAAACTCCTCAACCGTTTTCAAGTCTGTGTTGGTCAGCAAATCGATTTGCACGGCATCACTGCGCACGCGTCCGATGGCAGCCAAATAGTTATTGCGTCGCAGGGCACTGTAGACGTCACCCGGCGTGAGATTCAGTTCACTCAGTCGCTCTGGAGATATCCAAACTCGCATCGCCGGCATCTGTCCGGCTTCGATACCGACGCGTTGCACGCCGGGCAGGATCGACAACTGCGGCTGAATGGTTCGAGTCAGCCAATCGGTGAGCGCCGAGATGCTCATCTTCTCTGATGTGAAGCTGATATAAAACGAAGCATACGGCCGATCGGCTCGACGCAGTTCGATCTGCGGCGGCTCAGCTTCTGCAGGCAGTTGACGACGAACCTGCTGCAGGCGTGCGTTCACTTCCGAAAGCGCCTTAGTGCTGTCGTGATTCAGTTTCAAGTGAACAGTCACAAGGCTGGCGCCGGCTGACGACGTGGATTCGATGTAGTCGACACCGGCGATCGATGACACCGCCTGTTCGATCGGAGTCGTGAGAAAGCCGCGGACCGCTTCGGCACTGGCTCCGATGTAGTAGGTCGTGATGAGAACGGAAGTGCTTTCCAGTTTCGGATACTGCTGAATGGGCAGCATGAACATCGCGCGCAGCCCGACCAGGACCAGCGCCAGATTGACCACGACCGCCAAGACGGGTCTGCGAATGAAGATATCGGTAACAGCTCGCACGAAAGATTCTCTTAGGTCGTGTTCGATGGAATGAAAACGTGTAATGTTTCGTGGACTATTCTGACTTCACGTGCGAAGCTTCGGATGAAGCGATCGGCTTAGCAGGCACAGGAAATATCAGCCCGCCCTCTCGCAACTTGAATGAACCGTCGGCGATGACTTGCTGATCCGGATCCAAGCCTTTCAATACAGCCACAAGACCATCAACGGTCGGCCCCAATACGACATCGCGACTGCGAGCTCGCACGCGAGGCGGCGCAGGCGCATCGGTCGGTGTCATCTTAGATTCATCCGCAGCAACCGGTGGTGTCTCTTCCTCTTCAGCCACATAAACATAAGTGCGCATCGGTGCGTTGCGGACGGCTTCAGGCGGAACTCCGAGAGCAACAATCTCCGGACCGAACGCGACTTGAACTCGCACAGAATCTCCCGGGATCAACTGCGACGGCACCGGAGACAGTTTGACTCAGTTCCGATGCGTGTGGCTTTGTCGCGCGGGAATCGATCGCGTAGATCTGCGCTTTTGAACGGGTTCGTCATGAATCGTGAGATCGACATTCATTCCGGCTTTGACCGACTCGGCAGTCGTCTGCGGTACCATGAAGTCGACGAACACAAAGTCATCGATACTCTGCAGCGACGCGATCGCCGTTCCGCTCGGCAGAAACTGGCCTACATGCGTATTCGCCAAGCCGATCTTGGCTCGAAACGGAGCTCGCAGGTTTTCTTCGCAATGACGGCTTCCAATTGCTGCACGTCAGCCGCTGCCTGTTGGAATTGAGCGTCTGCTTCTTCCACTTCCGCCACGGTGCTGCGTTCGACTGCGCGGCGACAGGTACGCTTCAAATTACTCGCTGCAATCTGAGCACGTGCCGACGAACTTTCCGGTTGAGCACGTTCGACCGAGGTATCGAGCTCTATCAAGACTTGATCTTTCTCGACCACGTCTCCCGGTTCAAAGCCGACCTTACTGACCGTGCCTGCAATCTCGTTGGATAGGCTGACCGATTGATTGGCCAACACCGTTCCGGTGACGGTTGTGTGAAGTCGATATTTCACGGGCACGATCGATTTAACGATCGCGCTCGTGGGACGTTCCGGCGGAGGCGGCGCCATTGCCGCCCAGTTGACGGTATTTGTACCAGAAGTAACGCTGACCCGCCGCCGATGACGCTGGCCACGAGAAGAGCAGAGCGAACCAAACTGCCAGTTGTTTCATGCGAGTGCCTTTGACGACAGAATGCCGAGGCCATCGGCTGAACTAAACATGGTTTGTAGTTTAACCGGCAGTTAACGATTCGCGAATCGCTTTAAAGTTCGCAATTAAATGTTCAAAAAACAAAACGGCTGCGTGATAGCCGTTTGAAATTTTGATTGCACTATCGATTCAGATTACAGGGAACGTGATCGCTTCCATGTATCATTGATATCAGGTGCCAGGCTGGAGAGCAGATCGTCGAAACCTGCATCTTCACCTTCACTTGTCGAACCTAGCAAGTCATCGACCGCGTCGGAAAACTGCAGCTTTGGTCCGTAGACAATTGCTGCACCGGCACTCGATGCCGCTGTTGCAAAGGTCTCCGGAGATACGACAACCGGACTGCATGCATCACCGTCATTCGAGGAACTCGAGACCGCGTTACCCGCCAGGATCGCGTTCAGCAATTCGGCTCCTTCACCTTCACCTGATCCACCGCCGTTGTTCAGATGATTGACGATCAGCAGCACGTCGAGTGCAGAGAGGTTACCGTCACCGTTGACGTCGTAGTAGAGCGTTCCTTCGCCTTCGCCGCTGCCGCCGGTTCCGCCGAGCGAACCACCCTTACCTGAGTTCAGAGCGTTGATACCGATGAGAGCATCGATCGGTGATACGAAGCCGTCGTTGTTGACGTCGAAGCGATTGTTCGGGTTGGTGTATTCACCCGAGCCGCCGTTGCCGTTGGCAACGATCGTGACCGAGTCGAAGCCATAACGAATCTTGTCGATGGCAACTGCTGCCGGCGGTTCATAGGTCAACGTGTCGTGGAGCGGGCTGATGTCAGCCGGATCGGATACAAACGTCGCCAGACCAGCCTTGGTTGCCGTCAACGTTACCGTGAACAGCAAGAACTTGCTGGAGCCGAGCGACTGACCGTTGTTGTCGATCTGCACGGCACCGATTTCATTGATCAAACCCTTGGTGCGAGCATCACCGCTTTGAACGCGGGTGTAGTTCGGGCCGAAGGCTACATTGAATCCGAGCGGGTTATTGGTATCGGCAATCGTGCTGACAAGTGACGCAGGATAGATGACATCTTCATAGGCAGCGAACGCACCGCGGTTCGAACCGAACGCGCTGCGGATATCTTGTACATAACCGCGCAGTTGGAACTGATCGCCGACCTTGAGCGTTTCACCGTCAGCGAGCTGCGTACCGTCGGCTTTGAACAGCACGAGGTCGAGCGCCACTTCATCGTTCGTATCGGTCGTACCGACACGGACGGTAACCTTTGCTGAACTCTGAATACCGCGAGAATCAGTAATCGTGTAGACGAATTGATCTGTACCCTGGAAGCCCGAGTTCGGCGTGTACAGGATTCGGTCATCCAGCGTATTGTTCGGCGTTCCGTTGTTATTGATGACAACATTACCGTTGGCTGGTTGAGTTGTGCTGGACAGACGAATCACGCCGGTCGAACCAGGCAAGTCATTGGCCATGACGGCCAGCGGATAGGAGAGAGCACCGGCAGGAACGTTCGAGGTGAAAGAGTCATCGACGGCTTGCGGGAACTCAACACTATCTCCGACGATCTCAATCGACGTTCCGATGTATCGGACTTTTTCGATCGGAACCGCTGTGCTAGGTGTATCAAACAGCGTCACATCGGTGCTCGGCGGAGTATCTGCCGGATCAGCCAAGAAGGTTGCGATACCCGGTGAACGTGCGGTAAAGCGGAGCGACGCGAACTTGACGGGATCGGGGAAGCTGAGCGTGCTGTTCGAGCTGAAGGCACCGAAGTCATCGATGAGGCCCGGGATGCTTGCATCACCCGACGTGCCGTTTACATAGCTGTTGTAGAACGTCACATCAAAGTCGAATCGATCTGACGGGCTGACTGCACCGGTCGGTCGAGCCGCAGTGGTGACGAGCTGCAGGTTGTACAGCATGTCGAAGAAGGCCGAGTAAACGCCCGGCGAGGTGACAAACTGCGAACGATCGTTTCGCAAGTCATCCACCAAGACGTCGATGCGGAAATCTTGTCCCTGCGGAATTGCACTGATGGCATTTCCATTCAAGTCAGTGGCTACCAACTTGATGAGCACATCATCGTTGGACTGATCACCCGGAAGCGTGTGCAGAGTAACCGTGGCAGTCGAAGTCTTGCCGCTCGGGTCCGCTACCGTGTAGGTGAACTGTTCGGTATCACCCAGATTTCGCGGTGGAGTGTATCGCAGCGACTGGCCGCCGGTGGCGATCGAGATCGCGCCACCCTTGCTAGGCTGAGTCACCGAGATGATGCTCAAAGCCCCCGAGTTGCCTTCGATATCGTTGGCCAAAACGTTCAGCGGATAACTGATGGCATTGGTGGCCACATCGAAACTGTCGTCGATCGCAATCGGATCGGCGAACGCTAAGTTGACAGTAACTGTGACTTGAGCGGTCGAGAGATCTCCTGCCGGGGATTGGACGGTATATGGGAACGAATCGCTGCCGACGAATCCGGTCGGCGGAGTGTAGAGCACTGTTCCGTTGCCGCTGATCTGAACGATGCCGCCGACTCGTGACGGTCCGGCGGTTACGATCGTGAGCGGTTGGCCGGGAATGGTGAAGTCGTTGGCAACGACATCGAGCGAGTTGAGAGTCGAATTACGTGAGACGGAGAACGCATCGTTCACCGCGATTTGCAATGAATCGACGATGGTGACTGCATAGTCTTCGACTTCACCGTCTTTGGCGAGTCCGGTCGCTCCGACATTCGGTGTTGACGACAAACGAACGCGGGCATAGGTGCTGCCGAGCTTGGCTCCGGACGGAGCGGAGAAAGTGACCAGCGTCGTTCCGCTGGCTGCCACGGCGACGTTCGTCGCAACTTGCTCACCCGCATCCAAGAAATCGCCGTCGATGTTGTAGTCGATAAAGGCTTGAACATAAGCCGTGGCACCGGTCGTATTGACCACGGTTACGGCCACTTGGTTATCGGTGCGTCCTCGAACCAGCGGACGAGTCAACGTCAAGCCGTCTTCGTCATCGATGACACTACCGTTCGTATCGGTCAAGCCGCTGTTATCATCGCCGTTGGCGCCCGTGGACGGTTGACCGTCTGATTCAGCATCCCAATTGGCACCCAACGTCAAGCGCGAATCATAACCGTGTGCAGCGCCGTTGTTAGCTCGCAACGTTCCATAGCTGGCAGGAGCATCACCAAGATCGAGATAGAGTCGATTACCGAAGTTCAAACCGGTGGTTGCAGCCAAGTCAGCGGCTGTGTTGCCGGTAATGGTTACGGTGTGAGCATAATCCTTAGACGGACCGGGATAGGATTGGACAAAGCCCGGGTCGATAACTTCGCGAATCTGATAGGTTCCGTTGGCAGGGAACTTCAAGGTGTAGGAACCGTCTGCAGCCGTTTGAGTAGACGGTTCGCCGATGTCGATTCGTTTATCGCCGTCGAGATCGATGAAGATCCAAACACCGGACAGGCGAGGCTCGCCCGCGTCAACCAAACCGTTACCGTTGAGGTCGTTCCACTTGTAGCCGGTAATGTTGCGGTTTATGGAAACATCGCCGAAGTTATAGCCCGTCAATGACTGGTTCGCAGCCACGGAAACGGAATAGCTGCCGGACGTCGGTGCTACAACCGTGTAGCCGGACACTGCTTGCTGTCGGATCGTATAGGTGCCTGGAGCGACACTCAACGTGTAGGACCCGTCAGCTCGGGAGAAAGCCCTAGGCTCTGTTGCGTCCAGCGAACCGTTTAGGTTCGTATCGGCAAACACTGAATAGCCGGACAGAGCTGTATCGGTCGAATCAAACGCTCGATTAGAATTGTTGTCTTGATACACGTAACCGTTGATGGAACCGCCTTGAGTACCGGTCGACAAACCTGCTGCCGTTGCGGCTCCAGTATCTTCCACACCGAAGCTTATCAAACCTGCGAATGCGTCATAGGTATCCGTTCCGAATCGAACTGGAACGTCGTCCGCCGTGCCGTAAATGCCGTCCAAACCGACACCCATCAAATTACCCGGCGTACCCCCGGTATCCATAATCTGTGGGTTGTTATTAGTGTTATCTGTATGCCAGCTTCCGAAGAAGTGACCGGCTTCGTGAGCAACAACGCGACCGATTGAATCACCGATCAAATCCAGCGCCGAAACATTCCCGGCTCGAGGTAGAAATCCCAAGAAGTTCGAGACGATATTATCGAGAAGAACGACAGCCGTCTCTTGAGTGTCAAAATTACCGACGTCAATGCTTTGCGCAATTCCGATCGTGGAAATACCAAGCTCTGTGACTGTGCCACCGACGATTACTCGACTCACATTCGGATCGCCGAAGCTGTCCGGATTGTCACGACTATTGAGAAATTCAATATCGAAATCACCTGCCACTCCGGTGCCGGTGTAATAGCCGTTATTACCCATAGCCGGCAACGCGTCAGGAGCAGTAAAGGCCTTTTTGACCGACGCAATGATCTTATCGATCAGCGCATTCTCGTCAGCGGCACTTAGATTCCAGCCTTGAAGGAAGGAAGACAGGGGTGACAAGCGTCGTGTTCCAACAGATCCGACGATCTCACCGCGCATGGTCGCGCCGTCAAAATCCAAAAACAGTTTCTGCTTAGTTCCAACCGGCGTAGCCTCTAACGGCGAGCGATAGGTTCTCAGCGCGAGCGTGTAATTGCCTACTCCGTCGCTGACGCGAGCATAGTAACGGCCGTCCTTGGGAACGACGATTGCCATGTCGACTTCGCCCTGTCCGGTCGATGGGGACCGAACCATGGAAAGTGGGCTGATGTTTGGATAGCCGAACGCAATTGCCTGGTCGTTTCCGGCCAGTTCCTTGCCGGTGGAATCAATGAACGAGACTTGGAAGCCTCCGGACAACGAAGATAATTTCGCATCGAGGACGTCGCCCGCTTTCAAATCGAACGCGACCCAGTCTTCGTCATAAACGGGACGTCCCAAGACCGGGGCCGGTAGCGAACCAAGGAAGTTTACGCCGCTTACGTTCGATGGGAGGTTGCCTAGATTCAGGAACTGTGCATCCTGACTGCGGTTATTCGGCTCGGTCTCGCTGACCGATTGGATTGTCCCGGCCCCTTCACCGCTCAGTGTATTTCCACCGGAACTGCCCCCGGCAGCCGCTGCACTACGGGCCGCATAGGTCTGATAGGAAAGCTGCCTGGGCAACCACGCCGTCGCCAAACCGATTTGTGGATAATACAGCCCGTCCGTCCAGGGCTTAGTATCAGCTGCCATCATCTGGCGATCTTCCAGCTTTTCCAGACTTCCAAACCTCTGCCGCGCCAAAGCTTTACGCAGGTTGGCTTGACGCGATTGAAGAGATGAGCGCTTCTGAGCCTTGCGAGACTTCACTTTTCAGTCCTCAGGAATTGCGAACGATCAAATTTTTGTGGTGGGAGCAGAGATCGAAATCGTCGGACGATGCCGCCCGATTCAAACCACGGTAGTCCCCAGCCACAGGCACCAAAATGCCCAAGATGGAGACATAGAGAAGATACACAGCCTAGATAAGGGCCAGGCTCGATTCTAATTCCACTCCCTTAGCTGTCAACGAACCGCAATGCTTCTGTGAGTAGCGCAGAGTGCCGCAAGTTCCAGTCTTGGAACGAAAATTACGGTGGAAGCGGTTATAGCAGATAACCAGCCCGCGGCGGCTGTGCTACCGAGATGAAGCACTGCCTGTCCCTATTGGAGCGGGAGCAGGGTGCGACGGTGAGTTCGGGCTCAGATCAAAGCACCCGAAATTCGATGGTTTTTCTAACTCTCCGGCCGCCTGCGCCTGAATCGTCGGCGGCGCAGGCTGGAACATCGGTCTGGTCGGAAGAGGATGAAATCTGGGATGAAGCGGAGCGGCTGGAAGTTCCCGCTGCTTTTTCCACTTATCAGCCCAGCCGGGCAAGGGCGGGCTATACGGCGGTAGTGCTTCGCATGCTGGCTCTCCACCTCCACATGCTTCGCAATCATTGAATCCGCATGACGCAGTCCCGTCGTAGCCCGGACCGGACACGAACTCTCGGCCGTTCTCTCCGTATCTCACGCTCGGAACGATGCACCCACACCCCGGCGTACCGAGCGCCAGCGAGGATGATATCAACCAAGTAATCGTGCGACGGTGCAACATTTGGAAACGATAGCGTCGAAAGAGCGACAGTTGCTCGCTTGGAGTTAGTCCCAACGAGCGATATTCGACAACGAGACGACATCGCCTATCATCGGGCTGACCGCCATATTCACTTTAGAGAGACTGGGACGATTTTGCCGGTCGCAAGAGATTTAACGTTGCCTGAGGCCGGTGGATTGGTTTCAACTGTGCATTCTCGAATCGCTCGATAAGATCTAGTCGTCGCTCGCAAGCGGACGTAAGCGGCTCTCGCGACGTTTCCGCAAGTAATGAAGTAGTTCATACGGAAATCGCAATGCCTCAAGTCCCGGTCGAGAATGCACTCAAGCCGCTGCGCATCGGCAATCTCGAGATTGGATTTCCTGTCGTCCAAGCGGCTCTCAGCGGCTACAGCGACTGGCCGATGAGAATGGTAGCGCGCGAACTGGGGGCTTCTTATACTCTGTGCGAAGTCATGCTCGATCAGTTCTTGATTTCGCTGAAGAACCGAGAAAAGAACAGGCATTTTCTTTTCAATAGCCGTGACGAGCAGCCTGTTGCCGGACAGTTGATGGGTGCCGAACCTGAACAGTTTGCCCTCGGTGCCAAGCGATTGGTTGAAGCGGGCTTCGCAGTTATTGACATCAATTTCGGCTGTCCGGTAAAGAAGGTACTCGGACGCTGCCGCGGCGGATTTCATCTCAGCCAACCCGAAACAGCACTGGAAATCGTGCGCCGAACGCGTGACGTTGTTCCGTCGGAGATCCCTGTGACGGTGAAGATGCGACGTGGATTGGATGATACCCAGGCGAGTCGGGACAACTTCTTCACCATCCTGGACGGGGCATTCGACTCCGGAGTCAGTGCGATCACAGTGCACGGCCGAACAGTCCTGCAAAGGTACAACGGCCCGAGTCGTTGGGGATTTCTACGAGAAGTTAAGGCACATGTCGGGGACAAAACAATCTTGGGCAGCGGCGATCTGTTCACCGCCGAAGACTGCTTGCGAATGATGCGAGAGACAGGTGTCGATGGTGTCACTGCGGCTCGCGGAGCTATTGGAAACCCTTGGATTTTCCAGCAGTGCCGCGCTCTAGCAGACGGTCATCCCCTTCCTCCTCCCCCGAGTGTTCTCGAACAACGGAGGGTACTGGAACGCCATTGGAACCTGGCAGAACAGTTGTACGGAGCTGATCGGTGTGGTTCGTTGATGCGCAAATTCGGAATGAAGTACGCGGCTTCCCACACCAAGTATCTTTCAATCCGAGGGGAATTCGCGCACGTCCGCACACGCAGCGATTGGTATGCGATTTTAGATGAGTGGTACTCGGATGAAGGGCCCGGCGTCTATCCATCACCGGAAATCCATCGTGTCCAAGGGAGTACCTGCGGTGACGATTGTAGTTCCTAAAAACCAACCTTTTACGATCGTTCCAACTGGAAAAAGTTGACAGCCGACTCGCTGCTCGGATAACCTTAATAAGTTGTCGACTCTTCCTGCGGGGAATGCTCATCCCCTGCGGCTTGTCATCGAACACGGCTGTTTCGGACTCGTCTCATCACAGCCGATTGAAGCATTTTGCACAATCCACGCGTCATCGATCGATGGCGGAATTCGCGCACGGAACAACGTATCCGGACGGAGACTCATTCATGACAGCCGAAGTCCAGTCAGTGGAAACCAACGAGGCACGGAACTTATTCATGGCGAACCGAACGAGATTTCGCAAGTTGATTCGCAGCCTGATTATCACTACTTGCGTCGCGGGCTCACTATATTCTCTGCCGACACGCCTCCAAGCGCAGGCACAGTTCCAAGAGCTGCCGGTTCCTGCAGCATTCTCGGGCGAGAAAGACAAAGAAGCTGAGCGAAAAGCACTGCAAAGCGCCGCGGTTGAAGCGTTCAAAGATACGAAGGCTCCTGCCGACGACAAGAAAGCTGCTATTCGAGCAGTAGTCAACAACCAAATGGCCAAGATCAGCAGCTTTCGTTTCGGCAAGCCGGATGAAGCTCGCAATGTCTTCTATCAACAAATCCTGAGTGCCGCCAGGAACGATGAAGCACGCACGGTTGCCCTCACACAAGCGATCAACGATTCGAAGATCATCGTTGAAGGAAATCAACAAGGGGTCTTTCATCCTGCCGCTCGCGTCAATGCCATGTTGATCATTGCAGAAGCGGATGATTCGAAGGGGGCTCCCTTCGCACCGGCGCTCGGAGCACTCTTCAACTACTTCTCCAACGAAAAACTCCCTGAGCATCTTCGTTGCGTAGCGATGTACGGTTTCGAACGGCACGCGAAAATCGGTGCTGCTGCTTGGAAGCCCGAAGCCAAGGCAACTGCAGAATCAAAACTCGTCGCCATTCTGGACTCCAAGCCATCCTCACTCGTCGAAGTAAAAGCTCACGGTTGGATGGTGCGCCGCGCATACGATTGCTTAGGAACGCTGAACTCGGCTGCCGGGTTTAACAAAGCGGTCGCCGATGTCTGCAATCCGGCTCAGCTTCCCAGCGTCCGACTAGCCGCAGGCCAATACCTGACTCGTTTCGACCTCACTGAAAAATTGGATGATGCAGGCCGAGTCAAACTGCTCACCGGTGTGGCACAACTGATCGATCAAGAAATCGTCGGCTGGTGGGAATTCCAAGATGACGTGACGAAGTCCATTTCTAACATGGGCGGATCGGGCGGCATGATGGGCGGCCCCGGCGGCGGGTTGGGTGGCTATGACGGCGGCGGACTTGGTAACCCGGGAGGCGGCTTGGAAGGTGGCGGTATGCCAGGCGGATACGGCGGCGGCGACGGTTATGGTCTCGGAGGCCCAGGCGGCCCCGGCAGTGGCGGTGGAGCACGTCAACCGAATCTGAACGATACACAGAAGTGGGACCTACGCTTAGTTCGTCGCAAGCTGAACACTTACTATCAAGTTTGCTACAGCCTGCTGAAGGGAGTCTCCAGCAAGGGTGGTAAGAAGTTGCCTGCGGTTGCTAAGCTGGAAAAGGCACCCAAGGGGCTGCTCGATAAACCGGTTGATGAATCGATCCAGCGCACGGTCGATGAATTTGTCGAAGCACTTGACGTGGTGTTCACGACAATCAATGAAAAGTCCTTGGTCGACCTGAATTCGCTTCACACGAAAACGCGTAAACCACTCGACGATGTTCGCGCGTTAGCCGAAGAATTGCCGGGCTTTGAAGAACTATCGCCGCGCAAGAAGTCGCATAAGCAAGCCGACAAGAAAACGAAGCTGGGTGACGAACCTCAGAACGCCGCGCCCGGTGGTGACGCCCCAGCACCAGACGGAGCCGCACCGGCAGGTGGTGCTCCGGCAGGTGGTGCTCCGGCAGGTGGTGCTCCGGCAGGCGGTGCTCCAGCAGGTGGTGCTCCAGCAGGTGGTGCTCCAGCAGGTGGCGCTCCCGGTGCCGCGCCGGTCGGTGGCCAGTAGTCACCGCACCCTCGCTGCTTTCTATGAACCATTCGAGAAGCAAGTCGTGTTGACACGACTTGCTTCCTGTCATTTACGCTCTTAACAGTCGATCCCATTCGAGACCGATACGATCCCAAGAGAAGTCGGCCGCAGTTTTCAAAGCTGCAGAGACCGTACGATCTCGCAGAACAGAGTCTGTAGCGAGATGGAAGATGGCCTTCGACAGCGTTTCGACTTTATAGTCCTCGGTTAGTACCACGGACTTGCCTTCGCCAGAGTCTGTACCGCATCGCAACACCGAACCGACAAGCATGCGGCTCCTTCACTCATCGCTTCCAACAGGGCTACAGGAAAGCCTTCGTAGTGCGAAGTCAAAACGAAGAATCCGCATTGTGCCATCAGCGGTCGCGGTTGTTCAACCCATCCGAGAAACCGCAAGCGACCTGATTCAAGAAGATCGTGTCCATTGCTTTCCAATCGTTCTCGCTCAGGTCCATCTCCTGCAATCTCAAGCGTCCAATCCGGAAGCTTCGAAGCACAATCGCGCCAAGCTTCGATCAAGAGTGAAAAGTTCTTCTCGGTGCTTAAGCGACCGACAGCCAAAACCGTCTTGTTTCGCAATTGTTCAGACCCTGAAGCCGGCAGTGGCTGAATCCCGGCAGGGTCGCTCTTTCCATATTCTGCATGAGGCGTCAGCCCAGCGGGTTCGACTGCGCTGCGTGGTTCAATCGCGGGTGGGATGACTCGAACATCGCTTATCCCAAACTGTTCTCTCATCCACTTAGCAATCTCCGGAGTCAACGCCACGGCACCGGTGGCAGAGTGATAGTAACGTTGCCTAGCCCAACGCCAGGGTGCAGGAAGAAGTTGTCGACGCGGGTCACTGTGCTCAGCAATCCACCGCGGACAGCTCAGCGATTTAGAAGCAGCCAGACATAAGATGTTGGTCCGGTCACAAAAGCTAAGCACGAACGACGGTTGAACTTGCTGTAATACCCGCTTCAAGGCTGCGATGCGTCGTCGAGTCGCTAGCAGAGCGTGGAACGGCGAGCGACTGACTTTCATCAATCCCAGTCCATGTCGCTTCAGATTAGATGGTACGGTGTAGCGATCGGACTGGACAGTATCCAATGTGATGAGGTGGACGTCACATCCCATAGCCGACCAGCGCGCGGCCAACTGACTCATCAATCGTTCAGCGCCGCCCCCGTGCAATGCATGAATCACGAGGGCAGGCCGAACCGAGTTCCCGAGATCGACTCTTCCATGGTCCGTCATTGTCGAGTCTACCTTCTGTGGGATAATCAGACGATACTAGTTCGGGGTCGCGACATTCATTCCACGCGACAGTGACCTCAACTTGTACACAACCCTTCGCCCCTGAACAAGAAAGCCCGTCGCCGCACGATGAACAAACAGCTTGAATTGACACCGGAACAGTTGCAGCAACATCCTGAGATCACACTTCTGATTCTGCTACTGTTCGGCATCATCGCGGCACTCGGGTTCGGCGGTATCACTGTCTGGGCTTTCGGAATAACGCGAGTTATCAAAGGACAACCTTTGATCGCCATCCAGCCTTGGCGACCGCGAAGTTGGGGGTTCCTCGATTTGATCTTGGTGATGGTCACCGTCTTGCTCGCGCAAATTGGGATCGGCCTAACCGCGCATCAGGCTGGATGGTTGAAAAAGGACGTGAATACGGAGAGCGATCTACCGCTCGGAATCATGTCAGCCGCTGCAGGATCGCAAATTGTGGTGATGCTGATCGCCATGCTCTGGCTGCGGGTCCGCTTCCGAGCCGATGCGGCGCACATGGGGTTTGGAGCAAGTGGATTGGTTCGGAATATCGGTATCGGTTTGGCTGCCGCAGCTGCATCCTTACCCGTTGTCTACGCCATCATGGCGGCCTCGACATTGATGCTCGATAAAGAGTACGACCACCCATTGCTGACAAAGATGATCGAATCCGGATCATTCACGGCATTCCTGCTCGGATACTTTTGCGCAGCGATTGCCGCTCCGCTTACCGAAGAGTTCGCCTTTCGAGTACTGCTGCAAGGCTGGTTGCAATCGATCAGTCGCCAACTGCGAGGCGCTCGTTGGTTGATCGGCGATTACAAAGAATACGCGACGATGGCAGTCGTCGACGGGTCCACACCTAGCACGTCGCTGTCCAATGCTTCACAGCCTGGCGCGATAGCACACCTGAATCCATATCAACCTTCCGCCGTAGCGGCTGTCGTCGGTTCCGCAGCAGTCCCGATCATTGCTTTGGATGCCCCACAGCAAGAACATTCCGGATCACCATCAGAATCTTCCGATGCAGCGCAAGTACCGCCGCTATGGCCCGTGTTCGTATCGGGAACGTTGTTCGGATTGGCTCACTACAGCTATGGAGTCAGCTTCATTCCCTTGATCTTCCTCGGAATCGTACTCGGATATCTCTACCGAGCCACGCATAGCATCGTGCCGAGCTTAATCGTTCACTTCACATTGAACTCGATCGCTATGCTCGGACTGGCGCTTCAAATGTTGGTTGAAGCCGCCAAGTAATCATACAGGCTTGACGAAGATCGAGCGGTAGATGGGCTGACCGTTTCGCCGCGCTCGACGTTCGAAGTGAGTGGTGTAGTCGAGGTCATGTTGAGCCGGTCTCTCCGGTACGTATCGAGGCCCGTCGAACTTGGTTTGGTCCATAACCATTTCGCAGATGAACTCGTAGTAGTCGAGCACATCAGTCCAGAAATGGAACTTGCCGCCGGGGATCAACACACGTTCGATGGCAGCCAACGTCTCGTCGTTGAGAACGCGACGCTTCTTGTGCTTCTTGCGCCACCAAGGATCAGGAAAGTAAACGTGGACAGCATGAGCAACCGAAGCGGGAACGGTTTCACAAAGGAATCGTTCGGCATCGCCGCGAAACATTTTCGCATTGGTCAGTCCCGACTGGCTCAGTCGATCCGCTGCTCGATGAGCGAACTTGGCAGCTAGCTCGACACCGACGAATTGATGTCCCGGCCTCGCTTTCGCCGCTGATTCTAAGAACAAGCCCTTACCTGAACCGACTTCGATTTCCAACGGACGATCATCAAAGACAATCTCGTTCCACGCCAACGGCTGAGCGAACAAATCGTGCGCTGCAGCTCGCACCCGTTTGGTGCGAACCTGCGGTGCAGCACTGTTACGCGGCAACGAATTTTCCAACGAGTCTTCGCTCATAGTCTCCGGCGATTCCAGATATTGGGGAACGATGTTGACGAGAGCGTCTTAGTTAGCCGGAGCTGCCGGTGCCGGATCGGCGGCCGGTGGATGAGCCGGCCCGTGGTGCGCCTTCGGGGCATTCGTCAGTACGGTCACAGCCCCTGCAATGACAACGGCGAGACTGATCCAAAAGGTAATGCTCGTTTGCGACAGTGTGCCTGCTTCAGCCAAGCTGATGAACGTGTTAATGACCGGAGCAAATCCGAATACGAGCGGCATGACGTAGATCGGTTTACCACCGGCATTGAATGCCAAGATGATTCCGAGTGCGCCTAGCGCTCCGGCAGTTCCCGCGATGATGGACCACGAGAGCCCGGATGCAGTCCAACTGCCGGTGCCGCTGCGCGTCGCAAGAATCGCAAGTGGTGCGGCCACTGCAATAATAAAGTAGGCGATCCCGACACACGCGAAAGGTCTTAGTCGACTCCCTCCCATGCGCATCTGACCTTGATGCAGCATAGGACCGTATGCGCCCCAGCACAAAGCTGCCATTGCGATGGACAGGAACACCATTAGGTAGTTCGTCCCTTCTTTAGCATTTGTTCCTTTTGAGTCCGATGCGTGACCGGCTGAAACGCTTTCACTTGACGGAGCAGCTTGCTCCTTCGACTTCTCGGTCTCGCCCGTCTCCGACTTGGCTTCTTCAGACTTCTCTGAATGAGCATCCTTCTTCTCATCTGCTGTTGCGCTGTCAGCAGACTTTTCACTCGATGCAACAGCAACAGCTTTCGCCGGAGCGCCTTGAGGTTTGAATACGAGAACGCCTACGGCGCCCAAAGCAGCCGTGACGATGCCGGCGATGAAGATCGGTTTGATCTGCTTGAAGGTCTTGCCCATCCATGAAGTCACCAGCGTATTCACGATCGGAGCGAACCCGAATACGACAGGCATTACATACACTGGGCTCCCCTTGTATACCAATGCCAGGATGATCCCTAGAGCGCCGAGGGCACCGACTGCACCGGCGACGATTGAATAGGTCGTCCCGAGAAAAGTCCATTGGCCCTTTTCGCCGCTCTTCTTCAGGATGCTAAACGGAACAATCACGGCGATCCCGAAGTAAGCCAACCCGACACCGACGAAGGCTCGCAAGCCGTCATGTCCCATGGCGTCGGTTCCGTGTCTTAGCAACGGTCCATAAGCCCCCCAAGACAAAAAGGTCAGGGCGGTAAACAGCAGAACGAACACGATGCCTTGCATGAATTCAAATCCGAAAGGAGGGGACTTTGAGGCGAGAGGCTCATTGTACCCGACCGCATCGGCTCGCCCAGGACCGAAGCATTTCGACGAGCCCAGTCGTCTCTCAAGGGGAGAAGCAGCCGGCGAGCAAGTGGGAAAAAGAGTCCTGGGATAAGCAACGGAGCGTCGCGTCTGCTTGCTGTCGAGGGGAGCGGGAATTACCATCGGAAGCAGCGCGGCGGGAGAGGAAAACTACGCTGTCTTTTCCGGCTGCTGATTTCAAACACTCTTTTCTATTGGTTGCGCACTGATCACGGGGGAGCTCAACGATGAGTCGTTGGATCAAGACTTTAGGATTGCTTTTCGGAGGGCTCGGACTGGCCGGTGCGGCTCCGGCTCAAGACGGCGCTTTTTCCGAGTTGTACGGATACGGCGTTCATCGCTACTTCGCCGGTGATTTGCAAGAAGCCGAACGCGTTCTCTCGCTCGTCGTTGAAAGCGGCACGAACGATCCGCGACCGCTCTTCTTCCGCGGCTTGACCAAGCATCAACTCGGCCAACTCGACTTGGCTAAAGTCGATTTCGAAACCGGAGCTCGCTTGGAAGCAGCAGGTAAGAAAGCTGTCAACGTTTCGGCAGCTCTGCAACGTATTCAAGGTCCGATTCGTAATGAGATCGAACTCCTACGATTGAATGCGCGCGTGGCTCAGCAAAACGATGATGCATCCCGCCGTCGTACTCGTAATCCGACTCAGCCCGCTCCCGGCCTGATCGCGCCTGCAGATCCCAATGCCGGTGCATTGCCTCCTTCCGTCACACCGGAGAATGCAGCGGCAGTCCCAGCGACTCCGGCTGTTCCTGTGGAACCGGTGGCTCCGGCGCAGCCTGCAGCACCGGCTACTCCTGCAATAACTCCGGCAACTCCGCCTGCAGATACCACGAACCCGTTCGGTGATGATCCGGTTCAACCGGCTGCACCGGCTACACCCGCGGCTCCCGCTGCACCTGCTGCTGAACCCAATCCGTTCGGTGATGCGCCTGCTGCCACTGAACCGGCGCCGGCTGCACCGGCTGCAGACGATCCGTTCGCGGCTCCGCCGACAACTCCTCCGGCCGGTGAACCTGCTCCGGCGGCACCGAGCGACAATCCGTTCGGCAATAACTAAGCACGCGACCGCTTGCGAGATCTGTTTCATTCGCAGGCGGCTCACAACATCGTCAGTCGTATCTCCCATTACGATTACGAAAGAATCACCAGACCCGCGCGGCCTAAAAGACCGTGCGGGTCTTTTGTTTTGCAGTCTTCCCACGCCGTGCATGGTGTCATCATCTCGCTACGGATGGTATGGGGACATGATGTAATCGCCTCATCGCGGCTAAAGCGTGACCCATTCATGGCGAATGTAACTAACAAGCCGCTCCCTCTGAGATTGCTTTGATTGAGACCAACGCAGATAATCCTTCTCGCTCGGTTCAATCTGAGGTACGGTGCATAGAAATTGAATGCAGCCGGCAATACCTTTCTGCTTGTGTTTGCTTAGGAAATCGCACGGGAAATATCGAATGCAACGTTCATCAAGGAATAGGATGCGAGTCACGCTGTTGATTGCCTGCACGCTGACAGTCTTCCTCGCATTGCAGATCGACCATTCGGTATCCGGAGTCGACACGATTGCCGAGAACAATCGCTTGAACAAGGGAATGTCCGAATGGCGATCGATTGATGACCAGCCGCTAACTAAGACAACTGAGTCGATCGACGTCATCTGCTTCTTGGGAGTCGAATGTCCGGTATCCCGCTTTTACACAGATCGATTGCAAGCCATGCACGGCGAGTATGCCGGGCGCAATGTGCGGTTCATTGCGGTTTTCAGTAACTTGCAAGACTCCAAAACGGATGTACTCCGTTTCAGCGCCGAACAAAAGATTCCCTACGCCGTGATCCATGATGCTGATCAGTCGATCGCGCGACAGTTCGGAGCAGTGAGAGTCCCGGAAGTGTTCGTCCTCGGTCGCGATGGACTGCCGGTCTATTCGGGTCGCATCGACGATCAATACACTCCTGGTGTCAAGCGATCGGGGCCGACTCAAGAGGATCTGAAGCAAGCGATCGTCGCTGCACTTGAAGGTAAGTCACCGAATCAAACCAAGACCGACGCGATGGGGTGCAGAATCACTTACGGCAAGCCCGCGACGAACGCCTCCGTGACCTATTGCAAAGAAGTCGTACGAGTCTTTCAAAAGCATTGTGTCGAGTGCCACCGGCCCGGTGAAATCGGAACATTTGACATCACCGATCTCAACGAAGTGCAAGGCTGGGCGGACATGATCGTTGAAACCATGGAGCAACATCGTATGCCGCCATGGCACGCCGCTTCTTCAGACATCCCGTTCAGGAATGCTCGCAGCGTTCCGGATGCGGAAATCGCTCTCGTCAAACAGTGGGCTGCGAGCGGCGCCCCCATTGGCGATTCTAAGGACATGCCTGAGCAAGAGAGTCGCAGCCGAGCAGAATGGCACTTAGGGGTCGAGCCCGACCTCGTAGTCTCCATGCGCGACAAACCCTACAAGATTCCTGCGCAAGGCGTCGTCGATTATCAATACTTCGTTGTCGATCCACATCTGACGGAAGATCGTTGGATCTCGGCGGCTGAAGTCATCCCGGGCAATCGGTCCGTCGTACATCACGCCATCGTCTTCTTTCGTCCACCGGACGGCGTTGATGCATCGGGCATTGGTTGGTTAACGGCTTATGTGCCCGGACAGCGTGCCGATGTGTTTCCGAAAGGCTATGCGCGACGCATTCCGGCAGGCAGTAAGTTGGTTTTTCAAATGCATTACACGACCAACGGAGCCGAGCAAAACGACACGACGAAGGTCGGATTGAATTTTATCGATGCAGGCGAAGTCACTCACGAAGTCTTCACGTTGATGGGTATCGATCAGGAATTCGAAATACCACCGCGCACCGCCGACCATGTCGTCACCTCCTCTATCGACCGAATGCCTGCTGGGGGCAAGCTGCTTTCGATCACGCCGCACATGCACGTGCGAGGCAAATCGTTTCGCATGACTTCGTCCGCCGGCGAGAACACGAGAACGCTTCTCGACGTCCCTCACTACGACTTCAACTGGCAACATACGTATGAATTGAAGGAACCGCTCGATCTTGATTCGATCGAACGCCTGGACTTCGACGTTACCTTTGACAACTCCGACAAGAACCCGTTCAATCCTGATCCGAATGAGTTCGTGGTGTGGGGTGATCAGACTTGGGAAGAGATGGCGGTTGTATTTCTCGGAGTCGCACGGCCGATCGATGTCAATCATCCGACGGCAGCAACGCAATTCGTCGGACGAAGAAAGAAAGTCGACACGACGATCAATCTCGATGAAGAGGCGAATCAGTTCGCGGATAACTTTCTCAAGCGGTTCGATCATAACGCGGACGGGGTGGTCATGCAGAACGAAGTCACGCGCATCGTTCGAGACTACTCGTTCAGAAACTTGGATACCGATGGTGATCAGCGCGTTACGCGAGAAGAGCTCATCGCAGCCATAAGGAACGGGCGTGGCCGATAACTTTTTCCCTGATTCTCGTTCCGCACGTCTCTTTGCACGAATCATCGATCATCGCTGGGTGTGCAGCGCAGTCATCTGCCTGATGACAGCGCTGGCACTGGGCGGATACTTGCGACCGAATTGGCCGAAGGAATTTTTCGGCAGTATGTTTCCGTCGGAAAAGCCGGATGACAGTGGAAAGCGTGAAGTCATCGCCGCAGCTCTCAACAACCGTCCGTCGCGGTTTGTCCAAAGGAGTTCAATCGGGAGCGCTGATTGCTTCGTCGTGGCTCAATCGGATCGTTTCTTCACGCGAGAAGGTGCAGATGCGCTGCGCGAGATCACGTCTGCGCTGCGTGATTTGAAAACGGTCCAAGACGTTCGGTGGCTGGAAGATGCTCCGCCGCTTAACATCTTCGGACTGACCGAGCCGGTATTTCCGCGCGGACAACCATCTCAAGCTCGCTTCGACGCAGCCAAGGAAAAGGCTCTCAAGCATCCGCTGGCCGTCGGTCTATACGTCTCATCCGATGCGCGCACGATGCTGATCGGCGTCGACTTCAATTGGTTTCATGTCAACGAAGATGCCGACTGCACCACCGAGATCGTGAAGACGGCGCAAGCCGCTGCCGATCGCCATCCGGAAGCTGGAATCACGGTCGGCATCACTGGACGCGTTCCTCTGAGACTTGCATTTCTCGCGAATCAAGCGTCCGACGAATTCACCTTTCAGCTCATCGGTTACGGCATGACTCTAATCATGGCCACGATATTCTTTCGCGGCCTGATCGTAGTCGCAGTCACGGCATCGGCCCCTGCGATGGGTGTGTTTTGGACGCTCGGCTTTCTGCGCTACTTCGGTTGGGAAGATAATCCGTTCAGCCAAGTGATCCTGCCCGTGCTGCTCAGCTTGATCGGTTTTGCCGACGGCGTCCACATGATGGTCTTCATTCGGCGTTGCATGGCTGACGGCCTGGATCCCAAGACCGCGTGCAGAAACGCACTGGCGACAGTGGGAGTGGCTTGCGCACTGACCACGATCACTACAGCGATCGGAATGGGGTCATTGGCGTTTTCGAGAAACGAGATCGTGCGCGAGTTCGCTTTTTCATGCGTCCTTGGTACGTCCACAATTCTTACCTCCGTACTGCTCCTCATTCCCCTGGCTTGCAGTTCGTGGTGGGGCAAGCGACTAGCCAAGGGAAGTCATTCCAATCCGATCGATCGTAATTTGCAGCGCATCGCGATTCCGGTCGCAGCCATGATGAAACGCCCTCGGACCAGTGCATCGCTGGCGATTGGACTATTTGTCATTATGGGTCTGACCACATTGCAACTCCGTCCCGACGATCGCCGCACCACCGCGTTTCCGACCGGTAGTGATGCACAGAAGTATCTCGCGATTCTCGATCAATCCATGGGTGGACTCGAAGTAGCCAACATTGAAATACATTGGGATCCGGGGAATATCGATTCGCAAGAAACGGCGGAGATCATCCACCGCATTGACGTCATCTTAGATCGCGAACCGATGCTGGCGCATCCTGTCTCTCTCTGCCGTGTGCTTGCCGCATTGCCGGGCGATGAAGGACCTATCGAAAAGATGCCGCTGTCTGAGCTGCTGCCGCCGCCGATTAAGCTCGCTCTGTACGATCCCGATAATCGACATGCCCGCGTGTTGTTTCGTGTACAGGACCTCGGCTCAGCCGTTTACAAATCGGTCTTCGAACGTTTACAGAGCGGTTTGGATGAGCTCAGTCGCGAACACCCGGCATTCCATTTTCATATGACCGGCGAACCGATCTATCGTTGGCAGAATCTGTTCAAGATCATTTCGGACCTAGCCACTAGTTTAGGTACCGCGTCGATCGAAATCTTCATCGTCATGGGAGTCGCATTCCGATCGTTGCGGCTCGGATTGATTGCGATCGTACCGAACATGATTCCACTCTGCGCAGCGGGAACATTTATGGCGATTGCGGGCTGGCCGCTGGATATTGTCAGTGTCTGCTCGTTCACCGTATGTCTGGGTATCGCTGTCGACGACACGATCCACTTTCTTTCACGTTACCAGGAAGAGCAGCATCACCAACCGGATCAATTCCTAGCGTTGAAACAAGCGTTCGAAGGAGTGGGGACAGGGGTCATCATGACCACGATCGTGTTGCTCGCCGGTTTATCGTCTGTCTTATTCAGCCGAACCGAAGACCACCGAGTGTTCGGTTGGCTCGGCATCATCACACTCGCATCGGCGCTCCTATGCGACTTGTTCCTCCTTCCCGGACTGCTGTTGGTCTTTGATAAAAGCAAGAAGAAGACCGGCGATCTTTAACTAGAACGCGTTCTACTCAGTGTCGGCCGGCTGTCCCCAGCCGATCTCGCTTGACATTGCAAACCGCCAGTACCTCTGCAACCAACCAAGCCTCGCGCCCTACGCCTTTACCGGCGCCAATCTGCCTCACCTTCAAAACCAAGCTTCGGGATTCATCCTTCTCGATTTCGAACTCCTCTCCGCATAACTCATCAAACCTGAACGCTTGAGGACAAGCGTTCTACTCAAGATGATAAAAACTTCTGAAACCCGTCGGGTAGAAATCGCCTGGTGACGCTGGCGGACAGGCCGAGTGTCGCTATATGCTCTATCTCCCCGAGCGATTTTGTTTTCCATTGAGAGTTTTCTGACATGACGGACGTGATGAAGAGCCCTGAGAAACCGGATACGAAGGCAGGCACAGATTTACTGTGGTTCAGCCGCTTACTGATCCTTTTCCTCTGCGTTGTTCAGCTCTTCACGCTCAGGTCCATTCTGCTGCCTCCGGTGTATGATCATGCCGCCATCTCGATGGAATGGGGAAAGAGCAAGTCGACAGGCATCTCTCAGCCGCTACCGGTTCCCGATGCGCGCTGGAGCGGCTACACCGACTCGGATCTACGATTCATGTGGAACGGGTGGGGAGAGCAGGGCGTTCGCTGGTACGTGGTTTCTCAATTCATCCTCGACTTCGTCTTCCCGCTTCTGTACGGTGCCGTCCTCTTTTTTCTTGCTCGATTAACGGTGCGCAAACAGTTAGCCGACATCTTCACCTTCATCATCGGCATCGGAATTTTGTTCGACTTTGCAGAGAACATTTTCTTGATCTCTATGGCATCGAATTTTCTGCCGACTGATGAATCGATGACTTGGTATTCAAGCATTTGCACGACAGCGAAATTCGGTACGCTGGCTCTGGTCCTGTCCTTTTGTATCTTGTGCGCCCTGATCCTTTTACTTCGTAGTTTTTTCAGCACGAAAGGTCGACAAAATTGGGTCCGCATTCTCTCCGAAACAATTCGCTGTCGATTCCCTTTGGCATTCGGCGGCATTCTTCTGTTCTGGGGAGTACTCAGCGTATCCACCTCCGAGCTCAAGCCGCTTGCGGCTAACGTGCTTCTTATCGATGGTCCATCGCAGCTTCTCGGACTGGCATGCGTGAACGGACTGGCCGTTGTTTTTTCCGTGGCTATGTTGCGGGCCATTCTGCATCAATGCCGATTCGAACGCGATGCTCAGATTCGGACAGAAGCCTGGACTTGGCCTGTATATTTGCAAACCGTTGCCATAGCGTTCATTACACCCGCGGCTGCTTTCATCTATTCACTGCACGAGTCGACGACGGACGCCGGACTGGCGATCGAATTCGGCAAGCAGTGGCCTGTGCTGAGCGGACTCTCCTTCAGCCCGATTGCGCTGACCGTAATCGCGGCTCTCATTGTGCTTCTCGGTGTCGCCTTGTCGTTTCTGATCATCATGCTCCTCGGCTTCGTGATCGGCTCGCTTTTCGGACACGAGAAAGGGAATGGAAACTTCTTTCCGTTCGAAGATCGACGGCAGAAAGGTCTTCTATCCTTGGAAAGTCACATACGTAGACACTTCGATGCCGAGATGACCGTTTACTTGGTCTTGGTCCTGCTCCTGTATGTAACGGTACTGCCTTACATGAATAACTCGGTCAGCGGCCTATGGAGCGTACCTGCGTATGTAGTCATAGTGCTGTGGATCGCTTCGATCATTTTCTCGGGTCTGTCCGCCAAACTTGATTCGACCCGAGTACCCATCACCGCCCTGCTAATCCTGCTCGTCGTCTTTTCGCGGGCACTCAGTCATCGAACCGGCCACTTGCCGACTCAGATTCGAACGGTTGCATCATCTACAACAGATACGCCCAGTTCCCAACCGCGCCGATCGGGGTCAGCCGGCGCGTCTGTCGTTCCGATGGACCCCAAAGAAGATCCGGCCGATGATCAACATTGGAATGCCGTGCTCAAGCGGATGAACCGTACCTCTGTTCAGCCCACTGAAGCTGAACACGGCAGAACGCTAGTCGTTGTCACCTGTCCCGGCGGCGGAATCCACGCGGCCGTTTGGTCGTCGTTGGTCATGCAACAACTGCACACTCGCTATGCGAGGTTTGCCGACTCCGTTTGTCTCATCAGCGGCGTATCGGGGGGAAGTGTGGGTTCGATCTTTTATGTGAATGAGACCTACCCTTTAACGACGAACGGAGCAAAGTCGAATCCGTACGCAAGCACACCTTCGATGCCTGCGAAATCGTCGGCCGCTTCAGCGCTCGAATCAATCGGCAACGGTGTAGCTTTTCATGACCTTCCTTCAGCGCTTTATCCGTTCTACATCCCCGGCAAAGACCGAGGCGAACGGCTCGAAGAGTTTTGGAGCAAAAAGCTGATCAGCGGATCGTCACGTTCCACTGTTCCGACACTTGCCGAATGGGGCAAAGAAGCGCTTGAAGGAGATCGTCCGATCGTGATCCTCAACGCGACTGATGCCGTCTCGGGTCGACGTGTTCTATTCAGTTCCCTGCCGGTGCCGGACCGACCATCGATGCAAGGTCGATTGGGACGACCGTATGACTATCGCGAACTGATCGATGCCAGGGCGTATGATTTTAGTGTTGCGACTGCAGCCCGAGCTTCGGCAACATTCCCGTATGTTTCACCCTTCACCTCTCCGGATCGCCCGACGACCAGCGGCTTGATCGGCGACACGGCGATCGGCGACGGAGGATATGCCGACAACGAAGGGATCGTCTCGGCAGTAGAATGGATCGACCTCATTGCACATCGTGCTTCTGACGAGCTCGAAAAACAACCTGCTGGGGAGCGCGAAAAGCATTTGAGCCAACTGCCGTTCCGACGAATCGTCCTGCTTCGTATTCAACCCAGTCCGGACTTTGAAACGAAAGAAGCCGAACAAACGAAGGCTGGCTCGCTTGCCCAAGGCGATCGACTGCGATGGTTGGCGGGACCGGTCGAAGCACTAGCCTCGATGCGATCAGCCTCTCCAGGTCGAACGCGGACAGTTGGAGGTCGACATGACCACATCGCGGACGCACCTTGAAATACACACCGCACTGCAACTTCGATCGCAACCCACAGAAAGCAAGGCAGAGCCGAAAGACGCAACAGCAGCCGCAACTGACACCGATTCAAATCCGGATACAATTGCAACACAAAGTCCCCGCTGAGTCAGACGGCCGACCGAATGACACGGCGATCAGGTCAGCAAGATATTTATCGCAGTGATCGACAAAGACACAAAGAGATCGCCAAGTCGCTGCAACAGAAGATCGCAGGCGAAGACAGAGCTAGACCCGACTCGATGAAGACCGGCACTCCTCCACCGAAGCCTGCCGAGACCGAAACGGTTACCGATGCAAGCCTAAAACCCGATTCGCCGGTACTATCGCTTCCGATCGTCGTATGCACCATCTCGCCATTGGCTCCGTCCAAGGATGCTGTGACTGCATGAATTCGGAAACTAAGCCCGGCTCAAGAGGCGAGTTACTATCAAGCGTGGCAAGCGCTGGAACAACAGGCCGACTCAGCAGCTCCGACTCCCGAGAACCTCTCCGGCCTGAAGGTTCTCGATGCCTTCTTCGCTCGTCGCGCTTTCCAAGGCAGCCGAAGAAATAAGTCTGGATACGCTCGACAACCGTAGTTGCTCGGTCATGTATTCACTCCGCAGACCGAGTTCCGCCAATCGCTTGCACGGAAACGCTGCTGCGTTTGCCGAGTAGAAACCGAACGGTAACTTGCGAGCGTCCTTACTGCGGCCCAGCCGACGACATAAATCGAAAACCGAGCCGCATGCCCTTGGGGATATTCGTCCAGCCTGCCTGCATCAAGACAACTGTCAACGATCTTCAATCCGGATTCGATGTCTCCGGACATGGCCACAGCCACGGCGAATTCAAATCAAGAGCGACCGGTGACGGTTCAGTTCCATCAAGGCGTTATAAAACGACACGATGCGGTGCCAGTCTGTTTCGTTTCGAAGTCTTGGCTTCGGCGTACACACCGGCAATTGCGGCTTGCAGTGTATATGGACCGAACCTACCGGAGTTCAACGAACGTCGCGAGGTCCGCTCCTTCCAATATCTCGTCTCGGTTCCAGAGCGATCGATCTTGGTCTTCAAGTAAGATCAAATCACCGTCGGAAGTCATAGCGCATCGACGTGAGTTTTGTAACAGCATTAAAGCAAGAAGTCCGGCCACTTCCGGGATCAGGCATCAACGCCCATCAGTAGCCGAGCCAACCGAACGGCCTCTGCTGTCAGATCGACTCTGGTTACTGAATCGCCTTGCAGGCGAGTAGCCTTCGCTGAACATAGTACATGACTCGCAAAACAGTGGCCAACCGTTCCGGCGAATTCGTCCACGGAGGTGACGTAGGGAATCCTGCGTCTCGGATCTTGGCTTTGGCCCGTACGATCCGCTGAGCCACTGCCTTGCGAACGCTGAGAAGCGCGAGTCGCGATTTCTTCCGTCGCACCGATGCATACTTCTCGCAAAGTGAGTGCCAACTGAGCCTCCAGGGCCAATGCCGGATGGCGGCACGTGAAAATCAACCGCAGTTGATCGTCCTCCACACTGTTCTTCATCGTTTCCGTCAATGGATGAACTGATTCTTCGACCCGCTGTGCGGTAACGCCAGTGAATCGTGCCAGCCTGAACGACTTGCGGATCTCCGATCGATCGCCTTGAATCTCCCGGCTGATACCAACCATGCGCGCGCGTTATCCAGGTACACCATCATCGAGGCCATTGAGCCGCAGCAGAAGCGAATGCGTCATGCATCGCCTCTTCAGCCGAATCGAAATCACCCAGCAATCGAATCAATGTTGCCAGAACCGCCGCGATTCATCCCGATAGATCCGCTCCAGCAGCGCTCGCTGCTCCACGATTCGCCCACTTCACCCTCTGAAATCAAGAGAAGAAACCAACAAACTCGCCATGCACCGAGAAGCAGCCTGGTAAGTCAGCTCGACGCGAAGCCTAAGTCAAGGCAAGAAAAGTCGATGGTGACTCGATGGCCTGATGGTATCCGAACACCAGTGGTCGAACGTCAGCCACAAGAATGGCCTGCGCGTCCGAAGAGAGCTGAAAGCGACGCACCGGTTGATTGCCGTCAAACCAATCGTGATCCATGCGGCGCTTTCAGGCTTCGATGAAGAACACGCGACGCCCAGGCTACGGCAACCAGCAGTAGCCGACCAGGACATGCGGAAGAAAACGCATTGGACATTTACACTCACCTAAAGCGCTATGCTCCACGTGAACTGCATGCGTCCCCACATTCGTTCGAATTCGCGTTGTCGCCAAGCTACTCCGATCCAAACAGCAGGAAAAACAGTCAGCGGCAATGCGGAGAGAATGCCGCGAATCTTCGACCTTACCGAATCATCCGAGAACAGGATGATCAAGAGTATTGCTGCGGCAATCAACATCCCCGCTGCAAACTGGAGAATCGTCAGCCTTCGCAGCAATGACTTGGATCCTAAAACGATGCACGCAGTGATGACGCACGCTGCTAACGCATGATTCCAGTATGAACCGACCCAAACAACAGCCGTCAAGATCGATTGAACTCGTGCTGTATCAATCTCCGTCACCGCCTCGACTGGATAGATGAGTTTCCCGTTGCAACCTCGCGCTGTCGGCAGGAAAAAGCAAACGACGAGCAGCCAGCCAACCACATGCATCCCGCAATGAGTCCAGCTCTTCAATCCGACCGGCTTTTCAATACGTGATTCGGCTTTCTCAGAAACGTGCCCATCGTGCGAAACATTATTAGGAACCAATTCTGTTTCGTTCACAGCTTCGTTCTCGCCAAAGGATCAACGACGTTTGAGCGCGATGCGGTCACATTGATATTCGCCATGCGGTCGGCAGGAAGTCTGAGCGTGGCCGGCTAGGCAAGATCTTCAGTTATTTTCCGGCTGATAGCAAATTTTTAACTTCAGTCAGAGGAAAGCTGTGACGATCACAACGATAAGTCAAGCTGCCGAGCAACTGTTCGACTTCCCTATGAACCAGCAATGACAATGGCAAAAGATAATCGAGACGCAATGGAAACCGGACGCCCTCGTCCAAAAACCTTTCGTGCACTCGGGCCGCATGATCCTCCTCAAGAGGTGGTCATTGCTGGGGTGACCTACCGTCATCGTGAAACTTACAAACACGATTCGTGGGCAGCGACCGCACTTTATGCTTCTGAATCGGGGCAAGTGGTTTGCAAATTCAATCGCTGCCAATCGATCGGGCCGATTCCGATGCGCTGGTTAGGTCGGCTTCTGGCTCGTCGCGAAAAAAACTTTCTCAAAGCGCTGTCAGACCTGCCGGGCATTCCCAAGGTCTACGAGACAGTGACCGCTGACGGACGCTCATTACCTAACGTTACCGCGCACGACTTCGTGGAAGGAAAACCACTCTCTATATCGAGCTGCGTGTCGCCCGACTTCTTCGACCGCTTCGACTTAATGCTGCAAGAGATGCATCGCCGACGCATCGCGTACATCGATCTCCACAAGCAGGAAAATGTCATCGTCGGCGAGGACGGAGCGCCCCATTTGATCGACTTTCAGATCAGCTTCCGTGCACCTGATCTGCGATGTCTTGATTTCCTGTTACGGATACTTACTGACTGTGATCGATACCATGCCTACAAACATCGCGCTCAACATGGAATGGTGAAATCCGGCGAGCCGGCCATGTGTCGTCCGAAGTGGATCTGTCTGCATCGCAAGATTGCCGTTCCCTTCCGAACCATACGACGCAGGTTCCTTGTGGCGCTCGGCATTCGCCGTGGCTACGGAGCACCGAGTACCGAGTCAGCACCTGAGATCGGACTTCGCCGCGCACATGCCTGATGCGCTGATGAACCGTAGCTGGCAATCTGTTTTCTCGATGCACATAACCCTTTCCCGATGGGAAGGGTTGTCTCAGCCGGCTTAACTTCGCCAAGTTTTCTCTTGTCTGCACTGGTAACTCAACCGACCCGCGACCAGAATGTCCGGCGTCGTTCGGATCGAACTTCGCCCGAGCTCGATCGATTTCCAGTTGAATGGCTTTTCGAGACCAGCTTCAAGTGATCAAGCAAACAATTGTGCTCGGCCATACAGCAGCCATCGTCTGCTGCGTACTCTCTAACTTGCTGTTCAGCACGTCGATGATGGCACAGCCCCCGACGGTTTCGGCGGACTCGGCCGATTGGGATGCGGCGCCTGCGAAGCTCACGATCCTTACTTGGAACGTAGAGTGGATGTTCGACCATGAGACGCAAGATAACCGCAGCGACCTTTCCAAGCAGCAATCAGCGCCATCGCAGGACTACTGGACATGGAAAGTCGATGCGGTCGCGGCTGCGGTAGCAAATAGCGGCGCAACCATCGTTGCGCTGCAGGAAATAGAAGGCGACCGCACCTTGGCCGACATCGCCAAAGTGCTCATAGGAAAACACAACCTCTCGTATCGATATGCCTTCATCCAGGGAACTGACACGTTCACGGAACAGGACGTCGGTATTCTGCAGAGGACCGGATTAGCGCATTACAGCCGGCATGAACAATCCAAGACGATGTTCGACAGCGGACAGTTCTACAATGTCTCGAAGCATCTGTTCGCTGAATTCCGATGGCGCGATGTGAGCTCGCCCCTCACTCTCGTCAATGTTCACTACCGCGCTACGTCAGAAAGCGAAACCGAGCGAACGAAGCAGGGCAAGTTGACTCGACATTGGTTGGAACGAACATTGAAAGACGGTCGTGATGTCGTCGTGCTCGGTGATTTAAACTCGGAACATCCGGTTGGGGAAGTCGCCGGTGAAATGAAAGAACTGCTCGTCGGCACAACCGAAGAGGGACCGAAAATGGTCGACTTGTTGCAGTTTGCCGCAGTCGACAAGCGCCGTACGCACATGATTCTTGACAAACAGTTCGATCGTATCGTAGTCTCGCAATCGATGATCGTAGATGATCCGAACGGTAAGGACTGGGTATTCAAGTCACTTGAGATTCATCCGGCATGGAATATTCGAGGTGCAGGACCTGACGGCCAAGAACATTGGGACAAGCGTTTGACAATGCCTCTGACGGAACTGGACGTCAGCGATCACTACCCGATGACAGCCACCTTTGAACTGCGTTAAAACGATCACAGAACATGGATGTAAACACAGGCGACTTCGATCCCGGCCAGTGCTTTTGGATCTACCGTGAAGACGGGGAACCGCGAGCTTGCAGGCGCTGGCTGCCGGATGGCCCGGACGCACAATTGGAAATAGCTATTGTTCCAGGACTCGGCGAACATACCGGTCGCTACATCGAGTTCGCTTCCCGATTTACCGCCTGCGGTTTTGCTGTGACAGCGATGGATCTGATCGGACATGGTCACTCACCGGGTCGATTCGGCTGTATTCATTCTTACGAGGACTTGCTGACTGACGTCGACACGCTCGTTCGCTTTGCCGGTCGCCTACCGACAGACGAATCGCTCCGATCGCCGGCGCGTACATGTAAACCGATCCACTTGCATGAGCTGCGTTCTGAGTCGCCAAAGATTGCGAGACCGGTGTTTCTATTCGGTCACAGCATGGGAGGCAACTTGGTATTGAACGCGATCATGCGGCGCGCGACGATTCCGGCCGGTGCGATCGCTTCGTCTCCGATGCTGCGAGCCGTCAAGCCGATGAGCGACGCGTATCTGGCAACGGCCAGATTCTTAATGAAGCTGATGCCGAACTATCGCTTGAAGGCACCGGTCAAGAAGGAGTATCTCTCACGCGACACCGCGCAGACCGCCGCCTATGCACGCGATGAACTGGTCCATCGATTTATTTCATTGCGACTCGGTGCCGCCCTGATCGACAGCGGACTGTGGGTGCTCGAGCATCCCGAACGCTTAACGATCCCGACGTTGCTTTTGCATGGTCTGAAAGATCAGATCACAGATGCCAAAGCCTCTCAAGAACTCGCTGCCAAAGCTTCCGAAAACTGCTCGTCGGTGTTCTTTCCTGACCTGCTGCACGATACACATCGAGATATCGGCAGAAACGAGTTCTTTCGAGTGGTGCTAGATTGGTTGCATGCTCAAACAACAGCATTTGCCGGCTGAGATGCATCGAGCTCACGGCCGGCTCGTCGGCGTGAGACGGAACTGAGTATCCCGTAGCTTCCGATCACATAAACGACCGGCATTAGCGGAGCTCGCATCCGCATGTTGCTCCAGTAAACGGCATGCACAGCCGTGAGCGATAGAACGAGAGCCAAGGGCACGGTCCATTGTTGCAATGCTCTGCGACGTAACATACGAAGTAGTCCGACCGTCGCAGCGATGAACCAAAGCGAATACCAGATCCCGATCGACCACCGCACGGCCTTGGATCGCTGCGATTCTTCTGCATCGTTTGATGTCAGTGGTTCCGGTGCCACGGCCCACAGCCAACTAATACGTATCACGCAGCTTTCCAGAAACATCCAAGGCTCCCGATTGATCGTTGCCATAGCAGCCTCGCCGGCCAATTGATCGTCTGCCAGTTCATCGATCTGCGGAGCACCGTTCGGTTCGGATAATTCACTCTTCCAGAACTTCGGGTCGCGTGGATCTCCGCTTCGGCGATCCGCCCAATGTTGATGAAAACTCTCTGCGTCCCAGGCTCGCGAAAAACCTTGCTCGCGGAAATGATCGTATATCGAGGGATTGTTGGCGAGCAAAAGAGTGTAGCCGCCATGGGTGGTCGTAACGGTAAAGCGATCGACCTGCTGCGCGTTGCGTACACCCCAAGGCAACAGCAGGCAACTTATTCCCAGCAACACGGCACTTGCATTGGTCAACTTTTGCGGCCATTCGATCGTGCGCATCATCGCAAGCAGCATGATCAAGAGAGCCCAGGGCAGGGCAGTGGGGCGAGCCAATGCTGATACACCCAAGACCAAACCAACGACGAAGTATCGTAGGGCCGTGCGGCGACGTGAGGTGATAGTATTACCGGATGCCTTCAAGGCATCCTCAGTCAATTCCCAGACGACCACTGCCAGCGCAGCGGCCAATGTTTCGGTCATGACCAATTGTTGATGCCGCAAGAGTATCGGATCAAGTGCAACGGCAACCGCAGGCATCCATGACCAGCGACCGAGATGCCGTTGCGCGATTCGATCCACGCCGGCTATCGTGACCAGAGCAAGGATCACATGACACAGCATCACTGCCGGCAGAAATAACCCATCTCGGCCGGCGAACCAACTGAGAATCCAAGGATACAGAATCGGACGATATGCAGTCGGGTGCATTAGTCCGCCCGCTTCCGGATACCCAAATGTCCCAGTGGCAGCAAACGTCACGGCCAATCGACCGTAATCATCGCGATCTTCACGCAGGCTATCGAGTCCGATGCATCCGACGAACAGCCGCACGACGGCGCATATTACCAAGAGGACCGTCAGTCGATGTCGACCAGTCGATTGCGCCATACGTTGCTCTACCGCCGGTTTTGCCGCGAGCCTCAAACAGTTACGTTAGCCGCGCGGAGTACACCAGTTCTCGTCAAAGCCTACCGTTTCCACAGCCGTTCCTTGTTGAGCTTGTAGAGCAGCGGCCAGCGCGGAGACTTTGGCTTGAGTCGACAAGGCTTCCAACTTGACTTGGAATTCCACCGACTTCCCTGCATCGAGCGTGACGACGCGTCCTTGCTTCTCTTCGAATGAACGAGGATTCGGGAATCCTGTTCCAGGTTCCAGCCCTGTTACATAACCGTCGTTATCACCGACGGTATTCTTCCACTGTGTGAAAAACGGGAGCGTGCGAGTGTCATAGTGAACGGCAAAGCCTTTGTCACCGGCCGGCGAAGTGAGCAGTGAAGAGGCCCAATGATCTGCCTTGGGTGCCGATGCGGAGAAATAAACCTGTTCGACATAGCCTGCTTTGGCGTCCGGATACTCAGCCCAACTCTTCACGTCATCGGCCGCGTGAGCATCTCGAGCTACGATGCGCGACGCGCCCAAGTACATTTTGCTCCCTTTGCCCAACAGCGGTCGCCCGATGTTGACGTGGTACAGCATCTGAACTGTCGTTGGCGTGTCACTATCATTCGTTACCGTATCATGCATGCTGATGACCGACGATCCGAGAGCGAATGTGTACTTCGCCGTCAGTCGCACGTTGTATTGAAGGAATCGGCTCTCGCAGACTGTGCCGCTGACATGCAACAGAGAATGAGCCGCATCGACTTCGACGGTTAGCTTTGAAGTGGGAAGATTGGCGATCCGACCGTGCAACGGAAATGCGAGACGATTCGACTTCGGATCAAAGTCAGGTGCTCCGAAACTGCGCAGCCCACAGCGCACCATCAACTCATCGAAACCGTCCAACCATCCCAGTCCGCTCGATTCGGGAACAGCAACCCATTGCGGATGGATCGGACCGTCGACAGGCGACTTCCAACCACATTCGACACCGTCGATGTTGGCTCGCCACAATCCGAGTCCTCGCGTCGGAATAATTGCCGCACGAACATTGCCGGTATCCACCACCAGCAGTTCGACATTCGTTCGTCTTCCCCCTTCGAGCAAAACGCGGTCGATACGAAATGATCCGCCTGCGGCTTGGATCACTTGCGAATCAGCCCCCAGCGGCTTGCTGAGATCAGGCAGTACGGAGGAAACACGAGGCGGTCGGAGAGTTATCGACATGGAAGTACTCGTCAGAAAAACATGGGGATTGTTTCGAGTGGCTCCGATTGTAGCGAAAACGAACAGGCTAGGCACCCATCAACGATTTCAACAGTTTGACGGCAAGAGCTCCTTGATGCTCGTTTAACGCCCGACGCGCGGCATCGACTAAACCGCATTGAATCTCATTGATGGGAAGGGGCAGCGTCGCATCCGGTAACATGGCATGGATCTTCTCTGCAATAGCCGCTAGAACTCCGTCGATACCTGGAGCTCCAATCGCAGAAGCGGATACAACTCTCGAGAATCTCGCTGGGTCCGAAATCACAGGAAGCGGATCCGCGGCCGACAAGTCGAACAGATCACACTTGTTCCAAACCAAGATCACCGGGAGAGTACGCAATTGCATTAGCTCGTCATGTACACTCGTCCAGCCCTGCGACTGATCGACAATCAACAGTGCCAAGTCGGCAGATTGCCAATGAGCCAGCGCCTTTTCAACGCCGAGAACTTCGACTAGTTCCTGGGCCTCTCGCACACCTGCTGTATCGACGAGCATCAAAGGCCAACCGTCAACTACAATTGGTACTTCGACGGCATCGCGAGTAGTGCCCGCTTCATGATGCACTAAAACGCGGCGATCTCCGAACAACGCATTCGTCAAGCTGCTCTTACCGACGTTCGGCGGTCCGGCCATGATCAGTCGAGGAGGCCGCAGCGCCGCTTGTAACTGCCGACCTCGTAGGCCCAGTTTCTCCAGTCGATCGATCGCAGAAAGCAAATTGCCTTGTTCTACAAGTGCAAGAATCGTGAGCAGTTCAAGTCGCAATCGGCCGTCGTACTGCATCATCAAGAAACGAGCGGCACCCAAGGTCACGGCTCGACTGAGTTCAATTTCGAGCGAAGCCAGGATCGGATCTGCGGATTCAGCCGGCCACTCATCGCGATGAACCAACTTGCAACCGCACTGCTCCAGATCGCTCAGTATTCGCCTGCAGATGGCCGGTCCACCATGGCAGTTGAGTTCGAAATCCTCCTCGGCGACTCGACACAACACAATGTGTTCAGCGTCAGCATCTTTATCTAACGAACGCCACATTCCGAATCGTAACCTTCCGACGGCAGGTGGTTTTCCGTCAGCGAACAAGCGCGACACAATCTCCGGTGCGTGTTCACCGCTGAGACCGATCACGGCGATGGCAGCAGGCTCATCACCTGTCAACTTGGATGCAAGAGTCGTCATGTTCGGGGAAGCGACTTTGAAAGATTGAGCAAGAATTCAGCTTGCTGCAGCAGGCGGTCTTCGAACTGGAACTGAATGATTCGCTTGGTTTGCAGCTCTTCAATGATTTTCTCATGTTCGCTGAGCACCTCCGACGCTATGCGTTCGACTCTTCGCCGAGGAAGAAAGAGAGTCAACACCAACATTGCGTACATGACTAGCGGCAGCAGCGACAAAATGATGCTCGTGAATATCAGACTCGGCGCAGGATGCGGAAATGCATCGGCGGACGATCCGTTAAACGTGAGAGCTTCGTACGATGCAGAGAAGTACTGGCGATAAACGGCCACGATCGGACCGGCCATGAAACTCCAAAACAACACGACGCCGAACAGTCCGAACAATTGCGGCATCCAGCGAGGTGCCGCATGATCAGCTACGGCCGCTTCAAAAAGCCCTCGCGATCGATGCTGCAGCTCTTCCATACCAGACAAACTGATTGAACCGCCGCTCGACTTCAACTGAGACGCAGACGCATCGCGACTTTGCAATCGCAGAACGGCGTGATGAAATTGATCACATAACGGCTTCAGACGCTCTTCGACTTGGCGATTCATCCGTTCGCGGATTCCTTCTTGCACTTCGTGCGAGAACTCTCGATTTTGTTTGGCATTGCGAGCCCATGTTGCGAGCGCACCGAACAAACTCGGGACGCTGCCCGATAAAGCAAGCACCACACGATCCCACGCACCTTGAGTGAGATTCAGTACCGACATCAACGTCCGATAGGGAAACCAGATCAGCGATGTATCGGCGACGAATTGCGTCCGCAAACGCATACGGATACCGGTTTCGAGCACCTTAGCGCTACCCAGCAGTGAAGACAGCACACGCTGAGGCAATTGCTCGGTCTCCATGTTCAGCCGATCTACTGCAGCCGCCAATTGCGGTGCGTCGTCCGCTAATAACTTCGAAACGGTTTTTCGCAGCCGAGTTTCCGCAGCGCTCAATCGACCCTCGCGCGAGGATGCAGCAGCCCATTCATCGAGCTTCATCTCCGACATACGCAGAGCCAACTCGCCGCGAAGTACCGCTGCCGACGTTTCTTCGTCACCACTAATCTCGAAGTCGGGAACAAGCACTTCAGCTGCCAATCGAACACGCGGTGCTGCAGCCGCAATCTGAGTTCGCAAACTGTGCAGATCGCGCTGAAGTTGCTCACCGGCCGTACTGCGACTGTCCATTTCCTCCGGCTCCACGGAACTGATGATCGGAATGCAATCGGAACCGTCGATGCGCTGAGCAATGCTCAAACTCGCCGCGGATCGAATCTGATCTCGCGCTACGACCAGCAACTTGATCGGTGCCAACGATAACGCTTCGGCTGCAATTTGAGCGGCTTGAGGATGGACATCTGTCGAACCGGGCGTATCGAGCAGCGTGTAGGGCCGCGTCAGTTCAAACATGCGACTCGCATCGCAATGATGATAGGTTTCATTGCGGTCATCCAGGTCCTCCGGACGACTTGGACCGATCCAAACCAATCGCGTTGTCGCATCGTCATTGAGATCGCCGCTGCGCAGCAATCGCTTGACTGAGTCATCGAAGACAAGTTGGCGTGAAACCCAAGTCTTGCCTTGACCTTTCGCGCCGACGATTGCGATCAACAACCCGTCGATCCCGCGGCTGCGATGGATATTCGATGCATCTAGATCAAAGCGAAGGCACGCTGCCAAAATCGCTTTAGCCGTCGGCGACTCTCCGAAGACAGTCTCCGTCGCCTCAGCAATTCGTACCGCCAACGGTTGTTGTAATCGACTCATCATTCACGTCCCGCATCAATCGCGTTTTGAAGCGCCGCTAACTCCACAGTCAAGCGTTCTTCAAAATGCATCGGCAGCATCCACATTCTCATCGTCGGAGAATCGATATTCGTTTTCGAGGCCAGGTTACAGTCCTTGAGCTTTCGCGCTTGACCGCTGATTTGCACAACCGGCAATTGTTCCGCCGAAGGTCTCGGAAGTCCGAGCGCATCACAAAGAATGGCGAACAGTTCGCTCAGTTGCGAGATCGCCGCCTCTTGCTCGGCAATCTCCATCGCCTGTCTCCCGCCGACCAGCGGTGTTGCTAACGCTGCAATTCCTGCGGCCGCCAACAACTCTTTCGTCGAGGCAAACACGAGTACAGCCGTACTACCGAAATCGAGCGGCAACAAAGTCACAGCCAGCAGCGGACCGAATATCGGCGCCAGCGGCGCGGTACCGACGAACAGTTTGCGACGCATCGGCATCTGCTTCCATGTTTCCGCACTCCAGCGATCGAGCGTTTCGGCATCCAATCGCACAGTGTCCTCGGATTTGAAGCGACTGAGTGCTGCTTCACAACCGCGCAGCACAGTTTCTCGCGATACGCATTCGAATGCGCCGAATCGATCGCTGCGCCGCAACTGAGCTGCAAACTTTTCCGCATTCACGATGCGACCCGCTTCACCTTGTCGAAAACTTCCGATGAAGTTCGACACGCCTGCTCCGGCCGAGCGCAACCAGCTCAACTTACCGGCACTCGCGACGATCGACGATTGAAGTTGTCGCACAGATCGGTCGATGGTCAGCCCCAGTTTCATCGGCCATGGAGCGGAACGACACAGGCTGTCAGACATCTGGGCGATGATCGCGGGAGAAGTCTGCAAGCGCAGCGATTCGACTCCACCGGACGAATCTCGCTCGGCCATGAACTCGAAACAAGCTTCTGCCAACGCGGCCCAGGCGTGCTGTACTTGAGTGATTCGCTTTCTCCGGAGTTGCTCCAACCAAGCGAATACCTCCGCCGTCGTTCGACTGAGCTGCGTTGCAATACTACGGCGACTGTCCACGACCAGCGAACTCGGACGAAGCAGTCCGCCCAAGTGATGCAAATAGCGTTCGGCGCTTGGCGGTGCACTGCCGTCGCCACTCTCGTTGATGTGATTCGATGACGAAGTTGATGGCTCTTCTTCGCTCGGTTGGAAGAAAATAGGAAGAGGGTCTTCCTGCTCCATGATCAATGTTGCCGGCGACGGAGGCACTCGGCGATCAGCCCAATGACTGCGAAAATCGTACGCGATGTACACGTCGCTGATTCCGAACTTGTGCACGATCGATTGAGTCTCGGCCATCACGACTTGCGGTGAATAGCGGGCTTTCACTTTGTTGACCGCCAGAACGCGAGGTACGCCCGGCATCGTTTCACGCAGCGTTACGAAAATGTCTTCCAAGCGCTGCTCACCGAGGCTGCCGAACTTGGTCACCACCAAGAACGCGCTGCACAACCGTCCGACGCGGGAAAGTTGATCGCGACGTTGTTGCTGCAGCTCCTCCGCATCCACCTCAACACCTGCCGATGTGCCGATGGTAGCTGCATTCCAAAAGGCAGTTTGAATATCAGGGCAGTCCAACAGTCCTAAGCCGAGCTTGTCCAGTTCCGGATCGTGTGCCAATAGTGGAACTCGTAGCGGATCAAAACCGCTCGGCATCGCAGCCGCTTCAGGGCTGTAACCATGGACACCTGTTCCCACCAGCGATCGATCGAGCACTTCACCGTTGTATTGCCTGAATGCCTCGGCGGGATCGCCGGCGAGCATCTCAGGCTGACAACCGAAAATCGCTATCAGATGCTGCTGCAGATTGTCCAGCAAGGAAGGTTCTGACCACCAAGCACTTGGTAACCACAATACAAAGCGGTGCGTACCTTGATCATTGGCGGTACCTCGCAAAACGCGATTGCGTCCGGCAGCACTGAGATAAGTGGCCACCAAGGAACTCTTACCTGAGTTCAATAGTCCGGCGATACCTACTATCGGACAATTGCCGATCAGTTCAATCCGAGTGAGCGACTCCGTGAGCACCGACAACCGCGCATGCAGACTCTTGCCCGCCTGATGATCAACAGAAGAACCCGCGACATCCTCCGATGCCGCGGCTTCCAGTAGGCTTAATTGTCTCGACGCGTCGGGAAAGACTTGATGGAGGCCGCGATCGACACCACTGTGGCTGAGCCACCGAACTGCGGACGCACACTTCGAGGCGAACTCGCTGTTCATTCGCTTAGGTTGATCTCCAAAGTCACTTCCTCTTCGCCTCGTTTGAGCACGACCTTGACCTTACTGTCGGTTTTCAGCTTAGCCAATGCCGATCGAAGTTCACCGGCGGAAGCGACTTTCGTTTCATTAATCGAGACCACTTGGTCACCCGATTTGATTCCGGCTTTGTCGGCGACGCCTCCAGTCGTGACTGCTTCGATGGTCGACAGTGCATTCTGATCCGCAGGCAATCGCACACCCAACAAAGCACGTGTCGGTCTTGCGGCAGCTTGGGTTCGAGGCGCTGCCGAACCTTGAATCTTCACCAGCTCGGGCTTCTCCGACGCTTCGGCCAGTTCACCTACCAATTCGGAGGCCAGCCGGCTGATGCGAACCATTCCCTCGACGTTGATGAGCGGAAAGTCGTCGCTCGGTCTATGGTATTCGTTATGCAAACCGGTGAAGAAATGGAAGACGGGAATGTCCTTGTCATAAAAACTCTGATGGTCACTCGCTCCGCGCCCCTGGGGAACTTTGACGACCTTGAATCTATGCGCCGATCCCAAGCGATCAATCTGAGCATCGAAGGACTTGGCCGTCCCCGTGCCGTACACAGTCAGTTCATTGTTGAACAATCGTCCAACCATATCGAGGTTCACCATCGCCACAGTTTTCTCAAGCGGCCAGCGCGGATTGTTGACGTAGTGAACGCTTCCCAGTAGACCGGATTCTTCGGCGCTGAATGCCATGAAGATCAATGTCCGACGATTCTCCGACTTGCGAGAAGCACATTGGCGAGCAATTTCCATCATCGTCGTCGTCCCTGAACCATTGTCATCCGCGCCGTTATGAACAGCGATCGTTCCGGGTGCGAGCGAGCCCATGCCGCCCATACCGACGTGATCGTAATGGGCCCCTACAACGACGAACTCTTCTGCCAGTGATCCGCTACCGGGAAGGACACCGATGACGTTTCGCACCGGCGTCTTCGATCGAACCGTTTCTGTTTCACCTTGGATGGAAACTCCGCTGAGCATAGCACTCTGCGGTTTGCCGGTACTGTCAATTTCTTTTTCAAGCTGTTCGAGCGACTTGCTGAGCCCGGCCTGCAATAACTTGTCTACTGCGGCTCGCGAAGCAAACACCGTCGGGACGCGATTGTTGCCTGCGACGGAACCACCTTCGTTCACGGTCAGCAACGTATCGAATTTCCCGGCATCGAGCTTGAGTTTCAGTGAATCGCGCTGCGCAACGGCACCTTTGAGCTTGGCTGCGATTTGCGCATCATTGCTGTTCGCTTCGCTTTGCTTTTGCAGCTCGGAAACTTCCTTCTCAGCTGCCTCCAGCTCTCTCTCAACTAGAGCCTTAGCCGCTGCGACAGTCCCCGCATCGTTAACGAGGATCAAAGCCGCCGCATTGTGGAGCGCAGCATTTAACACCTTTGTCCCGAAGAAAGCATAAGGTGTATTTTGAGTCCCGTTGAAGCGACTGTTCGCATCGCTTTGTTGCGGCTCTTTGCGAATAACGATCACAACTTTGCCTTTGGCATCCCAGCCGGCAAAGTCATCGTATTGCAAGTCTTCGGCACTGATTCCATACCCCGCGAACGCGACTTCTCCGCTGAAGGCACCGTTACTACCGAGGGTCATCGAATTGAAGTCTTGTCCAATCTCGAGCTTCCACTGCCCGCCGAGTTTTTCACTGCTTGCTGTCAAAAAGTTCTTCTCTGCAGCCCCGATTTTGAACTGCCCCGGAATACTGAAGTTCTGGAACGGCGTGCCGTCGAAAGCATCCGTCTTCAATCCCAGGTCGGCAAAACGGGTCGCGATGAACTCACCGGCTTTCGTAATGCCTTCTGAGCCGACTCCTCGTCCGGCCAGTTCGTCCGACGAGAGATAGGTTAGGTCAGAAGAGATATAAGCGGCGATCGCTTCGTTCGTTGCATTGGCGCTAAGCAACCCGTTATCGGCGGCTGTTGATTGGAATGAAAAAGAACTTACGACGGCGGCTCCGATCATCCAAGATGCTATCGGACGCAAGGCATTCCACAAGCTATTTCGCGGCATAAATTTGACCCGATGGAAATGTCGAGAATGAATGTCGAAACGAGCCCTCGGCCGGCTCGTGCCGGGGAAGATAATAGAGTAACCGATCAAAGCCTCATTTGTTGCCCCGTTCGACTCAAATCACCAGTTCTGGTGTGCCCGATTGTCGCGGTCGACTGCGACCATCTCTTCACTCAGCCTGCACTCTGATAAACTCGCTCGAGGCCGGAGAGTATCCATAACTGCCGTGACTTCAGGATTCGGCAGAGCCGATGCCGCGAGAAAACGTAACGAGGACAGTGAGCAATGTCAGACCAGATTTCGTTGTATGAAAAGCTGGGGGGCGAAGACCGTATCGCTCGACTGCTGGAAGACTTTTACAGTCGTGTCCTCTCCGACCCCGAGCTCGGTTCGTTCTTCGTGCATACGCCGATGAATAAGTTAAAAGCGATGCAGCGAGAGTTTTTCAGCGCTGCACTCGGCGGACCTCAAGCATACGCCGGGCGCTCTCTGGCCGCAGCTCATCATGGTCACGGAATCAACCGTCGCCACTTTTCCAAGTTCTGTGAACACCTGTTCGCAACTCTAGCCGACGATGGTGTCGACCAGAATGACATCGACAAAGTCCTGGCTCAGATATCCATGCACGTCGGATACGTCACAGGTGAATCCGGAGTCGATGGGTGATTTTGAAACGAACGAAGGATTAATCCGCTGCTTGCGGCAATCTCGCGACTTCTTGTGACGGCCACTTCGATTCCGTTATAGGAACAGCCTGCAGCTTGGCCGGGTCCATCACGACATGCCGAATACGTTTTCGATTCCAGGTGTAAAGGACGTGTACCAAACCGTCCCGAGTCTGAATCACTGCAGGATAGGAATACTCACCCTTCTGTTCTTCCAATGTCAGGACGGCGTCCCATTTTTCTGCATCCGAGGATACGGCGACTCCGAGTCGTTGGCGGCCATTGGGCGGTGGTCCGCTACGTACCGTATGGTTGTACACCAACAAGTGACGACCATCTTTTAACGTAACAGCATCGATACCCGAGTTCGGGTTCGGCAACGATGTTTCTTTTGCTTCCGACCAGGTCAGCCCAGCATTGCTCGACGTGAATTTCCATACGACTCCGTTCGGACGACCATCACGGCAAAGCATCGCCAATTGATCGCCGTTCAACGTCAAGATCGTCGGCTGGATGGCACGAATCTTCTTGCCATCGTTGAGAGGGCCGATCTTTGTCCAGCTCTCGCCTCTGTCGCGGCTCATCTCGACATGCACCGTCCAGCCGTCAGCTTCATCGCTACTGGGGGCGAGAATCGATCCGCCGGCCAATTGAACTGCTTTGTTCTTAACCGGCCCGATTCCGCCGTTTGCCAGCTTCATTCGATTCGTCCATGACCGTCCGTCATCTTTGGAAATTAACGATTCACCCCACCAGGCATCCGGCGACGGACCGACTTTGAAAAAGAGACGCAGGGGTCCCGCTTCCGGCTGGAACAATACCGGATTCCAAGTCGGATAGCGAAGCTTCTCGGACTGGACACCGTCTGCAACCTGCACCGGCTTGGACCATCCGCCGTCTTCATAGCGGCTGACCCAGATGCCCACATCCGGATGTCGCTCCTCCGTTCCGCCGAACCAGGAAGCAATGAGCGTACCGGCTCGAGTCTCTACGATCGTCGCGGCATGGCACTCGGGGAATGGTGCGGTCCGATAGATGAACTCGTCTTTAACGACACAGTCCGGAAGAGAAGACTGAGCCCTAGCCGAACGAACTGCCGGGGCAAAATGCATAAGGCAGATCGCGACCATCGAAACGCTTGCCATCCGCAGAACATGTTGGTGCGAGAATGTTCGGCAAACGATCGAACAAAGTGAATGGGAAAGCATGATGGAATCACCGCGCAAGGAAAAGATGCATAGTCGTGTCGAAAAGCTGGCAAGAACAGCTTCTGACCAGTAGCGAGAACAGAAGTTCGAAACCGAAAGCCATAATGCTGAACGCCAAACGCTGTGCTCTTCATTTTCAACAGCACAACCCGCTTGGGACCAAGCCATGGCCTCTGCCCGGCCGTCCAGTGTACCATTGACGCATCAAACGGAATAATCGTGGAAACCATGACCTTGTTACTGATCGCTGCACGTATCGGATCAGCAGCTTGGTCGAATGTTCTTCAGAAGCAGTTATTGTCCGATTCGCGCGCTTCGCCGGCACGATTACTTGTCCAATCTTGGGCGTGGATGATGTTGATGACCATACCCTTATGGATCAGCGCCCTAAGCGCGGGCGGATTCTTCTGGATCTGGATGCTCCTCGCATGCGCGCTGGAAGTTCCCGGAAATTGGTTGCTACTGCGTTCGCTTCAGCACACGGATCTCTCGGTTTACGGACCGCTCAACAGTATCAAACCTGCGATCTCCCTCGTACTGGCATTGTTTCTCTTCGGACAAGCACCGAGTTGGACGGGTTTGGTCGGGACACTGATCGTCCTGACCGGCTCCATCCTTTTGACATATGAACCGATCCATGGTGCTTCACCCTGGAAAATTTGGCGCAAGCGAGGTGTTCGCGACCGCCTGGCCGCGGTCGTTCTCACTGCCGCCGCCTCCGTTGTCCTAAAGCAAGCCTTTGAGTTCGGTTCGTCCTGGCAGGTGCTCGGCACATGGTCGCTCCTTGGCTTTGCCATGCCATGGATGATTTCGCTGCCATGCGCTGTGTTGGCAGCGCGATCGCGAGCACGAAGCAACCCGGTTGTGCGGCAGCAAAATGAGTCTTCGATCAGCAACGACGGCGGGTCAACGGAGCCACGTGCGGGAGAGGAAAAGATGCTATCTAGCCGAAATCTGCCTCCCCCCAGTCCGACCGCTTCCTTACAAGAACGCAAGAATAACTCGAACAGTGGCCGATCCAGTCACGGGCAGGTTGAAGTAGTAAAGGCGGCTGTGCTCACACTCGTAATGCAAGGGGCAACCATATTGACATTCCAGCGCATGCCGGTCGCGTACGCGCTGGCCGTCTTCCAGATAGGGAGTTTGCTTAGTGTTTTGCTGGGATACCAGTACTTTGGCGAAGGAAGAATCGTTCTTAGAACGATTGCTGCGGCGATCATGTTCGTCGGTGCGGTTATTATTTTGGCGGGCAGATAGGCTTCCCTTGGCATCCATTTAGAGGCCGACTTTCGCGTAAACTTTTCTTAATCTGCACTTTTTTTCACGAGATAATTATCACTCTGGGCCCAAAAACTACTTTCCAAAGTGACCATTTTTCCCGATGATGTGAGAATCTTGTTTGCTGCACCAGGGTTTATGGAGCCCCTGTGCACATTGATCTATTCTGTTCGTTTCTTATTAGTAGAGGAGTTCGGTATGGTTCGTTCTGATTATGGAAAGAGCAACGTGCGACGCGGCTTTACGCTCGTCGAACTGCTCGTGGTCATTGCAATTATCGGTATTCTGGTGGGACTACTCCTTCCGGCTGTTCAGCAAGCACGCGAAGCCGCACGCCGCATGCAGTGCTCGAACAACATGCACCAACTCGGTTTGGCTATTCACAATTATGAATCGGCCTACAAGACAGTTCCGTTCCGCCGCGGCGGATCGGTAGGTGCCGGTGATGCAGCGCGTCGCAGCGGTAACTTCAACCGCCTCAGCGGCTTTGTCGTTCTTTTGCCGTTCGTAGAGCAAACTGCACTGTGGAACCGTATTCAAGGTGGTGAAACCGACAGCGCCGGAGCAATTCCTCCCGGCGGTCCTGCCGGTTGGTATCCGGGAACCGGCCCGGCTTACTATCCTTGGACCGTAAGCATTCCTGGTTATCAGTGCCCGTCTGACAACCCGGTTGCTAACTCGGCTCACGGCACTAACAACTATGCCTTCTCGATGGGCGACAACCCCGGCAACACTTCAGCCGGTGCCGGCGGAACTCGGTTCAACGACAACAACTTTGTGACTCGTACAGGCTTCTCAAGCTATTCCATCAAGAAGACATTTGCCGGCCTGCTCGACGGCACCAGCAACACAGTTGCGATGAGCGAGCGTGTATGGTTCACCCAAGGCACCTCGACCGCCGGAACGAACTCTCACGACATTCGTCGCTTCCAAGCATTGAATATGACCAATGTGACGGTGAACCCGAGCTCCTGCTTGACGGTTCAACTCGGTCAGTACTACGTCAGCGGAACGGCGTTGAAGACCATGTTCGGTTCGTTGTGGACAGACGGTCAAACCGAGCGCATCGGTTTCAACACCATCCTCGGCCCGAACAAGCCCGCTTGCTCGGTCGATGGCAACACGAATGCTGATTCGACCGGAGCTATTCTCCCGGCGAGCAGCTATCACACCGGCGGTGTGAATGTGACCTTCTTCGATGGATCGGTTCGATTCGTTTCGAACAGCATCGACTGCGGCAACACGGCTGCAGCTCCTGTACTGACTGGTCCGAGTCCGTACGGTGCTTGGGGTGCTCTCGGTTCTTGTGACGGTGGTGACATCTCCACCAACGACTAGTCCTCTAGACTGACATCCGATAGGGGCGATCTTCACGAACTGGAGATCGCCCCTTTTTTGTTTCATTAATTCAAACTCTCTCCAGGATCTCCCTATGAGTCGCATGGTCGCATGTTCTGTAGTTCTTCTGGCGCTGTGCGGATGCGGCGGCGTGCCGGAAGGCCAGGTTGAAACCGCCAAGGTCACCGTCACAGTCACCTACAAAGGACAACCGGTTGAAGGTGCAACAGTCACTTTCGTTCCTAACAATCAGCCGAATCCCCCGAGCAACGGAAAGTCCGATGCTCAAGGCAAAGCAGTCCTCGCTACCTACGCACCTGCAGACGGTGCTATTCTCGGCGCTCACAAGGTAATGATTGCCAAGATGGAAGCCGCGACGACCACAGTTGTCAGCCAAGATGACCCGGCCTACGATCCCAATGCTCCGGCCGCCCCGGCACCGAAGAGCCTACTGCCCAAGAAGTACAACAACTTCAACACCTCGGGTCTCACTGCTGAAGTGACCAAGGGCAAAGAGAACACCTTCACATTCGAACTGAAAGACTGATCCTTTTGTTAGGTCCGATGTATCCTTCTCGGATCCAACTTCGACACTTACAACCGGGACCGTTCAACTCCGAGTAGTTGCGCGGTCCTTTTTGTTTTTGATATCGGCCCGAGCGTTTCAACAAACTTCGTATACTGATCGCGGTCGTCTCAGAACGCTTTCATCGCGCGCAGACGACCAATAAAATTCACTCACTCTCTCCATCCCCTGGAAACAATCGGAGCCATCCATGCTGCAGCGAATGAGAAAACACCTTGCACTCGTCGGCCTCGCCCTAGTCTCGACCGTTGCTGTCATGACAAGTGCCGGTGCGGCGGAAAAAGACAATCGAGTCTACGAAGTCCGTACGTACTATGCGGCCGAAGGTAAGCTCGATGCTCTACATGCACGATTTCGAAATCACACCGTCAAGCTCTTTGAGAAACACGGTATGACCAACATCGGATACTGGGTTCCGATCGAAAACCCTGATCGGATATTGCTGTACATTCTCGCCTATCCATCGCGCGAAGCAGCTGCCGAGTCATGGAAGGCATTCTCAGCCGATCCCGTTTGGCAGAAGGCTAAACAAGAAAGCGAAGTCGACGGCAAACTGGTGGCCAAGGCTGATTCGAAGTTCTATCAAGCGGTCGACTATTCACCGGTAGTCACGCCGTCCGCTACAGGTGATCGCGTCTTCGAACTGCGAACCTACACAACTACCCCGGGCAATCTTGACGCGCTCAATGCTCGTTTTCGCGATCACACAGTCAAGCTCTTTGAAAAACATGGCATGACCAACATCGGCTACTGGACACCAATGGCCGACCAAGAGGGAGCCAAAGACACCTTGCTCTACATTCTGGCTCACAAGAGCCGCGAGGCTGCAGCCAAATCATTTGCGGACTTCGGTAAGGATGAAGCTTGGGTTGCCGCCCGTAAAGCATCAGAAGAGAAGGCAGGCGGATCTTTGACGGTGAAAGGTGGAGTGAAGTCGCTGTTCATGACCCCGACCGACTATTCGCCGATCCGTTAAAGCACTCTGCACCTTCAGATCGAACGATCAGAGTCAGCTCAAATCAGCCACCAAAAAAATCGGTCGCATCACAACGGGCGATGCGGCCGATTCTCGTTTGCTGAGAACCCTTAGGCTTTTCGCAGGACACTATTTCTTGTGAGCCTTGTGGCAGATCCCGCAAGAAGCCGTCACATCCTTAAACGCGGCCTGAGCGCCTGCGAAGTCTTTCGCTTCCAGCTTGGCATGTAGTGCTTCGCTGCCCGATCGCAGTTTGTCACATGCGTCCTTCCAGACACCGTCGGGACATCTGCCGTCGTCCATCATCGTGTAACTGGATTCGTTAAGCAGCGCTGCCTTAACAGCCAGATCCGTCCAGGCTTTGTCGTCCGTAGGTTCGGTCTTCAATGCATCGCCTAGACCTTTGCAATGCGGTTGCACGAGTCCGGCCATGAGCTGCTTGGTCGTCATCAGACGCGTCTTCCCCTTTTTGACTTGGGCGGATGTTACCGCCGAGGTCCCGGCTACGAGCGCAATCACGGATAACACTAACAACAATCGTTTCATCTGAAAAATCTCCGGCATGAGAAAGGTGGGAATCGCCGAAGGAACGGCGAACGGGATGGAGAAAACTACGGGCCGGATCACCCATCGCACCAAAAACTTGAAACACTGAGCCTGCGCGATCATTGAGCCTTCACCGGTTGCCGCGCGGGCAGTGTACGCCCGCTCAACGCACCAAGCAATCAGTGCGGCATGTTGTCAACTGACTCTTTTACAGGTTTACGATGTTCCTTGACGAAGCGCCTGATCAGCATCAGAACAGCCAAGGGCTCAGCGACTGACCATTCACCATCACGTCGTACGATGAGAGCCGATCCGACTTCGTACTTGAACGCGCAGTACGACCCGATTCGCAACTTGGCGATGGTCAAATCAGACGGTTGAAAAATGTGACGATTTTCTCTTTATGCATGCGGGAATTGCGTTGTGTAACTGCTTTATCGTGACATCGAACTAAATGCAGCTCGATTCAATACTCATGCCGATCATTGACGTGTGATTTCGTCGACTTGAATCAGTGCGAGTAGAACATGCTTTCCGTGTTGACCAAGAAACCCGCAGTGGCGGCGATCCTGTTGGCCGGTGCCACGGGAGGACCATATGTCCTTTACGAGACCGATGCCGGCAAGCAAGTGTACCACTGCGGAAAGCGTCTGGTCTGGTCGGCCAGTGACGCAGACAACTGCAGGCTCGACCGCTCAAAGTGGAACCTGGAACCTATTCGGCTCGACATCCTCATCTGCTTCGGCGAGCGGCTCCACGCGCGATCTGTGGAACTTCAACGTGGGGACTCCGGCTGTTCAAGACCTGCAAGCGGGCAATCCGATTCCGGCATTGACCGGAGTAGAAGTGACAGACCTACGCGAAGTCCTGCGCTTCGACATCACGCCTCAATGGGTTCCGCAACGTTTCAGTCGCGTCAGTACTGTATTGGCGGATTTGAACATGGACGGCTTGAGAGTTCCGCTAGTGACCGGAACTGGTATCGGCGATCTCGCCGGCACGTTGACGTATTACTTCGATCGCTATCAGCGTTTACAACGCGTCAACATCCACGGTTTGACAGGAGACCCGGCCATCTTAACGGCCCAATTGCAGCAGTACTATCACCTGCAACAAGAACCATCACTCGGCGGCGGACTCTACTTGATTAAGTGGAACGGCAAGCCCACCAGCGTGCTGCATATCGCTCCCGCGCCAGTGATCTACTCGTCAGCGGAACACTCACGATACACGGTATTCCTCGAACTGAATCAGCCGGACATTCCCTTCGGACTCAGTCCTGAAGCCGTCCAGTTAATCCATGAAGGCCGTGTCATCAATCGTTGGTAACATGCAGATGCCGCGACGATAGAAAGCACCTTGCATCCGTCGGAAGGGTGAGCACAGCCATCGGAGATGGTGAACGAGAGAAAGCTCAGCCTTGCACTTCGACGTCGGTCTCAGGCACAGCCACGCATGCCAGACACTCGCCTTCTTCCACCTGCATCGACGGCTCGACGTTGTATTTCACTTTGCCCTTTAACAAGCGAATCTTGCAGCTACCGCAAGCGCCGCTATGGCATCCGCTGGGCAGCTCGATTCCGTTCTCCTTGGCAATATCCCAAATCGTATCGGCTGCGTCTCCGGCCTGAGCTTCAGTTTCGCTCAATGCGAAGCGCACCTTGCAAGACAACTTCGGCGATGACGATGAGTCTTGACTCTTGTTCGTCTCGACGGGAGGCGACTTAGACTTCTTCGCTGCAGCATTCGAACCGCCGAACGATTCCCATCGTACGTTGTCTGCGGCTATGCCGGAAGCGATGAAACCCTCGCGCAACATCTGCATCCAACTATCCGGACCGCACATATAGAACTTGGCTTGATCTGCGTCGGTGATCCGATCGAGCACTTCCGCCGCGCCGAACTTTCCGCTGCACACTTCGCCGGGCACGTCGAGCGGAAGGTCTTCTTGTCGGCTGAAGTAGGTGACTGTTCTCAAGCCGCCGCAATGGGGTTGCCAGCCGTGGATCAGACGGCCGAACGGCCAATGATCTTCGTCTTGAGCTTGGAACAACAAGTAGGCGGCACGATTGCGGTTCTCTTCGAGCGCCCAGCGCAGCATACTCAACATCGGAGTGATACCGATGCCGGCCGCCAGCAGTACGACCGGTCCAGTGTGATCTTGGTCCACTACGAAGTGTCCCGAGGGCCCCTTCACCAGTAAACAATCTCCGACGCGAACATGTTCGTGCAGCCAAGCGCTTAGACCTGGCTTGCCGCGAGTCCGCGTACCCGGAGGAGCGACTTGACGTTTAATGCTTAAGCGCCACCAAGGCCGGTCGGGAGAATCGGACAGCGAGTAGCAACGAGACGGTAGATCCGTGCCGCCCAGTGCGGGACGTATCATCAAGAATTGTCCGGGTACGAACGGCGGCAACGGCTCGCCGCTGGGGTCTTCCAAATAGAACGAACGGCAATCTTCCGATTCGTCCGAGATCTGTGTAACTTCGACGACCCGCCAACCGGCTGAGGTAGAGACCGTTGAGGCAGAGGCGACTTCGCATTGCAGGCGGCTGATATGCGCTTCATGCTGCAGTTTGTTACTCTCAGCCGTACGACGGGCAGCGATGCGACGGCTCGTCATCAGCTCGCGCACTCCGGCACTGGAAAAGCCGACTACAGTGGCGCCTGCCAATGCTCCGGCAGCGGCCGTCAGAACAAAAGGTAAAACTTGCATAATCGACAGCGATCTCGCCTCAGATTTCGAGAACGACCGCAGGTTTTGCCGATTATTTGCATTGCAACGCCCGAATCCACTTCGGCGGCCTGCCGGTCCGCGGAAGTATAGTGCGCGAATCACCGTACATTTAGAGATCCGCGCAACGTAGGATCCAATGATGGAGCGGCGCTGATGAGCCGCGTCTAAACGCCGGCTACTGAATCTTGAATTCGCTGGGCATGAGAGCCCAAGCTTTCGGCGCGCGGCTTTCAGGATTCAAAGCACTTCGAATCAACGTCATAGTTCCAGTCAGGCTGTAACCTTGATTTCGCAATTGCTTGATCACGAGCGGCGACAATGTCGATCCCATCGAGATCTCGTTCGATTCTTCTTCACCCAAAAGATCCATGAGATCCAATCCGCTTTTCACGACCGGTCGATGGATCAATTTGGGCTTCTCAACACTCGCCTTCTTCGAGACGGCCGCGATGGCATCATCGAGGCCGCCGATCTCATCGATCAATCCGTTTTGTTTGGCTTGTGAACCCGACCACACTCGGCCGCCTGCCAAGTTCGCAACGGTATCCACCGGCATCTTGCGGCTGTCAGAGGCCAGCTTCAAAAACTTGCCGTAAACATCGTCGATAAACGCTTGCATGTTGGCGATGTCGTCTTCGGTCCAAGCTCGGTTCATCGAGTCACTTTCTGCCGATGAATCGAGAGCGATCGATTCGACATGCACACCGACGCGACGTAGCATGGTGCCGAGACTGATCTTCAACGAAAACACGCCGATGGAACCGGTGATCGTTCCTCGCTCTGCATAAATCGGTTGGCCGATACAAGTGATCCAATAACCTCCCGAGGCGGCCATTTCTCCCATCGAGAAAACAGTCGGTTTCTTTTGAGCCAGGTCGTTAAGTGCGCGTCGGATGGCTTCGCTGGCCGTAGCGCTGCCGCCCGGCGAATTGATGCGCACAACCACACCCTTGACGTTGTCATCTTTGATCAGTTCGTCGATGGCCTTAACGGTGGGACCGGAAACAATTGAGCCCGAGGATTCCTTCTTCCCGTCTTCGATCGCACCGCTCAAATGCAGAATGGCAATCGACGCTTCCTTTGCAGAAGTGGTCGCCGACTTCTTATCGCCCGACATCAACTTGCTCATCAACTCAAAGACGCTGACCTCGCGTTTCGGAGCCGTCTTCGGTTTTGTCCACTCGAGCTCTTCGCCGACGATCGCATTGATCGACTCTTTCATCGATCCATAGGGAGCCAGTTGATCAACGAGCCCCTTGGCTTGAGCCTCGGATGGCAATAGCATTCGCTTCTTTTGCAGCTCTCGCACAACCGCTGTCGTCAGTCCCCGGCCCTTCGCAATGCGACTCACCTGAGCATCGTTGATTGATGTCAGCATGTCGAGATAATGGGCTCGCAAGTGAGAGCTCATCTGCGGATTGATATATGGCTCGACAGCTCCTTTAAAGTTGCCTGCGCGCACGACCGAGGCTTGGACGCCGAGCAGATCCATGGCGTCGCGATAGAACATCGACTCCATGTTCATCGACGGCATATCCACCGCCCCGAAATCACCCAAGACGACTTTGTTGCAGGATGCGGCAATCGACAACTGAATGTTACCGGGGTTCTCGAGCCATGCCGCCAGTTTCTTATCGGCCGCTTTCAGTTTTTCCAAGCGACGAGCGAGTTCATCGAGCTGCGCGGGGTTAAACGATAGAGCCGAGTCGGACAGATCGAAGACTACCCACTTCACCGCCTCGTCCTTCGCAAGCTCTTCGAAGTAATCGCACAGCTTGTAGAACGACTTCTGCTTTCCTTGCTCGCCACCTAACAACAACGAAGTCGGATCGAGGCCTAAAGGCTGCACCAGATCGACATAGTTGCCGGACATCTCGATCAATCGGATCTGCTTCTTCGCCGGCGATTTATCCGCTTCCTTGGTTTTGCTGACTCGAGCCGTTTTCTTGGCTTCGGGCTTAGCGGACTCTTTCGCTGAACCAGCCGCGTCGGCCGTTTTTTCTTTCTCTGAAGCGTCCGGTTTCGGAGGCTCGCCCTCAACAGGCTTTTCGGCCGACTTAGCTGCCTCAGTTGTCTGTCCGGCAGCATCCTGCCCACGCGACGAAGACGGAATAACGAAACACGGCAAAGCAGCAGCCAAGCAAATCAAAATCGCTAGGTGAAAACGGCGATACATGGGCAACTTCCGTCCGGGGACAAAACGGGTGAATGTTCAAACTCTCCACTATAACTTAGCCGTCCGGCGATGTCTGAATAGTTTGGAAAGGGAGGTAATTTCGAATTCGACCGTGTCGATCGGCTCACATGTCAGGCCCAAGGAACAATTTTCCTCGGGGAGCATGGAATCGGCGGCATTTCATTCACCACCAGCGGCGGTTTTATCACCGATTGCCGAACGGAACGTGACGAGCCAACTCCGGGCTGAAAGAACGCGAAAGAAATTATGGAAAAAATCGATCCGATTCTCGCTGGTTCCAAGCTGACTCATAAGGTCTCCCGCGAATCGGAAACCAGTTTGATTTCCACTTCCGGCATGGAGGTTGCCTATTACTATCGCATAGAGATCTAAGGACGGCGTAAACGCGATTGCAGGTAAAAAAATGGTCGCATGAGTTGCCTGAATCTAAGTCCACCTCTCGTCTCATTGCTGCCGATTCATCGCCGATTGCTTTATGGAGTTTTTCGTTGTTCTCCGCTGCCAAAAGAGACTATTGTCAAACCGCTCGAGGGTTCACGCTCGTTGAGTTGCTGGTGGTCATTGCGATCATCGGAATTCTCGTAGGACTTCTGTTACCCGCTGTACAACAAGCTCGTGAAGCGGCTCGACGAATGTCTTGCAGTAACAACTTGAAACAGATCGGCTTGGCCTCTCACAACTACGAATCAGCCAACAAGCTCCTGCCGCCGAGCATGGCGATCGATCGCACTCGATCGAACAATTCGTCTTGGTCAGTACATGGTCGATTGCTTCCTTACATGGAACAGGGCGCGCTCTACAGTCAGATCGACCTCAGCGTGGCTTGGTCGAACTATCCAGTCATCAGCCACTTCCGCGTGCCCGTCTATTCTTGCCCTTCCGATCCGAAACGAGACCAAGAGCGAGACACGAGCACCACGGGAAGTACAAGCGGTATCTTTCTGTTGCCTACGACATACGGCTTCAATTTCGGAACGTGGTTCATTTACAACCCGGCCACCGGCCAAGGTGGAGACGGATTGACGCATCCCAATTCCAAAATCGGCTTCGCATCTGTCACCGATGGTACAAGCAACACGTTGTGGGCGTCTGAGGTTCACGGATGGACCGCATACACTCGCAATGGCGGGCCTGCCTCAACGAACGTGCCGAACTCGGTGGCTGAAGTTCTCAGTCAAGTTGCGTCGGGTCTTGGTGATCGTTTGCTTTCGGACGGTACCGGCACGGGTCACACCGAGTGGGCAAACGGCCACTGCCACCACAGCGGATTCACCACCACGCTCCCTCCTAACACGCAAGTGCCCTACACCGCAGGGGGCGTGCTGTACAAGAATTGTGACTTCAACTCGCAACAGGAAGGCGGCAGCACCACGCGCGCCAGCTACGCTGTGCTTACTTCACGCAGCTATCACACCGGAATCGTACAAGCATGTTGGTTAGACGGCTCGGTGCGAACGGTCAGCAATTCCATTGATTTGGCGACCTGGCGTGCGATGGGAACACGGGCCGGTGCGGAAGTGATCGCCAACCAGGACTGAGGTTTAACCGAGTGTGATTTGACAATGGAGGTTTTTCCGAAAGAGTGCTCCGTGAAGAGTGCTTTTCGTCACCTCATCAGTTCCTGACATACGTTTTAGGTAGCCCGCCCAAGTTCTCTTTGAGTCACGGAGCTGCCCATCATGCGTCTGCACCTCATTTATCTCCCCCTCGTCGTCTTGTCTCTCAGTTCGACCGTCGTCGCCGACGACTTATGGATTGCCAGCGGGGAAGAGTATCGAGGTCGCTTGCGAATCAGCGAAGGGGGAACGAATCCGCGAGTCATCTACACTCGAGCTACCATTCCGAATCCGGCGTTCCCGAATGCTGTGACCCGCGTGGCTCAAATCGCAGAAGGCCCCAAAGGCGAAGTCTTCTTCTGCAGCGGTTTGGACAGTTCCGTCATGCAACTGCTCGACGGCAAGCATGAGATCCAACTGTTCGAACACAACGGACAAGTTCGCGACTTGGCCTGCAGCAACGAACCGCACACAATCTACTTTTCGGTTGTGAATACTCCGCAGAACTCCGAGCCGCTTCTCGACGGCAAAATCTTTCGTCGCGACTTGTGGCAAGGCGAAGCTACCGAGATCGCTTCAATCAAACAGAGCGATGTCGGCGGAAATTGGTGGGGAACCTTTACCATTCGCGAAGGTGCTGTATACCTAACCACACTCGACAAACCGTCGAAGATTTTCAAACTCTCCGGGGGCAAACTGCAACCTGTCTTCACGTCCAACCCGCACAGCATCACCGGCTTGAGCGTAGCAGGAGGAGGAGAGTTCCTGTTCGCCGACGGATCAGGTCACGTCCGCATGACGACCGATTTCAATATCGTCACCGATGTACTCTCGACCGATCTGAAGTTAACTGACGTCAACTCACGAGCTCTCGAAACTTCCGACGCGCCTTAGCTTGAACGTTGTCCGACTTACCTTTCCTGAAGCAAGCTACCGGACAGATCCAATTGCAGACTGCGCGTTACTTCGCGTTCTCGATGCGCCGCTTGCGATCTTCGATCCAAGCGGTCAACTTGTCCACTTGGTCTGTCGCTGAACTCCTCGCCAGTTCTTTCTTCGCCGATTCCATGGCTGCATCGGATCGAGAGATGCGATGTTCATGAATCAGTGCAACGCGCATCCACTCTTCCACGGCCGACGTCGACTGACCGATTCGCGACATGCGATCCGCGATGAATTCGGTCGGGCCGAGTTGCATAGACGGAAGCATCTTGTCTCGCGCCCCATACCAGCGATCAAGATTGCTCAAAGTCTCCGGCGGCGGAGTCAGTCGCCACAGTTGTACGGCGGCAGCCTGCCTGATCCAGTCGACTTTTGAGCTCGACAGCGTGCGCAGCCTAGTCTTGGCTTCTTCGCTTTTGTCTGATCCCAAGAGCAACCAACTCGCGCCGAGTAACCCGGCTGCCTCGCTTTCGTCGGCCAACCAGCCGCGGGCGGTTTCAAGGGTTGCTCTGTCCGCCTCACGCGTCGTCCAGTTAAGCGGCATCCCTGCGGCCAAGAACACCGGCGGATCGGCTTTGCACATCTCCAGGAACAACGTTCCCGCTATCCGTATCTGACCGATCGACTCAGCCGATTCGATCAGTTCAGCCAACAAGACGCGGCGTTGCCAAGTCGCCAGTGCGCTGTCAGTGTTAATGACTCGCACGTTCTGTTTGAGAGCTGCCACATATTCACGCCGGTGATATCGCTCGAACGCTTCCGCCGCTTCCGGTGTGTCCCAAGCCGGCTCGATGTACTCGACCCGATCACTCGGCAACTCTCGTTTCACTCCATCGATAACAATGACAAGGTTCTTAGCATTCAGCTCTTTCACTTCACCTCGTAACTTCTCAGTCTTGAGCGGACTCCATGGTTCTATCGTGCTTGGGACTGCCGGACTGTAGTACACGGTGTCGAGCGCGATCGCTCTATTCGAAGGGGCCGTTTCGCTCCCCTTCGGACCATCGGACTGAGCAATCGCTCGGCCGACAAGCAACAGACTCATCACGACCAACGCCTGATAGCCAGTTCACGGGCATCCATCTATACACAACACCAACTGATTCGACCGTCAGTCGTTTGAAACGCGAAGTCGATTGGGTGACGTTCAAATGAACTCTGTTCGCTACAGTTCGCATCATGCATCCAGTTCCTGCGCTTTGCTCAGTGCTGCAGCCGCTTCACTTGCATCATGCGTATCTACCACGATCGCCCCGTCGCGCAACACCAGATTGCGCTTGGCCGCGCGAGCCACAGCCAAATCGTGGGTGACCAAGATCACAGTCAGTTTGCGTTCCGCGTTCAACTTCTGAAACAACTCAATGATCTCGCGACTGGTCTTGGTATCGAGGTTCCCCGTCGGCTCGTCACCCATCAGAATACTCGGCTCACTGGCCAAAGCTCTGGCGATTGCGACACGTTGTTGCTGACCGCCCGAAAGTTGACCCGGATGATGGTCATGACGATCGGCCAATCCGACGAGAGCCAGTGCCTCGACTGCCCGTTCTCGTCTGCGCCGCGCCGATATGCTCGGGCCGTAAAGCAATGGCAACTCGACATTTTCGAGCGCCGAGGTTCGGGCGAGTAAATTGAAGTTCTGGAACACGAACCCGATCTCGCGATTGCGAATCCGAGCTCGTTCGTCGCGCGACATCGTTACCACTTCATGTCCGTTCAGCAAATAGCTTCCGGAAGTGGGGCGATCCAAACAGCCGAGTGTATTCATCAAAGTGGATTTGCCCGAACCGGATGGTCCGATGAGCGCCGCCGACTCACCTCGTTCGATGCGCAGTGACACGCTGCGCAGCGCGTGCACTTCTACGTCGCCCATGCTATAGACTTTGGAAACGTTCGTCAGTTCGATCAGGCTCATGAAGTGCTTCGCAAGAAAGTCAGGTCGGATCGTCTACTTACGGCATCGACGCAAACAGGGAAAGGATGACATAGAAGGCACCGCTCCGGAAACGACATTCGCACCGACGCTTTTTAGAATCGACCTCGACGACGCAGCAAATACTCCATCAGAGCTTTATCGTACGGCTGGCTCGTGTCCAGCGGCACATAGTCGATTCGCATCTCTGTCAGGTCTTTTCGCAACCGCGAGCGCATCTCTTCGACAGCCAGCCGGTAATCGCTTCCCGCATCCGCCGCATTGACGCTCTGTCGCTCGCCGGTTTCCGGATCGACCAATTCGACACTTCCTTGAAACGGGAAGGTCACTTCGGCTTCATCCAGCACATGAAAGATGATGACGTCGTGCCCGGCATGCCGCAAGTTGCGCAGCGCTTTGAGCATCGACGCTTCATCGGTCAGCAGGTCGCTCATCAGCATGATCAAACTACGATGTCGAAGCATCGCGGCCAATTGCATGAGCGACGCGGCCAGATCCGTTTGACCGGCGACCTTCAGCTTCGTGAGCTGGCTGAGAATCGTCGGCAGTTGACTTCTTCGACTGCGCGGCGGGACCGAAGCGCGAAGCGTTGTATCGAACGTCACCAAACCGACCGGGTCCTGCTGCTGGATCATGAGATAACTGAGCGCCGCAGCCAGACAGATCGAATAATCGAGCTTCGTCAGTTGCTGACGATAGGTGTAGTCCATCGACTGGCTGAGATCGATCGCCAAGTAGCCGGTCAAGTTCGTTTCGGACTCGAACTTCTTGACGTAGTATTTACCGGTTTTGGCGTAAGCTACCCAGTCGATGTCTTTGGGATCATCGCCTGCCGCATAGCGTCGATGTTCGCTGAATTCGACGCTGAACCCATGAAACGGACTAGCATGCAGCCCCTGTAGAAACCCGCGTACAACCATCTGCGCCCGAAGGTCCAAGCGCTTGATCTGCGCCGCCAACTCAGGCTTGAGGTACTGTTCAACGGCGACCATAAAATGCTCTTTGTATTCCGCATCCATTCATCCCGCATAGCAGCTCAAAACGCGGCGGGTCGATTTTGCTGCGAGCGCGAAACGACGAGTTCTTCCCAGCTTACATGAAGAATGTCTCGCGCCATAGGCAGCCGCTACCGACTCGTGTTGAATGGAACCCCTCTGAGACCGCTGGGTCTACCATGATCGGCTGAGAACAGCCAACCTACCTTGGTAGATCGCTTGTTCTCAAGCGTTCCGGCACTGTGCGTCCCCCGGGTTGCAGCGGACCGAGATCAGGCAGCGTAGCGCAGCAGCAAGTTATCGGTGAAGCTCGGAGCCAATCGACTGAGCCATACCAGTGCCTTACCGCCTGGGGAGAGAATCAGCTCTCGCTTGCCTTTGCGAATCGCTCCCAGGATCGCATGCGCTACTCGCTCGGCCGACATGATGCCGAAGCTGGGGCTCGACTGAGTCGGCTCTGTATCGAGCAAAGACTCAAAGAACTCGCTCTTCGTGGTGCTCGGCGAGATCGTGATCATGTCGATGCCTGAAGGCTTCAACTCTAAACGAAGAGCTTCGGTCCATCCGCGCAGTGCGAACTTCGCAGCGCAGTATTCGCTTTTGCGCGGCACACCGCGATGTGCGAGGACGGAACTCACGACACACACGGCAGGATTCTTTCCTTCGTGCAACAAGGGAAGAGCCGATCGAGTTAGCTCGGCCACTGCGAAGAAGTCCACTTCAAATATCCTTCGCAGTCGCTCGGGGCTGGCACTCTCAAACGGTCCGACTGCACCGATGCCGGCGTTATTGATCAGCAAGTCAACGCCGCCGAACTCCGACTTGGCTCGGTCAATGATCGTCTGTCGATGGTTCGGATCGGCAATGTCGCCTGGAATGGCAATCAGTCGTCGCCGAGGATTGCCGACCGCCAAACGTAGTTGCTGCAGACGGTCCCAACGACGAGAGGTAACGATCACGTACGCGCCGGCAGATACGAGTTTTGTCGCTAAGTACCAACCGATCCCACTGCTGCCGCCGGTGAGGATGACTCGTTTGCCTTCCAGACCTCGCTTACACACATCAAATCCCTTGCATTTTGAATGAGTTCTGCGATCTTCCGTGGGGTCCAATCGTCGCACCTGAAGCAAAAATTTTGCTTAAACGCGTCTTTTTGCCCATGCTCCCCATATCTCTTGATCTGCAGATTCTAACATCGTCGCAGGAGATTCGTCAGTCGCGGAAGAGATGGAACAAATCGCTCGAACCCTAGGAAAAAGAGCCATTTATGCAAGCTTTGCGGTCCCGACCGGTCGGCGAGGCCGGACAGAGACGAATCTGAACGGTCGTGCCTACTTAGGTTTTTGCTTTGGATCCGAGGCGACCCAGACCCGTTGACAACCGTAATCACCGGGCTAGCTTATTGACCAGATTTCGTAGGTTCACCAATCAGTTTTTACGGCAATGTCGACGCGATTTACGTCTTCGACCTGCTGAGACCGGTGGCCTGTTAGGGCAAGCGATGGTCGCTGCCTAGATGGTTCTCCAGTGGAACCGAAGTGTTTTGAGTTACCTTTCGGAGGTTTCCCATGAATCGTGTTTTCTTGGCGGGCATCGTCGGCTTTGCCCTGGTCCTGAGCGCAGGACTGTTTGTCGGAAGTGAAAATGCATCGGCTGGTTGCGGCTGCAACGGCGGTCTGCTCGCTGGTCTGAAGGCCAAGAGCTGCGGCGGCGGCGTTCTCGCCAAGCTGAAGGCTCCTCGCGATTGCAGCGGCAGCAAGCTGCTGGCCAAGCTGCATGACCGTCTGGCTTCCAAGAGCTGCTGCGGCGAACCCGCTCCGGCTTGTGGTTGCGAAGCTCCTGCTCCGGCTTGCGGATGTGCAGCACCGGCTCCTGCTTGCGGATGTGCAGCACCGGCTCCGGCTTGTGGTTGCGGCGCTCCGGCTCCTTGCAGCGCTTGCGGAAGCAGCGTCAACGCTGGTTCGATCCAAGTCGAAAGCGCTTCCCCGTCGAACGCTCCGGCCCCGGCTGTTCCGGCCGCTCCCGCTCCGGCAGCTCCTGCTGCTGCCGCTCCGGCTGCCTAGTTTGATTTGCATCGCGTCGGCTTCATGACGACGCGACTCGAATAGATCGACTTGCGATCAAGATTGTCGGTTGATCATTTGAATTACAATCATAAAGCCGAGGAGGGATTCCCTTCTCGGCTTTTTGCTTTTTATAGTCCGCCGTTCTCTGGTTCTATGCAAACTATGCCGTCCTCTGCTGATCCCAAACAGACCGCTGATCCTCCGCAGAGACTGGATGCGAAGTGGCATCAACCGATAGCTCTTGTGATCGTCATACACTTTGCAGTGGTAATCATCGGTTTGATGTCTAATCTCGGACCGAGTCCACTCTTTGAACGATTTCAGTTGGTGACGGCCCCGTATGCGATCAGCCTGCATCAGCAGTTGGGCTTCGTTCCGCTCGATATGACACAAGCAGGTGAATTGGACCAAGCATATGACATCCAGGTACGCGCCGTCGGCGATGCTGTCGGTGCATGGAAATCTTTCGTCGCCGACGATTCATCGGCCCTTCGACTCAACAGAGCTCGCTGGAAACTCTTCTTGAGAAACGCGGGCGCGGCTGCTGTGGCCCAAGACAATGATCTGCTGGCCGACCTTTTTGTCCGCACCGTCGAAACAGCCGAACAGCGGTACAACCTGGACATAGCGGCAGTCCGCATCGTGCGACGCCAAGCATTGCCGGAAGAGTTAGACCGAGGCGCTGCAGCCGGTGAACTGGTATCCGTTCCGATCGAATACGGTCAGAAGACACTTTTCGAAGCCGACGTTGTCCGACTTGAAAATGGTTTCGCGGGTATCGTCCCCAAGCAAGAACCGATTCGCTCTGCCAAAGCCGGCCCGAGCTCCTCGGCAACGGATTCATCCGCGAAGCAAGCCGATGCCGCATCTTTGGATTCAACGCAATCCGATCCAACTCCATCGAAGGGAAGCGAGCAGTAAACGCATGACTCCATCGCTCATCCGTTCGATTACACAAGACGTTCCTGAGGCAGCACTCGGATTTCTATTCGAGCCGCGACATACCGCGAGGTTGGTCTTCGTCCGTCGCGGCATCATGGCTGTCGCATGCGCATGGCTCGTTTCCATGCTCGCAGGGCTCTCCTGGTGGTTCGGTCCCGCGGGTTGGCTCGATGCCGAACTTTCCAGCCGTTTGGCCACATCTGCCGGCGATGGACTCGAGCGCTTTTTTATGTTCTCACCGTTGTGGTGGACATCGGACCGGACCATCATCGGCGCTTGGTTTATCCTATCGCTGCTGCTCTGTATCGCAGGCCTCATCGGAATCGGAGGAAGGTGGATCGTCGCCGCATCGTTCGTAGCTGTACTCTGTTGCGTTCAGCGAACCCCTTGGACCACCGGCGCCGTTGAACCTCTCCTCTTGGCGACGATGGCTTACCTCGTCATCGAGCCGGGCAGTGGATCAAAGAACAATGGTTCAGCTTCGAAGTCGAGCAGCACAGCGGCCATCGCGCTGCGCATGATCCAAATCCATTTGTGGTTGTTCTTGCTATTCGGCTTGCTGACTCAATGCAGCGGATTGACTTGGTGGCGAGGCGAAGCCGTATGGTGGCTCACACGAACAGGACACTCGAACCTTCTTCGTCCCGAGTGGCTGCACGGCAAAGGCTTTCTGATCAACGCGATAACGCATGGTGTAACGTTGGTCGAATTCATCGCGGTCGCAGGCCTTTGGAATCGCCTTCTTCGTCCGATCGCTTATGTATCAGGATTGGCAACGGCCGCATCGTATGCGCTACTGGCAGATCAGTTCCTCTACGGTCTCCTGATCGTCGTCCTCTTGGATGCCTTCCGCAGCCAACAAACGCAGTCCGGCGAGTAACCGCGCGCTACGAGGTCGATAACGAGCGCCGGAGCGAATCGTCCGTTCAGCTTGCTATGGTTGAATCGAACTCCGCTGCGGGCCTACAATGCTGAAAACTCCCCGCGCAGATCACTGGCAAGTCCGTCGCGGACCACCCCATTCTTCAGGAGCATCTCCTCATGGCAGTCGCAGTCGAACCGGTTCGCAAACCGAAAGTACGCCACACTCAGTTGTTCATCGACGGCAAATGGCAAGACGCCGCGAGCGGCAAGACGTTTGCCACAGTCGACCCCGCCACCGAAGAAGTGATCGCTGAAGTCGCTGAAGGAGACGCCTCCGACGTCGATCGCGCCGCGAAAGCAGCTCGCAAAGCATTCGAGAGCGGCCCATGGAGCAAAATGGATGCGCGCGATCGCGGACGAATCATGTATCGCTTGGCCGACCTCATCGAAGAAGAGATCGATGACCTCGCGGCGCTCGAAACACTCGATAACGGCAAACCGATTCGCGATGCGCGAGCCGCTGACCTGCCGCTGGTGATCGACTGCCTGCGCTATTACGCAGGCTTTGCCGACAAAATCCAAGGGGCCACGATTCCGGTCCGCGGCAACTTCTTCACTTACACCCGCAGAGAGCCGGTCGGTGTTGCCGGACAGATCATCCCTTGGAACTTTCCGATGCTGATGGTCGCTTGGAAATGGGGACCGGCACTCGCCGCAGGCTGCACGATCGTGATGAAGCCTGCTGAGCAAACGCCGCTGACTTGTTTGCGCATGGCTCAGCTGGCTCAAGAAGCCGGCGTACCCGACGGCGTGATCAACGTCGTTCCCGGTTATGGTCCGACGGCAGGTGCCGCCGTGGTCAAGCATCCATTGATCGACAAGGTCGCATTCACAGGTGAACATCGCACAGCGCAAATCATCATGCGCGATGCGGCCGAATCGCTGAAGCGGCTGACCTTTGAACTCGGCGGTAAGAGTCCGAACGTGATCATGGATGATGCCGATCTGGATGCGGCCGCGGCCGGCACCAACTTCGGCCTCTTCTTCAACCAAGGCCAATGCTGCTGCGCAGGCAGCCGCGTGTTCGTGCACGAAAAGATCCACGACGAGTTTGTCGAGCGTCTAACGAAGCTCGCTTCGTCGCGTCGCCTCGGTAATCCGCTCTCGCAAGATACCGATCAAGGACCGCAAGTCGATCAAGCGCAATTCGATAAGATTTTGTCTTACATCGACAAAGGCCATGAAGAAGGTGCCGTCTGCCGAACCGGCGGAGCCCGCAAAGGCGATCGCGGCTACTTCATCGAACCGACCATCTTCACCGATGTCAAAGATTCGATGGCCATCGCGCGTGAAGAGATCTTCGGACCCGTGATGAGTGTGCTCAAGTTCAAAGATTGGGAAGATCTGATCCAGCGAGCCAATCAAACATCATTCGGGTTGGCTGCCGCCATTTGGACCAGCAATGTAACCAAGGCTCATGAGTTCGCACGTCGCGTGCGAGCCGGTACGGTCTGGGTCAACTGCTACGACGCGTTCGATGCAGCCGCTCCATTCGGCGGTTTCAAGATGTCCGGCCAAGGCCGAGAACTCGGTGAAGAAGGCTTAAAGGCCTACACCGAATCCAAGACCGTAACCATCTCGTTGGGCTAACCCGCAACGAATAAATGCAAGCGGAACGGCGCAAGCCGTACGGTTCTTCAACATCAACACCAATTCAAAACCCGACGCGTAAGGGGCGTGTTGATTTTGTCGCGGCTGATTAAGTCAACAAAACTGTCAGGACCGGATTATCAGGCCCAGAGGGCCGGCACATCGTTAGCCGGCGGCATTAGCCGCCGGATTCAACGAACACCGCGGATGCGAAGCCCCGGAGGGGCGAAACATTCAAGACAATGCGGAATCAAACATGTGTTTCGACCCTTCGGGTTTTGCTGATTCAATGGTGCATGATCCGGCGGTTTACACCGCCGGCTAAAGCTGTATCGGCCTTCCAGGCCTAAAAACGGGGCTTGTGGATTAAATCAACACACCAGTAGGCAAGGGACCTCGGCCTCTCGCCTACTTGTCGATTTGAATTGCCAAATCTGTTCTCAATAAGCTTCATCATTGCTCAGATGCGAGCCACGCAGGTCACAGCTCGCCCGCCACGTTCTTCGTGCTCTTCGTGTCCTTCGTGGTAACTATTCTCAGCTCTCTGCTTAAATGAATCTCTTGAATCCTCGAACGCGAAGAACCGGACGGCTCGCGCAGTACCGCATGCATGAATGGATGAACGCGCCGAACCTTACTGTGCCGCGCTGCGACTTCCTTTGGGAGATGCACCGATGAGGATGCCGTCAGGAAGAGGACGAGCTGCAGCTAAGAATCCTTCTCGGAACAGAACCGTCTTCAGCTTGCGCAGTTCCGCAAACGAATCGGGATAGACCCAGATGGTTACGACCGTTTCGGCAGCAACACGAGCCGCTAACTCGCCGCGCAATCGACCGCCCGATGCCAGCGTCTCTTCCACTGTTTCGCCTCGATTCTCCGGCGTCGGGTCGATCTCAAAGCGATCGAGCTCAAATCCGCCGGGGATAGCGGTCATCCAGTAATGCAGCATGAATCCGCCGACCGGCCCGATGCGATCTTCCATCGTCTGTTTGGAAGAGTTGCGCCGCGCGGCCACCGGTGCATGTTGTTTGAGTGTCTCGACCAACCGATCCCACGGAATCACCGTGACCAGTCCATCTTTCACTCGGATGTGCAGTTCTTTTCCGAATACGGTCTTGGCCATCGGTGTCGGTAGATGTTCCAGCACCACTTTCGGTCGCTTCGTTGCCTCAGCGGCTCCTATCTGCTCGCTGACGTTCTTCAGCTCACTTTCCAGCCGCTCCAACTCTTGCGTCTTTTCGATCTCTTCTTTTTCTTTCTCATCAAAAGCTGCGATCTCTTCCTGCACAGCCTCGCGAGCCAATGCGACTTGAGCTAACAACTTGTCGCGCTCGAGTCTTCGATATTCCGTTTCCAGCGCATACTGCTGCAACTTTGCAACGTCTTGCGCCAATGCATCGCGCATGCGAAGGGCCTCTTGAGCCGGATCGGAAACGGCTTGTGTGATGTCTTGAGACTGGATTTCTTTAATCGTCGTTTCGGCGTTCGCCTTTGTCTTGGTCGCCACGATGACGACGATGATGATCAGAATACCGACGAGGTTAGCGATCGTATCGAGGAAAGAATCCTCACCGACGTTCGCATGTTCCGTGTCTCGACGTGCCATAGTCTTGTCTTCCCTGATCAACGCAGCGTGTCACATCTGCTTCGCAGTTGTCACACAATTAGTTCTTGCTCGCTCCGTCCGTACGACGCACATCCATGCCGCTTCCCTCCATCATGCGCAATAGTTGTTGGAAACGGCGTTCGCCATCGGGCCCCACTTCTACTTCCAGTACGGGCTTCCAATGACCGCCGGATAATGCAAAGCCCCAGCCTTCGATGCGTCGAGCCATAACGCGAGCCAACTCGTCGGCACTCTTCTGCGCGGACACGTCGAGCATCACGGTGATCGGACGATCGCGTCCAACCTGTTCAGGCATCACAACCCAGCGATCGCTGTAGCAAACGACGCGAATCGATCTTACAACCGGTGTTCCATTCTTCGATCCGGAATAGGCCCAATCTCGGCCTTTACGAACTGCGATCGATTCCGAACCGTTTTTCTGTTTCTTGTTGCCCGAGAATTTGGAGTCCTGGCCTTGCGACCCCATCCCCATCGAAGCCCCTCCGGACATGTTTTGCGCCGATGGGTCACCGCCGTAATTCGAGTTGCTGCTAGAACCCGCGCCGCCGTTCTGTCCACCGTACTGTCCGTTCGGATCACTATCGGCTCCGGCTCCCGAAGACATACTGCCCGTGCTGTTGCCGCCGCCATCTGCACCGGCGGTCGAACGATTCATAGACGACCCTTTGCCCGTACCGTTACCGCCGCCTCCGCCGCCAAAGCCGCTCGATCCGTTCGCGGGTGTTCCTCCGCTGCCGCTACCTCCGCGCGTACCATTGCCGCTAGCCGAACCATTGCCGGACGAAGCCGCACCGTCACTGGCGCCTGGTCCCCACTGGCCATCAGAAGCCTCGCCGCTTCCATCACCGCTTCCGGCCACATACTGACCATCACCATTCAATGATTGACCGAAAGTCGTCGAGCCGCCCGGTCGCCCTCTGCCGTTACCGCTTCCGCCTGCGAACGCGCCGCCGCTTCCATCTCCACCAGTCATGGTTGAATTGTTTAGCGATGAACCATTCGTCGATGGACCATTCGCTTCTCCGCCGGCAAATTTACCATCACCTGAGCCTGCAACATCAAAGCCCATGAGCGGCGTGCCGCCCGATGAACCGGGCCTTCCACCTGGTCGTGTCGAGAGTGACCCCGATGGTCCACTGGATGAACCGCCTGCTATTCCATCTTCGCCGTATGCGAATCCGCCTCGCCCTGTCCCTTGCGCTAATTGGCCGGGTCGAGGTGTGAACGGATCGCCGCCTGAGTATCCACTGCCTGTTCCATTCCCGCCTGCGCCGTAACCACCGGTACCGGTACCACCCTGTCCATCCACGAACACATCACCACCGAAGCCGGAACCTGTGCCGGCCAAGCCGCTCTTGCCGAGCTCTTCGTTGCCGAAGCCCGCGCCGTCGGACCTTCCGTCGTTCTCATGAAACTCGATGTCATCGGCACTTAGTTGTTGAATCATCTGTCGATACCGTTGAGGCATCGCCATCACCAGAGCCGCTTGTCGATTGCGTGCGTTGACCAATGTCTGCTGAATCTTGCTCGGCAATCCCGGCTCGCTCTCAGGGTACGAGAGTTCGAGCGAGTCCTCGACCAACTCATAACCGAATTGATCATCCCAACCGGCCATAGCCATACGAGCCAACGCGTAAGTTCGAATCCCCGACTCGCGAACGATCAAAAGCGGGTATGCAGACGAGTCGAGCGCGGCATTTGGAGAATGATGATTCCGAATCGTACGCAATGTTGCGTCGAGAGGATTACCCGGACCGTATGGAGGCTTCAGATCGTTTAAAGGAATGAGTATCCCTTCTGGCTGCACCGTGATTCCGTTATCACGACATTCGAGATAGATCGGCCGCCGATGCGTACCGTTCGTCCCTTCGTAAGGAATGATTGCGAAGACCGGTTTGTTACCTCCCGGATTGTCGAGCTTTTTCTTCAGGCGATCGGCGGCTTCTTCGAGTTGCTTCTGAACCTCGCCGATCTTGGTTTCCGTAGCCTTGGGCCCTTCGTCGACGGCTTTACGTTTCAGCTCGATCAGTTCAACGGTCCTGCCCAGGTCTTTTAATTCCTGAGCCAACTTGTCGGCTTGTTCTTCCAACGATTGCAGCGAATTACGTTTTCGTTCAATCTCGAGATGAACTTCTTCGCGATCCTTTTCAAATCCATCACGTGCCACCTGGATCTTCGTCTCCAGATCGACCGCTTCCATCTCTTTCTCGGACCGGGCCAGATCGACCGACTCTTGAGCTTGACGGACGATGAGCATCAGGATGAGGATGAGCGCACCCATCGTGCACAGCAGCACAGCAAGGAACGGAAACAGGCTGTGCGCGATCTCACTTCGACCGCGTTTGCCGTGGCTCATGCCGCTTTCCTCATCGAGGTCGTATCCGACTCCGTTGCAGATGTCGGCGTCTCAGTCACTCGAGCCGCTCGAGGCTTGACCGGCGCACCGCGAATCACGCCGGCTCGTTCAAGGCTGGTCGCCAGAACAGCCACCGCTTCGCCGACGCACATCGATGCTTGTCGCAATCTTTCGAGCTGATCGAAATTCGAAAAACTGTCGCGCACGACGTCTTCGAGTTTTTTGAGTTCTGTGGATGCTTGAATCAGGCGCTCGATGGCTTCGGTTTGACGAACAAGTTCTTTCTGCTGTCCGTGCATGACGCGAGCTTGATCGCTGAGCGTGATCTGCCATTGTTGCCAGCGACTGTCGACCTGACGCGCGGCCTCTTGCTGAATCTTTTCGATCTGCGTCGCATGATTGGATAGAGAGAGCGCGAGCGATTCACTCAGCGCCGTTCGCATGCGATCCGCAGCGGTCTCCGACCACGAACTCCATTGCGTTTGAGCTTCGGTGATCGACCGATTCCAGATGATCGCTTGCTGTTCGACCAACTGATACACGGCTTGCACGACATCGGCCGACAACGCACGAATCGCAGCAGAGCTGTCACTCGTTTCGAGCGGCTGTGGGACATCGACTAGAAATTCGATGAGGTACGTGCGAACGATTCGATCGATTTCAGTCGCCAACATCGATTCGCGATTCTCCAGTCCCGTGTGAACCAGAAGAACGATTAGGGCCAGCAACCACGGCATCACCATGCATTCGACCGCATGAGCGATCATCGGCTGCGTGATGACCGTTTCGGCAGCAGCAACGTCAACTGAGCCGCCGGCAGTCATCGAACGTTTCAGATCAAAAACCGCGTTGACGACACCGAGAATTAGAAGCGAGATGAAAACGGATCGCACCCAGCGCGATGAACTTCGCTGCGCGGTCATGTCGGCAGCCGCGTGATCGCGAATGTCGGCTTCGAGCGTATGAGGTCGCCCGTGAACGGCTCGGCTACCGAGCACTTCGGTCAAGCGTCGACCGAGATAACTGTTTTGCACGATACCAGGCTGGGAGAGCCATTGAGACTCAAGCCAAGTACCCCGCTGATCGGCATCGATTACGGAGCCGTCGAGCACTAGGCCTTCCAGTAACTCTTCGGCATCGCCGGCAAGGGTGAGCTGCTTTTTAGCGCTCATCCATTTCATGAGACAGCCGCTGAGCGTCGTAAAGAACATTGCGACGGCGACGAGCGAAATCGGATTGCGGAGGAGCGTTTCAGCGAGGAATTCGTAATGCAGCGGACCTCGCCCCACGGCCCAATAGAGTGCCGCCGTCAACCCGATGCCGATCACCAAGCACGGGCCGAGCGGAACTGCAAAGCTGTCGCGTGATCGAAACATAGTATCCCTTCGGCTTGCCACGAGCCTCATGCCGGCAACGGAAGTCCCTTTCCTCCAGCCACCTAGCCCTCGATCGCGGATTGTGCAATCCCGACGCTCTCAAGTCCAGATCGATTCCGCACCGGAAAATGCAAGCATTTCCCTTCATTCCAAGCAGGCAAACCAAGTACCTACCACCTGCAGGTGCATAAATATGTCGCCTCTCCCAAACATTTTTGTTTGGGGGGAGGTCGGAGCGAGCGAAGCAAGCTCCGGGAGGGGGCGGGGCCGACCGAACCAATCCCAGCCGGCAGCTACCCAAATGGCTAC
>JAXMBQ010000023.1:0-97115 GCA_046349815.1 Pirellulales bacterium | reverse complement strand
AGCCACTAGCCACTAGCCACTAGCCACTAGCCACTAGCCACTAGCCACTAGCCACTAGCCTCTAGCCTCTACCCATTCAATCCTGTCAAAGCTCCGTCTCCGCAGAAGTCTGGGTTACCGAACGACTTCTCCGGATATCCCATCGCTTCGCAGAGGCTCATCAGCAAGCGGTTATGCGGCACTTTGCCGAACTCGAGAGCTCGACCCATCTTGAACCCGAGCCCTTCGCCGACCATCACGAACGGAATGTTGTCGCGAGTGTGCGAGTTTCCTTTGCCGAGCTCGTTAGTCCAGATGATCGTTGTGTTGTCCAGCAACGAACCTTCGCCTCCCGGTTCCGGCGTCTCAGCCAATCGCTTGGCCAGGTGAGCCACTTGCTCGCAGTACCAAGTGTTGATCTTGATCAGCTTTTCATAAGCCGGCTCGTTCGTATCCGGCTCGTGAGACAATTCGTGGTGACCTTCTTCGATGCCCAGCCAGCGCATCTTCGGTTGCCCGACGCTGTTGGTGATCTGATATGTGGCCACGCGCGCGAAGTCGGCTGCGAAGCTGTTCACCATCAGCTCGATCTGCATCTTCGAGATCTGCGGAATGTTATCGTTCTGCTCTTCCACATTGGCAGGCAACACAGGGACGGCATGGCCTACGTCCCCCTTCTTGGCCTGCAGAGCCACTTCGTCCTGCAGTTCCTTTTCAACTTGCCGAACCATGGCAACGTGGTCTTCCAAGATCTTGCGGTCGTCTGAACTGATCAGCGACTCGATCTTCTTGAAGTCCTCCGACAGACCGTCGAGCACGCTCGACAGCAGCGCGCGGTTCTTTGTCTGGCCGTACAGCTTGTCGAACATCTGATAGGGATTGTCGATCGGAGCCACGGGTTGGTTCGGACCGGCATAGCTCATGCGTGTCCACGTGTCGGCGCGATCGGGAACCATGACACCGAACTCGAGCGAACCGAATCGCGTTTGCTTGTCCGGGTCGGCTTGCAGTTTGTTCTTCAAGTACTGATCGACCGAGATGCCCATCGACCAACCTGCCGGCGTATCGGATCCACCTTGTACGTCACCCGGGAAGAGTTCAATACCGGTCAGCAAGCAACCAATGCCGCGCATGTGTCCGTCGCCGTCCCCCTTGATCCGATTGCAAACGCCGTGCAGCGTCAGCATACGGCTCTTGAAATCGGCCAGCGGGTGCAGAATGCGCTTCAGTTCAAACTCGCCCCCTTCTTTCTGATCGGGCCAGAAATGATCCGGGATCACACCGTTCGGACTAAAGATGAACACGACGCGTTGCTTACGCTTGGTCGGTGATTCACCCGCCGCCCAACTTAAGCTCGGCAGTGCCATCAGCAGATTTGCCGCCGCCGCACTGATGCCGGCCTTCTTCAGAAAATCACGTCGATTGGCTTGGAGTCGCATATTAGGAATCCTGTCGATTCAGGGAAGAGTCACGTGTGGCGGCAATCACCGCAATCTCTACGATCAGTTCACGAATATTGAAGTTGCTCTTGCGAAACTTCTCAGTCAGTTCGTCTAGTGTACCCGGGCCATACGCGGCGACCGGCTGCTTCACGAAATACTGGAATGCACGAGTCACGAACGCGCGGTGTGCGTCGTCGCTATTGGCAATGTACTCAGCCAGTTCCTTCGGTGAATTGAATGCCAAGTCTGCGCCTTGGCGATTCTTGTAAATTGCCCTCGCATCGATCGGCTTTGACTTTTCCGTCTGACGAAAGCGACCGACCGCGTCGAAATTTTCCAGTCCGAAGCCGAGGCCGTTGATCTTCGAGTGGCAAACTTGGCAACTCTCCGGACTCGTTTGCAGCGAGACTCGTTCGCGCGTGGTGAGATCAGGATGGAGATCGGGACTGATCGGCGGCGGAGCCTCAGCCGGTATGCGTAGTGCACGACCGAGCATGAATCGAATCAAGAATATCCCGCGATGAATCGGCGACGAAGTGTTCGTATATGCGAGTCCGCTCAGCAGGTAAGGATGACTGAGCAAACCCGTTCGCTCTCCCGGTGCCGCGACGCTTTTGCGAATCTCCGGCAGACCTGCTCCGTCTACTTCGGCAGGCTTCCATGCATCACCGTAGAACTTGTTCAATCGATCGGAGGTGTAAGTCCAATCGGCCAGGAACAACTGACGGAAATCACTCGACTCGCTCCACACCACGTCATCGATGAATGCATCGAGCGAGGCCTTCAGGTCCGACGTTAATTCGGAATCGAATCCTTCAAACGCCTTCGTGTCCTTCGTGATCTCGCCGAAGTGTTTGATGTTCATCCACTCGATCATCATGTCATGCGTCTTCGCTCGCGAGCGAGGATCGTTCACCATCTGTCGAGCCGCATTGCGGACTTGGTCTTCTGATTTCAGTTGATTGTTCTTGATCCAGCCTGCAAAGCGATCGTCGGCCGGAAGCGAATCGAACATGGTCAATGCCAAGCGATCCGCCACCTGCTGCGTCCGCGAGCGATCTTGATCGGCGGACGGATAAAGGAAGCGAGGTGATTTGAGCGTCATCAACACCGTGCGCTTGATGGCTTCGGCATCATCTTCCGTCGCTGCCAACTGGTTCTCGATATACAGAATCTTCTGACGATCATCGATCGGTCCGCGGAAGGCGACTTCCACGAACTCCGTCAGGAACTTGCGCAGTGTCTCGCGATTCTCTTCTTTCGGCTCTTCCTCTTTCTTATCGCGATCGCGTCGCTTCCCTTTGCCCATCCGACGTTGAGCCTGCGGCCAAAGATCATCGACGGCGACTTGCGCGAACTCAACTGCCGCAGCCGTAGTCGATTCGTCCCACTCGCGATTGATGGCCAGTCCGCGCTCGAATCCATAACTGCGATCATCGGGCGGCAGCGTTGTCTGCAATGCGTAAGCGGCCGGCACTCCTTCGGCAACGAGATTGCGAGCCGGAATGATTTCTTCGGTGCTTCCCGGCGGAACCCATGACAACGAGATCTTGGCCGGTGGTTGCTCTGTCTTGCGCTCGCGCTGGATGTAATCGATCTTGAACGGATAGACGCGACCGGCAGTCAGCATCAATGTCTCACGAAACTCGGTCTGATCACCTGACTGCACATGGTTATCGATGAACTTGCGATCGAGCTTGCCGAAGTTCATGACGAACGAGACAGAACTGCGAACGACGATTTCATACTTGCCGGTAACGTCGGGTCGTAAACCCCCTTCCCAGTAGATGTAAAAATCCTTCGGGTTGACGTCCGGCAGGGGAGCTTCTTTGCCGAAGTCGAAGTTGATCGTCGGATCGATCCGCTCCATTTTCTTGTTTTCATTCTTCCAGCGCGAGCCGGTGAAGTAGATGGCTTTCACTCCGTGCTTGTCGCTGTGCCCCGGCACTCCATAAAAATGGGCGTAGATATCGGAGAGGCTTTGACGAAGCTGAGTACCGGTCAGTCGAGCCAGGCCGACTCGCGGCGGCCGATTGCGAACCTGAGCCGCATCGCTGTAGAAAGCGAAGTGAATATATTGTGCTACTGCCTCTGCGTCCGGACCGATGCACTTTTCAGGCTCCCCTTCCGGCATCGTCTCGTGGATGACTTTGGTCAGCTCCCCGATGCTCGAATCACCGATCAGCGGCTCGGCATACGCGTCTTTGACTCCTTCACCTTTCTCACCGTGGCAGGATGCGCACTGAGCTCGATAGACAGCTTCGCCGTGTCGCATGATGGCGTCCGCATCAACGGCCGGTTGGTTCGGCGTGGTTGCAGGGGGATCGTCCGCGATGACTAAGGTTAAGGTCGAGGTCGCCAGGAGTGCGAAGCTGCACAGGCTGCGTCGCAGGGAATGAAGCGACATAGTTTCCTCCCATTCTTTGGGGCTCAGCCGGGGAGACTGAGTTCGGAGGCGCTAAATTTCAAACGGGGCGGGCATCGACGGCTGAGCTGCGGACTAAGGCCCGCCGGCTTGCAAATCGATGTGTGGGTGGGAAGTGGATCGGTCATCCACTGCTGTAGTATTCTAAGAAAATGTCGACTGCGACAAGTCTGTCACTCCACAATTGGTCAGAAAACCGCAGCTTGCCACCCCGAAGAGCGGGCTCATCGCCTCAACGATCGGATTTTTCGTAGACGCGGACGAAGTCGATCAGCATTTTCTGGGGGAATGCCGTGCTTGCGTCAGGATTGCCGACGAATCCGCCGCCTACGGACAAGTTGAGTAGTAAGTGGAACGGTTGGTCAAAAGGAGCCGGATACGGAGCTGATACCGAGTTCCATTCGGAGCGTTTGTAGACGAGCTGGTTGTCGACCAACCAGCGCATTTCCCGTTCTTCCCACTCCAGAGTAAAGAGATGAAAGTCGGCGGCGAAGTCGGACTTCGGCAGCACATACTGTCCCCCTCCCGACTGATTCTTCGGCCAAGCATCACCGTAGTGCAGCGTGGTCCACAGACGATTCGGCTCCTGTCCTTTCACTTCAACGATGTCGATCTCGCCGCTCTTGGCCCAACCGCCGTACGTATCCTCGGTCGGAAGCATCCAAATCGCCGGCCACACACCGCGCCCCTTCGGCAGCTTGGCTTTGATGTCGAATCGTCCATATTTCCAATCGCCGCGATGCTTGGTGCGCACACGCGCCGAAGAGTAATCGCGCGTGGTTCCTTGGATGCCGATTTGTTCTTTGTGAACTTCGATGACGAGCGTTCCCTCTTCGACTCGCACATTTTCCTTGCGATCGGTGAACATCTGCAGCTCGTTGTTCCCACCGCCGAACGCGTTCACCTCCGCTTCCCATTTCGAGTAGTCGAGCTTCTTCCCGTCGAACTCATCATGCCAAACCAGTTTCCAACCCGGCGGAGTCGGTGAAGCAGAATCCTGTGCAAGACCGAATCCGGCGCAAAGGACGACCGCTACTGATGTGATCGCGAAGCGACTTGTGTGGAACAGGGTTGCGCGTGAAAGTCGCAATCGCATGGGAAGAGATTCCATCGCAAGAGTGCAAAGAAAAGTAGGCCCGGAGGGATTCGAACCCCCGACCAAGGGATTATGAGTCCCCTGCTCTAACCGCTGAGCTACGAGCCCGGATAAGGATGGTGACGTACTGTGTCACTCCATCGACCCCTCAGTGTAACTGCGACAACCCGACTGGTTAAGGTGACAAGGCGGAGGTCGGCAGGCAGGTGAACTGGCTGCCCACTTGAAATAGACATGCAATCCATCGAGTCCGTGCTTTGCTGACCACACGGCTCATCGTCTCGCTGTGCTCGGTCGACTGCCGCACTCGGGAAGGCTCGCTGGCCGATACGAAGGAGTCGGCTTCTCCAATCGATCCGCTTACGAGGCAATCCGAAGCTGCTGCAATTGGGGGCAACGGCATCCAATCGATATCGGAGTTGCTCGCGGATCACGCGGATGGTTTGCCGTCGTCGGATATCGGTGATTGCTGAACGACCATCGCATGGTTCTGACAGCCCATCACTCTTAATCCTTTGAACAGTTTGCAAGCGGACCTACCAGAAACGTCCGCTGTTTGAGCTCGGCCGGCACACTGCATGCTGACGATTTGCACGCGTCACGCAAGTGTGCTGGCTTTCAATTGGATCGCTCGGTAAGCGGCAACACTCCATGATCTGCACCCTTGTTTTGTTAGTTCTCACCGGTTGGGCCGAATGCCAGTTTCAATTACCTTCGACGCTGCAGAGCGTTTTGTTTCGATCCGTTCGTTGGGTACTGTTGCCTCAAGCGAACGTCACAAAGTTGTCTATGCGATCATCAATAATCAGTCGATCGCAGTTGGGACGAACGTTCTTTACGACCTGAGCGAACTTGCAGGATCGCCAAGTGCGCATGACCAAGAGCAGCTGTCCACGATTCTCAATGTGCTGACTTACAAGCTGAACGGACGCGTTGCAATCGCCTGCACCAACGCTGCGTTGAACGCGTTTTGCCGACTGATCGCATCGACGGCCGACATGGGCCGTGATCGCATTCGTGTCTTCGAAGAGAAACAAGCAGCGAAGGACTGGCTGGCAGAAGCGTAGCGTGTCTGCAGGCTGGAGCATTACTTGACGAGCGGGGCAGCCATCGATGAGGCCACGACCTCCTCGCTGAAGAGGTCAGGCAGATCGTCAGACCATGATCATGCGTAGAGTCGACGAGGCGATGCCTATCTAGCTCGTGGCGTTTAAGGTTCGTTCGTTGCTGATGTCGGCTGCCATCAACCAGGTATGGAACTGGATCGAATCGACAACGATGGCAACTACGAACGATCCAACTGTCGTTGGGTGACTAGTTCAGTCAACGTTCGCAATACCTTCCGCGCTCAAGACATTGCCGACCGCCTGAGCGCCACGGTTGAAGCTTAAATGAAAGAGCGTCTGAAAGAACATCACACATAACGCATCACGATCGCTTCTGACGCACGCGTTGAGCTCGGTGGCTGCGCCGACTCGAAAAGTGCACACAGAACGCGACTGCGAAGGACACGCAGTGCCGCGTGGCCCAATCTTCAGGGTAGGAGGAAGGGCAAAATGCTAGGTCTGACTAATCCAGCCCGTCGTCCTCTTTCCTGCGAGATTTCGGGAAACTGCGGAGCGTAGAAGCTGAAAACTTCGCGGTGGAAAAACACGGCAATCGGGCTGTTTTTCAGAGCCGAAGTACTGGCAAAACGACTGGCATTCTGCCGAAGTGTAACTGCGACAACCCGACTGGTTAAGGTGACAAATCGGAAGTCGGCAGGCAGGTGATTGATGACATCGGGAGTCTGCACACTTGGGTTCGGTTCGGGCTTTTGGGGCTGCCGGGGATCTAGCCGGAGCGCTGCGCCCTTCCGCTCAGGGATGATGGGTGGAATCTTGGCGTGCTGCGATGTTCCAGAGCTCGACACTTTGTCACGGATTGACGGCCGGCTTCGTTCCGATGTATCTAACATGTATGCCCCATTCGTCTCCGGACCGGCGAGCCGTCGATGCCTATCTCTCATCAGTTTGATCCGTCCAAAAAACTCCTCACGATCACTCCCGCCGGCGCAGTGAGTATCAAGGAACGAGCTGAACTGTTCAGTGCATTGGTAAGCGATGTGGCGATACCGTCGAACTCGCTGATCTTGATCGATCCGAGCGATCTAGCCAGCGCTCCGACAGTGGAAGAATATGAACCGATCGCTTCCTTGATCGATGTGCTTCGCTACCGCTTTGCCGAACGCGTTGCCGTGCTGTGCACGACTCCCGACTACTTCGCATCCTGTCGATTCATTGTGGCTGCCACCGACCGCGGGACCGGAAGAGTCCGACTGTTCGACAATCGTCTCGACGCCGACGCTTGGTTGTTTCGCCCCGGCACAAGTTTGGCCTGACTTCACAGTTCCCGTTCCACACCTCCTCGCAGCTTGCCGAACTACCTGTCTTCAGATTGTCGACTGAGCAATTCGCGACGACGTTGCTGGTATCGTTCTTGAGCTTCTTCGTACTTGCCGGCTTTCACGAAGCTCACCGCACTCATTCCGACCCCGAACAGGATGAATAGAATTCCGAACAAGGGAAAAATTGCAAAGAGACCGCCGGCTTTTGCCATCGAGTCGGCTATCGCAAGCCACGCGCAGCCGAAGCCTCCAAGGAAGATTCCTCCGATAACACTTCCGGCGCGGCTCGGTAAATACCGGTGGCCATGCTTGCCACGTACCATGTAGTTTTCTCGTTCGAGCTCCCATTCGCGGTCGAGTTGAGCGACTGCGTTCTGCTGTTTCAGCTCTTCCAACTGACCGGACATAGACATGTCATTCGGCCAGTCCAATAGCTTGCGCTTGGCCGCATCGAATTCCTCCTGAGTCAGCGCTCCGCTGCGTCGCAAGTCATCGAGCTGTCGGATTTCATCAGATAAGGACATCGGGCTATCTACACTCGCATCGGATGGAAACGGGCACTTATGATCGGCCGAAATGCTTACCGCTCAGACCATGAGGATAACGAGATGGCTGATTCGACGTGCGAGCTAGGCGCGAGGAGATCGGCGATTTAGAAGAATCGTTCTGCTGTCACGTCTTGTTCGCTGCTGGATGGGGATCAATGTTAACCGCAGATGAACGCAGATCTTCGCAGATGAAGTCTGCATCGTTTATGCGTTTTGATTCATTCGTAAACCGTAGTGGAGATTGAAACAAGAAGCATCTTGAAAGCGGTACGGCGCGAGCCGTCCGGTTCTTCACGTTCGATGGTGCGTTACCGGACGGCTTGCGCCGTTCCGTTTGCATGAAATCAACGGTCCCTCACGCGTCTGGTTGCGATCAGGGAGAAAAAACTGGTGATTCATGCGGCTCGACAAAGTTCGACAAGTGGCAGAGTTGCCATGCGGATGCGATGCAGTGGAACTGTACGGCAAGCATGGCCATGCATATGAGGATCACTGCTGATCGCCGGCGACTGAGTGCATGCAAGCGGAATGCAAACGGCAATGTGCCGAGCGCGATCGGCCACAACCAGTGCGGCCATGAATAAGAACCAAAGTACCAGTGATCCACAAGGAAACTCTCAAAAGGATTTCCCGAGAAGTAGCGGACCCATGATGCAGCGAAAGCGAACCAGATCACAATCGCGATGAACTGCAGCAGCAAACTCTGCGCAGCACGAGCTTCCGCTCGAGATTCAAGTATCAAACGAAAATATGTCGGCACTGCGACGATTCCTGTAATGAATATCACATGCATCGGAGTCGCGTGAAGCTCCGCATACCATCGCGTAGCCGTGAAGTAGTTGAGCAGCACCCCGGCAAGACATCCGATCATCGCAGCATAGAACACATAGGGCGTTTTCTTTTCTGCGCTGAGCGAATTGGTTCCAGCGGGCTGATAGGGATTGTCGGTCATTGAGATCCTTTGTTACCCACTTGATGGGCGCAGCCGGCCGGTGAACTGAGCCGCACGTCCGCTTGTTATACTTGAAATCCCCGAACGATCACTCCTCACCCTAACCTCACTCCACTGCTATGAACCAACGTCTTCGTCTCCCCCTGCGGCTATTCATTGTTTCGGTTGCGATGGTTTTTCTTTCGGCCGTCCCATGGACCCGGAACGCCCTCTCGCAAACCTTCGGTAAGGATCCGCCCACGCTCCCGACCGCAGAGCCTCCGTATTACCGAGTGCGTTACGCCGCAAGTGAAGTCGAAGGAGAACTGCGTTATGCCGTCAGTTATACGGTTTGGGTTCCGCCCGGAGTAAAGACTCTCCGCGGTTTGATCGTCCATCAACACGGTTGCGGCGAAGGTGCTTGTCGAGCCGGCCAGACGGCTGCGTTTGATCTGCACTGGCAAGAACTGGCTGCAGCGCATGACTGTGCTCTATTGGGACCTTCTTATGAACAACCTGAAGGTGCCGATTGCCAGTTGTGGTGCGATCCCCGTCATGGTTCCGACAAAAAGTTTCTTCAAGCTTTGAAGGAACTGTCCGTCACTTCCGGTCACACGGAGCTCGAGACAGTGCCGTGGGCACTGTGGGGACATAGCGGCGGGGCCTGTTGGGTCGGATCGATGTTGATGCTCCATCCCGAACGCTGTGCGGCGGTTTGGATGCGCAGCGGCATTCCGAATATTTTTCCTCGCGAAGGGATTAATCTTCCCACATTGAAGATTCCCGATGCGGCGCTGGTCGTTCCATCGATGTGCAATCTCGGCACGCAAGAAGGTGTCACCGTCAAAGACGGTCGCTTCGCAGGCGTCTGGCCTCGCGTCGAAGAACTTTTCAAAGTCATGCGCGATCGTGGTGCACTAATCGGCGTATCCGTAGATCCGCTCAGCAGTCACGATTGCGGCAACCAACGCTACTTGGCGATCGCCTGGTTTGACACGTGCCTACGAGCTCGTCTGCCGGAGAACGCCGGCGGATCGATGAAAGCCATGGTCCTGAAAGATGCCCATTGGGCAAAACTCGATGGCACGAGCTTCGAAGCATCGCAATCGTTTACCGGTGATGCTGCCAAGATGAGTTATCTGCCGAATCAGGTCGTCGCTGAAAAATGGTTGCAGTACTCCAACGATTCGCAAGTCGCAGACACGACTCCTCCTCCTGCACCGACAGCGATCAAGCTCAATGGTTCAACATTGACCTGGAGTTGCCGAGCCGATTTGGAGAGCGGTCTGACAGCTTTTGTAGTCATGCGCGGCGGCAAAGAAGTGGGGCGTCTGCCGGCACAGCCTCATAAGAACATCGGTCGCTCGAACTTCCAAAAGAACTCGTACAGCGACACTCCGTCTCAGCCGCTCGCTGAAATGCGATTCGAAGTTGCCGACGCGGCGGGCGCCAAGGTCGAAGACTTTCAAGTGATCGCGATCAACACAGTCGGCTTGCGCTCCGACGCTACATCGCGCTGAACTCGTCACGTCGTTGACGAGAGGTATTGGGTTCGTTGAATACGAGCGATACGGCGCAAGCCGTACGGTACTTCACGAGCGATGGTACTTACCGGACGGCTCGCGCCGTACCGCTTTCATTAACGCAACAGGCCTGTAAGCGAGGGATGCGGCTCCCTCGTTTACGCGTTTTGAAGTCGCGCTTTTGATGGTTTCGCCGTACCTCGTACTCGATGCGTCATGATCGAGTACGATTACGAGTACCGCCTGCGGCTGAGTACGAGGTTTCAGGAAATGCGACAGCCTTGGTTCAGGATTTCTCGAAAAGCGCAACTTCAAAACCTACGCGTTGGGTTATGTTTGGAATTTCAACCAGCCCCTTATCTCAGGGCATTCCGAAGTAAGGACGCTCGGGTACGAACAGCAAGGTTTCGGCATCGGTTCGCCAACGTCCCGTCTGAGCAAGCTCCGGAGCGTAGAGTATCAATGAGGTGATGAGGATGCCGCGCTCCATTGAGGACAACTCGTTCAAGTCGTCGGTCGTCAGTCCTTGAACCACTTCCGCCGGAGATCGCTTGAGCTGAGTGCGCAGCTTACTGATGAATTGTGTCGAAAGTTGCGGACTGCTCCCTTCGTCGAATATCAGATAGGGTTCAAAAGGCATGCCTCTCGCGGCGGCGGCTGCCGCGAGGTAGTAGCGATTCTTTTCGTGTTGAATGTCGTTTGGCTTGATCGCCAGGGATTGTCCGGCCCAGGCTGGATCCGCACCCACTGATAGTGAGGTGAGAATACTCAGGTCTTGCAACTTGGTCGATTCGGCAAGTTGCCATGCTCCTTGCAGATCGCCACTGACCATCCAGTAGTAACCTTGCAACGGAGTTCCTTGAATGGCCGCGTTGTTCTGCTCGATATGGCGGTAGAGAGTCAGCGGTATCGCATCGACCGGTTCGATATTCGCGGCTTCAGGCTTCCTCGCGATAAACCTGTGCAATCGCGCTGACTCGAGCGCAGCGGCATCAGTCAGTACGCAGCGCTGCGCCACTAGCGATTCCATCGTCTCTTCGGCTTTAACGAATTCACTCATTCGGACGAGCGTTAAACCCGCAGCATTTTTCAGCCACACGTGGCTCGGCCATTTCTTGGACGCGGCGACAAACTCGCGATCAACTTCGGGGCCGGCCTGCTTAGCTCGCAGTCTTAGATAAACAAAATCCGGGTTCTCCCTGTCCACGTGCTGTTGCTCGCCGAGCTTCTCGATGAACGCGAGTTGTTCTGATTCGGGTAAGCGATCCATCTTGTATCGCAACGCGGGGACGTCGAGCGGATGAGTTCCTAATCGCTCATTGACCACTTCATCGAGGAACTCCAGCGAGTCCGCGACTTGGAACCAGACCATCAAATGCCGGCTCTGGGGTGCATCCCAAATGCAATGAGCTCGCGTCATCGCTTGTTGTTGTTCTACTGTGGGAATAAATCGTGTGAGCTGATCCGGACGCGCGAAAGGGGCCGATTCCATCACGGTTCGCGTGGCCGATCCACTTTTGGTTGAGACGGATGCCGGCGGCTGTTCAAAGACGAAGTCGGTCGTGGCAAGCGACCACTGCGGCGAACCGAGATCGCGATGCGGCACTTGAGTCGCACTACCGTAAACGGCCGTCCAATGAACGAGCGGCCATGCGCTTGATACGTTGTAAACATACGTGGCAAAGCCGCGACCGGTATCCGGTTCGAATCGTTCGATGAGCTCGCCCGTGTCGCTCCTCGTTTCGATGACTGAGTGGGTTAACGTTCCCAGATCCATGCGGCGATACTGATTCGGTCCCAAATCGACCGTCTTGCCGTTGATCGTCACAGCAACGTTTGCAGCCAGTCCGTTGTAGATCACGACTGTTTCTCGACCGAGGAACACTCCGGCTGATAAGACAGCCGCGACGATACTCGCGGCACAACCTAACCGAGCCCATGCGGGGACCAAGCCGTCTCCGATAAGAAAACGGCTCATCCAATCTAGTTTGCGAACTCGCGCACGGTCTTTCCCTTTGAGCAGTCGCGGATAAGCTGCGGGAATCGCAGCGGGTGTCGGCGGCGCAGGGATCTGATCCGCACTGTCAGGAGACCCCTGCGTATGGATGTGCTCGATCGCGATCTTTTCGATGAGCGCTTCTGTTCGTAACAACTCGTTCACCGACGCTTTCAACAAACGCCCCAGCGCTTGGACCATCGGTGTGCACCAGCTATCGATCACTGGCATCCACTGATGCAAGTTCGCATCGATAGGTTTTGCCAATTCATAGGGATTGAATGCACATCGCCAACTCTCCAGCTTCAATTCTTCGAGAACCGCAGGCGGGAGGGAGACTTCAGCCACGTTGCGCTCGATATTCTGCAGCGCCTGATGCAGTTGCACGGCGGCCATGATCAAGTGCCGTCTGTCCTTGCGCGCAAGCCGACCGGAGGCCGTGCGATAAGCGAGTTGGTTGGCCAGGGCTCCGGCCGCGTCAATCACATCGGCCTGCGCATGGTCGGCATAATGGACTAGGCCGATCAGACTCTTGTAGTACACAGGCCAGCCTGAACCGATCTGCTCCGCCAGATTTTGATGAACGGCGCGGCATTGCTTGTCATGCTGTTCGATTTGTCCCGCGACTTCATCGCATTCTCGCTTGACTCTTTCAACGACATCATCAAGTTGAGATGGACGGAGAGTTTGTCCGCGGTGACGGATCGTGCCGGCCGGAGCTTCTGCGAAACCGAGACGCAACGATTCGAGCAGCGCCAACTCTTCGGAAAGATTGCGGCGCAGCATGACCGAATCATGAAGTGCATCCGTATAAAGACCGCTCAGCGCTTCGGTCGGATTCTCTATCGTCGACAACGAGGCAACCAAGTGTTCCGGCGCGACAGCCGACTGAGCCACGCGTCGTTCTACATAGACTCCGCGATATTTAGGATCGTGAATCGGTATTAGGACTTCTTCGTCCAGCAGCTTGAGAGCTTCATCATCAGATAGTTCTGTCGGCGGACTTCGGAACGGAATGTCCTTGATCAGATACTTACCGATTTGAACTCGCAGATACTCCGGATCGCGAAAACATGTCCAAGCCGATCGCGAATCAGCTTCTAGCGGGAGATAGACTCTTTTCGCATTCACTTCACGATCCGTGTTCGCCGGGTGAGTCGACCACATGCGCGGCGGTTCGGCCAGTCGTACTTCAAAGACACGGTCCTGAGTCGCTCGCGGCGATTGACCGCGGTTCGGATCTCCGGTCAGCATGCACATGTGTTCGGCTAAACGAGACTGGATCACATACGGATCGCGAACGACTCGACCGTAAGCCAATTGCCGATTGAGAAATTGCACCGTGGCTCGCCAATCGGAATCCGCAGAGCTCAAACGGTAGAGCGCTTGAACGATCGCATCGCTGCCGGCGACGGAGACGGCGACTCGGTCGGCTTGAAATTCCATTTCGCGACTGAGAGCCAATTGAGCCCACATGACGCACTTGAATGCCGTTTCCACAACGGAACGAATGGCCCATAGGATGATCTGCATGCCCCATCCGATCCAGGCCAATCGGATGTCGGAATGTGACAGATGCTGCAGAGCTCGATCAAGGAAGTCACGCGTGGCGACGATGTGGCCGGCAATCTGACTGCCTAGTTCCACCCAGCGACCGACCGCCATAAACCCTTGCCCGAAGTGACCGAACTCATGGGCCAGCACGGCGATGAACTCGGAGCGATTCAGCGAATTCACTAGTCCCAATCCGACGGTCAGGTTTTTTCGCGTCGGAAAAATCAAATTCAAGATGGAAAGATCATAGAAGACAAACGCATTGACTTGGTCAGAAATGAAAACGCGATGGACGCGCGGTGCGCCGACTTGATCTGCCAGCTCATGCAGCATCGCAAAGAACTCGGGCTGATCCTGAGCTTTGATTTCAACGCCGGGCAATTTCTTATCGCGACGAAGAAAGAAGAGTGCCTTCCAAAGAAATAGGGAGATGAATCCGGCAGGCAGTGCGGCGAAGAACGCCGCCACAGCACCGGTTCCACCGGCCGCGACTCCTGACAAAAGTCGATAGGTCACGAAGGTCATCCAAGCAGCGAGACTGACATAGAACAAGAAGAACAATGTCAGACAAAGAATCGCCGCATAGGCTCGCAATCGATAACCAGAGGATCGATTAGCGTGTTGTAGCTGACGAAGCTGAAGAGGATCGAGCCGGGCGTTCATGGCGTTTGTTCAATGGCGGGCTATTGATTAGAAAAAGAGAAAAGCCGCGCCATTGTAAACAAGTTGAACTTTAAACGAATCGTTCAGCCGATTCTCAAGCTAGGCGGCGGACTTCAGTGTCACAGGCGGTGCTTCCTCGTGCAGTATGTCACGAGGCGGAACGCTGCGCATCGCGTAGATCGCCGTGACGAGCAGCGGCGCGGCGGCTTGATACCAGGCGACAGAAAATGGAAACGAAAGACCCAGCGAAAGATTGCCGGTACCGGGTACCGACATCGGCGGAACCCACGCGACCGTCGCCATTGCCGACAGGAGTGTGACCAGTCCGCAGCCCGCGATGGCCCACCATGGACTGCGCAACGAGCGATGTGCCGAGCGACAAAGCAGCAAACAGACGGCGACTGCGCAGAGAGCGACTTGAGCCGGTCCCAGCACACTCATCACCGGACCCATCCACGGGTCGGTCGCCAGTGTCTTTCCTTGAGCAAACGGTTTGAGCGCGAGGCCGAATGCGATCACGGTTGCCGGAATGATGACAAGCAAGCTCGCCGGTCCGCCGAGAATAAAGGCGAACCAAGGATGGCGACCTGCCCATGTTGCGCGTCTTAGTTTCGCTGCTTCCGCCGCCAATTGTTCCGGTGTTCCCAATCTGGCGATCACCGCCTCATCGTTATCCATTGCATCGAATCCATTCATAGCCGTTTGCTCCTGCATTTCCATAAAGTGAAGCTGTAGTTCTTCGATGAATCGTGCTTGATACCAGGCGGGGAGTCTCGCCTCGTTCAATGCATTACGAAGCCGGCGAAACCACGGGTGACAGTCCATTGTCCCCTCCTTCCAAAAGTGCTTGGATCGACTCGGCCACATTGCGCCAGCGAGCGCTGCAGTCTGCGAGCTGCCGGCTGCCGCTTTTGGAAAGTCGATAAATAATGCGCTCTCGACCGCCGACCGCTTCTCGCTTCGTTTTCACAAAGTCCTGCTGTTCGAGTCGATGCAGTACGGGATAGATCGAGCCTTCGCCGAATTGCAGCGAACCGCCGGTCCGCTCGGTGATCGCCTGTACGATCGCATAACCGTGCCGCGGTCCGTCCTGCAGGACTCGCAGTACAGCCAACTCCGGAACTCCGTTGAGAAAGTCCGGATTACTCGTCCCTCGAGCCATCTTGCATCCTTTGCTCGTCAACCGTCTCGAACATCGCCGATTTGTCCATGTTCGAAACGTCGTATCGTGGATTACCTCGAACTAAAAGGTATATCGGCCGCGGCGGTCGCGAGGCAAGAGAGAAAATACCTTGCAGTTCCATGTATGCGAGCTGCCGGCTGCGGCGAGTCCAAAGAACCGAATCGAAACCGGTTCACTGCACGTCCGGAACTCTCAGCGGCTGTGGAAAAAGTTGTCGTTTTTGGAGAAAGAACTTGCTGAAGCAATCCTTTTCTTCGTCATCCGATAACGGATGTTCTTCAGCGCGAACAGCCAGTGCAGTGGATATCGTGGTTGAGGACTGCTCTTTCTTTCCCTTGGTCTTCATGACCGAGGATGAGCTTCCTAGAACGGTGAGTTCATTAAACGGTAACACAAGGCTCTGCTTGCCCCACGATCCGCTTCCTCCTCCGTTTTCGTTGATTGCACCGTAAAGCCAATTGAGTTCGACTTCGCATTCCGTGTCCGTCACACGCAGCATCTTTGCCTTGACTTGCGACATCATTCGCAATGAATCGGCCTTGGCAACGCTCTGTTTGTCCAAGGTTAGGATCATGGTTGTGCCGAGTCGATCGCTGATCTTCGCCTGCGAGTTATAGGCGGCCAGGAGACTCGGATCGCGAACGACCGGGCCGCCGTGCGCGGCCGTCAACTGCAACTGTTCGCGCACGTGCGAAACGGCTTCGTCGCTGAGCTTGCGGTCATAGAGCGTGATGTTCAGCTCCAGAACAATACTCTGAGCTGCAGCGATCGGACAAAGTAAGAATGACGCTAACAAGACGCATAGCGGCCGAATCATCATCTCAGCGCGTCCCTTGTGCTCAGGCAGACAAAGACGAAAGGGGTCACGACGATTTGAGATTAGAACACTGACACGGTCCCGATTCAACAAACCGTCATAGCCCAGCGGGCTGAGTACAGGTCGATCGCAAACAGTGAAGTCTCATAGCGCGAGATGGCTCGAACCGAGAGGTTGGTCATCGCTAACCGCAGTACTCGCAGGCGCTCGACCCCCCGGCAATGAAGGCTAGGCCGCTTCCGTTGAGTCGTTCGGGTTGGCGGTTTCCGCAGGCGAAGTGCCTGCCGCCGGCTGAGCTGTTTCGGCGGAATGCACTTGCTTGCCGGATCGCACCAATGCTTCACGCAGCAAATACTCGATCTGCTGGTTCAAGCTCCGGCGCTCGTCGCGAGCCCATTGCTTGACGTCTTCGAGTAGACGAGAGTCTGTTCGCAGCAGGAATGGAGTTCTTCGATTCATCGATCTCACCTATTCGGCCCGAGGTTGGCAATGTGATATTCCGAAGATCGCCTTTTAGCGACTACTTTATCAATGGGCAAAACCCTTAGTTGATTGCAGATTGGCGTGGTTTCGTCATCACTCCAACTGCTTTTCCCACGTTTCGCACCCGGTTGAGGAGACGTTTTCTTGCAGTTGCGGGGGTTCTAACGATTACTAGGGCTCCGCCATGTGCGGCAGATCGGCGCGATTTTTTCGCGAAGATTTTTCTGGCTCCAGTTCCACGCGGCAGGTTCGACTCGCCACAATGACCTCACGGTAGCCACCCCGCCGCTGAGTCCGATGTAACGGCGGACCTTCGGACGTGAGCCGCCTCCCTGGCGTTTCCCTTTGAAACTACGGCACTGGCTGAACAGGGGCCGACGACGAGCTGCGGGTGATATGAGGTGTGTTCTTTTTTTGAGGCGGTGATTAACTTGATAGACCCCACCCAAAAATCGCCCGAAACAACCGCCACAAGACATTCCAGCGCAGGATGCCATTGATTCCTTTTCGGATTCAGACCAGCTTGAGGTGTCTACGGCAAATGAAGAACGATACGTGTGATTTCGGCTCGGTCAGCGGACTGGAGCCCACTGAAGCGCTCCCCGGTTCGCCGGCGAAAATTGAAGTACTCAAGATGCGAGCCTCGCTCGGCGTACCATTGTGGCACGACGAGGATTTGCAGGATTTGAGGATCAGCCATCCCAATGCCAGTCGTCGTGGTCCGCGCGGCAAGCGCAAGGTACGCGGCGTTTTGGAAAAAGTCGGAAGTTGGAACTAACCGGTTTCAAGCACTAGTTCGGCTTGCGAGTATTGGACTCACTTCTCGTCTCGCAAGCCGAGCTGTTTCAGCCAGCGACGTTCTTTGGCGCCGGGCAGTTCGTCGCGCTCCTCGTCGGTGATGTGCAATGATTCGAGCTCTTTAAGCTTCTCTTCCAATTGACTGCGTTCGCGAGCCAACTTGGCGCGCTCCATCGACAAGTCGATCTCGGCTTGTCGCAGCTTTTCTTCCCAAGACTGCTGAATCTCTCGCAGCCTTTCACGTTCTTGTCGGATGAGTTCATCGCTTTCGATCATCTCGGCGACGGCAGCCGCACCGATTGCAATTCCGCTTTGAGCTTCCGCCTGTTGTGCAAGTAGTTCTCGAAGCTCCGCGATCTCGCGATCACGTCGGCCGATCTCATACTCGGTGCTGGCGATGATGTCTTGAACTTCAAACTTGGCTCGTTGCAGTTCTTCATCACCGTCGTCATCTTCGGCATCGAGCTGCAGGATCAGCAATCGCTTGCGTTCCTCCCAGCTCAAGCCTTCCGTGCCGAGGTGCGGCATGTGTCCATGCGGCGCGGTACAGACCTGGAGTTGAGCCACTTGCAGCTCGAGCTCTTCCTTCTGAGTTCGCAGGTCGATGATCTCGCACGATGCTCGCTCTAGTTCCTCTCGCAACTGGTCTGCAGCCACGTTGTCAGCACACGCTTCCGTTGCGGCGGCATCAGCCGCATCAGCATGCGCCGCAGATTCCGCTGTTGCTGTTCGCAACAGCTCACGCAATGTTTCGACTTCGGCTTGCAGCGCAAGTAACTGCGTTTGCTCTTCGTCTTCAGCGGTGGCCGACGCCGCGGATGCTTGAGCCAGAGCCTCGGCCAGTCGCGCTTGTTCGACCTTCGCTGCAGCTAGTTCATCCAGCAATGCCGAGCGCGACGGAGCGATCAGCTCGGGGAGTGAAGTACCTTCCATCGCTTCGTTCAGCAGCGCTTCCATCTCGATCAATTCACGTTTTAATCGATCGCGTTCTGCCGATGCAGTGGTCAATTCCCGCTTCAAACCTTGTTGGACCCGCTCGGTCGACATCGCTACCAAGGATGACGATTTCGGAGCCGATGCCGGCAAGGATCGGCGTGGGTTGTGATTGACAATTGTCTGCAGGTTGCATCTAGCTGTTCGTACACCTGGCGTCGATGATCGCTGCCAGTTCCTGCGAATCGGGAACGGAAGAGCGGTTCGGGGATGCGGCCAGATCGCCGACGATTGCGGTCAACTGATCCAGGCGCTCCGGCAGATGCCGAATCGGCTGCTTGCCGTGATTGAGACGCGAGCGCCTCGGCTTCCAAACGAAGTTCGCGAGCCTTGAGTTCGTCGGCCCAGTTCCCAGTTCGTTGCGCTGAGCCTGGGAAGTCGTCTTCTTTTTGTTCGATGTCCGCGACCAGCCCGTCGAGCGTTTGGCCTGGTTAACCGAGCTGTCGATGACTCATGATTGGACTCTCACGTCGAAACGAACGCTTGCGACCTGATTACAGGGGTTGGTCGCAACTGAACTATACGTTTCGCGTGGACGGGTCTACGCCGCGAGAAGAAGCTGCGGCGATTCGGCCCGATAGATGGGGCCGATGAGAAAGAGTTTGCGGGCCGTAGCGGATGTGCAGATCGTATCGCCGAAGCGAGCGGCGCGTGTGCACCGCTCGTTTGGCAGGTTCAGGAAGCATGAGACCTAGTTGCTGACGCGTTCGACGTATTCAAGAGTTCGCGTATCAATCTTGATTACGTTACCTTCCTTGATGAATCCGGGCACGATGAACTCGGCACCCGTTTCCACCTTGGCAGGCTTGGTCACATTCGTGGCGGTATCACCCTTGGCACCCGGCTCGCATTCGGTCACCAGCAGTTCTACGTGATTCGGCGGAGCCATGGTGATCGGCCGACCGTTGAACAGCATCATCGTGCAGGGCATGCCGTCCTTGAGAACCTTCCAAGCATCATCGACTTGATCAGCCGTCAGCTCGTATTGCTCGAACGATTCGTTATCCATGAAGAAGAACGAGTCGACCTGGCGGTAGAGAAACTGCGTTTGAATTTCTTCCACGTCGGCTGCTTCCAGTTCATCGCCCCCTTTGTAGGTGCGATCCAATATCGAACCGCGCACCAAGCTCTTCAACTTGCACTTGTAAAGAGCGTTGCCCTTGCCCGGCTTGACGAAGTTCATTTCGACCATCAAGTAGGGTTCGCCGTCGATTTGAATTTTGGAGGCCTTTGCGGAAATCACTCGTCTTGTACGTAGCCACTGTTCTTTCTCACCTTATATACTTGGCGACTCATGCTTCGGCCCCGACTCCGTAGAGGACTTCCGGGCACCCGATTAGTTGCTGAGAACGATACGAAATGGCGACGATTCTGGCTTCCGACGCCGAAACTTGTCGAAGCCACTTCCTCTCCCCTGCCCTGGCCCACGCCGCTCTGGCCGCCGGGATTCGTTCCGCCGCTGAACTTTTGGCAATGCTCGACCTGTCACCTGACGTTAGGGGGGATTCTTCAGCGGCGGATGCAGCCGCGAACGATTTTCCCTTGTTCGTCCCGCGCGAGGATTCGTCTATACGCATGCGGGAGTGATCCCTTCGATCCACTGCTCAGGCAAGTCTGGCGAGTGCCCAAGAGAGTCAGGCCGCACTGGGATTCAGCCCCGATCCGGTAGGCGACGAAGCGGCTGAAGTGCTTCCCGGCTTGCTGCAAAAATACACCGGCCGGGCTTTGATGATCGTCTCCGGCGCATGCGCCGTGCACTGTCGTTATTGTTTTCGACGTGCCTTTCCCTATTCGGAGGCTCCTAAAACGCCGCGGGGTTGGCAAGCCGCTTTGGATTATCTTGCGGGTGACGATTCGATCAGCGAGATCATCCTGAGCGGCGGCGATCCGCTGGCCGCGACCGACGAACAGCTCGGCTGGCTGTCGGATCGGCTATCCGAAATCCCACACCTCAAGCGGTTGCGCATCCACAGTCGTTTTCCGATCGTCATCCCGCAGCGTGTCTGCGATGCGCTCATGGAATGGATCGGTCGCTCGCGATCGAGCGTCTATCTCGTGGTCCATGCGAATCATCCGCATGAAATCGATGACGCTGTACGCTCTGCAATGATTCGGATGCGAAAGGCCGGCGTGACATTGCTCAATCAAGCCGTGTTGCTGCGCGGTGTAAATGATTCGGTCGAAGTTCAAGAGGAACTGTGCAGGCAGTTGGTCGACATCGGAGTGATTCCATATTACCTGCATCAACTGGATCGCGTCCAAGGAGCGGCTCACTTCGAGACTCAGGCGCAAATGGGTCGCAATATTATTGAAGCTCTGCGCGCCCGATTACCCGGCTATGCAGTGCCTGGTTTTGTGCGGGAAGTTGCAGGAGACGTATCCAAGCGTCCTCTCTGAAATACCTGTGAAGATTTGGTAAAGCAACTTTGTAAGTTGCTTGGCAGGCTGTGTTTCGTCCTGAAATAGGCGGCCCCCGATTTTCTTGGGAAATTGCAGTCGCTGCAACAAAGTTCCACTACCGGTAACGAATACCGGTCAGTCGGCTGATGCACGGATGCTGCTCGGCCGCCTGAGTGAACGCCGGCATTGTTGGAAATGAATAGTCCTTTCATCGCGATTTCGGAGACTCGGCTCCAAATCCATGAAAGGCTTTCTGTACCAGTCGGTGTTAATCTTCAGGCCGCCGGTGCGAAACGACCCTTCTCAACGCAGAGTTTTTATCTTGAATGAATCAACGCAACAGGATCTTGCCGGCGACTATCTTTCGGCCGCATCGATCGGTTCCACCCACACGACTCCAAACCGTATGCAACGATCGACTATCGGTTTACTTGCATTCTGCCGAACACCCTTGGTTTGGATGACGCTGTCTGCCGCGACGCTCGTGACATCATGGCCGGTTGGATCGTATTTGCTGAGTGTTCACCGAGTGCAACGCGCCGAACACTGGTTGGCTATGAACGGTGCTGATGTGCGATGGAGCAGTGATCTCCGTGCGCCGCAGTGGCAAAGCTATCTTCCGTTCGCGCAGACAGCTTTCGATGACTTGGGGTGCTTTTGGGGCGACACGCCCGCCGTCGTGGAACTGGCTCACGGCGATCTGAACGATAAGGACCTGAGCGGATTAGCTCTGCTGACAGATGTGACCACGTTGCGTCTGCGCTCTAATGAAGCCACCGACACATCGCTGGAGGTCATCGCTCAGTTACCGAAACTGAAACGACTCGTTCTGGCCGGCAGTCAGTTCACTTCGGCCGGATTGCAACGGCTGCGCGACATGAATTCCTTGAAGTCGCTGGTGCTGTGCGATATGTCCCTTTCGGACAGCGAATTAGCGCTGCTCGAGTCTTCGATTCCCGACGTCGATCTCGTATACTACGGCAGCCGCACGTCGCCTGTTTATCGTCGTCTGGTCCATGCTCGCTTGGCTGTTGACGGCAGCGGCTTTGCATCCGATGGATATGCCGAGCCTGCGGCAGATGTGCTGTTCGGACCGAACAGCGATGCCGAGCGAGCTCGATCCCAAACCACGCAGATGTCTGCGGAAATTCAGTCCTGATTCGGAATCCTTCATGTCGATCGACCCCACCGAAAGCGAATTGCCGGAGGCGGGGCGAATCTTAGGTATCGACTACGGTACGGTGCGCGTCGGACTGGCCATCAGCGATCCCAGTCAGCGTTGGGTGACCCCGCTGGATACTTACAACCGACGCAACGATGCGCATGACTTGAAGTACTTCAGCGATCTATGTGAGCGAGAATCGATCGTCGGTATCGTCATCGGTCTGCCGATTCATTCCGACGGTAAAGAGAGCCAGAAGTCGCGCGAGGTCCGCGACTTTCGCTTGTGGTTGGCTCGATGCACCGATGCTCCGTGCGTCTTTCAAGACGAACGCTTTACGACCGCGGAAGCCAAACGACTGCTGGTCGATACCGGACTGAGCTTCGCACAGCGCAAGAAGCGGATCGATCGCTTGGCGGCTCATTTGATTCTGGAGCACTATCTCGAATCGCGTCGTAACCGCGAAGGACAATTACGCGGGCTCGACGAGCAATAAGTTGCTAGATCACCGGTAACGATTTCTCGTTCGATGACGTAGGTTCTGCAGGTTGGTTCTCACCTGTTGCGTTCGATGCGGATTCAGCATGGGCGACCGGTTGAGCACCTTTCTCGGGATCGATCCAGTGATCCGCTTTGAAGAATCGCGTGTAGGCTCCGAAGTCATTGAAGGCCAGCCACTTCGCCAATCGCACGGCCCAGCTTCGTTCGGGGATCTCTGCTCCAGGCACATACTGTGAGCGCCGCGGCTGGACCGCCTTCAATTCTGCAATCGCCGTGCGACGTTGCGTTGTATCGCGTGCCTGATGCTTTTCAGCTAATTGAATCAGCAAGTCGGGACGCTCCATCACCACGCAACCGCGAGTGTTCTGCGCCACGAGTTCGCGGAAGTCGCGCAGGAACTCGCTCTTGTCGAACACTTCCGCCAAAGGTCGTTTGTCGTTGATGTTCTCGGTTGCCAGTTGAATGATCGGACAAGGTTCAATGTCGCCCGCCGGACCGATGTGATGGGTGAAACCAGTTACTGCCGGACAGAGTGCGCGACCTTCGCCGTCATGATACGCATCGATGACGATGATCGGTTTGGTGGCTCGTGTATCCACCACGAACTGACGTACGCGTCGCAGTTCATCGGTGTTCAGTGCCAGCGCCGGATTGCTCTCCGGTCCCATTGGTCTGTAGACATGGAACCAACAGTACATGACGCCCATCTTGATCAGCTCATCGACCCAGCGACTAGTGAGCAGATCGTCGATGTTGGTTTTGCATACACTCGTGCAGACGCCGGTGAGCACTTTGTTGTTGAGGCAATTCTGAATGCCTTCCATCGACTTGCTGTACACACCCGATCGACCGCGTCGTTGATCGCTGATCAGCTCTGTGCCTTCGATGCTCACCAGCGGCGTAACGTTGCCCATCTTCCGCAAGCGTTTGGCGACTTCATCGGTGAGGAAGTGTCCGTTGGTGAAGACTTGGAAATAGACGTCCGGGTGGCTCTCGAGAAACTCGAGCAACTCTTTGTGCAGGAACGGTTCACCGCCGAGGATACCGAAGAACGCGTTGCCCATGGCTTTGGCTTCGGTGACGGTACGGTTGAGCGCTTCGAGATCGATCTTGGTTTGTTTGGCTGCAACATCGACCCAGCAGCCTTGGCAGCGCAGGTTGCAGGTGTTGATGATCGACATGTACAGGAAGGGCGGAAAGAACTTGCCTTTACGCAAGCGGCTGCGATGTTTCTGGACGCTGCGAAAGCCTTTCCACCCGGCTTGGTAGAAAAGTTTCCACAGGAGTCGTTTGTCGGTTTCCAAGAGCAGGCGCTTGGCCATCCGCAGGTACATCAGTTGTCATCCGTCGCAGGTCGATTTGCATTGCAAGGCGACTCATTATACAGTGCGAAGGTCAACCGGTGCCAATCCGCTGTGCATCTCGCCGAGGCTCCGGTTCTCGATCTACCTCGCCGATTTGCCGAAGCATCAGTGAACCGCACGCATCATCAACAACTGCTCGACGAAGCCCTGCAGGGCAACCGCGACTCGCTGGGCCGGTTGCTTGAAGACTATCGAGCCTATTTGACGGTGCTCGCACAGCGATACCTCGATCCGCGGCTGCGCGGCCGGCTCGATCCGTCTGACGTGGTGCAAGTCACCTTTCTGGAAGCTCAACGCGATCTCCCCTCATTCCGCGGCCGTCAGATCGAAGAGCTGCTGGGTTGGTTGCGCCATATACTTCGCAACAACGTGAGCTCGGCACACCAGAACCATTTGTTCACACAAAAGCGATCCGCGGGGCGCGAGCGCTCGAATACTCCCAACGACAGCGGACCGGCAATCACCGATATGGTTCCGTCGGAGACGACGTCGCCCAGCCAACGTGTGATGCGCGATGAAGCCGCCGTGTACTTGGCGAGTTGTTTACTCGAACTCCCCGAGACGCAGCGCGAGGCGTTGCGGCTGCGCTACGTCGAAGGAAGATCGTTGAAAGAAATCTCGGCAGAGATGTCGAAGTCCGAGATGGCCGTTGCCGGCCTATTGAAACGCGGATTGCAAACGTTGCGAGAGCGGATGATCACCGATAGTTCGAGCGGTCTGTTGCCGCCTCGCAACTAATCGGCTTAGCGATACAACACGGTTGCATACCAACCGCGCGAACCGCGAGCCACACCGATACCGACCGGTGTCCGTTGTCCCCAGTAACAACAACTGCGGATCGCTTCATCAGCCGAACGAGTCGAAAACCCGACTCCTTCGTAACGACCTGAGCCGAACGTGCCGCCGACATGACGCATACGTCCTTCCGAGGCTTGTTGCTGAGCCTTCTGCTGAGCCACGCAGTTATCGCAGGCTGATGATGATGCTTGCGAGAAGGTGCAGGCAATGGTGAAGATCGCCGGCAACAAGAACCATTTGTTGAATCGCACTAGATTCACTCCGTTATCGTGTGAGCATCCTGTGAGTCCATTCGTAAGTTCGAGCGAGCACGCATGTTCCGTGCGACTCGCGTCCCATGGGAAGGACAACTGTGCCCCGCGATCGAAGACTCGTCAACCGGCGCGAAGACTTAAGAATGCAAGATGGAGTGCTAAGTTCGTTTGACGTAACGAGCTTACAGTCGCAAGATTTTTTGCGCGCACGATGCAAGCATCCGCCGCGAAACCCCGCCTGACAGAAACAGTGCATGCTCGAAACAAAACCGACGAAGACACCTCCACAAGCCGCCGGCATTCCAGCGGTACGGCGCGAGCCGTCCGGTTCTTCACGATCCATCGCACTGCACCGCACGGCTTGGGGCTTGTCGATTTCATCAGCCTCGACAGGCAGAGGTTGCAATCACAACCCGACGCGTAAGATTTGAAGTTGCGCTTTTGGATGGTTTCTCGTACTCGTACTCAATGAAATGGTACTCGTACTCGATGCTTCATGATCGAGTACGATTACGAGTACCGCCTACGGCTGAGTACGAGTATTCAGGAAATGCGACTTCCACCTGCGCTAGTCGGAGGTGTCGAGAATGAGACACTGTCACGAGTTGATACGGGCTCGACTTGTATCAATGCGGGCGCGGTATCAATGCGGGCGCGCGGTGCCGTAGACTTGAGACCAATAGCGTGCGATCTCGCGCGGGCCGGAGATGTAGAAGCGGCCTTTGATTTGACCCGACACCAGATGCGCGGCTTCTTCAGGGGGCGAGCCGGCCAGGATCAGCACGGGGCAGCCTTGATGATCGGCGTCCAGCAACTCGACAATCTCAGCTCGCGGACGTTTGAAGTCCACGGTGCGAATGTCGAGTCGATCTTTTAACTCGGGAAAGTAAGTCAGTACGCCGGTGATCTCGGCACAGTGAGGACAAAAGTAGTTGTCCCCTCCGCCGTCGGAAAACCGTTCTTTCAATAGGAACAATGTATCGCGCATCATGCGGAGTCCTTTCATTGAACGGAAGTACGGACCGGCAACTGCCTCGGTCGGCAGTGTGCTGTGCTACTTCGGCAGCAGCGACAGAACCGATTGGCTCGGTCGTGCGATTACGTGTGCCGCGATCAACTTGCCGAGGCCTTCGACTTTGGATCGAGCGGCGTCGACTGCGGCTCGCACCGCAGCCACGTCACCGCGTACCACGACTGTAACATATCCGCCGCCGAGTTTTTCTTTGCCGACGACATCGACTTGGGCTGCCTTGCAGGCGGTATCGATGGCTTCAAATACAGCCGTAAAGCCTTGTGTCTCGATGAAGCCCAGTGCTTGTACAGGTTCGTTGCTCACGGAAGTTGACTCGCTCGCAGTAGGGTTGAGGAACGGATTGGGAATGAGTTGTTTGACGACTGCTTGTTGCATCAGCGGATTGACTTCGACCGGACTGTCGATGGCTTTCGATGCCCCGGTCGACGGCCGCGCAATCACAGCTCGCGAAACCTTGGCCTGCATGGCTGAAGCAGCAGCAGCGCCCGCTTCGACAGCAGCGGAGACGGAATCGACCGGACCGATGACTTTCAGCACCGTACCGAGCATGTCGTTCAGTTCGACTTGCCACAGCGTGATGCCGGCGGTCTTTTCCATAGCATCCAGAGCCACCATGGCAGGTGTCCAGCCGGATGTTTCCAAGATGCCGAGTGCAGAGGATGCCATATCCGCGAGGTGATCCAAGTTGGGTCGTCAGTGGTTTGGAAACGTCGAGTCGCCAGTGGTTCTGGGTTGACTAGAACGTCTACGAAGCATGCAACGGTTGCGTGCAATCTGTCGATAGTCTAATTCAGGCCAGGTGCTCATGTTGAGCCCGGGAGAGGCTATTTTTGGTCTGCCGTGTTACCTGGGCGACATAATCGCTACAGCCTGCCGGCCGCCCTGCCCCTGCGACCATTTGCCGGGCGAGTCCGCGGCGATCATTTAAGCGGGGAAAATTCGCGGCTGCGCGGGCAAGCGAATTCGTTCGCGGTGCCCGACCAGCGTCGTCGAATGTTCCACTTGGAGAATCGTCGCCGGGAACAGGCTCGGCGGCGGAAGTGCGTTTTCAACGGCAAATAACATAGGCGAACTCACCCAGTGCTTATTCACGTGCCGTGACCTGCTTTTGCCCGAGCGATCAGCTAGCAAAACAACTTGTGATTCAGCTTCTTTTCGTTCAGGCAAATCGCACGGCTTACTTCCCCCCGGGCCTAACTTGACGAAGGGCGTAAGGCAGCTTAGCTTTTCCCTCTTCAGCGATCCTGCTGGGGAATTTTTTCACTCATTCGCGAGGTTCTACTACAACGATGCGTCGAGCAAAAATCACAATCGTCGGAGCGGGCAATGTGGGAGCCACTTGTGCTCATTGGTGTGCTGCGGCGGAGCTCGGCGACATTGTTCTTCTCGATGTACCTCAAGTAGAAAACATGCCCAAGGGTAAAGCCTTGGACTTGATGCAGTCTTCTCCCATCATGGGCTTCGACAGCAACGTCATCGGTTCCACTGACTATGCAGATTCCGTCGGTAGCGATGTGGTCGTTATCACCGCCGGTATCGCTCGCAAGCCCGGGATGAGCCGCGATGATTTGCTCAGTACCAACGCCAAGATCGTGACCTCGGTGGCTCAGCAAGTCAAAGCGACATCGCCTGATGCAGTCGTCATCGTGGTCAGCAATCCTCTCGATGCGATGGTCCAGCAAGTTTGGAAGACCACCGGCTTCGCTCCCAACAAGGTGATCGGTCAAGCCGGTGTGCTGGATACGGCTCGTTATCGAACCTTCTTGGCCATGGAACTCGGCGTAAGCGTTGAAGACATCTCCGCGCTGCTGATGGGTGGACACGGCGACACGATGGTTCCGATTCCGAGCTGTACCAGCGTCGGCGGTATTCCCGTCACGCAGCTCATCGATTCAGCTCGACTCGAAGAGATCGTGACTCGCACGCGTAACGGCGGAGCTGAAATCGTGGCACTGCTGAAGACCGGCAGCGCGTATTATGCTCCGGCTGCAGCTACAGCTCAGATGGTCGAAGCGGTTGTGCGCGATAAGAAGCGATTGATTCCGTGCGCTGCTTACTGCAACAAGGAATACGGTGTCGGAGGATATTACGTCGGTGTACCAGTCGTGATCGGAACCAACGGCGTTGAGAAGATCGTCGAGCTGAAGTTGACGGCTGAAGAAACGCAAGCGTTCCAGAACAGCGTCAATGCAGTGAAGAGTCTGGTGGCGACGATGGATTCGCTGCTGCAGGCCTAAGCCGGGTAACTGAGTTAAGTTGCATGAACTTCAGCTAGCCGAGGCGTGGAATACTCGCCTCGGTTATAGCGCAATCACAGCAATTGAACTGTCCTGTCGTTGTTACCTCATCCACCTGAACTTGGAAGTCATTGACATTGACTCCGGTTCGAGCTTGACCGTACAACTGCTTATCTTTCGCTCGTAATCGAAACGCTTTCGGCGATTGTTTCCGTTCGATTCATCGATACGAAACTCTTGCCGCCGACCATGAGACGGCTCGATGCCTCCTGTTCGGCCGATTCGGATCGTTCTTATCTCTGTCAGAGAAAATAGAAATGCGGAACCGCCTCGATCGCTCGCAGGAAACCGGCATTCATCTGGATTGGTCGAAAAACGCACTTCCACGTCTCGGAGCCACCGAGACTTTTCGGACCGAATTGCCGCTGGCACTGTTCGGCCCTGAGCGCTACGAACCGCGCTACGAATATCCGCTGATCGTATGGCTCCACAGTTGTCACAGCAACGAGCGGGAACTGGAAACGGTCATGCCCCTGCTGAGTTTGCAGAACTATGTCGCGTGTGCACCACGCGGTACACATGCCAGTGAAGCCTGCGGACACAAGTTCTTCTGGGGGCCGACCAAGATCGCTGCTTCCTTGGCCGAAGAGATCATCTTCGCGTCGGTCGATGCGGCCATGAAGCAGTTCTCGATTGCTCGAAATCGCGTGTTCCTCGCCGGCTTCGGCAGCGGTGGAAGCATGGCGATGCGCATCGGCCTGCGATACCCTCGCGACTTTGCCGGCGCAATCTCGATCTGCGGAGCATTCCCGCAGCAAGGACAACCCCTTTCCAATCTATCGGATTCGCGCGAGATTCCGATGTTGTGGATGTACGGTGGTCAATCAAAACAATGCGGCGTCGATCACATCTGTTCCTCGCTCCCTCTTCTGCACGCCGCTCGACTCTCTGTCGACATTCGTCAATATCCGTGCCGCGATGAACTGCTCAGCAACATGCTCTCCGACATGAACCACTGGGTGATGCAGCAAGTCACTCGCCAACCGACGCAACCCGAAGGGACCGTCGAAGAGAGCTTTTCAAGAAACTGAACGCGAAGAGTGTAGATCAAGAGTGTAGATCAATTGTCGTCAATTGATCTTATCACCATTCCCTCTCGTGAAGAGGCTCCAGCCTCGTCACGCACTGCCGGCAAGGCTCCAGCCTTGTCTATTCTTGGTTCTCTCTCCATCACCAATGCGATAGGTGTTGGCGTTGCGAACGGTGTTGGGATCAATTTGGAAAATTGATCAACAGCGGTTGATCAACAGCGTTACTGCGCGATGCCGACTTGCCGGATCTGATGTATTAAGCGCATCGTGCGATTGATGAGCAGATGTCCTACCGTGTGCATTTCGCCGTGCAGGTTCACCACTGCGGTCATACCGAACTGCGGACGCATCGCAATGTCTTCGGATTCGAGTTCCACGAGCACTTCGAAGAAGTTCTCCCCAGCCGTCATTTCAGGAGAGACCGCGATGTCGCCTCCGCCGAGATGTGTCAGTGCTGCGTCTTCGATCTTCTTGCGACCGATGGGTGACGCTCGCACGATTCGTCCCGGGATGGCTCGACCAGGAGCGCCGTTTAAACGGACATAGACCGGATCATCGAGGTGCTTCGTAATATCGGCCCACTGTTCAGCGGTCAGATGCGACTTCACGGTCCATGGTCCGCTCGCCACGGTTCCCAGCGGCTCCCCTTTGTGCACAAACTTGCCGATCTCCGGCACCGTCCCGGGCAGCATCAGTTCGCCTGCGCTGTTCGACTGAACGTTCAGTTGTACGAGCTGAGCATCCAGCGCTTGCAGGTCTTCTCGAGCGGTATGCAATCGAACGCGAGTTTGTTCCGCTTTCTCGGCGCTCTCTCGTAACTCGGCACTCATTTGAACGGTCAGTTGACGAATCTGGCTCTCCAGCTCGGCTCGATGACTGCGCAGCTCTTGATTTTCAAGCTTGAGGATCGGTTGGTCGGGTTTAACTTGGTCCCCGTCTTGGACCGGCCTGCTCACGATGAAGCCGTCGACGCCCGAGCGAATTGATACTTCGCTCAGTCGATGGATCGCCCCTTGCACCTGCAGTCTTCCCGGTAGAGGAATTGCCAGACCTGCGATGAGCAATGTCGCGACCGACAGGCTTGTGACCAACACGGCGCGGCGCCGGACCGGAGCTGTCTCTTGCGACGTGAAGATGTATTTGACAATACGAATGACAAAGCGTGATACCGGCAAGCCCGACACAAACAGGGCCACAGCCGGCCCGAAGACGGGAATCGATAGTAAGAACAATGTGGCAATACCGATCGTCACACTGCATGAGTAGAGCATGCATGCGCCGCCGAAGATAATCATCGCAACGCGGCGCTTCCCTACCCAGTCGGTCGCAGGCATCGGCAAACCGAAGAAGACACGTTTGATGAACGCCGTCACCGCTGCTTTGGCATCGCGATGCAGGTTCGGTACGTTGATCAAATCGCAGAACACAAAGTAGCCGTCATACCGCATCAACGGATTGGCGTTGAAGCCGATGGTGACGACAGTCGAAAGTACGATGGCGTATTGAGCCGCGGAGTGAATGCGCCCTGTATCGGTCAATAGCCAGATGGCCAGTGCGACCATGGCGGCAATTGATTCAAAGTACATTCCGGCCAAGGCCACGATCATGCGATGCATGCGATTAGGAAATCCCCAAGAGCTCGATGCATCCACATACGCGCACGGCGTTCCCATCATGATCATCGCTCCCATCTCAGGGACTTGACCGCCGAATCGTTTACATGCGAAAGCATGTCCGAGTTCGTGAAACGCTTTTAACGTGACCAGCAGGAACCACAGCGTCGGCACGTTGCTGACGGCCAGCATCGTTCCGAGCGGACTAATGAATTCTTTCCAGTGGACGAGCAGTACGGCTCCGCACACGGCCAGTGCGACCAGCCAAATGCAGAACGCAGTGCGAGTGAAGATCGGCGCGAACCACTTCGAGTTGTGCGACAGCCACGTGTCAGGCTTAACGAGCGGCACTTTCATGAAGAGCAGCTTGAGCAGCGCACCTCGCTTGGCTGCATCGAGTCGCGTCTTGTGCCGTTTGTACAGCGACGAACCGTCACCGAGCGGCAGGCTGAGCAATCCGAGTTGATGCAGATGCACAACGAATTTGTAAAAGCTCTCCGAGTCTTCTTCGGCCAACTGCTTACGCTCGATCAACTGCGCCACGGAATCCTTGAGCGTTCGCGTCTGATCGATCGCGATGAAGAGCTGATAGTCTTGCACTGAAAAGCGGTGAGTCTGCGCGGTGACCGGGTCTCGCACTACATACGTGGGCACACCGGAGAATATGTGTCGAGAGATCTCGAGATTGGGGCGTACACCGGCGCGAACGTCACCAAGTTTATTCGCCAGCTCTGACGGTGCTGCTGCATCGCTCGACATGTTACATCTTCCACATGCGAACTTGAACGGAATCGATCGCGCGGTGCATCCATACCCACCACACTGCATGGCGACCGACATCCAATCTCGCAGCTCCTTCCATCCCTGATTTGATCCAGTCCGGGGGGACGTCGCGCAGAGCAGCTTCGGCGACAAAGATGTTCTTGCCTTCGCGTACTTCCGCGGCGGAACGTACGTGTGTCAATTCGCAATGTAGCTGTGAGGCCGGCCGAGCCACAGCGGCGAACGTACCGTTTTGACCCGAGGCCAACAGCGGCGTGGCGAACTCGGGCACTTCTAATTGAACCTTCCAGCGATTGGCCGGCGCGAAACGCACCAGAGGTTCTCCCAAGGGAACGGCTTCGCCGATACGACGATCCAAATCGGCTTCTAAGATCGTCCCTTCGCCGGGCGCTTTGAGCTCTGCGGCCTGCAACGAACGATCAAGCTTTTCCAGTTGACATCGAGCCGCATCGGCGCGAGCCTTGCCCATGGCGGCGCGATTCACGTCGCCCATCGCAGCTCCCTGCATGGCATCGATCTCTGCCGACGACAAATCGGACGCAGCCTTCTGTCGCTCGAGCAACAACTGGCGAGTATCGAGTCGCAAGAGGACTTGTCCTTCCGTGACTTGATCGCCGGCTTTCACGAAGACTTCGCGAATGACCCCTTCGTACGGCGCGGAGAGTTGTAACTCTTCGGCCGGCACGATCGAACACGGGAGCGACAACATGTATGTCTGTTTGCCGAATACCGTGAACATGAGTGCTGCGGCCAGGCATCCGATGGCGATGCGACGCGTCCATGTGTCCTGCGATGCTTGCTCTTTGATCCAGCGCAGCGTGTCGGTCCAGAGGTGTTCTCGCAAGTTGCGCTCGGCGCGTTCCAGCAACAAAGCGCCAGGCATCAGCGGCGATGCCAATTCACGGACCTTTTCAAGCTGTTCCTTCGTGAAACTCTGTCCCAGCATGTGGCGCAGACCGAGCACGGCTCGACATTGGTCATCGACCATCAACGGAATCGAGGCCACGGCCGCACCGGAGGAGTCGGAGTGCCATTTGCGATGCAGCAAATGACCGGACGATTCTCCTTCGGTTCCACCCTTGGTGTTCTGGTAACAGCAGATGTCGCCTGTATCCAGGCATTCTTCCATAATTTGTTCAAGCTGCTGTGTGCCCAGGGACTTGGGATCGACGTGGCTGGTGCCCGACATACACAGTAGTTTGACTCGCGAGCCGCGGACGACGCCGAAGCTGACCGATTCGCAGCCCAGTTTGGCTTTCAGATTATTCGAAACGGCGAATGCAAACTCCTGCAGCGATTGGTATCCGGCGACTTTTGACGCCGAGGACATGTCGGCTCCTTTCGCCGACGCTGCCTTAGCCGTTTTGGTGCCGACATCGACAGCCATTGAACCGGCCAGCGACATCAATGTTTGCAATGTTTGGAGATGAACGTGCGCGTCGATCTTTTGACCGCAAGGAATGACGAGGCATGTCGCGCCGACGACTCCTTCGCCTCCCATGCTGAGCGGACAACTGAGCACAGCCAGTGTCGTACCGCTTGTCGGTTCGCTGAAGAGTCGAGCCGATGCGAGCTGTCGATAACGAGCATCAAGCAATGGACCGCTGCAGCGCTTGGCGAGGGCTGAGGCTGCTTCCGGAATTGGTTCAAACGGGATCTGCTGATTGCCCGTGTTTGACTCGATGGCGATGACGCCGTAAGGCGCTCCGAAGTGTTCGCCGAGCGCATGCAGGACGAGTTGCAGGAACTCGCGTCGGCCTGATGCGCCCGAATAGATTTTCCATACCGCTTCGCTCAACTGCTGAGTCGCCTTTTCGGCGGTTACCGGCGCGGGACCTGACGGCGACTGCTGTCTATCAGTCGGCTTGTCCGTCGATGGTCGATTGAGCACGGTGGTCATAGCTGGGCGATCGTAAGCGTTTTAATCGGTGGTTCAAGACTGGAAGTAGATCGTGATAGGCGCGCGGTTACCTAAGCAGGTCTTTCAGCGAGATGTTTTGCAAGAACCGAAATCCGATTTCGTATGCATCTTCTTGAACCATGCGACAACGCATGCAGCGAGCCAGCAGGGATCCGATGCGCACGGCATCTTCGGAGAAGGTGAGCCAAAAGATGTCGCCGGGGAGGACGGCTCGCGAGCTGAGGGTCATGCAACCGCCGTTCGAGATGTCGGCCGTCACCGCTTCAACCCCTGCACGATGTCGTTCGCTGGGGTTACCCGCGCGAATCACCAGCTTCGTTCGAATGTCCAGTCGTTCGCTCGATCGCAGTGCAAGAATGGACTTGTCCGTGCACTTTTCCAGTTCGTTGAAGGCTTCCAACGAATCGGAGATTTTGAATAGATCGTCTTCCAGTTCCGCGAACACGGACCACCTCAGAGCAAGACAGGATGTCGTCAAACCGCTCAAAGATAGGTTCGTGATAGCGCACAGGCGGCATGCCGATTCATTTCCGCCCCCGCCAAGTCACACGCCCTCGATACAACCGTCAAAGACGACACAATCCTGCGTCATCAGTGTAGATCAATTGTCCTCAATTGATCCCTTTACAGCGCGGAGCCCCAATTACCTTCACGGTCTTAACCCTGCCCGCGCCGGTTTGCCGACGTTAGACGGCGAGGCTGGAGCCTCGCCGGCAGTGGGTAACGAGGCTGAAGCCTCGTTACCAGGATGTTGCGTCGTTATCACGGTACATCCTCACTGGCAGAGTCTCATCGCATTACTTCTGGCGCAATCCGCCGTAGGCTCGCATCAATCCCCAGAGCCGTGACATGAACGTCGACTCTTGCGATGACTGCAGAGCAGTGGCGGTTTGTTCTTCAGCAGTCAGAGACACCTGCTTGTTCACTTCATCGACCGAGTATTGGTACTCGGTCACCGCACCGACGATCGTGCGATCCGAAGCGTCGACTTCAACTAGATCGGCGAAGTTCACATTCGACCAATCCAGTTTCGGCAAAGGAGGCAACGTCACGATCTGCAACTCGTTGGCAGGTTGTGGAACAGGTTCCGGAGTTGCAGTCGATGTCGAATCGACTTGCTGAGTCAACGTATCGACATCGTTCAAGCCTTGTTCGATGTCTCCGGCCGTGCGAATCGGAGGAGCTGTGGAGTCAGCGGTGGTCGTGGTCGCTGTCGTTGTTTGAGTTGACGTCGAGAACTGTGAGGAAGCAGTCTGAGACGCGTCACTCGGATTGTCGCTGCCTAGTCCTTTGACGATCAACGATTCTTCAAGCACTCGCTCAGCGGCCACCTTCGTATCTGCAAAGACAAACGACTCGACGGACAAGACACGGTCTACTCCATCCGGAGCTCCCTCTCGCAGGTCTCGAACTGTGAACGAGCCGTCGGCATTGGCCTGGATGTCATAGTCACTCAGCTTGCCGCTGAACACGACTTCGTCGTTACCTTCTCCGCCATCGATCGTATCGTAGCCGCCTGCTCCGGTTAAAACATCGTCGCCTGCGTTACCGGCCAAGTAATTGTCTTTGGCATCACCAGTTAATCTGTCGGCAAACTGCGATCCGACGACTCCTTCGATATTCGACAGTTTGTCTCCATCTGCATCGCCGCCGGAGACTTCGCCGGTCGCCAAATTTACGTTGACGCCGGATGCCGAGTCATCGTATCGAGCCACATCGAGATTGCCTTCGCCGCCGTCGATCACGTCAGCCCCTTGGCCGCCGACAATTTGATCGTTGCCGGCACCGCCTCGAATCGAATCGTCGCCGGAGCCTGCGATCACGACGTCATTTCCGTCACCGGCATCGATTTGGTCGGTACCGCTGCCGGTGATCACTAGGTCGTCACCGGCTCCCGTGTTCACTTGATCATTAGCGGAGGTTCCGATCACCAAGTCGTTGCCCGTTGTACCGTCTACCGCTCGCGAATCGGCCGCGATTCGGATTTCGATTTCACGCTGAGCCGTTCCGCCGCGTTCATCGGAAACTTCGACGGTGATGCGTTCGATCGGCCGGTCAACGAAGCTGAAATTTGCTGTGTCCGTGATGCGCAGTTCATCGCCGACGACGGTAAAGTTCGCGGCTGCATCTCCCAACACGCGGAAGCTCAGTTGGGCATTATCGATGTCGCTTGCAGACAACTTGGCGATCACTTCGCCCGGCCGAGCGTTCTCGACGATCGTCGTGTTGCTGATTTCAATGTCGAACGGCACATCGTTGACATCGGATATGTCGACTGTAAACGACTTTGACGTGACAATCGTCGAAGTGCCGTCGTTTTCACTGGTTGTTGCCTCCAGCGTCAAATCGACCTTGCCGAAGTAGTCCTTCGGAGCATTCAGTTCGATCTTGTTGAGATCGCTCGCTGCAACACTCCAAGAACCGTCAGCGTTTCGTGTACCGGCGGACAGCGAAAATCCTTCGGGTACACCCTTGATGGAAACGTTCAGCGATTCGCTGCCGTCGACATCGGCGAGGCTTGCAGCCAGATCCAGCTTGATCGGTTGATCTTCAGTGCCCGCTACATCGTTCACCGTGACGTTGGCATTATCAGCCACAGCCGCAATGTTCACTGCGAAGTCACGTGAGACGACAGCGGTTGAACCATTGCTTGCTTCCGTAGTGGTAGCTTCGACAGTCAGATTAACTTGACCGGCAAAGTCCTTGGGAGCATTCAGCTCGATCTTGTTGAGGTCGCTCGCTGCAACACTCCAAGAACCGTCAGCCTGTCGTGTACCTGCCGACAGAGAAAATCCTTCGGGCACACCCTTGATGGAAACATTCAGTGATTCGCTGCCGTCGACATCAGCGAGGCTGGCAGCCAGATCGAGTTTGATCGGTTGATCTTCAGTGCCCGCTACATCGTTCACGGTGACGTTGGCGTTATCAGCCACAGCGGCGAAGTTCACTGCGAAGTCACGTGAGACCACAGTGGTTGAACCGTTGCTGGATTCTGTTGTGGTAGCTTCGACGGTCAGATTGACTTGACCAGCAAAGTTCTTGGGAGCATTCAGCTCGATCTTGTTGAGGTCGCTCGCTGCAACACTCCAAGATCCATCAGCTTGTCGTGTACCTGCGGACAGCGAAAATCCTTCCGGAACACCCTTGATGGAAACGTTAAGCGATTCACTACCGTCGACATCAGCGAGGCTGGCAGCCAGATCGAGTTTGATCGGTTGATCTTCAGTACCCGCTACATCATTGACCGTGACGTTGGCCGTATCCGCCACCGCCGCGACGTTTACCGCGAAGTCACGGCTGACCACAGCGGTTGAACCGTTGCTGGATTCTGTTGTGGTAGCTTCGACAGTCAGATTGATTTGACCAGCAAAATTCTTCGGAGCGTTCAGTTCGATCTTGTTGAGATCGCCGGCTGCGACATTCCAAGAACCGTCAGCCTGTCGTGTACCTGCTGACAGAGAAAATCCTTCGGGCACACCCTTAATCTTGACGTCGAGCGTTTCACTGCCGTCGATATCCGTCAGGCTTGCAGCCAGGTCGAGTCGCACGGCATGGTCTTCGACACCGGCCACGTCGTTGGCCGCAACGCTGGCGGTATCGACGGCGGCTGTGACTTGCAGATCAACCACGGCGGTTGAAGTTGCGCCGCTCGGATCGGCCACTGTGTAGGAGAATCGAGCCGGACCCGAGTAATTCGCGTCCGCCTGGAACTCGATCTGACCGTTGTCGAGCATGCGAACCGTGCCATGTTCCGCATTGGAAACACCGATGATCGTCAGGCGATCACCGTCGACGTCGCCGTCGTTGGCCAGCAACGAGTTCGGATTGAATCGCACTGGGGTATCTTCGACGATCTGGAACTGATCGTTACCGGCGACTGGTCCTTCGTTGATGTTGTCCACTGCGATATGAATCGCACGTGTCCATGTGCCAGTGCTCGAAACCGCGGTCACTTGCAGATCGAGCGACTTGGTTGATTCGTAGTCGAGCGACACTCCATCTTTGAGCTTGAGCGTGCCGTCTTGGACTTCGAATCGTGAGTCATTGACTTGATAAGAGGCATCGCTGCCCGCAGCGGTATTCAGTCGACCGACAATCGCGCCCGGTGCATTCTCGGAGAGATGTGCATCGGTCGGACGCGGAGCCGATGAGGTGTTAAAGCTCATCGTTCCCGACCAGTACATTCCTTCTTGGCCGGCGATCTGATCACCGCCTCGATGGTAGGTCGCACTCGGACCTTCGGCTTCGAAGCGAGCTCCGTTGACTTCGATCGCATCGACATACATGTTGCGATCAGTCGCGGACTTGCCTTCATAAGCATCGTTGGTGAATCGCACCGAAACATTGCTTAGTTGCTGACCAGGCGCTATGTCCAATTTCAGCTCGTGGTAACCGGCGGCTCCTTGAACTCCCATACGATCGAGCGAAGCCCAATCGACGACACCACTGGAGATCTTCTGGCCGTTGGCCCATACTTCGTATCGCGGCGGAGCAGCTTGTTCATTTGCATTGTTCCCCATTTCACCGCCGAGTCGCACGGTAAGGTGGTTCGGCTCAGCCGTGGTCGATTGCATCTGCACCGGCTCGATACTCTTCGCAACGGTATCGATCGGTAGCCATGCATCGGCGAACGCAAATGTTTCCGCATTTACGACGCGGTCGGTGCCGTCGGGCGATCCCGGACGATTGTCCGTCACAGTCAGTGAACCATCCGTGTTGCGTACCACGGTATAGTCCGATGCGTTGCCGCTGTAGTGAACTCGGTCAAATCCCGAACCACCGTCGATGAAGTCATTTCCGGCGCCCCCGACCAGTGCGTCATTGTCTGCGCCGCCGTCGAGCGAATCGTTTCCGGTTCCGCCGTACAGCGTGTCACTGCCGGCGTCGCCGCGCAGTGTGTCGTTATCTTCTTCGCCGGACAACATGTCGTTGCCTTCGCCGCCGATCAGTGAGTCATCTCCGCGACCGGTCCAGATCGTGTCGTTGCCACGACCGCCGTCGATCGTATCGCGACCGCTGACTCCGGCGGCCTGACTGTTATCGAACACGTCATTGCCGTCGGCGAGCTGCACGTTCGAACCGTTGGCCGAGCCATAAACGTAATCGTCTTTCGTGGAGCCGATCACATTCTCGATGCTGTAGTAGCTGTCGCCCGTAGCATCACCGCTCAGACCACCTTGATTGCGATTGGCATAAGGGCCCCACTGATCGGTCTTGTCGAGCAGAACAGTGACACCGTCCTTCGACTGTGAATAATCGACAGTGTCGCTCCCCGACTTACCGATGAACGACTCAGCCTTGGATGTGGCTGTGAACGTATCGTTACCGGAAGTGCCGAGTACTTCACGGCTGTGTATCGTTACTGTCGAAGTCGTCTCAACCACCTTCGACGCGGTAACCTTGACGTTGTCGATGCCCCAAGCTTCATCGCTGGGGCCTTGATTGAGCGTCGAACCGAATCCGATCTTGAACTCGCCATTTACAACCGGCACCTTCAACGTGTAACGATGGCGTTGATCTGCCCAGCCGCTGAGGCCTTGGTCCTTCGTGCCGTCATCCAGGGCAACCGAATCAGCTTTGTTTCCATCTCGCTGATAGGCGCTGTATTCGGTAAAGAATGTCTGAGCCGAGACCTGCGTGTCATTAGCAAAGACGCGGAACTGCTCGCCGTCCCACGAATCGAGCTCGAGGAAGTCGAATTGCACTTCGACTTCAGTTACGCCGGGAGGTGCTTTGAACGACTTGGAGACACTTTGCGCTCCCGGTTCGGTACCGCAGATTTCATCGAAGCGTCCGAGGAATTTGCTTAGCGATTGACCGCCGTCGGTCACCGCATTGCTACTCCATCCGCCGGCTCCGTTCTCGAAGTCTTCGGAGTAGATGACGCTCTTAGCCGCGATCGTCGATTTCACAACGAGGTTCGTGTCGCCTTGAGCTTCGCCGTCGATCTTGAGATTCGCAAGCTGATCGTTGTTCAACTGCCACGAACCATCGGGCAGCTTTGTACCCGCCGACAGCGTCAGACCTTCGGGCACGTTTTCAATGCGAACCGATTGCAAAGTGCCGATACCCGCTGTCTGCGGTTCCAACTTGATCGCTACCGGTCCATCCGCCAAGTCACCTGTGGCCGAAGCATTCACTGCGAGCGGGCTGGCAACATCGAGAGCGACATGCTGGACAACTGACGAGTTCGAGGAGATCACCAGGTTATCGATGCTCCACGATTCATCGGCGATCGATTGATTCAGCGTCGAACCGAAGCCGAGTTTAACTTGGCCGTTCTCGACCGGCAGCACCATGCGGTAGTGATGCTTCTGATCCGTCCAGCCGCTGAAACCCTGATTCGTTTCGGCTCCGACTGCTCGCGAGAAGTCGCCGCCTTGATCGGTACCGCGACTTGCACCTTGATAGGTATCGCTTACCAGTAACTTGTCATTGCCGAAGACTTGGAATTGTTCGCCGTCCCACGAATCGATCTCGTTGAAATCGAACTCGACCACCACGCTGGTCACGCCGGCCGGGACGTCAAATGACTTGAAGACACCTTGTTGACCGCCCGTTCCGCCGAAGCGACCGAGCGTGCCTTGGAAGGCTCCGCTGGACTCGGTGGTGTTCAAGCTCCAACCGTCCGCGCCTGCGTTGAAATTCTCGGTGTAGAGCGGTTCGGGACTCTTGATGGAGGTTTCAATCTTCAGATCGAAGTCACCGCTGACGAGCGGGTTGGTCGTCAGAGAAAGATTGTTCAAGTCGTTCGGTGTGAGCCGCCATTCGCCTTGACCGATATCCACACCGGCAGATAGTTTCACGCCGGCTGGTACTCCGGAGATGCGAATCTCAGCTTGATCCGCCGAAACGTTGTTGCCGATCGTGAGAGGCAGTGAAACCGATTCGCCTCCCTTGATGTCGAACTCAGCCGGGATGTCGCTGTCGACCGCGGAAGTCAGGTCCACTGTGGCGACTGCCAAGTGAGCATCGACGGCTTGCGATACGAGGTGCAATGAGCTGGTTGTTTCAACGGTGCGCGGAATCGAGATCTTGAGATTGTCGAGTCCCCATGATTCATCGCCGGGGCCTTGATTAAGCGTAGAACCGAAGCCGAGTTTCAGTTGCCCATTCTCGACCGGTACGATCATCTTGAAGTGATGACGCTGATCAGCCCAATCGCCGAAGCCTTGGTTGGTCACGCCGGCTTCTGTTACGGTCTCCGGTCCTTGATTACCGTCGAGGCCATAAGCCGAGTAGCGAGTGAAGAAGTTCGTCGTGGATACTTGCTGGTCATTTGCGAAGACCTTGAAGGCTTCACCGTCCCATGAATCGAGCTCGAGCATATCGAACTCGACGACCACTTGATTCACGCCCGGCGGCATCGAAAAGACCTTCGACACTTCTTGCGGCTCACCATTGCCGGCTACCGGCGTAAAGCGACCGAGGAAGTTCGAGAAGGCGGCACCGCCGTCGCGCACTTGATTGCTGCTCCAACCGCCGGCGCCCTTCTCAAAGTCTTCACTGTACAGTTCATCGTGGACTTCGACTGTTGACTTCACGACCACATCGGTCGGTGCGGCCACAGAACCTTGGATGCGAACGTGTTCGAGTTCATTACCCTTCAGTTCCCAAACGCCCGGCGCGACTTGCTTGCCGACGTTCAGGGATACGGAAGCGGGCATGTTTTCCAGACGAACGGTTTGAATGTCGCCGTCGGCCGATCCGGTTTGATCGAAGTCGAGATTCAGATAACCCTTTGACAGGTCGCCTTCGATGGAAGCCGAGACGCTGACGTCATTCGAGAGCGGCGCGGCGGCGATATTCAGTTCGACTTCGCCGAGTATGGCCGTATTGGCCGAGATGTTCAGATTGTCGATAGCCCACGATTCATCGGCAACGGATTGATTGAGTGTTGAACCGAAGCCGAGCTTCACTTGGCCGTTCTCAACTGGCAGCACCATTCGATAGTGATGTTTTTGGTCTTCCCAGCCCGAGAAGCCCATGTTGCGGATTTCTTTGTTCACCGCTGTCGAGTAATCATTTCCTTGATCGATACCGCGATCAGCCGATTGATATGTGTCGGAAGTGATCAACTTGTTATTGCCGAACACTTGGAAGGCTTCGCCGTCCCATGAATCGATTTCCATGAAGTCGAATTCAATGACGACGCTGGTTACGCCCGCCGGCACATTGAAGGACTTGAAGACACCTTGCTGACCGCCCGTTCCGCCGAAGCGACCGAGCGTGTTGGTGAACTCGCTGCCGGCTCCTTCGGTCGTGTTGATGTTCCAGCCCGAGGCACCCGATTCAAAGTTCTCCGAGACGAACGGTGCGCCGCTGCGAATGCTGGTCGAGAACTTCAGATCGAAGTCACCGCTGACCGCCGCGTTGCTGATGAGTTTGACATTCGCGGCCTGATCGCCGGTTAGTTTCCATTCACCGCCGCCGATTTCCACACCGGCACTCAACTTAGCACCGGCCGGGACGCCCGAGACTCGCACTTCAACGTCTGCCGGATTTGTTCCAGTCGGAACGGAAGCAGCGACTTGCGGCGGGACGGACAATTCCTGACCCGCGGTCAAGGAAACGTCGTCGAGGACGAGCAGCTTCGCATCGGCGGTCTTAATCGATTCAATGCCGCTGAACTCGATCGTAAACGTCTGACCGTTGGCCAACGTGACGACCGCTGAGTGGTCGTGGATGGCGACGTTACCGTTCTTGATCGAACCGAGATCGATCACGTTATGCCCGGCCCCCGCATCGATCACATACTTGGCACCTGCTTGCGGTTGTGAGAAGGCAAACGTGTCATCGAACTTCGAACCTTCGATGCGTTCGATGTTGCTGAGCGTATCGGTATCCGATCCGATTTGAACGGTACCTGTGGTGATGTCGGCGCGAATACCGGTGCCGGCATCGCTGTAACTGGCCGTGTCAAAGCCGGCCCCGCCGTCGAGCGTATCGGACCCGAGCCCGCCGATCAGTCGATCATCGCCGCCGCTTCCCAGCAAGCGGTCGTTTCCTTTACCTCCGCTGAGCGTATCGTTTCCTGCACCGCAGGTGATGTTGTCATTGCCGTCGTGTGAACCGATCGTCGAGGCGGCCGAGTCGCCACGGTTGCTGGTGGCACGAACGGTCAAGTTTTCACCGAGTTCGGTGGTGCCGATGTTTTGCGCGACGCTCCATGAACCGTCGAGTTTCGTGTAGGTGGTGGCGACCACTTTGTCGCCGTCCATGATTTCGATCTTGTTGTACGGCGAGCCGACGCCGGCGACATTCAACGTCGAGACTCCGTCGACGGAATTCAGTTGGATGGACGAGATACTGGGCTGAGTTGCATTCACACCGCCGGTGAAGAACGAGACTTCACCTTGCCAGGCCATGACTTCATCGGAACCATAGTAGCGACCGTCGCTGACGTGACGCATTGCGTAGCGGCTGTCTTCAGCCTGATAGGTCGTGCCTCCGTCGTACGATCCGTCGCTCTTCAGCGCACCGCCGATGTGGACGTGATCGACGATTAAGTTGCGGTCTTCGTAATAGATGCCGTCCTTGTCGATGTCGGTTGTTCCATCATACGCATCGTTGACGAAGCGAATCTCAGCCGACTTGATGTCGACTCCGGTCGGAACCTTGATAGACACGAATTCAAAGTCGTTGACGTCGCGGCCTTGAACTTTATCAGCGGTGCCGTCGGCATTGCGATCTACGCCGTCAGCCACTACGCGATTGCGGCTTGCCTGAACCGTGAATGTCGATTGGCCGCTTGCGTCGGTGAACGGCTGACCGTTGATAATGATCTGATACTTCGGAGCTCCGGCGCCGTCGTTGTCGATGTTCTTCGGATCGTAATTGTCGCCCGTGATACGGAAGGTAACCTGCGTTCCGCCGGCCGGACCGCCGAGGTCCGTGATGCGGTTCATGATCGGCAGATTGTCGAGCGAATAGGTATCGCCGTCGAAAGCGAACGATTCGACATTGCGAACGATATCGGTTCCATCGCAGTACGGTCGCTTGTCCACGACGCGATACGAGCCGTCATCGAGCTTGGTTATTTCGTAGTTGTTGATCGAACCGGTGAATCGAGCCGTATCGGTGCCGGTGCCGCCGTCCAGATAGTCATTGCCGACGCCGCCGACGAGCGTATCGTCGCCGTCACCGCCGTAAAGCGTATCGTTCCCTTCATCACCGCGCAGTGTGTCGTTCCCCATTTCGCCGGCGAGCATATCGTTGCCCGTGCCGCCGATGAGCGTGTCGTTGCCGTCGCCGGTCCAAATCATGTCATCGCCGGCACCGCCGTCGACTACATCGGAACCTTTGCCGAAGTAGTTGTTATCAAACGTGTCGTTGCCGTCGCCGAGCGATGCATTTGTACCGCTGGCTTGGCCGTAGACGTAGTCGGCCTTGTTCGTTCCGACAACATTCTCGATGCTCTCGTATTTATCGCCTTGAGCATCACCACCGATGCCGCCCGCGAGCTTACCGGCATTCGGACCATGTGCATCGACGTTTTCCAACAAGACGGTTACGCCGTCGGTGCTGGATGAATAGTCAGCCGTATCGTATCCCGCGCCGCCCTTGAGCGTGTCGGCTCCTGCGCCGCCGATCAGCGTATCGTTACCCGAACCGCCGTCGAGCACATCATCGCCGGCACCGCCGGACAGGCGATCATCGCCGAACTGTCCGTACAAACGGTCGTTGCCTGCGCCGCCGTCGAGAATGTCATTACCGGCTCGGAGCGAAGCTGCTGGAGCAAGCTTGAACATCTTCACGTCATCGATGTATCCGCCCAAGCTGTCTTGCGTGCCGACGGCGCGAAACTCGAGCTTACCCGCACCGGATGTTCCGTCGACTTGATACTTAAAGGTTCGCCATTCCGTGTTCGAGCGACCGACGCCGTCATCGGTGAGAGTATCGATCTTCGTTCCGTTCCAATAGACTTCAACCGGATTGCTGGCCGTATCGACGCCCGGTCGCGGTGAGTAGCGAACGGAAAGTTCGTATTTGGAACCAGCTTCAGTCGGAACCGATTGTTCCATGCCGCTATTGTTGTAGCTGTCTAACTCGACCAGGCTCGTTCCCGAACTTGCTGAGCCGGCCACCTCTTCTTGGATTTCAATCCCTGAACCTGAGGTCGTTTTCCAGCCATCAAGATTTTGGAAGACGTTCCACGTGCGGTAGGCTGTTTGATTGTTCTCAAAGCTGCCGTTGACGATCAGGTTCTGGCCGACCGGCACGTATTCAGCCTCTGCTTCAGCGCCGACATTCGGACCGAAGTCGCCGTAGAGCGTATCATCACCGTCACCGCCGAAGAGCGAATCGTTGCCGGCGACGGTTGCTTCGATCACCGCAACATTGGCAACCACTGGGCCGAAGTACGGACCACTCGTTGCGCGAGGAGGTGTCAGGCTGGCGAACGTGAGCTTGGTCGATGTCGAAGTAGCTACGAACGTCAGCTCGTGAGTTTCGTAGCCCATCTTTTGATGTGACCAATCGGCGGGCTTATTCCAAGTGAACTTTTGGGTGCTGTCGCCGACGACGAGTTCCAGTCCTTTAGTCGGTGAACCCGAATCGCAGTTGCCTGCCATGTCAAAACGAACTGTGTAGGTCTTGCCCGGTTCGGTCACCATGTTCTGGCTGATCGCGCCCGGCGAAACCCCATCCAAATCGATGCTGCCTACACCGCCGTTGGCTTCCCAATAATCAGCAATTGCATCGACGGTACCCCGTTCGACTTTCCACGCGCCGATCGCTTGGCCCGCACTGCGAGTTTGGAATACCGAGCTGACGCCTGAATTGGTAAAGCTGCCGTCGGTAAGCAGATTCGTTCCTTCCGAAGTTTCCGAATCACCGATCAAGAGATCGTTGCCTGCATCACCGTTGACGGTGTCATTACCTTCTCCCCCGGAGGCGCGATCGTTACCGATTCCACCGCTCAGTTTATCGTTGCCGCTGCCGCCGCGCAGCGTATCGTTGCCGGCTTGACCCAGCACGGTGTCATCGCCTGCTCCGCCGTTGATACGGTCATCACCACCGTTGTTTGAGACGAGCACCGGAGGCCGGCCGGTAACGGCATTGAATCCGTTGCCGGACTTGTCAGCGAGCGGGTTGTCGCCGCTGAAGTCATAGTGAGCCACCAGGCCATTCGATGAAGCGACACCGGTCGTCGCCAACTTTACTTCAGTTGTGTTCAGCGCGCGGTTATAAAGTTGAACGTTGCCGATCTCACCTCGGATGCGGTCCGACGTGTTATCTGTCGCACCGTCTGCATCCGCGCCGATCAGAATACGACCGTTCGGATTGCAGTTGAACGCACCGACGTTCGGAATCGACTTGGCGAGCGAGCCGTCGATGTAGACGTTGATCGTGCCGTTTTCATAGCTGAAGGCGTAGTTGTGATAGTCGCCGACCAAGTCCTTCGCGTCGGCCACTTCATACTTCTGAGCATCCGCGCCTCCTTCCCATACATCATCATCAGCCAGTGTGACGACGAGCTTTCCTTCAACGAAACCGATTTGGAAATCGTTGCGTCCGTCCGGAGTTACCTTTTCAAAGAGGTTATCCCACTGATCATGTGCGTCGAGCTTGGCAGTCAATGCCACGGTGAAAGTATTGGTGATCGGCAGTCCGTCGGCTTTGATCTCGACATAGTCATTGAAACCGTCGAACTTCATCGCTGCCGGCAGCGTATCGCCGGCCAAAATGTCGTTGCCTGCACCGCCGTCGATCGTATCGCCCAGTGCGCCGCCGATCGCTAAATCGTTACCAGCGCCGGCTTGAATGTTGACGATGCCGCTCGATTGAACCGGGCGAAGTTCAACGTTATCGAGCAATCCGCCCAGCGAATCGTTGTCCGATGCGACTTCACGGAACGAGAGTCGATCGTTGCCGCCGGTGCCGACAACTTTGAACGAAAAGTTCTTCCAATTCGAATCGGCTGGATCGATCGACGCGACCTTCTGATCGTTCCAATAAACTTCGATCGTGTTAGTCGAATTGGCTACGCCGGGCCGAGCGGCTGCATCGAAAGAGAGTTGATACTCTTGGCCGGCGGAGGTGTCGATGTCCTGATAGATCGAATCCATCTTGTTGTTGCTGTCCAGCTCCATGAAGTTGGAACCTTCGGTGGCCCACATTCCCATGAACGTGTGACCCCACAGTTCCAGACCTTCACCCGAGTTGGTGTTCTTCCAGCCGGCAACGTTCTTATGATTCGACCAAGCGCCGTTGGCTTGGTTGTCTTCAAAGCCGCCGTTCACGAGGATGTTGTCGCCGAGCTTACCGGTCGCATGAATCGTATCGTTTCCGGACGATCCGATAACCAAATCGGGCAAGCGATTCAGCGGCGCGCCGACGGCTGTGGTCGAAAGGACTTCAGCTTTGACGTTGTCGTAGCTTGCACCACCGTCGTTATCGTAGAAGTACGGGCCGAATTTACCCATCACCGGGCGCTCGCCCGTAGCCGTCAACAGCGTTTCACCGTTGACTGATACGCGAATGCCTTCGGAACCGACTTCGACACCGAGTTTGAAGTCGGCCGGCAAGTCCTTGCGGTCCAGCACATTCAGCACAGTCTCTTGGCCGCCCGAGACTTTTACTAACATGAAGTCTTTATGGAGAGCCGAGTTCTGATAGAGGTTGGTAGGATCGGTCGTAACCGAATAGTCTCGCCACACTGCTTTGTAGTAGTTGTTACCGTCTTGGTAACCGAAGATCATGCCGACGCCGTTGTTGTAGGTGTCGCCGATGTTGGGATGGACATCGACCGACAGCGCGTAATGATCCGTGTTCAGCGTATCGATCCCCGCGCCTGAGAGATCCTTTGCCATAAAGCCGTGGCCTGCATCGCTTCCTTCTCGCAGTGCGCCGCCGGTAACGGAGATGCCCCAGTTCGCGTTGCCCAGGCTGACCGGAGTCCAACCGTCGGCATTCCCATCATTGAAGTCGTCGGTAAAGGTGTACGTCGCCACCGTTTTCGTTGACGACTCCAATGCGGCCCCATCGGAGTCCTCGTGTAGATCGGCTTCGGAATCGATGACGCGCATGACACCGTCATCAAACTGAAGACGCTCGACATTGCGGAAGGTGTCGGCACCTTCCGGCGCGCCGGCTCGCGTATCGCGCACGCTCACCGAACCGTCGGCGTTCGCTTTGATCTCGAAATCGCTGGATTTCCCTTTGAAAATCGCGGCATCGACGCCGTCACCACCGTCAAGAGTATCGTTGCCGGCACCCCCTTCGAGTCGATCATCACCCGCGCCGCCAGACAGAGTATCGTCACCCTCTTGACCCTTCAGCGAATCGTTGCCGTCTCCGCCAACAAGCGAATCACTGCCGGTGCCGCCGTCCAGTAAGTCATTGCCGGCTCCTCCCAGCAACGTATCGTTGCCCGCTCCACCGAACAGTGAATCGTCGCCGCCTTCGCCGAAGAGTTGGTCGTTCCCTTCGAGCCCATTGAGCACGTCGTCTACGGCTGAGCCTTGGCCGATGTCGTCATGTGCTGTCGCGCCTGCCTCTTGCTGCATGGAATCGGCATCGACCCAAGTTGCCGACATGAGGATGCGCGGTTCGAGGATGTCGGTTTTAAACGTCGCACGGCGAGGTGCGTTTTTTTCTTTGCCCGGCGACACAGGAGGAATGACAGGCGAGGCATCGGAGTTTTGCGGGAGGGCGTTACCGGAGTTGGTGGGCGATTGCGTCATATCGAAGAGCTCTTTGGGAAAAGGCTTGTAGTTTTGTTTTGGGGTTCGTTGTGGGAGACCAAGTAAAACCGCTGCGAATCGGAGGGACGAGACGCGTCTATATGGAATCATCCGAAACGGCTTGATCGCCGTCCGGATGGGAAATCAACGGTGAATCTGAAGGTTGTGCTACGGATTGAGATCGTGGGTCGATCAATCGCAGACCGAATCCGGCAGGCAAAGAGTGCTGCGAGTTATCGACCTCAATCAACACGCGAAAAGTATTCGTTGCCGCATCGAGAATTGGATCGATGTGCACGACATGTGCAGTGAGGCGCGGGTTGCCGGGTAGAGCGGCGACAACCGTCAGGTAATCGTCCAAATGCACGGCATCCAGGTAGGCCATGGGGACGTAAAGCTCAGATCGCAAACGACTCAGGTCCGCCAAGGTCATCAGCACGGTATCGCGGAGTCAACGTCTCTCCGACGTTCTTTTTGATACGAGTCACAGTCCCGGCGAATGGGGCTCGCAGTTCATGGCTGCTGAGCCGTGTTTGTTCCATCTCGAGCCGAGCCAATGCTTCGCGATGGAGTTCATGTCCCTCCTCCAGCGCGGCGCGAGCTTCTTGAACACGGCTCTTGGCTTCATCCATCTCCAAACCGGAAGCAGCGTTTTGGCTATGAGCATTTTCGATGCGCTTGAGATACTGCTCAGCCAAAGAGAGTTTGGCTGCAGCGACAGAGAGACCTGCTTTGCGATCGGCCCCTGCTTCAGCCACTTTATAAGCAGCCAGAGTTTGGCGATTATCAATCAATGCGAGCAGAGTATCGGCTTCGACCTCATCGCCTTCTCGAATGCTCAGTTTCCACAGCACTCCGTCGGTCGGTGTGGATAGCTCTGCCATCTGCAATGGCTTGGCCACGGCGGGAAGCATATCGACGAACGATTCGGATGCAGGCGGCGTGGTCCCACCGACTGTACTTACGGAGTGGGGGCGTGTACCCGTGCCATCGACCGCATAACCGTCACACGTGTTACTGCCGTTACGACCCGTATCATCGCTACCACCGAATCCTGAGTTTCGATTCGAAACGGAAGGGCTGCATGCATGCGGTTGATAATGTGTAGCAACCACGGACGGCTCAGCGGTGCGCGACTTGATCGCTTCGTTCGCCCTGTGTTTGACCGCACTATCCAGTCGCGACCAAAGCCCGAGAGCCAGGCCGGACGCGGCAATCAGAAGGATGACGATGTATTTAGTGAGGAAAGCAGGCATCGAACGGTTCCAGTTGAAAACGTACTTTCAATCAAAGGAACCGTAGTTTTCAATCTGTTATCAAGTCGGTGACGTCGCGCAAGGTCGCCGGCATTTAGGTGCTGACATTTCGAATCTGTAACGACCAGTCGGATCGTTCCGCTTGGTGCGATTAATCCGGCCGGCACCGGCATCCCCAAGATTCTTGGAACGACCGTCGAAACTGGTAAGACCCGCGAAAGCATGACGATTGCAATTAGCGGTGCAAATGCTTGTAAATCACCGTTATTTAGTTGCGGCCGAACTAAATGCGTTCACTTCCGTTCAATTTGAGAGAGTTGCGTCCGCGCAAGCGGCGGTGTTCTCGCTCAAGAACCGGTGAACCGTGCTGGAACCAGATTGCTCGGCGTCTAGTGGGGCACTGCGATGCGATCATCTCGCTCGCGATGGTTGCTGTGTTGTGGATGACGTCGAGCGGTTGTCGGGTCGGCCCCGATTTCAAGAAGCCGGCCCCTCCCTTTCTTCCTGCTTCGTATCACTCTGCTCCGCAAGAACAGACTCAAGCCGACTCGCTGGCTGAAAACCAGATTGATACGTGGTGGGCCTACTTCGATGATCCTGTCCTGCAAGGATTATTGATCGAGGCGGATACGAAGAACCTCGGATTACGGGAAGCCTTCTTTCGGATTGTCGAGTCCCGAGCTCGCATCGGTACGGCGCGTGCCGATTGGTTTCCGCAGATCAGCGGCAAAGCCGATTCGACCTATCGGAATATCAGTGAGAACGCTTCGCAGTTCGTATCGCAGAATCAGAACGGCGGCGGATTTCCTTATCACACGATGGGGTTCGATTCGAGTTGGGAGATCGACCTCTTCGGGCGTATCGCGCGCAATGTCGAGGCGGCAGCCGCGGACATGTCAGCCTCTGAAGAATCTCTGCACGATCTGCGAGTGACACTCTTGGCCGATACGGCCACGACTTATGTCCAGGCACGAGTGCTCCAGCAACGGCTCACCATCGCCAAGCAGAATTTAGCTTTACAAAAACAGACATTGGAAATTGTTCGTTCGCGGCAAAATGCAGGTCTCGTCGGGCAGCTCGACCAATCAGAGGCCGAGTCGAATGTGCTGGTGACGACTGCTTCTATTCCGCCGCTCGAACAAGAATTGCAGACCACTCTTTATCGACTGGCTGTGCTGCTCGGTAGAACGCCGAGCGGTGAGTTCACTCTCGCTGAACAATTTGCGCAGTTGCCGATGACGATCATCGATAATATTCATCCCGGTGCGCCGGCCTCGCTCTTAACAAGACGCCCCGATATTCGCAAAGCGCATTTCGATGTGATGGCGGCCAATGCACGGATCGGTGCCGCTGTGGCGGATCGCTTACCGCAGTTGACGATACGCGGTGATATATCGGTCGAAGCTCGCGACATCAGCGTGCTGTATTCATCCGGCAGTATCGTGCATAGCGTCGGACCGGGATTTAAGTGGAACTTGCTGAACTGGGGACGTCTCAAGAGCAATATCGAAGCTCGCAAGGCTCAGCACAATCAAACGCTGCTGCGTTATCAAGCCACGGTGCTCAAAGCTGTACAGGAAGTCGAGTCCGCGCTCGTTGAATACGATCGTCAGCGGGTTCGGGCTCGTGCATTGGAAGATGTCGTGGCTGTGACGTGGCGCTCGGTCGAGATCAGTCGCATGCGATACGAACAGAACCTGGTGAACTTCGACCGAGTGCTCGACGCGCAGCGCAGTCTGGCGACGGCCGAAGGCAATTTGGCTGCAGCTCGCGGCGACGTCCTATTCGCAATCATCCGCGCTTATAAAGCGCTGGGCGGCGGTTGGCGCAATCCGCCGCAGTGCCTACCGTTGTCCGAACCTGCGTCGACGGAAACGATACCACCCGACACGATCATTTTGCCGATCACCCCTGAGGGCGGCATATCGCTTCCTCCTTCTCCCGCGCCGACAGAAGGCGAACCGAATGAAAACGCGGGCTTGATCGAAACGATTCCAACACAACCGACCGCCTATCCGATGAACGGCGAAGTGCCGTCGCTGGATGTGCATCGGGTCCAGCCGCTCTCGCCTCCTCTAACGTTCAGTTGTTACCGGCCCCGCCAGATAATTCGCCTTACAGTGAACCGTCTTTGCCGGGCTATCTTCCTCCGCCGCCGGGGAATGAACTGCCACCTGTCCCGGATACGGTAGAACGCCGGCGCGATCTGCGTGCTTGAGCCGCGGTTCGAGTCGGTTGCTTATTCATCCGGAGCCGTTGGCATATCGACGACCGTCTCGGCGCAGGCCGGCATTTTGGATGCTTTCTCGAGGATGCACGGTCGATTGTTTGGAGCCGACGCTACGAGCGTTGCAATCGATACACTCGGACTTCGATTCGCGATGAGCAGCTAAGGCTGTCGGGTCGGTTGCAAAGGGACCAACCTCGGGCTGAATCGTATCCGATGATTGGATACGCGGAGGTCTGCGCGGACCTCGCGTTTCCATGGTCTTATCCAGCACTTCCGATGTCAAAGACTGCTGATCGTCGCCGGTGCCGGCACTCTGCTGTCGGTCGTGCTGTTCGGTGTCCTGTTCACATTCATCGCGTCGGAAAAATACACCGCCGACCAGCAACTCGACTTTGCCATGAAGCTGCTCGACGAAGGGCGCTGGGATGTGGCTGACCGTATCGCTCGTGACATCGAGACGGACAAGGAACTGACCCCGGCTCGCGAACCGGTTTGGAACTACGTGCGCGGTGTAGCCGGCGCACTCGCCACCGCCGATAAGCTGGAAAGACCGCAGGCCAGACAGACGCTCGCGCGAGCCGCCGAGTTCTTGATCAAGAGTCGTGATGCGGGATACCCAATCGGGTATCGAGGCAAAGGGGCATACTGGCTCGGTTACTGCTACTTTCAAACATACGACTGGCAACCGGCCATCGATGCGCTGTCACCGGTGGTCGACAGTTGGTCCGAGCGACGCAGCGACGCGCTGGACATGATGGTGGAAGCTTGCCTGCGGCAGCATCCGCCTGATCGCGCTCAAGCCGAAAAGCTGCTCCAGCGCTGGTCGAAGATACCGGGTATCACTACGGGCGAAAGACATCAAATCTCGCTGCGGCGCGCCAACTTGGCGTTTGTCGACGGCGATTGGAAAGCTTGTGAAAACGCACTGTTGTCGATTCCGCCGGATGTTCCTCAAGCCTCGTGGGCCAAGCTGGCTCGAGGTCGTTGGAAGCTGGAGAACAGTAAACAGCTCGAGGAAAGCGATCCGGAACGTCGCGCTTTGACCGAACAAGCACTCGGCGAGTTTCGTCAAGTGTTTGTGGCTCCGGGAACACCTCCGACCGCGCGTCGTCAAGCTTCGTTTCTGATCGGTGTGACTCTCCGCACACTCGGTCGAAACGAAGAAGCTATCAGTACTCTCAGCGCTTGCCGACAGCGCAGTCCGGAAAGCGCAGAAGCGGTTGCATCGGGTATCGAGGAAGCTGAGATACAAACCGAAGCGGGTGAGTTCAACGATGCGCTGGAGACGGCGCGGCATGTGATCATCGATCTCGGTGACAAGAGTTTATACGACGAACGCTGGATGCCTTTGCCGGTTTTGGAGAAGCGATTACTCGATCTCGGCGCAAACATGCGCGCGGCCGGAAGTTATCCGCAGGCGATTCGGTTGGCCGGATATTTGCCGCCGGTTTTCAAGCAATCAGGCGCTGTGCGCTTGGAAGCAGAGACGTACAAACATTGGGCCGAGCGACTGGAAGAGACGCCGATCACCACACAGAAACAACGCGATGAACTGCGCCGCGACATCGATACGAAATACACATTGGCCGGCGATAAGTTCAAGCAGTTGGCCAAGCTCGAGAGCATCACGGCCGCTTTTCCGACCATTCTTTGGGAAGCGATCGAATCGTATCGTAAAGCGCATCAACTGGTGCGAGCCAACGAGCTGTTGATCGAATACCTGCAGCACGAAGAACGATCCAAGCGTCCTCGCGCGCTGCTGGCTTTGGGACGTAATTACTTGAACGCGGGTGACTGGGACAAAACGTTGCCGCCGCTGGAACGATGTCTGTCCGAGTTTCCTGACCATCCGAATTGCTATGAAGCTCGGCTGATTATGGCTCAAGCGCTCTCGGAGAAACAAAAGCTCGAAGATGCTTCAGAGATGTTGCTCAAGAATCTCTACGACGGCAACTTGCAACCCGACAGCAAACTATGGGGTGATTCACTGTTCGAACTGGGACGAATCATTTTCAAACGCGGCGACCTGTTACAGCTTGAAGTTGAGAACGATGCCAACGGAACGGCCGAACAGAAGCTTGAAAAGTTGAAGGCGAGCCACGAAGAGATGTTGGTCGCGATCAATCGATTGGCTGAAGCGGTCGAACGCTTTCGGAATGATCCCCGCTCTCTCGAAGCTCGGTACGCGATCGGCCGAGCCTACCGAACTGCGGCCAAGTTTCCCGAGCAGTTGGTCAATTCAGGTCAGATCACGATTGAATCGACACGCCGACAACTCAATCAAGAACGCCGGCAATTGCTCAACGCTTCGCTCGACGGCTACCGAGATTTGAAACGTGCGCTCGGTGACGCCCAGGAGCGAGCCGTTCTCTCGGAAGGAAATCAGTCGCTGCTGCGCAACTGCTTCTTCGGTGAAGCCGATGTGCTGTTCGAACTGGGGAACTACGAAGAGGCCATCGCCGCGTATCGCAACATCCCCAATCGCTTTATGAATCAACCCGAGGCTTTGGAAGCGTATATGCAGATCGCGCAGTGTTACAAACTGTTGGGTCAGCCGAACAAGGCACGCAATACGCTGATTCAAGCGGAAACGTTGCTCAGCCGAATCCCGCCCGAATTGGATGGTCGCTTCAAACTGCTGACGCGAGCCGATCGCCAAGGCTGGGCCGAAACGCTAGCATTCTGGCTGAAACAGATCTAGCTCGTTTTTCAAGCGGCACGGCGCAAGCCGTCCGGTTCTTCAAGATCGGTCGTGCTGCACCGGAAGGCTTGCGCCTTTCTGCTTTCCTTGCATCTGCGATTTAATGCTTCACTCGTTTCCTACATTTCAATGCATCGCTATCGCGATTGGTCTGGAAGCGAAGTCGTCGGCTGTGATACAAGCCGATGGTCGGTGATTCCCTTTTTCACCGAGCATGTCGGCCGAGTACGATCGGCGGCGAACGGCCGCCGGACAGTTTGAGCTCGTCCGGTGATTCCTCCGGGTTCACGGAAGCGGTTGGTATGACCAGTTCATCCGTACAATACACCGATCGACTCAGCGAACTTGTCACAGTGAAATCGCAAGTTCTCGAGCAACTGCGCGACCTGGCTCGCGTTCAAGCCGATGTGACTCAGAGCTGCGATCCGACTGAGCTGCTGAGTTTTCTGGCTCGCAAACAACCGTTGATGGATCTGTTGGCCGAGGTGCAGAGCGAGCTGGCAGGTTATGCCGCCGATGATCCAGAGGCTCGCGTGTGGCGGACTCCGGAAGCTCGCGTCGTGTGTCGCGCACAATCCGAGCGATGCCAATTGCTGCTTTCAGAGATTGTTTTGTTGGAGAAACACTCCTTAGATGAAATGGAAGGTCGACGTGAAGCCATCGCGTTCCAACTGCAGAATGGACGCGATGCAGGAGCGGTGATCGCCGCTTATCACTCGACGGATGGTTTGCAGGAAGGTTCACTCGATCTGACGAGCGCAGGTTGAAGCTCGTCCGAATCGGTGGCTTTCACGCATAGTTAGGTTTTTGGGAAGGTGCGAATGCTGCGTATTTTTCAACCGGATGAGATCGGTCCGACGGCGAATGACTTGAGACCAACGATTCGGCAATGTTTAAAGCAATGGCAAAGCAAGATCACCGAACAGCAGGCCCGCTTGACGCTGGACCTAAGTGTTCCGTTGCCGGTCTTGTGCCAAGCCGAGGATACTCATCCGTTGATACACGGTTTGCTCGAACTGGCCGTGAAGCGCCTGGTTCCAGATGGCGAGTTGTCGGTGATCGGATGCCGAACGGCCGGTGCCGTCGAGCTCGAGATCGCCGACACAGGGCCGCAACTTCCGTGCGAGTCGAAACAAATCCGGTGGTTGTTTCCACCGAGAGTACTGGCCGACAGCAGGCAACTAGCGGGTTTACAACCGCAGGCAATCGCTTTCGGCGGACGAGTCTGGGCCACTCCCTGCCCTCAAGGCGGAATGGCCTGGACGTTGAGACTGCCATCGAGGGCTACGATAAAACGAGCGGCGTAGGAAACGCTAGAAGCTAGAAGCTAGAAGCTAGTTGCTAGTTGCTAGTTGCTAGTTGATTCTCGTACTCGTACTCAGCGAAGCGGTACTCGAATGCCTTCGATCCAGGAATCAAATGACTGCGTCAGCGACAAATACAAATACAAATTCGAGTACGAGTACGAGTACGACGAAGAAGGGTTTCTCCACTAGCCACTAGCCACTAGCCACTAGCCACTAGCCACTAGCCACTAGCCACTAGCCACTAGCCACTAGCCACTAGCCACTAGCCACTAGCCTCTCCCATGTTATCCAACCTTCTCAACAATTCGACATTGCCTGCTCTGGAGCAAACGATCAGTTTTGCTCAGCGTCGTCATGCGCTGTTGGCGGGCAACTTGGCGAACATGGATACTCCCGACTACAAGACTCGCGATATCTCGGTCGAGGATTTTCAAAAGCAACTTCACACTGCATTGACGGAACCGAAGCCCGCTTCGCAAGGCTATTATTCACCCGGCATGGGCACGGTGGGTCAAGCTTCTGCCGGATCTGTTTCACCGGGCGGTTCTGTCGCCAGCACCGCGGGTTCGAAGAGCGACGGGTTTGAAAAAGTGCGCGACGTCAGCAAGCAAATTCTGTTTCATGACGGGCACGATGTCAGTTTGGAAGAGCAAGTGACGGAAGTGGCCAAGAACGCATCGATGCATAATACGGCCATCGCTCTTATGCGCTCGCAACTCTCGACGCTGCGAGCCGCCATCACGGAATCGGCCAACGTCTGATCTATCGCTCGCACAGCGAAATAGATATCCTCCGGCCGGAACATCGACAATCTTGAATGATTTTTCGTCGAAACACGGAGGTGACGTATGATCAGCGCGTTGGATGTCAGCACGAGCGCTCTGGTGGCTCAGCGAATTCGGCTCAACACGATCTCCGGCAACATCGCCAACATGTCCAGCCTCAAGAATGAGAACGGCGAAGCCAAGCCGTATCAAGCTCGTTTCCCCGTGTTTCAAACGGATGAGAATCTCGTTACACCCGGCGGCGGTGTGGGTGTCAAAGTGGCTACCGTCGAGACCGATGAGGCCGAGCCCAATTATCGCTACCAACCCGACCATCCCTTGGCGATCAAGGATGGTAAGTGGAAGGGCTATGTGGCTTATCCCAACGTCAATCTCAACGAACAGTTCGTGGATGCGCTCGAATCGACTCGCGCCTATGAAGCCAACTTGGGAGTGATGGAAGTCACCAAGAATATGACTCGACAGTCGCTGTCGATTCTGGCATGACGAATCGTCTGAGTTGAGAGTCTCGCAACATGGCGATCCCGAGTTCACTATCACCGTCGACGACGCGGCTGGAAATGCCGCTGACTCAGCGGCTGATGCGTCAAGAAGCGGCCGGCCCGGCACCGCAGGCGAACGACTTCGTAGGACTCTTGCAGTCCGGCGTGGGAGAGGTGAACTCTTTGCAGAACACGGCTCAGGGTTCCGTCCAGGAAATGTTGACCGGAGGGGACGTCGACCAGGCACAGGTCTTCGCATCGGTGCAGAAAGCAGACATGGCGTTTCGCATGTTGCTGTCGATTCGCAACAAGTTGATGCAAGCTTACGAAGAGATCAACTCGATTCGCATTTAGCGATGATTTGAGGCAAGCGGAATGAGTGCCCTGGAAAAACTGTTGCAACAAGTTCGCGAGCTGTTCTCGTCGATGACTCCGTCGGCTCGCATCATATCGGCGCTGATGGCCGGCGTGATCATCGTTAGCATGGGTTGGATACTATCGAATCAACAGAGTTCCAAGCTGGAGTATCTATTCGGCGGCCAGCAGTTCACCGAAGACCAACTCAATACCGCCGAGAAAGCACTCGGCGAGGCCGGCTTGCGTCAGTACGAGCGCGAAGGAGCTCGCATCAAAATACCGACGGCGGAACGCGACCTGTATCTCAAAGCGTTGGCCGAAGGGGGCGCCGTGCCGAAGGAATGGGGCGCCGAGATCGAAAAAGCACTCAACTCCGGTAATCCGTTTGAAGCGCAACACACCATCGATCGCCGCTTCGCCAACGCACGCCAAGTCGAACTGGCTCGTATGATCGAACAGATCGACGGAATTGAACGAGCCATGGTGTCGTACGATGAGAAACGATCCGGGTTCGGACGCAATGCGACTCAGGTAGCTTCTATCGGACTTCGCGGCACTGGCGGCAGGCCGATCGATATGGAACTGATGCGTCGCATCGCCGACAGTGCGACAACTTATTTCGCCGGACTACGACCGGAGAATGTCACCGTCTTTGACTTGAAGAACGGCGGCAGCTATCGAGGCAGCAGCGATCCGAACGTGCTCGATCAACAACCGTACATCCAAGCTGTACGCAGTTATGAAGCGAAGTACAAACGTGAAATCGCTCAGTTGTTGAGGTCGTACGGTGATGTCGAGATCGGCATCGGTGTGGAACTCGACCCGACACTGAAACGCGAGACAGAGAAGGTGAAGTTCGATCCGGTCGGAACGGCTACAGAAACGACCACGACGAAAAAAGATACCAAGAGTGCCAAACCGCTCGACGGTGGTCGTCCGGGTGCTGAACCGAATACGGCCTTTGCAATGAAGCCCGCATCCGTTTCCAACGCAAATCAACAGACTGCAGAATCCAAAGAGAGTTCGGAAGATCAGAAAAGTGTTATCGGCCACGAAGCGTCGTTAGTGAAAGAAGCACCGCTTACTCCGAAACGCATTTCGGTCACGATCGGTGTTTCAGAAGGATACTTTACGAAACTCTGGTTACAACGCTACTTGCAGACGAACCCGGGCAAGACTGTGAAAGACCTACCTGCGATGACAGTCGTGGATCGGAAGAACTTGAAAGATGAGGCCGAAGCGAACATTCGCGGTTTGGTCGAAGGTATTCTCCCCTCGGTAAGAGAAGGCGATGATCGTCATCCTTTGGTAACGGTTGTCTTCAATCCTGAAATCCCGTTACCGCCGGTCGCTGAAACGAGCGTGACTCAGACAGCGATGACTTGGTTTGGAACGAATTGGTCGACCGTAGGGCTGTTCGGCCTGGTCGGTTTCAGTTTGATGATGATGTTCAACTGGGTGAAAGCTCAGGCTCCGAGCGAGAAGGAAAAGCAGTTCCAACATGGTTTCGGCTTGGAAGTTCCATCTGCAATGAGTGTCTCATTGGAGCTAGGGGACGAAGAGAAACCATCAAACGAAGAAGATGAGGATAGTCCCGCGTTCCAGATAACCGGTGGAGAGATTAAAGAAGAACTATCAAGCTTGGTGAAGTCGAATCCCGATGCCGCCGTCAATCTGCTCCGCACCTGGATAGGCGACGCTGCCTGATCTTGATGCATCTCAAAGTAGGTCAATTGCAGAGTAGGTCAATTGTCCTCAATTGACCCTAATCAAGCCTGCATCACCAACACCTAAAACGGTAACGCCCAAGACAGAACCGAAACCGCAAGGCCATGCATCGACGAAGAAGACTGAGATGAGGCCACGTTGATTGGTATCGCGGTAGGTGTTGGTACTTCGCGCGGTGTTAGGATCAATTTGGAAAATTGATCTACAACGGCGCAGCCGGAGACCCGTCACAAGACCAGCACGTTTCGCGATAACTCCTTTTCCAACTCATTCATCTCGAATGTCTTTCAAGATCTCATCCAGCGAGGGATGTTCTTCTTCGATGACGCGTTGAGCCTGTTGCTTGACGTGCGGTGAGAGAGGCTTCGACGGCAAGTTCGGTTTCGGCGGCAGCTTCGGCTTAGCTGTTTTCGGCGAGAGATTCTTCGCGGGTCGTTTCTTGACGACCGGCGGTGAAACAGGAGCGGACGGTACGGCGGAAGTCGGTTCCTTTGTACTCGCCGAACTTGCATGCGAATGAGGCAGTCCGAAATCTTGCAGCCATCGATGCACCTCTTCTGAATTGAGTAAAGCAGCGTCACCTAAGATCGCTTGTTTGTCTCCGAGCAGATCCGTCGGTGGTTGCGAATCACGACGACGAGCTACTTCGCTGAGCCATCGCTCGGCTTCGATCCACTGAGCTCGAGCCGCTTTCGCGCAGCGACCGATGCGATGATCGCCCGACACGACCAATAGCTTTTTCGGATGAGGATGATGGCGAATGATCTGCTCAATCAAGTCGTCGGCTTGGTGGAAGTCGCGAGCAAAAGTGATCGTCATCCCTTGTTGAGTAAACTCCTCGGGGAGATCTCGCGGCGCCTCTGCGGCATCGAATACGAGTTGAGTATCGCGACGTTCCTCTTCGGTGAGCAATAGGCTCAGACCGCGAATCAACCGCTCACGGGCTGCTTCTAAACGCCGCGGTCCGCCCCCTTTTTGAAGCCAGGCGCTGCTGTACAGCAAGTTGTATCCGTCGATCAGGATTCGCAAACTCATCGATAATTTCCTGATTCGATTGAAAATCGTTTACTTGCGCGCTTAGGCGCCGTTTGAATCGGCTCATATGCCCGACTCGCTGCGAGAACCAGAACGAATCTCGAAATAAAGACGATTCGCTCGGCGTCGGCTGCGGGTTTCGAGGTTCCCGACGGACTGTTAGCATAATATTCATTCTGTGTTACCCATAGGCAGTCTGCACACGTCGGAAGCGGCCTGGTTCGTATCGGAGGAGGAAAGATGTCCGAAGCACCTTCCGAGGATTCCTCCATGGAAGAAGTAAGGAATCCGTATCAATCGCCTACTGAGTTCGGGCAAGTACCCATCTACGGCACGAAGGACTCTCGTCTTTCCAACGCCTTTTGGATCAATGTATCGATAGTTAGTGCGATCCTGGTGTTGGGCGCTGCCTTGGTTGAACCCTATACATTCGGGGCGTTTGTTGTTCTCGAAATACCGGTCATCGTCCGGGTCGTATTCGTACATCGCAACTTCTTGCGGTCGAGCAGCTCAAACTTTCCTGCGGTCGGCTCCTACTACTGGTCCTGGTTTCTTGCCGGCACGATCCTGACTGCTGCCGGCTTTGCATTCTTTGCCACCTGCACGGTCACATTCTTGGCCGGCGGCGGTCCGCCGATGGACGGTTTGGTTTACACCGCCATCGGCCTGTCGAGTACCGTCGCTTTGATGACGTTCTTCGGGATTTACGTACTCACTTTTCGACTTCGGTTTTAATCATGTCTGCGACCTCCGAACCCGTACAAAGAAAACATCGCGACTACACTTTTCTCGGACTGACGCAAAGTCTTTGTCCTGAGTGTCGCAAAGTCGTAGATGCCAAGATCGTGGCTCGCGGCAAGCGGTTTCAAAAGCAATGTCCCGATCATGGTCTACGCGAAGACTTCATCTGCAGCGATCTGGATCGCTACGATTTGACGAGTACCAGCCTGCCCGCCAAGTTGCCGGTACAGACTTATGTCGAGGCCAAGCGAGGTTGCCCGCTCGACTGCGGCTTGTGTGATCAGCATGAACAACATACTTGCATCGGTGTGATCGAGATCACAGACTCGTGTAATCTCACTTGTCCGATGTGCTATGCCGCCAGCGCACCGGGCAAAAAGCATCGTACATTTGAAGAAGTTAAGTTCGCGATCGATCGTTTGACGGCCGCCGAAGGACGTGCCGAAGTGATGCAGCTCTCCGGTGGTGAACCGACGATGCATCCGCAGTTCGAAGAGATCTTCGATTATGCACTGACACAGCCGATCGACTATGTCATGGTCAACACCAACGGTATTCGATTGTCCCATGACCAAGCGCTGGTCGATCGACTGGCTGCCGCGCGAGAGCGTGTCGAAATCTATTTCCAATTCGACGATGTCGACGACGCTGTCATGGAAAAACTGCGAGGCCAAGCCGGCTTGCTGGAGAAGAAGATCGCCGCACTCGATCGACTGGGCGCGGCAGGTCTGAACGTGACATTGACCGCAACGTTACAAGGAGGCGTGAACGAAGGTGCGCCGGGTCGATTGCTCGACTTCATCCGCACGCGGCCCTATGTGACCGGGCTCAGCCTGCAGCCGGCGACTTACAGCGGCCGGCATGTCCTGCCTGACGAATTGGAGCAACGGATTACCTATCCGGATGTGATCGATGGCTTGACAGCAGCCAGTCGAGGCGAGTTTAACGCGGATGATTTTATGCCTTTGCCTTGCGCGCATCCGAACTGTCACTGGATATCTCTCGCCGTGCGCAGCGGCGAGCAGTTCATGCCGTTGTCGCGAGTCGTCGATGCTGCGGCCAATCGCGATCTACTGGCCAACGGTATCAGTTTCACTCGCGATGGCAGTAAGAAACTCGTCATGCAGCTTATGTCCAGGTTGGCATGCGGCCCCGGCTGCTGCACGCCGAAGCCCAAGACGCAGTCGAGTTCGTTGCCGATCGCGGGGGGATGTTGCGGCGATTCAGCTTGCGACGAATCCTCGCGCGAGGAAGAAATCGTGCTCGGACTGTTGGAAAGAGCACTGACAGGTCAGGCGTCTGCGAGAGATCTGCTGCGCATCACGGTGACCTCGTTCCTGGACGTTTATAACTTCGACGTGCGCCGTGTCATGAAGTGTTGTACGCACCACGTGCTCCCCAGCGGTCACATCATCCCGTTCTGCGCGTACAACGTGTTGTACCGCGACGGATTCGTACCGCTGCCGCCGTTGGCTCGTTGATGATTCTCCGTATGAAGACTACAGCAGATTTGCCCGTCGTCTCAGCAACCATTCGGCGGTGATCAGGGATACGAACAAAGCGGCGACCCACGGATTGTTCCACAGCGGTTCGGGAGGAAGAGCACCGCGACGCACAGGTGTTCCGGCCGGCAAGTTGCGAAAGATCATTTCTGCCTTATCGATCGTCTCCATCCGACCTCCTGTTCGTTCCGACAATGTTGCGAGTGCTTTGAGATCAAGACGTACATCGGCTTGTTCACCGGGAGGCGCTGTAACAGTAAACGTGACGGGCGCTGCTCCGCTGTCTGACGGTTCGACCACAACGGCTCGATAATTACCCGGCGCCAAGGTCGATTCGCTGACGCGAAACAAATTCACGGTCGATGCGGAACGCGGCAGTTCCAGTCGTCGTTGCGTGCCGTCGGATTTGGTGACTTGAACTGTACATGGTTTGTCACCCAGAGCGGCTGCAGCCGACTTACCAAGTTTGGCGGAGAACAGCAGCGGCGAGCCGATGAGTGCGCGACGCGGTTCGACGATCAACTCCGAAACGTCGCGTTGATTGAGTTTCCCGCGACTGAGCCAGCGCAGCATCTGCATCCAGTATCGCTGATAGACTTGGTCGCTCCCTTGAAAGCTGGTCCAGCGAAACGTTTCGTCACTCGTTTGAAACGCGGTACGGCCGGCTCCGCTGAACTGACTGATCAAATGAGGCGGCTTGCGAGAAGAAGATTCACTCGCTGCCGCGGCGAGGACTTGCGCCCCGGGTTTCAGTTTGTCGACGTTCAACATCCATTGCGGACCGGGCAACAATTGCCGCAGAATCGAGCCGCGTCATTTCCTGATTCGAGCTGCAACGGCAAGCATGACTTACCCAGCGCTGTGGGCTGCCAACGGAAAGCAGTGTCTCCGGTCAGCACTGTATGCGGTGATTCATTGGAAACAGCGAATGGGAACAGCGATTGAAGCGGGCTATTGGCGAACTTGCGAGCATCAAAGGCGGGATCGCAGATGAAGATCAGTCCGGCACCTTGTTCGAGCACTTGATCGACGATCATCTGTTGCGTGCTGCGTGGGACAAGCGCAGGGTCCAGATTGCCGAGCACGAAACAATCGAAGCGGCCGATGACTTCTCGATCACCCGGAACCAATCGCAAGGAGGTTGGGTCCTGAAGAACATGTTCCGCATCAGCATCCTGCAATACGGCACTCAGTTCAAAAGCCTTTTCGCCGGAACCGGAGCGTTGCTCACTCCGTTCCAACATCGTCTTCAAGAATCGAAACTCGAACGACGGAGTCTTGTGAACCAACAGAACTCGCAACGTTTGATCACGGACCTCGATGACTTGTTCCAGCGTGTTGTTGGAAGTGTTCTTTTCCGATGCGAGCGGAACGGCTTCGATCTTTAGGTTCATCGGCCCGGCGCGTTCGGGTGTGAATGCGAGAGTGACTGAGTCTTGCGGTCGATCGCTTGTTAACTCAATACTGCGGTTGTCTAAGACTCGTCCGTCGGCAGCGTCGAGCAAGCGGACTGTCACTGGTTGTTTAGCGGCATCGATCGCGGAAACGGATGCTTCGACAGAGACGCGGTCACCGAGAAAGACCATGTCGTCTGCCAGAGCATCGATCAGTTGTATGTCGGGTGTCGGTGAGATGCTGCCGACGGCTAATGCAAAGACCGGTATTCCCGACTTACGCAGTCGTTCAGCCGCGTCATCGAGTCCGGTTCCGCCGGTGACGACGCCATCAGTGGCCATAATGATCGCGGCCGTCGCGTTGCCGGTCTGCAACTGGGCCAAACGTTGGAGGCTGTCACCCAAACGGCTCTCGGGGCCGTCGGCTGCCGGTTCCGAACGTATTGTCGGCCACGCGTCCAGATTGTCACCGATAGGAGTCAAGCCTTCTGCTATCGACCAAAAACGGACTCGGTAACGTTGCTTGAGCGATTCGCCGTCACGCGTCATTCGTCGATCCAAGTGATGGAGCGCGGCTCGCAGGCGAGTCTCGGGCGCGTCCGAATGGATCGATTCCGCACTGGGCATATCCGCCGTTTGCATGCTGGCGGAACGATCCAGCACGATCAGTAGGTCCGGTCGGTCGCTCCTGAATCGCAGCCACTGCCAACCGGCCAGCATCCAACACACCAGCAAGATCAAGCTGATGCGCACGGACGCTTGAATGAGTCGCAGCAATCGCGACGCGCTCCCTCGCTCGGTGAAATAGAGACTGAGCACACCGAGAGCGATGGCGATTCCGATCAAGACCATCAACCACACGGCGAGCGGACGACCGGCATCCAGCACGTATTCAATCGACTGAGATGATTCACTGTCTGTCACCTGAGCGAGCAAGATGAGACGGCTCGGCAGCAGACGTCCGGCGCTGATCAATAATGTCATGCAAAGCGCCTTCCCATGCTCCAGGCAAGTACCGATTCCGACACCAGCCCGCACAGCAATAGAAGGAGCAATAGACGAACGGTTCCATCGCGTTGAGACGGATCGTTCACAGATGTCGCCGACGGAAGGTTGGTGCTTCGACGATGCGACTGCAGGTTTGCAAGTTGCAGACCCGGCGCGGCAGCGAGACGCGATTGTTCCGGGTCGATATTGATTGCGTAAGGTCTCGCAGGTTGGTCGTCAACGAAAACTTGGACGATCCCGGCCTGGTCCGTCTGAGCGTATGACCAGCTCTGGTCCCCGTCTGCCGCTGCGCTTGTAGTCGAGAAGATGACATCATTGCCTTGCGCTGTACTCAATCGTATCGGTATCGGTTTGAGTCCGTCGGCCTTGCCTCGCATCGAGTCTCCCACAATCAAGTTGACTGAGTCCTCCGACCCGGCGACGGTCGATTGAACCATCTGCTGCAACAGCGGAACGAAGCTCGGCCATGTTCCGACGGCATTCCAAGGCTCGCCGCTGTCCGTAGGTCGCTCGGGACCGCTTAACATGGCGAGCGTACGATGTGAGTTTGAAGTGCGCCGCACGATCCACGGCTCGCCGCTGCTCAATGCTAAATCCGTCACCAACTCAATGTCCGTGTTCGGTTCGATCTTCCAATAGCGAAAGATCGGAGTCGTCAGTAGTCCCGATTCGGGATAGGCTTCAAAGGGAGCGGCGATCGGTGAACGGTATTGCAGCGGGTCGGCGCGTAGTCCGCATCCTCTGACGGACGAATCAGTTTGAAGCCGAACAGCCCCGCTGCCCCCTGCTCCTCGCGATTCCAATCGATGGCATCGCATTCTCTATTCAGCAGGGCGATGATTGCGCCTCCTCGTGCCGCAAACGCGGTCAGTGTTTCGATTTGCTTGGCCGTCAGCTTGCGAATATCGCACAGGACGACCGCATCCGAATTCACCAATCGCGAACCGTTCAACTCAAACTGCGTCAGCGTTTCGACAGCGAAGGGATCGCGTCGATTACCGCTGCTTCCGCTGCCGGTTCCCGGCGAGAGTGCCAAGGCCGCCATCTGTGCGCTGTTCTTTTCGTCCTCGACGCACGCAACGCGAATCTGTCTACGTACGGGTATGACCAGATGACGTCGATCATCGATCGGCAATCGGTCGGTAGGTATCTCTGCCGTGAGCGCCCAAAACGGTGCGTCAGGGGGAATCAGTTCGACACTGACCGCGGCTGTTTCACCAGCGGCTGCAGAAACGGATTCGGAACGGATTGTGTTGCCGCCGGTTTGAAACTGAATCGGCAATTGAATCGGTTTGGGAGTGTTGTTTTGAACCAATGCCGTGACTCGCAGAGGTCGACCGGGAAGGGCCGCGCGTTGGTCCGTCTTCACCTCTACGATCCCCACGTTTCCTCCGGTCAGGGATGCGAATGATTCGACATGAACCTCGTCGACACTTTCCGCCATGGCCTTCCAACGCTGAAGAAACTGTTGATCCGACCAAGTTCGCCAAGTTTCGTTTTCGAGATCGGTGAGGAAGTGAACATGGATCGATTGCGGCCAAGCGCCTGTGCTGCGAGCCGTGCGGACCGTGCGATCGATCAGATCGAGCGCGCCAGTCAGATCACCGGGACCGGCAGAACATTCCAGTCGTTCCGTTTCCAGAATCATCCGCTCATGCTCAAACGAAGGCTCTCCGTTGACCGATTCGGCTCGCTGCGCCATGCGTATCAACTGAACGGCTTCTCCAAGGCTTCTTTCGCGAATGATGCGAACGGCCGCGCGAACAGCCGATTCCCAGCGCGAGGATTCGGTCTCTTTGGCAAGCATCGAGTATGACGCGTCGAGGACAATGATATGCAACTGCGATGACGCAGCCTCGGATTCAGCGGCATTCGACGAGGTCGGCAGATGTCGCCAGGGTCGCATGATTGCCAGAGCGAATAGGACCAATACAGCGGTTCTCAGCAGCAGGAGCAGCCATTGTTCAAACTGCATGCGGCGAGATTGTTTTTGAACGATGTGCAGCAGCAGTTCAATGGCGGCCCACGAGAGTGTTTGCTGCTTGCGACGATGGAGAAAGTGAATGGCGATCGGAATGGCCGCAGCCGCCAGCCAAGGAGCCATCCAGGGACTCGCAAATTCGAGGAACCACATCGCGGTTAACCTCTCACCAGGCGACGACGAGCTAAAACCTGTGCGAGAGCATGGGCCAACGATTGATCGGTCGTAATGAGATGGTGATCGACATCAAGCTGTCGACACTCGGCGGCGATCGAATCGAGCAACGTGCGCATGGCTTTGCGATAGGCAGCACCGATCAAGCGCGGATCGGCGGTCAAGCTCGGAAGTTGTTCGAGGCCCACGAACTTCGTCGTGCGATCGAGTTCGAAGTTGATCTCGATGGGGTCGAGCACTTGCAGCACCAGCACATCTTGCCGCTCGTACTTGAGCAGCTTCAGCGCGCGTCCTAAACGATCAACGTCGTCGAACAGATCACTGATGATGACGACCATGCCAGCGTGGGAGAGATGAGCCGCACAGTCCGACACGCTGCGATAGATATCCGACTTACGCTCGACATTACTTTGTTCCATGACTCGCACGAGGTCATCGAATTGCACGGGACTGGAGCTTGGTTGCAGCCATGCGTCGAGTCCTTGAGAAAAAGTTCCGAAGCCGCATGCATCTTGTTGAGAGAGGATGAGATAGCCGAGAGCGGCGGCGATCAGTTGACCTATCTCAAGTTTGCTGAGCGAGCTCTTCGGTCCGCGAAAGGTCATGCTCTCGCTGGTATCGAGCAGCAACGTACAAATGAGGCTGGTCTCGTCTTCGTACTGCTTCAGATAGTACTTGTCGCTGCGGGCATAGACTTTCCAATCGATTTGTCGCGTGTCATCACCCGGCGTGTATTCGCGGTGTTGAGCGAATTCGATCGAATGACCGCGCAGAGGGCTGCGGTGTAGGCCTGCGATCAGCCCTTCCACCAGCGTGCGAGCTCGCAGACCCAACGGTCCGATACGCGACAGCGTCTCAGGATCGAAGTACTTTGCTGATGCGTTCACGCGTTTCGCTCGATTCAAGAGTCTTATCGACAAGGGTGGCAACTTCGGACACGATGTCACCGACGGAGATGCCTTCTGCTTCAGCTTGGAAGTTCAATCTCAAGCGATGCCGTAGGACCGCGGGGGCCACGGCTGTAATGTCTTCGCGGCGTACGATCGGACTGCCGCTGAGTGCAGCGCGAGCCTTGGCTCCTAACACCATATACTGGGCCGCACGCGGACCGGCGCCCCAACGCACGCAGCGCTTTACGAGTTCGCCGGCTTGTGCATCAGCCGGTCGTGTGAGTCGAGCCATCTGCACGGCGGTCAGAGCCAGCGTCGGTGTAACGGCGATGCGACGCACGATCTGCGTCAATTCGAGCAGGTCGGCGCCGCTGATTTGCGGAGCGAGCTGTGGACGAACATCGCCTGTCGTTCGCAGCACGATCTCCAGTTCATCGTCGCGCGTCGGGTAATCGACTTGCACATTGAACATGAAACGATCGAGCTGTGCTTCCGGAAGCGGATAGGTGCCCTCTTGCTCGATCGGATTTTGCGTTGCTAAGACGAAGAACGGCTCCGGCAGGGCGTGACGCTTGCCCGCCACCGTGACTTGACGCTCTTGCATCGCCTCAAGCAGCGCGGCTTGAGTCTTCGGCGGCGTGCGGTTGATTTCATCAGCGAGAATGACGTTGGCAAAGATCGGGCCGCCGATGAATCGGAATTCACGCGTCCCGCGCTCGCGATCTTCTTGAATGACTTCCGTACCGGTGATGTCGGCAGGCATCAAGTCGGGAGTGAATTGGATGCGGCTGAACGCGAGCTCCAGTGATTTGGCCAAGCTCGAGATCATCAGTGTCTTGGCCAGGCCCGGCACGCCGACCAGTAGACAATGGCCACCGGCGAGCATGGCGATCAGGAGTTGTTCGATCACATCTTCTTGGCCGACGATGACGCGGCCGAGTTCTTGCTTGATGCTCGCAAACGCAGACTTCAATCGTTCTAGTGCGGCGGCATCATCCGGCTCATCGGCAGGCAGCGAATCGCTCACGTTCAACAAACCTTTTCCCATCGATCGGCAGTACGTCGAGCGCCGTAACAGAAGTCGCCCACGAACCGCTCATTGTACCAGGGGAAGCGAGCCAATTGCCAAGGAAAAGTAGATCAATGGTAGTGTAGATCAATTGTCCTCAATTGATCCCAAGCGAGTTCGAAGTACCAACTCTCGGCATGGTCACGATTGATGCAGCGGCAAAGCAACCGTAATGCGAGGCTGGAGCCTCGCCGGCAGCGGGTAACGAGGCCGGAGCCCTCTTTTCCCTACAAAACGTGAAGCGTATTAATTGCTCGGCATGTGAGTACACGTCGCGGTATGCTTCCATTTTTTGAAGGCCGCGCTTGGGGTTTGCGCACCGGGCCTGGGGATCGGCCTGGGCGGTGGGAGTATCCACCGGCTTGCGCACGAACCATAAGAATGAACTCAGCCATCGTCAGCGGCTTGTCCGGCAACTTGCGTGTCTTTTTAATGCATGTATAGGGCTTTTTAAAATTTCAGCCGCCGAGACGTATTCACTGCAGGAGCTTCCGGCGGCACACTCTGGCTGCCATTTCAGCTCTTCGACTCGGAACGCTGCGATGTGCATCAACGCCGCAATTGTTTGTAATGCGGATAGCGATTCGTATTTCAGCTTTTCGATCACATACCTGACAAGGCGTTTGAACGGCACCTCAACTTGCCATCGCTTCTTATAAAGCTCAATGATGCGTGTCGAATCTCGTAGAGCTCATTGATCGGCAGTGGTGATCAACACCCAGCGAATCGCCTCTTCGTCTTCCGGCGGCGAGTTCTACCGCTTCTACAACATTGAGCTCTACATCAGGAAGGCGTTCGCCGGGACGTCGCGGGCCTTGCAACGTTATTGTCTGGCTCGGACACTCACAACGGCCTGTCGTGCAGGCCGTGCCGCAACGACGAGCCCTCGTCTCGCCGCTGATCAATGCCTCTCGATCGCCGACATCCACAACTTCTTCATACAGGACCGACAGCTTGGACAGTAAGGTGCTGAGCTTTTGAGTTCATCCGATTCATCTGAAACAACCTCTCGATCGCTCGCTCCTCGGATGATGAAGTGATGGTTCGGCAGCGGCCTTCTTTCTCCAAGTAGATCTCGTGGATGTCGCATTCGCTATCCGCGACGTGAACGAACTGCGTATTCGGATGGAGCATGGCCAACTGCTCACTGCTTTGAAACATCTCAGCCAACGGGAGCTTTCTTTCAACGAGAAGTCAGTGACTCGCCTATCCTTAGCTCGTTGCTTGCTTTGGTTTGTCTTTCTCGATTTTTTCGCGAATCCACTGGACTTGATCAACAATCCCCAGCGGAATCCCGTTTTCTCGCACGGCATACAGCGGATGCCAGAAGTATCCGCGGCGGAATTGGTTTCCAATACACCTGCACCGCTGACTTGTAGTGTAGGCTTCGTGAGATCAATGACCGTTGTGTCCTGAATGGTGGCAACGGTATCTCCGTCCTGAATTCGCCGCAGCGTTGCATCACGATGAGCACTCATGATTACTTCCGGCGCAGTATGCTCGGAATTGGCGAACCGATAGGTCGCTTCCAAAGCCGCATTATCTGCAAATGCCTGCGGAGTAGAATCTGGGCATTTCACCGAGTACTTCGAGAATGTATATCGCTCGATCATTCCTCCGCTTGTGCCCGAAATCCAATGTGGCGAGTTCGTTCCGTTCCCAACTCAAAGCTATCAATCCGTTCCCGGCCCATCCCGTGAAGCTCACTTTGCCGAGCAATTAATACGCTTCACGTTTTGTAGGGGCCGGAGCCTCGTTACCAGGTTGTAGATCAATTTTCCCAAATTGATCCGAACCAAGTCTGCAGCACCAACACCTTCGCTGGTCACGATCGATAGTGCGTACATGCTGATGAAGTAGCGACGAAGATGCTGCCTCGCTACGAATGACCTGCTTTCGGGCTGACTTGAATACTGCCGTCCGAGGTGTTGGCACTGTGAACTGTGATAGGGGCAATTGTGGACAATTGACCTACACTCGCGGATGCTCGTGCGGTCTACAGTGTGCCTTTGGTGCTGGGGACGTCGGTTTGACGCGGGTCCAGCGTTACGGCGCTGCGGAGCGCTCGTGCCGAACCTTTGAACACAGCTTCGGCGATGTGGTGGCTGTTGCGGCCGTAGTGCAAAAGAACATGCAGGTTACACAAGGCGTTGCTGGCGAATGAGTACCAGAAATCTTCGACCAACTCGCTGTCGAAATCGCCGATCTTAGGAGCTCCGATAGGTGCGTTGAAGACTAAGTAGTTGCGGCCGCTCAAATCGACCGCGATCGTGACCAATGTTTCCTCCATCGGCAGCACGACGTGTCCGTAACGCGCGATACCTCGCTTGTCACCCAGCGCACTGCGGAAGGCCTGGCCGAGGCAGATGGCGATGTCTTCCGTCGTGTGATGCGCATCGACTTGCGTATCACCGATGCACTTTACATCCAGATCAAACAAACCATGTTTCGCGAACAGTGTCAGCATGTGATCGAGAAAACCGACGCCCGTGTCGATCCGGCTCTGACCTGTACCGTCTACGTTCAGTTTGAGGGTTATCTGAGTTTCAGCGGTTTTGCGGTCGATACTCGCGATGCGCGGGTTACTCACAGCAGGCTCTCCAGGATCGTCAGGCATTGATCGGCTTCGTCCGGCGTTCCTACGCTGATGCGCAGACCATCACCCCAACCGGCGTAGTTCATATATCGCACGAGCACTTGACGGGCCTTGAGCCCTTCGTAGAGCGACTTCGCCGAATGTGTGTTCGTGGTACACCAAACGAAATTGGCCTGTGATTCGGTAACGTTGAAGCCCATGCCGCGGAGGCGTGCGGTCATCGAGGCTCGCACCTCTTTGATCTTGCGAACATTCTCTGCCAACCACGCTTGATCGCTGACGGCCGCAGCGGCACCTGCGATGCTCAACGAGTCGCAGTTGTAACTGTCCTTTACTTTGCGCATGACGCGAATCATCGCAGGCTGTGCTACCAAGTAACCGAATCGAAGGCCGGCCAGTCCATAGGACTTGCTGAGGGTTCGCGAGACCATGATGCGCGGATTGTGTTTGACCAGTTCGACACAGTTCGATTCTGCGAAGTCGACATAGGCTTCATCCACCAACAGCGGGCAGCTTAGTTTGTCGGCTAGAGCGGCTATCTCTGCAGGAGGAATCAATGTGCCGCTCGGACTATTCGGGTTCGGCAGGAAGACCAACTTCAAACGATCGCCCGGCGCAGCGAACTGTTCATCAAGCGTGAAGTCGGCGCGGAAGTGCACTTCCTCCCAGCTCGCACCTTGAATCTGAGCCAACGTGCGATAGAGGATGTAGCTCGGATACGGCAGTCGCAGGCGATCCCCTTCGCCGACCAGAGCTCGCGTGACGATCGTCAGAATATCATCGCTGCCGTTACCGCAAAGAATCCAATCGGGATCGACTCCGAGCACCGGAGCAGCCGCTTCGCGAAACGAAGTTCCGAGCGGATCGGGATATCGCTCCAGACGCGACGAAGCTGCTGCCGCGATTGCTTCGACGACTTTAGGCGAGGGAGGATACGGGTTCTCGTTCGTGTTCAGCTTGAAGAACTTGCCGCCGCGCGGTTGTTCGCCGGGCACGTAAGCTTGCATCGACTGGACGGCTGGACGGAACAAGGGGGCAACATCTTCGTCGCCGGCGAGCTGAGAGTGTGGCACTTTGGTTCGAGTCGGTTGGCGTTATGTCGAGGAATGGCGAGGCTGGAGCCTCGCGGGCGGTGCGTCACAAGGCTGGAGCCTTGTCACGAGGATGATGTTGTTACGACGGGCTAATGCTTAACGACTGGATTTTAACTGGAAGGTTCGAGTCTTCCCATGCTAGGCGAGATTTCCTCTTTCCCGACGAAGGAAATAGAGCCCTGCTAGAATCTTGAAATCGATTGCCGCACCCTCAGTTTCTTTCAACTTCAACCATGAGTCGACCTGATCGAGCGGTACGGTATGCACGATGATATTCTCGCCGGCTACACCGCCGCCGGCCTCTGTTTTCTTCGCTCGTAAGGCGGAGAACAGCACCACGCATTCGTCTGTCAGTCCGGCGGAGCTCGGACCGGTCATCAGTTCTCGCCACTGCTCCGCTTCATAGCCGGTTTCTTCCAGTAGTTCGCGCTTGGCCGCTTCGATCGGCGGTTCGTGTGCTGCCCCCGGATCATCGCCGACCAAGCCTGCCGGGAGTTCTATCACGTTCTTATTCAAGGGGCGACGAAACTGTTCGACCAGCAACAGCTCGCCGGCTTCTGTCAACGCAGCAATTCCGACGACTGCACTCGCATTGGGCCGAGTAACAAACTCCCAAGAATCGCGATTGCGAACCGCCAAGAATCTTCCTTGCCAAACTGTATCGGTCATCTTGTTTTGTTTGCTTCGAGCGAGAAGGATTGGGGAGGCTTCACTTCGATGTCGGCTGTTCTGTCTTTTGTTCCAGTTCCTTGATGATACGCTCTTGAACGATCGCCATGTCCGCCATACCGGCCTGCTGATAGGCTTGGACGAGCAATTTTCGGGTGGATGTGCGAGCTCGGTTTAATCCGACCGCGTTCTCGAGCGCCGCGATAGCCGCGGTAGGTTTGCGCGCCAGCAGCAGGATCTCCCCTTGAGTATCAAACAGCTCGGCCGAATAGGCCGACACGCCACCGACTCTGATGCCTTGTTCAATCAGCTCCTCAGCGCGAGCCATTTGCGTTGCATCGGTACGCGCAAGCGACAGAGCGAGGTTGTTGAGGATGACCGGTGAACCGGGAGCCTGCTGCAAGGCCGATTCGAGATGCGGAACTGCTTTGGTAAGTTCGCTGCGAGCAAGATAGGTGTTGGCCACGATGAGGTGCGTAACCGCCGTGGCTTGACCGTTTGCGAGTCGTCGTTGCAGTTCTTCTTTGAGAGCGTCCGAGGTGGCGATACCGGCCGACATGACTGCAGCGATGTCTTCTCCGATGGCCGGGTTCGATGGGTCTGCTTTGAGGGCAGAGTCGAGCAAATCCAGATTCAAGTCCCAACCGCTGTCGACTTTGCGAACGCTATCGCGAAATTTCTTGCGCAACGCTTCGGAAGCCAATCGCTTGAGCTCCACTTGGTCCGGATGTTTTCGCAATCCTGTTTGGGAGAGTTGAAGCGCTTCGTCGGCTTGGCCTTCCAGTAGAGCCAGCGCGGCCAATTGCGCATAGCACTTGGCATCTGCACGATCCGAGTCGATGGCCTCGCGGCTTGTTTCAATCGCGCGGCGACGAGCTTCACGGACAACTTCCGGCATATTGCAACGAGCTGCCATGGCCGCCAGAGGCACCGTCAACTCGAGATCCATCTCCGCAGCGGCTTGCATCTGCCGTCGCTTGTTCTTTGTTCCCGCATCTCGAGCAGCTGTGCGTAGGCGGCCTTGAGACCGGACCTGCCTGCGGCGCATCCGTACCGTAGCTCAAGTGCCACAACAACTCTCGCAGCAGATCACGTGTCCAGGGCATCGATGATCGGCTCTGAGCGGCCAGCATGTCTGCGGCCAACCAAGCGTGCGCAGGCGGATATCCTTGCTTCACATTCGGTGCGATCTTGCGGAATAGTTCGCGAGCTTCATTCGTGCCGCCCGATTCGGATTTCGCTAAAGCCGCGGCATAAATCGTTGCAGGCGTATCATCACCGAGCTCAAACAATCTCGCTTGAATCAGGTTCTGTTTCGTATCACTCGCGACGGAAGTGTTTCCCGTTGGGGACGGTTGTTCGGATGCGGCTTTTGCTTGGCTCAAGGTCAACTTGAGATGATCGTTGTAAAGTTTGATCAATTGCAATTCGGTCAAGGATTGTCCACGCACACCGCTTGCGATGAACAACCCGCAAAGTGCAAACAGGCCTGCTCCTGACAAGATCGGAAGCAAGCGTCGTGTGAATAACCAACCGACTGCGAGCTCCGCGGCTCCCTGTGTCAGCAAACTCGGGCGACTCAGCGACGCTCGCCACATACCCCACAGCGTCATCTCCTCGTCATCGCGGCGCTGCTGAGAAACCGCTGCTTTCGATGAATGCGATTTAGAAGACGCTGAAGCAGGATGGTCATCATCGTGTTCCAACTCAGCAGTCGGATCGGGTTGCGGCCAGTGGAGCAGTATGTTGCAGGTCGCAAAGACGAAATCTGATTCGGAACCGGGCGGCGGTACCGGAGCAGCACAGGCCGAGATGAACCATTCCACAATGATGAAACAAAGTATGGCGCTGATCCATAACGTCGATTGCACAACCGTCGCGTCCATGCCCGTCGCGAGATTGCGGTGCCACGTGGATTCGCCATATGCGACGATCATTACAAAGGCACTCATCGCAAGCCACGAGAACCCGATGCTGACTAATGCGCTGAGAATGCCGACCAGCGCGCCGCGATGCCGAATAAGCGAAACGAGAACCGATACGGTGAGAAAGTGGAACCAAGAGAACGGAGAACGGATGAGACCCGTTCTCCATTCCCATTCCACAGATCCCAATCGCAGGTAATCACCCGCCGACTGATGAATAACGTTCCAATCGTCGAGCGACCAGGATGCGAAGCGAACGGCTGATGCGGCTAGTCGTTGCGAGATGTCCGGCGAACTGATCTGGACAGCCGGCAATAAGACGGCCGTACCAAGCCCCAGCAATGTCCACAGACCGGCTGCGCCGGCGAATTGAAATAACCAAGCGATGAACAGGCTGCTGCTGCCGTATGCGAACAGTGGGGGGGCTTGTTTTGCGATGCCCGCAACGCAACCGATTGCACCGAGTATCAGGAACATGGTCGCGACAACGCGCCGTACGGATCCTGATGCTCGACGTTGATCCGCATAATTCAGACCAAGCCACCCTGTGACCAATAGGCCGAGCACTATGCATGTTGCAGACAACGGGGATATCGGAAGCTCTCGCGAGCTGATGAAGCCGGCGGCGATGGCGACTGCGAGAACAAGCAACAGCAGATAGGCTGTTGTCGAGGCTCTATCAGGAATGAAACGAAGTGCCGGCATGGGATCGGTGCAATCGGATAGCTGCAGTGATATTACTGCGGTTGAAAATGCTTGGTGACAAAGTCGACAATCGCTGTGGGGTCTTTCAAGCTGTGCGGATGATGTTTCACACCCGGCTTGGCGATGACTTCGATCGTGCCTCCTAGCTAGCCGATAGCGCGCGACAAGGAGCTCCGTATTCTCCGCAAACGGAACGACTTCATCGGCATCTCCGCAGATATGCAGCAACGGAATCTTGGCTTGCGCGAGCGGGACGAGGTTATCGATCGGATTAAGTCGATAGGCGAGCGCTTCGTCTTCGGTTAGTCCATAGGCGGCCAAGCATCGCTCCCAGTCGCCATTCGATCCCGGCCCTGCCCCTTTGCCGCCGGGCCAGCTCTCGAAGTCGCAAACCGGCGCGTCGTTATAGATGCTCGAAACGCGGTCCGGATGTCGTGCTGCCCAGTTCAGTGCAAACAAACCGCCGCGGCTGAAGCCTTCCAGAACGACTTTGGGAGCGAGTCCGAATTCTTTGGTGACGTGATCGTAGAATCGGTCCATATGATCGAGAGCCTTCGGCGAACCATACATGTTCTGCACGTCGACATAAGCCGCGTGCCAGCCACGCTTGATCAGTTCGATGTCACCTTGCGGTTCATGTCCGAAGAACTCGGTCCGCCAGATCCACGGCTTGCCCAGAGCCGATTTCTCCGGCACGACGACAAACGCGTTGCGACCGTCGACTTGAAAGTTCTTCTGTACGAAACCGTTCCATTTCGTTTCGGACTGTGCGACCGCCGCGCCGGTGAGGAATACGAACGCTGCCGCGAAGGTTGCGAAGCCGAGCAGGCGAATGGGGTTTGAGGCAGTGTCTGTCATGGGGGGATGAGCTAGTAGGTAGGTGGTGAAAGTAAACATTCTAACGACTATTACCGAGGCAACCGCAAAAAGTCGCCTTTCGTTCCTACGAAAGGACGAGGGCAGCCGAGTGAGTAGGCTCGAACCGAAGGATGCAGGCGGAATCGAAATGCGTGCTTTGGCGGGAGCCAAAGACGACATTGAGCAGCTATTCACAGATAGAAACAAAAAGTCGCCTTTCGTTCCTACGAAAGGACGAGGGCAGTTGAGCGAGTAGGCTCGAACCGAAGGATGCAGGCGGAATCGAAATGCGTGCTTTGGCGGGAGCCAAAGACGTCATTGAGCAGCTATTCACAGATAGAAACAAAAAGTCGCCTTTCGTTCCTACGAAAGGACGAGGGCAGTTGAGCGAGTAGGCTCGAACCGAAGGATGCAGGCGGAATCGAAATGCGTGCTGGCGGGAGCCAAAGACGACATTGAGCAGCCAGTGACAAATCAGAGCAAAAAGTCGCCTTTCGTTCCTACGAAAGGACGAGGGCAGCCGAGTGAGTAGGCTCGAACCGAAGGATACGGCAGGATCGAAATGCGTACTTTGGCGGGAGCCAAAGACGTCATTGAGCAGCTATTCACAGATAGAAACAAAAAGTCGCCTTTCGTTCCTACGAAAGGACGAGGGCAGCCGAGTGAGTAGGCTCGAACCGAAGGATGCAGGCGGAATCGAAATGCGTGCTTTGGCGGGAGCCAAAGACGACATTGAGCAGCCATTGACAGATCAGAGCAAAAAGTCGCCTTTCGTTCCTACGAAAGGACGAGGGCAGCCGAGTGAGTAGGCTCGAACCGAAGGATACGGCAGGATCGAAATGCGTACTTTGGCGGGAGCAAAGACGACAAAACTTGGAAAATTTTGCGCCGGGATGAGCAGGGTGGCTGCACTATATTGATGACATGAGCACCACACCCCAAACACGTCCGATGGAAGAGCTGGTCAAACTGGCCGGCGAACGAGGTCGCGAAAAGGAACTCAGCGACGCGGATCTGACCGATTTGATCGTTCACGGTCGAGATCGGCGCGCGCTGGATATTCTTATTCGGCGCTATTCACCCATGGTGGCCGGAGTTTGTCGAGCCGCATTGCCGGATCGTTCGTCCGCAGAAGATGCTTTTCAAGCGACTTTCCTCGTCCTAATGACTTCGGCGGATCGCATACGCAAGCAGGCATCGATCGGCGCTTGGCTGCATGGTGTGGCTTATCGCACTGCATGCCGACTACGTAATAAGCGACCTCGAATTGCTCCGGAATCAGAAATGTGCGACGTGCCCGATAGCGACGCAGAAGAGCCGCTCAATGAACTGGCGCGGCGTTTGGACTTGGAGGCGCTCGACGAAGAAGTCGTTCGCTTGCCGGAGGCGGAGCGAGCGGTAATCGTCGAACATTACATGCTCGGATACACGATGCCGCAGATCGCGCGGCGCATGAAACTGACATTAGCTGCTGTTGAAGGCCGCATACGACGAGGTCGCAAACGTTTACGCATCAGTTTGGCGCGGCGCGGCATCGGGTTATCGGTGGTCACTGCGGCATCATTCTGGTTTCAACAACAGGTGCAAGCGACCGATGCCGGTCCATGGACGGATGCGTTGCTGACGCAAATAGGATCGGGTGACTTAGACTCTTCTCTTCCGGACGGCTTCGAGCCGGACATCTCTTCTCTGGTGAAAGTGGAACAGACCATGTTGCATTACAGTCTTGCGAAAAGTTTGTGGGTGGCAGGCTCGGCACTGTGCATCGTGGCTACGATCGCCGCAGCGCCCCAGGTATTCGCTCAGTTCGGAGGCGGTCGGCCGAGCGTCTCGCAAGCTCAACAGAGCAGTGATGTCGGAGGAGTGGCCGCTGCAGGCAGCACGTTGCCGGCAAATCCTCAAGCAGCAGGTGATGCGGGAAGCGGTGACGCCGGCGGAGCTCCTCCTGTTTCAGTTGCAACCGACGAGGCAATCAAGACCTCGCAACCGGGCGGCAAGAAAGATGCTCGAGCCGCTAATCCAAATGGGACTCCTGATCCATTCGCCTCGGTACCGTTGGGAAGTGATCCATTCGGTGGACCTGAGGCTAAGGCAAACAGCGCAAAGGGTAGCAATCCCGCGGCCGGAGCTTCAAATAAGCGGGCTGCGGCAGATTGGGTAAAGCCTGAAGAGCCTGCTCCGAATTGGTTAGAAGGGGGCGATTCGCAACTGGAAAAATTTGAAGAACATCGAACCAGGTTGCAACAGCTCATCAGTCTCGACTACCAAGAGACACCGCTGAAGCAGGTGTTGGAATCGCTGTCGGAAAACCTGGGAGTTCCCATTCTTTTGTCTCCTAACTTTGACGAGGAACAACCTATAACGATTACTGTTCCGGAAGTATCCGGACGCGAAGCGCTGCGCATGATCCTCAGTCCACATGGCCTGTCCTACGTAATCCGAGAGAGTTCAATAGAAGTCGATGAGACTCAAGTCATCGAAAATGATCCGACCATCCGCTACTACGATTTGGCTTTCGTGGTTACTGATACCGGCGCTGCCGAGCAGATCATTGAAACGATTCAACGAGTGATTCGCTCCGATATGTGGGAGAGTTCCGGAGGAACTTGGACCGTATCGCTGGTCGGCTCGCTGCTGGTCGTGTCGGCGAGCGAAGACGGACACGTCAAGATCGAACAGTTGCTGGCTCGGGTCGCCAAAGTCAATAAAGCGAATCTGAAAGGGAATGTCCGTATCGATCGAGGACAAGCAAGCGGAGGCGGCGGAGGAATGGGTGGCGGAGGGATGTTCTGATCAGTACAAGAAAGTCGCCTTTCGTTCCATCGAAAGGACGCGGGCAGCGGAGTGAGTAGGCTCGCACCACGTGAGTAGATTGGAAAGTCGGTGAGTAAGTTCGAACCGATGGATGCAGTGAGATCGAAACGCGTGCTTTGGCGGAGCCAAAGCCGACTTTGATCGATCAAGACAAGAAAGTCGCCTTTCGTTCCATCGAAAGGACGCGGGCAGCGGAATGAGTAGGCTCGCACCACGTGGTAGATTGGAAAGTCGGTGAATAAGTTCGAACCGAAGGATGCGGTGAGATCGAAACGGGTGCTTTGGCGGAGCCAAAGCCGACTGATCGATCAAGACAAGAAAGTCGCCTTTCGTTCCATCGAAAGGACGCGGGCAGCGAATTGAGTAGGCTCGCACCACGTGAGTAGATTGGAAAGTCGGTGAATAAGTTCGAACCGAAGGATGCGGTGAGATCGAAACGGTGCTGGCGGGCCAAGCCGACTTTGATCGATCAAGACAAGAAAGTCGCCTTTCGTTCCATCGAAAGGACGCGGGCAGCGGAATGAGTTGGCTCGCACCGCGTGGTAGATTGGAAAGTCGGTGAGTAAGTTCGAACCGATGGATGCCGGTGAGATCGAAACGCGTGCTTTGGCGGAGCCAAAACGGCTTGATCGATCAAGACAAGAAAGTCGCCTTTCGTTCCATCGAAAGGACGCGGGCAGCGGAGTGAGTACTCGCACCACGTGAGTAGATTGGAAAGTCGGTGAATAAGTTCGAACCGAAGGATGCGGTGAGATCGAAATGCGTGCTTTGGCGGAGCCAAAGCCGACTTTGATCGATCAAGACAAGAAAGTCGCCTTTCGTTCCATCGAAAGGACGCGGGCAGCGGAATGAGTTGGCTCGCACCGCGTGAGTAGATTGGAAAGTCGGTGAGTAAGTTCGAACCGATGGATGCGGTGAGATCGAAACGCGTGCTTTGGCGGAGCCAAAGCCGACTTTGGGCTATCTTGCTGACTCTAGCAGCGTTAGCAGATCAGCCAGTTGCTCCATGGTTAGTTGCTGATCTAGCCCCGCGGGCATCACCGACACGTTCGACGATTGACGTCGTTCGATGTCTGCGATGGGAATCGTCACAGTGCGATTCAAGCCCGTGGTCAACTCAACAGACTCCGGTGTCTCGCGTGTCACCAACCCGACATGAACTTGACCGTCGACGGTGAGAAACTGGACCGATTGATAACTCTGTTCCAATCTTGCGCTCGGGAAAACGATCGCTTCAAGCAGTGCTCGACGCGATCGCGTACCGCCGATGCGGCTCAGCTCGGGCCCGATATTGCCTCCGACGTAACCGATACGATGACAGGCACTGCAGCCGGCTTTGGAGCTGCGGAAGATTTGAAAACCGCGAGCTGCATCGCCGCCACTGAGCTTGCTGAGCAGCTCATCCAGCTTGGCCTCCACATCAGCAGGGGCTTTGCCGAGTGCTGCGATCACATTCTCCGCTTTCGCTTTGGTCGCAGCCGGACGGTTGCGATAGAGTGCCTTGAGTTGCTCAAGCGGCAACGTGCGGGCTGCCGGTAGTTCTACGAGTTTGTCCAACAGCTTTCCGTCGATCTCTGCGTTGTTCATGCGATGCAGCGCCGTCACGGCACTCATCAATCGCAGGGGTTGAGCCGCACCGAGTCCTTCGATCAATTTCAATGCGTGCGACTCATCGAGCTTGATACGATCCAGAGCTGCGGCCCCCAGAGCTTCGTTGGAATAAGTTGTGGACCCGGATTCAACGCTGAGTTCATTTGCAGGTCTCGTATCGATCCCTAAGAAGTTGTCCACGACCAGTTGCTGCAATGCGGCCGCTGGGCATATCGAACCTGCTGGACTCGCGGCCAGTAGCTTGAGGATGATCAGTTTATTCGGGGCGATCGAGTCTTTGCTCGCACACTGCTCCAGTGCCTTACCGATCTTTTCGCGATCATCCGAGTCGATCTCCCCGAGGTTCGCCCCAGTCAACCAATCGGCTACACGTATTTGCATTTCTGGTTCGGTCTGTCCCAGTTTTGGAAGAATCGCATCGACCCATTCTTTCTTAACCGGGCGTCCTTTCATGGCGCTGAGGATTTCAAGCGGCGCGTTAAGCCAATTATCCCCCGGATATTTGTTCGGGTCGGCAGTCAGCATCCTTCCGATCGCTTCTCGCATGGCAGGTTGGTCGCTCCACGCGGCTGCAATTTGCACCAGTTCGGCACGATGAACAGGGCTTTCTGTGTATGGCGAATGTAGGTCATGAACCAACTCGTTGGTCAAAACCATAGCCCATTGCGGACGACTTGATATGACCTGTCCCAATACACTTGCGGTTGGCTTATCAGCAAGCATAAACATCGAATAGAGATTATGCGGTTGCACCTGTCCCAAGCCATTGATTTGATCCAACACGATCAATGCGACTCGTTTTTTTGCGTTATCGTTCGAGGCCAATCCTTTCGCTGTCTCTGCAGGTGCATTCAATTCCATCAGAGCGAAGATTGCCGAGTGCTCGAGGTGTCGATCTTGCTTTGCGGCGGCAGCGGCTATCTTCAATAATCCAGGGACAGCTTCTTGATCACTTAGTCGCCCGGCTGCTTCCGCCAGCGCGCGACGTACCGCCCAGTCTCGCTCTTCAACGAGTGCCGCAATAACCGCTGCCGCATGCTTTTGAGATCGCAAGACCGACAACCCATGTGCAGCGACCTGACGTACGGCACTCGATTCGGCCTTCAATAACTTGGCTAATTCTGCTTGCGCTCGTTCGCTCCCGATGCGAATCAACGTCCATACGCAAAGCGTCGCTGTTTGTTCCGTCAAAGTCTCTTTGGCAGCCATGGATGCCAAGACGTCCACTGCTCCGTCACCCTGAGCGACCAGCGCGTCGGACGCTTGTCTACTGACCCAAGCACGTGGATCGGCAAGCCTTGCCATCAATTGTTTCGTAGTCAAATCAATCCAAACCAAATCTTCGCCGCGTGCGTTCTTCACTTCTTTGTTGGCTCGCGTGCTGATGCGATAGATACCGCCTTGAGCCACCTTCTGATCGATCCCCGAACTCGGGCAGCAGAGGTTGTACCAACCTCCGGTATCGATGACGAGCAAACTGCCGTCAGCGTCTTCGATCACATCAGTCGGATGGAAGTCGATTTTTTCGCTGCGCACGAGATCGAAACTGATCGGTTCAAACGAAGCGCCTGCCGGGATCATTCGGTGAGCGCTGACTTTGTGCAGATTGAACTGTGCCGCAACAAGGACATCCGTGCCTTGAATCTCCGCGGAGTCGGCGGCTTGCAAGCTGCTTAGTACTCGCGGTGATTCGAGACACATCAATCCGCTCGGAGCAGCAGGACCGAGGTGGATCGTGATCGGCAGCAGATCACCTGTGCGCTTGTGACCGTTGATGACTTGATGATCCTTGCCGTAGACCCCGCCGTAGATCGCATGAGCGATCCCGTCACGCTTACCGGCCGCCGGGTGCTGCAGAAAGGTGCTCGTAAAGAATCGTTCACCGCGATGGCTCATTGCCATTTCGACAGGATTGTCCATACCGCCGGTCATGACGGCTTCGACTGGACCTCCTTCGAGTTTGCGACGAAAGATGTGTGCTGCTTTTGTATTCAGTGTCTTACCGTCAGTGAGCGTATGAATCTGCTCGGCGAACGCTCCTTTGCACCAATAGATCCAACCATCGCGTCCCATGTACGGACCATGCAAATCGTTCGCACATCCGGTGATCGTCCCCGGGTCGTACCAGACCTCACGCTCTTCACAAACTCCGTCTCCGTCTTTGTCGGTCAGCTTCCAAATCTGCGGGGGTGCGGAGACGAGCATCGAATTGCCGACGTTGAGCACTCCTTCCGGAAAAGGGAGTTTGTCGGCCGCTATGATGCGCTTGTCAAAGGTTCCATCGTTGTTGGTGTCGACTAATCGCACGATGCGATGGAGGAGTTGTTTGTTGTGTTCTTCGATCGGTTTGGCCACACCGCCCGATTCAGCCACGACAAGTCGACCTTGAGTGTCCCAGTCGGCGACGATCGGCCATTTGACCAATTCACTCGTCGTCGCTTGTTCAATCTGCAAACCCGAAGCCGGCGTGAACTCGATATCTCCGAGCGTCACATTCGAAGTCGATTGTTGCGCTGCAGCGTGTTGCGAATTCACACAACCGGCGGCGAAGAGAGCGGCGAACAATGCACGAGCGGTTCGTCGGCAGATGGGACGCAGCATGAAAGCGGCTCCGATTCGAAGAGGCAGATTCTCTGAGGCAAGGCGGGATGACGATGCGGAAGGGTTATTGTCACACACTTCGCCGCGACTTGCCAAGCTCGCCGACGATTTTCATGCGAGTGGATTGAAACGCCTTCAGCGTTTGGAGATTATTGTTCGGTCCGGATCGTCACGCTGCGTTTGTGAGCAGTGAGTCCTTCGCAGTCGGCGATGCGTGCGATATAGGGTGCGATATCGGCCAGGGCATCCTGCGAAAATTCGATGATGCTTCCCGAGCGAAGAAAGGAATTGGCGGACAGTCCCGCAGCCCAACGTGCGGTGCCTCCAGTCGGTATTACGTGCGACGGTCCGGCTGCGTAATCGCCGACAGCGACTGGACTATACGGTCCCAAGAAAGTCGCACCAGCATGGCGAATGCGATAAGCCAACTTGCGAGGTTCGCGGCAGGCGATATGCAAATGTTCCGGGGCGAGTTCATCGGTGATCGCGATCGCTTGATCGGCGTCTTTAACCAGGATGCAACCCCCGAAGCTCTGCAAGCTCTGCGATGCCAAGGCTCCGCGCTCGAGCACGGCGATCTGCCGATCGAGTTCGATATTCACTTGCTCGAGCAACTCTTCATGCCAAGTGATCAGCAGACTGGCACCCGGCGAATGCTCTGCTTGAGCCAGCATATCGGCAGCCGCGTAGGCTGCGCACGTTGAATCGTCGGCGATGACGACCACTTCGCTTGGACCGGCGATTGAATCGATGTCGACTTGACCGTATACGGCTTTCTTGGCCAGTGCCACGAATAGACTTCCCGGACCCACGATCTTGTCGACAGCCGGCAAGCCCTCGATGCCGTACGCCATGGCCGCGACAGCCTGCGCGCCGCCGATGGGATAGATTTCTCGCACCCCTAATTCCCAACATGTAGCGAGCACATCGGTGTTAAATGCTCCGAACTGTGTGGGAGGCGCGACGACGGCGATCTCGCGCACACCGGCAGCTTGAGCCGGGAGAACCGTCATCATCACCGTGGACGGATATGCCGCGGCGCCGCCGGGAACACAGACACCGATACGATCGATGGGGACATAGCGCTGATCGAGTCTCACACCGGGGCGCGGAATGAACGCTACATCCGTGTGAAGAATCGCATTCTGAAACTTGCGAATGTTATCAGCGATGGCTCGCACAGCGGCGAGCATCTCCGGTGCGGCGGATGCGTGTGCCTCTTGCATCTTCTCTTCAGGGACTCGCAGTGAGCTCGGATCGAGCTCTGCACCGTCGAGTTCACGGCTGTAATGCAGAACAGCTTCGAGCCCTCGACTGCGCACATCGTTCAGTATTCGATCGACGACTTGCTCGGGCGTCAGCGCACTTCCGAAGACTCGCTCCGTCAGTGCCCTGCCCTTTTCACTCACGACATTGCCTGACGGGCTGAGCTGTGCACGCAGTTGATCGAGCGCCGTGCGATAACCGGGAGAGCGAGCATCGATGACGGGCAATTGGAGTGACATGATGTTTACGTTCAGTTGGGTTCGGTTCAATCAAGATGCGGATCGGGGCTCTACCGCGAATACTCTATCCAGCCGCCGCCGAGGACACGATCACCGTCATAGACGACACAGAGTTGTCCGGGGGCAATTCCCAGCGCCGGTTCCATGAACTGGACATCGATCTCCGAACCGTCTGAGTTCGGAACGATGCGAGCCGCGATGGCCGATGCGTTGTAGCGAATCTGCGCCGATGCGATGAATGGTTCCGACGGCGGAGCGATCAGCCAATTCATCTCAGCGGCATGCAACGACGGTCTGGCCAAGTCTTGTTTCGGCCCGATGACGACACGATGCGTGTCGCTATCGATACGAATGACAAAGTGAGGTTCGCCCATCGCGATTCCGAGTCCCTTACGCTGTCCGATCGTAAAGCCTTCGATGCCGGGATGTTTGCCTACGACGCGACCATCGGTCGTCACGATTTCACCTGCGGTGGAAATCGACGATCGTTCGCGGACGAATTCATCATGTTTACCGCTGGCGACAAAGCAGATCTCTTGGCTGTCTCGTTTCTCTGCGACGCGCAGGCCGACCAGAGCCGCCATCTCGCGAATCTGGGGCTTGTGAAAACCGCCCACAGGCAACAACATGCGCGACAGGTATTGTCGACCGATGCCTGCCAGTGCATACGATTGGTCTTTATTGTCGTCGATGCCGCGCATCAGAGCCGGTTCACTTGATTCGGACTGGGCGCTAGGCTCGATGCGGGCATAGTGACCTGTGGCAACGTATTCGGCTCCGACACTGTCTGCGTAATCGAACAGTCTGCCGAACTTGATCCAGTTATTGCACTGGACGCATGGATTGGGTGTGCGACCACGCGTGTACTCATCGACGAAGTAGTGGACGATGCGGCTGAAATCGGCTTGCAGGTCGAGAGCATAAAACGGAATGCCGAGTCGATCGGCGACGCGTCGAGCATCGAGTGCGTCGGTGGCTGAGCAGCAGCCTTGTTTGTGATCGGTGCGACCCTGCAGAATCGGCAGCAGCGGATTGGCGCCGGTCGATTCCACTTTGCAAGCGGCCGCCGATTCTTCGCCGTGGCGCATGAAAACGCCGACGACATCCCAGCCGTCGCGCTGCAGCAAGTGGGCAGCTACGGAGCTGTCCACTCCTCCGCTCATCGCCAACACGACTCGTTTCACATCGACCTCGTTCGATCTACGGCTGCCATAACTCAATCTGATTCTGCGGATTTCGCAGGCTTTTCTGCCTTACCATCATATCGGGCCGATTCGGTGCGATAAGGCCAAAATGCTTATGCGGGCTACCGGTTAGTTGATCGAAACCAACTCGATAGGTGAGGTTTGCTTTCGACAATTCCTAGGCGGCTTTCTATAATCGAAACTCGTTTGTTTCCCGGGGAAAAGTTCTTTCTCAGTTGAGTTCGGCATGCAGTTACCAGTGTTGGATGAGGTCAAGACGGCGGATCGTTTCCTAACGAGCTTGCCGCAGTCTCGCGTGCCCACCGGACCGCTGGCTCAGACGCCCCTGCCGATGAGCATGCAAGAGGCAAGGGCTCGCGGTTGGATGAACTCGACATCGTCTTCATCACCGGCGACGCCTACATTGACCACCCCAGCTTTGCGATGGCCATTCTCGGTCGAGTTCTCGAGGCGGCAGGTTTCCGCATCGGAATCGTTTCGCAACCCAATTGGCATTCGTGCGCCGATTGGCAACGCTTCGGCCGGCCGCGCCTGTTCTTCGGTGTCAGCGCCGGCAACATGGACTCCATGATCAATCACTACACGGCCAATAAGAAAGTGCGCAACGACGATGCGTACTCGCCGGGTGGAAAGATCGGACTCAGGCCCGACCGCGCGACGCTCAGCTATTGCCAACGAGCTCGCGAGGCCTTCAAGGGTGTACCGGTCATCGCGGGTGGCGTCGAGGCGTCGCTTCGTCGCTTGGCACATTACGACTATTGGAGCGACAAAGTCCGACGCAGTATTTTGTTGGACAGTAAAGCGGACCTCGTTGTCTTCGGCATGGGAGAGAATGCGATCGTTGAGATCGCTCAGCGGTTGGCTTCGGGGCAATCGGTTCGCGATCTGCGCGACATGCGCGGTGTGGCCTATGCGCTCGGTGCATCGGAAACGTTGCCTGAAGATGCAATTGAGCTGCCGAGCTACGAGCAAGCCGTCGAAGACAAGTTGCTGTTCGCCGAAGCGACTCGCATCATCCATCACGAGACCAATCCCTACAACGCACGCCGCCTAGCCCAGCGACACGGCACGCAGGCGGTGGTCGTCAATCCTCCGCAGTTGCCAATTTCCGAAGCGGCCATGGATCGCATTTACGGACTCCCTTACACACGCCGCCCGCATCCGAGCTACCAAGAGCCGATCCCTGCACATCAGATGATCAAAGACTCCGTCACGATCATGCGCGGTTGCTTCGGCGGTTGTACGTTCTGCTCGATCACGGCGCATCAAGGGCGAGCTATTCAGTCTCGCAGCAAGCAGAGTATCGTCGGCGAACTCGAACAACTCGCGAAGAGCAAGGACTTCAAAGGTACTGTCAGCGATATCGGCGGCCCGACAGCCAACATGTATCAGATGCGGTGCACCAAGCCTGAGGTCGAGGCAGTCTGTCGCCGTCAGTCGTGTGTGCATCCGAAGATCTGCAAACTGCTGGGCGTAAACCATCAGCCGGTGATCGACTTGATGCGAGCGGCTCGAGATGTCAAAGGTGTGAAAAAGGTCCTGGTGGCCAGCGGCGTGCGCATGGATTTGGCTCGGCATTCGCCTGAATATATTCGTGAACTGACCAAGCACCATGTCGGCGGCCATTTGAAAGTCGCTCCGGAACACGTCGATCCCGACGTGTTATTCAAGATGCGCAAGCCGTCGAACGATGACTTCGAGTACTTCACGGAGGTCTTCAACGAAGAATCGCAAGCGGCCGGCAAAAAGCAGTTTTTGATTCCTTATTTCATCGCCAGCCATCCGGGCAGCGACCTGGATGCGATGATCAATCTGGCTGTGTTCCTCAAGCAGAACGGATACAAGCCCGATCAGGTCCAGGACTTTATTCCCGCGCCGCTCGACGTGGCTACGGCCATGTACTACACAGGCATCGATCCGTTTACCAAGAAGCAAGTGTTCATTGCCAAGGGGCTGCGCGACCGCAAGATGCAACGCGCTCTGATGCAGTTCTTCAAACCGGAGAATTACTTTGAAGTACGTGAAGCACTCCGAATGGCAGGCCGCACCGATTTGATCGGCGACGGGTGTGATTCCCTGATCCCCAGTCGCCCGCCTCGCGAAGCGATGGAGCGCCGTCGCCAAGATGCGGATGCTCGCTTCCGCGGTGAGTATGTGCATACCATCAAGAATGTAGCTGGAGCGAACGGAGCAGGCTCAAAGAAAGAGCGCCGCGAGAGAACCACCAAGGGATACCGACCCGGACGTAAAGGTGCCCAAAGCGGACCGACGACCGGTGGTGTGAAAGCGGGTGGAGGTCAGGGCTCGAATGGTGCAGGTGGAGCGCAGAGCGGCGGAGCAATGGGCGGTGCGAAGAGTGGGGGCAGTAAGAAGCCCCTCACCCCCGGCCCCTCTCCCCGAAACGGGGCGAGGGGAGGCAAAAACCGAAGTCGTAATCGCTGCGCATTGCTCTCGGCTGTTTCGATGGATAATCGCTGACTTCTGTCCCGTAACGGCTGTCTGCCTGTCTGTCTTGAATTTCAAATTTCAAATTTAAGATGTCAGATGACAGTTCACGCATCAACGTCAAAAGTCTCGACCTCACTTCGCCATGAATCGAATGGCTTCGCGGCAGAACGCAGGTAGGTCGTCGGGCTTGCGACTTGAAATGAAATTCCGATCCACGACAACCTCGGCGTCTTCCCATAGAGCGCCCGCGTTGATGAGGTCGTCTTTGATTCCCGGTGAACCGGTCACGCGCACTCCGCGATAGACTTTCGCGGATATCGGGATCCAACCTCCGTGACAGATGGCTGCGACGCATTTGTTCGCTTCGGCAAATCGACGAACGAGTTCGAGTACGATCGGATCGCGGCGCAGCTTGTCCGGCATAAAGCCTCCGGGGACCAGCAGGCCGTGGAATTGATCGGCATTGATTTCTTTCAGCGAACAGTCCGACACCAACGGGTATCCGTTCTTGCCGATGTATTTCGTGCCGCCTGCTTCTTGACCTGCCATCACGACTTCAGCACCTGCTTCGATGAATCGATAGCGCGGATAGCAGAGTTCGAGATCTTCGTAGATGTCACCGATAAAAGCCAGCACTCGCTTGCCGTCGAGCGGTTTGTTTTCCAAAGTCATTGTATCCATGTCCTTCAGTTCATTACTTGCCGCTGAATGTCAGTTGCGGATCGAATTGCCAACGGTCATCGAAAAAGCCTGCTGTATCAATGCGACCGGGGCGCTCGGCGTCGGGCGCTTTGTCCAGTCCGATAATCGTCCAGTCGGGCAGCTTCGGGTTCTGGAGGGAATTGGTTTTATCGTGGGCCGGTCGAAACGTTAGGCCGGAGTTGATGACAAGGTAGCGATACGGTGCGACCGGATTGGGGAGAATAGCCATCGGTACATGCTCAGCCGAATTCCATGACTTGTCGCCCACGTGAATCTCTTTTTCATTCCAACGGATCGGCAACGGACCGAGATCTTGTTTGCTCAGCAGTCTGGCGAGCAGCTTGTTTGACGTCGGATCGCCCCAGCAGACGACGTGATAACGCCGCATGTCGTCGTCGGTGACTTCCGTATCCTTTTTCACTCGAGGCTCGCCTCGCATCAATGTCGTCCAGCGCTCGATCGCTGTGCGCGACTCGCACTTGATCCAACTTTCGACGGCCGGATGAGAACTCTTACCGCTCGGCAGCACGAATAGGAACGGGCTGAAGAACGCGTCATCGATCGGACCGCTGATACCCGGATGTTTGCGCAAGGCAGGCCAATCTTCTGCGACTGTCCATGTGTTGTTCGATCGGTTGAGCTTCAAAGCTGCTTTTCCATCCTTCGGCAACGCAAACGTTGTTCCATCGACAACGACTTGTGCGGCATCTCTGCTTCGCGAGTCTCGTGGCGGATTCAGCTCGAGGCGCGAGACATTGCGAGTCATCAACTGCCATGTGTTGTTTGCTCGCTTGGCATCCACACGTGTGTCCGCATACTGTTCTTGCATGCCGTCGATACGAATCCAATCGCGTTTGGCAAAATGATAGTGGCGTGTTTGCAGGAACAGTTCTTCGGGAGATCGCTGTTTCCCTTTGGTTGCGATGTCACCTAGTTGATGGAGCAAATCCTTCAGCACATCTGGATGGTACTTGTGTCCCATGCCGGGGCCGATGAGATGCTCGAGTGTTCGGCCTTCGCCTCGAAAGGCTTCTTCCATGACGCGAGCCGCCTGAATCTGTTTGTCGTTCTCGCCGCTGTAAGCGATAACCGGCAGATTGAATAGGTTCCGAGTGTAGCCGGGAACATCGTAAACGCCCCACAGCATCTGTTCATACTTCGGAGGGAACCTATCCGGAGTCAGATTCTGATAGCGAGCCGTCTCTGCAAAGCCGGCTCCGGGGGATGCGGCGACAAAGCGATCGGTATAGTGCGCCGAAAGGTGCCACACCCCTGCCCCGCCCATCGAGAATCCGATGAGCACGATGCGATCGGTATCAACGGGATAGTTTGCTGTTGCGAAGTCGATGGCTTCCATGACATCGGTGGACCCGGCGCTCTTGTACCCCACACAGTGCCGTCCGAACGGATGCAGCGTGATCGCGCCCGTGGGCGCCACTTCGCCTGCTTTATCGAGTCGTTCGCAAATGAAGTGGATATCGGTCGCATTGTCGCCGCGGCCGTGTAACCAAACATAGAGCGGAACCTTCGTCTTCGATTGGGCAACGTCGTCGGGAATAATCAAGCCGACCGGTTGCACCGATTCATCGATCTTCGATACGAAGCCGCGCACGTCCAATCGGACACCTTTCTTGGACTCGGGCGGAGTTGCTTGGCCGCTGAGACGCGATTCGGCGAGCTTTAACAGTCGGTCGACTTTGGCAAAGTCCTTTTCGTTGTAGAGTTCGCGATTCTCGATTGCAAATCGACAGGCCTTGAGCAGCACGGCAGCATCGGCCCAACGATCCGCGGTCCGCATCTTGTTCGCAATAGCATCGAGTTCTTTGAGTTTACTGAGCCATGTCGACAGCCGTTCCGGCGGTAGTTCCGGCCCAACCGGCGGCAGGACTCGCGGTATCTGCACACACTCAATGGTCTCATGTTGAGCGAGAGCATCCTTGGTCGCTGCGGTTACAAGAGCGCTGATGATGGTGAGTGTGAGAAGTGACATCGGATGCAAGGAAATTCGATTCAGCAATCGAGTACACATGATTGATATCTCGCTGGTGTGGGGCTGATTCGGGCGAAGCTGCTCAGCACATTGTAGATCAATTGTCCTCAATTGATCTTAACCAGGTCAGCACAACCAGCGCCTCGAACGGTAACAACCGAGACCTACCAGGAGACCGCGAGGCTGGAGCCTCGTCGGCAGTGGGTAACGAGGCTGGAGCCTCGTTACCAGGATGATTGCTTCATCACGCGGTACGTTTCACCATCTCAAGCATCTCCTTGGCGTCACAAGGCACGCTCCTGTTCTCAGCGGATTCTTTCGTTCAGCGTTGCGCGCAGATAGACTGAAGCTAAATCTGCTCCGACAGCAGCTATTGCATCCACTTACAACGCTACGGATATGGCTCGAAAGAACTCTTCGCAATCTGATTCACCGCAATCGCGTTCGCCCCTGGCGATCGGAGATCGCATCATGTGCTTGCCGGTCGTGCACGGCAGCGGGCATTGTGCACTGGTGGTCCGTAAATGGCTCTTGGAGAACTCCGTCGATTGTATTGCCGTCTGTTTGCCCGAATCGTTTCGCCGCGATGTGCTCGACGCGGTGACCCAGTTGCCGACTCCTTCGATCGTGTTACAGCGAGCCATCCCGGAATTCAACACGACGTGGAGCATTGATACGGAGGGGACCGAATCGGCGGGCGATCGCGAATCCGAAGCGGCTTGGAGCTACGTGCCGATCGATCCTTGTCAGCCGGTGATCATGGCCTTGCGCGTGGCGCTCGGCGAGCATTTGGCGGTCGAATTCATCGACATGGAGACGAATGCGTATCAGCCGATTTCTTCGGTGATGCCCGATCCGTACGCGTTGAAGATGGTGTCGCTGGAGAGGTTCGCCACGGCCGTCTTGCCCAGCATCATGCGGCCGTTCAGCGAGCAGGCTCGCGCACGCATGGCGACGATGGGCAAGCGACTCCGTCAGCTTGAACGACGCTACAAGAAGATCGCGTTGGTCTGTTCGATTCAAGAATGGCCGTGGTTACGAGAGGCTTACAAGGAACCTGTTGACGAATATCCCGACGAGGATTCAGTCGAGCCTCCGTCGACGTATGCGCTGACGCCCAACTCGTTGACCTTTCTGTTCGGCGAACTCCCCTTCATTACCGGTCTGTACGAACGAGCTCGTTTGGAGCTGGAAGAAGACGAAGATCTTTCGGTCGACGGTGTGAAGCAACTCCTCTTGTCGGCTCGCAGCAGTTATACGCAGGACCTCGGCAAACGAGCTCGAAAGATCACGCCGCTGTTGCTCAGGCAATGTCTCAAGTACGTTCGCAACTTGACATTGATGGATCGTCGGTTGACTCCGGACCTGTATACGATCGCTGTCGCCGCTCAACAGATTCTGGGCGACCAATATGCCATCCATCTCATCGAAACGGCTCGCAACTATCCCTTTCAAGAAGACGTCGGTTATCAGGAGTTGAGTCTCGGAATCGATCAAGCGAGGTTACCCAGTGAAGAAGTGGTCAGCGTCGTCAGTCGACTACCCGGACCCCCTTTGATCTGGCGATCTCTCGAACTGCAACGACGTCCGATTCGTCGCGAGCTGGATCGCTGGAAGACGCAGTGGAATCCCTACTCGCAATGCTCTTGGCCGCCGGAAGATACGCTGATCGAGAGTTTTCGCACACGAGTGGTCGATCGTGCACGAGCTTTAATCGGCGCGGATTTGGCTCGCAGTGAGAAATTCACCACCAGCATCAAGGATGGGATCGATATTCGCGAGACGCTACGGCATTGGTATGACGGCGACATCTATGTAAAGGTGATGCCGCCGAGCATCGGTACGATCGACTGCTGTGTCATGCTGTTCGAAATGCCTCCGGATCCGCAGGAGTTTCCCTGGCGCACCACTTGGTTTGCCGAACATAAAGAAGAATCGACACTTGCATTCTTCGCAACCGATTTCCGCGAAGCGTTCGTCGGACCGGGAATTGCGCAAGCGACGTACGGAGGAGCCATGTTCCTGTTTCCTCCCGTATCCATTCCCGATATTTGGACCGATCCGCGATTATCTTTTGCCGAAGCGCTGGAAGAACGGCTTGTCGCTGCCGCGTGTATGCACGCTCGCGAACGTCAAGTCGCGTTGCTCAGTCCGCAAGCACCCATTGCTGTATTCCGTCGCATTGCTAAGAAGTTCCAGAAGAAGCTCGTGCACATTCCGCTGAGCCAATTTAATGACGGTCTTGTGCAGCAATTGCGGATGGTCCACGTACTCAACGGTCGCGAAGTCAGATCGTACGCAGAGCATTTCATTCGGAAAGCCTAATGCGCATAGCCTAGCGAGAACTGGGCGACGCCGGCGGATGCTCATCCTCTTTTTTTTCATTGAAATGGGGAACAATAAAGGAAACGCGGAGTAACAAAGCCCGCGCATAGGGAATTCACCATTTCAGGTTTCAGGTTTCAGGTTTCAGGTTTCAGGTTTCAGGTTTCAGGTTTCAGGTTTCAGGTTTCAGGTTTCAGGTTTCAGGTTTCAGGTTTCAGACTTCAGACTTCAGACTTCAGACTTCAGACTTCAGACTTCAGACTTCAGACTTCAAATACCTGAAACCTGAATTTGCATTGCGGTGGACAGCGGATCTGTCGTTGAGGGCTGCGTCCGGTTGACTTGCCTGTTTTTCAACGACAATCCTGCAAAGTGAATTCACGCCAACCGGAACGGAAATGACTTCATGGAACCTCCCGATCATCTCAAGAATCTCGTCATCATGGCGGCTGCCGACGGCAGTCTATCCGAGCAGGAGATCGCTCTCCTGATCGATCGCGCCGCACATCTGGGGTTGTCGGAAGAGGATCTGGAAAAAGCGATCGCCTTTGCACTCAGCGGCAATGCCAAGCTGAAGCTGCCGATCGATCGTATGGAACAAGACGAGATGCTGCGCGAGTTGATTCGCATGATGGCGGCGGACGGACAGTTGCTCGAAGTTGAAAAGCGACTGTTTGCTCTGGCTGCCGCCAAGATGGGTATCGACCGTGGAGATCTAGATAAATTGATTGACGACATGGTCAACAAACCGACCCTCTGAATTTCATCTCAACAAGGCGGGGTGATGAATGATCTTTCGAATCGTACTGTTCCTCACCCTGATCACGACGGCTTCGTCGTATCGTTGGGGTTCAACTATTTGTGCTCAATCTCCGAAGGTGCTGGCTGACACTGCACCTCTCTCGACACAAGGTGATCTGACTTCCGATTTAGTCGACGGTGTCGATCGTTTCCTGCTCAAGCAAATCGCACAGTTACCGGGGGCGCGAAAGTCGCATTGGCAAAAGCCGCAGGGCGAGTCGACCGTGGACCGTATCGTCCGCGGGATGCGAGATCGACTGAGTGTCATCGACGGCTTGCGAGACAAACGCGTTGCCAAGCCCACTTTCACTTTTGAAGTCGGACCTGACGGCAAGACCGGACGCGTGGACGCAGAGGGCTGGACAGCCTTCGCGACTCGCTGGTCGGTGTTCGATGATGTCGACGCGACGGGATTGTACATAGCTCCTTCAGACCCAAGTCGAATCCGTTTCAGTGCGATTATCATCCCCGATGCCGGACAAACGCCTGAGTCATTGATCGGGGGCGGCGATCCGAATTCTGTTTCTGCTGCAGCGGCAGAGTTAGCGGCTCGCGGCGGCGAGGTCATTGTGCCGACAGTGATCAGCCGTCATCGCGAAGCCAGACGCGGTCGAGCAATCATGACGGATCAAGAGTTTCTGTACCGAGCCGCTTTTGAGCTCGGTCGCCATCCGCTCGGATACCAACTGCACGAAGTTTTTGCTGCGGCTGATGCTTTGAAAAGTCGAGATACCTTGCGTCCTTTACTCCTATTCGGTTGGGGCGAAGGAGGCTGGGTCGCACTGCATGCCGCAGCTTTGCGCAGCGACTTTGCAGCGGTCTGCGTTTCGGGACATTTTCAAGCTCGCGAGCAATTATGGCAGGAACCGATTCATCGCAATCAACACGGTCTGCTGCTCGAGTTCGGTGATGCGGAACTTGCGGCTATGGCGGCTGAGACCAAGCTCATCATCGATGCCGTGCCTGGACCGCAAGTCACCATTGCCGGCGATGGCGGCGCCCCCGGGGAATTAAAGGGTCCCGAGTCTGCCTCGGTGAAGTCCGAGTGGAATCGCGCGCAAGAATTAGCGTCGCTTTGGGGCCGTGCAGCCAACCTGCAACTCGTGGAACCGTCCGCTGTTTCTGGGCGTAACGCGCCGTCGCAACAAGCGATGTCGGAAACGTTTCGTGCGGCCGGACTTGATTTATCAGAGACGCGAACTGCCTTGCCGAAGGATTTGAGCACATTGCCGAGCGATGCGCATCGCCGTACTGTAACGCTCGCCAAGTGGGATCGCGTCAACCAACGACTTCTCGAACATGCGGAAGATGAACGAGCCGAATACTGGAAAGGGTTGGATACAACAACTTCCGAAAAGTTCGTGCAGACTTCTGAAGGCTATCGCAAGAAGTTCGCGGATGAAGTGATCGGACGCTGGGAACTGCCCCTGCAATCTCCCGAGCCTCGTACTCGGTTGGTCTACGATGAACCGGAGTGGTCGGGATACGAAACCGTATTGAATGTTTATGACGATGTGTTCGCGTACGGTGTGTTGCTGCTTCCGAAGAATCAACCTGCGGGCGAAAAGCGTCCGTGTGTTGTCTTTCAACATGGACTCGAGGGGCGACCGCAAGATGTGATCGTCGGCGATCATCCGGCCTATCACGATGTGGCGGCTCAGCTTGCCAAACGCGGGTTCGTGGTGTTTGCCCCGCAGAACCTGTACATCTTCAAAGATCGATTCCGAACGCTGCAGCGCAAGAGCAACCTTCAAGGGAAGACTCTCTTCTCGACCATCGTGCCGCAGCATCAACAGATCGTGAACTGGCTCGGCAAACTACCTCAAGTGGATCCCGATCGAATCGCGTTTTATGGACTTTCCTACGGTGGAAAGAGTGCCATGCGCATTCCGCCGTTGGTTCCGAATTACTGCTTGTCGATCTGGTCCGCCGACTTCAATGATTGGGTTTGGAAAAACGCCTCAA
>JAXMBQ010000022.1:0-98139 GCA_046349815.1 Pirellulales bacterium | reverse complement strand
CACCAATCCGAAGCGAACAACTCGCGCGCTTCCAGTCGCTCGATATGAAGAGCACACGATGGAAATCGGTTTCGAGTCGATCGCGATTTTCTTGACATCATCAGCTACTCGTGGCCGAGGGCTAGTCCAGAATCTCAGATGAGTTTTCAGTGTACATTCTCTGAAAACGCAAAACAAAAATCGTCCCCCGATCGCGTCATAAATTAAGACGATTGATTAGGTTGCGCAGGCAGTTACGCCTGTGCGGGACAATCCTTAATGCAATCGAATCAGGTCGCAGCGATCAAGACTGCGAGAGCGATACGGATCACCATCCCGGTTCTCATGAGGATGACCGGCACCTTGAGCTCTTGGAAGTTGATGGCACCGTAAATCAATGCGATGAGCGGGAAGATCAACCCGCCGACGCCCCACAATGTATCGCCTTCGCTGAAGGCCATAACAACAATCCAGAGCCAGCCGGCCAATCCAATGAGAACGGCGAGAAGCGCGAGAATGGTGATCATTTAATACCCTTTGTGGTGAAGCGAGGTTGAGTGAGTGTGGGTGTTTTACTCACGCCCTCTGCACCACGCGAGGGGATTTGTGATCACATGTCGTAAGTTTCCGGATCGACGTTAGGAGCTTCGCTCAATCGGCGTTTGATCCCTTTCAACTTGCCTTCTCCGGTCGAGAAGGGTTCTTCGCCGTCGAGGATGTCTCCCATCTCCTCTTCGACTTTGTCAGGATCTTCACCCGCCTCCATACGTCGGATGGCTTCTTCCATTCCGTCGCCCATGCGCATGCCGGTCGAGTCCATGAGTTTGCGCATCATGCGAGCCATGGCGCGCGGGTCATCCTCGTTGAGGTTGTCCGCTTCGCCGGCCAGTTGCATCATCGCTTGTTCCATCTTCTCGTCGTCGATATCGAGCTCCGGTTCGTTCGACTCAGCGGCTGAGTCACTCCGTCCGCTCGATATGGCAAAGCGCGAGACTTGTCGTCGCAATTTATGCTTGGCATGCTTCGGGCAAGGAGGAATCGTTTCCGTGTCCACACGTCGCGCGAAGAAGCTGTAGATCGTATGGCAATCGCGGCAATAGAATTCGTAAATCGGCATCGTCATCTCCGAATCGTGGTCGAAGTCGGCTCACACGGTCGAGGCGGACAGTCGAGTCGCTCACCGGCATCTCAAATGAACAGTCGGCTTAGTCAGCCAGTCTACGTATCGACATTCCACCACTCAGGTTTTGAACGTCTTTAAAGCCCGAGGTTCTCAAGCGGCACGCGCCGACGTGAGCACGTTTTCCGCTGTGACATACTACCACCGTAGGCTTGTTCGGATCGAGTTCCCCGATTCTGGCAGCCAGTTCGTCGATAGGAATGTGAACGGCACCGGCCAGCGGCAGTTTATCAATCTCCGCTTGATTGCGGACGTCGACGACTTGGTATCCCTCCAAGCTATCGAAGGTCGGTTTCAGGCTCGGCTCGCCGTCCAGATCGTTTTGAGCTGTGAAGGCGACCATGTGTACCGGATCTTTGGCTGAGCCGAACGGGGGTGCATACGCGAGATCGAGTTGAGCCAAGTCATCGACACTGCCGCCGAAGTGCAGCGCAGTCGCGATCACGTCGATGCGCTTATCCACTCCCGCGCCGCCGATTCCTTGTGCTCCCAGAACTTTGCGAGTCTGCGGCGAGTAGACGAGTTTCAACGTGATCTCTTTCGCTCCCGGAAAATACGATGCGTGATCGGGTGCTTGAATAACCGCAGTGCGAGCTTCGATGCCGTGAGCTCGACACGCTTTCTCGCTGAGGCCTGTACAGGCTGCGGTTAAACCGAACACTCGAACGACTGCTGTACCAAGCACCGGACCGAAGCTTGAGCTATTACCGCTCGCCGCATGCGAACCGGCGATCCGGCCTGCTCGATTGGCCGGACCTGCCAACGGAATGCGCTGCGTCTTGCCGAGCAATCGATGCGGGACCTCGGTCATATCGCCGACCGCATATACATTCGGGTCTGATGTCTGCATGAACTCGTTGACCTGAACACCGCCGGCCGGACCGATCACGAGTCCTGATGCTTTGGCCAGTTCGATGCGAGGTGATACTCCCGCACCAACCATGACCAGTTCGCAGCCCAGTCGCGAGCCGTCGTCGAGCACGGCGACATTCGCGGCTGTACCGCTCAATTCCAGCTTTGCGATACTCCGCCCCAACCGAACTTCGATGCCGTGCTGTTCCATTTCCAAGCGCACGAGCTTGGCCAGTTCCGGATCGAGCGGCATCAGCACTTGCGGATTGCGCTCGACGAGAGTCACTTGCATACCGAGTCGATGAAGTTGCTCGACTACTTCCAGTCCGACGAAACCGCCGCCGACCACAATCGCACGCTTCGGCTCGGCCGCTCGGATATAAGCCAGCGTGGCATCCATATCGTCCAGCGTCCAAAGCTGAAACACATTCGCAGCCGCTTGTTCCATAAACGGAGGTCGATTCGGCGCTGCGCCGGTCGAGAGAATCAGCTTGTCATAAGCCAGCGTGAAGGACTCTCCTGTATCGCGGCGGATGCCTGGTAACCAGCTGCGAACCGCGATCGATCTGCGTCACTTCATGCTTGAGCCGAACGTCGACGTCGAATCGCTTTTTGAAGAGTTCGGCTGTCGCCACCAACAGCTTTTTTCGTTCGGCGATTTCGCCGCCGACATGATAAGGCAGCCCGCAGTTGGCGAACGATACAGCAGGACCTTTTTCCAGGATCGTAATCTCAGCCCCGGCGTTCATCCGCCGAGCACGCCGCGGCAGTGGCTCCACCTGCTACTCCGCCTACGATCATGATTCGAAGTCTTTGGCCCGCGTCCATCACTATTCGATCCTTCTGATTTCGAGTTTTCGGGCGAACGAAGTGATAAAGTGTGAGCCGCGTCGCACATCCGTCAAGAGCCCGACGGGGGTCAAGGACGCTGCGACAAAGTAGCTGCCGCCGTTCCGCTTGAAGTAGAAGCCATTCGTTACAATCGAGCACTAACCCGAGGAGTTGCACGAATGTCGATAAACCAATGCACTTTACGAACCGTGGTGGTCTCGATCATTTTCTCGATCGGCCTCATCCATTCACAGGCCGCGGAGCCTCGTACGATTCCGGTCGGCACATCGGCTGAGCTGAAAGCAGCACTGAAGAAAGTTGAACCCGGCGACACGATTCTCTTCAATGCCGGTGTGTGGACTGACCTCGATTGCAAAGTAACAGTAAGCGGTCGCAGTGATGCACCGATCACGTTGCGAGCCGATCCGCAGGTGACGACATTCACGGGGCGTTGTCGTGTTCGATTGGGAGGCAGCTTTCTCGTGCTGCAAGGGTTCACCTTCCGCAACGCGTGGCATGAGGATGCCGTTTTAGAGACGCGTGCTGACAGTAACCATCCGGCGGATCATTGCCATATCAGCCGCTGTACATTCGAGAATTGCAATCCGCCTGATCTCAATGAAGATTCCAAGGTCGTCTCGCTGTACGGTGCGAGCCATGAGTTCCAATACTGTGCGATACAAGGGAAACGCAATCGCGGAGCGACCATGGTCGTATGGCTCGGCGACGGAGCAGGGGAGCATCGCATTCACCATAACTACTTCGGACCGCGCGAGCGGTTAGGAAAGAACGGCGGAGAGACATTGCGAGTCGGAGACAGCGGGACATCGCATTTGTCGGCGCGATGCATCGTTCGCGATAATTACTTTGATCGCTGTAACGGCGAGGCAGAGATCATTTCAAACAAGTCGTACGACAATGAGTACCTGTACAATACGTTTCATCAATGTTCCGGTGCGTTGACTCTACGACACGGCGGTCGCAGTCGTGTCGTCGGAAACTTCTTCGACGGGCGTTCCGCTCGCGGGACGGGCGGCGTTCGCATCATCGGAGAAGATCATTTGGTTGTGTGCAACCTATTCTCACGATTAGCCGGGGATGACACACGAGCGGCTTTGTCGATCATGAACGGACTGCAAAACTCACCTGCGGACGGTTATGCGCCGGTCGAGCGAGCTTGTATCGCGTTCAACTCATTTATCGATTGTAAACAAAGCGTGGTTATCGGATTAACGGACGACGATAACGTCGGTACTGTTCCGCCGGCGGATTGCGAGTTCATCGGTAACATCGTCAACAGTCGCTTCGGACCCTTGCTGCGAGCTCGCACGACGCTGGATGGTGTTCGCTTCATCCAAAACGATTTCTATGGAAGCGAACCGGGTGTCGATCTCGAACCAAGCAATCTAACCGTCGATCCTCGATGGACTATCGACAGCTACGGCATACCGCGACTGCCGCAGAATAGTGGGCTGTCCGTTACCAGTCCCATGCGACCGGGCACTTCGCAGGTGACAGACATCGATGGTCGTGTGCGCATGAGTCCCACAACCATGGGTTGTGTCACTGCGTCTGTCGATCTACCTGCCCGACATCCGATCACGGCGGAAGAAGTTGGGCCGGCCGCAGCCATCGCCAATCCCTAGTAGGTGATCTTAGGGCAGCTTCGAGTTTGCTTCTGACTTTGCTTCCGTTTCCGCATCGGTTGCATTCGGGCGGATCGATTCGAAGTACTTGCGCACCGTTTCACGGTGACCGAGAGGCAGAGGTTCGGACTCCAGGACTTCTTCCATCTGCTTCTTGAACTCGCTGTACTTAGCTTGATAGCTGCGAGCCGCTTCTTGTTCGCCTTCCGGAGCCTGGCTGACTTCGCGTTCGGAAGGGCCGTCACCTTGGGCACCGGTCAGATTCTCCCGTCGGCGAATGCCGTCCAAGTTCGTGGATTGATCACCAGTCGGCGAGTTCGAGGCAGACTTACCGGCTTGGTTGCTCGGGCTACTTGTCTTGCGCGGCGGACCTTCGCTCTTGCTCTGACCGGCTCCTTGACATTGGCTCTTGCATTCACCGAGTTTATTCAGTTGTTGTCCCAAGCATTTGCAGATCGACTTCTTCGTTCCTTCCTTCTTCGCGACCAAAGACATCTTCTCCGCCGCGTTCTTGCACTGCGATTCGTTTTCGTTTTCCAGTCCCTCTTGGAGTTCTTTTTCAGCGTCGGAGAGTTCGCCGCGTTGGCCATTGTCCGATTTCTTGGCGAGCTTTTTGAGATTGTCTGCCACCGCATCGCGTTCCTTGCGGGACATCTCTTTGAACTCAGCGTTCTCAAGTTGCTCGGCGGCTTTTTCGTAGTCACCTTCCTTGAGCGATTCCGATATCGGTTGCATTGCGGAAGCAGGTTCCAGCGCGGAAGCCAGTTCTTTGAGCGCCGCTTCGGTCTTTTCACCGTTGAATTTGTCGAGTGCTTCGGATAGTTGCTGCTGCATTTCCGACAACTTGGCCAGCGCTTCGCGTTCGTCGACATCCGGGGCCTTGAGCTGTTCGACGATCTGTTCTATCTCTTCTGCCAGTTGTTCCAACTCCGGCTCTTTAACTTCTTCGGCCAGTTCCTTCAGCTCTTCGACGACTGTCTTCTCGAGAGCATCAGCCTGCTCCTGCACGACTTGTTGAACAGCGGCGTCGATTTGCGGAACGATCGGTTTGGAGATCGGAACGAACATCAGTCCGATCATGCAGATGGTAAGCGTGACCGCGACCGGAACATAAGCCGGCGCGCGACTCGGCAGAACGGCTTTCGCGTCTGCCGCGTCGAGCTTGCTGATCGCTTCTTGAATCTGCAGTTGAACCAATTCGTCTTGATCAGGTCGAGTGGAGAACTCGAGAGCCGTGAGAGCTCGGTCCTTCAGCTTGTAATGACGATCGGTAAGTCTTGCGGCGATGCGCCAATCGATAGGCAGCATCATGCCGATCACCCATCCCAAACCTGATCCGCCTGCGAGTACCAGCCATGGGGCTGCGGATTCGATAGCCAAACCTGCGATGCGCATCGCTTCCAGAGAAAGGCCCACCAGTGCACCGGCTCCTGCACCGATCGATAGTCCGTCGAGTCCCCGCTGAAAACGGAGTCGTGAACGAACGCCGGCCAATCGACGTTGAATCTCGCGCAGCATGAAACGACTCCGAGGAGACGATGGTGGTTGAAGAACAGTCAACGTGGTGAATCGCGTGCGTTTGTATGGTAGCGACAGCCGAAAGTGGATTGCCAGGGCGACCCCCTCGAATTTCGGCAATTCAAACGGCTTTTCAGGAGATAACTTGACGTTTTCCGATCGAGAAATCGAGTCGTCGGAGGGCCACGTCCATCACCAGCAACGCTGCGGCTGCCATCAAAAGATAGGGCCAAAGCTGCGTCACCGCGCGAGCTCGTCGCTCTCCAGGCTCGAAGATCTTCTCAGCCGGAGGGTCATAACTGCCGCCGGAAACGCTGCTGATCTGCTTCAGTAACTCGTCGTTCGTCGGCCCGAGCCGGAGCTCATCCGGATAGCCGACTACAAATCCTCGCGTCTGCCGAAACGTTGTTACTTCTTGCCGAGACTGATTCAGTTCCAGGTTGTACGATCCTGACTTCGGCGTCGGGAACTCTGCTTCGTAGCGACCGGGCGCGGTTTGCTCGAGTTTGATCGGCGAGTTATTGAGGTCGGGATCGATCACCGTCAAGTTCGTCTGAGCTCCGTTGATGAAGCGACCCGCATCATCGACCGAGTCCAATACTAAGCGAGCTGATTCCGGTGACCGTCGGATCTCTACGAACACTCCTTTCGCATCGCTCTTGCGCATCGCATGTCGGATGACTTGAGCCCAATACTGTCCGAATTGCGGCCATGCCAACCATTCGGCTCCCCATTGGCTCTTCGCATCCGATGTGAATGCGACCGTCATGCCGAGTCCGTATCGCCACCAGACGAGCAACGGGTCGCCCGATTCGGTGGCCAAGATGAACTCGCAGGTCGGCTTGGGTCGTGTGACCACATAACCCAACAAGAACGGAGCCGTGTCGAGTTCGATGCCGTTCAGCACGGGGGTCGGTCTGACAATCTGCGGTAAGAAGGGGGATTCATTGATCGCCGACTTACTCGCCGTCACGGTTTCCTTCGCAAAGATCTGCGGCACGTTCTGCGGATCGTCGCACATGTAATAACGACCGCCGCCGGATTGAGCGAGTTCTTCGAGCAGCTTTTGATCGGCCTCCGCGCCGACGGCAACGCTCGAGAGGGTGATGCGAGCGGCCGTCATATCGCGCACGACATTGTCATAGTCACCGGGCTGCGAATGACCGTCGGTCATGAGGATGACGTGCTTGAGTTTAGCGGAGGTCGCGGCCAGCGCTTCATACGCTTCCACCAATCCCGGATAGATGTTGGTTCCGCCTGCGGCTTCGATTGTGCTGATACGATCAATGATGTAGCTTTTATCCGCCGCGCTGTGCAGTTCACTGATCCAATAGGGTGCTCCATCGAATGCGATGACTCCGAGTTGATCGCGCGGGCCGAGCAGTTCGGCTGTGCCTTTCGCGGCTTCCTTGGCGAGCTCCATCTTCTGGCCGCCCATCGATCCGGATTTATCGATCACTAGGACCATGGCCAGGCTGGGCTTTTCTTTTTCCTTTTCAAAGTTGCTGCGTACCGGCAGGATCTCTTCCAGCGTCGTCTTGTAATAACCGCCCAGTCCGAAGGATTGATCACCGCCGAGCATCACCAAGCCGCCGCCGAGATCTTGCACATAGGTGCGAAGGATCTCCATCTGTTGCAACGTCATCGCCGTCGCCGGCACGTTCGAGAGTACGACGCAATCAAATCGCTGCAGCTCGGTCAACGAACGAGGAATGCCTTCCATGGGGCGAACTTGAACGGAGAGTCCTTGTTCCTCGAGAGCCCATCGCATCTCATTTGTCTGATCGACCTGCGCATCGACCAGCAACACATTCGGCTTGCCCGATGCAAAGACGACAGCCGAGGCGCTGTTGTTATCGAGCAGCGTATCCTTAAAGCCGCGGATGCGCACTGCGTAGTCCGTCTGCTTTTCATCTTCGACTGTTTGGCGATATCGGAACTTGGTCTCGCCTTTGCGAATCGGAATCGGTTTCTCGTCGCGCGATTCGAGAATGTCGCCGCGATAGATATCGATATAGCCTTCATCGTCGTGATTCGACGCGATCGTGATCTCGACATAGAACGGCTCGCCTTGTCGAACTTGAGCCGGCGCGGTGACTTCGGCCACTTGAACTTCCGGTTCATCGCGAGTCGGTAGAGGAACCGTATTGATCGGTATCTTGGCCGCAGCCGCAGCTTGTACTGCGTCCCCTTTTGTTTGGCGTCCGTCGCTGAGCACGATGATGCGCGGGACTCGATCGGGCAACATCGTTGCCGCAGCCGTTTCAATCGCAGCCGCTAAGTCTGTGCCGCGAGCTGTCGATCGCTGCGAAGGGGTTTTCGCTTCGACGTTTGATTCATTCTCTTTCGTCTTCAACTCCGTTGTACTCAGCCGATGAAGATACTCATCAGCCGGTATGGGGTTGTTCGGCTCCGTAGCAAACTCGAGTACAGACAAGTCATTCGAACCTGCTTGGTCCGCCGCGCCGCGAATGAACTTGTCGATCCGTTCCCGAGCTTCATCGTCGACGCTCTCACTGCGATCGACCGCCAAGATAATTTGCATGCGCTGCGTGGGACTGAGCCAAGCCAGTCCGCTGAGCGACAAAGTTAATAGGATGACGATGATGGATCGAACGAAGAAACTGAATCGTCGCTGAGCAAGAGGAAAGTCGCTCAGGCTGCGCACGAAGTACCAAACGATCGGCACCAATAGGCACAGCCACCATAGCATCCAGGGTCTGGACAGCTCGAACGAGATTTCGGCAGTCGGCAGCCAGTTGCTCATCCCACCACCCTGCGCTGATAGAGCCACCATTCCACGGTGATGAGAGCCAGCGCTGTCGCAGCCAAGTAAAACCAGATCGACCAACCGCCGAGCCAAGTCATCCCCAACGATTCACCATGCGGTAAATCGATCCGTGGACGTACATCGCTCTCTTCGCGGTTACAGAGGTTGACGGCAACTCGCGATAAACTCTCCTCGAGAGCAAGTCTCGCTGCTTCGTTAGCTGCTTCGTTAGCTGCTTCGCCATCGGGTGCATCACTTGTTGCAGTCGTTGGGTTTGACTTAGCATCTCGCTTAGTCGATGACCAAGGATCGTGAGCCAGGTCCGTCTCCGTACCGATCGTCCATAATCCGACTTTATTGACGAGCGCGATCAAGGCTCGCTCTCGTTCTTCTGCGAGCGGCGTTCGTGTTCCCGCGGGATCTTGAACAAACAGCGATTGCCGGCGGCTTTGTTCCGTCTCGGGACTTACTGCATTCAGTTTTTCGCCGGTTGACTCGGTCGACTCGGATGCTTGAGGAGCGGCGTATGTGGCTTGTGTACGAAGCGACTTCGGCAACTCGACAGCGAGAGCCGAACCGGTGGTGGCCGCCGGTTCGAGTTCGGCACTGACTCCGGAAAACCATTCGATCGCGTTTTTCATCAGCACCGGAAACGCGATGCGCAGCGGCAGATCACCATCATCGAGATTAACGTTCAGGACCAGTGCGTCACCTTGCGGTCGACGAATTCGGGCCAGCAGAGGTTTACTTTCCGGTGCGCTGATCAGCGATTCGTATTCACCGCTGAATGTCATGTCGACGGCACCCGGGAAGATGACATTCGTCAAACGTACATGCTGAGTAATCGGTGAGTCGGATTTGATCTCCGCCACGATCGGTTGTTCGAGCTCCGAGCCGAGAGTCCATTGATCGCAGTTGTTCTTCGGATTGATGACGAACAGTTTGCCGTCGGGAAGTTTTTCAGGAACCTGTTGGTGCAAGAGCCAAATCGTTTGACTGCCGGCGGGCATCGGACTCGGTAGCGAAGTGAGCGACGTGACTTCCGTCAGTGGAATCGATTGCAACACGCTATTGAGAAAGAGACTGCCCGACGAAACGAGTGACACTGGCATTTTGCGACGTGAGGGGAGTACAGCCAACGCGCGGTTGTCGACAGCCAGCGCATCTTGGATGTCGAGCGTCGCCGTTAAGCGACCGCCGGCAGCGGACGTTTGATCGAGATGGAGTGATTTGTTTGCGCCTGCCGCGAGCTCGATCGGAATGACGTCTGCCAAGCGTCCTTCTAGATCCAGTTCCAATCGGCATGACTGCGATTGCTCACTGAAGTTCGTGACTTCGATCAGCACTTGGTAACCGATGGCATCGGATAAACTGCGACGAACTTGAAACTGCGTGATCGCTACGTTGTCCAGCTTCTTTCCGAAGCCCACGAACTGGAGTGACGCGTCCTGTGCGAGCGACGCAGCGCTTGGATCGCAGCCGTCGGTGAGAATCGTTATTTGCGAGGAGCTTCCTTCCGGCAAAAGTCGACGTGCGGTTTTTACAGTCTCTGCCAGCGCGGTCGGAGCGTCGGTCAATTCGACTCGTTCGATCGCTTCCAGCAACGATCGAATATGATCTGTCAGACCGACCACGACAGCCGGTTTCCCTCCGGCTGAAAGGACCGCCATCTCGTCGCCGGCTCGCAGCGACCGAGCCAGCGCGGCGGCAGTCTTCTTGGCTGCATCCAGTCGCGTTGCGTTTGAGCTCTCAACCGTACCCATGCTAGCCGAGTTGTCGACGATCAGGATCAGCTTGCGACGTTGCGACTTCTGCCAACTCCATAGCGGGTCGACCAGCGCACCGACCAGCAGCAAGAGCAACAACAACTGCAGCAGAAGGGATAGCCAGTGACGAAGTTGCTGCCACCAGGCTCGCGGTTTCTTCTCTTCGAAGACGCGATCCCAAAACAAGAATGTGCTGACTTGTTTGCGCCGTAGTCGCACCTTCAAGATATAAAACGCAATGATCGGCAGCGCGAGGGCTGCCCACCACCAGCCAAGCGGATTGGCGAATTCGATCCAGTTCATTGTCAGCCGATTCCTCCTGCGGCTCGCATCATGCGCAGGATCAGCTCGTCGAACGGCACATCGATGGTGGTGCGAGTGCAAGAGAGCGAATGCGTTCGACAATACGTATCGATATGTTCTAGAAACGCTTGGAACAGTCGCGTGTATTCTTTCAGTTTGCGCTCGGTGATGGTCAGTTTGCGGAGCGCGCCGGTTTCGACTTCTTCGAGCTCGATATCGCCGAGCATCTTCGGTTCGGCTTCGTCTCGCGTGTGGATCTGTACGACATGCGGTTCGAACTTGCGATGTCGCAGCAGGTCGACTCCTTTTTGAAATCCGTCCTGATCGAATAGATCACTGATGATGATGACCAGTCCTGTTCGCTGCGCGCGATGGATCAGGCCCCGGACGACTCGCGATAGATCGGTTTTCTGGCCGGATGCTTTGAGATTGTCCAAGAATCGCAGCACCGAGAGGATGCGATCTTTCCCGCGTGTCATCGGCATGACGTCGATGATCTCATCGGCATAAGCGAAGATACCGACGCGGTCGAGATCGGCCAGTGCGATATAAGCCAGCGCGGCCGCGATCTTGCGCGCGTAATCAAACTTGCTCGGATCGCCCGTCAGCATGCTCGGCGATGCATCGAGCAATATATAGACGTGAAGGTCTTCTTCTTCCTGAAATCGCTTCAGCAGCAGATCGCCGTAGCGGGCGTAGACGTTCCAGTCGAGGTATCGCAAGTCGTCGCCGCGCACGTACTCTCGGTGATCGGCGAATTCGATACCGCCGCCGAGCTGTTTGGTGCGGCGCTGAGCCAAGAGTTGTCCGCGAAAGACTCGCTTGGAAACAAGCGAAAGGTATTCCAAGCGTTTCAAAAACTCGGAGTCAAACAAAGACATTCAGGAGCGCCGTCGGTTGAAGGGCGTACGGATTCGAATCCGGGTTCCGGTCGCAGCCTGAACATTCTAGTAGAAACGGAACTTGGCGAGAATGATGCTCCAAACGCTGGACGCGTTTCACCCAAGTAGCCGGGGGTACGAGCTCCGCTCGAACCCCCGGCTACTGGCGTGCATCCGCTACAGGGATGAGATATACATGCAATGGATGAAGCCGCAGTCGAACCGTACCGTCGCAGGTGTTGGTGCTGCAGGCTGGGTTAGGATCCATTGAGGACAATTGAACTACACTGTTTTCTGGTAACGAGGCTCCGGCCTCGTTACCCACTGCCGGCAAGGCTCCAGCCTTGCCGTCTCTTCATCGGCACCTGGGCGCTATCGTTTGTTATCGTTTCAGGTGTTCGTGCTGCGGACCGGGTTAGGATCAATTGAGGACAATTGATCTACACTTTGATCTACACACTTTCTTCTTGTAGGCCTTGCCAAACGACGCCGGGTGAATCTCGAAAGCCTTGATCGATCTCGTTGCATTCCAGGACCGTTCCGTCGTCGGCAATTGCAGCTCGTCGGTGAAGCGCTGTCGCTGACTCGATGGCGGTCGATTCGCTTTCTGCCAAGACTCCGTAGCTGTATATCGCCGACTGCCAGGTTCGCATCTCGAGCAGTGCCAGACCCGACTGTAACCAAGCCTGCGGCATCGATTGACGGATTGTGCAAACGAAATACGTCAGGTCAGAACGCTGCTCTCCGTCCTCTCGATCGATTTGCAACATTTCTTGCGTCCACCAACCCGACGCAGTGACTCGTGCCTCCAGTGCTCGCAACCATTCTCCGCCGTTGTCGGCGGATCGGAACGCATTCCAAAGTATTTCAAACAACCGCGATGCGCCGCTAATTGTCAGATAACCGATTTCTTCGCACGGTGTTGCGATGATGGAATGGAGTTCCGAGGCGGCCTCTTCGTCGACATGCTGATCGGCGAGGATGGCTGCACTTGCAGACAGAATGCCTGCTGCCGCTTGAAATGCCGGCTCTGTTTCGATGAGCTTAAGAGCTGCAGCGCCGGCTGCTTCGTAGCGATTCAATTTCAACTCAGCAATGGCTCGGTAGTAGTACTGCCACGGGTTCTGAGGAATGTCCGGTTCGTAGCGATCAAGATAAGTCAGCGTTGCGGTGAAGTCCTGTTGTTCGAAAGCGGTCAACGCCGCGGTCCACGCCACTTGCGGATCGTCGGTCCCTTCTCGCAAGCAGAGATCGAGCACGGCCAGCGCATCGCGACCGCGGTCGGTGCGGTTGTAGATTTCCGCCAACGGCAGAGCGGAACGACTCAGCGTGCGGTCGAGTCGAAACGCTCGCGCGAAGCATCGCTCGGCTTCGGCTTCATCACCGATGCTGAGATGAAAGTGTCCTGCGCGATCGAAGTTCGTACAGCGATTCGGGTCACGAATGAGACTCAACTTATAAAATAGAATCACTTCATCGCGACTGAGGAAATCAGTGACATCTTCGCCTTCGAGCAGCGTGCCGCCGATGGTGGCTCGCAGATTCATACACACTGCATCTTGTTCGTTGCGTCCTGCTATTTGTGATGTCCATGACCAAATCGCGGCTCGATCCATCTGCGTTATCGGCAGCATGCTGACGATGTACAGCATCCATTGATCGCGTCTGCACTCGGTGGGCTGCTGCTCAGAAAGCTCAATTACCTGATCGCGGATTTTTTCAAAAGCGGCTAGATTGTTGTTTTCTTCAGAGACTTCCTGCATGGCTGTGAACATCTCACGCAGCAACAACTGAAGTTCTTCAGGCGGTCCATTGTCTGCAGAGCCTGCCGATTCGTTCGTCGCAGTTGGTGTCTGGTTCGCGGTTCCTTCGGGCGAAGGTTGCTTCGGTGAAGAGATGGAGGCCTGCGCATAGGGTCCCACGGTCGGATCGTTCAGCAGCGGAACCGGAGCCGCAGGTACGGCCGGATCAATGATTCGTTTTAATAGTCGCAGTGTGAGCCAGTCGCGAGCTTGTTCCGCCGGACCCGAGAGTGCGTCGGCCAGCGATTGCATCTTCTTGGTATCGCCGGCCAACTTGAGGGCGCATAGCAATCGTAAGCGAGTACGAAACCATTCGTCGAGCATCTTGCGCGAACGAAGTTCTGCGTCCCAACTGCTGAGCAACTTAACAGCCGTCGCAGTATCGCCTCGTACACATGCGGCGACCGCTTCGGCTCGGTCGGCTCGCAGATGGATCATCGGATACTCATCGCGCGGCGGGAGTTCCGGCATGACGTCCGTCGCATTCGATTGACCGGTGCTGAGGAGTTCGAGTTCCTTCTTGAGCAACAGAGTTCGATAGGTGGCGTCGAGCGGAGTGTGATAGGTCGGGATTAGCTCGACAGCTCGTTGCATCGTCGCGGCTGCCGACTGAAGATCGCCGGAGATCATTTGCAAGTCGCAAAGCGTGCGAGTTCCGACCCATCGTCGATCATTGTTATCCTGCTTTATCGCATTCATTCCCATGCGCGCGAAATGCATGGCCATGTCGATGTCATCCGCTGCGGCATACACCTGCGATGCGTACTCTCGAAAACAAGTGATGCACTGCGTCTTGCCTGTTCGTCGACAGATTTGGATGCCGTCGTTGATGCACTGATGCATTCCGTCGGAGTTGTAGCCGCTCAGTTCGGCAGTGTTGTCCGCCAAGTTGTCATACGCGCAAGAGCTCATCCAATGAATGGTGAACTCGTATTCCGCTTCCGGAAAATCGGCTTGGATATGACGAGCTTGATCGGGACTTTCGAGCAAACCGATCAGCTCGACGGCAATATCGCGACCGACGTTCGGTTCGAGCAGCGAAACCGAATCGACCATGACGCTGAACGAAGCTCGCAAGTAAGGAATCGAAGCTTGCGTTCCGACTCTGGCCAAACGCTTGGCTTCGTTGGCCAGTCGAACGGAAGAGCGTCGATAGCAGCGATCGTTGAGTTCTTCTTGCCGCTGTTTGAGCTGATCAAAACGCTCATCGAAACCAGATGGTTCGTCGGACATGATGTATGGTGGCGTGTGGGTTGAGTGGCAAGCCGGTCAATAATGAAAAGGTACGACCACACAAAATGTAGACGTTAGCGCGGCCCGCAACAACCAATCAAGCGAATCGGTCCGGCGCTGTGCGTAATGCCGAAGCCATACGTCGACGTACTTCAAACGCTGAAGGCGTTTCACTCAAGTAGCCGGGGGTTCGAGCGAAGCTCGTACCCCCGGTTCTTGTTCTGCAGAGATCACTGCGGCGAGTCGGTGATTTCGGGGGATCGAGACGGTAAGTCGAGCCGTAACTCGATCGACTTTGATACGGGGCGAAATTCTTGCGGCTCGGCATAGCTACCCGCGGTCAACGGATCACTTGCTCGCCGCGAAAGATCGCGAGCTTATCATCCGTGGGTACGAGCTGCGCTCGAACCCACGGCTACTTGAGTGCATCCCCTTCGGGGAAGCGAGTGCCTCTAGTCGACGTCGTTGCGGTCAGCTCGGTCCCCTTCAGGAGCTTGCTTCGCTCGCTCCGACCTCCTCCAAACGAAGTTTGGGAGACGTGTTAAACGCGAAACCTTGGTCATTGCAAATGACAGCTCAATCGGCACGTGCTATTTCCGCTACGGCCTCAAGCGTGCGTTCGACTTCTTCTCGCGTGTTGGTGTGCATCAATCCCAGTCGCACCATGCCTCGCTGCGATTGGCCGAGCGCGTCGCAGATGGCGATTGCATAGTAATGACCATGCCAACAATAGATCCCTCGTTTATCGAGCTTCGCAGCGGAATCGGCTGAGTTCAGATCACCGATCGAGAGCACAACGGTCGGGACTCGCTCGGTGAACCGAGCCGGATCGGTGATACCGAACACTCGCACATTCGGTATTGCAGCCAGTCCAGTGATCAGTCGCTTTGCCAAGTTCATTTCGTACTGCTCGATCGCTGAGAACGCATTGCATAGGGCGGCTCTGCGCGCTAGCGATGCATCGCCTGCTACTTGACGTCCGATACCGCATAGATAATCGATCGCGGCTCGTACTCCGCAGATGGCGGCGTGGTTCTGAGTGCCGGTCATCCACTTGCCGGGCGCTTGTGACGGAGCGGGCTCGACTTTATATGCCTGCAGTTCAGCCAACCGTGCGGCTCGCCCCCACAGCAAACCGACGTGCGGTCCAAAGAATTTATAAGCCGAACAAACGCAAAAGTCGGCGTTCCAGGCTTTCACATCCAGCAGAGAGTGAGGCGCGTAATGAACGGCGTCCAAGTAGACTTCCGCGCCGCATTGATGAGCCCACTCGATCAGTTGTTTGACCGGTGTGCGCGTGCCGACGCTATTCGACGCGCAGGTGATGGCCACCATGCGAGTACGCTCGTTGAGCGCGGCTCGGAAATCGTCGAAGTCCAGTGTTGCATCTTCCGTTCGTACGCGCACGGTTCGTACTTCAACGCCGCGATCGGCCGCAGCCAATCGCCATGGCGATACGTTTGCATCGTGATCCAGAGACGTAACGACCACTCGATCCCCGGCCTGCCACGTTCGCGAATGGGCACGAGAAAACTGAAACGTGAGTGTTGTCATGTTGGCGCCGAACACTGTTTCATTCGGATCATCGACGCCGAACCAAGCCGCAGCCGCACAATGCGCTTCGTTCATCAGTTCATCGGTCTCGCGACTGGTCGCGAACTTACCGGCTCGATTCGCGTTGTGAGCGCGATAGTAATCGCTCACGGCATGGATGACCGCCTCGGGGACTTGGCTTCCCGCAGGTCCGTCCAAGTAGATGACTCCGCGTCCTTGCCATTGTCGCTGCAAGGCTGGGAACTCTGCTCGCAACGAAGGGACCAACGATTCCAAAACCGACATCGACATGCGCTGACTTTCTGATGCAAACCGAATTCAGAAAGCCGACCATTGTACGGAAAGCGTTTGGAGAATGAATGGCGGATGGGGGGCGGGCTGCGGCGGAATCAAGCCGCTGCCCGGGCCGTATGGCTTGGCCATTACGCTCAGTTAACTGCAGGAGGTGTAGTCAACGGCTCGACCTATGCGCTCCGAGCCTACCTCTTACTCATCCGATTCTTCGTCAGAGTCTTCATCAGCGTCTTCATCCCACTCGCTGTCGGACTCTTCTTCTTCGGACCATTCAGTGTCGTCTTCTGATTCCTCTTCCGTGTTATACGAGTTGCGAACGTAATCCGTATAGTCGTATGACACGAAGACTTCTTGGTTGTCGAAAGCGATCGGCAATACGCCGGCCTTGCGAGCTTGATAGACGTGGATGATGGCGTATCCGTTCTTGTTTTGCTTGTGGTTCTCTACGTTTTCCGCCAAGTTCCGAGTGGCGGTGCATACCGCGGCGACGAAGCTGGGCCATGATCGATCACCTCGCAGTTCTTCATCTACTGCGTCATCCAAAAACTCAGGGGAATCTTCCGGCAGGTCGACATCGGCGTCGACGAGCGTCGTCTCGAGACCGTAGATCTTTTCCCCCTTTTCATCGGTCGAGAACAGAATGAAGCAATGGCCCGGTTCCAATACGAGCGAGGCATTGATGCCGATCTTGCGCAGCATCGAGACGAACAGTACCGAGCCGTCGACGCAGTTGGCTTGCGAATTATTGGCGGTTTCTTCGATCAAGCGGACGTGTTGACTGAGCACTTCGCTCGAATCGGCGGCCGTCGCGGTGATGTCGCTGTAGCGCACGTCGCGTGCGACCATCAAGTCCCACAGTGCATAGACTTGGCGCAGTACTTCTGTTTCGTCTTGCGATTGGTATCCGGTGAATCGAGTAACGACACCCAGGTCGAGCGCTTCACGCAATAGCTTGTCGACGAAGGGATGCTGTTCATTCACATAAGCGGCAAAGGTGAACTCGGTGTTGACCACACCGTCGGCAGTTGCGACTTGCAATGGGCAGTCATTGATCGATCGGAAGACGACGGTCGTGCTTGTTTCCTCGGCCGCTTCCGAATCGAGCTCCACTCGTACCGTCAGTGTTGCCGGCGATGCTTGCCGGCACTTGCTGAGTTTCTCGTAGCGATAGCGAATCTTCGGATGAATCGTGTACGTCTCACCTGCCATCGGGAGCTTGCCTGAGAACTCGCTGACTTCCATGAACTCATCACAGTGGACAGTGACCTTGACCGGTTGATCATCTTCGGTGGCAGTGATGCGAACACCGATTTGTCCATCAGGATCACCGAGCATGCACGGATTTTCTTCTTCGGTCGCTTGTTGCGGTTTGACGGACGCGGTGGCGATCAAGTACGACGGAAAGAGTTGGCGATCCCAACCTGCGATGACGATCGTGTCTGCGGCTGAACTCGATGAGTATGCCGCCAAAGAGAAGATGGCGGCTAGGCAGAGTGAGCGAATTTTCATGAACGGCTCTCAGTCAATGACAAGAAGAATGAATGACGTGATGAACGATTAGTATCCACGGGCGATGTGTTTCAGTCGGGATCATCAATCGGCACTACGAACCTGATTGCGACCGGATGCTTTGGCGATGTACAGCCAGTGGTCAGCCTCGGCGAGCAGATCGTTGATGCTCTTCGGAGTCGCCGGGTCGAGACATGCCATTCCGATGCTGACGGTGATCGGAATCTCGCGATCTTCAAACGTGACGGGGGATGCAGCCGTGATGGCTCGCACGCGTTCAGCAGCTACGGCTGCCTCTTTCAGTTCGGCTCGTGAGCAAAGCATGGCAAACTCTTCACCGCCGTAACGGCAAAGGACTTCGCCGGAGCGGAGAACGCATTGGGCTCGCGCGGCGAACTCTGCCAGCACGGTATCGCCTGCTAAGTGACCGTACGTATCGTTGACGGATTTAAAGTGATCCAGGTCCATCAGCAATACCGACAACGGCACGCCGGAACGCTGCGCATAATCGAGTTCGCGTTCGAACGATTCCAGGAAGTACCGCTTGTTGTAAACCTGAGTCAATCCGTCGGTCGTCATGATCTTGAAGACCACTTCGTGATACTGCGACTCGATACCGCCGGCTGTGAGATACTTGAAGATCTGATTGCCGAAGCGGAGGCGATCCCCTACTCGCAAGACTTCTTTTTGAATGCGACGTTCGTTGACGAACGTGCCGTTGGTGCTCTTCAGGTCGCTGACCAAGTGAACATCGCCCGTCCATTCGATCATGGCATGACGACGTGAAACGGAATCATCGCTGAGCGTCAGGCCGGCGACTTCGCGTCCGACCATCAGCGATTGTTGCGTCAGTTCGATCGGTTCTCCGATTCCTTCTTGCGGATAGATGCGGACGAGCATGCCCGACGATTCGGCGACGACGGGTGGGTTGCAGAAGCCATGAGAGACACGCGTTGCCAACATGGTTTAGTCCTTGGGAGAACGAGTGATCGGACCGAGCGGCTGTCTGGCTTGATAGCCGCTCGCTGTTTCGAGTTGCATCGGTTTCGCGCTGTGCGGTTTTCGCTCGTTGCGCGATACGGTGACCGGTTTGCCGGTCGGGATGGGCGTTGTGTCAGTAACCACAGGCGGCGGGTTAAGCTCATGCCGCGGTTCAGCGGCGACGGACGTCCGGCCTGTGTCTCCATTCGCATTTGTTGTCGAAGTGGAAGAGTGTGTGTTGTCGTTGCTTTGATTCGGCGTAGTTCGGAAAGCGAAGGAGCCGACCGCGAGAGTTGCTAGACCGAGGGGAACGGCGAAGAGTGCCGTGCGCCGTAATGCGCGGCGATGATGAGTAGAACCAGATCCTTTCGAAGGCATCGATCCGTCATCGCAGGCATGGCCCTGCAGCCAACGGGAGACATCTTCCGCGGAAGACCAAGCGGCGAGAGCCGCTGCAACTTCTCGGCAAGACTGCGGCCGCGATTGCGGCTGATGTGACATCATGCTCACGAGCAGTTGATGCAGCTTTGAGGGGAGCTTTGTAGCGGAGACTTCAAACCATTGCGGTCGTCCAGTCATGTGTCCGCGCAGCTTGCTGACAATAGACGGATAGTCGCGATCGGGATACGGCACTTCGCCGCTGAAAAGATGGACAGCAGTTGCGCCCAACGAATAGATGTCGGCTGTTGCGGTGCAGGCTCGGAAGTCTTCGGCTTGTTCGGGGGAGAAAAAATCAACTGTGCCGATCAAGTCGCCGGCTTGAGTTATCGAGCCACTGGTTTCGCGATCGCGCACGAGACCGAAGTCGAGAATCTTCACTTGGCCGTTATCGGTCAGAAAAATGTTCGATGGTTTGACATCCCGATGCACGAATCCGTGTTCGTGCGCGTGCTGCAGACCGAGAGCGGCTTGTCGCAATATCTCGCAGGCCGCGCCGATGGGAGGCGCATCGCAAGCTGTACGCCATTGAGTCAAGTCGCGGCCGATGAGCAGTTCGGTGACGTAGTAAAAAACGTCATCCACTGAACCGGCGTCTACGGCGTTCACGATGTTCGGATGGTCGAGCCGTCCGAGGGCGGTGAACTCTTGAATGAATCGAGCTCGCGCATCGGACGAACTGGCCGAGTCGCGATGGATGAATTTGAGGGCGAAGGATTTGCCCAGCAAGCGATGCTTGGCTTCGTAGACCACTCCCATACCGCCGCTGCCTAGACATCGGCCGAGCCGGTAGTCATCGAGCGCTGCGCCGAGCAAGTCCGGCAGGCCGATGTCGGCGATGCGCAACTGGCCGCCTCTACTGCTACTTCGATCCGGATGGAACTCCAGTGATGCACTATCGCCTGATGCCGACTGCTTTGAATTGCCGAGCGCGCTCAAGGAGCGAGTGGAATGGTCACCATCGGGCGAACCGTTTGGAAACGGATCGACGTGCGGCTGTTCGGCATCCGGCGTGTCGGGAGTTACGGCCATTCGTGTCAACGCGCAAACACTGGCAGGGGGAACGAAGAGAAAACGAGCTGTGAAACGTTAGCTTGCAGCGTTGCAACGCACGGATTTCAGGGCTCGCATCGAGCCGAGAAATCGGCCGGTTTTGCTGAATGTGCTGATGGAACGGATTCTGAGCCTCGAGAGATGTTTAGAAAAAATCTCCGGATCGTGTCGTCTTTTCCGATCCGCTCTCGATCTGCTCTTTGGTGAACCATTTTTTCCTCGCCGCAGCCGCCTGAACTCGCTGCTCCGTTTCCTACCCCTGAATTGTCATCGAGGTGTCCGTCATGCTGACCCGATTCTTGCCTTGGAAAAAGAAAGCCGCCGTTCGCAAGCTTGAGCAACGCAAACGCCGCCGCGTGTTGCTCGAGTCGCTCGAATCGCGACGCTTGATGGCTACCTTCACGGTCGACAACACCAACGACAGCGGCGCGGGTTCGTTGCGAGCCGCGATATTGGGTGCGAACGCGTCGGCCGGCGCGGACTCGATTGCTTTCAATATTCCCGGAAGTGGTGTGCATGTCATCCAGCCCGCTTCACCTCTGCCGACAATCACCGATTCCGTCACGATCGATGGTTACTCACAGCCGGGGTCGAGTCCCAACACATTGCTCGACAGCGACAACGCGGTCATCAATATCGAACTGGACGGCTCGCAGGTCGCGGGCTCAGTCCATGGACTCCATGTCAATGCTGATGGAACGACCATCAAGGGATTGGCCATTCACAGTTTCCATAACTCGGGCATCTATTTGGAAAACAGCGGCTTCACAGTCATCGAAGGGAACTTCATCGGGACTGATGCGTCAGGCTTGGTTCGCAAAGGCATTGACGGTTTCGGTATTTACGCGTTTGACGGCCAAATCAACGACGACCCCAATCGCATCGGCACCGACTCGAATGGTGTGAATGATTTAGGCGAGCGGAATGTGATCGTCGGTTGCCAAGTCGGTATTTGGTATGAGTACGGCGGAGGCGCGATGACCTCCGACTATAACGTCATCGCAGGCAACTTCATCGGCACGGATCGAACAGGACGCGTCACCGATCCGGACGGCGTTCCGAATAGCGGTGATGAGCTGGGTAATGAATGGGGTATCCATCTCATCTCTACGGCGAACACCAAGATCGGCGGACCGAATCCGGCGGCAAGAAATATTGTCTCGGGTACCACGCTCGGTTACGGCATCATGGTTCAAGGGACTTACAACTCAAGCGATTACCAATCGATCGGTAACATCGTTCAAGGGAACTATGTCGGTACCGATGTGACCGGCACGGTTGCTCTACCGAACAAAGAAACGGGTATCCACATCGGCGGCGGTCGAGCGAACACGGTGGGCGGATCAGCGCCCGGTGAAGGGAACTTGGTCTCCGGCAACGGTAATGGAGGGATTTGGGTCGGTGATGTTGAAACGGTGGTGAAAGGTAACAAGATCGGAACCGATGTCACCGGAACTGTGCCGATCGGCAATCAGGCTCTGCTGGTATCATTCCCCGGTTTCGGTAACGGTATCACCGTATCCGACGGTTTTAATACAATCGGCGGCACCGCGCCCGGTGAAGGGAACTTGATTGCTTACAACGTCGGTGCTGGGGTAGTCGTCACCGGCAACGGCAATCCATCGACCAATCCCGTCGGCAATGTGATTCGCGGTAATTCGATCTACGACAATACCAGCCTTGGAATCGATCTCGCACCGTTCGTGCTTGATACCCGCGGTGTAACGGTCAATGATGTCGGCGATACCGATGTCGGCATGAACAACTATCAGAACTTCCCGTTGATCGAAGCGGTATCGCCGCTGACCTCAGGAACTCGAATCAAAGGTTCGTTGAACAGCACACCGAACCAGCTCTTCACGATCGACTTCTACAGCAACACCTCGGCTGATCCGTCCGGTTACGGCGAAGGACGTACTTGGCTCGGCAAAACCGAAGTCACGACCGACGCGTCGGGTGACGTATCGTTCACGGCTGAGGTGAGCGGGGTAGCCGCATTGGGTGCCTTTGTATCGGCGACAGCCACCGGGCCGAGCGGTACGTCGGAGTTCAGCGGTATCGGCACCTCGACCACAGCCGTGGACGGTTTCATTCGGGGTATCAAGTTCAACGACCTCAATGGCAACGGAGTGCGCGACCTGACCTCGAATACATTTGTCGTGCCGGGTTACGCCGATCCATGGTTAGCCGGAATGCCCAGCGGTTCGACAGCCAGCAGCGGTGATACAGCTCCTGCGCAGTCGCCCGTTACAGCATCGGGTGTACAGATCAACGGCGGTGATACATTGACGTTCGATGTTGCGATCGGTGCCGCAGGTCCGGTGGGATATGCACCGGGTGCCACTTCACCGACTCCCGATGGAATCGATTTTTATCCGCATGCCGACGGCGCTCAGAACGGACTATCCAATGTTGTCGCACCGGCCAATGCCTTGATGGGAGTGTTCTTGTCGGCTGCTCAGCCCGATTCGCTTGCTGCACCGACCTTACTCAATTTCAGCACACCGGCATCGCGCGACTTTACCGAGCTGAGTCCTTTGTTGCAGCAAGTGTTCTTCATCGGAGACGGCCGTACAAGCGGATCGGTCGTGCAGCAATTCAAAGCTCCCGCCGGCGCGACTCGCTTGGTGCTCGGAACGATGGACGGTTTCGGTTGGTTCAACAATGTCGGTGAATACAACGTTGCGGTGCATTCGGCTGAGCCGGTATTGCCGAACTGGACGATTGAGCTTGATCGTGGCGCAGACGGGAGTGTCGAATCATCGACCCAAACAGGTCCCGACGGATCGTATCAATTCGGATTGCTGGGTCCGGGTAGCTATCGAGTGCGCGAAGTTCAGCAAAGCGGCTGGACGCAAACGAGCGCCAATCCTCCCGACCTGACGTTGAGCTACGGAACCGAAGTGGTCGAGCATATCGACTTCGGCAACCGGCAAGTGTTGAACTCAGCACCATCCAACCTGGTACTGAACCCTTCGCTGACACAGGTTCAAGAGAACGGAACGATCTCGCTCGGCGGCAGCTTTATCGATGTTGATGCCGGCGATTCGCATACGATCACTATCGATTGGGGTGACGGTTCTCCTGCCACGACCCTGACGCTCGCTCCGGGCGTGACAAACTTCAGCGGCCTCACGCATCAATATAAGGATGACGGCGTGAGCGGCACTCCTTCGGATACGGCTGTCATTCGCGTAACCGTATCCGATGGTCACACGACCGATCTTTCCGGATCATCGAACATCACCGTGGTGAATTCGGCACCGACCGATTTCAGTTACACCCTCGTGAACAACACGATCAACGAAAACGATGTTGCTGTGGTGACCGGGTCGTTCCAGGATGTCGGCTCACTCGATACACACAGTGTCCAAGTCGACTGGGGTTACGGCGTCATCGAGACGGTTGCTCTTCCCGGCGGAGCACGAACCTTTACTCTGAACCATCGATACCAAGACGATGCGACATCGGGTACTGCTGCGGACAAGTATCGCATTCGCTTGAACCTGGTCGATGACGACGGCGGCATTGCGACAGAAGCCGGATCGAAGATCTACGGACTGAAGAGCAACAATGCAGGAGCGATTCGGCGTACGCAGCCGCCGGTTCATCTCTACTCGTTCAATACGGACGGGACTAACTTCGTCGATATCGGCTTGGTGCAAATCGGAACCACAGCCATCGATGCCGATGCGTTGGCGCAATCGCCTGTTCATGGACTGATCGGCTTCCGCCTTACTGACTCGACGACGTCGTCTCCAACCGCTTCGACTCTCATCCGTATCGATGCGGGAACGGCTCAGGCCCTGGAAGTCGGATCGCCGTTGGTCGGTAGAGACATTCGGGGCGCGACCTTCGATGCTGCAGACAGGTTGTGGGTGGTGGATGCAGCGAGCAATCAAGTCTTGCAAATCGATCCGATCAGCGGTGCCGTAATCGGTACACCGGTTGGTCTGACCTTGAACGGCAATCCGTTTGACGTCAATGACGTGACGGACATCACTGTTCGCAACGACGGCAGCTTTGCATTGACCAGTTCGGTTACTTTCAGCAGTCTGTATCAAGTCGATGTGGCGACCGGTGTGATGACACTGATTGCGACCGATAATACAGCTCAAGCGGAAGGAGGCTTCACAGGTCTGGCCGGTATCACGTACACCAATTCCAGTGCTGCGAATCTATTTACTTTTGACAACAACGGTAAAGACGATATCTATCGCTATGACGTACCTGCCGGTGCGGCTCGTTCCATGTTGATCCCGAACATTTTGGCGAGTTACAACAGCGGTCGCGGTGACTTGGCCGCAATCGTCGGGTTCTCCAGCGAGATCACGGTGCGCAATGTGGAACCGACGATCGGTTCGGTCAGCAGCAGTGCTACGACGATCGGTTCCGCATCGATGGGTTCGACGGCAGTTGTGGTGTCGGCAGGCTTCAGTGATGTCGGAGCGCTCGACACGCATACGGCTGTTATCGATTGGGGAGATGGAATCACCACCTCGGCAGCTCTGTCGGAATCCGCCGGCGTCGGATCGATCTCCGGTTCGCACGTTTATGCATCTGCAGGCGTGTACACAGTGACCGTTCGACTTGCGGATGATGATTTGGGAACAGCCGTCGCAACGACGACCGCGATCGTATCGGGAATCAGTTTGACCAACGGTACGTTGATCATCATTGGTAACGGATCTGATGATGAAGTCGAAGTCGGATTTGATCGCGGCGGACATGGATGCGGACACAACGGAACCGATTCGATTACGGTTGAATGGGACAGTCGCGGCACGCGTCCTCGTCATCACGAAGCCGACTTTCCGGCAAGCGCAGTCACGAACATCATGATTCTACTGGGCGACGGAGATGACGAAGCGCAGATCGAAAAGGGTGTCACTGCTCCTGCTTTGATCGACGGGGGTGACGGCGATGATGAGCTCGTCGCCGGCGGTGGTCGCGCAACTTTACTGGGTGGTGCCGGAGATGATGAGCTCACCGGCGGCGACGCAGCAGATGTACTCGACGGCGGAACGGGCAACGATGAAATCGACGGTGGTGCCGGGCGCGATCTATTGATCGGCGGTATCGGAGCCGACAAGCTCGATGGCGGTGAAGACGATGACATCGTCATTGCCGGGTACACGACACTCAGCGTCGCGGCTCTCGAGTCGATTCGCAACGCTTGGGCCGGAGCGGGTTCTTATGAGACGCGGCGTAACGCCGCGACCGGTGTGCTTGTGGCCGGTTCCACCGTGTTCAACGACGGAGTCTCGGATCGCGTGCGAGGTGGAAAAGGAAGGGATTTGTTCTTTGCCAAGATAAGCGGCTCCAAGAAGGACGACTTGAAGGATTGGGTCGGGAATGAGGATGTCATCGGTTTATAGGGAGCCGAAGGCGAATTAATCGCCGAAGCGAGATTGAAGTGATTGCCTCGTCCTACTGTTTTGCGCATGCTATGCCTCTGATTAACGCCCGTTCAGTCAAACTGAGGGGCGCTATGGACGCATCGCGAGCGGATGAGCTGCAACCATGGATTGATCGTGTTCAGGCAGGTGATGAGGCGGCCCGCAGCGAACTGCTGGCCGCCGCATCCGATCGTTTGCTGAGACTGACTCGGAAGATGCTGAACGACTTTCCCGGGGTCGGTCGCTGGGAAGATACAGATGACGTGATGCAGAATGCGGCGATTCGTCTGCATGCAGGCATGAAGTCGGCGACCTTTGAATCGGTCGCCGACTTTTTACGTTTTGCCGCGGTACTCATTCGTCGCGAGCTGATCGACTTGAGTCGTCACTATCACGGACCGCAGGGCTTGGGGAGAAACTACGACAGTACTCCCGACGGTTCTGCTTCAAGAGCCGGCGAGCGTTTGCATCCGCAGGATGAGACGCATGAGCCGGCTGCACTAGCCGAATGGACCGAGTTTCATTCCGCGGTCGAGCAGCTCGACGATGCGGATCGCGAGGTCTTCGACTTGCTGTGGTATCAGGAACTGACACAGGGACAAGCCGCAGCCGTGCTGGGTATCAACGAACGGACCGTGCAGCGACGTTGGCAGTCGGCTCGTTTGAAGTTGCATGAGCAATTGAAGCAACGAACGGAACGATAAACGGTTCTCGGAAGGGTCAAGCCGAGGTTCGGAGATCGCAAGGGATCATCGGAGACAAACATGACTCAAGAACTGTTGGAAGAGTTGTTACTCACTTGGGAAAACTCTCAGGGATCGGAATCTCCGCTGACTCCCGAAGAGGTGTGCTGCGACTGTCCGCACTTGCTGTCGGAATTGAAGCGTCGTATCGAAGCGCTGGCCGAGCTGTCGCCGTTCTTAGGTAGTCGGCAAATCGCAGGCCGCGCTCGCGACGCGAAAGTCGAAGTCCGGCAGCAACATAGGAGTGAGGCCGTCCATTCCGCGATTGAGCCTACTGATCGCGATCCGTCCACACACAGCCGATTTGTGAATCTGCGAGCTCATGCTCGCGGCGGGCTCGGCGAGGTTTTTCGAGCTCGAGACACAAGTCTGAATCGTGACGTGGCACTGAAGGTGATTCGCGCGCCGCATGATCGCGATCCACTCAGGCGACGACGTTTTCTTCGCGAGGCTGCAATTACCGGCATGCTTGAGCATCCCGGTATTGTGCCGGTCCATGGTGTAGGTACAGATGATGCCGGACGCCCTTGTTATACGATGCGCTTCATCGAAGGACGGACACTGCAGTCCGCCATCGATCAGCATTTCAGCAGCTCGATGACCGCCGATGAGTCGATTCGCAATCGGCGCAAACTGCTCCAGCGCTTTATCACCGTTTGCAATACGGTGGCCTATGCACACAGTCGCGGAGTCATCCACCGTGATTTAAAACCGGCCAATATCCTGCTGGGAAGTTTCGACGATACGTTGGTCGTCGATTGGGGATTGGCGAAGCGTGTGGATGTAGATGAACAGTCATCGAAATCGCCGGCGGAATCAAAGCTCGCACCGGCATTGCCGCCTGTTGAGCAGTGGGATGTCGATACATCGATCGACGATATTCCCGCCACGATCTTAGATGATGCGAGCGCTGCGAGTTCGGCTGCGGATCAGGTCACGAACGACTATGTTCCGGTGTCATCGGTGGACGTACCGCTGACCGGGGCCTTGCGCGTGCTCGGTACTCCCGGCTACATGAGTCCGGAACAGACTCGCGACTCCAGTAATCTCACGTACGCTTCAGACGTTTTCAGTCTGGGAGCCATTCTGTATGCGATGCTTACCGGTAGACCGCCTTACGCGTCGAAATCGATAGCCGCCATCCTGGATGATGCTAAGCACGCGCGCTTTCCGGCTCCGTCCACCGTGGACTCGCGAGTGCCGCGAGCGCTCGATGCAATTTGCTTGAAAGCCATGTGCGTACGTCCCGAAGATCGGTACGCCTCGGCACTTGAATTGGCAGACGATGTGGAGCGATGGTTGAGCGATGAACCGGTTTCGGTGAGTCGTGAGAGCTTGAGCGAACGAGTGCTGCGTACGGCGCGAAAACATAAGTCATGGACACAAGCCGCAGCCATCTTCTTATCGCTGCTCACAGTCGTCTCGGTCATCTTTGCATTCCTAATGTGGGGACAGATACAAGAGACACGGCGCGAAAAGAACAATGCGTTGCAATTGGCTGCGGAAAAATCAAAGTTGGCGGAGGCCGAGCGCGAGTTGCGGACTTTGGCCGAGAAGCTCGCCGACGAGAAAGATAAGCTGGCAGAGAGTGAGCGGAAGAGCCGCAAATTGGCCGACGATGAAAGTCGAGCCGCTCTGAAGACGCTGTCTTCGGTGGTGACGAGCCTTCAAAAGAAGTTGGTGGATATCCCCGGCACTGATGTTGTGCGGCGCGAGTTACTGACGAGCGCCGTCGATGGATTGAAGAAAGTTGCCGATAGTCTCGCCGTGCGCGACGATGCCGATTTCTATACCTGCGCGGCGCATCGAGAGATCGCCCTGATTCTCTTACGAGTCGGCGACTCGGTAGAAGGCAATGGTTCGGAACAGGCTTTGGCGCATCTGGCTAAGGCGTCCGAGATTTCCGAACGATTGCGATCCATGACCCCTGACAATCTAGCTGTCCAACGTCAACTTTCCCGTTACCTGCGAGTCGCTTGGCGACATCTACATGCAAGTCGGTCAATGGAGGATCCGGCGATGGAGGCTTATCAGAGAAGCCTGTCAGTATCGCCAATGCCAAGCTTGACCCGAACAGCGAACATGCCGATCGGGATCTGGCTTTCGGATACGAGAAAGTTGGTGACGTCTATTTGACGAAGAATCAACTGGCGGAAGCTCGAGCCGCAGTGGAGGAATCGAAAAAGTATCTCGACAAGGCATCCCAGAAATATCCCGCAAGTCATCTGCTGAAGAAGGATCGGGTCGTCAACTTAAGCAAATTGGGAACGTTGTTCAGTCAGGAAGGGGATTTTGTGAAAGCGGCCGAAACATTCAGCAGCGGCATCGCCCTCGTTGATGAGCTATTAGCCGCCAAGGTTTCACTCCCTGCGAACTACAGAATGATCATGTGCAACAAACTGGGAGAAGTCTTTGAAACCACCGAGCAATGGTCCGAGGCAGAGGCCGCCTTCGGGGAGGGATTGTCCGATGCGCGTCGCATCTCCGAAGCAGATCCGTCGAATCCGGTGGCTACTCGCGACCTCGGTATTGCTCTACAGCATCAAGGCGATGTGGCTCGCAAGCAGCAGCGAATCGATGAGGCCGAAGCGTTTTACCAGGAAGCACTCATGCTTCGACGCACGTTGGCAGAATCGGATCGGATGCATGCGCTCAATCAGGTTGACCTGGCTCGCACCTGCTACTTTATGGGAGAGGTGGCTGTGATGCGTGAACAAGATGAGGCCGCACGCAAATACTTCAACGAAGCGCTCACGATTCTCAAACCGTTTGAAGAGCGCGGTGTGCTTGTATCGACCGAAGACCGACTGCTCTGGGAACTGGTGCAAGAGAGTACGAATTGACGGAACGTCGGTCGCGCGCGATCCAGGTCGCTCTGACGCGATGTTCGGTGTGTGTAAAATGGTCGGGGTCCCACTCTCACCCACAACACACTCGCTCGCAACGAATGCCCTCTCCGATGAAATCTTTCCTACTATCCGCGACGCTCGCGACCGCATGTCTCATCAGCAACGTCGTATGCGGCGTCATTTGCGTTCAAGCTCAAGACCTGCGACCGCTGGAATATCGCGGCGATAAGGCTGTGCCGAAGAGCCCGACGAAGGTCGATCTCGGCGTGGGCCTTTGGGCTTGGCCCTTACCGTGTGACGCGGACGGCGACGGCGACTATGACTTGATCGTTTCCTGTCCCGATAAACCGTCGAACGGCATCTGGTTTTTTGAGAACACGACAGGCGATACAGCCAAGAATCCCAAACCGATTTTTCAGCCCGCCAAGAAACTCAGCAAGACGGTTCATTACGTCATGCCGAGCTATGTTAAAGTTATTGACACGGCGGGTAGCGAGAAGATCGAGATGCGAGTCCTTTCGCCGGGCTATGAGTATGCGGACTTCACGAAGTCCGGACTCGATAAGCGAACGAAGTTGTCTGTCGAAGCTAACTTTTACAAGCCTGCATGGAATCAACCGAAGGGGCCGAAGGTCAGGCATAATCAATGGCGTTATGTCGATTACGAAGGTGACGGCGATCTCGATCTGGTGGTCGCTGTCGAAGACTGGAGCGAGTACGGTTGGGATGACGCGTGGAGCGCAGAAGGGAAGTGGACACACGGACCGTTGCACGGATTTGTCTTGCTGCTGCGCAATGAAGGTGATGATGCATCGCCGAAGTATGCTGAACCTGCGAAGGTCAAGGCGGGCGGTCAAGCTATCGATGTCTTCGGATGTGCGTCACCGAGCTTTGCCGACTTCGACGGCGACGGCGATTTCGATTTGATCTGCGGGGAGTTTCTCGACGGCTTCACCTATTTTCAAAACGTGGGCTCGCGAACCCAACCGGAATATGCAGTGGGCAAGCGATTGCGGGCCGATGACGGCTCGCCGCTGCACATGGATTTGGAAATGATCGTTCCGATCGCCTTCGATTGGGATCGCGACGGTGATCCGGATTTGATCGTTGGTGATGAAGATGGACGCGTAGCATTCGTAGAGTGTGTTCGACCAGGACCGGAGGGACCGGTGTTCCGTCGTCCCTCATACTTTGAACAAGTTCCTGATCAGCTCAAATGCGGAGCGCTGGCCACGCCGTTCGGAGTCGATTGGGATGATGACGGGGACACGGATATCGTGTCGGGAAATACCAGCGGTGAGATCCTGTTCTTTGAGAACCTCAGCGGAGCGGGCGTGGAACGTCCGAGTTGGAATGCTCCTGCCAAAATCGCAGCCGGCGGAAAGCCGTTTCGCGTGATGGCCGGACCGAACGGGAGTATTCAGGGGCCGGCTGAAGCGAAGTGGGGTTACACGACGCTGAACGTAGCAGACTGGGACGGTGATGGACGTAAAGACATCGTATTCAATTCCATTTGGGGTCGCGTTCAGTGGCTGCGTAACTTGGGGACCGATGGAGCCGATGACCGATCGAAACAACCGAAGCTATCCGAGCCGATGGACATCGAAGTCCAGTGGCCGGAAGCACCGCCGAAGCCGAGCTGGACTTGGTGGCAACCGACCGCCAAGCAACTCGTCACTCAGTGGCGAACGACTCCGGTCGTCTATGACTTTGATCACGACGGTCTGATGGACTTGGCCATGTTGGATGTAGAGGGCTATCCGGCTCTCTATCGACGCGCGAAGCAAGAAGGGCGATTGGTGTTGATGCCGCCGAAGCGTGTCTTCTGCGATGACAGCGGAAAGCCGTTGCGGTTCAATGACAAGCAGGCCGGGGGGAGCGGTCGTCGCAAGTGGGCCGTGGTCGATTGGAACCGAGATGGTCACTTGGATTTGTTATTAAACTCCGCCAACGCAGATCTTTATCTGGGGTTGGGTGAGCAGGATGGCGTGTTCCGATTCAAGCGATCGGGAAGCTTGGCAGAGCGCAACATCGAAGGACACGATGTCAGTCCTGCGATCGTAGACTTCAACAGCGACAGTGTGCCCGATTTCCTCGGCGGCGCGGAAGACGGCCGCTTCTACTACATGCGCAACACAACCAAGTTGTAGCTCGATTCTCCGAATCGAGACCCACCTTGCAGTTCAAAGCAAAGAGGCACAAATCGGTACCGACAGATTCGAGCAGCACTGCAAAGCGCCGATCGAGGAAAGAAAAGTAAGAACACTAATCTTCACTGATCGACGCTGATGCCGAATTCGCCGCGAACATCCGCCTCGCCGTCAGCAGACCAGATAGCCTTCCGAGTCGCTGCGTACCAACAAGTGCGTGGCTTGTTCGTCGATTGAGATGCGAGTGAAGAATTGAGTTTCGCCGTTGGATTCGCGAACTTGCAATTCGGATTCGGTTCGGCGAGTCACTGCGTAAACCGCAGCTTCGTTCGGGAACGAAATCGTCTCCGGGCTCGAGGCTGGATTGCGGGCGGCTGAGTTCAATTCGGTAGCGGCCAGTTTGGCGGCTGCAGTACCGACTAGCTGTTCAGCGGCGGCAATTTCGCCGCGATGCAGCAGGTTTTGAGCTCGCACCAGTTCAATCTGAACGGCGGCCAATTGTTCCTGCAAGGCTTCTCGCCGCTTGTTTTCTTCAGGAGTCAACGCCTGCGGCGTATGCGGTTCGAGTTCATTCCGCAGCACGCGCACTTCGCGCGGAGCCTCGACACCTAATCGAACACGGGAACCGGCGACTCGCAGAACGCGAACTGCCACATCGAGATCGGGAAGCGTTACTGCTTCACCTTCGGTACGAGAAACGACCAACATGCTGGGACCTCCTGTCGTACCTGTGACCTCCTCGGTGACTCCACCGGCTGATCATAGCTCTGCATGCTCTTGCATCGCATGCACTTCGATCATTGCGGGCGGGTCTCAAGCGGGAAGATCACATTGCCTTTGATCAATGTGCTCGAACAACTTTCGAGCTTTGATGAAAGAACAAAAAGGCCTCCGTGCCGACAGTGGCTTCCATGCCGACCAAGGTTGTAACCTCAAATGGTATCGCTCGCCAATACCGGATGACTAAGTTTTTTCCCAAATGCATTCCCTCCATTGCTAGCGTCATCAATTCAGCGACAATTGACTCGCAGTTCCATGCGATGTAGTTCGATGCGATGTATTGTGAACGACGAAGTCGAGTTGAAGCAGCAGATTGGAAACAATCGCCGAGTCGGATTGCTCAACTGCCTGACGAACATCGCAACACTTTGATGACAACGGATCACAATGACAGAGCCACGTCGCTTTCACGGCATCATTCCGCCGATGGTTACACCTTTGACCGATCGCGATACGATCGACGTCGCAGGTTTGGAACGATTGGTGGAGCATATCGTCGCGGGTGGAGTTAATGGACTGTTCATCCTCGGTACAACAGGCGAAGCGCCGAGCTTGAGTTATCGTTTGCGACGTGAGTTGATCGAACGCGTTTGCAAGTTGGTCGACAAGCGTATTCCGGTGTTGGTCGGGATCACAGATACATCGTTCATCGAGTCTGTTCGATTGGCGGAACACGCGGCAACTGCCGGTTCTACCGCTCTCGTTCTATCGACTCCGTACTACTTTCCGGCCGGGCAAACGGAGCTCACCGGATATGTCGAGCACATCGTTGCTGAGTTGCCGTTGCCACTGATGCTCTACAACATGCCGAGTTTGACCAAGGTCTGGTTCGAGCTCGACACGCTGAAGCGTTTGGCTCCGATCGAACGTATCTGGGGCATCAAAGACAGCAGCGGCGATCTCGCCTATTTCGAGAGCCTGATGCAGCTCCGCGAGCAACGTCCCGATTGGTCGATCATGATCGGACCGGAAGCCATGTTGCCCGACGCTGTACGCCGCGGCGGCGACGGCGCTGTGGCCGGCGGAGCCAATGTCCTGCCGGAACTGTTCGTCGACTGCTACCGAGCCGTATCGGCTCGCGATGATGCTCGTACGGCTCATCTGCGCCAGTGGATCGATCAGTTTCAAGCGATCTACGAAGTCGGTAAGTACGCATCGCGATACATCAAAGCCACCAAGTGCGCGCTCTCGCTGCTCGGAATATGCGACGATTTCATGGCCGAGCCGTTCAATCACTTCCATCCCCCGGAACGAGCTCGAGTGCAAGCCGTGCTCCAGCAACTGCAAGCCTGCGGCGTAAAGCTCCCCGCCCGGCACTAGCGTGTTGCTGTAGATCAGAGTTAGGATCAATTTGGAAAACTGATCTACAACTACTCTTCGCTCGAGCGATCGCTCGTATTCGATCGATGCGCTTCTTCGGCTAATTTTTGTAGGCGATCGTAGAGATACTCGCTGTGCAAGTCGCCCGGCCGCGGATGCGCAAGAGCAGCTTGAATCTTTTCAGTGCCGGCAGGATCTATGTCACCGGATGATAACCGAATAATACCGTCGATTAGTTCGTCATCGAGTGCTGTATGCCGACGCAATCGCTTGGCTTTAGCAATTGCAGTCCTCGCTAACTCGAAGTGATCCAATCTTAGTGCCGCCTCCGACAACCAGCGCCAAGCTGTCGGGAGCGTCTCATGTTGCTGCACGAGTAGTTTTGCCAAGGCGAGTAGTTTCGCGGCCTCCGCGTCATCGGCATCTGGTGACTCGACAGTCATTTCAATTTGCGACATGACGGATTGAACCGTAGTGCGCCGCGAGTCCAGCGCTCGACAAGCTTCCCAGGCTTGAGATGCGATCGATCGAGCAGACCGGGCTTCGTCCGTTTGTCCTAATTGATCCAGCGCGCGGGCTTGCACGGCTGCGATGCGACCTCGCACGAGCAGCAGCATGCTGCGCTGATCGACGGTTCCCGACTCGGTGTCTTCGGTTTGAGCCAATCCTTGCTTGCAGAAGTGGACGACTTGTTTCCAGTCCGCTTGTCGAGCATGTCGGCGCGCGCTCAGCCACCAGTGTTGGGCCCGCAGGAGCGGCAAGGATTCGGCTCGCGTCTCGTTTCCGCTGAGCAGTTCGATGAGCTTTGCCACGTTGTTCAGCAGTTCTTGGGATTCTTGGGTACGACTCTGTTCGACCGCCATGACCAACCACAGCATGATCTGAGCCGAGCGAACGGCGTACGCATCCGCTTTTCCGTTCTCGCGAGACAAATGATGAAGTGAGTTCAACGCGCGACGCAGGACTTCCTCCGCCTTCTCCGCTTCACTCGATTGCAAATAGGCCAGGCCTAGGTCGGCATGCACCTCAGCCAGTCGTTCACGGAACTTGTTCTCACCCGAGTTCAAATCGCGAGCCAGCGATAGGTCTTCCTCGGCTGCTTCGAAAGCACCGATGGCTTCGTCCGATTCGACTTGCTCGATGTTGCATGCCCCGAGTCGATGTCGCGCTGCGGCCCGTGCGTCGAGCCAATCGGGGCGATCGCCGAAACGGCGGAGCAATGTGCTGTAGCTCTCAATGACGCGATCATAAGCGTCCGCCGCGCCGGCCGAATCGCCGACGTGAGCACGATATTCGGCGCTATCGCGATACAGTTCCACGAGACGCTTCAGCATGCTCGGCGCAGTGAGCTCGGAATCAACATGGGACAGATCGGCAATGGCTTGTTCAATGGCATGAATAGCAGCCGACAAATCGCCTTGGCTCCGATGCAATCGAGCTTGCGATTGTCCCGCGGCTGCCAACATTCTTCCGGCCGCTGCATGCTCTGTTGAATCGTGCGGTACCGACTTGCAAGCCGTGACGGCTTCTTGAAGAAGTTGTTCTGCCGATGGGGTATCGCGGAGGTCGATGCTACAGTCGGCCCAGCCGATTTGAGCGGCAGCGTAACAGACTGCTGCGGCATCTCGCCAATCGTCTTGTCCGTGAATCAACAAGCGGAGCAGTTTGGACGCCGTTTGATACGAATCGACTGCGTCCTTCCCTCGCCCCGTGAGACGCTGTAAGTCGCCGAGCCGCACATGGGCGCGCGCCGACTCGAGCTGCATGAGCGGCGTTTGATGATCTGCCGAGGCTAGCGTGACATAGTGCTCTTCCGCTCGCTTGAGCAGATGAGCACGAAGCTGTCCTAGTCCCGGATAGCACTGTAGATCATCGCTGACCTCCAGCACCCAACTGTCGACAGCTTCGCGTGCCGACTCGAGCAGTGTCAAAGCTTCTTGATGGGCGGCTTCTTCGGCAGCCAGCGCATCGGTCTTGGCTTGATGTTCCCGTTCAGCCAGAATTCTCGCGGCGGATTCGCTCCGCTGAGAACGAGATACGGTGACGAATGCGATGATCGCGCACGCTGCGACGAGGGTGACACTGAGCAAGACGGACCAGAAGAGCGTGCGGTACTTCGAAGCCAGTCGATCGAGCTTGGCCCACCACGGTTCAGTCTGAGCCGATACCGCTTCGCCGCTTAAAAAACGATGTATGTCTGCGGCTAGTTCCGAGGCATCGGCATATCGGTCTTTCCGATCGGCAGCCAGCGCTTTGGCGCACACTGCCGCTGCGGCACGCGGAATCGTCGGATCGACCTGACGCAACGGTCGATGCGCGGCCGTCATGACGCGCGCCATCGTCATTTGTGTCGTTGCCGCTTGGAACGGTCGCTCGCCGCTGAGCAATTCATAGAGAATCGCGCCGAGCGAAAAGACGTCGGATCGATAGTCGACTTCGCTTGTATCGCCGCGAGCTTGCTCCGGCGACATGTATGCAGCGGTTCCCATCACCAGTCCGTTGATCGTCAGGCCGCAGTCGGCGGCTTTCCACTTTGCGTCGCTCAAAACATTGAGCGACGTGCCTTGCGCCTCTTCCGTCCGTTCGGTTTCGGAGTCAGGCAGCTTATCGAGTTGTTTGGCTAAGCCCCAATCGAGCACAACGGTTTCATCGAATTCGCCGAGCAGGATATTGGCGGGTTTCAAGTCGCGATGAATGATGGCGTGTTCGTGCGCAAAGGCAAGCGTCAAGCAAACATGATGAAAGCGTTCGAGCAGTTCACGTCTAACGCTCGGTTTCTTGATGTCGGTGCTGAGAATGTCCAGTTGCTCGGCAAGCGTCCGTCCTTGTAGGTGCTTCATGGCATAGAACGGGAGTCGCGTCGCGTCGTCGATGCCGACTTCGTAGACCGGCACGATTCCCGGATGAGCCAAGCGGCCGGTGATGACAGCTTCATGCAGAAAGCGTTGTTCCGCGTTCGCCACTTGCGCCGATTCCGGCAGCATCCGCTTGATCACGACTTCGCGTCTCAGTTGCCGGTCGAAGGCTCGTAGGATCAGCCCGCATCCGCCTCGATCAAGCTCTTCCAGGATCTCATAACGAGATGTACCGGTAGGAAAATCGTTATGGCGAGTGTTCTCGCTGTTGCTGTTGACAATGACTGCGGGAGCGAGCCCGCCGACGGCTGTCGCGTTTCCGGCCGAAATGGGCGCCATGCGGATCTACCTCAAGATACGGAACGGGCGCGGACAAAATCAAATCAAGGGTAGGTCTCGATTCCACGCCGTCGCGATTACTCGTTCCCGTCGAATGCAAGAGCAATGCAAGCCCGTTCAAAGATGCAGCCTATGACGGTTGTAGCGAAGCACCGCGCGGGGCCTTCACGTTGGACGAACCGTTTTCCTGCGCCGGTAATTCAGTGGACGGGAGGGGAGGAATTGAACCACGAAGGACACGAAGAGCACGAAGATAGGATTCGGAAGATCTGTTGGGTTAGGTATTCGCCCGTGCCGTTGCAGTCAGGCGAGGCCTTAAAAGATCCAAGTATGAATCGACTCACGCATGGTGTTTTATACGTTGGCGTCGATTTGTTTCGAGATTGCTGCCAACTCTGTTTGAACGCTGATTCCCTTCGTGCTCTTCATGTCCATAGTGGTGTTATCATGTTTGTCTGGTTCGACATGTTGAAGAGATGGATGTAACCATAAAGGAAACGAAGATGGAGTTTGATGAGCTATCGAACCGTGTCATCGGCTGTGCCATTGAAGTCCATCGGCACTTGGGTCCCGGGTTGCTTGAATCAGCATATGAACAATGTTTGGCGAACGAGTTAAGTCGGAATAGCATCGCCTTTCAACTGCAACTGCCACAGCCTGTGCAATACAAAGGCGTTTTACTCGACTGCGGTTACCGCATTGATGTATTGATCGAAAACCGGCTGATCATCGAATTGAAAAGCGTAGAAAAGCTACTGGGTATTCACGAAGCTCAATTGTTGACCTACATGCGGTTGGCAGATGTAAAGATCGGTCTGTTGATCAACTTTAATGTCACCAAGCTGAAAGAGGGTATCAAGCGCTTAGTACTCTGACTCCATTTTCGCTCATCGTTTCGCAAGGTCGGCTTCATGAAGGTGCGACAGGAAATTTGTATACCACGAAGGACACGAAGAGCACGAAGATAGGACTCAGGAGATCTGTTGAGTTAGCTATTCGTCCGTGCCGTTGCAGTCAGCCGAGCCCTGAGCAGATCCGAATTTGAGTCGATTTACGAAGTGTGGTTGATACGTGTGCAACGATGTGTTTCGAGATTGCTACCAACTCTGTTTGAACGCTGATTCCCTTCGTGCTCTTCGTGTCCTTCGTGGTAATTCTGACTGCTTCCTGCAACTTCGTGTTTTCGTTGTGACCGGTTTTTGGCAGGGCGATTGGTGCTGCTAACGGACGAGTCTTAGGTCGATCATCAATCGGGTGTCGAACCAATCTCGGTCGGCTATTGAGAAGGCTCCGGCGGTGCCTAGTTCCCAGAGGCCGAGTCCGCCGCCCGGACCCAGAACCCAGCGCGCGCCGGGTATCAATTCAACGGCCGTGTCTCCGTTGACGCGATGACGAATACCGCTCGGATCAGTCGCTCCGCCGAACAGAAAAGTCAACGTTTGCACTTCGAATGTCGGCAACACGGCCAAGCGATCGGAATCTCGCCATATCGTGCTCACACCGGCACCGGTCTTCAGCACATCACCGGCGATCCCGGGAGTTCCGCCGAGAGGCAACCAGTATTTCATTTCGCCGTGCCAATAGGTTCGCTCGCTGGTCTGATGACGCAGCAACAGGCCGGGTTCGAGCGAGATATGTCCGGTTCCCAATCCGTTGTCAGTCGGACCCGTGGCAAAGTACGAACGAAAGATAGTGGCGACCTTGGTGCAGCGACCGTTGAAAAGAGTGGCTTTGGCACCCACCGCAATGTCGCCGAAACCGATCGTGTTATCGTTCACGGTCGGATTCAAAGCTCGCATGTTCAGTTCCATGATGGCCGCGCCGAGTTCATTACCCAGTTCGCTGCGGAACTGTGTGTTCATGACATCGACTCGCGACTCATTACCCGGACCGCGCGAGCCTGATCGCCAAAAGTATTCGGCGCGATCGGGGGTGCCGAGTCCGCGAGCTGAAGTGAATCGGACTCCGACATTCGATGAGCTGATCGCTGTGTCCAGCGCGTTCGGTGCGAACATGACTCGCTCGAATCCGATCCCTTGGTCGGAGCCGAATCGCGGTCTGAGATGTTCGCGCCACGGAAAGCGATCGTTCGCACCTTGGTCGCCAGGCGCAGTCGAATCAGCTTGGATCATCATCGAAGCATCGGGATAGCTCTGGATGATTGACGCGGGAGTTTCGATTCCGGGATTGCCTATCGGGCCTGGCGCTATTTGTAGTCCTGATGCATACGCAGCCGTGTGCATGATGGCTGAGTCGTCGGGTGATTCGAGCGGAATGGCCGACGAGTACAGCAGGCTTGACCCGTTCGGCATTGACCCGGGCGACCATGGTTGAGGTCGAGCGATCGTTGCGGCGACGGTTGCAGGCCGAGTCACTTCGGCTTGATCAATCGGTGGGAAAGACGTATGGCCTATGGAGGAAGAACTGTTGCTCTGCGGCTGAGCATAACCTGTAGCGGGACCGATTTCGCGGGTTGGCGCATACCGCGCAGGCTCGAACGATCCTGCGGCGTTGAAGCTCGGGGCCGTGGTGATGACGGCTCCTGCAGGCGACACCCATTCCATCGGTGCCGGTTCCATCGGTGGTGGTTGAACGGCAAGCTGTGCACAGCCAGACCGCCAACAGTGAGAGACTCACGCTGGTTCTGCTTCTCGCGGTTCGATTGATCGATTGCAAGCATTGGAAAGTCGCTGCAGCAACTTCCCCCGACTTCTTTCGTTTATCGTCACGACCGTTAATGCCGATACAAGAATTGTCATCGTCTCGGCTGATGTCGGGACGCATTCCATTTCCAGGTCGCGCATTGTCAGCGGAAGCTCCATGCAATTTCCCGCAGTTCACTGGCATGAGGGGTTGTTTCTGCAGCCTCACCATTTCCAGGCCTGGGACAGGCACTGGTCCGAACGGCTGGCTGTCGGCGAGCAGTGGCAGAATCCGCATTCGTACGGATTGGCTGAGCTGTCGATCAATTCGTCCGCTTTAGCGACAGGATTCTTTCAAGTCGATGCGCTGCGAGCCAAAACTCCCGGTGGTGTGTTGGTGGAGTTCAGCGCGGGGAAACAACCCGAGCGGCGCGATCTTCGTTCCGCGCTCGATGAAGCGGCGTACTCGTTTGATGCGGATCGCGATGCGATCAGTGCTCGTTCGTCCCCGACCATCGACGTTTTTCTGGCGGTGCCGCGCTTGCAACTCGGCGGCAAGAATGTCGACGAAGCGGGGCATCGTAACGGTTCGCGATATGAGAAGCAGTGGATGGAATTGCCGGACGAAGTCGACGCTGCAAGTGTGCAGCCGGTCGAGTTCCGGCGCGTGAATGCCAAGATATTGTTGAGCACGGATGATCCGGCCGGCTACGACGCAGTCAGGATCGCTCGCATCGAGCGCGGAGATCGAGACGGCGTGATCGCGCAGCTTGATAAAACCTATGTCCCGCCGCTGCTCGATTGCGCCGCGTGGCCGCAACTGCGGAGCGAAATCTTTTCACCTGTCAGTGATTGGCTATTACAAGTCGGAGAGCATTCGGCCGCCGAAGTGCTCGACGCGGGCGGCGCGTTGCACGCTGAATCACCCATCGAGGTGCAGCGCTTGCTATTGCTGCAGGCGGTCAATCCGGCGGTGACGGTGGTTCGCATGCTGTCACAGTCGCGCGGCATTCATCCGCTGCAAGCCTATGTGGAACTGGCTCGCACGGCCGGCTCGATCGACATCTTCAAACCGACTCGCGGTCCGCAGCTGACCGAATCGTACGATCACGAAAACATCGGGCCGCTGTTTCAGTCGCTCAAGCAACGCATCTTGCAGTCGTTGCAAAGTTTGGAGCGTTTGCCGTATCGACAACGAACATTCATCGGTAACGAAACGGGGATGCAGGTTTCGATCGAGCCTTCGGAGCTGAAGCTCTACAAACGCTGGTACATCGGCGTGCATAAGGGCGAACTGACCGAGGAAGCGATCGACGAGTTGCTCTCGCCGGGGAATCTCGATTGGAAGCTGGGAAGTGCCGACCAAGTCGATCGACTGTTCATTCAACGCATGCCCGGTTTAGAAATGCGTCGCACGCGATCCGTGCCGGCTCATCTGCCCAAAGGTGCTGAGTGGGTCTACTTTGAACTCGACGGACTTGATAACGTAGCATGGCGCGATGTCGAACGATCCGGTTGTTTGGCAATGCGTTTCAAAGATTCGCTGATCGTGAATCGAGCCCAGTTGCCGGGTAACCGAAAACTCGTCGTACAGTCCGGTCGTACCTCCATCGCACTGCAGTTCTCGCTTTTCGGAGTCGCATGATGCGCAGCGAATTTGCAGCCGCAGTCGATCCGATCTTCGACCGAGCGCTCGACCTCGTCGCGCGCATCGAACAAGGTCGTTGCAATGCGCCCGAGCGAGAGCGTCAGGAGTTGTTACAGGCGTTTGCCGGCGGTCGCGCTCGATGCGGACATGATCGACGATTCGACTATGCGTCCTATGCATTGGCATCGTGGATCGATGAACTGCTGGTGGATTTGCCTTGGTCCGGCGCTCAGTGGTGGAGCAACAACGTTCTCGAGATGGAACTCTTCCGCACTCGTGTGTGCAGTGAACGCTTTTTTACCGCGGCGCGAGAGGCATCGGCCGATGAGCAGCGCGATGCGCTCGAAGTCTTTTACTACTGCGTGATACTCGGCTTTCGCGGTGTCTATGTTGATCCGGATCGAGCCGCGCGCGTGGCCGTGTCGCTCGGCATCCCGCCGACGCTCGAACTATGGCTCGAACAAACCGCGGCCATGATCGGCTCGGCGACATTGCCGACTGTTCCTGTGGCCGCCGAGCGAGTCATCAGCGGCGCTCCTCCGCTCGGAGGTCGATTGTCGATGGTATTGTGGTCGGTTACTGCCGGAGTACTTGTCGTCATCAATGCGGCGATTCATCAATTGATTGTCGATCGGTAAGGGGAGCGAGAACGGTTCATGTCCGACGCACCTGCCGCCGAAAAACCGACGCTCCTCAAGCGATTGCACAGCCTGTTGCCGTCGTCCCCTGCAGCACTCGCCGCGTGGGCGGTCAGCGGCACGTTGCTCTCGGCAGCGCTGGCGACGTGGCTTGTGTATCGACAGGACCCCAAGCGTTTGGCGTGGGGCGACTACATGGACTGGACTCAAGGTCTATGTTTGATCGCGCTCGTCGTCGGCGTATCCGTCGTGACCTACTGGTCGGTTCGCATCTGGTGTTTGGACTATCCATCGGAAGATGAAGAGCTCGAGCGCGCTTGGCAATCCGGTATGAAGATGCTCTCGCAGCGCGGCGTGCGGCTCGATAGCCTACCGGTGGTGCTGGTGCTGGGTTGTGACGGCGCGAACATGCAACGAGCTCTTATCGACGCGACCGGCAAGCGTCGTTTGTGCGAAACCGTTCCGGCCGCTGAAGCACCGGTGCGATGGCACTTGTTGGAAGATGTGATCGTACTCTGTTGCGGTGACATCGGTTGCTTCACTGCCATCCAGAAACGATTGCCGATCATCGCAAATGCTTCGTCTCAGATAACCTCAACTGTCGCCGTGACTGCACAGACTCGCAGTGAAACGTATGCAGCACTCGAATCCATCGACGACGTGAACGGCTCGGCTTACGCTTCGACCATCGGTTCGTCTTCGATCCACTCATCCATGTCTAATTCGATGGGTTCATCATCATCGATGCAGACGAACCATATTACGGCGCGCGTGAATCGTTCGGTGTTTCGGGAGAGCTCGGCGGCTGTGGCGACGCCGCCGGTTCGTTCACCGATGGGAGTGAAGTCTTCGGCACCGAATGCCGAAGTCGATATTGTCGGACGAGTCGATGAGCGATTGCAGACAGCCCATCGGTTGTTGAACGATCTGGAGCGAATCGGAAACTCATCCGATCCGCTCGGTATCGAGCCCGATCAATTCGAGGATTGGCAGCCCGATTCGTTGTCATCGACGGAGCAAGTGAGGCAGACTCGCTTGCTCGATGATCTCGGGCGGCGATTGAAAGCGGCTCGACGCGGCGCTGCTCCGCTCAACGGCATCTTGGTGCGCGTGGCGACTCGTGACTTAGCGAATGCAACGAGCAGAGCAGGTGAGTGCGGGCGCGGATTGCGATCCGATTTGAATCACTTGCAGAATACATTGGGGCTGCAGGCTCCGACCATCCTGATGTGTGATCAGTTGCAGGCCGACGCGGGTTTCGCGGAGCTGATTCGGCGAGTCGGACCGCAAGCAGCAGAAGCAGGAGTCATCGGCAGGCATATATCGGTGCGCAAGCCGCTCACTTCCGCCGGTGCGTCGCATGCCGCCGAAGCCGCTTTAACCGACTTGAAGCTGGCCGTGACCGATCAACTGCGCATGCGTCGCGCAGTTCTACAGCCGACGAATCATCGCTTGTTTCAGCTACTACTGCGCTGTCGCGGACCGCTGGCCGCAGCACTGAAACGGTTCCTGATTGAAACGTTGTCGGAAGATGATTCCGATCGCGCGCCACACGAAGCGTTGCCCGCCGCGGGCATCTATTTTTCATCGCTTGGCAACGTTGAAGGGCACGGGCCCGATGCAACAAGAGCGTTCGCGCGCGGCGTCTGGCAACGTTTGGAGGCTCAGCAAGAACTCTTACGCTGGACCGACGCCGAGCGCCGTTCTGAGCGAGCGCGATTGATCTGTGTCCGCGCCATGCAGTTACTCTGCGCAGCCCTCCTCACCGCCGCCGCCTTACAACTGATGCGCGTTCTCTGAAGAATGATGTGTAGGTCAAAAGCTGTAGGTCAAGAGCTGTAGGTCAATTGTCCTCAATTGACTCTAACCCAGTCAAAAGGACCAACACCTCCAACGGTGACAATCGATTTGAACGAATAATGTCTGTGAATGCCTGCAGGGAAGAGACAGATCGCTGGCGGGCAATGCTGGTACCTCAGTAGGTGTTGGTGCGGTGGGTTTGGTTAGGTCAATTGAGGACAATTGACCTACAACAGATTGACCTACACTTCAATGACCTACGACTGCCTTCCCTACCGTTCAGCTAAATCTTGCGGTTCACGAAAGATGTATTGAAGGTAGTGCCGATCTAAACGGAACAGTGCGATAGTTCCGAGTTCGAGTTGTTTTTTGCTAGCACTCGACCGATTCACTGAACGACGGTGACATGAGCGGCGATTGCAGTCAGTGAAGCTTTGCTATCAGTTCGCCATGAGCCGGACAATCCGTGGTTCGCAGGGTCGACAGCGGCCTATGACCTCAGGTGGCGTAAATGACAGTCGAAGACCTTCAAAATCTGCTCTCGGCATGCTCGGGTGATTCACCTGCCGGGCAGGATTTGGAGTATTCGCCGACGTTCATACGGATGAACGAAGCGGCTGAGTTCAAACCGGACCGGCAATTCGGCAAGTCGATTGTCCCTGCTAAGGAACCGGATTGGCGAGCCGTGGTCGATGCGGCTCTGCAGTGCGCCTCTCAAACTCGGGACATTCGAGTAGCCGTCAGTCTGACTCAAGGTTGGTGTCAGATGCACGGTGCACGAGGACTGGCCGACGGCTTGGAACTGACCGCCGCTTGGACGACTCAGTTTTGGAGCGATCTCTACCCACGGCTCGATGCGACCGACGGCAATGATCCGACCGAGCGACTGAGTTCGCTCAGCAAGCTCATTCATCCTCAGTTCTTGATCGGGCAATTGATCGATTTGCCGCTAGTCCCTCACCGCACACTACGCCCGGTCACACTGCGCGACATCCAACGTATTGCCCTGGCCGAATATACAGCAGACGTCGGACGCAAACAGAGCGGTTCGGCCAGTGAACCGTCCGGCGACGAATGCGATCTCGAAGCGGTCTTCGCCGCCGCCGACCTGCACCTGCTGAACGAACAATGGAAGCACATTCGTCGATCGTTGGAAGCCTTCCGGCGGCTCGACGCATTCTTGTGCGAACAGATCGGCTCGCATCCTTGGAGCGGTCGACCGCTGATCGATCTGCTGCACGCTGCCGAGCGTGCACTCTCGGAACACATCGCATCACGACGCAGCGCCGGGATCAACTCATTGCGCCGCGAAACATTACATATCGATCACAACGGCGACTCGATCGACTTGGCCACGCATCCTGCCGCAGTGTCGCTCGAGTCGGCCCTGGATCGCACTGCTGAGCTGCTGCAGGCATCTGCGCCGGCTGACAACGCGAACCTATCGAATAGCAGCGAACATTTAAGAGCCGTCGGATCCGACGCAACGATCGTCGGCGCGACTCGACTTCGCATCACCAGTCGCGAGCAAGCTACATCAGTGCTCGACAGCGTGTGCGAGTACTTCGAACAACATGAGCCTGCCAGTCCAGTTCCGCTCGTACTCCAGCGAGCGAAACGGATGATACCTATGAGTTTCGTCGACATCTTGCGTGAACTGGCGCCCGAGGGATTGCCGCAGGTCCTGCGGCAGTTAGCTGTAGCGCAGGAGGTCGAACACCGTTAATGCATCAGGGCGGCGCACCACCGCTCGATTATTCTGCGCGGCCGAGTTCCGGACAGACGGCTGTCGCTTTTTATTGAACGACCCAGCGTCCGGATTCACTCATCCGAAGTCAGCCAATCCGAGGTAAGAAGTACCGTGCCAGAAAGCAGCCAAAAGTTCATCGCGCGCAACCGCGCGCCTCGAGTTCAAATCGAGTACGACGTGGAAGTGTACGGCGCTGAGAAGACTGTTCAGTTGCCGTTCGTTATGGGTGTCGCCGCCGATTTGTCGGGGCGTCCCGCCGAGCCGCTGCCGCCCGCGGCGGATCGTGAATTCCTTGAGATCGATGTCGACAACTTCGACGATCGCATGAAGGCCATGAAGCCGCGCGTCGCCTTCGCAGCTCGCAACACACTCACCGGCGAAGGCAATTTGCCGGTCGACATCACCTTTGAATCGATGGACGACTTCACGCCCGGTCGAGTCGCCGAGAAAGTCGAACCGCTGCGTCGATTGCTCGAAGCGCGTACGCAACTCTCCAACTTGCTGACCTACATGGACGGCAAGACGGGCGCGGAAGAACTGGTATCGAAGATCATGCGCGACCCGCAACTGCTCAAGACTCTGGCGTCTGCTCCGAAGAAAGCCGCCGCCGAGAACAACTGATCAACCGTACCGCCGTTCCGGTCGCATCCCGACGGATTCAACCATACACGTATACCAACTGAGTAAATCGATATATGAGCACCGTAACACCGAATACCGATGGAGTCGGAGCGTTCGCCTTCGGGCCGATCAGCACCGATGAGTTTTCCAGTCTGCTGGCCAAAGAGTTCAATCCCAAGAGCGAACGAGCTAAGGAAGCGGTCGAAACAGCCGTGCAGACCTTGGCCGAACAGCTTTTGGCCGACAGCATCACACTGAACGAAGATCCGATTAAAACGATTGAAGGCTTGGTAGCTGAGCTCGACCGCAAACTCTCCGAGCAGATCAATGAGATTCTGCATCATGAAGAGTTTCGCGAAGTCGAAGGTGCTTGGCGCGGTCTCCACTATCTCGTCAACAACACCGAAACCGACGAGATGCTGAAGATCCGCGTGCTGAACATTTCGAAGTCGGAACTGCACAAGACTTTGAAGAAGTACAAAGGTACCAACTGGGATCAAAGCCCGATCTTCAAGAAGATGTACGAAGAAGAATACGGCCAGTTCGGCGGCGAGCCGTACGGTTGCCTCGTGGGAGATTACTACTTCGATCACACGCCGGTTGATGTTGAACTTCTGCGAGAGATCTCGAAGATCTCGGCCGCTTGTCACACACCGTTCATCGCAGGCGCCAGTCCGACGTTGATGCAGATGGACTCGTGGCAAGAACTCGCTAATCCTCGCGACTTGACCAAGATCTTCCAGACCGCCGAGTATGCAAGTTGGCGCTCGCTCCGCGATGACGATGACGCTCGTTACGTCGGACTCGCTATGCCGCGCTTTTTGGCTCGGCTCCCCTACGGAGCCAAGACCAACCCGGTCGAAGAGTTCGCGTTCGAAGAGCAGACCGAAGGTTCTGACCACAACAAATTCGTGTGGGCCAACAGCGCCTATGCTTTCGCACGCAATGTGAATCGTTCGTTCAAAATGTTCGGTTGGTGCTCGCGCATTCGCGGTATTGAATCGGGAGGATCGGTCGAGAACTTGCCGGTCTACACCTTCCCGACCGATGACGGCGGTGTCGATATGAAGTGCCCGACCGAGATTTCGATCAGCGATCGCCGCGAAGCTGAACTCGCCAAGAACGGCTTCATGCCGCTCGTGTTCCGCAAGAACAGCGACTTCGCCGCTTTCATCGGAGCTCAATCGCTCAGCAAGCCGGTCGAGTTCGACGATCCCGATGCGACGGCCAATGCACAGCTCGCAGGTCGTTTGCCCTACTTATTCGCCGTCTGCCGTTTCGCTCACTACCTCAAGTGCATCGTGCGCGACAAGGTCGGCTCGTTCAAAGAGCGCGGCGAGATGCAAACGTGGCTCAACAACTGGATCAGCCGTTACGTCGAATCGAACCCGGCGACCGCAACGGAACTCGATAAGGCTCGACGTCCGTTGGCAGCCGCTGAGGTGGTTGTCGATGAAGACGCAAGCAATCCGGGCTATTACACCTCGAAGTTCTACTTGCGACCCCATTATCAACTCGAAGGTCTGACCGTTTCCTTGCGACTGGTCAGCAAATTGCCGTCGGCCAAAGCGGGCTAATGATTCTCGCTGACGCCAGTTTCGAACCAGCCAGTTCCCAGGATGAAACCGAATGATACTTTTGAAGTTCCAGAAAGAAATCAAAGGAGACTCGAAGGTCAAAGACCATGTCGATTGGATCTCCTTGAGTTCGCTCTCCTTCTCGTGCGGTCGTAACATCACGATCACATCCGGCGGTGCTGACCGCGAAACAACCACTCCGACTTTTTCCGATGTGAGTTGTACGAAGGACTGCGACATAGCATCCACCGAACTGTTCATACAGAGCATCTGCGGAGCCAGTTTGGAAAAGGCCGAACTGCACTTCATGCAGACAGGCGGTAAAGATGCAGATCAAGTGTTTTTGAAAGTGACTTTGGAAGATCCGATCGTGACCAGTTTCACGTCGCAGGCCTCCAGCGGCCGACCGACGGAATCCTTCACGCTCAACTTCACCAAGATCAAGATGGAATACACTCAGTTCAGCGGCGAAAGCGTCAAGCAAGCTTCGCCGAAGGGCTGGAACCTAATGGCCGGCACCGCTTGGTAATCCCAAGTGGTCGTCGACCGAAGTGAAACAGACCGCGCGTTTCCGTTCGCATCGCCCGCCGCGAACGGAAACGTTTTCTGATTTCAAAACCCGAAGCGTAATCGCATGATGATTGAGTCGTAACCCGACGCGTAAGCGAGGGACGAACGATTAAAAGCGGAACGGCGCAAGCCGTCCGGTGATGCACGATCGATTTTGAAGAACCGGACGGCTTACGCGCGTACCGCTGGAATTAAAACGATACGCCTGCAGGTGAGAGACAACCTCCTACGACAATCGACCGGACAGGATGTCCGTGAGTCTGCAGCCGCTGATGCGGCTGAATAAATCCAAGGATGGAATCGATGACTAAGAATCGCCCGCGCGATATTCGGGCCTGGCCCTCGCTGATCGATCGCATCGCTGAGTGCTCGCCAGCAACTTCCGAATCGGAAGCTGCAGTGCGCTGTGAGCTACCGGCGGCTGATCCGCATGCGGCTCTTAAGCGAGACTTGAGCCGGCTGCTCAACACGACCGCTCTCTCGGATTCTCGTGATCTATCCTCTTGGTCCAACGTTCGTATGAGCGTACTGAACTACGGCGTTCCGGAGATCACCGGACGGTCGCTGAGCAGTATCGACCCTGTGTTGGTTCAGCGACGGTTGAAGAGAGCTATCGAACTGTTCGAGCCTCGCTTGCGCCGCGAGTCGCTGGACGTTCGCGTATTGGTGGACGAGAGCCGTTCGGATCGGCGCAGTTTGTTGGTGAGCGTGGCCGGAGAGTGTATCGAGTCGATGGGCAACGATTGGCTCGAGTGGCAGGTTACCGTAGACATCCACACCGGCCGAGTCCAGAAGGTCGCTTGATACCTCGTGACGAGGCTCCAGCCTCGTCACGCACTGGATGCGAGGCTCCAGCCTCGCAAGCGAAGAGTCAGGGCAGGCAGGCTGGAGCCTGCGGTGCAGTGGGTGACGAGGCATGAGCCTCGTCACCAGGGAAACCGGACGGCTCGCGCCGTACCGCTAACAAGAAACTGGGATACGAACGCATGGATGCACACTTCCTTGATCTCTACGATCGCGAGCTTGCTTATCTGCGAGAGCTCGGCGGTGAGTTCGCTGCGCAGTTTCCCAAGGTCGCCGGACGATTGGGGCTGAGCGAATTTGCGTGCGATGATCCGTACGTCGAACGCTTGCTCGAAGGTTTCGCCTTCATGTCGGCTCGTGTTCGTCGCAAGCTCGACGCCGAGTTCCCGCAGTTCACGCGAGCTCTGTTCGATGCAGTTTTTCCGCATTACGGTCGACCGCTACCTTCGGCAGGCATCTTTCAATTGCAACCCGACCTGCAAGAAGGATCGCTCATCGAAGGGTATCGAGTTCCCAAGGGGTCACGACTATTGTCCGAGCCGGCTCGCGGCGAACAAACCGGTTGCCGATTCGATACGGTGTGGGATACCGACCTCTGGCCGATACGTCTGACCGAAGTAGAGTTCTTTTCGCGCGACGCAGCTCTCGGCTTTCCCGTTCCCAAATCGTTTCACTCATCTGATGTCCGCAGTGGTCTTCAGTTCACCATCGAAGCACCGCCCGGCATACGACTTGATCAACTGAAGATGGATCGCTTGCGTTTGCATTTGCGAGGCAGCGAAACAGCCATGCGACTTTACGAAGCGGTTCTGGCTCATACGATCACCGCATCCGCGCGCTGCGGTCGTGCAGGTGCATGGCATGACATCGATACGGCTGCGATTCGCTCTGTCGGCTGGTCGTTTGACGAATGTTTGTTGCCGCAAGAGCCTCGCAGCTTTTCCGGTTATCAACTGCTGCAAGAGTATTTTCTGTTACCGGAAAAGTTCCTCTTCATCGACATCGAAGGGCTCTCGCCGTTGATAAAGAAAGCGGACGACGGCAGGCTCAAACTGCTGCTCGGCTTTGATTCCGCAGCCGCCGAACTCGTCGGTCGCGTCACTGCAGATCATCTTGCTCTGCACTGCGTTCCGGCTGTGAATCTCTTCGTGCGCCGAGCGGATCGCATTCATTTGGACCATACGCAACATGAGCATCAACTGATCAGCGATCGAAGTCGACCGTTGGACTTTGAAGTATGGTCAGTCATTGAAATGGCCGGTCACATGTCGGGAGGCGGCGCGGAAGTTCCTTATCTCCCGATGTATGCGCCTCCTGCGGCCGATGCCGATCGCGAGCGACATGCGATGTACTATGCGGTTGAGCGACGGCCGCGATTGCTACCTGAGAACCCGTTGCGATCACGACGCTCCAATTATCTCGGTAGCGAAGTCTTCGTCATTCTGACCGACTCCGGCCAAGAGCCGTTCCGGCATGACATCAAGCAACTCAGCTCAGTGCTTTTCTGCACGAACCGCGACCTCCCATTGCTGCGACCCGAATGCGGCTGGCGCGATGCGTTCTCGATTGAATCTGGAGGACCGATTGCCAAAGTCATTTGCCTGAACGGACCCACGCCGCCTCGCAATCCGCCGCTCAGCGATGACGGTGAGGTGTGTAGAAGATTGGTGAGCCATTTGACGCCGAACTATCTATCGCTCACCGACAACGCAGCCGGCGGTGCAGCGATGCTGCGTGAGATGTTGCAGCTCTACTGTCCCGATGCGGATCGCTCGGCTGCTCGTCAGATCGAAGGTGTATTCAACATCCGATCGAAATCGATTGTCCGACGCATTCCATTGCCGGGCCCAATGGCATACGGAAGAGGCACGGAGATCGAAGTGAGCTGCGATGAACAAGCCTTTGCCGGCGGCGGAGCATTCTTGCTCGGTTGCGTGCTGGAACAGTTTTTCGCTCGCTACACATCGCTCAACAGCTTTACCGAAACACGACTCTCTTCGCCGCAGCGCGGAACGATCGCTGCTTGGCCCGCTCGCTTCGGTTTTGCGCCGATGTTGTAAGCTCGGGTCTTAGAAAAAGGAATCGGCATGGAAGCCCGTACCGAAAACGCGAACGAACGCATCGAGCGGTTGCAGCAGCAGGCCGAATGCTATTCGTTCTTTCAAGCGCTGCGCGAGCTGGAAGCGGTCGACGAACAGCGACCTCGCATCGGGTCGGCTCATAGCCCATCAGCCGAATGGTTTCGCATTCGCCAGTTGCCTGAGTTGACCTTTGCCCCGGGAACGATTCGTCGCATCGGCCCGAGTGCAGCGGGACGGTTGGAAGTCGATCAACGCTTCTTCGGACTGCTCGGTGTCTCCGGTCCGATGCCCAGCCACCTGACCGAGATTGTTCGCAATCGATCACGACATGCACACGATCCGGCACTACAAGCTTTCCTCGACATCTTCCATCATCGCATGGGTGTGCTCTTCTATCGCGCCTGGAGCAGTGCTCGTCCGGCCGTGCAGCGCGACCGTCCGCGCGAAGATCGCTTTGCAGCGCTTGTCGCAGCGCTATGCGGTGTCGGACTCAAGAATGCAGGTCGGCGCGATCGTTGGCCGGACGAAACCAAATGGTATTTTGCCGGACGCATGGGTGCGCTGCGGCGCAATCGCGAAGGCATGGCTGCTGTGGTGGAATCGATCGTCGGAGCGCCGACGAAAGTACGACCCTTTGTTCTCCGCAAACTTCCATTGCCGGAATCCGAAACGACGCGCATCGGCGGATCAAGTAGTTCGCCGTCACGACGTACGCCGCTGAGTTCTGCTCGCGGAGATTCGAACGGAGGTCATGCAACCGGCAGCGGCATACTCGGCCGAGGCGCTGTGCTTGGAAGTCGCGTAGCTGATCGCCAAGGACTGTTTGAAGTTCAGGTCGGGCCGATGTCTCTGCAGACCTTTCAGAACTATATGCCCGGCAGTCGCAAGCGACGTACGTTGCAGGCGGCGATTCAAAACTACGCACCGATCGGCACCGAAGCTCGCGTTCGGTTGATCGTCCGAGGCACAGACGTACCCGGCATCACGCTCGGCGCTCGCGGTTCGCTCGGTCGCGATGCGTGGATGCGGCCAGCAGGCAAAGAGCTCGATGATCGAGATGATTTCACGTTCTCGGCCGGCGGCATGACTGCTGATCCGGCCTACTCAACCTAGTTGACGAAAGGTTCTGTTTCTCGCAATCACTATGTCGCTCAGTCAACAGTCACTTCCGATCGGCGTCACATCCAAACTCGGTGACGACAAACTGCTGGTCACACGCGTCGCGTGGACCGAGCGGCTCGGCGCGCCTTTCGCCGGTGAATTGGAATTGCTCAGCGAAGCAGATGCGATTGATCTGGGAAGCATGCTTCAGAGTCCGATCGCAGTGCGCATCGATAACTTGCAAGGTTTATCGCACTGGTTGCACGGCTTCATCTGTCGCTTTGAAAACCTCGGTCCGGCCAAGCGTTGGACTCGTTATCGAGCTGAAGTCGTGCCGGCTTTCGGACTACTGAATGCGACCGGCGGTTGCCGCATCTTTCAATCGTTCTCCGTCATCGACATTGTGAAGAAAATATTCGCGGGATATGGATTCAGCGGTCAATTAGAAGATCGAACAACCGGAGTGCATGCACCTCGCGAGTACTGTGTGCAGTACGGCGAGAGCGATTTTCATTTCATCAGTCGGTTGCTTGAAGAAGAGGGGATCACATACTTCTTTGAGTATGCGGAACGCAAGCACACGATGATCTTGGCCGATGACTTGTCAGCTCATCATCCTGCTCCGGACCCGAACTCGATTGCTTATCGCGAGAACGAAGCCGCGATTCTCGAAGAAGCGCTGACCGGACTGCGCTCGGCGGCTCGCTTCGGTACCGGATCGGTGTCTCTCGATGATTACGACTTCACGAAACCGAAGGCTGCGCTGGCAGTGAAGCAGAACAGTGCGAAGCTCGATCAGTCATTCGAGTGGTACGAGTATCCCGGTCGTTACAGTGCAAAGGATGCCGGACAAGTCGCGGCTCGAATACGACAGGAGTCGGTCGATGCCGCGCGACTGCGGATGCGCATGAACGGTAATGTTCGCGGCTTACGAGCCGGACAGACATTCAAACTAACGGATCATCCGACCGACGCATTCAATCAAGATTATTTAGTCACAGAAACCACGATTACACTGCAAGCCGCCGGATTTGAATCGGATGCGGCAGGCGACTTTTCCTACGATATTGCCATCGAAGTCCAGCCGACATCCATTCCGTTTCGGACTCCGCCGGAAACTCCGCGACCGATCATGCGCGGACCGCAGACGGCCGTCGTGTGCGGCAAGGCCGGCGAAGAGATTTGGACCGATCAGTACGGCCGAGTCAAAGTTCAATTCCCGTGGGATCGTGACGGTAAGAACGACGAACAGAGTTCGTGTTGGATACGCGTGGCTCAGAGTTGGGGTGGAAAGAATTGGGGATCGATGTGTCTGCCGCGGATCGGTGAAGAAGTCATTGTTGAGTTTCTTGACGGCGATCCGGATCGGCCCTTGATCACAGGTCGCGTGTTCAATGCCGATCGAATGCCTCCCGAATCCCTCTCGTCAGCTCAAGCGAAAACGGTCTTTCGCACGCGCAGTACCAAGGGTGGTGATGCAACGACGTTTCACGAGCTGACGTTTGACGATACCAAGGATCTAGAATCGATTTACTTTCACAGCGAACGCGACTTTCAACGTGTCGTGGAGAACAACGATACGCTCAAAGTCGGGTTCGACAAGAAATCGCCCGGCGATCAAACGATTGAAATCTACAACGATCAAAAGCTGACCATCGGTGTCGGCAGTTCCGCCGGTTCGCAGACCATCGAGATCAGTAAGAATCGTTCGGTCACAGTGGATCAGGGGAACGATACGTTGACAGTCAAGCAAGGAGACTTGAGTGTCAAGGTTTCCGCAGGCAAAGCGGAGGTGGAAGCGGCTAAGTCGATCACGCTCAAGTGCGGCGGATCGCAGATCGAGTTGACTCCTTCGGGTATTCAGATCACCGCGCCCGCAGTGACCGTGAAAGCAGACGGCAATCTATCGATGCACGGCGCTTGTTCGACTCTGGAAGCAGACGGCGAACTCAAAGTCCACGGTGCGCTCGGAAATGTTCAAGCCGACGCGCAGCTTACACTCAAGGGTGCTTTGGTGATGATCAACTGAGTGATTCACAAAGGGAAACAGGCCCCGATACGACGACTGATAGATGGTGTAAAGATGTCGATGATTATGGAATGCGAAACAGGGACAACGAAGCAGCGCTGGATGCTGCGCTCGGGGCAGCGAGCCTGCGTCGGTCGTTCGGCCTGGGTCGAGTTCCAAGTAGATGACGCGAGCTTGGCTGAAGAACATTTCGTCATCGACACATCGGTTAACCGCATCGAGTGCGTTGCAGGAACGCCTGAGTTGCAAGTCGACGGACGATCATTGCAGCAGTTTGCATTTACTTCAAATACAGAGTTTCGGGCCGGTTCGAGCCGCTTTCGTATCGAGCTCAGTCCGCATTGCAATCGCGTAGATACTCGACGTGATAATGGCGATGTCGAGCCCGCTGCAAATCGTCTGCGAAAAGAGTGGAAAGAAAAGGCTCGAGTGCTCGCGCACGAGAAACTTCATCCGGCCGCTCGCACGATCATCGAGGGTGCAGAGGACTGGTCTGACGCGCTCGTGATGCTCGGCGATGCCGAGTTGCATGCTGACGCTGTGCGATGCGCGGCTCTCTCGCTGAACAGCGCCCATACGAAGATTCGGTGGTGCGCAGCAACGCTCGGCGGTGAGTCCGCAGTCGCTGCATCTCCGTCTCAGACCAGCTTCGATGTCGTATCGCTGGTTCATTCGTGGGTTGAACAACCGAACGACGAAAAGCTGGCTGCTGTTCAGAGGATGTCGGATAGCAGTGATCGATCGCGACCTGAGGCGTGGCTGCTGCAAGCCGTTGTGTGGAGCAGCGGAGCGGTGAAGTCCGGTGACAATCAGCCGGTCCCATTACCGCCGGGGATTGTCGACTCAGCCGTAATCACCGCGTTGCAATTGGCGGCTTCGAAGGGCGACGCGCGAAGGCTGCGCGAGTACGCAGTGGTAATGGCTCGCGAGTTCTTAGACAAGCAAGATCGCGAACAGGAGCAGACGAAGCCGAGTGAGCACGCGAAAGAAACGTTACGGCCCGATGTAATGAAGGACTTGGAGGTGATCGATGCCTGCGGCTGCGCGGCTGACCGACATGCATAGTTGTCCGATGGTGACTCCGGGAGTGCCGCCGATACCGCATGTCGGTGGTCCTATTGTCGGCCCCGGAGCGCCGACGGTGTTGGTCGGTAGTTTGCCGGCTGCGGCGGTAGGGGACATGGCAGTTTGTGTCGGACCGCCCGATTCGATTGTCAAAGGATCCGCGACAGTCATGATCGGAGGCAAACCGGCAGCACGCATGGGAGACACCACGGCACACGGAGGGCAAATCGTGTTAGGGTTGCCGACCGTGATGATCGGCGGATAGGAAGCGATTCGAGATTCAGTGAAGAGGCAAGGATGCCGCAGTTGACAGGTAATTCGATTTGGCATGACGAAGCGAATGGATCGGGTGCGCAATCGCTGCGCTCCTGGCGTCCTCGCTCGCGTGTTGATCGTAATCACCTGCGCCGAATGCTGTTGATCGTCGGTTGTGTGTTGTGCTCGATTTTGACATGGCAAGTGCTCACCGCCCCGTTCAGGCAACCTCGATGCCATTGGCTGTTGATCGCGCCGAGTGAAGAAGTCGCGCCGGAGAATGAAAGCGATGTCAGTATCGATGTACCGCGCGTGTGGGCAAATGCTGCGGTGCGCAAGTTGAGCAACCGCATTGCTGCGGATAATCCGGCAGTTCCGAAGATTCAAAACCTTTCCGGTGACCTCGATCACTATCTGGCGGCGGAGTCGAAGACAATATGCGACTCTTCGACAGTTTGCGTAGCGATCAGCGGTGTCCTGCGACTGGATGGTAACGCAGCGGTTTTGTGTTCGTCGTCTCGCGAAGCGGCTCATCAAGGGGACGGCGTCGACGTCGCACTACTCGTCCGTCGATTGCAAGCCGTACCTTGCAAACAAATCGTGCTCGTCATCGATGCGATCACTCCGGCTGCCGATGGTGCTCACAATGCCGCAGTGCCGATCGTGCTCGAACAGTTTCGGGAATCGCTGGAGCGCGAAATGCTACGCGATGCCTCATCAGGCAAAGTCGCTCCGACGGCTATCTATTTGAATGTGGCTTGCGCTCAAGAACTCTTCGACGGAGAGCGGCCGGTTCCGATGCTGACGAATGCCGTCGCAGACAAAATCGCCTCGCCGACAACATCGCATGCCGAGCCTATCGTGAGCGCTATCGAACCCGTCTTGGAACAATTGCGACAACGTCGTGCTCGTAGTCTGTATCCTGGAATTGCGGATCGTTTGGTCAGTGCCCATTGGCCGGTGGATAGTTTGCTTTGGTCCGGTCATGACTCGAACCTTGCACTCGATAGTGAACAAGTTGATTCCTCGAAGAATCCGGGGAGCGAGGCGGTTCAATCAAATGAGTCGTCTACCGCTTCGTCAGACAAGATCGCGTCGGACGATTTGGCGAAATGTTTGGAAGCGCTCGACGCTTGGTCGCTTCCAATTCCTGCGCTGGAACCGGAGTGGTTAAAGTTTCCGGTCGGCGATTCGCAGAGGGATCGCATGCCGATCGCGGCTCGCCTGTTCGAACGATTCATCACCAAGCAGGAAGCGCTCGCATGGTTCGATTCCGAAGCGATGCAGATGGATTCGCTGCATGCACTCGCCCAATGGATCGACGATTCGGTTCGAGCGAAGCCGGTACGCTTTCTGCGCCCCTGGATGTCCGAACTCCACTCGCATGCGCCGGACGTACCGGGGAAATCCTTCCCCAGTTTGATCTCTGCGGTCACGCTCGAGCAAGCCGGACTGATCGAGAGAAGCTCGCTGCTGAAAGAGGAAGATCGAAAGCTGTTGACCGTGATCGGCTCGCTATGCGAACCCGACATGACCGAAGCAGCAGTCGGACTGCAACTCAAGCAGCTTGCACCGGAACAAAATCGATGGCTGGAAATCCGTATCGCCGGATCGATTGCGTCGAAAACGGAGTGGCCGTGGGAATTGAAACGCCTCCGGCTGAAAGTCGAATTGCTGGGATTGCGACTAGCGTCTGATCCGCATCTCGGCACGGTCTCGATGAAATCGTTGCAGATTGTCGACGCAGCGCTGGCGCAGTCGGATCACGCTAGTGAGTCGCAGCATCAATCGGATTGGATCGCAGTATCCATCGCTTCCTTACGACGTGCCGAACAAGCAGCCGGCGAAGCGATCGATCACTGTGCGGCTGTTCATGCGGCGGAACATTCCGTGCGACAGGTCATTGCAGAGATATTGCGAGTCCGACCTTGGCGCATGCGCAGTCGATCTTCAAACCTGGAAGGGGATACTGCCTATCGCACACTCCAAGCTGTTCTGAATGTGCAACAGGCACTGAGTTGCTCATTCGACGCACCGACGGAACAACTCGTCGATGCGGAAACTCGTTTGATGAGATTGCATCGACAATGGAAATCGGAATGGCAATCGGCCCATTACCAAAATCAGATCGTGTTGCGTCCACAACGTGCGTCGGAGATCTCGTTGTTGCAGTTCCTATCCACGCTTCAGATTGCCTCAGCAGACGACGCCGAATGTGCAAGCTCTGCACAAGCCATGATCGAGCGTGTTCGCTCGCAACTCGCGTCGAAAGAAACATCCTTGGTGCAGTTTGCGAACGACTTGGCGGAGATTCGAATCGCTAGTGATCAATTGATCGGGCGCCTGCGGCAAAAACTGCAGTCGATGCCCGATTCCGTCCCGGCCGATTCGCCGATTTGGTTGTTGCCTGTTGAATTGAACGAGACGCGTGAACAGCCGATTTTTCCGGCGGATCGTCATTACTTGGGACGCATTCAAACGATCACCGCAACACATCGCAAGCGCGAATCGAAGTTGCGACAGTCCCTGGATTCGAGTTTGCGTGTCGATCATGCGGTGGCATACCAATCGTGGAACCGCCTAGCCGACGCTCTCGGCGTGAAGGCGTCGGATGAGACATTCAGTCCGGAGAGCAGACCGGTCTATGTGAAACGTGACTTGCCGCCGATGTTGCGATGCGAATGGATGAACGGCAGTGCATCGAGTCATGAAGTCGCGTTATTCCCGAATCAAGACAACGCGATGTCCGTTCGCCTCTGCAATATTCAAGCGAATTCGCAATCGGTTTCGCTGCGCTTGATCGCTGTAGATGGAATCGACGGCGAGTTGCCGACTGGATTGCTCGACGAAGCGGTTGCAGCCAAGGCATGTGCGCAGTTACGTCGGCCGCATCTGATCGCTGTCGTGCCGAGCGTGATCGTCGAATCGAGCGATGCGGTCGACGTAAAGTTCCCCGCGGTTGCAATCAATCCCGATGAAGCACTCGTCGTGGTCAGACACTTGGTCTTAGAAGTCCAAAGCTTGCTTGATAAACGAACCCAATATTGTGTGTGGACTCCGCAGATCGTTCGCGGTTCGGCTCTGATTTCTGCTTCATTGAAGGTGGATGCTGATCGTCGCATGGTGAGTTTGAACGTGGGGCTGAGCGAATCGAAGACGTTACCGGACTCGGGTGTGCGGGTACACATGGAATTGACGGATCGCACGTCGTTCCAAGTCCTCGCTCGAATCGAGACAGTGCTGCACGAGGGCAAGGTTGAGGATGAACTTCAACTGTCCACAGCGCGTTGTCGAGGTCCGGCATGGCTTCGAGTCAGTGTCATGGGCGAACCCGATTCGATCGTGTATCTGTTGACCCCTGATTCACACGGCTCACTGTTACCGACACCTGAGGTTGAGGCCATCCGTCTGCATAGTGACATGCCCGAAGTGGTGGTCGGTCCGAAACAACACAGCACTACGGCGGTTGTCGAGACGATTGTCAGCGATACGGCTTGGGATAGAAGGGTGGATACGATTCGCATCGGTTTGGATCGTAACGGAAATCGTCGCACTGATGACGGATTGCACGTTGAGCTACATGAACCGATCGAGCGCACGGTAATCTTTGCCGGGGTCGATGCCTCGGGTCGAGTTGACCTGCGCACGGTTTCGAGTCGCCCTCGCGTGGAAATACCGACCGACGGAGCGATGGACATCCGATGCGAAGTGATTGCCGAGGCAGAGCGAGGTGGCAAGAAGCAGTGGAGTTCGCCGCTGCCGGTGATCCTGGACGGTCGAGCACCTCGCATCGAATCGGTTCGTGTCGCTGCTTCGCAACCGACGCTGATCGGACCGCCCGTCGAAGTGCTCGTTCATCTGAACGATGAAGGGCTTTCCGGCGGCGGTTCGGTGACCGGAGCATGGGCGCTGAGCGGTGAGATGCGCATGCATGAAAAATCAGTTCGAGTCGCGGCCGTCAAACGAGAACAGGATCGTTGGTTGCTGGCGATGCAGACAGTCGATATGCCGACCGGTCCGATGCCGCTGCTGATCGAAGCCGTGGACCGAGCCGGAAACGTGTCGGAGACATGTTGTGTGACCGTCGACTTGGCGACGGCGGCGGAGATCGAAGCCGCTCGACGTCGCCTGACTACGGTTGTCTCAGGTGACGTGTTGTTTGCGACGAAGCCGCTGAGCGGGCTGAACGTTGCGTTGATTCCTTTACCCGCGAAGTCCGGTGACGCGAGCGATCCGAATGCAACCATAAATAAGACTGCTCCCGTTAGTACGGCAATGACCGATGATCAAGGATTGTTTCGGTTAATGAATGTGCCGACGGGCGATTATCAATTGGAAGTTTCCGGCATCGTCCGCGGTATGAAAGCCGTTCGATCGCAGACGATACATGTCGAAGCACCTGTCGCACCCGCGATGATTCACATTCGAATGGATAAGCCGCCGGCCGATGGCGAATCTGTTGGAGATAAACGATGAAAAGTCGAACAATCGGTAGGCTTGCAAGCAGTGCATGTCTGTTGATCGCATTCTGCGGTTGTGCCGGGACGCACGCGTTCAGCTCGCCAACCCCGCCCGGCGGTGCTGCACCGCCGATGACATTGCCTCGGTTCTTGGGTGTCGACACTGTCGTGCATGGCGTAACCCGATCGGTGACTTGTGCGCGCGTGAAGCTGAGTCCGATGTTGCCGATGTTGGAACCGGCCGGCGCGGCGGGCAAATTGCCTGCGCTGGCTGATCCGGCTGCGCTACAGTCACCGGCTCCCGCAGTGGCGGCGGCCGCGGCCGTGCATCAAGAGGAGGCCGCAGCGCCGGGTAAGATCAAAGCTTTGGCTTATTTGGCCGGAGTCGATTGCGGTCGACATCCGCAAGTCGAAGAAGCGTTCGCCGCGGCACTAGATGATCCGTCAGATGCAGTGAGAATCGCCGCCGTTCAAGCGGTCTGCGATTCGTCTGTTTCATGCGGCAGGCGAGGTTGCGGTTGCGGCGGTTGTTGCACTCCGCTGCTGCGAGCCAAACTGACACGCATGGCATTCGAGCGAGACGGAAACGGATGTTGGTGCGAGCCGAATGCTCGTGTTCGGCGGATGGCTCGCATCGCGCTCGATGGCTGCGGCGGTCCCGCACCGACCATCACCGAAGACATCCCCTTAGAGTTGCCGCCTGAAGAAATAATCCACCAAGTAAAACGCTAAGTAGCTGCCATCGCTCCGCGTGGCAGCCTCGAAGGCGGCGACTTTGACTCTCGCAAAGATCAACAAGTCCCAAAGGCAAGCCGTCCGGGAATGCATTATCGATCTTGAAGAACCGGACGGCTTGCGCCGTTGCGCTGGAATTAAATCAAGATGCCCGAGGTGAATGATCGCGTCGTCGTAAGGCTTTGCCTTTTAGGTTCAGCGAACGATTTCGGGAGGTGAGGACACGCCGGCGGTTTGGGCGGAATTGCTGAGCGGCACGATCAACGGCTCGGCAAGCCGCATGGCCAGCGATCGGTATTCGGCCAAGTCTCGAATCTCGAGCGTCGGCGACGGATGACCATCGATGTTATTCGACGTCGCAGCTACAGCATTCGCGTTTAAGCCGAAGCGATGAACGCTCATACGTCCTTCTTGGCTGAAGTACCGTCGAACGTGACGAACATCTAGTCCGATGAGCTCGGGTGCGCATTTCATCACGGTATCGCTCTTATCGTGCAGCAGTACGACGGTCACTTGTTCCGGTCGCATTCGGATTTGAATATCAAATCGATCGTCGGTACCCCGGTCGATATCCAATCGTTGTTCTCGCGATCTCGAGTTGCTCGACACTAAGTTCGCAACCATCGTGTCGATGGGTACAGAGCGCAGGAGCTTGGGGGCCTCGTCGGAAATGAAGAGCTCTACTCGCGCCGCATCTGCGGTGCGCGGCCAGTCGAGTGTCTCGAATTGAAGAACAGGTTGCGGTGTATCGGACATCCAAGCAGCATCCGCCAGACAATAGGCTTCGCCATCTTGACCATGGGAGTCGCGTCCCTCGCTGCGGAGCGGAGAAATCTGCATCAATACATGTTTCGATCGCTGAGGCACTTCGGCATCGACCCGCGAAAGGCCGACCTGCCACTTCAGTGCATCGCCGTATGACTGAGGTCGGTAAACCGATGCGACGAACGGTGAGCTGCGACCATCGAACTTCAAGATCGGTGCTTGTGTTCTCGGACCCCCGCGATAGTCGACGCAGATCAGACGGCCATCGCCGCCGGTGGTCAGTTCTACAGCCGAACGTGAACTGATCGGAATCCGCTTTCGATCTTGGCGATACTCGATCTCGACGGCCGTATTGTCCGGCACGCTTCCCGATAATCGCAGCGGTTCATGAGTATGGCCGACCAGCGTTTCTCCGCTCGGTAGTCGAACCGTGAACGGTTCGGGTTGTGTCAGTGTTTGCAGGTTTTCCAAGAGAGTCGTACCGTCGGCGGCCTGCAGAGTCGAAGAACCGCCGGTCGCCTCCGCCAGTAGTTGATATTGAGTTGTTGCTTCTGCTGCCTCAGCGGAAGGTACACCGAAGCCGATCGTATGAATCGCGACATCGGCACTGCGAGCTGCTTCGATGACTTGTTCGATCGCGACACGCCGATCTGCAGGCGGATTGAATTGATAGTTGCGACCGTCGGAGATGACGATCACATCGCAATGTACGTCACGTCCTAGCCGCTGAGCGTGTTCGACGGCTTGCATGAGCGCGACATAGAGAGGCGTCTGTCCCCACGGCACGATGTCTTCGATGTGGTCAATGACCGTCGACCACTGGGCATCGTCGAAGCGGCCCGGAGCCAAAATAGTTTCGACATCGTCGTAAGGTTGCAACGATTGTGGAAACGGGTGATCCGCAAAATAGCGATGTTGCAGCAAGATACCTTGCTCGGGTCTGCCGGCTGCTGCGCGGTGACCGTAGAACATGACACCGACCGCATCGGGACCGCCGCGCAAGCGGCTGAGCATCTCAACAAGTGCGAGTTTAGCCGTTGAGAGTTTGTCAGTCTGCAATCCATCGGCTTTGCCGGTCGATGCAGCTTGAACGCCCTCGGTGCGTTCGGTCTGAGCCATCGAGGCCGAACAGTCGAGGATGAATATACGAGCTCGTCGGCGAGGTCGAGCATCATCGATCGTAATCGTAGCTGATCCGGGCATAGAGAGTTCCGCCGCTGAGCCGCGGCGCAGTTCCGGACGCAAATCGAACGGATAGCGGTAGACGTGTCCGCGAAACTGCACGATTGCTTCCGCTTGCGGACGATTGCCTACGAGGGTCGTCGAGCCGACGAGCGGCACATCTCCTCGTTGCATAGTCATGGAAGGCCCGACGGCCACCGGTACACAACCTGACTTCGATTCAGTCAACATACGGAGAGACGCGATTCCCGCAGGAAGTCCGTGCGCCTCAGGTCCCGGCGCTACAGTGCAATGGGTTTGCAACGGATCGGCCGGATCGATCTGCGGTGCGCATTCGGCAACCAAGCGAATACCGAGCGCGGCAGCCGCTCGACGCTCTGCCAAAATCAAGCGCAGCCGAGACACTTCATGGTTTATGTCCGTCGGTTCTCTCGCGCCGATCGAAGGTTCCGGCTTTAACGAATCGATCAGTGCACCGGCGGCAGAGTCAAACCAGGGTTGATCGTTTTGTGACGGTAAGGCCCAAAAGGCATCCAGTACCGAAGCGGCCGTGTCGAGAGTTCGGCGATGATCGAGGCCGTTTTGATAACCGGTCGTAGCCGCGGCGTCAGAAGCTCGTCCCGTTATCGCAGTTCGCAGTCGTGCAGCGGCAGCGCTGCGCGCCGTGCGGGTCCAAGCCGAAGCGCTTCGCAAATCAGCAGAGTCTCGATCTGAGCCCGCTGCAGTGAGTTCGCTGCTGAGTTGCATCAGTCGTCCGCGCGTCTCCGACCTTGAATTAGAATCGGTATTATGTTGAGCTGCATGGGAACCCGAGCCTGTCGATGTGGCCCGGTCACGTTCGAGATGCAGATCAAATGCGATCAAGTGTTCTCGCAGCGACGTTCGCAGGGTCGCAGCTTGTTCGGCGGAGCCTTGTTGCCGCGGCAGCCAAGCAGTACGCAGCAGCTTGTCTGTTGCGGCTGCCCACGAGGTTCCGGCATGAACCGGGTCCACATCGGCCTTATTCCAAACCGAGATGCAATCGTCGATAAACGATGATAACTCGGCGCGGAAGTCGATCGGTGCGGCAGAGCGAACGGTCTGCTTTAGGTGCACCGTTGGTTCGGGCGAACGGTTCCATTCAGCTTCGAGAGCTTGCTGATTGTGCATCAACGATGCGGTGATCGATTTCCAGCGAGCGGCAAGTTGCCTGTCGGAACCATGGGATTCGACGGACGATGCGGAAGAACTTCCTATGGCCGCATCGACGGTATCGGACAAGTGCGGAAGCAACGACCACGATTTCGAAGCGGTGACGGATAGTTCTTGCCAAGCCTGGCAAGCCTCTGCCCAAACCGTCGTCTGTGCGCGAAGGGCATCGAGTTCCATTTCGATCGACGACGGGGCTGCTTCGCATAGAAACATGTCTTCGATGCGCCGCGACCAGTTTTCCAGTTCAGCACCACGCCATGATGCGGCCGGCAGTAACGCGGCTTCTTCAGCAGTATGTCGCGTTTGCAATTGATCGATTCGGATCTCGGCTAACTGCTGCAGATAAGGCTGCATGCGCTCGAAATCTATGCCGGGAGTCACTGCCAACGTCGCGAGAAACGGTTCGCACAGCGGTAAAGGGAGTTTTTCTTGATTCGCCGAAGTAGATTTCAATCGCGAGAGCGTTGTTGCGGTCGGATTTGCCGCGAAGGCTTTCCAGTCTTCGATGTGAGCGGCGAGCAGTACAGTATCGAGTGTTCGCGATCGATTCCGGTCGGATCGGAGTTGCTGTTCGACTTGAGCAATTTCTTGTTTGAGCGATTGCGACCAATCTGAAAAGCGATCTCGCACCGCTTCACCGCCGAATGCCGCAGACTCAAGCGCCGCGGCTCGCCGTTCCCACTCTGCGCAGCGACCGGGCTGATCATGCCAAAGTCGATGCTCGGCAATCGTCTCGCCGACACGCTGCCAGATCGATTCCAATTCTTGTATCTGCTGAGTGGTCGGCGGTGACCAGTCGGTCGTCACAGTTGAGATCGGTGTTCGCAGAGACCAGGCCGCGCGACTTGCTGCTCGATCGCCGTTCCAAACAATCGGTTGCTGCGCGCAACCCCGATGGAGACGAGCTAGTTCTTCGGTTCTCGCTTTCACATACGCGGCCAGCTCCTGCGTCGACACCGAACGATCCGCGTTGCCGCCCCAACGTCGCTCATCGGCTTTGCCGCTTAAACCTTCCGCTACGGCGCGCGTAAAACAGTCACCGTGTCCGGCTGCGGAATCTACTGTCGGTAACCGGCTGCTATCCGACGCGATCATGACAGTTAGATTTTGAAAACGCGCATCATCGCGGCGTGCATCGAGCTGCGAGGTGACCGTCTCTGCAAATCGATGGCGCTGAGTTACCAGCGGCGCGCTCATGCCTTGGCGCCCCGATTCAAGCAGCACCATCCAGTGACGACCAGGCTCAATGCACTTCTGCAATCGATCGAGCAACTCGTCCCATCCCAGCCAACTCGACGCGTCATCGACCGTCGAGTCATGAACGACGAGATAGGCTCGACCTGCTTCGTCCGTCACTCCGTGCAGTCCGATGTAGATGATGAGCGGCAGGTCGGCGGATGCAGCGTCGGCAGATCGCCGGACATCCTCTTCCAGATCCGCCCAGTTCCCTCGCACCGCATCGTCACCATTGCCGAGCGAATGAACCGTTACGTTGCGATGGTCGAGCGATTGCAGCCAAGCGAGATTTTCGCCTACCCAAGGATTGATGTCCCAGGGCGCGTCATACGTGGCGGACAGTACGAGCAGCGGTGTGCGATGCGGAGCCCACAAGATCCAGCGCACTGTGACGATTCCCAGCCACACAGTCAGCGCGCAACAGACTGCAGCCGCGACTCGGCGACGCCGTGCGGCAGCCGCCGTATCCCGGACTCCGACATTCATGATCTTGCTGACAGCGCGTCCTACGATGCTCACAGGTGGGTCATTGAACTCCGGTCTCGCATTGCATAGCCCCGATCCGTCTTGGTGAATCCGCTCGGCCGAAGGTGGTCCGACAATGGTTCATAGGAAGCAATAGCGAATTCAAGGACTCAGCACAATTGCAATGAATTGCTAGCAGTGAATTGTGCACGCTTGGGGCCGGCGTGAGAAATCGGGTCCAACGACCGCGGAGGTTCGTCTTCGCTATGTTTCAGAATCGCTGCAATGAGCCGGGCGGGAAGATTATGCTATCGGACTCGCAATCGATCTCGCTGCGGTGCGACCGCTTTGCGGAATTCCCTTCCTTCAATTCCCGCCACGGTTTCTGTTCAACATGAAAATCAATCGACGAACTGCTCTGCGTGCCACTGCCGCCGGAGCCGGAACGCTGGCTGCCATCAGCACCTCGAAGGCGGCGCCCGCCGCTGACGATCCTCAGCCGTTCGGCCAAGAGTTCTCCAACTTGGAATCTCTCACTACGGGTGAGTGGTGGAAAAAGGGCGAGGCGGCCAGTGTTCAGACCGGCAGCAACTCAAAGGCTCGACGCGAAGCCCGTCCCGGTGCGAACAGCGCAGCGCCGCCGATGGATGTACCGCGCGATCAGGTCATCGCCTTTGCGCTTTACACGCAGCAAGCAGGCGTGCTCAAGATCACGGCTCAACTCTATCCTCTCAAGCCCGATGAATCGCGCGTCGTGAAACTGGATTTTCAATCCAACGGTCAATGGCTCGAACGTGCGGAGGCAGAAGTTCTCTATCCCGGCTGGGACGTGCACTTCCGAATTGAAAAGTGGGACGCGACCCGCGATGTTCCTTTTCGCATTCGACACGGTGAGTCGGCGCAGTTCGAAGGGCTCATTCGCCGCGATCCAATCGATAAGGATGAGATTGTCATCGCCAACATGTCATGTAATTCGAGCCGCACCGCGGGCAGTCGCGATGAGATCGTTCGCAACTTGCGGCTGATCAATCCTGATCTGTTGTTCTTCGGTGGCGATCAAACGTATCGGCATACTGAACATACCGCCGGTTGGATTGAGTTCGGTTTGCAGTTCCGCGATGTGATTCGTGATCGACCGACAATCTGCATTCCGGATGATCACGATGTGGGTCACGGAAATGTGTGGGGCGAGAGCGGCAAGCAGTCGAAGATCTCCGGAGATGCCGACGGCGGTTATCGATATCCGCCGGCTTACGTCAACCAAGTTCAACGACAGCAGTCATGGCATTTGCCCGACCCGGTCGATCCGGCGCCCGTGAGTCGCGACATCGGTGTCTACTTCACACGGTTCATCGTCGGTGGTATCGACTGTGCGGTCATAGAAGATCGTAAATTCAAGAGTGGTCCGGCGGGTAAGATTCCGCAACTTGGTCCTCGGCCCGATCACATTAACGATCCGAGCTATGATCCGAAGAGTATCGACTTGCCGGGCCTGCAGTTGTTGGGTGAGCGACAAGAACGCTTCCTGCAAACTTGGTCGGAGGATTGGACGGGCGCTTCGATGAAAGCCGTCTTATCGCAGACTGCTTTCTGCGGCGCAGTTCATCTGCACGGATCGCCCGACAATCGATTGCTCGCCGATCTGGATTGCAACGGTTGGCCTCAGACACCGCGTCGTCGAGCACTGCAATTGATCCGCCGCGCGTGGGCGGTGCACCTTTGCGGCGATCAACATTTGGCGGTTGTCGTCAAACACGGGATCGATGAATTCAGTGACGGACCTTACGGTTTCACCAGCCCGGCGCTGGTCAACACCATCTATGGTCGTTGGTGGCATCCGCTCGATGAAAAGCCCGGTCCGAATCCGGTTCCGGATAGCCCTCTACCATGGACCGGTGATTTTCTCGACGGACTCGGAAATAAGATGTCGCTTCTGGCTTACGCAAATCCTGTCGATGTCGCCGACGAAAGGACTCGCGGTGACGGTTACGGCATCGTGCGTTTCAACAAGAAGGATCGCAAGATCACGTTCGAGTGCTGGCCTCGTTTCGCAGATACGACGCAAGGGGCTGCCGCTCAATATCCAGGCTGGCCTATCACGATCGACATGCAAGCCAACGACGGGCGCAAGATCAAAGGTTATCTCCCCAAGCTGACCTTTGTTGAAGGTGAAATGCCGGTCGTGCAAGTTGTCGAAGAAGTCACTGGTGACGTCATCTATACAGTGCGAGCCTCGGGTAACGCTTTTCAGCCGCGAGTTTACAAGCCGGGGCGCTATACGATTCGCGTCGGTCGAGACAAGCCCGACGATGTCGTTGTATCCAGACTGACTTCGTCGCCATCCAGCGAGGCCGCAGGCGCTCGCCGAATCGAACTCAAAGAGAAGGGTGCTTGATGATGCTGTTACCTCGCATTCTGTTTCTGTCCCTGATTGCCGTGATAGGGTTCCTGTTTGCACCTGTCCATGCGCAATCGTCGGCGGCTGAAAAACTGAACGTCGTGTTTATCTTGGCAGACGATCTCGGTTGGGCTGAGCTCGGTTGCTACGGTCAGCAGAAGATACCGACGCCGAACATCGATCGGCTGGCTGCTTCAGGCATGCGTTTCACTCAGCATTACAGCGGCGCACCGGTCTGCGCTCCGTCGCGCTGCGTGTTGATGACCGGAAAGCACCTCGGACATGCTGAGATTCGCGGCAACATGCAAGCCAAAGCTAAGTTGCCGGAGTTCAATGAAGGTCAGCTTCCGATCAGCCAAGCCGCCGTTACGTTCCCGCAACTGTTTCGCCAAGCCGGTTATGCAACGGGAGCGATGGGTAAATGGGGACTCGGCCCTGTTTCCAGCACAGGTGATCCGAATACGAAAGGCTTCGATCTATTCTTCGGATACAACTGCCAAGCCGTCGCGCACAGTTACTATCCGAAGCACGTTTGGCGCAATGCGGAAAAGGTCATTATCAATGAGCGACCGATTCCGGGGGCTGCCAAGCAACCGGATGGCGACGTCAAAGCAGAAGATTGGATCGGCAAACAGTATGCTCCGGATCTGATGATCGCCGAAGCTGAGCAATTCATCCGCGACAAAGCCGACAAATCGTTCTTACTCTATCTGCCGTTCATCCAACCGCATGTGGCGATGCATCCTCCAGTCTCCTCAGTGGAACAGTTCCCCAAGGCATGGGATGAAAAGGTTTATCGAGGCGGAAACGGTTACTTGCCTCATCCACGACCGCGAGCCGCCTATGCGGCCATGATCCACGAACTGGACAGTTACGTGGGACGCGTGCTCGGCGCACTCGATAAAGCCGGCGTGCGCGATTCGACGCTGATCATTTTCAGCAGCGATAACGGTGCAACGCATGAAGCGCCCGGCGAACCGGAGTTTCATGTCGGTGGTGCCGATCCGAAGTTCTTCAACAGCACTGCTGATCTGCGAGGCTACAAAGGAAGCGTCTATGAAGGAGGTATTCGCGTGCCGATGATCGCATCGCTGCCCGGTCGCATTCCGGCCGCAGCAGTGAACGACACGCCCGGCTTCTTTGCCGATTGGTTTCCTACGCTATGTGAAGCAGTCGGCGTTTCAACGCAAGGCCAGTCGCTGGATGGCGTGAGTCTTTGGCCGGTGATGACAGGCAAGTCGACGGCTGTCGAGCGCAAGAAGCCGATGCTGTGGGTCTTTCCGGAATACACCGGACAAGTCGCCGTGCGCATCGGGGATATGAAGTTGCTTCGTCGCGGATTGAAGACCAAGCAGCCCGGTCCGTGGGAAGTGTACGATCTGAGCCGTGATCGCAGCGAGGCGCATGACTTGGCATTAGCGAATGCAAAGCTGATTGCTGAGGCTGAAGCGCTGTTGCGTCAGGAAGTCGACAACAATGAAAACTTCCCGCTGAAGATTCCCGGCGTCAACTGAACGTCATTGACCTTTGATAACCATCAGACTGAGAACTCTCATCATGCTGCGAATCGGATTGTGTTTGTTTATTCTTCTGTCCGCAGTGACATGCGGTCGGGCCGATGATCGGCCGAACGTCATCGTGCTCTTTGCCGATGATTTGGGTTACGGCGATCTCGGTTGTTACGGCTCGCCGACGATTCGCACTCCGAATCTCGATCGCATGGCTCGTGAAGGAATGCGATTCACCGATTTTTATTCGGCAGCAGAAGTCTGTACGCCCAGTCGGGCCGCGTTGCTTACCGGTCGCTTGCCGATTCGCAATGGCATGTGCGGAAAGCGGCGTGTATTGTTCGGCGATTCGAAGGGCGGCTTGCCGGATAAAGAGACGACGATCGCCGAAGTGCTGAAGGGGCGCGGATATGCCACCATGCATATCGGCAAGTGGCACTTGGGGATTCATCCGGGATCGCAGCCGCTCGATCAGGGTTTTGAACACTCGTACGGATTGCCTTATTCAAACGATATGGATGCGAGACCCAACTTGCCGAAAGGATCCTCCGGTTCAGCCGATCCGCCGGCCGACGGTTGGAATGTGGCTTTGATGCGCGACGGCGAAGTCATCGAGCGTCCGGCGGTTCAATCCACATTGACGAAGCGTTACACCGAAGAGGCTCAGCGTTTCATTCGCGAGCATAAACAGCAACCCTACTTTCTCTACTTGGCTCATACATTCCCGCACGTACCGCTATTTGCGTCAGACGATTTCAAGGGAAAGAGTCGAGCCGGTATCTTCGGTGATGCAGTGGAGGAGTTGGATTGGAGCGTCGGTCAGATCCTTGATACGGTGCGTAAAGAAGGAGCGGCCGAGAACACGCTGGTCTTCTTCACCAGCGACAACGGGCCTTGGCTGATCATGGGAGATCAAGGCGGAAGCGCAGGACTGTTGCGAGAAGGGAAGGGGAGCACTTGGGAAGGGGGCATGCGCGTACCAGGAATTGCTTGGATGCCCGGTCGCATTCAGCCGCAGGATAATCACGATCTCGTATGCAGCATGGATTTGTTCCCTACGATCGCATCGATGGCCGGAGCAAGTGTTACCGATTCGTCCAAGCTCGACGGTCGAGATATTTCGTCAGCTCTGGTTAGCGGCAAGCCGCTGGGTGATCGGCCTTACTTTTATTATCGAGGTGATCAACTGTATGCCTGCCGAATAGGACAGTGGAAGGCTCACTTTCGCACGCAGGCCGGTTACGGGCAGGCCAAGCCCGATGAGTATGCACAGCCGCTACTCTTTGATCTAGGCCGAGACCCATCCGAAAAGCGCGACGTCTCCGCCGCTCATCCCGATGTCATCGCCAAGATCCAATCCGCAGTTGAAGAGCATCGCAAAAGCATCGAGCCTGTTGCATCTCAGTTAGATGAATAAGCAACATGGCGATTTGCAATTTTATCTCCCCTCGCCCCGAGTACGGGGCGAGCGGAGGAAGTGCATGAGGTGCTTGGGATGAAACGGAGTCGGGCTCGGGGGAGGCAGGCGGTTGAGTTTGCTCGCGAGCAACGTCGTTGTGCCAATGAGTTTGCGGGGACTGTTTGGCAGTGGCTGCGCGATCGTCGTCTTTGTGGTCTCAAGTTTCGGCGCGAGGTTCCGATTCCGCCTTACACCGTCGACTTCTGCTGTGTCGATTTGATGTTGGTGATTGATATCGATGGCGAAGAGCATTTCACGGACGAAGGAATCGAACATGATCGAATACGCGATCAGTTTCTTAGTGAGCTCGGTTACAGAGTTCTGCGAATTCCGGGATATGAAGTTTTGCGAGAGGATGGAGTTGCAATTGCCAAGATTCGAGAGTTTGTGGGGGGCGGACGTTTGAAAGACAGCCCCTCACCCCCCGGCCCCTCTCCCCGAGTACGGGGCGAGGGGAGAATGATGCAAGCTGATCCCCGAGTACGGGGCGAGGGGAGTGTAGTCTGCGCAAGATTTGCGGTTGACCTGCAAATGCTCCGAAAATAGGATAGTTCGGGAATCGAACTATTCGGTGAGGGGAAAATCACGTTCGGCGGGTGATTTTCCGGCGAGCCCCGAACCTGCGGGTTGTTTACGGAGTCGGATTCTTGGCGGGTAAATCGAAGCTGGATAAACGAGTCGTTGAACTCGGCGAGATCGTTCGCGGCATCATGCAGCGTTTTGAAAGCTGCGATGCGGCGGCGGCAAACGGTCCGCATGTCGACTTAACCATGCAAGAGACTCGCGTCGTGGAGTTTCTCAACGAGTCGGGTGCGCAGATGATGCGAGCCGTAGCGGATCGGCTCGGCATCGCCGTTAATTCGGTTACCACGCTGGTCGACAATCTGGAACAGAAAGGATTGCTGCAGCGTGTTCGCTCAAAGTCCGATCGCCGCGTCATCCAGCTTGAACTCACCGCGGCCGGTAGGCTCGCCGGCAAGTCGGTCTCGGATGTGAAGAATCGCTTTCATCGCGAAATGTTGGCTGTGCTCACGGAAGAAGAGCAAGCCATTCTGCTTGTTCTGCTTCGCAAAATCGGCGGCCTTCCGGCTTCCATCGCTCCTGAACTGAATCGTAAATCCAAATCACGATCCACCTGATCACGAGATAATACGCATCTATGTCGGCTTCTACGAAGACCAAACCTGCGGCGAACTCGCCCGAATCGCATGCAGAGGATACCGTTCCGGATCTCCAACCTTCCCATGATGAACATCGACGTATGGAGAAGGTCCAGGGGCCCTCTTCAACTCCGCAGCCGCGCCGAAGCTTAGGCGGCATTTTGTTTTGGTCGGCACAACTGGCTGCGATGCTGGCCGTCGGTTATTGGCTGGCTGGATTGCGAGCCGACAAGGATCATCGTTTGGAGTTGTCGCCCGAGCTGACGAAGTTCACGGCTGACGATGGTTCAGCGGTACCGATTACGGTCGCGCCGGTCTCGGTGCAGAAAATCGAACGCGCGGTAGAAGCGGTCGGCAACTTGCATGGCTTCGAAGAGCTGACGATCAAAACAAAAGTCTCCGGTCGCGTCGCGAAGATTCATCATGACTTCGCAGACCACGTGACACCGGGCGAACTGTTGCTGGAGATCGATCCGACCGATGCCCAGTTGGCAGTCGAACAAGCTCGACGCAGTTTGAATTCTGAGCTGGCCAAGTGGGGCTTCGCTGACGTGCCGCGTCCCGATACCGATTTGACGGCTCTGCCCACAGTCGTCTCCGCCAAGTTGCGTTCGGAGTGGACGAAGAGTCAGTATCAGCGCTTGTTGACGTTGCAAAACCGAGGCTCGGCTACGGCTGAAGAACTCGAGCAAGCCAAGACAAATGCGGCTGTCGGTGAATCTGATTTCGCCAATCAATTGCTCATGGCTCGCGCGGGTGCGGCCACCGCGATGCTCAAGAAAGCCGATCTCGATATTGCTGAACAGCAACTGCGAGAAACCAAGATCTTCGTGCCGCGTGTTGAAGACTCCAAGGCTCCTTCTCTGCGATACACGATTACCGACCGCTATGCGACCGAGGGGGCTTATCTGCCGATCGGAACCGATATCTTTCGACTGGTGATTGATGAAACACTCAAGCTTCGATTGTCGATTCCGGAAAAATACGCGCCGGTTATCCAAGTCGGCCAAAAGACAATCGTCTCGACGTTGACATCCGACGTTACGGTAGAAGGCCGCGTGGCTCGAGTCGGGCCGGCCGTTGATCCGCAGACACGTACTTTCCAAATCGAAGTTGAGGTGCCCAACGGCGACGGTCGTCTCAAGAGCGGCGGGTTCGCAAAGGCTCGTGTCATCATTCGTGACGCCGACGATGCTGTCACCGTTCCGACTGCAGCTCTCGTGACCTTCGCCGGCATTCACAAAGTGTTTACAACGAAGGAAGACAAAGCGGTCGAAGTGCGTGTCAAGCTCGGCGAACAGACGCAGGATTGGGTGGAGATCATCGATACCTCACTCACCGCAGGTACTCCGGTCGTCGTCACGGGGCAAAGTCGTCTAGCCGAAGGGACTGCTGTGCGCATGCGAACGCTGGAGGATGATAAGCCGAAGAACGGCAAGCAGTCATCGACTTCGACGTCGAAGGCCGATGACAAGTCGTCCGCTGCTGAGAGCGAGGCTGGACGATGAGTATCTCCGACATCTGCATACGACGACCGGTGTTTACTTGGGTGCTGATGGCCATTCCGGTCGTGCTCGGCATCACCTCTTACTTCGAACTCGGTGTCGACTTGTTTCCCAAAGTCGACTTTCCCGTCGTCTCGATTCAGGCTTCCTTGCCCGGCGCCAGCGCCGAAGAGATGGAGACATCGGTCACCAAGCCGCTCGAAGAAGTCATCAACTCGATTTCGGGGCTGGACGAACTTCGCTCGATCACGAAGGAAGGCCAAAGCACGCTGATTGTGCGCTTCGTGTTAGAGAAAGACGGCGACGTCGGCGCCCAGGAAGTGCGCGACAAGATCGCATCGATCATCACGGCGCTACCTGAAGGAGTCGATACGCCCCTGGTCAACAAGTTCGACCTCGATGCCAACCCGATCATTACCATCGGAGTCTCCGGTCGTCGCGACTTGCGCGAAGTCACGGAGATTGCCAAGCACAGCATCCAAGAACAACTGCAGACTATTCCGGGTGTGGGCAATGTATTCATGTCGGGCGGGCGATCGCGAGCGATCAACGTGCGTGTCGATCTCGATCGCTTGGTGGCCTACGGGCTGTCGATCGAAGACGTGCGAACCGCGCTGCGCAATCAGAACATGGAGATTCCCGGCGGGATCGTCGATCAAGGCGAACGCGAATTGGTGCTCCGCACGCTCGGCCGCGTTTCGACCGCAGAGCGTTTCAATGATTTGGTGATTGCCAATCGTAACGACTATTCGATTCGTATTCGCGATGTCGGTGTCGCCGAGGATTCGATCGAAGAGCCTCGCGGGCTCAGCCGTCTGGACGGCCAAAATGCCGTTTCCCTGTTCGTGCAGAAGCAGTCGGGGACGAACACCGTCAGTATCTCCGACGCCGTGCAGGAACGACTCAATCTCATCAAAGAGTCATTGCCGCCGGACATTCAAGTTGAGCTCACGCAGGATCAATCGCGTTTCATTCGGAACTCGATGGAAGAAGTGAAATTCCACCTGTTTCTGGCCGCGGGTCTGGTCTCGGTGACCATCTTGTTGTTCATTCGTGACTGGCGTACGACGGTGATTGCGACGCTCGCGATTCCGACGTCGATCGTTCCTACATTTCTGTTCATGTCCTACATGGGCTTTACGCTCAACAACATCACCATGCTCGCCTTGATTCTGGCGATCGGGATCGTCATCGACGATGCGGTGGTGGTTCACGAAAATATCTTCCGGCACATGGAAGAAGACGGACTGAGCGCCATGGAAGCGGCCGGCAAGGGAACGCGTGAGATCGCTCTCGCCGTGCTCGCGACGAGTCTTTCGTTGGTTGTGATCTTTGTGCCTGTTGCCTTCATGGGCGGCATGGTCGGTCGCTTCTTCAGCAGCTTCGGCTTGACCGTCGCTTTTGCCGTGGTGATGAGCCTCTTCGTGTCATTCACGTTGACTCCGATGCTCTGCTCGCGGTTTTTGAAATTGGAACCGCAGCATGCACACGCAAGTTCGAAGTCGGGGCCGTTGTACCGAGCCGTCGACGTCGGCTACGGCTGGACTTTGCGCTGGGCGCTGCGTCATCGCTGGGTCACCCTCGTCGTTTGCGTGTTGATCGTACTATCGACGGTGCCTATCTTCCTGCAGATAGGGATCAATCTGGTGCCGCGCGATGATCAGAGCGAGTTTCAGGTCAGCTTCATCACCCCCGAGGGTTACACGCTGAAGAGAACCGATGAAGTGGTTACCGAGATCGAGAATCGACTGGTGCAGTTGCCGGGCATCGTACACAACTACACATCGATCGGGCAGGGAGGTACGGCGAAAGGGCAGGGGGATGTGACTCGCGGTTCGATCTATCTACGCATGATCGATTTGGAAGAACGCAAGTTCGGACAGTTTGAATTGATGCGACACGTTCGTCGGATACTTGAAGACTATCCCGACCTGCGAACCGCTGTGTCGGACGTGTCGGCAATCGGCGGCGGTGCGAACGGTGACAGCCGCGTCTTCCAGCTCAGCCTGCAAGGACCGGAGATTGAAAAGTTGAATGAGTATGCCGAAGAGCTGAAGGATCGACTGCGAACACTTCCCGGTCTAGTCGACATCGATTCTACGTTGTCCTTGCGCAAACCCGAGTTGCAGGTGAAGATCGATCGCGACCGAGCCAGTGACTTGAACATCTCGGCCGGCACGGTGGCCAATACGCTGTCGGTGCTCGTCGGCGGTCAGATCGTATCGTCATATAAGGAAGGTATGGAGCAGTACGACGTGTGGCTGCGAGCCGAGAAGCCGGATCGATCGGGAGCAGAAGTGCTCGAGCGAATCACGATTCCTTCGCCCACCGCCGGCCAAGTTCAACTGGCGAACCTCGCGGAGTTGGAAGAACAGCAAGGGCCGAGTCAGATTGACCGACTGAATCGTCAACGTACAGTGACGATCATGGCTCATCCCGACCAAGTCTCTTTGAACGAAGCGGTGCAATTCGCGAACAAGCAGGTCGAAGAAATGAATTTGCCTCCCGGCTACGGCATCGCCATGGGCGGGCAAGGCAAGATGTTGAGTGAGACCGGGTATTACTTCGCGGTCGCACTCGGCTTGAGCATCACATTCATGTATTTGATCTTGGCCGCCCAGTTCGAGAGCTGGATCTATCCGATCAGTATCTTGGCCGCGCTCCCCGTGACGATTCCGTTCGGTCTGCTGTCGCTGTTATTGTTCCGCACGCCGATGGATTTGTATGCGATGTTCGGATTGTTCATGTTGATCGGCATCGTCAAGAAGAACGGCATTTTGCAAGTCGACAAGACGAACGAGTTGCGTTCCACCGGACTCGAGCGAGAAGCGGCGATCATCGAAGCCAATCACACTCGACTGCGTCCGATTCTGATGACGACAGCCATGCTGATTGCGGCGATGGTGCCGATCGCTTTGGGTCAGGGTCCGGGCGCGAGCGCGCGAGCCAGTATGGCCAAAGTGATCATCGGCGGCCAAGCTCTCTCGCTGTTGATCAGTCTGCTTGCAACTCCGGTCGCGTATTCGCTGCTGGACGATCTTCGCCGCAAAGTAACCAAATCGTCAGAGTCGCCTTTCGCTCCTGCGAAAGGTAGTGCTGCAACGACTCCGGTTGTTGATTGATTGGCGATGCGATCGGGGGACTGCCTTTCGACGGAGCGAAAGGCGACTTTGGCGAAAGGCGACTTTGGCGAAAGGTAACTTTGGCGAAAGATAACTCTAGCGAGCGGTGACTTTCGTGATAGTCTGCCCTGCGCGACGATCAGTGCGGCTTGGACTATAATCGAGAGCTTCCTCGATTGTTACCCGCCTCATCCCTTCGGAGTTGGAACACCATGACGTTGTTGAATCGTCGCGAAGCTGTTCAAGCCGGTGCTGCACTGCTTGCGGCCGCGGCTTGTTTTCGTCATTTGCCGGCTGCACAGAACGGTGCCAAGAAGAAGATTCTGTTTTACAACAAGTCGGCCACGTTCGAGCACTCGGTCGTCAAGCAAACCGGAGATGCTCCGTGTTATGCGACCCGAATGCTGAATGAGTTCGCTGCTCCGGCCGGTTTTGAGTTCGTGAGCACGAAGGACGGCACTGTCTTCGACGGCGACTTGAGCTCCTACGATGCGTTTCTGTTTTTCACGACCGGCGATTTGACTCAAGTCGGTCTCGATAAACAACCCGCGATTTCAGCGGCCGGCAAGCAGAAGTTGCTCGACGCGGTCGCCGCCGGCAAGGGGTTCTTGGGCAGTCATTGCGCCAGCGACACGTTCCACTCGAAGGGCAAAGCGTTTGCCAATCAAACGGAGCTCGATCCGTACATCGCCATGCTGGGCGGCGAGTTCATTCGTCACGGCGAACAGCAAAAAGCGAAGATGAAAGTTGTCGACTCGAAATTCCCCGGCCTCGACAAAGCAGGTGACGGGTTCGCGCTCAACGAAGAGTGGTACTCGCTGAAGAATTTTGCTTCCGACATGCATGTGCTGTTGGTGCAGGATACGAACGGCATGAAGAATGTCGATTACGATCGACCGCCGTATCCGGCGACTTGGATTCGCAAGCACGGCAAGGGCCGAGTTTTTTACACATCGATGGGCCATCGCGAAGACGTTTGGGCACATCCATCCTTCCAGTCACTATTCGTCGGCGCGCTGAAGTGGGCAACCGGTCAAGCGGAGGCTGATCTGACTCCGAACTTGAAGGAAGTCACACCGGAAGCCTCGAAGCTGCCTCACGTCGACTAGTCCGATGGTGATCAGAAGTGCCGATCAGAAGTGTAGATCAATTGTCCTCAATTGATCCTAACCCGGTCAGCGCGACCAACACCTGCAACGGTGTGCGTTGATGAAGTGCAACTGCGATTTGAACGGCGAGGCTGGAGCCTCGCCGGCAGTGCGTGACGAGGCAGGAGCCCTCTTTTCCCTACAAAACGTGAAGCGTATTAATTGCTCGGCAAAGTGAGCTTCACGGGATGGGCCGGGAACGGATTGATAGCTTTGAGTTGGGAACGGAACGAACTCGCCACATTGGATTTCGGGCACAAGCGGAGGAATGATCGAGCGATATACATTCTCGAGCACTTGGTGAAATGCCCAGATTCTACTCCGCAGGCATTTGCAGATAATGCGGCTTTGGAAGCGACCTATCGGTTCGCCAATTCCGAGCATACTGGCCGGAAGTAATCATGAGTGCTCATCGTGATGCAACGCTGCGGCGAATTCAGGACGGAGATACCGTTGCCACCATTCAGGACACAACGGTCATTGATCTCACGAAGCCTACACTACAAGTCAGGGTGCGTGTATTGGAAACCAATTCCAAGCTGCGGATACTTCTGGCATCCGCTGTATGCCGTGCGAGAAAACGGGATTCCGCTGGGGATTGTTGATCAAGTCCAGTGGATTCGCGAAAAAATCGAGAAAGACAAAACCAGCAAGCAACGAGCTAAGGATAGGCGAGTCACTGACTTCTCGTTGAAAGAAAGCTCCCGTTGGCTGGAGATGTTTCAAAGCAGTGAGCAGTTGGCCATGCTCCATCCGAATACGCAGTTCGTTCACGTCGCGGATAGCGAATGCGACATCCACGAGATCTACTTGGAGAAAGAAGGTCAAGCGCCGAACCATCACTTCATCATCCGAGGAGCGAGCGATCGAGAGGTTGTTTCAGATGAATCGGATGAACCTCAAAAGCTCAGCACCTTACTGTCCAAGCTGTCGGTCCTGTATGAAGAAGTTGTGGATGTCGGCGATCGAGAGGCATTGATCAGCGGCGAGACGAGGGCTCGTCGCCAGGCACGGCCTGCACGACAGGCCGTTGTGAGTGTCCGAGCCAAGACAATAACGCTGTAAGGCCTGCGACGTCCCGGCGAACGCCTTCCTGATGTAGAGCTCAATGTTGTAGAAGCGGTAGAACTCTCGCCGCCGGAAGACGAAGAGGCGATTCGCTGGGTGTTGATCACTTCACTGCCGATCAATGAGCTCCACGAGATTCGACGCATCATTGAGCTTTATAAGAAGCGATGGCAAGTTGAGGTGCTGTTCAAAACGCTCAAGTCAGGTATGCGGATCGAAAAGCTGAAATACGAATCGCTATCCGCATTACAAACAATTGCGGCGTTGATGTACATCGCAGCGTTCCGAGTCGAAGAGCTGAAAATGGCAGCCAGAGTGCGCCGGAAGCTCCTTGCAGTGAATACGTCTCGGCGGCTGAATGGAAAGCCCTATACATGGTCAGAAAAAGACACGCAAGTTGCCGGACAAGCCGCCGACGATGGCTGAGTTCATTCTTATGGTCGCGCAAGCCGGTGGATACTCCCACCGCCCAGGCCGATCCCCAGGCTCCGAAACCCTCTGGCGCGGCCTTCAAAAAATGGAAGCATACCGCGACGTGTACCTCACAATCTTTAACGAATGAGTTTTGTAGGGAAAAGAGGGCAGGAGCCTCGTCACGAGCTTGGAGCCTCGTCACGAGGTATCTTTCTGCGTGGCACGGATTCATCGAATGGATCAATCATTAGGATTCGCTGCAGGCTCGGCCGCTGCGGATGGCTCCTTCCATCGTGGCAGGCCAACCGGTCTGAGTCCAATCACCGGCCAGTTGAACATTTCCGGGAACAGGACATGTCTTCGGGCGCAGCGCGAAGGTTCCGGGGCGCACAGAGAAGACGGCTCGCGGATCGGTGACGGCTTTCAATCGCATCAGCTTGGCAGCCTTCACTTGCGGAAACACGTCGCCGAGGTCCTCGACGATGACTCGCCGCTGTTCATCGGGATCTTTAGGGAGGCTGCGCGAAGCGCTGATCACGATCTGATAATACGTTTGCGTTCGATCGGCGGTATCTCCGATCGCGGGAAAAATCCATTGGCACAGCCGACCGACCAATGCTGCATGCGGAGTCGGCAACCAATCGCGGTCCCACCACGTGTGCACGCCGCTGATCGGCGAACTGCTGATCGATCGCCATCCGGCCGCGAGCTCCGACCATCCGCCTGGTGCATCTCGCAATAGTTCTGCCGCTGCGAACCAAGGAACGCTGAGGATCACGCGATCCGCTTCGATTCTCTCACCGCCGGAGGTAATCACGGCGGTGCACCTCGCAGAGGCCGTGTCCCCTTCGTTCCACTCTAAGTGCTGGACCGATTGCGATAATCGCACATTCACTCCAGTACGCTCGAGGGCTGCGTGCATCTCCGTTCCGAAGATCTCTTTCAATGGTCGTTGCGGAACGAGGAGATGAAAGGCGTCGCGGCGGCGTAGGAATCCGTCTTGAAACACTTTGGCGACCGCGGCCAGATTCACATGAGCCAGCTCTTCACCCAGCGCGCTGACAAGCACCGTGTTCCAAAATCGATCCAGTGCATGATCCGACTGTCTTTGTGCTTTGAGCCACTCCAGCGCCGAGGTGCGATCGAGCCGCTCTGCGTTCGTTGCATCAAGCCTTAATCGATTCAGTCGATGCATGCCCAGCGCGATGCCGAGGCGATCTCGCCACGAGAGACCCGGCCATCCCCATAACCACGATGCCAAGTGAGCCGGCGCGGGCAACAGCGGCAGAGCTCGCAGCGTTCTCGATTCCCTTCCCGGTCCGTAGAAGTGCAGCTCTGAGACTTCCTGCCAAGCATCTCGGCAACCGAGCTCATCGATCAATTCTCTTAATGCCGTACAGCATTTCATGCCGACATGCTGGCAGTAGTCGATCCATTGCCCGGTTTCCTCATCGAAGTATGAACCGACTCGTCCACCCAGTCGCGATTTGGATTCGAGCAGTGTCACGCGAACCGGCTGTGTCGCACACGTCTGCGCATTCTTCTGTGCATTGTGACGAGCCGCTTGGAGCGCAGCGGTGCATCCGGCTAGGCCGCCGCCGATGACGACGATGTGTTTCGGTGATGAAGAAATCGTTGGATCAGCCACGCGAGCGAAACCATTTTCTGAGCGGCGAATAGTGTTTGATGATCAATGCCATGCGGTCACGTTTGCCGAGAGTTGTGCGACGGGTGCTCCATAACTGATCCATATCAGCCTCGACGACGTCAAGCAATCGACGATAGCTGTGCCACATCAGTGAGAACATGTCGGCACCGCGCGGCGGCAGAGCTTCGATGGTACGAAAACCGGAGTCATACAGTCGATGAGCTCGTTGGATCAGCGAGCGCACTGCACCTTTCCAATCGCCGTCCGGTCTGCCTGCCAGCCATGCGTCCGGTGAGCAACTGTGATGCGCGAGCAGATCAAGCGGCACATAGATGCGACCTCGTGCGGCGTCTTCGCGAACGTCGCGCACGATGTTGGTGAATTGAAATGCCAATCCGCAATCGACGGCGGCTTGTCGCGAGAGATCGGGGCGAGCTTGCCAGATATGGGTGCAGGCGAGCCCGACGGCGGATGCCACTTGATAACAGTAGCGATCCAGTTGCGTGGTGTTCTCGATGCGGACCGGTTGGAGATCGAACTCGACACCGTCGATGATTTCCTCCAGCACCGATATAGGTATCGCATAACGATCGATCGCATCGTGAACAGCCGGCCAGAGATGAGCGAGCGTCGCGGTCTCGGCCTCCGGCGAATTGCCTCGACGAGAGAGAGATGCTCGCAGGCAGCGGAGTCTCGCACGTTTCGAATCGAACGAACCTTCGCCGTCGCCGATATCGTCTGTGATGCGGGCGAAGGCATAGAGGGCGAACATGGCGTTGCGAGCCGAAGGGTCGAGCAAACGGAACGAGCGATAAAAGCTGCTGCCGCTGCGCGCCGCAGTGTCGCGGCACCAACGATAGGAAGTTTCAATGAGTCGCGTTTGTTCCGTGTCGTTCATCTGCGCAAGCGACCCGCGATCAAGGCTGAAAACAGCAGGCTTGCTTTCTTCCACTTGCTGACGACCGGTCGTCGCGTCCAGACATCGAACTTGAAACGTTCAATGGCATCCAAGATTGCTAAGCCGCCGGTGCGAAACAACCGCAGATCGCTGCGCAGCCAGGCTGCATCGACCATGCGTTCAAGCGGTTTGCCGATTTCGAAGTACTCGCGAGTTTGCATGGTCCATTCGCGCAGCATCGCTCGCAACGGCTCGGTCACTTGCTGCGCGAGGATCATGGATTCGGTGACACCATGACAGGCCTGTAGATCGCGCGGCGCATAGATGCGACCGCCGGCTGCGTCGCGCTGCATGTCTTGGCAGAAGTTAGCCAGTTGCAGTCCTGTGCAAATCGAATCGCTCAAGCGTAACATCTCCGTGTCGACGGTTACACCGGCGAGACAAAGGACCAGTCGTCCGACCGGATCGGCTGAGCGTCGGCAGTAATCGACGAGGGAGTCGCGCGTGTCGTAGCGAGTCACCGACTGATCCTGGCGGAAGGCAGAGAGTAGGTCGTGGAAGGGCTGCGGTGAACAACCGATTTTATTTACGGTTGAATGAAGAGCGATCATGACCGGGTGTGATGCGGAACCGGCGAAGCAGCGATCGAGTTCCTCTTCCCACCAGGAGAGTAATCGGAGCGACTGCGAGCTGTCGCCGATTTCGTCTCCCAAGTCATCTGACCAACGGCAATAGGCATAGACGTTGTAGAAATCTTGACGCAGTTCGCGCGGCAGCAGCAGTCCGGCCACATGAAAATTCTCGTAGTGAGTCAAGGCGACATACTGCGTGTACTCGCATGCTTCGCGCAGCGTAGGGAGAGGTGCGGTTCGCGATCCGCCGGGGCCCCACTCGCTCAGCTCATCGGAAAAATTCCATTCGCGCCGTCCCACACTTAGGTCGCTTTCGACATAATGAGGTCGGGCGAGTCGGCGGCTCGATCGTCCTTTTTCAAGGCGAGAACTATCGGACAGAACATGGATATCATACTGGCTGCACCCAGAGGATTTTGTGCCGGCGTCAACATGGCGATCGAAAGCCTCGATCTGACGATCAAGTATTTCGGTACGCCGATTTACGTCTATCACGAGATTGTGCACAACCAGTATGTCGTACGGACCTTTCGCGAAAAAGGAGCCGTCTTCGTCGACTCGCTGGAAGAAGTCCCGGTAGGAGCGACCGTCCTTTTTTCGGCGCACGGCGTGTCGCCGGAGATTCGCCGCATCGCGCAAGAGCGAGGTCTGTTCGCCATCGATGCGACTTGTCCTCTCGTGACCAAAGTTCACTTGGAAGCGATCAAGTATGCCAAAGCGGGCTACACGATCATTCTGATCGGGCATGAAGGGCACGATGAAGTCATCGGCACAATGGGCGAAGCTCCTGAAGCGATCCTGTTGGTCGAAAACACCGAGGATGTGGATCAGCTTGAATTCGATCCGTCGACGAAGCTGGCTTATCTCACCCAAACCACGCTGTCGGTCGATGACGCGACGCGGATCATCAATCGACTGCGCGAGCGATTTCCTTGGATCGATAGTCCGCCCAAAGAAGACATTTGCTACGCGACTCAGAATCGCCAAGAGGCTGTACGTACGTTGGCGCGAAAAGCAGACGTGGTGGTTGTGCTCGGCAGCCAGAACAGCAGTAACAGTCAGCGACTGCGCGAGCTTGCCGCGGAAACCGGCAAGCCCGGCTACTTAATCGACGGCTCGCAAGATATTCAGCCTGAGTGGTTCCAGGGTCATGAAATCGTGCTCATCACAGCCGGTGCCAGTGCGCCCGAATCAGTCGTGCAAGCCGTGATTGATTGGCTTGCCGAACGGTTCGGGGCCAAGGTTCGTGAGGAAGTGATTCGCAAGGAAGAAGTCCATTTCCCGCTCCCCAAACCCCTCCGCGACGTAGCTAAAACCCACGCCCAATAATCAGCCCAAACCGCCTTTCGCTCGAGGCACCATTAGCCCAAAGTCGTCTTTCGCTTCAGCGAAAGAACGTCCCCCACTCTCTCCGCAGCTATGCAGTCCCTACGGTTGGCGCTGACGGTCCCTGGTCTACAATCTCCGCGGTTGTTTCGAGTATCCCAAGCGGCGGGTTTGATCGAACCCGCTGACATTCCGTTCGACCGTTTTTCTTGCAAGCGGAGATGCTGTCCATGAGCGGATCGGCTACAGCCCCGACTACTGGTGCTCGGGTGCCCGACTATCCAGTGCACTGGCAGCATCGCCACCTGCTCGACCTCGAACGGCTCACGGCCGAAGAGATCACGCTGCTGCTCGACACGGCGGAACAACTGCAAGCCGCATTCAATGCAAGCACCGAAAAGCTGACGCTGCTCAAAGGGTGCACGATCGCGAACGTATTCTTCGAAAATAGCACGCGAACGCGAAATAGTTTTTCGTTGGCCGCCAAACGGCTCGGGGCCGATACGATCGAGTTCTCCTCGAGCGGTTCGTCGGTGGCCAAAGGGGAAACGTTTATCGATACGGCTAAGACGATCGAAGCCATGGGGGTCGATGCGGTCGTCGTGCGTCACAGTGCGCCGGGGACTCCGCATCTGCTCGCTCGACACCTGGACTGCAGCGTGCTCAATGCGGGAGACGGCCCGCATGAACATCCGACACAAGGGCTGCTGGATATTCTCACTATCCGTCAAAACCGTGGTTCGTTGCAAGGCTTGACGGTGGCCTTGGTCGGCGACATCGCACACAGTCGCACGGCGCGATCCAATATTTGGGGGTTGAAGAAGCTGGGAGCGCACGTCATCGTCTGCGGTCCCGCGACGCTCGTATCTAAAGAGTGGGAGCGTTTCGGAGTTGAAGTGGCCTATGACCTCGACAAGATTCTGCCTCGCTGCGACGTGCTCAACCTCCTGCGTATTCAGTTCGAGCGCCAAGCCACGCGGCCGTTTCCCTCCGTTCATGAGTACGCACTGCTGTATGCGATGACGGCGGAGCGGATGAGGCACAGCAAGTCGGACATTTTGATCATGGCACCGGGACCGATCAATCGCGGAGTGGAGATCACTCCGGAAGTGGCCGACGGTCCGCACTCGGTCATTCTGCAGCAAGTTACCAACGGTATTGCGATTCGTATGGCAGCCTTGTGGTTGCTGGTCGGTCGCCGCAACGGAGTTTCAGCATGAGTCACCTGGTCGAAGATGATCCGAGTTGGCTGATCGAGCATGCGCGCATTATCGATCCGGCCAACAATGTCGATCGCGAAGGGCGCTTGCTGATCGTTGACGGGAAGATCGCAGCGCTCGATCCGCTCGACGGAGACGTGCCGGCTGACGTGCAACGCGTGAACGCGCGCGGCTTGATCGCTACTCCCGGTCTGGTGGATCTCGGTTCGGAGTTGGGTGAACCGGGACTGGAAGAAGACGAGACGATTTCGACGGGAACGGCGGCTGCTCTGGCCGGCGGATTTACGTCGATCGCTTGTACGGCTAATACCAGTCCGCCGATCGACAGTGCCGCGGCTGTTGAGTTCGTGCGTCAGAAGGCGGCGAGGGCCGATCGATGTCGCGTGTATGTCATCGGATGTGTGAGTAAAGGACGAGCCGGTGAAGAGCTGTCCGAGATCGGTTCGCTGGTGGAAGCCGGTGCTGTAGCGCTCAGTGATTCACCGCGACCGCTCGAGAATACCGCATTGCTCAAGAGAGCTCTCGAGTATTGCTTGATGTTCGAACGTCCGATTCTCGACCGACCCGAAGTGCCCAGCCTGACGCGCGGCGGTGTCATGCACGAAGGGCTCACGCAGCTTGTCTTAGGTCTAGGACCGATGCCGACCGAGGCGGAGGACCTGGCGACGGCTCGCGATCTGCGCTTGCTCGAATCGACCGGCGGACGATTGCATTTGAGCAGCATTTCCACGGCGGGGTCGGTGGAGTTATTGCGGCGCAGCAAAGGACGCGATACACGGGTTTCCGCCGGCGTGCGCATTCTCAATCTGTGTTTCGAGGACACCGAACTCCGCAGTTTCGATGCGAATTTCAAAGTGAATCCGCCGTTACGAGACCGGGAACATATCAACGCCTGCCTCGAGGCGCTCGCCGATGGGACGATCGATCTGATCACCACCGGACACCAGCCTCGATCGCTCGAGAAGAAGATGCAGGAGCTGGACAACGTACCGTTCGGCGCTACATCGCTCGATACGGCGCTGTCGCTGCTGATCACTCGGTTGGTCCGGCCCGGTCACTTGAGCTGGACGCGAGCCATCGAATGCCTTTCCGTGCAACCGGCACGCGTGATCGACATCGATGCGGGAACATTGACGCCCGGAAAGGCAGCCGACGTCACGTTGATCGATCCTGCACGGCAGTGGACCGTCGAGCCGTCGCAGTTACGGTCTCGCAGTCGCAATACGCCGCTGCTCGGTCACACGCTGTCCGGCCGAGCCGTACATGTGTGGGTAGCCGGCAAGCTGAAATACAGTCTCGACGGCTAGAGCGGTTCAGAAGCGATGTTTGGTCGTTCCATTTGAAGTGAGTTGATAGTCGTGCCCATTTCGTTGACGGAGATCTTTCGTTCGGGCCGCACGCTTTCGCAAGTGTTGTTTCTCGCGCTGTCGGCAGGTCTCTACTCTTGCTTGCCGATGTGGAAGGAGCATTCGCCGTGGAAGGACATAGCGGATACACCTTCGCAGATCCATGCCGCTTTGTCGCTCATTCTCGGTTGGCTGCTGGTTTTCCGTACGAACACTGCCTACGCACGCTGGTGGGAAGCTCGCACGTTGTGGGGAAGCCTGGTGAACGCGTCACGCAACTTTGCGCTGAAGTGTTCGCGGTTGGTGCGATTGGAAAACGACGATCTCGAGCGAGTGAAGAACTTATTGAGCGATTTTGCGATCGCTCTGAAGATGCATCTGCGCGAAGAACCGGCCTCGGCCGAGATTCTCAGACACAACCGGATCGAAGGGGATTGGGATCATCATCCGCTGGCGATATCCGCCGAGCTCTATCGGATGCTCGGTAAGTGGAAAGAGAGCGGCAAGATCGATGGTGATGAGCTGCGCGTGCTCGACGCAGAAGCGGCTCGATTCATGGACATCTGCGGGGCCTGCGAACGCATTCAGCGGACGCGCATCGTGCGGTCATATCGGATCTTCGCCAGGCAATGTGTATTGATCTTCTTATTCACATTTCCCTGGGGAATCGCTGAAGATTTTGGATGGTGGACCATGCCGCTGACTGCCATCACCGCCTATTTCATGCTCGGTCTGGAAGTCGTCGCCGAACACGTCGAAGAACCGTTCGGGTATGACGATGACGACCTGGATCTCGACGCGCTTTGTCGCACGATCAGCTCTTCGGTCGCTGACCTCATTCCAAACCGCTGAGTGTCTGCGAACTGAATCTTTGAGCGACTACGAATCAAATTGCCGAGTGTCTACGAAAAAACCGCCGACAGAGACTGAGCTTGCCGGCGGTTTCGGAAGTGCTCGTTATCTGCGAGCTAACTACTTCTTGGCAGCCTTCTTCTTCGGAGCAGCCTTCTTGACGCCCTTAGCAGGAGCAGCCTTCTTCGCAGCAGCTTTCTTGGCCATGTTCTTCCTCAAACAACTATGATCCCTCAAAACTTGATCGCTCCACAACAGGCGATCCACATGGTCGCGCATCATGACATTTTTTTGCGCGCAAGAAAAGAGAGATCGCGAGAGTTTCTGACAAGTTTTCCACATTTCTCGTCAAGCGTTCTTGACAGTGTGCGCCACGATTTTGTCAGCCGATATTCTTCCAAGTTGTATCGTCGCGGAACCGTCGTTAAGTGATCAATAGAGGCGCGGCCGCTGTGCGCTGCAGATCATTCATATGCTGGTTACGCTGATGTCAATCGACGAGCAGCGATGGTCCGTATGTCTACGTCACGAGTGTTCAGATGCAGTGCTGCGCCGATTACGGCAAGAGCTTTTCCGTGCGTTTGTTCATGGCGCTTAGGACAGCCGTGTCGACGATCTGCTGGCCGACGCGGCTGATCTCGGGACTGAGCGGTCCCATGATCGGCGTGTCGGTTTCCAGGCTGTGGATCATCGCTTGGATCGGATTCTGATGCGGCGCTGCAGTGCATCCGAAGGAATCGATTCACCTTCGGGATGTTGACGCGTCTGCAAACGGATCGTCGGTTCATAGTCGTACGAAGTGATCGTCCCTTCGGTACCGACAAGAACAAAGCCGCACTTCGGTTGCGGTTGATGAGTCCAAGGATCAGTGAACGTTCCCCATCGCGTTTCAAACTTGCTCAACCCTTTTCGGTAACGGGCGATCGTAATCGAATGCTCGTCTACCTCCAGGCTTTCGGGTTGATACACTGCGGTCGTGACTTCGATCGGCTTTTCGCCGTTCATGAACCATGTACCGAGAGTCGTGCCGTAGCCGAGGTAGTCGAGCAGCGAGCCGCCGCCTGTCGACTTGCGATAGAACCAACTCTGCGGCTTCTCACGCTCGACTTCCTCGCGGCTGATCTCGACTTTGCCCGCCGTATGCCACAGCGGTCCGCGATTTCCGTCGTAGTAGTGGACTTCGATCACCTCGCCGATGCGGCCTTCGTCGATGATGCGCTTGGCCGTGCGATGCGACGGAACCCAAACGAGAGGCCAGTTGATCGCCCAGCGGACATCGTGCCTGCGGCAAGCTTCGATCATGCGATCCGCCTCGGCCAACGAGGCGGCCATCGGCTTTTCGATCAGGATCGGCAAACCGAACGGAGCCAACCGCTCCACCCATAACGCATGATTACCCGTGGCGGGGCAGAGTACGATCAGATCGGGCCGAGCTTGATCGATACAGCGTTGCCAGTCCGTGAATACAGCGTCGCCTTGGAGGCTGAGGTCGGCGATCACGCGTTGCATCCTTTCGGGACTCGCATCGCATACGCCGACGACTTCGCACTGGGGATGTTCGGCAGCCATGCGCAGGTTGTCACCCATGTGCATGTGCTCGAATGAAATGCCTACGACTCGATAACGCGAACTGAGCATCCGTACCTCGTTGTCAGGACGAGCTGTTGAGACTGAAGGTTAAGTCAAAATGTCGTGCAGGACTCGGCATGGTTCGACGCCGGACAAGCGTGCGTCCAGCCCTTGGAACTTCACGGAGAATCGCGAGTGATCGATACCCAGTAGGTGGAGCATGGTCGCGTGGACGTCATGGACGGATACGACATTATCGACGGCTGCATAACCGAGTTCATCGGTCGCGCCGTAGCTCAGTCCGCCGCGCACCGCACCGCCGGCCATCCATATCGTAAAGCCCTTGTTGTGGTGATCGCGTCCGCTGCCCCCTTGCGACATCGGTGTTCGTCCGAACTCGCCTGCCCAAACGATCAGGGTCTCATTCCACATACCACGCTGTTTCAAATCGCGAATGAGAGCCGCGCAGGGTCGGTCGATCTCTTTCGCTTTCAGCTCCACACCGTTCTTGACTCCGCCATGGTGATCCCAATCCTTATGATAGAGCTGAATGAAACGCACTCCGCGTTCGGCCAGTCGACGAGCCAGCAAGCAATTGGCTGCAAACGATCCGTCGCCTGATTTGCATCCGTAGTCGTCAAATGTTTGAGCGCTTTCGGCCGTCGCATCCATCAGTTGCGGGATACTGTCCTGCATCTTGAAAGCCATCTCGTATTGCGCGATTCGCGTGGTGATCTCCGGATCTGCAGTAGCCTGCAACCGCTGCGAGTTCAGCGCGTTGATCGTATCGACCAACGCCTTCTGCTCGCTGCGCTTGATACCTGCCGGATTCTGCAGGTACATGACCGGCTCACCGCGGCCTCGCAAGTGAACGCCTTGATAACGAGAGGGGAGAAACCCGGCCGACCACTGGCGAGCTGCGATGGGTTGGTTCTGGCCGCCTTGCCCGAGTGACGTCAATACAACGAACCCGGGCAAGTCAACCGCTTCGCAGCCGAGTCCGTAGAGTACCCAGGCTCCCATCGAAGGGCGGCCGGCGATCTGCGAACCGGTGTTCATGAACATATGTGCCGGGTCATGATTGATCGCGTCAGTCGTCATCGAGCGAATAAAACAGATGTCGTCCGCGACCGAGCCGATCTGTGGAAAGAGGTCGCAGATCTCGGTACCGCATTCACCGAACTTGGCAAAGGTGGTCTGAGGTCCATAGCATTTCAGCGGCTGACCTTGGAGCTGCGCAATTTGTTGACCTTTGGTCATGCTCTCCGGCATCGGCTGGCCGTCACGCTTAGCCAACTCCGGCTTGTGATCAAACGTTTCCAGATGCGAAGGTCCGCCCGCCATCGTCAACCAGATGACTCGTTTGATGCGCGGAGCATGATGCTGAATGAGCGAAGCAGCCGATCCCGCAGCAGTTGCGTCGGCGGCTTGGGCGCGGTCGAGCCCCATCAGCGAAGCGAGTGCAATCGAGCCGATGCCGAGTCCACTGCCTCGAAGAAACGTGCGACGGCACAGCATACGAGCTGCAGCTGTCGGATCGGAGGGGAGTTCAAAACTCATAGCGGGGGCTCGTTATTCTCTTTCCGTTTTTTCCTGCTCCGACTCGCACTCGATTCGTCTCTCGGGGGTCGAGTACGAGCACGATAACCGCTGCGCTGAGTAGGAGTTAGTAGTGGGAGTTAGTTTCGGGTTACGACTTCGTGCAGGTTGAGGATGGCTCGAGTGATTTGCGTCCAGGCGGCGAGTTCGGCGGCTGCGACATCGGCCGGCGGTGCTGATTGTCCGATCTTCAGCAGTGCCGTCGCATCGGCTCCATCTGCAGCGAATGCCTTCTTCGACTGTTCGAACAATTCGATCAACAAACGAGCCTCATCGGCTGTCGGGACGCGCGATGTTGCGTGTGTGAAGGCTTGTTGAACGCGAGTCTCGACGGAAGACGCAGTGTCTTTGGCAAGTTGAGTCGCCCAGACTCTGGCCGCTTCGACATAGGTGGGATCGTTCAGTAACACGAGCGCCTGCTGAGGAATATTTGACTGCGGTCGATCTGCCGTACATTCTTCGCGCGTCGGAGCATCGAAGGCGAGCATGCTCGGATGGACGAAAGATCGCTGCCACCAAATGTAGAGTCCACGTCGATACTGGGCAGGTCCCTGATCTGCTCCGTACTTTCGAGGCGGGAAGTTGAGGTTCTCCCAGTAATCATCGGGTTGATATGGCTTAACGCTCGGGCCGCCGATGTCTTTCACAAGTAGGCCGCTGATCGCGAGTGCGTTGTCTCGAACAAGCTCTGCAGGAAGGCGGAAACGACTTTGTCGCGCGACCAACCGATTCTCGGGATCGCGAGCCAAGAGCTGAGGATCGGCCTGCGACGCTTGACGGTATGTCTTGGAGTTCACGATCAAGCGAACCATGTGCTTGATCCGCCATCCGCTCTCCATGAACTCGACAGCCAGCGTATCGAGCACCGCTTGGTTAGCAGGTGCTTCGCCTTGAGCTCCGAGGTCGTCAAGGTTCTTAGACAGTCCGATACCGAAGAACTGTTTCCAGAGTCGAGTGATGAAGACGCGGGCAGTGAGTGGATTGCGACGATCGATCAGCCACTGAGCCAGATCGAGTCGATTGAGAGCTCGATCGCGTGCATCCCACGTCGTATTCAAGAACTGCGGCAGGGCGGGGCAGACCACTTCGCCGCTTTCGTCTAACCAGTTGCCTCGCGGCAGAATGCGAACCAATCGCGGTTTGGCCATCGAGTTGGAGATCAACGTGCGCGGCAGGGAAGCTTCGTAATCGGTAACCGATTTTTGTGCCGCGGCCAATTGTTCGCGCAGCGTCTTCAACTCGTCACTGACTGATTGAAAAGCCATGCGGATTTTCGTGCGCTCCTCCGGTGACCGATCTGCAGCGGGCTTGCGAATGATAGCCAACAGCTCTTCCGCGGATGCGTCGCCGAGCGGCGCTTCGAGCGCCGTCGTCGAATCGGTCGTCGAGAGTCGGAAGCGACCGACCGTGTGTCCGCCGGCTCCGTGTTGTTGCTTGATCGTGACCAGCAACTCGTCACCTGCTGCGGCCGCAAGGGGACTCTGCAAAGTGATCTGCAGGCGTTGCGGTTTGGTCACGTCCGGTAGAATTGCCCAGCCCCGATCCCCGGCTTTCTTGTCGCTCTTGATGGTCGAAGCGGCCGACCATTTTTTATCGGGATGCTTGTTGGCCGCGAAGGTCTGTTCGATCGATGCGCGAGCTGCGGACGTGGCGACGTCTTCAATCTTTCCATCGGCGCGGCGGATCTTGATGATGACTTCAGAGACAACGAAGTTCCCATTGTCTGCGCGACCGCTTCCTTTGCTTGGGAGTGAATCGTGAGGGATTGCCTCCAGTTGCAAGGCAACGATGCCGGCTGTTGCTTCGCTGATCGGCAATGCGACTTCATAGTTGTCTTTGTCAGGTCGGGGGCCGCCTGCCAAGACGCTCTTGTCCTCTTGAACGGTGAGAACCGATCCTGCTTCTGACTTGGCTTCGCGCGGCGCGAGAGGCTTCCACAACTTCTCTGCTTCGGCCAGTGCTGTTTGTTTCATTTCCCAAGCGGCCTGCGCATCGGCCAATCGCGGATGTTCGCTTTCGTATTCGGTCTTGAGCTGCGCGGCGACGAGCTTCAGTTGCTGCAGCTTGCGAGATTGATCGGGTGAGGGAACAACGAGTCCGTCTTCTCGCTTGCCGATGATCGCTTCTTCGATGTCGGCGAAGAAGGCGCCCATCGAGTAGAAGTCTCGCATGGTGATGGGATCGAACTTATGATCATGGCACTGACTGCATCCGATGGTCACACCCAGCCATGCGGTACCTACGGCTCGAACGCGATCGCCCATGTAGCGAGCTTCGTAGTCTTTGGCTTGAGCGCCTCCTTCTTCGGTTGTGAGCAGCAGGCGATTGAAACCCGATGCGATCAGTTGGTCTTGAGTCGGATCGGGAAGCAGATCGCCGGCGACTTGTTCAACCGTGAACTGATCGAAAGGTTTGTCGCTGTTGAATGAAGCGATGACGTAATCGCGATAGGGATAGATGTTTCGAGGGTTGTCCGAGTGATAGCCGATCGTGTCCGCGAACCGGACCGCATCGAGCCAACTGAGCGCCATGCGTTCACCGAAGTGGGGCGAAGCGAGAAGTTGTTCGACATATCCGTCGAATGCGGCCGCCGAGTTGTCCGCAGTCAATCGCTTCACATCATTCGGATCCGGAGGAAGGCCGATGAGATCCAGGGACAGGCGACGGGCAAGCGTCGCTGCATCGGCGGTTAAAGAGAACTGCAGTCCTTCGTCTTGGAGTTTCTTACCGACGAGATGATCGATCGGATGGGAACCCACGGGAACTTCGGCGCGGACCGGCGGCTGAAAAGCCCAATGTCGTGAGTACTTCGCGCCGGCTTGAACCCAATCGCTGATCAGTTTCTTCTGATCCTCCGTCAGTACTTTGCGTGCATCCGGAGGAGGCATCATCTTCTCAGGATCGGTCGACAGGATGCGCTTCAATAGCTCGCTGTCTGCAGGCGCCGAGTCATTGAATGCACCCGCCTTCACGGCTGCATCGCGATCATCCAATCGCAGGTCTGCTTTGCGCTGAGCTGCATCGGGACCATGACAACTGAAGCAATTATCCGAGAGCAACGGTCGAATGTGCCGGTCGAAGTCCACATCAGCAGCCGTCAACGGCGAGGCGGTCAAGCATACGAGACTGACCGTACCGAGTCGGCAAACGAAAGCGGCGGAGCGACAACCGTACAAAATGTTCGTGAGAGAACGGAGCATTCCGTTTATCATGGTGATCTTCGGTTCTGACAGGCGGGAGTGGCGGAGGGTGGTTCGGCAGTCGGTCGTCACTATCAGAAGCGATTCGCGTTCGAGAGTGTTTCGCGAACGTGTCGCATTCGTTTGCATCGCAACAGCCGAACAATTATTGTCGTCACCTTCCGAGGACAAGCAACAGAGGCAGCATGCGGGATGTCATCATAATCGGCGGCGGGGCAGCGGGCTTATGGTCTGCCGGGACTGCCGCCGCACGCGGCTTGAAGGTGCTGGTGCTCGAAAAGAACGTGAAGCCGGGTGTGAAGATTTTGATGTCGGGCGGCAGTCGCTGCAACATCACCCACCATTGCGATATCGAAGGCATTATCGAAGCTTTCGGCAAGCAAGGTCGCTTTCTCAAGCCCGCGCTGCACAATCTTTCGCCGGATGACGTCGTCCGTGAAGTGAACGCTCTCGGAGTCGCAACGAAAGTCGAAGAGACCGGCAAAGTCTTTCCAGTCAGCGATCGAGCACTCGATGTGCGCGATGCGATTGTGCGTCGACTGACCGCAGCCGGTGCCGAGCTGAAAACCGGTGTCGCCGTACACGATTTGAACAAAGACGATGAATCGTGGATCGTGAAAACCGAGAGCGACGAGTTCCGATCGCGCGCCGTGATTCTGTGTACCGGCGGACTTTCTTATTCAGGTTGTGGAACGACCGGCGACGGTTATCCATGGGCGGCCAAATTCGGGCATACGATCGAGCCGACTCACGCGGCGCTCACCCCGCTGCTCAGTCCGGCTGTGTGGGTGCATGAGCTGCAAGGCTTGACGCTGTCCGATGTACAAGTGACTGCGTCGATTCCCGGCGTAAAGATCGGAAAGGATCCGCGTCATCAAAGTCGCAGCGATCTTTTGTGGACTCACTTCGGATTCTCCGGTCCCGGTGCGATGAATGTTTCCGGTGCGGTTGCGGCATATGAAGAGCCGCACAAGACACAGTTGTTGATCGATCTTGTGCCCGATATGTCGGCAGCCGATTGTGAAAAGTTGTTTGATGCAGCCGGCGGCAACGGCAGGCGAAGTCTGCAAAGCGTGCTGCATGACTTACTTCCCAAGCGCATGCTGGAATGCTTGACGTTACGAGCTGAGACTAGCAATGACGTAAAGATCGCCGAGCTCGCCAAGAAATCGCGGCTCAGTCTGCTTGAAGGGCTCAAGCGGTTAGCAGTTCCGTTGTCGGGGACTCGTGGTTATGCGAAAGCCGAAGTCACTGCCGGCGGTGTATGCCGCAGTGAAGTCAATTCGCAGACGCTGGAGAGCCGACTGGTTAGCGGCCTGTTCTTTGCCGGTGAGGTGCTCGACATCGACGGTCCGATCGGCGGATATAACTTCCAAGCCGCTTTCGCGACGGGTCATACAGCAGCTCTGAACGTATGTCCAACGTAGTCGATTGGCCCCGCCATGCGGCCGCTGAAGGAACGAATTCAGAAGCGAAGTCGAGCGACGAGCACTAACACATCATGAAGAAAGAACGGGTGTTGTCTTCGCGATGCGAACGTGGAGACGTTGTTGATTAAGAAGTCAGTCTAAGCGGCCGACTCAATCGCTACGGCTGCTGCCGCGCGGAGCGACAGCAGCTACTATGGCGACAGCAGCTACGGTGGACAGCAGTCACTTTTCATTTTTTACAGTTGTTGGATCTGTTGAATGATCACCAGCAACTGTCGTGCTCGGTCCAGCGAGCCCATTTGGCGAACGAAGTTGAGGGCCGCTTCGATTTCATTCATGCCGATGGCGGCGGCTGGTCCCCCGGCCGGTGCCGAGCTCTTCTCGCTGCCGGATTCCGATGCTGCGGCAGGGCGACCTCGCTTGGCCGGAGTCCCTTTTCGTTTGAGCTGGGCCTTCGCATTGGAAACGTCGGCCGCGGTGATGCCGAATTCGGTCAACGCTTCCACGACATCACGATTGCGTGCGTCGGGATTGGCTTCCAAAAATTCACGAATGCGTTTGGATTTGCTGGGGGTCTTGTCGCTCACGGAGTCGCTCGTAGTTGGAGTTGCAGTCGGAAAAAGTTTATAGGAATCGCTCTCGCGATATACATATCCGCCTGATGCGGAGGATGTCTCTGTCTGGTGTTCTTCCTCAGAACTTTCATCGGGAATCGGCCCGAGCAGTTCTTCTAAAGTAAGAACAGGTTCATCGTGATCGCTCATAGCAAAGATAGTACCTGATGAATTTGGACTTCTCGACCGCGAGCGGAAAGTATCCTAAGGCGGCGATATGTCGATAATATAATGCAAGGCCAAGGTCGCTTTTTCGACCACCAAATCAGGGGTCAAACCCGCTTTTGCCGGAGCCTTGTTCCAGTGCATCCGTGGCGAGAAAACTTTGTCACACAGCACTTTGCAGTTAGAAAACCGATTGATGCAAAACTTGGAAAGGATTCCAGATTTCTATCGGAGGCAAAGGCTGTGACATCCTATGGCGAGTTATTCTAACCAATCGCATGTTAAGTGGAATGCATTGCAGCAAAACCGGACAATAATTCTGCCGCTAAGAAGAATGAACCGGTCGCGCACAGGAGCTCGTTTGCCGTCAGGCTTGCAAGCCCGGAATTCCACGCTTCCAGCGGATTGGGGACGGATGTCAGGACGCAATTGCTCGTGCCGGGGGTCGCGCGAATGCGCTCGGCCATGCTGATCAGGTCTGCCAGCGGTAGGCCGCGTGGATTGTTTTGGTATTGTGTGCAAATCAGTCGCCGACAGCGCGGGATTAAGAGCTGCAGCATCGCTTCGGTGTCTTTGTCTCGGCTGGATGCGAAAACAATCGTCCGATTGAGGTCGGGAAAGTGGTCATCCAATGCGGCCAGGGCTGCGGAAATCGAATCGGGGTTGTGGGCTGTATCGAGAATGCACAGAGGCCGTCGCGAAACGATCTGCAAGCGAGCCGTGAGTGACAATTCGGCAGCGGCTCGTTGCATGTTTTTCACGGGGAGCTTCCAGCCGAGCTCAGTCAGTTTGTCGATTGCCGCTAGAGCACCGGCCAAATTGTCCGCTTGGTGTCTCCCCAGCATCGAGATCGGCCAGTCGATCCCCAGGCTAGATCCTGCATAGTTGGGTTGAAAGCGAGCCACCGCGGCGTGCGGTCCGTTTGTAGATTGCCCTGTATTCGATTCGTCGGGCATACTCAGCTGGGGAATGCTCGGCTGCCAATGAACGTCGAAGTCGCGGCCGATCATTCGTAGCTCGCAACCCACTTCTGCTGCACGAGCGGCGAAGACGGCTTGAGCCTTGCTATCTCGAGCTGAAGTGATGGCGGGGACACCGGGCTTCATGATTCCGGCTTTTTCCCATGTGATTTCTTCTATCGTGTTCCCGAGTTGAGCTTGATGATCCAAGCCGATGGTTGTCAGTACGCACAAGGTCGGACTGCAAACGTTCGTGCTGTCCAAGCGGCCGCCCAAGCCGACTTCCAAAACAACGGCGTCGCACTGAGATTCGGCGAAATGCAAGAATCCCATGGCTGTTGTCAGCTCAAAAAAGGTGGCTCGCCCGGCTCCTTCTGCTTCGGCCAGTTCGGCCGCGCGGTGTGCCTGTGCAGCTAGGTGAACCAACCGTTCAGGAGAGCAAATTCTTCCGTCGACCCGCATACGCTCTTCCAGCCGCAGCAGGTGGGGAGACGTATAGAGTCCAGTTCGATAGCCGCAGCCTTGGAGCATGGCGGAAATCCACTGAGCTGTAGAGCCTTTGCCTTTCGTCCCCGCGATGTGGATCACGGGGGCGGCTAGGTGGGGGTCGCCTAAGTGCCGTAGCAGCGAGCGGATACGATCGAGGCGATAGTGGTCGGCCGAGTACGGCGCATGCCCCGACCTTTCGTAGTTGATACGCTGGTAGAGGTAGGCGATCGCCTGCTCGTAATCCGGGAGAGCACTACAACCCTGCACCGAATCCCGCTCAGGCTCCGTTCCATTCAACTTGATATTCTTCATTATCTCTCTGGAACCGGAAACTCTTTTGAGCCGGATGTCGGCAGGGCCGGATTTCGAGCCGGCAGGCGCAAAACCATTCGCTTCGACACGTGTGAAGGAGAAGATAACCACCCGTTCGCACGCAGTGAACCCCGACGGCTATTCGAGCGTATGTCAGGGGACAAGTTCCTCGTTCTTCTTCTAGTCTTCCATCTGCAGAGAATCTGTGACATGAGTGCAGTCGCCACTGCCGAGCGTCCGGCATCCGCCGCCACGGCTGAGTCTGACATCATCATTGAAACGCGAAACCTCGGCAAAATCTACCGCGACTTTTGGGGCCGCAAGAACGTTCAGGCATTGGAGGCGCTGGATATCGAAGTGCGGCGCGGGGAGATCTTCGGTCTGCTCGGTCCCAACGGTTCCGGAAAATCGACCACGATCAAACTGATCCAGGGGTTGCTGTTCCCTACTTCAGGTCG